>CAVYHH010000027.1:0-304844 GCA_963768275.1 uncultured Acidobacteriota bacterium
CGCTGGGAATTCCCATGCCCGGCATGACGCACATGCAGCACGCGCAGCCGATTCTGTTTTCGCATTTCCTGCTCGCGCATGCCGAAGCGTTTTTCCGCGATATCGTGCGCCTCGATGGCGCCGAAGCGATGGCGGACGCCTGCCCGATGGGCTCGGGCGCGCTCGCGGGCTGCGCGCTCGATGTCGATCGCGGCGCCATCGCGCGCGAACTGGGTTTCGCGCGGCCGACGGCCAACAGCCTGGACGCAGCGAGCGACCGCGACTTCGCGCTCGATTATCTGTATGCGCTGGCCGTGATCGCGACGCATCTCTCGCGCCTCGCCGAGGATTTCGTTTTGTTTGCGTCGCAGGAGTTCGGATTCATCGTTCTTGCCGACGAATTTTCGACGGGCAGCAGCCTGATGCCGCAGAAGAAAAATCCCGACGCGTGGGAACTTCTGCGCGGCAAGACGGGCCGCGTCACCGCGTCGCTGCACACGCTGCTGACGATTTTGAAAGGGCTGCCGTCGAGCTATCAGCGCGATTTGCAGGAAGACAAAGAACCTGTCTTTGCCGCGCACGACCAGGCGATCGCCATGCTGGACGTCGCCGCGGGCGCCGTCGCCGCGACGCGCCCGAACGAAGCGCGCCTGCGCGAAGCGGCCTCCGATCCCGCGCTGCTCGCCACGGAAGCCGCGCACTATCTTGTGCGGCAAGGCGCGCCGTTCCGCCAGGCGCACGAAATTGTCGGGCAGATCGTCCGCGAGGCCGAGCGCGGAGGAAAACCATTCTCCGCGCTGCCGCTCGAAACGCTGCAAAAGTTTTCGCCGCTGTTCGGCAAGGATTTTTACGATGCGTTGAAGCTCGAATCCGCGCTGGCCGGCCCCGACGTGGAAGGCGGCACCGCGCCGGCGCGCGTTCGCGGCGCGATCGCCGCGGCGAAAGAGCGCTTGGCCGCGCTGGAGAAAAGATCATGAGGGCGCGCAAGGCTCGAATGAGCGATGCCGCCGCGGTGCACCGCGTGATCGCGCACTATGCGGGCGAGGGACTTCTGCTCCCGCGCACCGAGGCGGAAATCCGCGAACACATCGCGCGGTTCCTCGTGCTCGTCGAAAAACGCGGCAAAGAAGAAAAAGTACTCGGCTGCGTGGCGCTCGAACCGTACGGCCCGGACCTCGCCGAAATCCGCTCGCTCGCGGTCGCACCCGACGCGCGCGGGCAGGGCCGCAACGTCGGCGACCGCTTGATGAAGGCCGCCATGGACACGGCGCGGCGGCGCAAGATCGCGCGCCTGTTTGCCGTGACGCACCGGCCGGAATTTTTCTCGCGCTACGGTTTCACGCCCGGGCCGCGGCAAATTGTGCCTGAAAAAATCGAGCGCGATTGCGTCACCTGTCCCAAGGAGCGGACGTGCAACCTGATCGCCACGGTCGCGGTCGTCTGTCCCGAGCGCGAATTGCTCCCTGTCCTGAGCGGAGCGGGGATAGCGCTCACGATGTTGTAGCAGGAATTTGTAGCTCGTCCGCCGCGGCGGACGAGGCCTTGCCTGAGCATCGAGAAAACCCTCGGGTCTGAAGACCCGAGCTACAGCAAACGATTACGAACTTCATGGTGAACTGAAAAATGACCGAACTTCCATCGGCCCGCGCCCTGCCGCGCGGGTTTCGTTTTGCTTCGGCGTCCTGCGGCCTCAAGAAGCGCGGCCACACGGGGACGCTGGACGTCGCGCTGATCGTTTCCGATCCTCCGGCTTCGGCCGCCGCGGTCTTCACGCAAAATCTCGTGCAGGCGCCGCCGGTCGTCCTCTCGCGCGAGCACGTTCGCGCGTCGGCGGGCGCGATGCGCGCGGTCATCGTCAATTCCGGGAACGCCAACTGTTCGGTCGGGCCGGGCGGCATGGTCGCCTCTCGCGCAACCGCCGACCGGGTCGCGGAACTCCTCGGCTGCGGCGCACAGCAAGTGGTCGTCTGCTCGACCGGAGTGATCGGCGTGCCGCTGCCTGTCGAGCGCATCCTGAAAGCCGTGCCGGGCCTTGCCAAGACGCTCGCATTTTCGCCGCGGGCTTTCGACGGCCTGACGCGCGCGATCATGACCACGGACACGCGTCCGAAGCGCGCCGCCGCAACCTGCCGCATGGGCGGGAAAACCGTGCGCGTCGCCGGTTGCGCCAAGGGCGCGGGAATGATTCACCCGAACATGGCGACGATGCTTTCGTTCGTCGTTACCGACGCCGCGATCGAGCCCGGCGTCCTCGACGTCGCGTTGCGCGACGTTGTGGGCCGCACATTCAATTCCATCACGGTGGACGGGGACAGCTCGACGAACGACACGTTGCTCGTTCTTGCCAACGGCGCGAGCGGCGCGAAGAAAATCACCGAAGCGGCCGGAGCGGATTACGCGAAATTCGTCGCCGCGCTCGAACACGTTTGCAAGGCCCTGGCGATCGGAATTGTCGAGGACGGCGAAGGCGCAACGCACGTGGTCGAAATCGAAGTGCGCGGCGCGCCCAGTGACGCCGCCGCGAAGCAAGTCGCGCAGACCATCGCCCTCTCCTCGCTTGTGAAGACGGCTGTCGCCGGCGCCGATCCAAACTGGGGCCGGATCCTCGCCGCCGCCGGCCGCTCCGGCGTGGCTTTCAATCCGGACCATGCGGAAATTTGGCTGGGTGGAATGAAAATGTACGGCCCGCCGAAAGGCGCGTCCTACTCGATCGCGTTGCCGCTCGACGAGCGCGCCGCGCATCGCCGCCTGCTCAAAAAAAATATTCCGATCGTCGTGGATTTGCACAACGGCAGCGGCGCCGCGCGCATGTGGACCTGCGATTTCACGCAGGAATACGTCCACATCAACGCCAGCTACCGAACTTAGATTTTAAGTAGCACAGGCCTTCAGCCTGTGGGGTTCCATTTGATCTTGGCTGGCGCGAGCGGCCTGGGCGCATTGGCAGAAACCCACAGGCTGAAGCCTGTGCTACTTAAATCCCAAATCCATTCAGCCCTCCCACTTCCAATCCACAAACTGTTCGCGCAGAGCTGTCTTTCGGAATTTCCCAACCGAAGTGCGCGGGATTTCCTTGGCGAACACAAACCCATCGGGCAATTGCCACTTCGCGAATTTGGCGGCCAGGAATTCGCGCAATTCCGCGGCATCCGCTTTCGCGCCTTCATTCAGCACGACGACCGCCAGCGGGCGCTCCTGCCATTTCGGATGCGGGCACGCCAATGACGGCGGCTTCCTTCACGGCGGGATGCCCCATCAGCGCGTTTTCCAGGTCGAGCGAACTGATCCACTCGCCGCCGGACTTGATCAAGTCCTTGCTGCGATCGACCAGCTTGAGGTAGCCGTCTTCGTCGATGTGGCCCATGTCGCCGGTGCGCAGCCAACCGTCGGGCGACCACTTCCACGATTCTTCCGGAAGATTGTAGTAGGCCGCGGCGATCCACGGCCCGCGCAATTCGATCTCGCCGACGGTCGCGCCATCGTGTGGTGCGGGCGTGCCGTCGGGCCGCATAATGCGCGCTTCCACGATCGACGCGGGGATGCCCTGCTTCAGGCGTTGCGCGTATTTCTTGTCTTCGCTCCACGAATCCATGTGGGGGCGCAGTTGTGAACACGTGGCGTGCGGCGTCGTCTCCGTCATGCCAAACAAGCAGATCAGCGTGATGCCATGGCGGTCAAAGCCGCGCATCAGCGCTTCGGACGAAGCCGCGCCGCCCACCATCAGGCGGATCGGCCAGTTAAATTTCCAGCGGCCCGGATATTTGTCGAGCGCATCGAGGACGCCGAAAAATATCGTCGGCACGCCGAGCGAAGCCGTCACACGCTCCTGCTCAATCAAATCTAGGATTCCTTCGGCATCGGCGAACGGCCCCGGCAGGACCACTTTCGCGCCGGCCAGGGCGGCAGTAAACGGGATGCCCCACCCATTCGCATGAAACAGCGAGGCGACCTGCAATACCGTGTCCCGCGCGGAAATGGCGAAGGAATTGACGCCGCAACAATCGAGCGAATGAAGCACCAGGGCGCGGTGCGAGTAGACGACGCCCTTCGAGCGCCCCGTCGTGCCGGAGGTGTAGCACATTGCCGCCGCTTCATTTTCGTCCAGCTGCGGATAGGTGAAATCTTCGCTCGCGCCTGCAAGCAACTCCTCGTAGCCGTCGCAGCCAGCCGGGGTCTCGCCGCCTCCGAACGGCACGACGATCACGCGCTCAAATTTTACCCGGTCGCGGAATTTCTCGTAAACGGGCAGCAGCACGTCGTCGACAATCAGAAAACGGTCGCCCGCATGGTTCGCGATGAAGGAAATTTCATCGGGATGCAGGCGCAAATTCAGCGCGTGCAGCACGCCGCCCGCCACCGGCACGCCGAAATACGCTTCCATGTGTTCCGTCTGATTCCACAGCAGCGTGGCCACGCGGTCGCCGCGCCGCAGGCCGAGTCCGGTGAGAGCGTTCGCCAGTCGCCGCGAGCGCCGGTAAAGGTCCCGCCAGGTGGAGCGCGCCAGCCTCCGGTCCGGCCGCCGCGTGACGATTTCGACGTTGCCGAAAATATTGCCCGCGCGTTCCAGCAGCGCCGGCACGGTAAGCGGAAAATCCATCATCAATCCGCGCATAGGCCCCATTTCTCCGATCTTTCTCCCGGAAAGGATGCCGCATCCTACCATCAAATTTCACGGATTTCGCGCGGTGCGTGGCGTTCGCCGTCATTTGACGGTCCACCTATTTAACATGTAGTTATACTCTAATCTTTTTGTTGACGGACGTTCAAATTTGGAGCAAGATTCGCCCGGTGCTGAAGTGCGTCTCTTGTCGGATTGTTCTGGGCCCCAGCCCAAGTTCCCCGATCTCGAACCTACTCTCTTCAGTCCCCGGTTCCGTGGGTCCGTATTGCCACGGCCAGAAGGAGTCTCGCATTGAAGAAACTTTACGTCGGCAATCTGCCATTTCAGGCTACCGAAGAGCAGCTCAGCGCTTTATTTACTCAGACGGGAGTCACCGCGGCGAATGTTACCCTGGTGCGCGACCGTTTCTCAGGGCAACCACGCGGGTTCGGATTTGTCGAGGTCAATAGCGACGAGGAAGCCGAGCGCGCCATCCAGGGATTGAACGGCCACGATTTCATGGGCCGCAACATTGTCGTCAACGAAGCTCGTCCTCCTCGTGAGGGCGGCGGTGGAGGCGGGGGGCGACCGGGCGGCGGCGGTGGCCGTGGCGGCTTTGGCGGTGGCGGTGGGCGAGGGGGCGGCGGTGGTGGCCGTGGCGGTGGTGGCGGAGGCAGGGACCGTGACCGCGGCGATCGCGGCGGCGGTGGCGGTGGGGACCGCCGCTGGTAGTCGCGCCATACATTCAGGAATCCAAGTCTCAAACCGGGGAGCCCGCCGCGGCGGACTCCCCGGTTTTTTTGTGCCCGAGTTTTCCCGCCTCAAGTCCTCAGGAAAACCTTTGTCCTCGCCATGTATAACACGCATGGTAACAAAAGGCAGATATAACTTTGGTGCAGTAGTGTAAGTGGTGTGTTTTCAATTTCTTGACCCCAGTACTTTTGTCCCTCCCAAAATGAACCAGTTGTTCCATATGGAAAGAAAGTCCTATTACGTACAGTCCCTATACGGGATCGACCATGGTTTCAAGATAGCGAAATGGCCACCCCGGATTGGTAAGGTTTACAGGAGTCCCATGGCGCCCTTCAACGCAAACGACCGAAATCCCCAGGAGCTTTCCAACGTTGAACGCAATGAGGCGCCCTCCTCGATCCGCCTTTCCGAGATTATTTCCGCGCTTTCTTACGCCCTTGACCTGACCGAAGGCCAGGCCATGGGGCATTCCGTTCGAGCCTGCATGATTGGGATGCGGCTGGCGCAGCAGATTGGCGTGAGCGCGGACGATCAAGCCGACCTTTATTATGCGCTGCTGCTCAAAGATGCGGGATGCAGCAGCAACGCCTCGCGTCTCTTCCATATCCTGAACGCGGACGAAATTCGCGCCAAAGGCGACGTGAAAACGACGGACTGGACGCGCGTGGGTTGGGAGAGCTTGCACTACGCCTTAACTCATGTTGCCACTGGCATGCCTTTCTTGCAGCGCATGCAAAGACTCTTCCAGGTGGCCGCGACGCAGCAACAGGACTCCTGCACGCTGGTCAAGATTCGCTGCGAGCGCGGATCGTATATCGCCAAGCAACTGGGATTTTCCGATTCCGTTTCCACCGGCATTTACAATCTGGACGAGCACTGGAATGGACGCGGCTATCCCGACGGTCTCCGCAGGCACGAAATTCCCCTGTTCTCCAGAATCGCAAATCTCTCGCAGACGCTGGATGTTTTTTTCACAGCCAAAGGACCCAACGTCGCGCTGGAGGCCGCGCAGAAGCGCAGCGGCCGCTGGTTTGATCCCGATCTGGTGAAGGCGGCCGCTTCTCTGGCAAATTCCGGGGCACTATGGGATGGGCTGGACGACAGAAACCTGCTTCGGAAGATTGCATCGATTGAACCGGAAAACCGCCGCGTGACGGCCACTGAGGACTCGGTCGACAAGATCTGCACCGCGTTTGCGGAGGTCATCGACGCCAAGTCGCCATTTACCTATCGCCATTCCAGCGGTGTCGCGGACGCAGCCGTGGAAATCGGGCAGTGGTTCGGCATGAACGCCAAGGGCTTGAAGCAGCTCCGCAGGGCCGCGCTGCTCCACGACATCGGCAAATTGAGCGTTCCAAATTCGATTCTGGAGAAGCCCGGCAAGCTGACGAATGAGGAATGGATCTCCATCAAGGCCCATCCGTACTTCACGCTCGAGATTCTCAAAAAAATTCCCGGTTTCGACCGGCTCAGCCAGGATGCCGCCGCTCATCACGAAAAACTGGATGGGTCCGGTTACTGGCGCGGCTGGGGTTCGGAGCAGCTTTCCCGCTTTGCACGGATCCTGGCGGTGGCGGACATTTTCGACGCGCTCCATGCCAAACGGCCCTACCGGGACGGCATTCCGCTGGAAAAAGTTTTTCAAATGTTGCGCGGCGATGCGCCGCACGCGCTCGATCTGCCGTGCGTCGAAGCGCTGATCGCTTCCAAAACGAATTCCGATCCGCTGGCTTTCACCCAGCCGGAAATTGCAGTTGCAAAATAACTCAAAAAAGGAGCAGCACCGAAATGAATTTCCGCAGAAGCTTTTTCCTGTTATTCATCGTATTCGCATTCCTTTCCGTTTCAGCCTCCGCGCAGGATTTTTACTGGAATTCGGCGAGCACGCGATCGTTGGCCCTCGGCGGCGTTTACGTCCCGTCCACCTCGGATGCCATCGGCGCTCTCACCACCAACCCCGCGGGTTTGACGTATCTCAGCAGCCCGACGCTGGATTTGAGCATGTCTGCGGTGTTCGCCCGCGGCTCTTTCAGCAATTCGGCCAACACGAACTCTCCAATGACCACGGCGCCGGGCGTCATTCCTTACGGCGCGTTCGGCATGCCGATCGGAAAATCGCGCTTCAGCTTCGGCGTCGGTTTCGCGCCTGACATGGTCTCGGTTTCGGACTGGAATTACATGGACGCTCCGGGCAAGGGCGGCGTGACCTACGGAATGCAGGAAAACAAATCCGCCATTCTCGCAGGCCGCGCCATGGCGGGGCTGAGCTACGCATTCAGCCATAAACTGTCTGTCGGCATGACCGCGGGCGCCGACTACAACTCAAACACTCTCCAGGCCCCGTACATCTTTCAGAGCCAGCCGGTCCTGGCGGGTTACAAGACTCTGTTGGATCTCCACACGTACGGCACGGGCTGGAACATGAGCGTCGGCGCGATGTTCGAGCCCACCAAGAACGTGGATCTTGGTGTGGCCTGGAAATCGCACACCGTGATCGTCACCAACGGCCTTGCTTCCGGCAATGCTTACGCTGTGTTTGGGGCTCCGCCAGGAACAGCGGCGACGGCCTTTTCTTATAACGCGTCGGTGAAAAATATCCTGCCGCAGTCGGTGAACGCCAATATCGCCTGGCACGTCAACCCGCGCTGGACTCTTGCTTTCCAGACCGATTGGGTCAACTGGAGCAATGCGTTCACCACTTTGCCGGTCACACTGACCAACGGGACCAACGCGACACTGAACAGCGCCGCTTTTTTGAACTCCACGTCGCTGATCGATGGCGTGCCCCTGAACTGGAAAGATCAATACTCCTTCCACGGCGGCGTCGAGCGGATGCTGACGGAGAGCACCTCGCTCCGGTTCGGCTATGAGCATGGAAACAGCCCGGTCCCGAATGGAACGCTCACGCCGATGACCGCGGCCATCATGACCAACCAGCTTTCCACCGGGTTCGCCTACCACCGCGGCCGCTCGCGGTTCGACATCGCCTACACGTACGACCCTACTTCCCAGCAGCAGGTGCAGCAGAGCAACCTGCTCGCCGGCGAATACAACAACAGCACGGATCGAATTGGGCTGCAGTCCCTGACGCTCGGCTACTCGTTCCAGTTCTAGGCGGTCCGCCGCTCCAGCGAGCGGCGCCGCGACCACAATACGGAGGAAGTTTGCTGTAACGAAATCGGGGAGTCCGACGTTGCGGGCTCCCCGGTTTTATTTTGCGAAACACCCCTCATAGCAAGACCGAGATTGCCGATATCTTCTTCGAGGCGCCTATGGCAACGCTCCATGTGGAGAACATCCCGAGAGACCTATATGCAGCCCTCCGAAAGCGCGCCAAGTCCAATCAGCGCTCAATCGCTGCCGAGGTGCGGGCGATACTCAAAGAAAATGTGCCTACTGCGCGGGAAATCAAAGCCCGCCATGAATTTGTGGGAAAGATTCTTCGGTTGCGTGCGAAACAGCCAAAATCGAGCGGGCCCTTTCAGAGCGCAGAGGAGATGATTCGGGAGGACCGCGAAAGGTAACTCGGTTGTCGAGGATGCAAGTGTTTCCTCAAATTGGGTCCCACTATTTCACGCCGTGGCGGATTTGAACGATTCCACTTGTTCAACTCGGCCGGCGGCGTAGCGGTAGCGTTCAGTGGCCATGGTTTCGATTCCCTGGCGGATGAGCGCTTCGATGTCCAGAGCGCTTTCCGCCTGGTCGAGTTCCGCGACGGAGGCGTGCAGCGCGGGATTGCGCGGCAGGAAGATGGGGCAGCAATCGTGGAAGGGTTCGGCGGAAATGTCATGCGTGCCGATTTTGCGCGCGGCATCCATGATTTCGATTTTGTCGTCGCCGACGAGCGGGCGGTAGAGCGGCATGCGCACGGCTGCGCCGACGGCGGCCATATTGTGCAGCGTTTGCGAAGCGACCTGCGCCAGGCTGTCCCCGGTGATGAGCCCGAGGGCGCGATTGGAGCGCGCAACGCGCTCGGCGATGCGCAGCATCATCCGGCGGTAGAGCAGGATGCGGAATTCCTCCGGAGCGCGCGCCACAATTTCCCGCTGAATCGGCTCGAACGGCACGAGGTGAAGCTTCGCGGAAAATTGCCACGGCACGAGGCGCTTCACAAGTTCCCGCGCCACGTGCACGGAAGACTCGCCCGGGCGCGCGCCGCCGCCCCAGAAGTGCACGAAATTCAGATGCGCGCCGCGCTTCATCATTTTGTGCGCGGCGACGGCGGAATCGAATCCCCCGGAAAGCAGGCAGGTCATGCGCCCGGCCGTATTGGGCGGAAGTCCTCCCGCGCCGGGAATTTTTCGCGCGTACACCAGCAGCGACGGGCCGGGCGGAATTTCGATGCGGCAAGTCAAATCGGGATCGTTGAGTTTCACGCGAGCGCCGCGGCCCGAGGCGCGCAACTGATCCACCAGATATTGCCCAACAGAAACGTCGATATCGATCGTGCGTTGCGGGAAAGATTTGTCGCTGCGCTTGGCGCGCACCGCAAACGTCTCGAATTTTTCGCCGCGAACTTCTTCCCACGCCGCGCGTCCAAGCGCCGCGAGATCGTCCTCGCTTCCGCGCGGAACCACTCGTGCTACGGCATAAAATGCCACGCCGAACACGCGTTCGATGCGCGCGATTGCTTCCTCCGCCGAAGCGCCTTCACCGAATTCGACGAGCAGCCGGTCGCCGGGCCGCAGGATGCGCTCCACCGGCAAGCCCTCGAGCGCGCGCTTCAGCGCCATATGCAGCTTGCTCAGGAAGAAGCGGCGATTTCCGCCCTTGAGCCACAGCTCGTGGTAGTGAACGACGATGACCAGTTTCGACTTTTCCACAGGTTCCCCGGAGGGCGCTCAGATGCGCTCATTATACCAGCCGTACGCGGCGATTGCTTCCTGTTGTGGGCATCAGAGGCTGCCGGTCGCCGCCGAACCGGCACAAGAGCATTGCCCACAGTCGGTTGGGCGT
Source organism: uncultured Acidobacteriota bacterium (assembly GCA_963768275.1). Lineage (GTDB taxonomy): Bacteria > Acidobacteriota > Terriglobia > Acidiferrales > UBA7541 > Palsa-360. The sequence goes on from CAVYHH010000027.1 coordinate 10,289, forward strand.
TTGTTCCACGTGAAACGAATTGCGCGTCTTGCGGACATTTCTATTCGAATAAACCTTCGTGTCCATTCGGTACCTGACCTTCCCTCCAACGTGATAATTTCTCTTTCGCAACGCCCCTGAAACATTCCCCAGTCTATTGTGGACGCCGCCCGGGTTGTGTCGTATACCCGAGTACAGGCCAATCCAAAACCCCGGCAAAACGGGGTCGGGCCACGGGAAGCGACCGCAAGGCTAGTTGGCGCATCTGACTGATTGAGTGTCTGAGCGTCCTGGGTCCACGAGACGCGGGAGCAAGCGATGTGGGACAAGAACGATTGGCACCAGTTCTTCGCAATCGCAAGCAAGCCTTGGGCGCGGCGCCGTCCTCCACGCCCGGTCTATCCGAGCGGCACGAAGCGCGTGCTTCCCGCCGTCGGCTTTAGCCTCTCCGAACTCGACGACGCCGGGATCAACATGGAAGCCGCGGAGCAGCTTGGCTTGCCGGTCGACGCGGCCCGGATCGGCGCCTACGGCCCCAATGTTTCGGCGCTGCGCGAGTTTGTCCGTTCCGCCCGCCAGCCCGGAAAACTGGGATAATTCGGTACTTTCCCCGCAAAGTCTTTGCTTTCAGTAGCACAGGCTTCAGCCTGTGGGGTTTGGTCCTTGCAAGGCCGAAAACCCACAGGCTGTGAAGCCTGTGCTACTTATCTCACCCGGAAGAACCCTTCCCAACCCATCCCGCATCGAATTGCCTTGCGACGAGTCCTGCGGCTTCCGAGTTACCAGACTAAGCTACCTTTTTAGCCGCACCACTTGACGCCGGGAAAACTTCCGGTAAACTTCCCTTTCTGTCTCTGGACGCTGATGCAGACTGTATCCAACACGACCCTGCTGGCGGCCGCCAACGCGGCGGACGAAACCCAGCACGACTTCGACTTCCCGCAGCGGGAGGCGGCCTTCTTTTACGGCCTGTTCCTGCGCGGGCACTCCGCCGAAGAGCTTCGCCGGGACATCGAAGTTCCGCCTGCGGTGCTGCTGAAATGGCATCGCGAATCCGAGCGCGACCCCACTCTGCGCGACGTCTTCACCCGCATGGTCGATTACCGCCGCCACGTTCTCGCCATTTTCGAGGCGCTCGTCGACACCGAATCGCGCCCTCAGCGCGTGCAGTAAAATTCCAGACCTCTAGTTGTCCGGCCGCTACCGTGCGGGCATGTTTCAGTGGCACAGGCTTCAGCCTGTGGATTTTCGGCCTAGCTTAGAATCAAAACCCACAGGCTGAAGCCTGTGCTACTAGTGCCCGTGTTAGACTTTGCCGGAGCCCTGCAAAATGCTGGACCGCGAACGATCGGCAATTCGTGACCTTCATCTGAGTTGGATTGATCTGATCTGGCTGATTTTTTTGGGCGGCCTGGCATTTCTCCCTCCGGTCGACGAATACCACAAGCAACTCATCCTGTTGGCCATCTTCGTCGTCCAGCTCCTGGAAGGCTGGCTGATCGCCCGTTTGCCGAAGCGCGGTCCCGCCTACAGCGTCCTCCTCAAGATTCTGCTGGGCACGCTGCTGCTCGACCACACCGGCGACTTTGGAATTAACAGCACCTACTATCCCATTTATTTTTTGCCGGTGGTGAGCGCCGCCATCTACTTCGGGACGCTCGGCGCGCTGGCCTGGACCACGGTTGCCTCGCTGGCCTACTTGTCGCTGCTGTTCCCGGCGCTCGAGGAAGTGGATGTGACCCCCGAGGGAAAAGGCATCCTCGCCATCCGCGTGCTTTTCTTTTATGTCGCGGCGATCCTGGTCAACCGCTTTGCTGTGGAAAACCGGCGGCAGGTGCAGCGATTGGAGGATCTTTCGGAGAAATTGGAAGAGACCAATCGCCAGTTGCGCGCCGCGGAAGCCGACGCGCGCCGCGCCGAGCGTCTGGCCGCGCTCGGGCAACTTTCCGCCGGCCTGGCGCACGAAATCCGCAATCCGCTGGGCGTCATCAAAGGCTCGGCGGACATGTTGAGCCGGAAAGTCGCGGGGTCGGAGCCGCTCGTCGCGGAGCTGGCCGGATACATTTCCTCCGAAGTGAACCGGCTGAACGCCCTCGTCGTGCGGTTCCTCGATTTCGCGCGCCCCTCGAAGCTCGAATTGCGCCCGGAGCGGATTTCGGAAATCGTCGATCGCGCGCTCGAGGCCGCCGTCGCGTCCTTCCCGAATGCAGGCGTGAAAATCGAGCGCCAGTACGCTCCGAACTTGCCTGAAGTCCCGGCCGACGCCCAGCTCTGCGAGCAGGTGTTCGTCAATCTGATTACCAACGCGTTTCAAGCCATGCAGGCGCAGGAAGGATCACAGGAGAAAACGCTGCACATTGTGATTGAGGAGGAAATCTCGAACGGCGAACCGGGCGTAGCCGTCTTCGTCGAAGACACCGGTCCCGGCGTGCCTCCTGAATTGCACGAGCAGATTTTTAATCCATTTTTCACGTCGAAGAAAGACGGAGTGGGCCTCGGCCTTTCCATTGTCGCGAAAATTGTGGACGACCATCGCGGCACGATCCGCCTGGAGAAGAATACCCCGCGCGGCGCGCGCTTCCACGTGTTCTTCCCGCAGGCAAGCGGTTCGTAGCGCCGGCGTCCCGCCGGCGATTTTTCCTAAAGCCGCGCAACGCAAAAACGCCGGCGAGACGCCGGCGCCACGAAAACCTGCGGTTCCTCCTGAATTGCTGGTTTGTGGTTTGATACCTGGTCATCGCTCGTTTTGGAGAGGAAAGGCGAAAAGGGACCAGAGTGATGTATACTATACATCATGAAACGCACGCAGCTTTATTTGCACGAGGACATCTGGAAGGTCCTGCATATTCGGTCCCGCCAGCAGAGGACTTCCATCTCCGACTTGGTCCGCCAAGCCGTCCGCGAAAAGTATGGAAACTCGCCCGTGGACCGCAGGCAAGCAATGCAGGCGCTGGTCGGCATGTGGAAAGATCGTAAGGACCTGCCCGACTCAACGGCTTACGTGCGCCGACTCCGGAAAGGGAAGCGCCTCAGGAGAATCTGCGCGTTGAAGCCGGTTCTGATCGATTCGGACATCCTGATCGAAGTTTCGCGCGCCCGGGATTCGCGCGTTCTTGCTCGCTGGGACGAGTTGAGCCGGAGCGAGGTTGCTCTGTTGTGCTCTCCGGTCACCGTGGCCGAGCTTTGGCACGGCGCGCGGCCAAAGGAGCAGGGCACTCTCGAAGCGCTCTTCGCGGCGATTCATTGCGTTCCGATCGATTACAAAATTGGGGTGCGCGCGGGAGAATATCTGCGGCAGTACGCGAAGAGCCACCACGTCGAATTGGGAGACGCCCTGATTGCCGCGACAGTTTCGATCCACAATTTGGAACTGTGGACGCGCAACCGCCGGCACTACCCCATGAAAGACGTGGATTTTTTCTAGCTCTTCTTCCTTACCGCTATCCAGGTTGGCGAACCGTAGATCATTTAAGCTCCCGCATTTGGTGGCGCAGGCTTCCAGCCTGCGGGTTTTGGTTGCGGCGATGACGATCACGCTGCAACTAACTCCCACAGGCTGGAAGCCTGCGCCACAAAAACCCGAGTAATGCGCGCTATTGGTTTGACCGGTAGATTACGTCGCGAGGGCCGTCCACGATTGTGAAATCGGGCGGGACCGTGAACAGCGAGGCATCCGGCTCGGAACGCACGATGTTCGTCAGCTGGAACGTTTGCTCGCCCATGCGCGGGTCGCTGCGCTTGCTGTAGACGATCGTCTTCAGATCGGGCGACGTCCAGACCTCCGTCACAATGCTGATGGGCTTGTCATTTCCGATTTCCCCCACGGGAATCGTGCGCGTCGTTCGCACTCCCGTCACCTGGACGCCTTCCATGGTTTGAGAGCCCAAATCTTCCGTATTGACCTGGCCCTGGTCGCCGCCAAAAACTGTTCTTTGAAGCATGATTCCCGGTGGCGGAAGCGGCGGCGGGCCGCCCGCTGCTACTGCGGTTCCCATTTGCATCACGAACTTGCCGGCGCTCGCTGGACCGGAAGTGGTTATGTTCGCGGGAAGCGAAGGCATTTTCTGCGCGGTTTTATCCGTCAAATTCAACGTGAAGACCGTCTGCGCCACGGGGTCCTGGATGAAGACGAGGTGCGGCGCATCGGCGGCGGACAGATTGCCGATGGCCGGCAAGGATGCGTCCTGGCGCGTGCGGCCCTGCGAATCGCGCGCAATGTTTCCGGTGCTGGTTTGCGTGATGTGAGTTCCGTCTTCGAGCGTCTGAATATTTTCGTTCGTAATCGTGGCGGAATACGGCGCGCCCTGGACCGGAGCGCCGGGCGGCTTTCCGAGCACGCCCACGCCGACGGTTGTAACGGGACCAACGTCTTGTCTTTGAAAGAAGACCGCGTTTCCACCCTCCTGAGCGAACACGCAAGAGGAGGCCGTCAGAATCATGGCTAGAATGAGTGCGCGTTTCATGGCTGTGTCGTGCTCCTTTCAAATCCCGCAAGCCGCGGACGCAATCGGAGGCGTTCGGCCGATCCATCCGCCGCAATCGTAAGGTCCGCGACAAAATGCATGCCTTCCGGAACAGCGCCCGGGGGAAACATTTCATCGGCGGGAATGGCGATTTGGATCACGGGTTCATCCGGCAGGATATAAGAATTTTGGTTTTGCGCGAACGCAGCGTTGTCATTTCGTATTTGCGCGGGCGCGACGGCGTGCTGGCGACGAACTCTCTGTATCGGACGAATGTTCGCGGGCATTACTTTCGCAACAACCGCGGGAGACGCCGTTCCCGCTACCTGTGGAGGATGGGACGCGGGCGGCTCAACGCGTGTTCGGGGCAGCGTCAGGAACAGCGCCGCAAGAGCAGCCAGAGCGCCCGCAGCAGCCACGGCCGGCACCCAGCGAGGGACAACGCGGTGCGCTTTCGATGCGATTGCCTCATCGCAGTAGGCGTCAAATTCGCTGCTCACTCGTTTGTATGCCTCGAGTTCGCATTGACACTCATAGCAGGCTTCCACGTGGCGCTCTATCTCGGAAGCTTCCTCTGCAGGAAGTTCGCGATCCAGCCAGGCGATCAGTTTTCCGGAAAAGTCACACATTGCATTTCTCCGCTAATTTCTTGATCGTGCGATCCACCGTGTCACTCACCGTGGACGTCGCGATCCCCAAGACTTCGCCAATTTCCCGATAACGCAAACCCGCGGCGCGCAACAGCAGGCACTCCCGTTCGGACGCGGAAAGCAGCCGGATTGCCTTGCCTAACTGCTGGAATTTTTCCTTCTCCAGCACGGCGCGTTCCGGCGTCGCTTCGTGTGACGCCGCGCCTATTTCAGAATCCGTCGGCGCGCTGAAATTTCGGTCGTAGCGATTCTGGCGGTTTCTGGCCTGATTGTGCGCCACGCGAAACAGCCAGCCTCGAATATTCTCCTGCGAACCGCCCGAGGCCAGGTGGCGGTGCAGGATCAGAAATGCGTCCTGAACCACATCCTGCGCTTCGTCGCTCGAAAGCCCGAGGCATACCAGGTATCGAAGCAACGGTTTTCGCAGTTCGCGATACAGGGTCGTAGCCTCACTCGCGCCGGTCGACAAGCGCGAGAGCGGCAGGGCTAGGGGTGCGGCATCGCCACTCATGAGGTTCTCGTCATCGCGCTTCTATGTAAATAACAAGTGAGGGCTGCGGTTTTCCGGTTTGCCTGCGTAAATCGATGCTTACTCACTAAGTTTGGTTAGCCGAAGGAAAGCGGGCGCTGGCGGGTTTTGAGTAGCACAGCCACTCCTGGCTGTGTGGTTTTGTGAAGTACACGTACGCCGGCTAGCGCAACTACGATTGCAAAAACCACACAGCCAAGAGTGGCTGTGCTACTTAGATCTGCGAATACGGCGTCGGCGTCAGGATCAGATTGGTGATGTTGGAGACGATCGGCTCGAACGCATATTTGGGCTGCGTCGAATACGACTTCCAATCGTCGGAGGCGCGGAACGCGGCCCATTGCTTGTCGCGCGTGGCCAGGCTGTCAAAGCACAGCATGTAGGTCAGGTTCGGCAGGCGCGGGCCGATGAGCGTCTCGCTGTAGAAGATTTGCTCGACGCCGGCCTTGGTAAAAATTTCGGATTCGCCCGACTGCATCATTTCCACTTTGCGGCGGTGATCCTGGTCCGTCGCACCTTCGTAAATGCGCAATTCAAAAACGCGCGCGCCCTTCGAGGAGGTCGCTTTTGGGAGAATCAGGTTCGGCCATTTCTCGAACGCCTGCAGGAACGTGTTGTCCATGCGGTCGAATGCAGGTTCCTTGGCGGGGGCAGTGAGGAACGCTACTCCGGTTTTCGAGTATTCATCGTCCTTGGCGAGAAGGTTCTCGACCGTGGCCAGCTTTTCCGCCGAAGCGCCCGGCATCAAGACGTAGATCGACGGCGTGTCCGGCCCAATAGAAAAATCAAACACGCCAACGGGAGAAATCGACATGCCGATTCAGAGCGGGAATCAGCGCGTCGCGGAAAAAATCGTCGCACAGTTTTCTCTGCGGGCCGGCGTTGATGTGGTACCGCCGGAGCTGATAGAACTCCCGGCCTTTCGCCGTCATGTTTCCCTGGGCAGCCTCCAAAGCGCTGCCAGGCGCGGTGACTGCAAGCGCCGATGCGGCAAGCGAAGAAGCCAAAAATTTTCGTCGTTCCATGGAGATCCTCCCGTGTGAATCGTTGCCTGCTCTAGGTCCCGGTATCGTCACACAATTTGATTCGCGTGTCTATTTTTCCAGTAGGACGGGCTTCAGCCTGTCGGGTTTACATCTTCTAGACCATTCAAAAAGCAACAGACTGAAGTCTGTTCTACTTTGGCGCGGCATCCGCCTGCGCCGATTCGCGCGCGCGATCCAGGATGTAGGCGTGGATCAAACGCACCTGCGCGGAGGTAATGTCCCCGGTGAACGACGGCATGCCGAATTCGCGCCGCGCGCCGCCCAGGACAATTTCCTCGAACATCTCGTGCGTCGGGTCCGTTGCGTAGCGCAAGTCCGGCACGGATCCGCCGCTGATCGCTTCGCCGCCATGGCACCGCGCACAGGTATTCGCAAACAGCTTGCGGCCCTCTTCGATTTCGGCCTTCGTAGCAGCGAGCTCGAACGTCGGCATCGGAACCGGCCGGACCACATGCTCGTAAGACGGAATTGTCGCCGTGCCTCCCAGTTTGAATACCAAAAGTTTGCCGGGCCCCACGTGTCCTTTTCCAGGCGGCCGGTTGCCGAGGACCTGCGGGCCGCCCCAGCCGCTCTCCACCGCAATATATTGCGCGCCATCCACCGAAAAAGTCACCGGCGGCGCCGCGATTCCGACTCCGGCGTCGAACTCCCAGAGCGGTTTGCCGTCCGTGGCGCGGTAGGCGGAGAACTTGCCGTCGGCTCGGCCTTGAAACACGAGATTCCCGGCGGTGGCCAGCGTTCCTCCGCTTTTCGGATCGGGCAGGTCCACATGCCACGCTTCTTTTTGCGCGACCGGATCCCAGGCGAGCAGGTGTCCGGTGCTCTTCGTTTTGAGATACGCATCGCGCGCCGGTCCGCGGTAGGCCCTGTCGGACCCGGTGGCCTGGTCGTGCAGGTTGATCTTCCAGTGCGGAATGATCGCATGAAGCGAAGTGTCTTCGAGGACTGCGAGGTAAACAAGCCCGGTCGTCGGACTGAACGAAATCGGGTTCCAGTTATGCGCACCCTCGGCGGAAGGCTTTACCAGCGCCGCGTCTTTCAACTGGCGGGCGGCTGGGTTCTCGATGGGACGACCGTTTGGATCGATGCCGGTGGCCCAGTTGACCGGGGCAAAGGGCTTCGCCGAAATGAATTTTCCGTTTTCGCGGTCGATCACGTAGAAGAAACCGTTCTTGTTCGCTTGCATGATCACACGGCGCTGAGCGCCGTCGATGGCGAGCGTGGCCATCAGCAGCGGCTGCGTCGCGTCGTAGTCAAAGTTGTCGCCTGGTGTCGTCTGGTAATCCCACACCTGTTCTCCGTTATCGGCGCGCACGGCCACGATGGAAGCGGTGTAGAGACTGTCGCCCTTGCCGCGCAGTTGGTCGTACCAGGGCGTGGCGTTTCCCGTGCCGAAGTAAACGAGGTCAAGTTCCGGATCGTAAACCATCGACTCCCAGGCGGTCCCGCCGCCTCCCGCCTTCCACCACTCGCCCGACCAGGTGGCCGCCGCGCGCTTCATTGCGTCGGATTCGAACGGCTTGGAGGGATCGCCCGGCACGGTGTACGTCCGCCAGGCGAGGTTGCCGGTTTCCGCGTCGTACGCGGAGACGTAGCCGCGCACGGGATACTCGGCGCCCGCGTTTCCGATGAGCACGCGCCCCTTTGCGATCCGGGGGGCGGCGGTGATGGCGTAGCTTCCATCCTTCGGCGTGGACTGGACATCCCAGACCGGTGCGCCGGTCTTTTCGTCCAGCGCGACGAGGCGCCCGTCCAGCGTCGCGACGTAGACGCGGCCCTTGTAGAGCGCGACGCCTCGATTGACTACGTCGCAGCACACGTACTTGTCATGATCCTTCGGCACCTTCGGATCGTATTGCCACAGCAGCTTCCCCGTTTTCGCGTCGACTGCGTAGACGATGCTCCATGCGCTCGTCGCATAAATCACGCCGTCCTTGACGAGCGGCGTCGCTTCCACCCCGCGCAATGTTTCGAGGTCGTAAGACCACGCCAGGCCGAGCTTGCCGACGCTCTGCTCGTCAATCAGCTTCAATGGGCTGAATCGTTGCTCCGAATACGTCCTCCCATACGTGATCCAATTCGCGGAATCTCCATCCGCCGCGCGCAGCGCCGCGTCATCGACAACGGCTTGCTTTCGGGCGCATCCGGTAACCGCCAGTATCCAGATCGCCGCAGATGCCAGTATCAAACGCCGGGACAAAGTAAGACGCATCACTTCCTCCGCTTAGAATTGCAAATTCGGCCCCGCTCGGCAGGGCCCGCCATGTTTTGTAGTAGCCACACTGATATGCCGCACGGCGAGTGGATGTCAAGCTGTGATTTGATTAAGAAGAACGGAAGCCATTCTTTAGATTCACCCGAGTGCAAATAGTAAGGGAACATTCTCAAACACAGCCGTCTAGAGATCCACCAACAGCGTTTACTTCGTGCTCTTGGAATCCTTGTAACCCTTCTTAGTGACCTCCGCGGCGTGCTGTTCCAGGTCAGCGCGGGTGAAGAGTTGCGGGGCAAGGTCGGAGTTATATTTGCAATCGGTCAAAAAGGTCTGGGTCAGCTTTCGGTCGTTGCGGGAGAGTTCAATGCTCAGTGGAGTCTTGACGCCGTCGAGCGCCTTGTATTGCGTGTAACTCGTTATGACCTGGGTGTTCACGCGGGTTTCAGGATCGCGTGTCACCACCACCCAGCGCAGCGGCAGGTGCGTAAATCTGTCGATCCCCAGCCGCATCACGCGGTGATCGCTGTCGGTAAACTCGATCCACTCCGCTTCCTTCAAGTCGATCAAGTCGGTGCCCGCGTATCGCACATCCACCCCGGGCTCGTTCATGCGCTTGCGCAGCATGTTGTTCATTCCGGATTTCAATTGCTCGTTGAAATTCTTGATAAGGTCTTCGGGCTGCTCGGAAACGCCGCTCTTGTCGAGCGTCCAGCCATTTTCACCGTTAAAAATGGTGATCATCGCGCCGCCGTGCGTGATCAACAGTTCGTCGGCACCCATCAAGAATCCCAAGATGGTGTGCTCGCCCTTGGAAAAATATTCCACGCGGTTCTTGTCCGGCAGCAGCCAGATATCGCGGAACAGTGTGAAGCCCGTCAACGTTTCGGCCGTCCCGAATTGCGCCTCCCGCCCGTCGCACTGGGTATCGCGCACATTCAGATACGCTTGCCCGCCTAGAGCAGCGACGACTTGCTGCATCACTTGCCGTCCCTTCGCGACGCTCTCGTCGGGGAGCATTTCCTGCGTCTGGCCGGCGATCGCGGGCCTTCCGCAGCTCCACGCCAAGCCCAGCGCCATGATCGTGCAAGCCATCGTCCGGAATATCAGCCGCAAAGGATCAAACCTCCACATACATGGAAGAGCTTACCGGCCATAAAGGTTGCCAAGTTTTTAGTGGCACAGGCTTCAGCCTGTGAGTTTTGGTCATTGCAAGGACTAACCCCCACAGGCTGAAGCCTGTGCCACTCCTTACTTCTCAGTCCGCGCAAGGCGGGCGGCCGTGACCAGTTCGCGAAATAGCGCCTGCGCCAGAGCATCCTCCGGCATTCTTTCCGGGTGCCACTGCACGCCCACAACCCAGTTTGAATTCGTCTATCCACTCAACGGCCTCGACCACGCCGTCCGGCGCGCGCGCGGTAATGCGCAGGCCGCGCCCTGGCTCCAGAATGGATTGGTGATGCCACGAGTTGACCTCGGCTTGCAATGTCCCGCAGAGTGTGAACACGCGCCCGGGATCGAAACTTGCCCCGTGCATGGCATCCGGCGCTTCGCTTCCATCGGGAAGCTCATCCTCTTCCGGGCTGTGGCAAATTTTTTTCCCAAGCTCGGTGGGAATGTCTTGGACAAGGCTGCCGCCGAGAAATACGTTCAGCGACTGAATGCCGTAGCAAATGGCCATCACCGGTTTGCCCGCGGACAGCGCGTGTTCGAGCAGAGCAAAATCGGTGCGCTCGCGCGCGGCGTCGGCATCGGCGGCAGCGGGGTGGCGCTTCGCGCCGAAGTGCGCCGGATCGACATCCGCCGGGCTTCCGGTGAGCAGGAACGCGTCCAGATTTTCCGCCTCGCGTTTCAAGACATCGGCCCTTAAAGCGAGAGAAACGAGCACAGCTTCGCCGCCCGCTCTTTCCACGGCCTGCAAATATTTGTCGATTTTGGCGCGCCGGTTGGCAGCTTCTTCCGCGGCGGTGCGCCACGGTACGCCGATGCGCGGGCGGGAAAGAACATGCTGGGCCATGGAAGGTGCCATCGTAGCATTGGCCAGCACGGCCAGCAATACGCGCGCAAGTGGAACGCGCACAAGTAGGACACGCTTCAGCCTGTCGCTTTTGCCTTACCGACGCAAACCCGACAGGCTGAAGCCTGTCCTACTACGTCGCTGCGGCAGCGGAGGGTGCGGCGGGCGGCGCAACTGACGCCGCGGCCTGGGGAATATTTTTCCGGCGAAGCAACTCCACGATGTCGTGATAAAGTTTCGCTCTCTGCTGGTGGCGCTCGTTGGCGCGAGTCACGTAGCGTATCGCGATTTCAAATCCGAGATTGGCCGGGCGAACGCTGATCGCGGGGCCGGCGGAAAACGGGCGAACACCGCGGGCGCTGCCCATCTGTCCCCACTCCTGTTCCGCAAGACGCGCGTTCGCTTCGGTTTCCTTTGTCACGATTTTCTGAATCTCTTCGGCGATGGGATACGGATCCTGATCCACCGGGAGGGCCAGCTGCAATTCGTCCCAGAGCCATTGTCCGGAAGTGGAAAAATTGAAGTAGTGCCCTTCGATGGCGTAGCTGTTGACGAACGTCACGCGGCGTCCCGTGGGATGTCCGGCATCGTTCCAGTTGCCGGTTTCAAGCACCACGGTATGGAACAGTCCGATTTCGACGACCTCGCCGCTCACGCCGTTTATCTCCACCCAATCGCCGTGACGAATCCCGTTTTTCCCCATGAGCACGAACCAGCCGAAAAATCCGACGATAAAATCCTTCATCGCAACCGTTAGTCCTGCCCCGGCGAGAGCCAGAACCGTTGCCATCTGGCTGGGCATTCCGAAAACGATCAGCAGAATCAGAATGGCGCCCGCCGCGCGCGTGACGATGTGCGCGACCGAGCGCAGGGTCAGCAGTTTTTGCTGATCGGGTTCCACGCGCGCGAACATTCGCTCCAGAAAGTAAGTTGTCAGCAGCACGGCTAAGCCGATGGCCAGCATCAAGGCAACGGAAATGAGCAGGCTGTGCAGCAGATCGCGGCGCCGCGTAGCCACCAGCGCGGTCCACTGCCCGTAATCTTTCGCGAGGTCTTGCTGATTGCGGATGCGATCGTCCAGGCCGGACGTTCTCTTCTGCAACGCGGTGAGCGACTTGTAAGAAGAAATTGCTTCGCTGGTCTGGCTGGATGTGGAGGACGGACTGTTCGCCGAATTCCCTCCGGCGGCGTTTCCGGGAGACGCGCTCGGCAATTTTTTCTTCTGTTCTGATTGCGCCTGTTCCAGTTGCGCTTCGAGCTTATCGTGCGTTCCTGAAAATGAGGCGGCCGACGCGGTCGCGTCGCGTTCCTCCTGGCTGAGGCGTACGACAATCGAGTGCAGCGCATACATGGCCCGCGCACGCGAGAGAAATGAAGCGGAAGCCGGCAGGGTCGAACTCGCCTGCTTCCCGACGATGCTGAGATCCAGTTGGCCGCCGCTGCTTTGTTCCGAGGCGTTGTATGCATCGACCATGCGCTGGATCCGGTTTTGCGGATCGCCACCGGCCCGTTCCAGGTCCGAGTGCCCGTCGGCGATTTCGTCTTCGATCAATTCCTGGCGGCTCTTGGTGAGATCGAGTTGCTGCGTGAGAGCTTCCTTCTGAGCGTCCTTTGCGCTTGCCAGCACTTTGGTAAGGCGCGCAACCTCCGCACTCAATTCGTTATCTTCCTGTTCGCCTTTGGAGATCCGTTCGAGGATGGCTTTGATTTCGGGCGTGGAAGGAATATGTTGCGAGGAAGCATCGTAGAGCGCCGAAGCGAAAGCAAAATCAACTTCATGATCGGCCTTCCGGAGCACGTCACGCGCCAGGTCTTGTTCTTCCGGCGTGGCGGCAAGCTGGGAGAGAGATTGCGCGGTGCGGAATTGCCCCAGGTCCACGGGCGATTGCGCGGCGATCGATGGAGAGGAGGCCGTTGAAACCGCGCGAGCGCCCCACTCGGTGGTCACGAAAAGGCCGGCGCCTGTGAGCACGAGGAGCGCAATCAAAACGATAAGAACTGTGCGCTGGTTAGATTGCATAGTGCGTTCCAATTTCCCCCGCGCTCTCAAATCCCCGAATGGCTTGGGGGATCAGCCACGGCTCGCCCCAGGCTATGCGCCGAGCCAGCGGCCCAGCGGCTCCCACCCTTCGGAATGATCGCAAATTACCTTGACGGTCGCCGTGATGGGGATCGCCAGGATCAAGCCAATCGCGCCCCAGAGCCATCCCCAGAATAAAAACGACGCGGTAACCGCAAGAGCATTCAAGTGGACGCGCCGCCCCACAATCGCGGGCATCAGTACATTCAGGCCAACAATATGAAGAAACGTCAGCATAGCCGCAACCCCGAAGTATGGGCCAATGGTGTTCCACTGGGCCAGGCCGATCAAAAACGGCGGAACCCACGCCAGCAGCGCGCCGAGGTACGGCACCAGGTTCAGCAGTCCTGAGACGCAGCCCAGCAGAAAAGGATAATTCAAATGAATGGCGAGAAAAAACCCCCAGCTTAAAAGCATCAGGATGATAGCCACGAGGGCGTTGCCCGCCACAAAACTTCGGAGCATCAAACTGACTTCATCGAGCGCGCCGCGGACGCGCTCCTGATGTTCGTCCGGGAATAATTCAATCGTGGCTTTCCAAATGCGGGGTTTTGCGGCGAGCATGAAGAAAACCAGGAAGGGCACGAACGTCGCCACGACCAGAATGGAGTACAACGATCCCGCTCCTCGAAGCAGCCACTCGCGCACCGGAGGCGGCTCAACCGCGCGCAGCGGCGTCCGCCCTTTTTCCGCCGCCGGCGCGATCGCCTCGACTCCTTTTTCCAGGGTGGTCATTTGGCGGTCGAACGCCGTGGTTACGTGTCGCAAGACTTCGCTGTAGCGCGGCCAGTCGGCAATAAATTGGTTCGCTCGAAGCACGACGAGATATCCCAGACCGGCAAAAATCGCGGTGACGGTGAGCAGCACCACCAGCGCGCCCAGCGCGCGCGGAAGGTGGATTCGCTCCAAGAGGCCCACGACCGGATCGAGAAAATAGGCAATCAAGACGGCGAGCAGCAAGGTGACCACAACATCCGAGGCAAAATACAAGAAAGCGAAAACGATCGCCGCCGCGATGATGCGTTGCGACGGGTTCGATCGCGATGTGAGTTTGACGTCTTCGAGCTGCATATTCCCACCTATTTCAACATAGCACACCCCCCAATCCGGACAAACCACGGCAAACTGCGGCTTGCCCCAGACAGCAAGGCTGGGATACCGTAGATAGCACCACCATGCTCGCCGCCGCTCTCCCTGTGACCCCGCTGTCGCGCTTGGATTTCCGGGCTGCTCTGGACATTCTGATCGTCGCGGCATTGATCTATTATTTGTTGAAACTGCTGCGCGGGACTCGCGCGGTGCAAATGCTGGTGGCGCTTGCGCTGCTCTTCGTTTTTTATCGCGGCGCGCAGTGGGCGCGCCTGGAAATGGTCGAATGGCTGCTCACGACGATGCTGCCGTACGTGGCCATCGCTCTCATCATTCTGTTTCAGCCCGAAATTCGCAGGGCGCTTTCGCGCGTTGGGCGGAACCTATCCATGATGAATTTTGCGTCGCGCAATCCGAAGGGCTCGTACGATGACATCGTCATGGCCGCCGAATACTTTTCTCAGAACCGCATCGGGGCGCTCATCGTCGTCGAACGGCAAGCCGGCCTGCGCACGTATATTGAAAGCGGCATACCGCTGGACGCCCAGCTTTCCTACGACTTGCTGGTTTCGATTTTCCGGCCCGGCTCTCCCTTGCATGATGGCGCCGTCATTATTGAAGGATCGCGCGTCGCGGCGGCCGGCTGTTTCCTTCCGCTCTCGCTGAATCCGATGATCTCAAAGCAACTGGGCACGCGGCATCGCGCGGCGATTGGAATCACCGAAGACAGCGACTGCCTGGTGGTACTGGTTTCCGAAGAGACAGGAACGATCTCGGTCGCTTCGGCCGGAGCGATCGAAACCAACCTTTCTCCGGAAGATTTAAGCGACCGCTTGCGCGAAATGGTTTCGCGCCGCCGGGCCACCATGGTCCTGCCGGCCGCGGTTTCGCAGGCGCGAACTCCGGTGCGGAGATAGGCCTTGGATTTCCTGCGCAAGTACGTTTTCGCCAACGCGGGCTTGAAGCTTCTGGCCGTCGCGATTTCATTTCTCATTTGGGCGACGTACACCGCCGAGCCCTACGCCGAGGTCGGCTTTCTGGTGCCGCTGGAATTCACTACCATGCCCCCCGAACTGGAAATGTCGGGAGACGTCCCCACCGCGGTCCATATCCGCGTGCGCGGCCGCTCGGCTCTGCTCCGCCGCATGATTCCCGCCGATCTGAACCTGCGACTGGACATGAAAAGTGGCAAGCAAGGAACCATGACCATCAATTTCACGCCCGAAATGGTGGGCGCACCGTATGGCGCGACCGTCGTGCAAGTGGAACCGACCGAAATCCACGTTACTCTTGTGCCACGCCACGGCCCCGCTCCTCCCGCCGGATGACTGGCCGCGTGCTAGACTCGAAAAACCGAGGGCGAATGGATTGCCCAGGCCAGCACGATTCTGGCGGGCTCTAAGTGGGGCCCGCACCCTGATCCTCAATGACCAAAGAACTGTTCGGCACGGATGGCATTCGCGGCATTCCCGGCACTTATCCGCTGGACGACGCCACGCTTTACGGGGTCGCGCGGGCGTTGGGCAAATATCTGCTCGAAACCGACGCGAAGCCTCGTGTCCTGATCGGCATGGATACGCGCGAATCCGGGCCTCACATTGCGGCGCAGCTTGCCGCCGGCCTCGCCGATGACGGTGTGGCGTTCCTTTCCGCGGGCGTCATCACGACTCCCGGCGTTGCTTGCCTCGTTCGGCAAAACAAATATTCGGCGGGAATGGTGATTTCCGCTTCCCACAATCCGTTTCATGACAATGGAGTCAAGCTCTTCGCTGGAACAGGAATGAAATTTCCGGATGACGTCGAGGAGCATCTCGAGACCGAAATTCACCAGCACAAGGGCCGTGAGACGGCGCCGCACGGCGTTCCTGTCCCGGCCGATCTCTCGCTCGATGAGGAGTATTTGAAGTACCTGCGCGGGCGCGCCATCCCCGGAGCGAATCTCAAGGGATTGAAATTGGTTCTCGATTGCGCCAATGGCGCCGCGAGTCTCCTTGGACCGGCGCTGTTCCGTTCCCTCGGCGCGGAAGTGATCGCCATTCACAACCAGCCAAACGGGCGCAACATCAACGACGGCTGCGGCTCGCTGCATCCGGAAAAGCTGCGCGAGAAAGTCCTCGAATCCCGCGCGTCGCTCGGCGTGGCGTTTGACGGCGATGCCGACCGCGCCATGTTCGTGAGCGCCAGCGGGCGGCACGTGGACGGCGACGGCATTTTGCTGGCCGCTGCGCGATATTTAAAGTCCGTTGGGCAATTGCGCGGCGGCCGCGTCATTGGCACGACGATGGCCAATCTGGGCCTCGAGCGCGTCCTCGACGCCGAGGGCTTGAGCCTCGCGCGGGTCCCCGTTGGCGACCGCTACGTTCTCGAAGAAATGTTGCGCAGCGGCGCGAATCTCGGCGGCGAGCAATCCGGCCACATTATTTTTCTCGACGACGCGACCACTGGAGATGGCCTTCTTACGGCGCTCAAGATCGCTTGCCTCGTCGCTCTGCGCGGCCCGCTCGACGAACTGGTCCACGGTCTGAAAGTGTTTCCCCAGACGATCGTGAACGTGCAAGTAAAGTCCAAGCCTCCCCTCGAATCTCTTCCCATCGTTTCCGCCGCGATTGAAAAGGCGACGAAAACCCTGGGCGCCGCCGGGCGAGTCGTGGTGCGCTACTCGGGCACCGAACCCAAAGCGCGCGTCATGGTCGAAGCCGAGCACGCCGAAGATGTTACTCTGTGGGCCGAAACCCTCGCCTCCGCCATCCGCGCCGCCATAGGGGCCTGAATTCTCCCAAAGACAGTAGTCGCGGGCGCCTAATTATGTGAAAAACTGTAGAAAATTAAGCGGCGGGAACACGTAGATCTCCTGCAGGCCATTTTATCTACTTCTTTTTCTATCAGTTAAGAGGTCGTAAGGAGATATTTGAGGTGTGGCACTTGGTTTGCACTTACTGTGGTCAAGTGGTTTTGATCTTTCCCGGGGTGGTTAATGCGTCCCGGCTGGTACCGGGACGGGGTGAAATGGGGTTTAGCTGGAAGGGGCTCGGAAACGAGCCCCTTTTGTTTTGCCTGCAGTGTTAGCCCGCCTATTCTATCTTCCTTTTTTTGGCTGCCCAGGCGTGTTCATTGCAAAACTAATTTAGCTACCTTTGAAGACTACATCATACGGATTGCGTTTGGCGTCGGCAGAAGGGTGGCATCGCCGGCTTTGATCTTCTGCGAATCCCCAAAGAACATTATCTGTTCCGCACCACGGCGCGGTCTGCGCGTTGACGTTACTGTCTTATACCACTTAGCATGATGATGGTGCGGCCCACACTCCATGGCTAGAACAATCGACGAAGATCTCGCCCAGCTTGAAAGGGACATCCGCCAGCTGAAGATCGAGTACGAACAATACTTCGGCGGCGGAAAGGCGCGTCCCCCCTCGGACATCGAGTGGCGCATCGATACGACGCTCAAGCGCTATAGCGACCGGGGCGCGGAGATGAATTACAGCCAGCGTTTCCGCTACGGCAACCTGACTCAGATGTACTCGAAGTTTCGCGATATCTTCCGAAAGCGCCTGAAACAAAAAGAAGAGGGCACGGTGCAGCGCCACTTCGGCGCCGCGGCTCGCGAGATTGAAGCGGAAAGGGCTCGCAAGCGCGCCGAAGCGGAAAAGTCAAATGCCTCGCGATTCCCGTTTGCCGTCTCCTGGAAGGACCCCGACCACGAGAAGAAAAAAGTCGAGGAACTCTTCGCGGCGTTTCGCGACGCAAAAGCGGAGGCGGGAGAAGATACCGAGCCCCTGACCATGGACGCCTTCCAGAATTTTGTCCGGCAAAAAACCGACCAACTCAAGAAACAACAGGACGCGCATGAAGTCGAGTACGTCGTATCCGTGGAAGGCAAACACGCGCGGCTCAAGGCGCGCGTGAAATCCTGAAGATTTGCTTACCACGTTCGTCAATTCCAACGAAGATCAAGCAAAGCCGCGGGAATTGTTTCCGGGCTAGGACCAGTGGCGCAGGCTTCAGCCTGTGGGTTTTGGTCCTTGCAAGGACGAAACCCCACAGGCTGAAGCCTGTGCCACTAGACCCTCGCGTTCACGCGCGGTCTCGGCGTCAGGCCTTGATGTACCACGGCACGTTGATCAGCACGATGTTGCGGCTGCCCTTCACCAAGAGCAGCGCCTTCAGCAGTTCCGCGCGCTGGTTGTGCAGCGGGTAGTGATACCAGTGCCGCTCGACGAGTTCCGGCACGATCACCGCGATTTGCCGGCCCGGATTATTGAGCTCCATGTCCAGAACGTAATCCAGGATCGGTTTGATGATCAGCCGGAACGGCGACGCCAGATTCACCAGGGTCGGCGGCGTCCCGCCGGCCTGCGCGACCGGCTCGGCGACCAACCGTTTCCAATTGTCCTGCAGCGCGTTGGTTTCCTCTTCCGTGCCCACGTGCACCGCATGAATTTCCGGTGAAAGCGTCAGGGCAAACTCCATCGCCCGCTGCGAAATGAGCGACCACGACTGAATCGGCACGATCACGATGGGCGGCCCGAGGTGTTCGATTTGCAGCGGGTTCGGACAGCGAACTTCCTCGGTGACCTGATCGTAATGCCGGTGCACCCACATCATGGCGGACATCATTCCGCCAATCAGCAACACGCTGATCCACGCTCCCGAAGTAAATTTTGCAACCAGCACCACCACAAGCGTTACGCCCGTAGCCATGGCCCCGAGGCCATTGATGAGCATGCTGCGCCCTGCGCCGCGGCCCGGGTTCCGGCGCCAATGCCCCACCATCCCGGCTTGCGAAAGCGTGAACGCCAGAAACGCGCCAATCGCGAACAGCGGGATCAGCCGGTCGGTTACTCCGCGAAAAATAATCAGCAAAATCCCTGCGAGGACGGCCAGCACATAAATTCCTTGCGAATAGACAAGGCGCCGCCCGCGATAGCCGAATGAGTGCGGCAAAAATCCGTCGTGCGCAACAGCTTTGCAGAGGCGCGGAAAATCGGCAAACGCCGTGTTGGCGGAAAGCGACAGAATCAGCAGCACGGAACCGATCGTGAAGTAATAGAACACTCCGCGTCCCGCGATGGCCGCGATCAACAAGGAAATCACGCTTTGATAACCGGGCAGCCCGGGATCGGTCGCTCGAATGCCGTACGCGCGAACCAGGTACGCGATGCCCGCGAGTAGAATTGCCAGCAGGCCGATGATCACGGTCAGCGTCCTTTGAGCGTTGCGGACCGTGGGCTCGCGGAACGCGCGCACGCCGTTGCTGACGGCCTCAACGCCCGTCATGGCCGTGCAGCCGTTGGAGAACACTTGCAGAAGCAGCCACATACTCACCGCGACAGTCGCGGGCCCCGCAACGCTCGCCGGCGGCGCGGCTACGGGAACCGGATGTCCCGCCGCGAATACCGTTTTCGTGAAGCCGATGAGAATGGCGACCAACATCGAGCCGAGAAACGCGTACGTCGGGATCATAAAAAATATACCCGCCTCCCGAACGCCGCGCAGATTCACGATCGTGACGATCACCAGAATTCCCAGGCAAAGCGCAAGCGTGTGCGGCTGAAGTTGCGGCATGGCGGAAACCAGCGCGCCGACGCCGGCGGAAATTCCCACGGCCGCGGTCAGCACGTAGTCAAGCATGAGCGCCGCCGCTGCAAGGAGGCCGGGATACGTCCCCAAATTTTCCGACGCCACGGTGTAAGACCCGCCCCCTCCAGGGTAAGCGGCGATGGTCTGCCGGTAAGAAAAATACACGATCGCCAGCAAAACAATAATGCTGGCGCTCACCGGCACAATGTAGGCGACTCCCGCCGCGCCCAGCGGAATGAGCAGCGTCAGTGCCGCTTCAGGCCCGTACGCCGCCGAACTCAGCGCATCCAGACCAAATATCGGTATCCCCGCAACTGGCCCGATCTGCTCGGCGCGCTCATCGGAAGTCGCCAGCGGCTTTCCGAGAAGTATGTCCACAAATGACATGGGCCCTCCATAGGACGGACGAAGAGTGTAACGGGAGGGGGTTGCAATTGGAATGGACAAGCTGGGTGTGACGTGGCATGAGGTTCCAAGGGCGGCCTGAGGGAATTTCTGCGGCAACTGGCCGCGCGCGGGATCGGATTGTTTCCAGCGGCGGTAGTGGAAACTGTTTAATTGACACTGTAAACTAAAACATTTACACTCAAAAGATGATCGGAGGTTTCCGACATAAGGGCCTTCAAGAAATTCATCTTGCCGGGAAGACACGCCGGATCGGCGCCGATCATATTCGGAAGTGCGCGCGTATCCTGCAATTGCTGGAAGTGGCGGAGCGGCCCGAGGACATGAACATCGCGGGCTTTCGCTTCCATGGCCTGCAAGGCGATCCAAAACGCTGGTCGGTGCGCGTGACCGGGAATTTCCGGATCACTTTCGGCTGGTCGGGTGAAAACGCCTTGGAAGTCGATTTTGAAGACTACCATTAGGGAGGAAGTCATGGGACGAAAGAAGGGACTGCCGGCCGTCCATCCGGGCGAGATCATCAAGGAAGACATCCTGCCTTCTGTCGGCTTATCCGTGACGGCCGCTGCGAAAGCTCTGGGCGTGTCCCGCCAGATGCTTCACGACATTCTGGCGGAGCGAAAGCCCTTGTCGGCCATCATGTGTCTGAAGGTGTCCCGTCTGTTCGGAAGTTCGCCGGAAGTTTGGATGCGGTTGCAGGCAGCCTACGACCTAAGGAAGGCTGAGCAAAACAAGAAGGTCATGCAACGCGTCGCGCGGATCGTGCCTGTAAAACCGGTCGAAGAAGTTCGGGCCTGAACCACTGCGCGAGCGGGCTTTCTTCAACTTGGAAGCTTGCTTGTCAGATGGGCCGCTCCCGCTTCACAATCTCCTCTTTCTTGATAAGTTCCAGCGCACGGGCCAAATAGTTTGCGAGCATTTTGCATTTACAGCACAGACAGGAAAAGGAGGCTCTTCCCGTCCGTGGCCAGAACCTTGGCGATCACCTGACCTCGCCGATGTTGATGACCTTTTTTTTGGACCCAGTTCCTGCTTTTCGATTCCCGCGCTCGCGCATACAATAGGCGTTTTCCTTTCATCCTTTGGAGGATTCTGTGCCTGTGGAACGCGCGCTGGTGAGTGTTTACGACAAGGCCGGGCTGACGGAATTTGTGCGGCAACTGACAGCGCGCGGGATCGAGATTGTTTCCACTGGAGGCACGGCCAAGCTGCTGCGCGAAGCGGGGATCACTGTGCGCGATGTTTCCGAGCTTACTGGGTGGCCGGAGATGCTGGGCGGGCGCGTGAAGACTCTGCACCCGAAAGTCCATGGCGGCATTTTGTTTCGGCGCGGAGAGGCGGGCGACCGCGCGCAGACTGCTGAACACAAGATTGCGCCCATCGATCTAGTCGTCGTGAATCTCTATCCCTTTGAGGCGACTGCCGCGAAGGCGGACCTGACTCCGGAAGATTTAATCGAGAACATCGACATCGGCGGGCCGACCATGGTTCGTTCGGCCGCAAAAAATTTCGAGAGCGTTGCCGTGGTCACCGATCCTGCCGACTACGCCGCCGTCGCCGCCGAAATCACGGCGCACGGGGAAGTGAGCCTCGCGACGCGGCTGGAGCTCGCGCGCAAAGCGTTCGCGCTCACCGCGCGCTACGACGGAAAAATCGCGACGGAACTCGAGCGCCTCTCGGTGAGCAGCGGTTCGATCGAGCTGGGTCAGCGCCCGCTGCTGCCCGAGCGGCTGCACTTTGCCTACGCGCGCCGGCAGGAGCTGCGCTACGGTGAAAATCCGCATCAGCGCGCGGCGCTCTATGTCCCCGCGGGTTCCGCCGCCAGAGGTCTCGCCGCGGCGCGCCAGCTTCAGGGCAAAGAGCTTTCCTACAACAATCTCGTGGACCTCGAAGCGGCCCTCGACCTCGCCTTGGAATTTCGGCGGCCCGCGGCCGTCATCGTGAAGCACAACAATCCATGCGGCACGGCGGAGCAGGAGACGCTGGCGGAAGCGTACGTCAAAGCCCTGGCCTGCGATCCAGTTTCGGCGTATGGCGGCGTGATGGCGTTCAATCGCCCGCTCGACGCGGCAACTGCCGAGGAAGTCGCCAAACTTTTTGTCGAATGCATCGTCGCGCCGGGATACGATCCGGCGTCGCTCGAAAAATTCGCGGCCAAGAAAAATTTGCGGCTGCTACATCTTCCCGCGTGGGATAGCGTCGCGCGGGAATTCGATCTCGAATTGAAACGCGTTTCCGGCGGCATCCTCGTGCAAGAGCAGGATCGCCACGAACTCGCCGAAAGCGATCTGAAAGTCGTCACGCGCCGTGCGCCCACGCGCGAGGAAATCGAGGCCATGCTCTTTGGCTGGAAAGTTTGCAAGCACGTGAAATCCAACGCCATCGTCTTCGCGCGCGCGGGACAGACCGTGGGCATCGGCGCGGGACAGATGAGCCGCGTCGACTCGGTGAAAATTGCCGTCATGAAGGCGCAATTGCCGCTGGCGGGAAGCGTCGTGGCTTCGGACGCTTTTTTCCCTTTCCCCGATGGCGTGGAAGAAGCGGGAAAGGCCGGCGCCACCGCCGTGATTCAGCCGGGCGGCTCGGTTCGAGATGGGGACGTCATCGCGGCGGCGGACCGGCTGGGCATCGCCATGGTATTCTGCGGCGTGCGGCATTTTCGGCACTAGGAGGTCGGGACTTCAGTCCCGACGAAAAGCATCACTCAATTTGGGGTTTTAACCCCTGAAGCTTCAGCGGCTGAAGCCGAAAATCAAAAGCGACGCGAATGGCCGAGCTAAAGCTCGGCTCTCCGAAATGCACAGATGCTTACATCAGGGCATTACGCGGGAACCCAAGCAGAGTGCCGCGCATCCAACAAATGGAGAAGCTTCTACGGCGTACTTGTGTCTCGTCCCCCGAACCACTCGAGGCCACAAACGCAGTTCCGGAGAGGAAACCAAATTCAGGATGCGTTTTGACGGACGGCTCGGCGTGGCGGATAATCCCTTTTGCGGTGAATGGATGAAAACTGGCCGGAATCTCGCCGTACTTTCTCTTTTCTTGCTGCTGGGCGGACCTTCCGCCGGCGCGCGGCAAGCCAAGAACAATCCGAACACGCAGCCCGCTCCAGGGGCGTCCGCGTCGCAGGACGAAATCGCCAAGCACAGCGAAGCCTATTACGATTTCGTGATGGGGCATTATTACGCGCAGGAATATCAAATCAGCAGCCACGCGGAAGACGTCAACAAGGCCATCGATTTCTTAAAGAAGGCATTCACGCTCGACCCGAACAGCCAGCAAATCGGCGACGAGCTGGCCGAAATTTATTACCAGTCGCAGAGGATTCGCGATGCGGTGACCGAGGCGAATTCGATTCTCGCCAAGGACCCCGACAATCTTCCCGCGCGGCGCCTGCTCGCGCGAATCTACGTGCGCACGCTCGGCGATTTGAGCAACACCGCCGGGCAGCGCGACACGCTCGCGCGCGCCACCGAGCAATACCGCGAAATCCTTCGCCTCGATCCCACCGACTCCGATGCCGCTCTCTGGCTCGCCCGCCTCTACCGCTTGCAAAACGAGCAGGACAAGGCCGAGGCCGTACTTCGGGACCTGCTCGCGCGCGAACCGGCAAACGAAAACGGCGTCGAGCAACTGACTCAGCTTTTGCTGGATGAAGGGAAATCGCAAGAAGCGGTCTCCTCGCTGCAAGTCATCCTTCAACGCGCGCCTACTCCGCGGCTGTGGGAGTTGCTGGGCGACGCCTACAACCAGATCCACGATCTTCCGAAGGCCGAGCAGGCCTATCGTCATGCCGCCGATGCGCAGCCTGACGACATCAACCACCACAAAGAACTCGCGCAAACGCTCCTCACCGAGGAAAAATATCCCGAGGCGCTCGAACAATTTCAGCGCCTGACGCAGATGGACGCGGACAATCCGGACAACTATATCCGTCTGGCCGAAATTTACCGCCAGTTGAAGCAGCTCGATAAGGCCGAGCAAAACATCCTGCTCGCCAAGCAGCGCGCGCCCAATAGCCTGGAAGTGACCTATTACCAGGCCTCGATCTACGAGGATGAAGGCCGCCTCGACGATTCCATTCGAGTGCTTTCCGACGCGGTGACGGCGGTGAAGACGGAGTCCGAATTCACGCCGTCGCGCCGGCGCACGCTCGCCATTCTGTACCAGCAGCTCGGGCAGTTGTATCGCGAAACGAGCAACTACTCGGCGGCGGTCAACACCTTTGAAGAAATGCTGCGCCTCGGAACCGAGGAAGACCGCCGGGCGCGCGTGATGATCATTGACACCTACCGCGAAGCGCGCGACATGCCTAAAGCGCTTGACGCCGCGCGCAAGGCGGTTGACGCTTACCCGAAGGAACGTACCATCCTCATCGCACAGGCGCTTCTGTTCGGCGAAAACGCGCAAGCCGACCAGGCCGCTTCAAAGCTTCACGCCCTGCTGGACGGTTCGGCCGCCGATTTTGAAATCCAGCTCGATATCGCCCAGGTCTACGAAGAAAGCAAGCGCTGGGCGGACGCGGAGCAGGCCATCCACGCCGCGGAAAAAATCCAGCCGGATTCCTCCAGCAAGGAAATGACCGGCTTCCTGCTCGGCGCGATTTTCGAGCGCCAGAAAAAATTTGACCAGGCCGAAGAGGAATTCCGGAAAGTGCTGGATGCAAACCCGCGCAACGCTTCGACGCTCAATTATTACGGCTACATGCTGGCGGACCGCGGAATCCGCCTTGACGAAGCCACCGATCTGATCAAACGCGCCCTCACGGATGACCCGAACAACGCGGCATATCAGGACAGCCTCGGCTGGGCCTACTACAAACAGAACATGCTCGACAAGGCCGAAGAGTTGTTGCGGCAGGCGGTGATTCGCGAGGGCCACGATCCCACCATCCTGAGCCATTTGGGCGACGTCTACGCCAAGATGGGAAAGGACAGCCTCGCGGAAGCGCAGTGGCAGAAATCGCTCGACGAATGGCACCGCGCCCTCCCGGCGGATTTCGAAGCGGCCAAGATGGCCGAGGTCGAACAAAAGATTTCCGCGCTGAAACGCCGGCTCGCGCAGCAGAAATCACCCGGCGACCCAAAGCCGTAGTAGCATATCCCCCCTATGAAATCGGTCCGCGTCCTCGCCTATGCGAAGGTGAATCTGCGCCTTGACGTCCTCGGGGTTCGCGCGGACGGCTATCACGAATTGCGGACCATCTTTCAGGCCATTTCCCTGCACGACACTCTGGTGCTGGAAACCAAGCGAGAACCTGGCATCGATCTGTGTATCGCAGGTAACACTCAACTCGCCGGCGAGCCCGGCCACGACAACCTCGTTTATCGCGCCCTTCATCAGCTTGCCCGCGAAATTGGATTTCAGCGCGGCGTGCGCGCCGTCCTGACCAAGCGCATTCCCGTGGGCCGCGGCCTGGGCGGCGGATCGAGCGATGCCGCCGCGGCGCTCGTAGGTCTTCTGCGGCTGACCGGAAAACGCATCGCCGCCGCGCGCCTGCTCGCCATCGCGTCCGGCCTTGGCGCGGACGTTCCGTTTTTCCTGCAAGGTGGCCGCGCGCTTGGAATTGGCCGCGGCGACGAAATATATCCTTTGCCCGATGCGGCGCGCCGCCACGTGCTGGTGATTTCGCCCCATGACATTGCCGTGCCCACGAAGGACGCCTACCAGTGGCTGTCCGAGGAATTGACAAATGGGGACGGCCCCACTAAACTAATGCGGTTCTGTGCTCTGTGCTGGAGCCCTCAGGGGGGCGCCCTCTCAAACGATTTTGAGGCTGCTGTTTTTCCCCGGTATCCCCGATTGGCTGCGATCAAACGGGAATTGCTTCAGCAAGGAGCCGCAGAGGCCTCGCTGGCGGGTAGCGGTTCGGCGGTGTTTGGAGTCTATCAACACCCAGCGAAGGCGCGCCGGGCTGCCCGAGCGTTTCCGAAAGATCAGGTTTTTCTCTGCACGACTCTTTCGAGGGCAGAATACCGCCGAAAAATGGGTGGGCGCGATCTTATCTGAACGGTTCGAGCACTCGTAAGGATCATCGAACTTGACCGACGACAAATTCAAAATTTTCAGCGGCAGCGCGAACCCGCGCCTGGCGGAAGATATTTGCCGCAACCTGGGCGTAAAGCTGGGCGAGGCCAAGCTCGGCAAATTCAGCGACGGCGAAGTGTATTTTCAGGTTTTGGAAAATGTGCGGGGCGCGGACGTTTTTGTCGTGCAGCCCTGCACGAACCCCGCGGATTTTCATCTGATGGAATTGCTGATGATGATGGACGCGTTCAAGCGCGCGTCGGCCTGGCGAATCACCGCGGTCGTGCCGTATTACTGCTACGCGCGCCAGGACCGCAAGGACAAGCCCCGCGTTCCGATTTCCGCGAAGCTCGTCGCCGATTTGATGGAGACCGCCGGCGCCAATCGCGCCTTGACGCTCGATTTGCACGCGCCGCAAATTCAAGGCTATTTCAACGTGCCGGTGGACCACTTGTACGCCATGCCCGTGCTGGTCGAGTATTTCGAGAAGAAAAAAATCGGGAACCTTACTGTCGTATCGCCCGATGCGGGAGGCGTGGAGCGGGCGCGCGCCTTCGCCAAGAAACTCGATTCGCCGCTGGCGATCGTGGATAAGCGCCGCGTGGATATTGACGTCAGCGAAGTGATGCACCTGATCGGAGACGTGCGCGGGCGCGCCACGCTGATCATCGACGACATCATCGACACAGCCGGCACGCTCGTCAAAACTGCCGAAGCCTTGCTGAAGGAAGGCGCGACCAAAGTGTACGCGGGCTGCACCCACCCGGTGCTTTCCGGACCGGCTGTCGAGCGCATTTGCGCGTCAAAAATCGACGAAGTCATCGTCACCGATTCCGTGCCGCTGACCGAGAGCGCGAAAAAGGTTTCCAAGATCAAGGTCCTGAGCGTCGCCGAGCTGCTCGCTCGCGGCATTCATTCAATTCACGAGGAGACCTCGATCAGCGAACTGTTTTTTTAGCAGCCGAGTGGCGCAGGCTTCAGCCTGTGGGGTTCAGATCTTGGCTGGCGCGCTCGGCTCGGGTTCACCGATGAAATCCCACAGACTGAAGTCTGTGCTACAAGAACGGCGCAGGGGCTTTTCAGCGGCCACGGCGGCAAGATTTGTTTTGAGAATTTTCAAACGAAATTCGCTTTAGAAATGGGGAAGGATTTATGGAACAGATCATTGTGGAAGCAGCGCCCGCGGGACACCAGGGGCAAAAACGCGGCGCGGCGTCTCCGCGTCGCCGGCACCGTTCCCGCTGTCCTCTATGGCGGCAAGGGAGGACCGCAGGCGCTCCAGGTAAATACGAAGCACGTGTCGGCGATCCTGCGCTCGGCCACGGGACACAACACCATTCTCACGGTAAAGACCCAGGACGGCGAGCATCCCGCCATCGTGAAGGAATATCAAGTCGATCCGGTCAAGGGCACGCTCCTTCACGTGGACCTCTTGCGCGTCGCCATGGACGTGCTCATGCGCGTGAAAGTTCCCGTGCACACATTCGGCGAGCCGCAAGGCGTCAAGCTTCAGGGCGGCATCTTCGAAATGGTGACGCGCGAAGTCGAAATCGAGTGCTTGCCGGCCGATATTCCGACTGAATTCCGGATGGATGTCTCGCCTTTGATGATGGGAATGCAGCTTCGCGCCTCGGACATTCCGCTCGATCCGCAAAAAATGAAATTGATGACCGATCCGCAGCGCGTCCTCGCCCACGTCGTCGCCCTGCGCGTCGAGGAAGAGAAGCCCGCCGAAGCCGTTGCCGCCGAAGCCACGGCAACGCCGGCCGAGCCCGAGCTCATCAAGAAGGGCAAGAAGGAAACCGAAGAGGGCGAGGAAGGCGAAGAGGCCGCGCCAGCCGAGAAGGAAAAGAAGAAGTAGCGCGCAAAGTAGGACAGCCACTCTTGGCTGTCCGCCTTTTTTGCGGCGAAGCAAGAATTCTTGTAGGGCACGGTTTCAACCGTGCCGTCACGCGCCTGAAATGAGAACGGCTTTAGCCACTGGCGGTTCGGAGCACACGTTGCGGCGGGCCGGATGCGCCTGATCGTGGGCTTGGGCAATCCCGGCATCGAATACGCCTGGACGCCGCACAACCTGGGCTTTCTGGTGGTGGATGTGCTGGCCGAAGATGCCGGCATTCGCGTCACCCGGCCGGAAGCGAAATCGTTCGTGGGCCTGGGCCAGATCGCGGGGCAGGAAGTGGTTCTAGCCAAGCCGCAGACAATGATGAATCTGAGCGGCCTCGCGGTGCGGGAACTGATAAGCCGCGCCGAGTGCGAGCCGTCCGAGCTGATCGTCGTTTGCGACGACGTCGCGCTCCCCTGGGGAATGCTGCGCGTCCGGGAGCGCGGCACGGCGGGCGGCCATAACGGGCTCAAATCCGTGATTGGCGCCATCGGGACGACGGAATTTGTTCGCGTGCGCCTGGGCGTGAAGCCCGAGGAAATGCGCGGCGATCTGAAGGAGTACGTGCTTCGCCAGATCCGGCGCGACGAAGAAGATGTGGTCGCCGAAGAAATCGAGCAGGGCGCGGAAGCCGTGAAAGTAATTTTGGCGGAAGGAACGCAAAGCGCGATGAACCGCTTCAATCGCCGCGTCTCGCCGCAGGACGAGGAAGAAACGGAAGAGTAGGCAGAATTCGGTTTTGTTGTAGCCCGCCTCTTCAGAGGCGGGGGTTTTTTGAAGACGACGCAGGGCCGCTCGTAAACAGAGTGCCGGGCAATTTTAAGTTTGAGAAACGGAGTCAAACAACATGGACGAACGCGTATACGACCTGATCTTCATCTGCCGGCCAGCCACGCCGGAGGAAGAGGTCAACAAGATTGTGGCCACACTCGAGCATTCCACCGGAGAGCACGGCGGCAAGATCGAGAAAACCGAGAAGTGGGGCACCCGGCGTCTCGCCTACCGCGTGGCGAAACACCGCGAAGGCTTTTTCGTCTACATGGTCGTGAAAAGCACGCAGGGCGACCTGATCAAGGAACTCGAGCGGCGGCTGAAAGTTTCAGACGCCGTCATCAAGTACCAGACCATCCGCCTCGACGAAGAACTGAAGCGCCAGCAGAAACTCGGCAAGCATCGCGAGCGCCGCGCCAGCCGCCGCCCGCGCAAGCAGGCGCCCGCGGCGCCGCCGCAACAGCAGCAACAAGTTCCCGCAGCCGCCGCCGAATAACGAGCGGCCAGCGAATCGATTTCTACAGGGAAAGGAAACACGATGTCCGATCAACCGGCACCACCAGCGCCACCAGAAACACCGAACCCTAGTCCCAGCCCCGCTCCTCGAGCAGAGGGTGGACACACAGGCGGGCCCCCTCGCCGCTCCGAAGGCCATGGAGGAGGCGGAGGTGGACAGCGCCGTGAAGGCGGCGGCCCCGGGGGACCGGGAGGACCGGGCGGCGGTCCCGGCGGCCCGCGCCGCGGCGGAAAGCGCCAGTATTTTCGCAAGAAGAAAGTATGCCGTTTTTGCGTCGAGCACGTGGACTTCATCGACTACAAAAAAGTCGAAATGCTTCAGCCTTTCGTGCAGGAGCGCGGCAAGATTCTGCCCCGCCGCATGACCGGCACCTGCTCGCGCCACCAGCGCTGGCTCGGCGAAGCGATCAAGCGCGCCCGCAACATCGCGCTCTTGCCTTTCGCGACGGAACTGTAAAGAAGGAAAAAACTTTTTAACACAGAGAACACAGAGGGCACAGAGAAAGGAACGAAGTAAAAGAGACCAAGAAAAACCATTAATAAAGAAGGACTGGATTTCAGCAATCATCAGAATGGTTTTCTCAGCTTTTCTCTGTGCCCTCTGTGTTAAAGGTTTTTGAATTTTGCATTTTGAAATTGTAGATTTCGCGCCCTGGTCCCGGACGCAAACGACAAGAAAAGGAACGCCATGCAAATCATTCTGCAGGAAGACGTCGAAAAACTAGGAACCCGCGGGGAAGTCGTGGAAGTCGCCGCCGGCTACGCGCGCAACTATTTGCTGCCGCAGAAGCTCGCGCTCGAAGCTTCCCCGGCCAACATCAAGCGCCTGGAAAAAATCCGCATCACGCTCTCCAAGCGCACCGCCACCGAAAAAGACGCGGCCCAGCAACAAGCCGCCCTGCTCAACCAGGTGACCGTGAAATTTGCCCGCAAGGCCGGCGAGAACGACCAGCTGTTCGGCTCCGTGACGTCCGCCGATCTGGCCGATGCCCTGAAAGCGCAAGGCTTCGAGATCGACAAGCGCCGCATCCAGCTGGACGAGCCGATCAAGATCGTCGGCGAAAGGCCAGTCACCGTGAAGCTCGTTCACGGAGTCACCGCCGAATTCAAAGTCACCGTCGAAAAAGAAGCGTAGGACAGGCTTCAGCCTGTCGCCTTCTGCTGCGGATCCTCTAACCAAAACCCGACAGGCTGAAGCCTGTCCTACTGGTTCATCACCGAAATCCCACATTAGAATTTGTCAAGAATTTTCGAAAAGATATTCACAGGTTCCGCACGAATTCCACAGGGCTGGTTTTCCCCTTCCGCGATAAAATCAACCCTGTCGCCGACTCCCGTCCCGGCTCTGCCCCATGACGTGCTGTGCCTAGCGACCTTTAGTTGAGCCAGGGAATCCTCAACCCCAGCGGAGGATGAAATGACAAACGATTTGAACAGTCCGGTAGCTATCCTCGACAAAGAAATTGCAAAGTATCCGACCTACACGATTGAAACCTTCGAGCTCTGCGATTGCTGCGGCGCGCGTTTCGGCATTGGCTACCACCAGGCGTGCCAGCACCACGCGGATTCCTCCAGTCAGACGGACGAGCTCCCCAAGAAGCTGCGCGAAATGCTTGCGGAAGACCACGGCCACGACCGCAAGCACAAGCTCTTCACCGAAATCTGGATTATTCCCACGTGGGAGCGGTCGACCAGGTCGCCTCTCAGCCGGACAAGGTTATAGAAACGCAGAACCGGCTTGCTCGTTCTGTCCACGCGATAAGTTTTTTTTGCGTAGCCGCTGGTTGTCTAACTTTTCTCCAGTCTTCGAATGGTTTTCCGGCATATCCACAAGTTTTTATTTATCCACAGGTCTGCCCGCGGCTTCTTCATTGTGACGCTTGATGGAAACGGCCATGATCCATGGGTATTTTGAAAAAACTTTGCGCAAGGATTCATGATTTGTGATGCGGTTGACACAAACACACTCAAGAAGCGAAACTAAGGCGAATCAATAATGGCCACTGCAAGCACATCGCTGGAACGTCCCATGCCCCACAACGTCGAGGCGGAGCGCAGCATCCTCGGCGCGATCCTTCTCGACAACAACGCCATCAATGCCGCAATCGAGAAGCTCAAGCCGGAAGATTTTTTCCACGATCATCACCGCCGCATTTTTCAGCAGATGATCGCGCTGGGGGAGTCGCAGCAGGCGATCGACCTCGTCACGTTGACCGAGCAGTTGCAGCGCAGCGGCGAACTGGAATCGGTCGGCGGGGCGGCGTACGTCTCGCAGTTGATGGACGGCGTGCCGCACATCACCAACGTCGAGCACTATGCTCGCATCGTGAAAGAGAAGGCGCTGCTGCGCGGCCTGATCCACGCGACGAGCGCGATTCAGCAGCAGGCCCTCGAAGCCGAGGACGACGCCGATGCGATCCTGGACCGCGCCGAGTCTTCGATCTTTCAACTCGCCGAAGATCGCGTGCGCCTAGGCCTCGTCGGATTGCACGACGTGGTCACCGAAAGCCACGACCGCATTTCGCGGATCTATGAGGGAGGCCACCGCATCACGGGCCTCTCAACCGGTTACGACATGCTCGACAATCTGACTTCGGGCCTGCAGCCTTCCGAGCTGATTATTTTGGCGGCACGGCCTTCGATGGGCAAAACGGCCTTCGCTCTGAACCTCGCGGAAAACATTGGCGTGCGCGGAAACAAGCCCGTCGCGATTTTCAGCCTGGAAATGTCCAAGGAATCTCTCCTGCTCCGGCTGCTTTCCGCCGACGCCAAAATCGACTCGCACAAGTTCCGGACCGGCCACTTGAATCAGGAAGATAAAAGCAGAATTCCCCGATCGCTCAGCCACTTGTCCGAAGCGCCGCTGTGGATCGACGACGCGGGCTCCGCCACGGTTGTGGAAATGGGCGCAAAGCTGCGGCGTTTGAAGCGCGACAAAGGCCTCTCGCTGGTGATCGTGGACTACCTGCAACTCGTTTCCGCGCGCGGGCGGTTCGGCAACCGCAACGAAGAAATCTCCAGCATCACGCGCGGCCTCAAAGCCATGGCCAAGGAACTCAAGGTTCCCATGGTGGTGCTCTCGCAGCTCACGCGCGCGCCGGAACGGGAAGACCGCGAGCCGCGCCTCGCGGACCTGCGCGAATCGGGTGCGATCGAACAGGACGCCGACGTCGTCATGTTCATCCACCGCCCGAACTTCTTCAAGAAGTCGAGCGAAGTCACCATGGAAGAACGCGGCGAAACCGACCTGATCGTCGCCAAGCAAAGAAACGGCCCGACCGACACGATCCGCTTTGTGTTTCAAGGCTCCTTCACGCGCTTTGAACAACGAGCGCCCGACGCCTGGACGGAACCCGAGTAGCTGTCCTCTACCGCCCACAGGTGTGTCGCTCTGGCATCTGTGCTCGCTGGCTCGAAGCTCACATATCTCGATTTAGGCGATGTAAGTCTATTCTGTTCTGTTACATAGCTCCTCCCTGCCAATTCGGCGCCACATCCCGCTTCGCGGCCCTGCGCTTGCTACTTCTTGATTGGGAATTTGATTGGCTCCGAGTAGGACAGGCTTCAGCCTGTCGCCTTAGGGTTGGGAGCGGAAACGGACACCCGACAGGCTGAAGCCTGTCCTACTAGTTACTAAGCGGCGCGCAAATGCTCGGGAGTAATTTTTCTTCCGCGCCCGGATCGGTTACTCTTGAAGATTCCAATGCCACGAACCGTAAAATTTGATGGACGCCCCATCTGGGCCGAAGTAAGTCTGGGAGCGCTGACGCACAATCTGCGCGCGATCCGCCAGCACGTCAATTCCGCCCGCGGGCGCTCGCGGCCCGCGCCGGAAAATTCTCGCCGTCATCAAGAGCAACGCCTACGGCCACGGCATCGTTCCCGTCGCCCGCGCCCTCTCCAAGGTCCGCGCCGACTGGTTCGGCGTCACTTGCTCCGCGGAAGGCGCCGAACTGCGCGAGAGCGGCATTCGCGAACCGGTCCTGATCCTCACCGGCTTCTGGGCGGGCGAGGAAAAGCGAATTCTCGACAACCATCTGACGCCGGCGATCATGAGCGCCGACCAGTTGCGGCTGCTGGAAAAGGCGGCCGCGCAGCAGCGCAAGCCGCGCAAGCGCCCCTTCGATTTTCATCTCAAGATCGACACCGGCATGAACCGCCTGGGAATTCCGCCGTCGGAAGTTCCTGCGTTCGCGCGCGCGCTGGCCGATTGCCGGCACGTGCGCCTGGCGGGCACGTTCACGCACATCGCCTCGTCGGAAGTTTTTACGACCGAACAAACCATCGAGCAGGAAAAAACATTTGATGCGGCGCTGGACTGCATGCGTTCGCTGGGACTCGATCCCGGCATCGTGCACATGGCCAATAGCGCCGCGATCGTCAGCCGTCCTTCCACCTGGCGGGACATGGTGCGTCCCGGCGCGGTCCTCTACGGCTATCATCAGTTCTTCGAGCCGTCCGAACTGAATCCGGAAATGGAAGCGAAACTTCCCATTCGCCCGGTGCTTTCGTTCCGCGCGCGGATTGTTTCGATCAAGGATTTGCCGCCGGGATCGCGCGTCGGATACAACGCGCGGTGGACGGCATCGACGCCTTCTCGCGTCGCCGTGCTCGCCGCGGGATACGCGGACGGCCTCGTTCGCGTGCTTTCCAATAAAGGCCGCGTCATCGTTCGCGGCGAGATCGCTCCCATCATCGGCACGGTTTCGATGGACCTCACCACCGCCGACGTCACGGGAATCGCTTCGGCTCGCGTGGGCGATATCGCCACGATCTACGGCACCGACGATGGCACGACGCAATCCGTCCCCGACGTCGCAAAGATTGCCAATACCGCCAGCGCAGACCTGCTCTGCGCGCTGGGAAAGCGCGTCCCCCGCTTCTACTTGCCTTGACCCTTCGCTCGAATTCACATTAAGACCACCTGTGGCGGGCTTTTGGTAGCACAGACTTCAGTCTGTGGGTTTCCGCGCGTGAACCCAGGATGTAGCCTGAGCGCCATGATGTTTGCCCGGGTACGGGTTTTCACACGGCTGCCAAGCTCTGATGGAAACCCACAGACTGAAGTCTGTGCTACTTAAACCGCCCCACGACTTTGCAGAGTTCGAGCTATGGATTTCGGTTGTTAATCACTGCGGGCGGGCGACTTCTACTGGCA
Organism: uncultured Acidobacteriota bacterium; assembly: GCA_963768275.1. GTDB lineage: Bacteria > Acidobacteriota > Terriglobia > Acidiferrales > UBA7541 > Palsa-360. The sequence goes on from CAVYHH010000027.1 coordinate 44,695, forward strand.
GCGTTGCAGTTGCAGGCTTGATTCGCCGCAGGACTTCGCTGGTCCACAATTTTTCAGTGATCAGCGTGAGGAAGCCGTTCTCAAAATCGCAGACTGCGCAGAACAGATAATTCCGAAATGCGTTGTGATAGGCGTCCACACCGCGCTCGGCCAGTTCACTTTCGACGGCGGGATCGCCCGCGGCCAGCTGCGCGCCCGCGCGAGCGCCAAAAGTTTCTCCCGCGAATCGTTCCACAAGCCCGACTAGCGCGTCGCCCGACGGCGCGGGGATGACCAGTGAATGGCCCGAGGCCTTTTCCTCGAACGCGACGCCGCGCTTGCGGCAGTAATCGCGCACGCGATCGAGGTGCGAGAAAAAATCGAGCGCCCACGGTTCCGTTCCCGGCAGCGCGCCTAGCGCAGCGGCCCACAGGCGCGCCGCATCCGCGCCGCGCGCCGGCTCGCGGCTCTCGATCTCGACGAGGTCGAGCCCGACCGCCTTGACGTCCGCCCCGAGATCGAGCGGCTCGACTTCCAAAACGTATTGCAAGTCCGCCATCTCGCGCTCACGCGTCCGCCGAAGCGCTCTTGGCGAAGCGCCTCTGAAAATCCGGCGATGCCTTGCGCGCTTCGAGCCAGTCGAAAAACGCGTCGGGTGTTTCCAGCCACACCTTGAACCACATCATGATTTCTTCCTTTTCGGCGCGCTTTTCCGGTTCCACTTTGTGATTCCGCGCGATCATTTCCGCGCGGCGGCGGCCCATGCGCGCCACTTCCAGCACGCGCTCCACGGCGGCGCGCTCCTGCTCCTCCTGAAATTTCCGGTAGAGCTCGTCCAGGCGCATGATGCACATCTCCGCGTCCTCGAGATTCGCAAAATGCAGCAGGTCCTGGAATTCCTCCTCGTACTGGCCTTCGGTGTCCGCTTTTGTGGACCACACGATGCGCATGCCCGCGGTTTCCAGCACGCCCGCAATGTAATCGGCGGAAGTTTTTCCTCCCGCGCCAAGACGCGCCACGAGTTGCCGCCGGATTTGCTCGACCTCAGCTGGAGTGAATCGCGGCACGGAAAGCTCGCGCGCAATCTCCAGGATCAGTTCCTTCTTGGTTGGGTGATCCGCATGCGTCATGGCGACGACCTCACAGGCCTGGATTTGGTCAATGCCGGGGCTGGGGCTGTGGGTGGGCCGCCGGTTGATGGATTCTGCGACTCTTCTTCGAGCAATTGCCGGTAACGCGCAACGTTACGATTATGCTCCTGAAGGGTCTTGCTAAAGAAGTGTCCTCCTTCGGTATTGGCGACAAAATAGAGATCGTCGGTCTGCGGAGGGTCGAGGGCCGCGCGCAGAGCGGCTTCGCCCGGATTGGCGATCGGCCCGGGCGGCAAGCCCCTGTTCCGATACGTGTTGTACGGAGAAGAGAAATGTAAATCTTCGCCGTTGAGTTTGCCCGTGTACGCTCCGACGAGAGTCAGCGCGTACGCGACCGTGGGATCGCATTGCAGCGGCTGCCCGATCCGCAGCCGGTTTTCAAAGACTCCGGCGACGTGCGGCCGTTCTTCCGGACGCGGAGTCTCGCGTTCCACAAGCGAAGCAAGCGTCACGGTATCCTGAATACTTTGGTGCGGCGGCGCGCCGGTAATCGGCAAAGTCAGCCACTCCTGCCGGAATTTCTTCACCATCGCGGCGGTCATGTCTTTTCCCGACATGTGTCGCGGGAACTCATACGTCGCGGGGAAAAGGAATCCTTCGAGGCTTGGCGCGTTGGGAGCAATGTCGCGGACCGGCGAAGGGTCGCGCGCGGCAACGAGAAATTCGTCGCGAGAGAGAAATCCCTCCTGTGCGGCAAGGTCCGCGATGTCGAACATCGTAAATCCCTCGGGGATCACGAATTCTTTTACGAACACGCGCCCGTTGGCGATCGCGTCGTACACGGCGAAGGACGTCACGGGACGGTCGAAGAAGTACTCTCCGGCTTGCATGGTGCGGCGGCCTCGCTGGCGGCACAAAATTTCAAACGCGATCCTGCTGCGCACGACGCCGTTTTCGGCCAGCAGGCGCGAGATCGTCCGTTGCGACGCGCCGCGCGGGATATCCACGTAGACTCCGTCGCTCGCGAAGCCTTGATACGGCTGGTACAGCGCCAGGTAGAGATATCCGGCAGCGGCGACTACAAGAATCAGAAGAAAGAGGAAGGCCCGGCGCATGTCAATCTCGCGATCCGGTTCGCGCCCGCGCGCGGTCCAAATAATCTCGCAGGATAATGGCGGCGGCAATGTCGTCGAGCGGCGTCTTCTTTTTTGTATCGGTGCGCCCAGACGAATCGCGACGCGCGCCCTTACGGGAAACCATGCCGGCAAGTGTCTCATGCGCTTCCCAGGAACTCAGCCGCTCATCCATCATTTCCACGGGAAGGCCAAGGGCTTTCTCGACGCGCACCGCAAAACTCTTCGCTTCTTCCGACATCTCGCTCGGCGCCCCGTTCAGATGCAATGGGAGCCCGACAATAATCCGCTGAACTACCTCTTGGCGTACCAATTCGCGCAGCCGGGCGAGATCGCGCCGGCGGTTGATCCTCGTCCAGGTGGCGTAGGGCCGGGAAGTCACGCCAAATTCATCCGAAAGCGCCAGCCCCAGCCTCTTCTTTCCGTAATCGATCGCGAGAATCACACCTTTAGCATGAGGTTTGGCCGCCAAGGACAGAGCACGGAGGGGAATCGCCACGGGATTATTATAACTCGAAAGGAAGGCTTTTCTGAGGCCAGGGGAATGTTGTTGCTCCATTGAAAAGTGGTTATCAGTGTATTACGCCCTTGCAGATTCCGGAAAAAATCGATTCGGAGCGGGTTTTAGTAGCACAGCCACTCTTGGCTGTGCGGTTTTGTCGATCGTCCATAGTCTGAAGAAGAGTGAAGGGAGCGAAACCCGCACAGCCAAGAGTGGCTGTGCTACTCGAGCCTCAAGGCAAACGTCCGCGTTCGCCTGATTCCCAGAGATACCACAGGCCCTTGGCTCTCAACTGATCTCCGACGATAGTGGTTTTCAGCAGCGATTCAATTTCGGCGCGGGATTGCCGCGGCCCGAGAGGTTCGGCACGTTCGGCAATCCCAAAGGCCGTCACGGCGGCGATCGCGGTATTGCGCTTGAGGTCTTGAACGTCTGCTTTGTCGAGCTCCTCGGAAAAAGTAGGAGCGACTCGCGCCGGATCGAATGTCCCATGTTGATGGGCGACGATTGTAGGAACGCCTTCCAGCAGGAAATCGAAATCGCCCGTGAAGATCGAGGCTCCAAACACGTCATAGAAAACATTCCAGGACTCAATTGGCTTCATGGCTTCCCGAAGGCCAGCTTCAATATCCTGCCTGCCCCTGAGCATATATCCGTTGGTCCGATCGGCTCCTCCTGCAAAAAAGATGGCGGCCCGAGCGCGGTCCAGTTCGTCGCGATGCGCGCGCACGTAAGCCCAAAAACCGGGCATCTCCTTGTCTGAGTCAACAAGAAGCACGAAACGAATCGAGCGGCGGGGATGAATGCCGGTCAGTTGGATATCTCGTGCCGCCTCGATCACCAGGGCCGCATTGCACGCATTGCTGGCTGGCTCCCAAGGAGGAGGGCCGAGGCGAGCTCCGAGCAGCACCCATTCCTCCGGTTTTTCACGGCCGCGAATTTCCGCGACTACGGCTCGCTGGATTTGCGGATTGCTTTTGGAGCCCCCGACAGGAATATTGTTTTCCTCCACACGAACCTCGACGCCCGCGGCTTGAAATGCTGCAATCGCCCAGTTAACGGCGTATTCGGGAGTCGAGGTCTTCACTTTGTGGAATCCCTGATCCAGGCGGCGGAGATTTTCGGCGAGCGGCGATTCTCCTTGCGCGTTGGCGATGATTTTCGGCGCGACTTGTTCGCACAGGGATTCGCCCGTCGCGGAGCACGCCTGAACATTCGATTTCGCCGCATCGCGGATGCGCGCCAGAGGATCGGGTTCTGGAGACGATAACTGTGCCAGGGCGGGAAGCGCGCCCGCTAGAAGGAATACTGCAGATAGTCCAACTGAAAATTTAGTGCATGCCATAGCGAATCGTCCCCAAACAAGGGCTGGAAGAAAGAGGTCAAGAGGATTATAGCTCAATTACAATAGTCGGCTTATGGCCGCTTCGCGGAATTTAGGATCGCATCCGCGACGTGCACGACGCGGACCATTTCAGCCACGTCGTGGACGCGCACGATGTGCGCGCCGCCGAGGATCGAAGCGGTCACGGTCGCGGCCGTGCCGAACAGACGCTCGCCGGGAGGCACGCTCGGACCGCCTGATTTCGCAAGGGCCTTGCCAAGGAACGCTTTCCGCGACGTGCCGATCACGATCGGGCAGCCGAGGCGCGCGAACTCGGGAAGGCACGCGAGAATCTCAAAATTTTGTTCGTGCTTTTTTCCAAATCCGATTCCCGGATCAAGCAAGAGTTGCGTCTTGGCGAGACCCGCGCATCTAGCGCGCGCGACCGCCTCGCGCAGGCCGGTCATGACGTCGCGGACAACATCGCGCGCGAAGGGACCTCGCTGCATCGTCTGCGGCGTTCCCCGCATGTGCATGAGGATCAGCGGCGCGTGCGCCCGGCGCGCGACTTCGCCGAGGCGCGAGTCCATCCGCAACCCTGAAACGTCATTGAGAATTTCTACGCCGGCAGCCAGCGCCGCTTCCGCGACTTCGGCCCTCCGCGTGTCCACCGACATGGGAATGCGCAGCTTGCCGTGCAAGACCTGGATCACGGGAAGGATGCGGCGAAGTTCCTCCTCGGCGGTGACCGGCGTGGCGCTGGGGCGCGTCGATTCGCCGCCAATGTCTACGATGTCCGCGCCGTCTTTCTCGAGTTGCAGGGCTCGCGCGATGGCTGCTTCCGAATCGAGGTACGCTCCGCCATCGGAAAAACTGTCCGGTGTGATGTTCAAAACGCCCATGACCAGGGTGCGCTCACCGAGGATCAGCGTGCGCGAACGCAGGTGCAGACGGAATCGTTTGCGGTGAAACATGGGGAACCATCATACAAAAAGTTTCAGGGTTGATGCGACCGGAGTCGGGGGCCGCTATTTTTTACGAGCTGGGTGGCGCAGGCTTCAGCCTGTGGGTTTTGGTCCTTGCAAGCACTAACCCCCGCAGGCTGAAGCCTGCGCCACTCGTCACCGGAAAGCGCAACGCCGGAAGACGGCTTGGCATCTTAACCTGTGTGGTACGATTGCTTCACGACACGGAGCCGTTCATTTTGCATGAGCGGAAAACAATTTTCGGAAGTACGCGATCCAGGGGGAAGCGGGTTTAATGAGGGTGTCAGGGAACTTTTACAGAATCTCGGTACTGTTGTGCGCGGTGGTGGCTGCGGCCTCTTTTTTTTCAGCAATCCAAGCTTCCGCATCCCCGCAAACCAATTGGACGCTCGACAATGTCCTCAAGCAAATGGATGCGCAGGCGGCAAATTTCCATAGTCTTACGGCGGATTTGGAGCGGACCAAAGTGACCGTCGTGGTCAACGACAAGTCCACCGAATCCGGCCAGATTTTTGTGCGCATGGATGACAAAATGCGAATCGAGCTGACGCAACCCGATGCGCGCACGATCCTCCGCGACGGCGACAATTTTTACATCTACAACCCGAAAATTCACCGCGTCGAGGAATACAATCTCGGAAAGAAAAAATCGGTCGTCGATCAATTCCTGCTTCTAGGTTTTGGGACCTCCGGAAGTTCTTTGAAAGAAAGTTACACGATCACGCTGCAGGGCGAAAATACTCTGGACAACCACAAAGTTCTTTTGCTGGAGCTGCTGCCGAAGACGGATGAAGTGCGCAAGCAGCTTTCCAAAATTCAGTTGTGGCTGGACGAATCCACGTGGCTGCCGGTGCAACAACAATTTTTTGAGACAGGTTCGGGCGATTACTTCATCATCCGGTACCGGAACATCAATCGAAACGTGCGCATCCCGGACAATGAGTTCAAGCCTCATTGGCCGCACGGTACCACGAGAGTTCAGCCGCAGGCGTGATCTTTCGTCAGACTTACTTTCCAGAGCAGGTTTGAGTAGCACAGGCTTCAGCCTGTGGGGGTTCGTCCTTGCAAGGACCAAACCCCACAGGCTGAAGCCCGTGCTACTGGAACTGGCCTACCGTCCGCGTTTTGCGCTTCTGCGTTCCCGCTCAAGTAGGGATCGCTTTCGTTCGAGCCCCCAGCGATACCCGCCCAGCGTTCCGTCGGTGCGCACCACGCGGTGGCACGGAACCACAATGGCCGCGGGATTTGTCGCGCACGCACGGGCGACGGCGCGTATAGCGCTGGGCTGGCCGATGGACCGTGCAACCTCGGAGTACGTACGCGTCGCGCCCGGCGGGATGGACCGCAACGCCTCCCAGACGCGCCGCTGGAACGCGGTGGCCACCACGTCCGTGGGCAAGTCCAGTCGTGGTTTCGACCCCGCCAGATGTCGCACGATCGCGCGCACCCACGTCGAGTGCTCTCCCGAGGCGCATTGGATTTCGGCGTGGGGATATTCCTTTCGCAATGCCGCGGCGAGATCGGAGTCGCGATCCCCCAGGTACACGGCGGAGATGCCGCGTTCCGTTGCGGCGACGAGCACGCGCCCCAGCGAACACGGCGCAATCGAGTAGGAGATGTTCATCCCGCGCCCCCCGCGGCGATACGTCGCGGGCGTCATGCCCAGTTGCGCGTCAGACTTCTCGTAGAGACGGCTCGCGGAGCCGTAAGAAACTTCATGCAGTGATGTGGTCACGTCTTTCCCCTTTCGCAATTCTGATTTGAGCCGCGCCACGCGAAGTGCGTCCGCATATTGTCGCGGCGTGATTCCCATCGCTTGGCGGAACGTCCGTTGCAAGTGAGCGGGGCTCACCCTTGTGCGGTCCGCAAGGTTCCGCAGAGAAAGAGAGCCATCCGGGTTGCCCTCAATTTCGCTGCACACGCGCCGAATCAGTTCCGCTTGCGGGTTGCTGCGCGCCTGGCGAGGATGGCAGCGCCGGCAGGGTCGGAACCCGGCTTGCTCCGCCGCTTCCGGTTGGACAAAGAGAAGAATTTGCTTTGTGTGCGGGCGGCGCGATGGGCAAGACGGCCGGCAGTAAATCCCCGTCGAACGGACCGCGTAGACGAACGCGCCATCCATTCGCGCGTCGTGCAAAGCGACTGCCGCAAGGCATCTCCTTCGCGCGAGCGCCGGGATTGCGGGCAACAACGGGTTGGAAAGCGTCGACATTGGCCGTCCGGTTCCTTCCCAACCACAATATCCAAAACCATTCCCGCGGCGCTATCCGAATCTTGCGGTCAAACTGTTTTTCCCCGGAAGCCACTGATTCCCGAAATGGAGGGGGGAGGAATCCCTTGGCCGGGGAGTGTGCATTAAGACAACGCGGGAAGGAACCTAAATTGACGGCGGTAGGCCGCGCGGAGGATAGTGTCCGCGAGCAGTGCCAGGGGCGTATGAAGTTAAGGGAGACCTATGCGCACTGTTCGAACTCACAAACTCATGGATCAATCCAATCCCAGCCGCGGCCCTGCCGCCGTAAAAGAACTGTCGGCCCGTTCGGCGACCTCGGTCGTCGACCCACCGTCGTGGACCACGCGAGCCAAGCCGAAGGGCATCGCGCGCGTTCCCACCCATTCCGTGCGCCCGCCCGAAGAACGGCGCTCCTACGCACGCGCGAAGCTCAGCTTGCCGTTGCGCGTGAAGCGCATCGCGGGCCAGAGGGAGAGCATGGGGGAACCGCTGCGAACGACCAATATCAGCTCCAGCGGAGTCCTCTTCCTCTGCCCCCAGCGGATTGAGCCGGGCACGCCGGTCGAGATCGAAGTTTGCCTCGTGGACCGGCCATTTGGCCGGGGCACCGTGAGAATGCGGACCGAGGCGCATATCGTGCGCGCGGAACCCGCTTCGCGCCCCGGATGGCACTCTCTGGCAGCCACCTTCGACGACATTACATTCCAGCGCGAAGAGCCGCTGCCGTCGCGCTTCCAGCGCCACTAGTTCCATTGCAGTCCTAACACCTGCACCGCTGACCGGTTTTTCCCGTAGGACAGACACTCTTGGCTGTCCTCTTTCACCTTAGTCACCCTCTGCGGGACAGCCAAGAGTGGCTGTCCTACTAAAATCTCGCCCGCAGTAATTTAGTATCCCGCCAATTCCGTGCTACTTTGCTTTCTGTGGGATGGATCTCGGTCTTTCAATTTGTTTGACCACTCCCAACCCGGTGCGATGAAAATACTAAATCAAACCACGATTGAATATGTGCTGTTCGACTGGGACGGGACTTTGCTCGATTCGTTCGAGGCGGACGCCAATGCCTACAAGTATATGTTCGAGGCTCTGGGGATGAGCTGGAGCATCGCGGAGTTGAAGCGCCACTATTCACCCAACTGGCATCGCGTGTACCGCGCCGCGCGTCTGCCTCGCGCAAAATGGGAAGAGGCCGACCGGCTGTGGAGACTTTCCTACCGGAAGCAGCAACCGAAGCTACAGCCCGGCGCGCTGGGTGTTCTGAGAACGCTGGACCGCCGGTTCAAGCTGGCGCTGGTGTCGAGCGGGAGCCGTTCGCGCGTGCGAAGGCAGCTCAGGGAACACAGCGTGTCAACGATGTTTCTCACCAAAGTGTGCAGCGAAGACGCTCCGCGGCGCAAACCGCATCCCGCGCCGCTGCGAATGGCTCTCGAACAACTCCGCGCCCTGCCCCGTGCCAGTGTGTATATCGGCGACGCACCGGAGGACATCGAAATGGCGCATCGCGCGGGCATGCGCGCCATCGGCGTTCTCGGGGGCTCTCCCGTTCCGGAGCGCCTCCGCGACGCCGCACCCGACGCCATGATCGAAACGATTCGCGATCTGCCCGCCCTGCTGAAGAGATTCTAACGAGGAAGTAGGACAGGCTTCAGCCTGTCTGGTTTTTCGATTGGACGCAGCGCAACCCAACAGGCTGAAGCCTGTCCTACTTACGGCGCTACGCCAAATCTTCCGCGCGGATCGGCAAGCGCCGGATGCGCTTTCCGGTCGCCGCAAAGATCGCGTTGCAGAGCGCGGGGACCAGGGGCGGCACGGCAAGTTCGCCCGCTCCGGTGGGCTTTTCTTCGCTCGGGACGATGTAGGTTTCGATGGTGGGCATGGCGTCGATGCGCAGGACCGGATAAGTGTTGAAGTTGGTTTGCTCGACGCGGCCATGCGCGATTGTAATCGCGCCGTAAAGCGCCGACGAAAGTCCATACACGATCGCGCTTTCGCTTTGCATGACGACGTTTGCCGGATTCACCACGCGGCCAAGATCCACCGCGCAGACCACGCGGTGTACCTTCAGCGATCGCGCCTTGCGGTCCACCGAAATTTCCACCACCTGCGATGCGAAGCTTTGAAACGCTTCGAGTACCGCGATGCCGCGATAGCGGCCCGCAGGCAGTGGCTTATCCCATCCCGCTTTTTGCGCGGCGAGTTCGAGGACGCCGTGGAGCCGCGGGGCCTTGTCAAGCAAACGCCGGCGGAATTCGTACGGGTCCTTCTTGCCCGCGGCTGCCAGCTCGTCTATGAAACATTCGCTGAAAAAGCCGTTCTGCGAAGCTCCCACGGATCGCCAGAAGCCGACCGGGATGCCCGGCTCGGTCCGCACGTAATCCACCTGAATATTGGGAATCGAGTACGGCAGATTGGCGACGCCTTCGACGCTGGTCGGATCGAGATTATTTTTCGTGCTGCCCGGAAACCACGCTTCCATGATCGAAGAACACGCAATGCGCGTCGTCCAGGCAACGGGCCAGCCATCGGCGCCGATTCCTCCCGCGAGCTTCGCGTAAGATGCGGGCCGGTAATAATCGTGCTGCGTGTCATCCTCGCGCGACCATGTGACTTTCACCGGTTTGCCGATCGCTTTGGACGTTTCCACGGCCTCCATCACGAAGTCAGTCCCGGCCTTGCGCCCGAATCCGCCGCCGAGGTACGTCGTGTGGATGAACGCATTCTCCGGCTTCAATCCGCAAATCTTTGCAGCCATGCCCTGCGCCATGGTCTGAAATTGCGTGGGCGCCCAGACGTCCACGCGGTCGGCGCGAACATCGGCGGTGCAGTTGATCGGCTCCATGGTGGCGTGCGCGAGATAGGGAACTTCGTAAACCGCTTCGATTTTTTGCGCTGCGCCAGAAAGGGCTGACGCCGCGTCCCCTTCCTTGCGGGCCTCCGCGCCGGTTTTCGTCATCTGATCCGCGAAGAGCGCGCTGATGCTATCGGTGCTGGCGTTTGCGTTCGGCCCTTCGTCCCACTTCACGTCGAGCGCGCGCCGCCCCTGCATCGCCGACCAGGTGTTGTCGGCCACTACGGCAATCCCTCGAGAGATCTCCACGACGGTCTTGACTCCGGGAACGGCCTTGGCTTTGGTCGCATCAAAGCTTGCGACCTTTCCGCCAAACACCGGGCATCGCGCCACCACGGCGTAAAGCATTTCCGGCCGCCGAACGTCAATCCCAAATTCCGCCTGGCCGTTCACTTTGTCCGGCGTGTCCAGCCGCTTGGTCGGTTTCCCGATAATGCGGTACTGTTTCGGGTCCTTAGGCGGCACATCCTGCGGAACCGGAAGTTTCGATGCCGCACTGGCCACCCTGCCGTACGTCACTTTTCTCTTCGACGCGTCGTGGTAGATGACGCCGTTTTCCGTCCGGCAGGTGGACTTTTCCACGTTCCATTGCGTCGCCGCGGCTTGCAGCAGCATGTCGCGCGCCGCCGCCCCGGCCTTGCGCATCGGATCCCACGAGGACCGCACGCTGGAACTGCCGCCCGTGCCTTGCATTCCAAACGCCGGATTAAAATATTCCTTGGCGGCGGGAGCGAATTCCGTGTGGATATTTTTCCAATTGCAGTCCAGCTCTTCGGCCGCGATCATGCACAGAGTTGTCAGGATTCCTTGTCCCATTTCCGACTTGTCGATCACGATGGTCACTTCGTCGGTGGTGGAAATGAGCATCCATGCGTTTAAAGACGACGGCGGCACGGTTTCGGCAGGCGCCGCGAGCGCTTCCAGGCGCCCGGGTAAATAGAAACCAATGACCAGGCCCGTCGCGCCGGCCACGCCCGTCTTCAGAAAACTTCGGCGATTGATTCCCGAGATTGTTCCCGCGCTCATGCCGCACCTCCCACTTCCACGGTCTGTTCATTGAACGCGTCTTCCTTCGCGTCCTCGCCGTCGAACCGGGAGGGCGTTGCCGAAGCCTTGTGCAATGCCGCGGCCCGATGCACCGCCTCGCGAATCCGCTGATAGGTTCCGCAGCGGCAAATATTTCCCTTCATCGCTTCGTCAATTTCCGAGTCGCTCGGCTTCGGATTCTGCGCCAGCAGCGAAGCGGCGGACATGATTTGTCCGGACTGGCAATAGCCGCACTGCGGCACGTCCACTTCGATCCAGGCGCGCTGCACCGGATGGCTGCGGTCCGGAGAGAGTCCCTCAATCGTGGTGATTTTTTTCCCGGCAACGGACGAGACGGGAGTGATACAGGAGCGGATGGCTTCTCCGTCGAGATGCACCGTGCAGGCGCCGCATAGTGCCATGCCACAGCCAAACTTCGTGCCCGTCATGCCCAGCGTGTCCCGCAAGACCCATAGCAGCGGCATATTCGCGGGAACATCCACCGATTGCGCCTTGCCGTTAACGATCAATTGAATTGCCATGCGAGTCCTCCGCGGAAGAATTGCTGATTGGACTACCGAGTCTGTATTCGCTCGGAAGTATGGTACTGCAAATCCAGGTCTTGAGGAGTCAGATTGTTAGGGGCAATAGTGTCTGTGTGAGAACCCAGTTTTGGTTCGTGTAGCGCCCGCCTTCAGGCGGGCATCTGTTCGGTCCTAAAATGCCAACCTGAAGGTTGGCTACAGCCCGCGTTTATTTCCCGCTCTTCTTATGATCCAACTTCAAGGTGAGGACGAATTCCTTGCGCGTGTCAAAGTTCGATATCGAGCGAGTCGAAGAGGTCATGCCTTCTTTTTCGGCGTGAATTTCGTAGTCGACGTTGAGGTCCAGCCCGCTGAAGCGAAACGTGCCGTCCGTGTCGGAAAGGTGCGTAATGATGTCCTGGGTGTGAGCATTTTTCAGGTAAACCACGGCGGTTTCCACAGGGGTTTCTTCCTTGTCCACGACCGTTCCGCGAACGGTCCGCAGCTCGGATTCCTTCCCCTTTGGTTTTTCCTGCGCGAATAATATCGTCGCGGCCACGGCGACGATCGCGACGAGTCCAAGCGTCCTGCGCAGATTCATGGTTTTCCTCCGGTTCCTGCATCCGTCTGAGGCTCCATCCGGATCGTCAGGTCCGCTTGATTGTCTTCCCGCGCGTCAATCTTGCGCGTTTGCGTTTTGAAGCCGCGCGCTTCGATCGTCATTTCATATTCCGCGCCTTGCGGGACGCGGAAGGCCAGCTCGCCCTGGTGGTCAGATATGGCTTCCCATCGAAATTTCTTTTCCTCCGAACGGCGGACACGCGCTCGCGCGCCCGTAAGAGCGAATCCCCGCTCCGTAAACACGCTGACGAAAATGATGTAATCGTGGGCATGCGAACCGCTTGAATTTTGAGCGCCGCCGGCCGGCTCGAAGGCAAACGCCGCGCCCGCCAGCCAGACCAAGCCCGCGAGAGCAATCGTCAAGCGCACAAGGGTAAGATGGCCAAAGGGAGAGAGGGGATGCCGGAAGAAATGGAAGAGCGGATCAAACTTCTTCTTCTTCGTCTTCTTCTTCGTCATCGTCCACTAAATCGTCCTCATCGTCAGACTCTTCCTCTTCTTCTTCGTCATCGTCATCGGAAATGGCGTTGACCTTGACGGGATGGATCTGCACGACTTCCATTTCGGTTTCGCACTCGGGACAGGCCAGGATTTCGCCTTCCTCGACTTCATCTTCGTCAACGTCAATTTCTGTGGCGCATTCAGGACACCGGACCACGGCGAAAACCTCCTTGGGGGCTAGGACGCACGTGCTGCTGAAGTATTATATAACGCGAAGCGGCCCGGGAGGGAAGCAGCCAAAACGACCATGACACCCAGAAGAGAATACCCGGATCAACCCATGGTAGGCGTCGGCGGCGTGGTGATTGATAACGGCCGCAGCCTGCTCATCCGGCGCGGCGGCCACCCCCTCAAGGGAGAATGGTCCATCCCCGGCGGCCTGCTCGAGGTGGGAGAAACGCTGGAGCAGGGCGTCGCGCGCGAGCTCGCGGAAGAAACCGGTCTGGAAGTGCGCGTCGTCGAACTCATCGAAGTCTTCGAGCGAATTTTCCCCGCTCCTCCCAACGCGGATGGCACGCCGGGCGACGCGGCCCGCCCGCAGTATCATTTCGTCATTCTCGATTATCTCTGCGAAATCCGCGGTGGAACGCTTTCCGCGGGAAGCGACGCCCTGGAATTCGCCTGGGCACGCGAAGAGGAATTGCCACAATTCGATTTGACCGTGGCGGTCACGCGCGTCCTGAAAAAAGCGTTCGCCCGGTCGCGGGAGCGCGCGACGAACCCGTCTGCTACTTTGTAGCGCCGCCCTCACGGGTGAGGATATTCTGGAATCCGCGGAAAAAAGGTGTAGCATCTTGTTAATGGTCGGAATCCGATACCAACCGGGGATGGCTTGCTTAAAACCTGTGGCGTTTTGGGCTCTGGCGATTGCCCTGTCCGCCGTGCCCATCCGAGGACAGAAAGGCGGCTCTTCAGGCGGCGGATCGGGCGGATCTCGGGGACCGTCCGGAGGAGGAACGAGCAGCCGTCCCGTATATTCTTCAATGCCGCCCGGGACGCAACCCAACATGGAACCCGGAATTATAGTCCCGACGACCGAGCCAATCCAAAAGCCGTCCATGGTCGAAGATGAATCCTGCCTTCCGTGGGACCTTCCCGCCATGCGCGGCGCTACCGTGAGCGCAACCAGGCTGGGGGTTCCCGGGAAGGCAAGGAGTCAATACGAAAAAGGTTGCGATGCCTTTAAGAAGAAAAAACTGACGGAGGCCGAACGGCACGTTCGCGACGCAATTCAAGACTATCCAAAATATCCAGCGGCATGGGTCATGTTGGGACAGGTTCTCCAGGACGAGCAGAAGATGGACGAAGCTCACGATGCTTGTTCGCAGCCCTTAGTGGTTGATCCGACTTACTTGCCTCCCTATCTTTGCCTGGCGGACCTTTTGGATCGCGAAAAAAATTGGGACGACCTTGTGACCTGGTCCGACCGATTCCTCGGCATGAATCTAGCCGGCGATATGTATGCCAACTATTACCGCGGTTTGGCCCTTTTCCATCTCGGCAAATTAGAGGAAGCGCAGAAAAGTCTCTCGAAAGCTATCGCCATCGACAGCGAGCACCATCAGCCCGGCCTCAACTTCATGCTCGCTCAAATCTACGGCGAGCAGGGCGACACGGCTGATGCAATCCTCCAACTCCAACAAGTCCTGAAGTTTAGCCACAGTCGGCAAGACAAGATTGCCGCAAGAGAGTACCTGACGAAGCTTCGGTCACAACAAAACGCGAAATAAACAAACCAGCGGTCTCGCGGCCGACACTCACTACATGCCCTCAGGAAGTCGGCCCCGGTTTCTGCTCGATTCAAGGCCCGCAATTTCGGAAACGATGGTGCAGCTAGCGAGGACCCATTCGTTCTGCGCGTTCGAAAGTGAATCTGTCTGCCGTAGGACTCTGATCGCGCATAGGGAGATGAGTGATGGGATCGGCCCGACTTATTGGCTCGACTTCACCGCAAGGACCGAGGCGCCGGTGGCGGCGTCCTGTTTCGTGCTGTATTCCTCATTTTGGAGGTCGCGGTAGATGCGTCCGGCAATTCCCGCGGCCATCGGTCCGCGCACGGCATGGCTGTGTCCGCGCATCAGGATTACCAACACCATCTTCAAGTTCGTCTGGTCCATGTAGGAAACGAACCATCCGAGGCGCGAGCCTGAATCAGAACATGACCCGGTTTTTCCTGACACATCTTCATCCTCGGAAAGATTGCTGCGTCGCGCCGTGCCCCGCATCACTGCGGCGTGCATCCCCTCGCGCAAATCGGGAAGCAGGGATTGAATGTCCAGCGTGCGCTTGATTCGCGGCTCGAAACTTTCCTGCTCCTCGGGAGTTTGCGGGTACTGCAGGTAGTAGAGTGTGCCGCCATTGGCGACCATCGAAACGAGCGCGCCCAGCTGTAGCGGAGTCATCAGAATCCCTTCGCCAAAGCTGGACATCCGGCCGACTCCGCCGCGCGCCGGCGGCTGGGTGGGCACGATACCGGACTGCTCTTGGGGGATCTCGTATCCGGCGAGTTCGCCGAGTCCCAGCTCCCGCGCATAATTCGAAACCGTTTCAAATCCCATGCGACGCCCAAGCTCCTCGAAGAAGGCGTTATTCGAATGCGCAAGCGCCTCGGTCAGGGTCAAATACTTACGTCGGGTAACACGAATCTTGGTATCGCGCGTCACAAACCCTTCTTGCAGCGCCGCTACCGCAACCACCGGCTTGATCGTCGAGCAAGGTTTGAAACCACCGGAGAACGCCATCTTCTGATTCACAATCGTGAGAATGCGGCCGGTATTTGGATCAATGGCGACCACCGACCCGTCGTAGCGCCCCAGCCCTCGAATGGCGGCCTCGCGCACGATTGGATCATCGAACGTCGCGATATCGCCTTCCGTGGAATTTGAAAGCTTTTGTTTTCCATCGTGTGAATGGGACGTGTTCTGATGCTTCGAGGCATGCCTCGCGATTGGCGCAGGTTTGGCAAACACCGGGCTGCAGACCGCGAGTATTACGGAAGCCAACGCCGTAAAAAGGATCGATCGATTTCGTACGATGATTGCAAGCGTCATTTCCAATTTCGTTCCCTCAGTTTCTTCACCACCATGCGGAGTGGGAAGGTATGGCTATATCAAAGCAAGCCCCGCACCAAATGGCCCATATTCGGCCTCAATTTCATGCCTCATAATCAATTGAAACTAAATGGCTTAACATAAAATCGGAATACGAATCACTCACGGGGGAGGCCCGTAGTTACAAAAATTGTCAGGATTGGGTACAACTGTGCCATCTTGTGACAAGTCCCGGTAAGCGCAGTCTTGGAGCCGGGTGGCAGAATTTTGATGAAGTTTTTCGTTCAAACCGATCTGTGATTCACATGTGGAGGTACAAGATCTCAGGGCGACTTTCGTTCCGCCCGGCTCCACCCGTAGCGGCCCAGCAACAGCACAAACTTACAGTTGAACAACACGCGGGATTTCAACTCGCCGTTTTCCATCCTCGCTTGCACGAGCTCCTGATTGTCGCGGTCGCCCACGGGAATGACGAGGCGTCCGCCCTCTCGAAGCTGGCTTGCGAAGACCCGCGGAATTTCCGGAGCCCCGGCGGTGACGAGAATTGCGTCATAAGGCGCGGCGTCGAGAAAGCCCGCGGAGCCGTCCCCGTTGTGAACGTGGACGTTGGCGTAACCCAGATTCGTCAGCCGTTCCTGCGCGGCAAGCGCCAGCGACGTGTGATTTTCCACACTGATGACTTGTTCCACGAGCAGCGAAAGTACCGCCGCCTGATAGCCCGAGCCTGTGCCGATTTCCAGCACGCGCTCGGCGCCGGTCAGTTCGAGCGCTTCCGTCATGGCCGCGACCATGTAGGGCTGCGAGATCGTTTGCCCCTCGCCGATCGGCAGTGGCTTGTCGGCGTACGCATCGTTCCGGAATTTGACGGGGACAAACTCGTGCCGCGGAACGGCGGCCATCGCTTCGAGAACGCGTGGTGAGGAAACACCGCGCTTGCGGACTTGCGTTTCCACCATCATGCGGCGCTCGGCGGCCGATGGATCGAGAAGAAGTTCCGTGTTGCGCATAGCCTATTATAAACGCTCATGCGCTCACGGAGGGAAGACATCCTCGTCACAGTTTTCTCTGGCTAGTCAATGAAACTCGATCCCGATTTGGCCCGCTTTTGGTAGGACAGGCTGAAGCCTGTCGCACGTAGAAATGGCAAACGCAAACCGGACAGGCTGAAGCCTGCCCTACTACTGCAGCGGCTGGATGCGGATAATATAGCCCTGATAATCCACGTACCACACCGTGACTGGATTTGTGGAATTATCGATCCACGTTCTGCGGTCATGAGAAAACGGCTCGGGCATCATGTACTCGGTCCAGTGCTCGGTTTTCGGATTCAGCCGCACGAATTCGCGTCCGGGCAGAACGCCGGCCCACACTTCACCGTTCTTGTCCGGCATCGCTTCATAAAATCCCGAGTAAGGATTAATGGGGATCGGCGGCTTGAATTCGCGGATGCGGCCGAGTTTCTGATCGAGCTCCACGAGCGTGCCGTTTCCGCCGCCGAACCAGGCATTCCCTGATGGATCGAATCCACCGCGCCGCGAGTTGGACGGCTCGGAACCAGTCTCCAGATCCAGCATTTTTCCAGTCTTGAGATTCAGAAGTTGCGCGGAGTTTCCGCCGCCCGGAGGCGATCCGCCCGCCCACCAATTGCCGTCGCTGGAGATCGCATTGTCATACGTGGACGGCGCTTTCATCGGGAATTTCTGAACAAATTTCCCGGTCTCCGAATCGATTTTGACGGCTGCGTAATCGTCCGTGTACCAGAGGTAGCCGTCGGGAGCGAGGGCGAAGTTGTTAAATCCCGGAGAATTGATCGGCATCACCGAGGACGCAATCTGAATTTGCGTGAACTTTTCCGTCTTCGGATCGAACTTGGTCATGTTGTGCGCCCAGACTTCGGAGAACCACACCATGTCGTTCTTGTCGACGGTGATCCGGTGCGAGCCGGGCAGCGCCCCGGGCGTGAGCGGCACGGCGTATTCCGTGATGATTCCGGTCTTCGGATCGAGTTTGCCGATGTAGCGGGTCCTGTGGCTCGAAAACCAGATGTTGCCCTTGGAATCGCCCGCCACGTCGTGCGGACTTTCGATGACGCGGGGCAAGAAGTATTGCGTGACGACCACTCGGGTCGATGCGCCGCGAGGACGCGGAAAAATCTGGAGCTGTCCATCCTTCGCATCCGGACCGCGGACCCGAGTCAGAAATTTTACGACCGTCTCTTCGACGCGCAAGCGCCTCGGGTCATTGGGATCGAGGCCGTTCTCCGAGGCGGCGATCTTGGCCGTCGTTGGGTTGATCAGGGAAGCGCCGTTGTAATGCATCATGCGATGCACGATGGCGCGCCAGCTCCGTTCATCGTAGCGGTTTCTCAAGATCTGCTCGTAGGAATGGCAGCCGCTGCCGCAGCCGCGAAACGCTCTCTTTTCTTCCGCCGTGCCGGCCAGATTCCACACCAGTTCGCCGCCGCTCATTTGGGATTCGATTTCCTGCGACCCCGGCAGGAAATCCGAATTGGAAACACGTTGCAAAACGATGTCGTCCAGCTTGGTGGCCCCGTCGATTTGAATTTCCTTGTTGAAAGGCTTGAATTCCAGCGGCGAGGCGATGCGCAGCGTGTAGGTTCCGGCCTGCATTTTGGGAAATTCGTAATTTCCCTCTTCGTTGGTGAATACCGTGGTCCGAACGCCGTTTGGCGCGACGAGTTGCATCATCACGCCTTCGGGAGTGTCCCCGTTCGGAATCTTGACGGTTCCGTGAGCGCCGCCCGATGTGCTGCTCTGGACCGGCCATTTGTGTTCTTCGGCCTGGTACCACGGATTCTTCGGCGGATTTTCACCTTCGACGCAGCACTTTCCTTCGCGAATGTACGCAACCACGTCCGCGACGTCGGCGTCGGTCAAGCTGGTGTGGAACGCCGGCATACCCGGGCCGCCTTCCTTAATCTGCGCGGCGACGGTGTCGTCGCCTACGGGCTGGCCGGACTGCAGCGTGGAATGTTGGTACAAATCCTTGAGGTAAGGAGCGCCCTTCGTGTACTGGTTGTGGCACATCCAGCATTTATAGTAGTAAATGATCTCGCCGCGCGCCGCGCCGCTATCACCAGCCAGCTTGTAACGGTCAATGCGATACGACCATTGCAGAGGATCGAAGGGAGCGCCCGCGTCTGCAACTCCTTGACCGGCTTGGGGCGCGGCCTGCGCCCCCGCCAGATGCTTGATTGGCCCACCTGCGTACAAGGCTAGGGCAAGCGCACTCGTCAGCAAGATTGTGCAAACTCGATATCTCAACATCCGTGCTTGCTCCCTTCGGGGCCGGGCCCTGCTCCGGGTTCGCAACTGCTTCCGCCAAGCCACCCCAAAACTTAAGCAGACACTTAAATTTACAGGTCACCTCATGTACCACTCGCCGATGCATCCGGTCAATCTCAAAAATGTCAGCCGTCTGGAAAGTTCCGAGGGGATTAGTGGAGAAGACTTCAGTCTGTCGGCCTGTTACGGAACTGATAACCGAAACCCCACAGGCCGAAGCCTGCGTTACTGGAATCGCTCGCGGTCCTGATACACTACCCCCGAATTCTCGCGGAGGTGAGCAGTGTCTCAGCTTTTCGATTTGAGGTGCGCAGGGAAGCAGGTCCGGTTTTCGCCCCGGGGCACGCTGCATGGGCTCGCTGTGCTCGTTCTCGGGCTGCTCGCCGCGCAAGGCGCGCGGGCGCAGAAGATCACGATG
Organism: uncultured Acidobacteriota bacterium; assembly: GCA_963768275.1. Classification (GTDB taxonomy): domain Bacteria; phylum Acidobacteriota; class Terriglobia; order Acidiferrales; family UBA7541; genus Palsa-360. Next base: position 64,233 of record CAVYHH010000027.1, read on the forward strand.
GAGTTCGACCAGACCATCGACTTCAGCAAATACAAAACGTTCGCGATCCGCGACGGCCAGTTGAGTAGCGGAAATCCCGCCCTGAACAGCCCGCTCGTCAAGAAACAGATCGAGGCGGACATCCAAAACGATCTCACCGCGAAGGGTCTCACCCTGGTGACGAGCGGCCCGTCCGACCTCAACGTGCGTTACACGTTCGGCGCCGCACGCAAAACCGAGATCGAGGCTTACCCCGCCGGTTGGTATGGACTCGGTACGCGCTACGTCAGGGTGCCTTACGCCGAGGGAACGCTGGTCATCGACCTGCGCGATCCGACGACCCGCTCGCTCGTTTGGCGCGCCATCGCCGCCGAGGAAAAAAGCGACGCCACCAAGATTCAGGGAAAACTCGACGACATGGTCAAAAAATCCATCGACAAATATCCGCCGAAGAAGAAGTAGAACGCGGGGTGAAATGGGGCACTGAAGAAGGAGTTGCCTGCAGAATTGACTCGTAGCATCCACCGAGTCCAAACCCGCATACTTCACAAAAAACGTGCAGAATACGGCACCCGAAAAACCGCCAAATCGCGTAAAAACTGGCCCACCCGCCCTTTCTTGACAAACCGACCTAAGGATAGTCAATGTGTCCTATTTCGTAATCTATATTCACACTTTTCCATTTCCGGCTTTGGTAAAAAATAGAAGAAACTTCCGGATTGGAAATTAGGATTCTGTTGTCACGGGTAGCCTTTATTGAAGGGAGAAGATCTTCCTGCTTTCCCGGGTCATAGCGAAATATGAGAGTTTTTCGATTTCGCAATCGAGCAAAGAGAGACTCTCCTCTGCCAATCGCCGGTGAAGCATAGACGCTAACAAATTCGTCTTTTGCGATGACATCGCAGTTGGTGTAAGTAACCTCCACGTCTACACCCGAAAGATTTGCGATTTTCATTTTTGTTTCCGTCAAGCATGCGAATGGCCAGGGAACCACCGCTGAAATCACCAAGACTGCATAAACAACGCAAGCCGTTCCCACCGCGGTAGCGGCGTAGGCCATGGTCTTTCTTATACTCATGGACCCTTTCGTCGGGTGCGTCGCCTTACAAATACGAAACGCCGGGTGGGCCGTGCATTAAGCGGACTTGGAGTGTCGTGTGCCCTACCCCTCACGTTTTTTCGGGGAGAGGGAATGCCTTCGACTTTCTTCCTATGAAAGACAATTCGTGGTTAGCCTCTCTTGTCCAGCGGCGCGTACGGCCGCAAGTCGTAGCCCAGGTACACCTGCCGCGGCCGCGCGATCTTCTGCTCTGGATCGAGCAGCATCTCTTCCCACTGCGCGATCCAGCCGCTGGTGCGCGGAATCGCGAACAGCACGGGGAACATGGTCACCGGGAAGCCCATGGACTGATAGATCAGGCCGGTATAAAAATCCACGTTGGGATACAGCTTGCGCGAAACGAAGTAATCGTCTTCCAGAGCGATGCGCTCGCATTCGAGCGCGATATTCAGCAGCGGATTGCGGCCCATGATTTCGAAGACGCCGTCGGCCACGCGCTTGATGATGCGCGCGCGCGGATCGTAATTCTTGTAGATGCGGTGGCCAAAGCCCATGAGTTTGGTTTCGCCGGACTTCACGCGCTTGATGAACGCGGGCACGTTGGCGAGCGAGCCGATCTCCAGCAGCATGCGGAGAACTTCCTCGTTCGCGCCCCCGTGCAGCGGGCCGTATAGCGCCGCGGTCGCCGCCGCGGTCGCCGAAAACGGGTCCACGTGCGAACTGCCGACGCAGCGCATCGCGTTTGCCGAACAATTCTGCTCGTGGTCCGCGTGCAAAATAAACAGGATGTCCAGCGCGTGTTCGAGCGTCGGATTGGGGCGGTACTTCAGCTCGGACGTCTTGAACAGCATGTTCAGGAAATTGCCGGCGTAGCTCAGTTCGTTATCCGGATAGGCGAACGGCATGCCCAGGCTGTGCCGGTAGGAAAACGCCGCGAGCGTCGGCATCTTCCCGATCAGGCGGTACGTCTGCTTCTTGCGCGACTCCTTGTTGAAGATGTCCTTCGCCTCGGGATAAAACGTGGAAAGCGCCGCGATGGCCGAGATCATCATGCCCATCGGATGGGCATCGTAATGAAACCCGTCCAGAAATTTCTTCACCGACTCGTGGATGAAGGTGTGATGGGTGATGTTGTAGGTCCAATCTTCCAGCTGCGAACGCGTGGGCAGCTCTCCGTGCAAAATCAGATAAGCCGTTTCGAGATACGTGCTTTTCTCGGCCAGTTCCTCGATCGAATAGCCGCGGTATCGCAGGATGCCTTTGTCGCCGTCGATGTACGTGATCTTGCTCTGACACAGGGCCGTATTGTTAAAGGCCGGGTCGTAACTCATCATCCCGAACTCATCGGGTTTCACCTTGATCTGGCGCAGATCGGTGGCGTGGATCGTGTCGTTCTTGATCGGAACTTCATACGATTTCCCTGTGCGGTTATCGGTAATGGATAGAGTGTCCCGGCTCATGCGGGTGGTCCCTTCGTCTGCAACCTGCGTCCCAGGTTTGGTTGGATTCATGACGGCTTCCGCTCTCACAAAAAGCGGCACAGAGGAATCTACACTAATTTCTGGCGGGCTCCAAGTAGAGCCCGCACCCGGTTTGCATTTTGCGGGAGTGCTATCGCACCAAATTCCCCTATCTGAAAAGATGCCCCGGCGGGTGGCGCGGTTGCGTCGATTTCGCGGCCATTGCATCTAAGGCATTGTCAGAGTGAATACCTAGGCTGCGAACCCTGAAATGTCCGGGAGGAACCACCATGATCCAAACCATCCGCTCGAAAGACCGCTATCACGCAGAAACAGATTGGCTTAGCACCAACTGGCATTTCTCGTTTGACCACTACCATGACCCGGATAACATGAGTTTCGGGCCCTTGCGCGTCTTTAACGATGACACGGTTGCGCCCGCCGGCGGCTTCCCCTTGCACAGCCACCGGGAGATGGAAATCGTCACATACATCATCGACGGCGCGCTCGAACACAAAGACAACATGGGAAATACCGGCGTCATTGGCCCCGGCGAAATCCAGCGCATGAGCGCGGGGACCGGCGTGCGCCATTCCGAGTTCAACCCCTCGGAAAAAGACCCCGTCCACCTGATCCAGCTCTGGATCATGCCCGCGGTCCAGCATCTGCAGCCGTCGTGGGAGCAAAAGAGTTTTTCCCTGTCCGATCGGAGCGGAAGACTGCTCCCGATCGCCGTGCCCGCAGGCAAGAACGGAAACAGCAGTTCGACGACCGTTCAAATTCACCAGGACGCGACCATCTATACGTCCCTCCTCGCCCCGGGCCAATCGGTCACACACAAACTCGGACAGGGCCGCCGCGCTTACCTTTTCGTGATCAACGGAAATTTGAAGCTCAACGGTGAAACGCTCGCCGCGGGAGACCAGGCGCGCGTCTTTAGCGAACGCGAACTGCAACTCTCTGCTGCGCCGGATCAAAGCGCAACGCCGGCGGATTTCCTGCTTCTCGATCTGCCGTAAGGTGACGATTAAATACTGCCATCAACATAGCTTGGCGTCTCCGTGCCCTCTGTGTTGAAGGCCTTTCGGAAAAAACTTAAACACAGAGGACACAGAGAAAACCGAGAACACGGAGACACCCGAGCTAGGTCTCCAGTTTGAAGCGCGTGGCGGCCAGCCGGTAAAGCCTCTGCCAGAGCGTGCGGTTCATGGTGACAACGATGACCGACATGACCATCGTTGCCGCCAGAAGGACCGGCAAATTCCCGGAATCGGTGGCCCGGCTGATCGCCGCTCCAAGCCCGCGCACGAAAAGTATTTTTCCCTGAAAATGAAAATATTCGGCGACGATGCTGGCGTTCCAGGCGCCTCCCGAAGCGGTCAGCATTCCTGTCACCAGGTACGGAAAAATGGCCGGAAGGATCAAGCGCCGCCATCGCTCCCAGCGCCTGAAACGAAAAACGCTGGAGGCTTCCTTCAAGTCTGTCGGAATGGCCATCGCTCCCGCGATCACGTTGAACAGGATGTACCACTGCGTGCCGAGCAGCATCAGGGCCATCGCGGCGATGCCCATGCCGCCGCCGGCGCGAATCAGCAGCAACAAGAGCACGGGGAACAGCGCCGTTGCTGGAACCGACGCGGCAATCTGAACGAGAGGCTGCGCGATCTTCGCCACCGGTGGCGTCGTTCCGATCCAAACGCCTACCGGAACGGCCCAGAGCGCGCCGAGAATCAATGAGGCGTTTACGCGAAGAAACGTGAGACCGGCGTCGCGCGTGAGGAGGATCAACTCCCGCCCGCCGAGATGCGCAATGGTGGCCAGGGCGCGATACGCAAGCCAGGCCATCGCGATCAAAATGGCCGCTCCGATGGCGCGCGCGGCCCATTTTTTGTAACGGTTCTCTGACGGCGTCTCCTCGCGCGCGGCTGTTTTCTTTGCCGCAAAGGCATGCGTCACGCGCTCTTCCACGGGATATATCGCATTGCGATAAAAAGCGGCGAGGACCCCGGACCGGCGCAGCACCGTCAGCACGAACGACTGCGGCGCCGCGCCTTCCACTGTTTCAAATTTGAATTTGTCCGACCAGGCGATCGCAGGCCGCCAGACCAGCTGATCCAGCAGGACGATGACCGCGATCATCGCCGCCATTCCCCACACGATGGCGCGCGTGTCTCCGGCCCCGGCGGCGACTTGCAAGTAGGAACCGAGCCCCGGCAACCGGAAATCGCGCGAGCCGAGTACGAACATTTCGCACGCCATCAGAAAAAACCAGCCGCCGGCCACCGACATCATCGAATTCCAAACAAGTCCGATCGCCGCAAAAGGCAGCTCCAACTCAGTGAATCGCTGCCACTCGCTGAAGCGATACAAGCGCTCAGCCTCGTCCAGCTCGCGCGGAATCCCTTTCAGCGAAGCGTAGAAACTGAACGCGATGTTCCACGCCTGCCCGGTGAAAATCAGCAGGATCGAACCCAGTTCGAGGCCCAGTTGCCTGCCGGGGAAAAGCGCGACCATGGCCAGCATCACTCCCGGAAGAAAACTCAGCACGGGGATCGATTGCAAAATATCGAGCAATGGAAGAAGGATTTTCGCCGCGCGCTCGGACTTGGCCGCCGCGAGACCATAGCCCAGCGCGAACAGCAGCGAAAGAACATACGCAATGGCAATGCGCACAAGAGAATACGCCGCATAGAGCGGCAACGCCCGGGGACTCGAGGAAATGTTCGCCACTGGCGTGAAGGGCGCGAACCAAATCCGCCCGGAAGCAAACAACGCGTACAGAATCGCCAATAGCCCCGCGAAAACAGACACGTCCGCCAGGAACGTGCTCTTCCATCGCGTCCGTTCGGAAATGCCGCGCAGAATGGACTGGTAGCTGAGGATGGGTTCCATTTTCATGGGCGGAGCGATTTGCCGAGGGTCACGGCATGGTCCGGCTGAGCCGCCCCTTCACGGAATCATAGTCGAACAATTCCGCGTAGCGGCCCCACTGAATGGCGGTGTCGAGTTGGCGGCGCGCTTCGTCGTCGCTGAAGTGCTCGTCGAGCAAATCGTGGAAGAATTCAAGTGGCATCGTGCCGTCGGCCTTGGCCTGCAAGGCCGAAACGATCTGCTGCAGCACGGGCACATGCGCGAGCACGGCATCGCGAAACAATTGCTTGCGCTTCTGAATGTCGCCGGTGGCGATCTCTCGTCCCAGCTTGGTGATTTCCGCGTCGCCGTGTTCCACGGTCGCGAATCCTAAGAGGACGCAGGTGTCCACGATCGGGAGCAAATCGTCCGAGTCGAGCATCAGTTGGTGCGACATCCGGTGCAGATCCTCATGCCCCCCCTGGTCCGCGAGGATTTCCAGCAAGCCGGCGATACCCCCTGGGCGCACGTGCGGCAGCATCAGGTAGCGCGGCGTAGGCGTGGTGGTGCCGGGAGGCGGGGGCGTTGGCTTCATCTCCGCCGGCATTTCATGCTGGACATCGGGCTGCGTCAGAACACGATAAATGTGATCGACCAAGTCCTCGAAAGGCTCGGACTTGCGGCTGCGCGGCTGCGGGAGCGTAATTTCAAAATCCTCGCGGATTCGGGCCGGATTGCTGGCCAGCACGATCACGCGGTCGGCCAGCACGACGGCTTCTTCGATATTGTGCGTGACGATGAAAATCGCGCGCGTGGGAATTTTTCGATCGTGCCAAAGCTCCAGCAATTCTCCGCGCAGCGTCTCCGCCGTCAGCACGTCCAGCGCGGAAAACGGCTCGTCCATGAACAGCACTTCCGGCTCGATCACCAGCGCGCGCGCGAATCCCACGCGCTGTTTCATTCCTCCGGAAAGTTCCTTGGGATACGCGTTCTCGAATCCATCGAGGCCCACGGCGTCCAGAATGCGGAGGGCGCGCTCGTGGCGCTCGACGGGCGGCGCACCGCGCGCTTCGAGCGGCGCCTCGACATTTTGCAGAACCGTCAGCCAGGGAAACAGCGCAAAACTTTGGAACACGATTCCGACATTGGGCGGCTCGTCACCGAGCTTGCGCCCGTGCCAGAGCACCTCTCCCGCCGAGGGACGCGAAAGCCCCGTCAGAATCCGCAGCAGCGTCGATTTGCCGCACCCGGATGGCCCCAGCAGCGCCAGAATTTTCCCCGGCATGATCTTGATGTTCGTCGGGGAAACAACTTCGATGCGCCCGCCGTCCGGCTGCGCGTAAAATTTTTCAAGCTCGCGCCCTTCGAGAATCGGCTCGTTGTTTTCGCCGCCGGGAAGTGCCGCCGCTATTGGACTGTTGTTGGTTTGCGACACGGCCGCATTATGAACGATTCGGGTGGTATTTCTCAGCAGTAATGCTGGGGAGTTGGGCGTTTAGTAGCACAGGCTTCAGCCTGTGGGTTTTGGTCCTTGAAGGACTAACCCCCACAGGCTGAAGCCTGTGCTACTAAAACCTGTTCAAGCGGGATTGCGGTCAACCGCGGGATGCCGCACGTCGCTTCCCGCGACCATGTAGATCACATCCTCGGCGACGTTCGTGGCATGGTCGGCGATGCGCTCGAGATTCTTGGCCACCAGGATCAGCTCAAACGCGGGAAATACGACGGAAGAGTCGCCCATCATGTAGCTGAGCAACTCGCGGAAAATCTGGTCGCGGAGCTGGTCCACCTGGTCGTCGCGAGCGAGCACCGAGCGTGCCAGCTCGATATCGCGGCGCACGAGCGAATCGAGGCTGTCGCGCATCATTTTTTCAGCGAGCTCGCCCATCCGAGGCAGATCCACATAGGGCTTCACGCGCGGATGGCGTACGATGCGCGTCGCGGAATGCGCGATGTTCACCGCCTGGTCGCCGATTCTTTCCAGATCGTTGTTAATACGGGCAATGGCCAGAACAAAGCGGAGGTCGGCGGCCATGAGTTGTTGCAGCGCGAGCAATTGCACCACGCGGTCGTCGATCTCAATCTGCAGCTCATTGATGGCGTTCTCTTCCCTGAGCACGGTCCCCGCGAGCTTTTCGTCCGCATCGAGCACCGAATGAACCGCCTGGTGCACGGCTCGCTCGGCCAGGCTGCCCATCCACAGCAGCCGCTCTTTGAGTTCTTCCAAATCGCGTTCGAAATGGCGTTCCATTCTCTAACGTCCTCTCTCTAGCACCGCCTGCACGGTACGGGAAGTTTCAACGAGCCTCATCCGAAGCGGCCCGTGATGTACGCCTCGGTGCGGGGATCCGAAGGCGTGGTAAACATATGCCCCGTCGGTGAAAACTCGATCAGGTCGCCATTCAGCATGAACGCGGTCGAATCGCTCACGCGCGCGGCCTGCTGCATGTTGTGCGTGACGATCACCAGGGTGCAGGTCGGTTTCAATTCGAACAATAGCTCCTCGATCTTCGCGGTATTCACCGGGTCGAGCGCGGAACACGGCTCATCCAGCAAAAGTACCTCAGGATCGACTGCCAGCGCCCTGGCGATGCACAAACGCTGCTGCTGGCCTCCTGAGAGCGCGTAGGCGGACTTGTGCAGCTTGTCCTTCACTTCGTCCCACAGAGCGGCGCGGCGCAGGCTCTTCTCCACCGCGTCGTCCAGGCGTCCCTTATGCCCGTTGATTCGCAAGCCGTAGGCCACGTTTTCGTAGATGGACTTGGGAAATGGATTGGGCTTCTGAAACACCATGCCGACCATGCGGCGCAACTTGGTGACATCCAGCGTGAGGATATTCACGCCATCCAGGGCAATCTCCCCTTCCAGGCGCGTATGGCGTAGCGTTTCGTGCATCCGGTTCAGCGTCCGCAGCAGGGTCGATTTGCCGCAGCCCGAGGGTCCGATCATAGCCGTCACTTTGTTGGTGGCCACGTCCATCGATACATTGTGCAGGGCATGGTTCTTGCCATAGTAGAAATTGAGTTTCGTGACTTTCATTCGCAGCGTATTGGCGCCTGATGTGGTCATAGCAGGAGTGTGCGCAGAAGTTTTATCCGTGGAGGACGCTGCGGCAGCCCCCGAATTCGCCATGAGTGGGAAGGCGGAACTCATCGTCAAGTCCTCTCATATGCGGTCCCGCGCGTCAAAAACGCGCGAACCAGAATGTTAGTTATGAGTACCAATCCAAGCAGCACGAGTCCCGCCGCCCACGCCTGCCGGTGCCAGTCTTCGTACGGACCAGTTGCATAGGTGTATATCACAACCGGAAGCGACGACGTCGGCTGATTCCAGCCGGGGCTCCAAAAGCGATTGCCGAATGCGGTGAAGAGCAGCGGGGCTGTCTCTCCCGCTACTCGTGCCAGGGCAAGCAATACGCCCGTCAGAATTCCGCGTGAGGCTGCGGGAAGCACGACCGTCGCGACCATCTTCCACTTGTTGGCGCCCATCGCGAAGGCTCCTTCACGCAGCGATCGCGGTACGTCCGTCAGAAAACTCTCCGTGTTGCGAAGTACCGTGGGAATCACCATGATCCCAAGCGCAAATCCGCCGGCAAGAGTTGAAAAGTGATGCATGGGCATTACAACCAAGGCGTAGGCAAAAATACCAATCACGATCGATGGTACGCCATTCAACAGATCCGCAGTGTACCGCACGACAAATGGAACGGTCCGTCCGCCGAATTCCGCCAAGTAAACTCCTCCGAGCAAACCGATGGGAACCCCGAATAGAGCCGCAAGGAGGAGAAGCTTCATGCTGCCGAGGATGGCATTGGCCATTCCACCGCCTGCTTCACCCACGGGAGCGGGCAGCCGCGTGAAGAAATTCCAGGAGAGATCTTTTCCGCCGTTATACACAAGATAGCCTAGAATGAAAAACAGAACCGAGACAGTAATCAACACACACACGCCGGTGAGCGAGAGCATCGCCACATTTAGCGACTTCCGCCACATCAATCGGAAGCTCATGTCGGCAACACTCCGCTGCCACGCGCCGTCGTAACCACGATCAAGAGTCGCGCCAGCCCATTCAACACAAACGTAAGCAGGAACAGCACCAGCCCGAGTTCAATCAGGGCGCTCAAATATAGATTGCCCGTGGCCTCTGAAAATTCATTGGCCAGCACCGCCGCAATCGAATATCCCGGCGAAAAAAGCGACGCAGCAACTTTGGGATTGTTGCCGATGACCATCGTAACGGCCATGGTTTCGCCCAGCGCGCGGGCAAGCGCGAGAAACACGGACCCGAATATGCCGATCCTTGCCGCCGGCACGACCACTTTCCATGTGGATTCCCATTTGGTTGCGCCGAGCGCCAGCGCCGCCTCGCGCTGATCGCGGGGTACCGCAAGAAGAACTTCGCGCGACACCGAAAGCACAAACGGCACGATCATGATGGCGAGAACGATTCCCGCGGTCAGAAAGCCGATGCCGTACGACGGACCCTGGAACAGCGGCAGAAATCCCAGCGACTTTTTCAACGCCGGCTGAATGGTGGTCCGCATGATCGGCACCAGCAGGAACACACCCAGCAAACCGTAAATCACGCTCGGAACCGCCGCCAGCAGATCGCTGACAAATGTGAGGGAAGAGGAAAGCTTCGGAGTGGCGAGCTCGGCAAGAAAAATAGCCGCTCCCACGCCGAGAGGAACCGCGATCAGCAACGCAACCGCCGATGTTACCAGCGTGCCGTAAATGAATGGCAGCGCGCCAAAATCGCCGGCGACCGGATCCCAGGTTTTCGTGACGAAGAAGCCCCAACCGAACTTGGTCCGCGCTTCCGCCGAAAGAACCCAGAGCTGATAGACCAGAAGGACGGCAATCAGCAGAATCGTCGCCGCCGCAATCATCGTAACGAGGTGCGCGATTTCATCCCCACCGGTCCACCGGCGCAGAAACGACCGCGGAGTCGCTGTGAACTCCGTGGGCGTTGCCGCGTTCGGTGTCGTGGCCATTTTCGCTTTGTTCGCCTTCCTCGGCCAAACTATTATTGAATCTGAGCGATTGCTTTCATTTCCTTGGTGACAACTTCCTTGGGCAGCTTCGCGTAGGACAGGCCTTCGCAGTATTGCTGTCCGTCCGTCATCATCCACTTCAGGAAATCCTTCACGGCATCGCGCTTGCCGGCATCGCTGAACTTCGAGGGAATCAGCAGCCAGGTGAAGCTCGCGATTGGGTAGGCCGCTTTCCCTTCGGGGTTCGTGATCGAGACGCGGAAATCATCGGGAATATACTTCGACGCCGCCGCGGCTGCCGCCGAAACGCTGGCCAAGTCCGCCTTCACAAACGCGCCTGAGGAATTCTTCACGCGCCCATAAGCAATCTTGTTCTGGATGGCATAAATCAGCTCGATGTAACCAACGGAATCCGGAGTCTGCTCGATTAGCCCCGCCACGCCTTCATTACCCTTGCCCCCCAATCCCACCGGCCAGTTCACTGATGTCGCTTTGCCGACTTTCGATTGCCACTCGGGGCTGATCTTGGAGAGATAATCGGTCCAGATGTAGGTCGTGCCGCTGCCATCGGAACGGTGGACAACAACGATATCGTCGGAGGGCAGCTTCACGCCGGGGTTCGCCGATGCGATCGCCGGATCATTCCACTTGGTAATCTTGCCAAGAAAGATTCCTGCGATCGCTTCTGGAGTGAAATTCAATTCCGCGGAAAGGCCGGGCACATTATAGCTGGGCACATCAGCGCCCAGGACCGTAGGAAAATGAAGGATCGGAACACTGGCTTGCTTGAGTTGGTCGTCATTCATTGGGCCGTCCGAGGCGCCGAAGTCAACGGTTTTATCAATCAGCTGGCGGATTCCGCCACCTGAACCAATCGATTGGTAGTTAATCTGAACGCCAGGATGAGCTTGATGATAAACGTCGAACCACTTGGAATACATCGGATAGGGGAACGTCGCGCCAGCGGCGTTCAACAAGACCTGCCCTTCGGCTGCGGCAAACGTGGCAACGGCCAGCAGAACTGCAAGCACGGTCAGCACTTTTACGATTCGCATTTTTTCTCCTGGAAGTCGTCTTGAATTGTGACCCTGAATTGTTACAGCCGTGTTACAAGGGAATGAGGCCGGCATAAAATCGTCGACTCCTTATAACTGCCCTATTTTGTGGCGCCTGCAAAGAAAGGGGAGATGGGCCGACGCCAGGGGAGCGTCGGCCCGGGGTGGGGTTGCAACACGAAGATCGCTTTTCTGCACCAAAATTGTGCAGCGCAATTTACCTTCTCTGCTCCGGATAGTTGGCTTCCTCGATAACGATCCGTGAGCGCCCGTGACGCACGTCAAGGCCCCGAACCCAGAAAATAATGTCCTCGGCAATGTTCGTGGCGTGGTCCGCGATGCGCTCGAGGTACCGCGTGGCCAGCACGAATTGAAGCTGCGGCGCGGCCTGCCGGCCGTCTTCGGTCATCCGGTTGAGCAAGTGCTCGAATATCTGGTCGCGATAGCGGTCCACCACATCGTCCGCCTCGAGCACTTCACCGGCCAGGACCACATTGCGAAAAATGAGCGCGCCCAGGCTGCGGCCCAGCATCCCGCGGACGGCGCCCGCCATCGGCTCGAGGTCGCGCGGCGTCTCGCTGACATTCATTCCCGCCAGTGAAATCACGCGCTCGGAAATGTTCACGGCCAGATCGCCGATGCGTTCGAGGTCGTTGGCAATTTTCTGGGAAGCGACGACGCGGCGGATTTCCTCGTCATCGAGCAGCCCGGTTCGCAGCATGCGGACGGCGTGGTCGTCGATCAAGATTTCCATTTCGTTGACGCGCGGTTCCACCAGAAACACCCGGCTCGAAAGCTCCGCCGCTGCTTCCAGATTGGGACGCATGAGCGCGTCGAGGGCGCTTCCCACGCTGCTTTCCACGGTGCGCGCCATGGAAATCAGGTAATTGGCCAGCACGTCCTGATAAATCGTTTGCATTTTGGAAACCGGGGTCGCCATTGCTCCACCTTCAGCCTAGTTTCGTGCCATGGCCAGCATAATCAGATTTTGTGACAGAAGGATGAAGTCGGGGTGAATATCCGGCGAAACGATTGTGGCTTCCACGGTGTCGTTTAGCGAAGACAACGCGAACGCCTTCAACAGGGAGAGCGGGCATTGTCGTTTGGCTGGCCCTTGTGAAAGCAGGACTGTAGGGGTAGAATGCCGAGTTAGAACGCGTCTATAATCTACCTTCGTCCCCGATTGACGCGCCGGGGATATTTGTGTACCCAGTCGCTTCCTCTCAGACTGCACCTCGTCCGGATGAGCGCCGCCGTAACCCGCGGCATACTGCGTCCGCCATCGTTTATGTCCACCTCGGCCCCGACAACGGAGGCATCATCATCAATCTCGGGATTGATGGAGTGGCGTGTCAGGCTGCGAGGAAACTGACTGCCAAGAAAAACACGATCTTGAATGTGCGCCTCCGCGGTTCCGGGCTGGACGTGAATCTGCTCGGCGAGATTATCTGGCAAGGCGCCTCGCAAAAAGAGATCGGCATTTGCTTTAAGGATCTCCCCGCGAGCCAAAAGCAAATCATCGCAGATTGGATCGCGCGGCAAGAGGAGGCTAGCAAGGCTCCGCCGTTGGACGACTTTCCGCCGCCAAAACCCATGCCTGCGATGCCAGAAGTCTTCGCGCCGGGTGTAGGGTACGTCCCCCATTCGTATTCCGCTGCTTTTCCTATCCCACAAACGAAGCCTGCGGACCCTCCTTCGGGTGCAATTGAAGGCGCGATCGATTCGCGGTTGCCGGCGCCCGCGGAGTCTGCAAGCGGAATATCCGCCGCCACGCCGCGGCTTGAGATTGTTTCCCCGATTCAAGATTGCAATGTTCCTTCCGATGGCTTGGCCGCCAACGCTCAAGGCCGCAATGCCGATTCACTGGCTCCGCCAGAGTCATTCCGGGCCGAGCAGCCTTCGCAAATCCACCCGCCTTCAGAGCTGTCTCCGATCCGGCGCCCGCTCCAGGCCGCGGCCGGCAATACGACCCAGATTGTTCTTGCCAAGGAGCCAATTTCACCGGTGCGCAAGGCCCTGCCGAAGGCCTCCGCGGAATTCCCAGGCAAGACTGCGCTTCGCAAAACGGAAGATATTAAGACCACTTCTCAGGATCAGATTTCTAACCCGTCGGATAGTTTGCCCGCAGCCACCGCGGTAGATAGATGGATTCCGCCGGCCCTCCTCGCTGCATGGAGGCGAGGAAACAGCCAACAAAAGATTTTGCTTGCCGCCATACCAGCAGCTTGCTTGTTGATTTTCGCTCTGATCTTTACCTTGGCCGTGGACCACATCGAAAGCTCCTCGCGCCAGTCTGCGGAGGCCGGATCTCCGCAGCTGTCCATAGCACGTCCGGCAGCTTCGAGCGTCAGCGCCGATTCTGCTCAGACTTTTCCGCTACCTGCGCCTCCTGCTCCGAGCGCGACTCCTGAACCACAAGCGGATCAACCTTCGTTGCTTGACAGATTTGCAGAGACTTTTCTGGGATACAAACCTGAAAAACCTGAACCAGACGCCTACGTCCAGATCCCGATCGACAAGAATCATGTCGGTGTGCAGGTGTGGACCTCCAAGGGCAGCGGATACTATTACTGCACCGACAATCCATACTACATAGTGGTGCAGCCCGGCGCCTTCATGACCCAGCGTGACGCTCTTCAAAGTGGATACCAACCGAAACTTGGCCAGTTCTGCAACTGATCAGCCAGCAGTCCACGCCAGCAGCAGGAATGGCTAGGCACGTCTGGTTCGATAGGCGGGTGGCGCATCTTCTGAGGTAGAAGGAAGAACTGCAACTCGGTCCGCTAGGAAACGCTGGGAATGCTGAAATGGAAGCGGGAGCCCTGGCCGACGGCGCTTTCCACCCAGATGCGGCCGCCGTGGGCCTCCACGATATGCCGGGCGATTGCGAGTCCGAGTCCGGTGCCGCCCGCCTCGCGCGATCGTGCGGCATCGACGCGGTAAAATCGTTCGAAAATGCGTTCCAGGTCGGATTCCGGAATTCCGATCCCTGTGTCGGCAACCGTGAAAATGACTCCCATCCCGTTCGAACGCGCCGTCACATCAATGCGCCCGCCGGAGGGCGTGTATTGCAGTGCGTTGTCGAGCAAGTTCTGCAGAACTTCGCCAAGCTGCGCCCCATCCCCGCGAACCGCCGGCGTGTTCTTCTGCAAGTCGACATGAATCTCCAGCCCTCTTGCTTTCGCATTGAGGCGCGCCGTCTCGACGCATCCGTTCACGAGCGCCTCCACGCGGATCGGGCGGATTTCGAGCTCCAGGCGGCCCGCTTCAATTCGCGAGAGTTTTAACAAATCATCGGTGAGCCGCGCCAGCCGGCGCGCGTGGTCGCGGATAATTTCGACGAAGCGGTTCCGGTTCGCCTTGTCGTCCAGCGCGCCGCTCAGAAGCGTTTCGGCAAAACCTTGAATCGCGGTCAGCGGCGTCTTGAATTCGTGAGAGACATTGGCAATAAAATCGCGCCGCACCCGCTCCAGCCTCCGCAACTCCGTGATGTCGTGAAGCACCAGAACAGCGCCATTCGCCCCGGCAGCGCGCACGGGCGCGGCCGTGACGCTAAAATTCCGGCGCCGCACCGTGCCTACTTCGACCTCGCCGGTTAGTTCTTCCACTCCAGAGAGGGCTTGCCGCACCAGGTCAATCAGGTCGGCCTGCCGCAAGGCTTCCACAAGCGTCCTGCCTTGCGAGCTTCCCTCCGGCAATTCCAGGATCTGCTCGAATGCCCAGTTGCAGTAGAGAATGCGTTCGTCTCCCGTCACCACGGCGACGCCCTCGACCATGCTGCCGAGAATCGCCGACGAGCGATTGCGTTCATCGGTGAGAGTGCGAATGGTCTGACCGAGCCCGGCGGCGGCGCGGCCCAGCGCGTCGGCCAGTTCCGCCAGTTCGTCATGGCCGTGGTCGCGCTCGAGCGGTGTGAAATCCCCCGTCCCTGCGCGCTCCGTGAATTCTTTTAGGCGGCGGATGCGCAAGGTAATTGAGCGGGAAGAAAGGAAGAACGTGAGTCCAGCGGCTAACAGAAAGATAACGAGGGCAAGCCAGATCTTCGGCAAGGTTTCCGGGGAGGTCCATTGCACGGCGAGCAGAATCGCCGCCACCAGCGCCAGGCAAATCAAAACCGGCCGCCAGAATAGGCTTACGCGCAAGGGAGACTTACTCCTGTTTTTCGGATTGGCCTTCGCTCTCGAACATGTATCCCGCGCCGCGCACGGTTTTCAAGAACGCGGGATGGTCGGCATCGACCTCGACTTTTTCGCGCAGGCGGCGAATATAAACGTCCACGCTGCGCGGCGTCACAAAGCGCTCGGTGCCCCACACGGCGTCCAGCAACTGATCGCGCGTGAACACGCGGTTGGGACGCGTCGCCAGGTAATAGAGCAGGCGAAACTCGAGCGTCGAGAGCGTCACCGGCTTGCCGTCGCGCGCGACGCGATACGAGGAAGGATCGATCGTCAAGCCGCGCGCTTCGATCACGCGCCGCGGCTCATTCGTGGGCTCAGTGCGCCGCAACAGGGCCTTCACGCGCGCCCCGAGCTCTCGCGGGCTGAAGGGTTTGGTCACATAATCGTCCGCGCCCATTTCGAGGCCCACCACGCGGTCCGCTTCCTCGCCCCGCGCCGTCAGCATCAGGATCGGCAGCCGGTTCAGCGATGTGTCACGGCGAATTTCCTTGCAGATGTCCAGGCCGGAAAGTTTCGGCAGCATCAGGTCGAGCAGCAGAATGTCCGGCGGCGTTTTGCGAATTTGGGCGAGGCCGCTGGCCCCGTCGGTCGCGGCGGCAACTTGAAAACCTTCGCGCTCCAGGTTGTAGCGAACGAGCTCGACAATGTCCCGGTCATCTTCGATCAGCAGAACTCGCTTCATTGCACCTTCCCAAGCTTCGGCTGGACCTTGCCCGGTACCAAACGCACTATAGTACACGGACGCGTAGGATGGCTATGTTACGGGATGGTTAAAAAAGGGAGCCTTTATTAACAGCTTGTCAAAGGCCGTCGAGAAGTTCTTCATCCTATGCGATCAGCCATCGTGGTCCGGCCCGCGTCGATCCCATGCACTGAGGCAAGCATTGAGAACCAAATCAAAAGCCCCGCCCTCGCCGCGGCGAGGACGGGCACCCCAGGTTCAACCACAAAGCCCGGGCCACCCGTCTATGACGTTGTCGGCTCTGTCAAGAGACACGTAGAGTGTATGAGCTGCGGGCAGCTCGTTTTTGTTCTTACTTAAAAGGGCCTTTGCTCTTTCCTTCATTTTGACCAAGGCTCGCTGCGTAAATCTAGCGGTGGAATCTGGTTCCACCAGCCATCTATTCGGTCAATCGCTTCCGACCATGATTCATTCTGCAGACCCCGCGATCGCTCGCGGGAGCAAGGCGCCCAATCAGCCGAGCGATGAACTTGCGTCCATCAGGGTGGCCCCCGGGCTGCCTTGCCTGCGAACCAGCCGTGCGTAATCTGCTCCACTACGCAGCATCCAGTACATACGCACAGCTAACTTGCGCGCGATGGCCACTTTCGCCACTGCGTGTCCTCTACGGAATTTCAAACGTTGATAGTCCTGCCGCAGCGCGGGATCTTTGCGCACCGCGGGATACACGGCTTCGATCAGCAGCCAGCGCACCATGGTGTTGCCCTGTTTGCTGATGGCTCCCAGTCTGCGCCGTCCGCCGCTGGAGTCCTCGCTCGGATTCAGTCCCAGATAACTGGCGATCTTCTTGCTGCGAGCGAAACGAGCGATCGGACCGATGGCCAGAACAAAGGCCAGCGAGGTCACTGGTCCAATGCCAGGATGGGTCATCAGGAGCACCGCATCTTCCCGGCGCTGGGCTTCTTCCAGAACCGCGCGATCCAACTCCGCGATTGCGGGTTCGAGTTGGTCGAGCAGTTTCAGAAGTTCTTCGCGCCGCCGGCTGGCCCACGGTGCTAGCCCCAAGTGCACCAACTCCACGCGGCCTTTTTTGGTGAACAACTTTTTCTTGCGGCACAGTCCCTCACTCAGGGCCAGGGCGTGCAGTTGATTGCCCAGCATCGTGCGCAGGCAAACCAGCTTGTGACGATGCCAGAGCAACTGCCGCAGGTCTCGCTCGGCCGGCGTGGGTACCCAGATCTTCGGAAAGCGTTTCGCCAGCAGCAGATCCAGAATGAGCCGGGCGTCGCGCTCATCCGTCTTTTGTTTGCGCACTTCGCTGGCGCGAATCTTCGCCGAGTCTCCGATCCACAGTTCGTGGCCCAGTTCCGCCAGCAACCGCTCGAACCAGCGAATCGGACCCGTCGCTTCGATGCCCACCCGCACCGGTCCTTGCAAATCCCGGTAGAACGCCTGGGCCTCCCCGCTCTGGTGATCCAATCGCCGCTCGATCAGCTCCCCGGTAGCCTCATCCATCATGGCAATCTGTTGGTAGCGTGTGTGAAAATCACATCCTATAATCTTCATTGCTCGGCTCCTTTCTTCCGAGCCTTGGTCGTTAGCGCTACCAAGTCTACTCGGAAGGAGGAGCCGACAACGTCATCTAATCAGCCTGTACCCTTCAAAGACAGCGATAAGGAACTCGAACTTCAATTCCAAGGCCCGGTCCACTCGTCCCGACCTAAACGGCTGTTTCACCCGTCTGCTGAAGGCTATCCAGCGCTAGAACATCTTTTCGTTGAAGCGCGCCACAAGAAACTCAAAATGAACATGCCTTCTATGATGCCGAAGACGATTTGGGGAACACCGTGGAAGTACCGAGCTACCGTCGCAGGGAATTCTCGGACAGCGAAGAACATAGTTGTGCCGTGCATGACCAGAGCGACGGCCAATGCCAGCCAGAATCTTCCACGGCCCCAAGCGATTCGGAGGGCGACACAAAGGCAGGCAAATAGGATCGCCGTGTATGTTGCGGCGTTTTGCCAGACTCTGGGAAGATCCGCAGCCTTCGCTCCTGTGGTGGTAGCCACAAATATAACGAAGACGGCAATCCACTCCCATAATGTTAGCCTCTTGCGCCCAGCGACTCGCATCTAATTTAGACGGGTGGCCCGGCCTTTCGCATTGCACAAGATTGTTTTTGCTCTACGGTCTAATACTACTCCCGTACGTCCACTCGGAGTTAAAATTCTGAACTTGGAGTGCCCAGTCCTTGATGCGTTTCAAGGGCGGGGCTTTTGAAGACAAACCACACCCAAAGATTGAAATGTTGTTTCCGATGAAGGAACGAAACTCAGAAGCCCACTTATCACGAAACATGACAGATGGGCACCTGAAGGCCAAATTCAAAGCCTGGGCCACGCGCCCCAGGCAACCCATTCAGACTCGCAGAAACAACTTTCCGCGGTAGAACGGCCACAGAAGCACGAAGATCACGAGGACGAAAAAGACGGCGAATGCGAGAGAAGCGTTAACGGGGCTGGCATGCGGCACGAAAAATTTGTCGTAAATCCAGCCGTGCAACGTGGTCTCATGGCCATGGAATTTGAGGAACTCAAAATCGGTGCTGACCTCAGACACAAGAGCCGCGAGGGCGTATGCCAGGATCGCATTCATGCCGAAGACGAGGACCGGCGCCGTCCAGCCACGCCAGGCGCGCACATCGACAATCCAATAACACGCGGCCAGCGCGAGCATCGCAAAGCCGCCGGTAAACACCACGAACGAACTCGTCCACAAATTTTTGTTGATGGGAAAATACGGATGGAGCAATCGCCCCGCGACGAGGAGCGCGAGTCCCGCGGCCGCGAGGCCGAGCGCTTTGCGGCCCGCAAGCCTATCCGAGCGCAACCATTCGCCGGCGAGTATTCCGATCAGCAGGGACGCAATCGCGGGCAGCGTGGAAAGAAATCCCTCGGGATCCCACGTCACGGATTCGGACCACAAGTGTCCGCCCATGAGAGTGCGGTCAACGTATGCGCCGAGGTTGTCGTCCTTGCCGAGATGTCCCGCGCCGTAGCCTGGCACCGGAACAAACGTCATCAGCGCCCAATATCCGACGAGCAAGGCGACTGCAACGGCCGCCGTCACGCGAAGATTCGCCCGCACGCGAGCGGGCCGACCTGCGGCAGGCTCGCTCTGAAACGTTGCCAAGTAGAGCAATCCCGCGACGAGATAGCAGAGCGCGATGCGCTGCAACACGCCCATGATTCGGATGGAGCTGAGATCGAAGTCGGGGAAGCCGTTCAGAAATAATCCGATGGCGAAAATCAGGGCGCTGCGCCGTACCACGTGAATCACGAGCGCCCGGCGCGTGAGTCCGCGCGCGATCCGCGAAGCAAACGAAAGCGTCAGGGAAACTCCGACGATGAATAGGAAAAACGGAAAGATCAGATCCGTCGGCGTCCATCCATTCCACTCCGCGTGTTCGAGTGGGGGATAGATATGGCTCCAGGAACCGGGGTCGTTCACCAGAATCATCGCGGCAATAGTCGCGCCGCGAAACACATCCAGCGAAACCATCCGCGGGGGGCGCGCAGGGTTCGCAGCCGCCATGGAGGTCGATGCAGGCGCAACGATAGTTTCCGCCGTGGCGATGTTAAGGCCCTCCAATGGCGGGGATAGTACAGCAGCGCAGGGAATGCCGCAACGCTGCAACACTGGACATGCCTACAAAAAAACATGGCCGGGAGGGGGTATCCCGGCCACGCTTTTTGCCAGAGGGAAGAAACTCTCGCGACCCCGCTTACGGGTTGCGCGTCTAGTGATAAGCCAGATTGTGCGCGCCGCAGAACATGGAACTGACGAAGCTGGCGCTCTGCGGGACCCACCACATGTGGCGCACCCACGAGTGCCTGTTGTACATCATTTTCTTGCCGGCGAAATCCATCAGCGCCGGCCCGATCTGAATGGCGGCGTACAACGAAGCGTTGCCGGCGAACGGCTTCAGTAAGGGATTCAGTTCCTGCGCACCGGACGTCGTGATGACGTGGCGTGTGGACCAGGCGTCAAAGGTTGCGGCACCGCTCGAAGCAAGGACCAGGCCTTTCCACATGAGTTCCTTGCGGCGATTCTCGGCGCGCAATTGAGCAACACTCACCGTCATGGGCTTTCCCGACTTCAGGAACGCCATCGGCGCCGGTGTTGTCAACGGCATCGGCACGGGAGCATCGGGCAGGGTTTCGTTGGATTCGACTGCGGGCTCAGTCGCCGCATCAAAGGAGGCGGTCGCGGTTGGCTCGGAATCTTCAAAGTTCATTGCGCTGGTGGTAACAGCGATCGCCGGGGGCGCGTTCATCGCGGCCTTGTCCGCCGACAAAGGTAGTGTGGTGGCAAGCTGCGGATGGATCAGGAGTACGGCAATTGCGAGAAACATTTTAGCTATCCTCAGTACGCTGCAGGTGCCTCGCTGGTGGCTTGCTGCGACGTGAGTCTAGGTTAGGAGCCGGGCCCGCCTGCGCCTATAGCACGGCAGTCCCGAAACCTTAGGACCACGGTTTTTGATGCGTTGGGACGATAGTCCTAGGACTGTTGAACTAAGGTGTTTTGCCCCTGGCAGGGCGGCCGTGGGAGTTTGCGAACCCCTGGCTCTGTAGCCGTGTATATTATTGAAATATATATGGTTACTGTGGCATCTGAAGCGCGTCCGGCATCTCCAGGACGGCAATCTTCCCGTCAGGCGTGCGCTCGAGAGTAGGGCCGTATAGCCCAATCTGCTCGCGCTTCCACCAGATACCCTGTTCGCGCTTTTCCGTCCTGTCGGTGAACCAATATTGCCATAGCACCACGCGAATCTGCTCGGGCGGATGCCTCGGGAATGGGTCGCTTGCGAACAGGGCAATCACGTCCGGCTCGCCGGACAGGAGGCGCTCCTCAACCTGTATGACCCAGGGATACTGCCGCCAGTTCCCCAGCGAGGCGAACCACAGGTTCCAGTCAAAGCGCGGCTGGTAGGGGGCATAAATCCTCGGGGGCGCATGCACGTCTTGCGGCTTATTGCGGAAGGGGTAGGGCGTCCAGGTCTGGCCGTCGCGCGAGCCCTGGAATTCAATTTCGTATCGGTCGCGCGTCATGACGGCAAAAAGCCCGAACTCGTTGGCGAAGCGAAACGGTTCCAGGACGCGAACCGGGCCCGCCGGGAGCGGCGCCTCCGGGAACATCATGAAGATGAGGAGAGCCGACGTCGCATAGAAAATCCATGTCAGGAAAATTGCCTGCACCCAGAGACGAAGATGGCTCCGCCAGCCTTGCGCTTCGGCCGGCCCCGTCACCGGCGATTCAGGTGAAGATGCGACGGCGGGCCGCAAACTCCGCGGCAAAAACTTGACTAGAAATTTATCGTCAAGCAGCAGAAATCCAAGGACCAAAACAATGTAATTCAGGAAGGCATAGTTGCTGGTCAGGATGATGCCGATCTGCCAGGCGGTGATCGCGAAGAACAAAACGATGCGCGAACGCCGCGGCAGAAAGATTGCGAAGATCAGGACCAACTCCAGCGCGAGCGTCAGGACGGCCGTGGCCGCATGAAACGCATGCGGCAACTGGTACGCATACCATGCGATCCACGTGGGCAGCGGGCCATTTTGATAATACTGATCCATGGCCGTGAAATCGCGCCATTCCGGATCGCGCCCCAGAATTTTTGCGATGCCCGATTCAAAATAAATGCGAAACATCAGCCAGACGAGCAGATACCGGCTGGCGCGCGAGGGCGGCTCGGAGGCTCCCCATCGCGGCCACCATCCCGAAGGCGCAAAAAACAGGCTGATGAAGCCGGCTTCGAGAAGCATTCCATCGGATTGATAACTCGCAAAATCCTGCGCCGCCGCGATGAAAGATAGAAACGCGACCAGGCAGATCGCCAGCATCCCGCGAGGGCAAAAGTTCAGCACAAGCAGAAGCGACGCCACCATTCCAGCGACGACAACGGCCAGCAAAAAACGGTCGCTCGACGACCACCAAAAAACAGTGGGCGCGTACCGGAAACGCGCGCTTCCCAAAACGCGCGCCACCTGGACGAGATAGTCCCGCGCGGGAAGGATTCCATCCGGACCAATGAGCCCGCGAATCTGAAACACGAGGGAATAAAACGCGGAGAAAAATATCAGTCCGAGCGCCCGGAGAAATAGCCAGCGCGCGGCCAGATACCCGGGAGGCGTGAAATCAGGGCCGAACAGACGTCCCGGCATCGCTCTGAAATCGAATTCCATTGCCGGGCATTATACAGAAGGAAGTGGCACAGACTTCAGTCTGTGGGGGTCCGTTCGGTTGCCCAGGCGTCGCGCGCTAGCCAAGACCAAATGGAAACCCACAGGCTGCCCTTCAAAAGTGCTCAGGGTAAAAAGCCTGTGCCACTAGAGCATTTCAGAGTCTTACTCCGCGTCGAATTCGTCGAGGCCTTCCCTCTTGGGCAATTTCTTGGGGCCATAGAAACGTTGCCGGCACTTGCCGCAGCGGTAGGGGCGATAGGGCAGAAAGAGGAGGACCCAAAATTCCAGAAGGCGTCCGCGCTTGGTGCGGTGCACGTGGTCGCTGCCGCACAGAGGACAATTTCTTTCCTCGGTGTAGGCAAACAGGCCAAGTTTGCGTTTCATGGGAAACGCATGATAGCGCCGCGCGTACTCGGGTGCAATCGGCTCGCCCATCTATATTATCGAAGTTGTAATTTCATGGTTCAAAATGACGCCAGGACCTGCATCGCGTGATGCCGCAGCTTGCCGAGATTTCGATTCATCGAATGCGCCCGCGGCAGGAACGGCAGCACGGGAGGGCGGCGGATCGCCAGCCGATCGAGGGCAATTTTCAAACGCTGGTCGTGCGGGGCGTAGCGCAGCCCGCGAACCAGGGTATCGGCGGCGTCCTGTTTGCGGTCAGCGGCCACGTAGACTTCGGCAAGATTCAAATAAAGTTGCGCCTGGCGCCGGCTCATGCGTATGGCGGAACGGCAAAGTTCCTCCGCTTCGGCCCATTTCTGCTCCGTCGCCGCGATGGCCACTCCCATATAGGAAATATAGAATGGATTGGAGGGTTCTTCTTCGAGAGCGCACTTGAGGTGGGGAAGCGCCTTGTTGGCATCGCCTCCGCGCAGAAATGTGAGGCCGGTGCGAAATTCCTGGAATGCCTCGACCTGGATCATGTTGAATTCCTCCACTGGGCTGGTCCAACGAGCCCACTGGGCGCCATACCATGCCGCTCAAGGGGCATCCGTCAAACCTTACTTCGTCAAACCTTACGAAGAAGATTAAGATTGAGGAGCCAATCGGACAACTGCTCGGATGGACAGAAGAAGGACAGTGAGCCTAGGGCAGTCAGGTTTTCTAATTTCAACGGGTTTTCAAAGGCTCTGGACGGCTATGCTAGAATGACTGTTTTTTACGCACGATTTAGGAATAAATGATGCCAAGTGGAAGGATGAGCGCGTGGTGGATGTTCCTGTGCCTGCTCGTGCTGTCTGCAGGGCTGTACATTGGCACGGCCGGACGCCCCGCGCTGGATGACGAGGATGTGGACGCCGCCCATGCCATGGTTTCACAGGAAATGCTGGCGCGGCATGACTACGTGGTCATGTACATGGATGGCGTCCGCTACCTGATCCGCCCGCCCATGCACTTCTGGCTGGTGGCCGCAAGCTACAAATTGCTCGGGCAAACGGAATTCGCGACTCGGCTTCCCGTCGGGCTCGCCATGGTCGGGATCGTCCTGCTGACCTTCGAATTCGGGCGCAGGTTTTTCGGACAGCGCGCGGGGCTTTATGGGGCGCTGGCCGCGGCCACGAGCGTGGGGATGTTCCTTTATACGCGGAACATGATCCCAGAGGCGCTCTACACGTTTGCATTTGAAGGAACGTTTTACTTATTTTTGCGCGCCTGGACCGGCAGCCTGGACACGCGGATCGGCTATTGGGGCGCCGCAGCCTTGATCGCCTTCGCTGTCATGACCCGCTCGCTGATTGGCCTGTTGTTTCCTCTCCTGGGTATTGCGGCGTTCATCACGATGACGCGCGGCTGGCATCGCTGGCGCGAGCTTCGGTTGTTCTCCAGCTCCGCGGTTTTTCTGGCCCTCGCCGCGCCGTGGCACATCCTGGCGGCGATTCGCACGCCGGGTTTCTTCTGGGCTTATTTCATCAACGAACACATCAATCGCGCCCTGGGAACGCGCCTGCCGCACGATTACGGCGCTGTGCCGCTGTGGGCCTGGTGGAGCGCGCATCTGGTCTGGCTGTTTCCGTGGAGCTTCTTCTTCCCGCTCGCACTTCGCGAACTGCCCTGGCCTCCGCGCGATTGGGGCAAGGCCACCGATCCGAGCGCGCAAGCCCGGCTGCTTCTGTTTGCCTGGGCGGGAGTGATCCTGCTGTTCTTCACCGTGGAAAGCGGGTCGCGGCTGGAATACTACAGTTTCGGCGCGTGGCCGGCGATGGCCCTGCTGCTGGGGCTCGGGATCGCGCATGCCGAGGAAGCCGACAAGAAGTGGCTGAAGCCCGTGCAGCGCGCCTTGGCGGCGCTCGCCGTGGTGCTGGCCCTGGTTGCCGGATACTTTCTCTGGGGGACGATGCACATTGCCGCGGCAAGCGATGTTGCGAACCATCTCGAACTGCGCAGCCCGGAAAATTATCTGACCGGCATGGTTCACTTGCTCGACCTGACGCCGGAGTCGGTGGCCGACCTGCGGCTCCCTATCATTCTCTCTTCGCTTTCCGTGCTCATCGCGTTTGTGGTGGCGTGGGCCCTGCGGGAACGCGGCATTCAGTGGCTCCCGACCATCGCCCTGGCGCTGGGGATGGTCGGATTTATTGTGGCGGCGCACATCGCCCACGACGTTTTGAATCCGACGCTTTCATCCCGGTCGCTGGCTTTGAAGATCGACGAGTCCCTGAAGCCGGACGATCAAATTGCGCTCTATGGAGACATTCGCGTCGCTCCTGGCATCGCATTCTATTCCCATCGGGGCGTGCTGCTGTACAACGCGACCGGAAGCAATTTGGAGTTCGGTTCGCGTTATCCGGACGCGCCGAAGCGGTTCTTTGACGACCTGGATTTTTCCCGCCTGTGGGAAGGATCGAAGCGCGTCTTCCTGGTCGTCTCGGCGGAACACCTCCAGGACGTTCGCGAACGCCTTCCCGGCAATTCGATCTGGGTTTTTGCAGAGACGGGTGGAAAGACAGTCTACGTGAATCAGCCGCCCGAACCGGGGCAGCCGCCGCTTGCCCAGCTGGATGAGAAATTGAAGTTAACGGCCGAGCCATAACGGCGCACGGTTTAGGTTCGTGTAGCGCCCACCCTCAGGTGGGCATCTTCTCGGCTCGAAGGTGCCCGCCTGAAGGCGGGCGCTACAAAACTTGTTGATTTTTGATCTCAACGAGGCTCAGGCGCCCCTGCTCCGCCCTGACCCACTTTCAAGTGAACTTCTTTTCCCTCCCCTGAATTCCCTAGTGCGCTCCCCATTTATTCGCCAAAGAGGCCAAGTGAACCAGCCGAGTTGCCTAGATACTAATGTCATTCAAGCGCACTACCGATGATATTGGATTGAGGCTCAGTCACGACCTCAGCATGTCGGTCTATGTTCTGTGTTTATCTCAGATTACGGCCTAAATCACGGTTTCTGGTTCAAAGGGGGAGGGGAAGATGAGAATCAAACTGGCGCTCTGGATGGCGTCTCTAACGCTATCTCTCGCGACTGCATGTGGGGGAGTCTGCTTCGCTCAATCGAGTCTTGCCAATACGCCGGAGGGCCGGGGAGCAGAGGTTGCTCATGCGACCCAGAACGACCTGTTCGCTGCGACCATTTTGCCGAAGTCCATGGATATGGCGGAGACCCAGACGGACGATACTGCGTCGGACACGGAAGAAGTTGCCGGCAGCGAGCCAGCGAGAGCAGGGACGAAAGAGGCTGGGCAGAAAGCTTTTTCCAGAATTGGGATTGGAGTGAAGATTTCCACTTTGGGCGCGGGGATCGAAGTGGCCACGCCGCTGGCCGGAAAATTTAACCTGCGCGGCGGATTCAACATGTTCCGATACAGCCGGCCCATCACCAATGACGGAATTCAATACGATGGCCACTTGCAATTCCAATCGGCGGAGGCCCACCTGGACTGGTTCCTGCTCGGCGGCATTCACATCAGCCCGGGCATGCTGTTCTACAACGGCAACCAATTGACGGCGACCGCGGCGGTCCCGGGCGGGCAGACGTTCTCGGTAGGCGGCACGTCGTATGAAAGCGACCCGAACGCGCCAGTCACAGGCACCGGGAAACTGGATTTCGTAAAAGTGTCGCCCTCGATCATGCTGGGCATCGGCAACCTGATCCCGCGAAACGGAAGGCACTACAGTTTTCTCTTTGAAGTTGGAGGAGCCTACCAGGGATCCGCGCGGGTGGCGCTGAATCTGGCTGGAAATGTCTGCGACACGACGGGAACGACTTGCCGGGCCGTTTCCAGCGATCCGACCGTGCAAGCCAACATTCAAGCCCAACAAGTAAAAATCCAGAACGACGTCAATCCGTATCGATTCTTTCCCGTACTTTCGCTTGGCGTCGGATTTAATTTCTGATCCTGGACGACGAAGGGCCCGGATCGGTCGGATGCGCTGACCCGGTCCGTAAGAATCAAGCTCAAGAGCCCCAGCCTTCGAAGACCAAAGACTGGGGCACCGGCCAATTCAAAACCTTTCAAATCCCGGGCCACTCGCCTTGTGATATGTTCCTAGCAAAGCGCTACTTCCTCCTTGTGGGCTCCGCGCACATGCGGTTAGGGGGCACGCGGCGACAACCGCAACCGGCAGTTTCGTTCGGAGCCCGAGAGAGGAATGACTCGTCAAGAAGGTGGATAACCTCATGCGAGAGGTTCGAGACCGCAACGTTTATATACTTGGGGCCGGTTTTTCAGCACCTGCTGGGCTTCCACTGATCCATGATTTCATCGACCGCTCACGGGTCTACTTCGACGATCCGGGTTCGAAGCTGGACAAGCGAGAGCGGGAACATTTTCAGAGATTTCTTGATTTTAAGCAAAAAATGTCGCAAGCGCGCGAGAAGGTCAAACGCGACCTAGACAACATTGAGGAACTCTTCGGGCTGGTAGAGATTTCCCATCGGCTTTCACATGAGAGCGCTGAGACACGAACGAGCACGGTGTATGTTATAGCGAAGACGCTTGAACTAGCGACACGCTCTCAGCGAGTAGGTGAGATAGATTTTCAGGTGAACAAAGAAATACTCCGAAAAAGGGGTGAATACCCTCCAAGTTTTTATAGGCCGGATGGCTATTCGGATGACATGCTGGCGGCTGATCCGTACGTCTACTTTGCAGGGCTCGCTAGTGGACTTTTGGATGACCCTGACCTGCAAGGATCACGCGTGAATACCTTCATAACATTTAACTATGATCTTTTGCTTGAGGACGCGCTCTACAAGGTGGGCGTCGTCCCTGAGTATTGTCTCCCCCAAGGCGGAACTGTTGTCGGCGCGGCGAAGCCCGGGGTGCAAAGTTGCTCTGTCCTTAAGCTTCACGGGTCCACGAACTGGGGTGTCTGCACAAAATGTAGTCAACATTTGGTCGTTTTGTCTCGAGACATGTTCGGCGTGTCGTCTGAACTCAGCCTACTCGAATGCGAGAAGTGCCATGCGCCAACATTGCAGCCTTTGCTCATTCCTCCTTCTTGGGATAAGAGTGAATACGCTGACATCATGAGGCCAGTGTGGTCAGAGGCAGTGGAAGCGCTCGAACAGGCATCCAGAATTTGTGTCATCGGCTACTCGATGCGAGAAACAGATTCATTTTTCAGATATCTCATCGCACTAGCTTTGTCACAAAACCACAATCTTTACAGGTTAATTGTGGTGGACACGAATCGAAATATCTTGGTCAAGTACGAAAAGCTACTAGAACCGATTTACCGCAAACGGAGGTTGTCGCCCTTCCTCGATCAAGTTGGTTTCTCCTCTTTCTTAGCCAATGGGAGGTCCATCAAAGAACTCGGACGAGGAGAACTCGTGTGGGGAAACCTCAGCAGGAGATGATTCCAGCTGATCCTGTCAATCATTTGAGCTCGGCCAGAACGCTACCGCAATGCGCTGTTGTTGTCCGCGCGTTCGCTTATGACCAGAAGATTGCGCTGCTCGATCTCCTGATAGAGGGCCTTGGCCCGTTCCAGGGCCACTGAAATACTCGGGCTGATGTTGCCGGCGCCGACGTGCTCTTCAAATTCGGCCTGATGCATCAGGCGGGCGGGCTGTTCGCGCGCGCCGCAGAGGATGAGGCCGCGGCCGGATTTGTGCACGGCATCGGCCAGGTTCTCGATGGCCTGCAAACCGGTGGCGTCGATGGCCGTCATGTTTCGGAGACGAAGCACGAGGATGGGAGGCAGCTCCGGAATACGCTGGATCACTTCGTCGATTTTATCGGTCGCTCCAAAAAGAAAAGGTCCGTGGATGCGGAAGATGGTCACGTACGGCGGAATTTCCTTGTGCTGCAGGATGTGCACGTGGCCTTCGCGGAGATACTCGTCGGTGACTTGCGAAACTGTCGTCGTGGCCGTGACCTTGCGGATGTACACGAGGGCCGCGAGGATCATTCCCGCTTCGACTGCCACCGTCAAATCCGCGAACACAGTGAGCGAGAACGTGACGAGCCACGTCCCGATGTCGAGCGGAGAGAGTTTCAGCAGCTCGGGAATTTCACGCCATTCGCCCATGTTGTAGGAGACGACGAGCAAAATCGCGGCCAACACCGACAGCGGAATGAATCGCGCGAGCGGCGCGGCAAAAAGCACAATCCCCAAGAGCGTTACCGCGTGCATCATTCCCGCGACCGGCGTTTTTGCTCCGGAGCGGATGTTGGTGGCCGTTCGCGCTATCGCTCCGGTGGCGGGCAGGCCGCCGAAGAGCGGAGACATGATGTTGGCGATGCCCTGGCCGACGAGCTCCACGTTGGGATTGTGCTTGGTGCCGCTCATGCGGTCGGAAACGACGGCGGACATGAGCGATTCAATCGCGCCGAGCATGGCCACCGTGATCGCCGGAGAAATCAGCGGGCGCAGCAAATCAAAGCGGAACTGCGGAATTTTGATTCCCGGGAAGCCGGAGGGGATGCCGCCGAAGCGCGTTCCGATTGTTTCCACGGGCAGCTTCAGCAAAACCACGAGCGCCGTGCCCGCAAACAGCGCGACGATGTATCCCGGCACGCGCTTCACAAAGCGCATGAAGATCAGGATCACAATCAGGGCTGACACGCCGAGGCTGGTTTCCAATGGAGAAAACGTGTGAAAATTCCGCGCGAGAGTTTCCATGCGCGCCAGAAATTCTCCGGGAACTTTATCCACTTTGAGGCCGAAGAAATCCTTGATCTGCGTGCTGGCGATGATGACCGCAATGCCGTTCGTGAATCCCACCACGACCGGGCGCGGAATATATTTCACAGCGGTGCCGAGGCCGGTGACGCCCAAAATGACGAGCATCACCCCCGCCATGAGCGTGCACATGAACAAGCCGTCCAGGCCGTAGCGCGTCACAATGCCGAAGACGACCACGACGAACGCGCCCGTGGGACCGCCGATTTGCGTCGTCGATCCGCCCAGCGCGGAGATCAGGAACCCCGCGACGATGGCGCAATACAATCCCGCCTGCGGCGCAACCCCCGAAGCGATCGCGAACGCCATCGCCAGCGGCAGCGCGACGAGACCCACCGTGACTCCCGCGAGAGCGTCGGCGGCGAATTTGTGCCAGCTATAGTCCTTCAAACAGGAAATCGATCTTGGCAGCCACTCTTGCATCTATGAGTCCCCGGAATCGGAGTTCCGACTCTCCGACGGTTTGGAAAGTAAATCCAAGTATAGCCGGGAACAAGAAAGCGTGCGAATTTCAGGCCGCCAAGTTTCGTGCAGGAAAACTGTCGCAGATCGGGTGAAGTAGCACAGGCACTCTTGCCTGTGCGGTTTTGTCTACCGATGGTGGCGTTCTTGCCGCGCGAAGGCTTAGAAAACCGCACAGGCAAGAGTGCCTGTGCTACTTACCAGATTAATTTCAGCGCGAATTGAATCTGGCGGGACGTGGTCTGCGTGGAATCCAGGAGTCCGGCAGTCTGGGCTTGCGGGACGCCGTTTTGGTCGAACACGGCCAAATTGTCGGTGGGCGAGCCGAAGTTCGCGCGATTAAAAATATTGAAAATCTCCGCGCGGAATTGCGCGTTGAAGCTTTCCGAGATGCGCCGGATATAGTTGTTCTTGAACACGGAGAAATCCAGCTTGGAAAGCCCCGGCCCGATGACTGCATTGCGGCCGAGGTTGCCGCGGAGATTGGCGCAGTACGTTTGGCCGCTTTGCGGAAGCGCTGCGGCGCCCGCAAAGGGAGCGCACGAAAAGGGCAGCGATGCCAAGGACGCGGTCGGCACACTCGGCAGTGTGAAACAATTAATGTTGACGTAGATGGGCGTGCTGTCCTTTTTGAAATTCTTGTTAACCGTATCGCAGCCGGGAACGATGCTCGGTACTTCTCCGGTTTCATCCAATAGCGTCCCGACTGGATCTCCGCCCATAATCGGGGTAAACGGCTGGCCCGTGCTGGCCTTGTACAAGCCCACAAGCTGCCACCCGCCGAAAGCCCACTCCGGGAGCCGGGAGCCCTTGGCCGGCGCTGGAATTTCCCACGTGGCGCTCAGGACCAGGGTTTGCGCAACGTTGAAGTCGGAAAGACCGCGCGTCGTGCGCTGGTCAAAAAACAGTTGATTGAACAGGCCGTTCGGAAACGAGTCATCGGCTTCGGACGCGGACAGCGTATCGATGCTCTTGCCGAAAGTGTAGGCGGTGTGAAACTGGATGCCGTGGCTCACGCGCTTGGCCAGATCCACCTGCATGGCGTGATAGAACGAATTCGCCTGCCAAAGCGTGGCGTCGATGCGGCCGAAATTCGGATTCAGCTTGCTGTTCGGGGCCGGCGAGGCTTGCGTCCCGCTCGGCAGGAAGCCCGCGGCGCAGGCGTTGCCGTTGCTGTCCGGTCCGCAGGGCCACTGGTAGCCCGCGGACGTAAGCGTGGGAATGGCCATGTCGATGTTGTCCACGCGATAGGGCAGATGGACTCCCCGCGATCCCACATATCCGACCGTCAGCGCCAGCGTGGAACTCAGCTCGCGCGCCACGCTCAGGTTCCATTGCATCACATAATCGCGCTTCGGCTGCGGATCCGCGTAGTATGCAAGATTCGTGTCCGTTTGCCCGACAAATTGCTGATAAGCCAGGGATCCCAGCGTTGGGTCCATGGTGAACGAACCTGGTGGCGGATTTACGCCGACAATGGTTCGCGTAAACGGCGCGGCTCGTTGAAAGGTGAGTGTGAATTCATAGGGCAGCGGGAGCACATCAAAAATCCCAAAGCCGCCACGAAACAGTGTCTTGCCCGAATGCGGGTTCCAGGCAAATCCGAGGCGCGGCTCAAAGTTCCGCAGAGTGGGGTTTTTGAAAAGAGGCCCAGTGCCTGCGCAGCCCGGCGCGCTTATTCCGCAGATCGGCTGCGCGGCGGGCGCCGGCGGATTCGGAAATCCCAAACTGGGCAGCACCGACGTGAGGCCGTGCGATTCGCTCGGCACGGTCACCATTTCGTAGCGAAGTCCTGCATTCACCGTCAGCGTCTTCCGCAGCTTGATGTCGTCTTCGACGAAAGCCCCAAACAGTGTCTGGCGAATTCCGATATCGAGCGGCAGGGGAGTTCCCGTTCCCGAAAAGAGGGAGGGCTCATTGGTCAGGAATTGCGCCAGGGAATCAAAGCGGAAAAGGCCGTTGATGTTGCTGGCGGAAACTTCATTGTCCTGCATTCGCTCAAACTGGCCTCCGAACCTGATCGAATGAATGCCGTGAATGAGGGCCACGTAGTCGCCGCCCTGATACGTTGTCCAATAAAGCGCGCGGCTCGAGGGGATGTACCCTTCCGCCGTTGGAGCGCCCAAAAAGCTGGTGACCCCTGGAATGCTCTGAATGTCCCCGGCATAGCCTCCCGGCTCGAATGCGTATTGGTGATCGGCCATCACAGACTGATATGGGCCGGCGATGTGATCGACTTTGCCCTGGATTCCTACGGCGCGAGTGGCGCCGATTTGGGCGACGTTCAGCAAATTAGGGCCGAAGATGTGCTGCTCGTGAAT
Source organism: uncultured Acidobacteriota bacterium (assembly GCA_963768275.1). GTDB lineage: Bacteria > Acidobacteriota > Terriglobia > Acidiferrales > UBA7541 > Palsa-360. The sequence goes on from CAVYHH010000027.1 coordinate 96,652, forward strand.
CGTTGCGGCCTGGCGGTTGGAAACGAGGTCGGAATACAATTCGCCAAAAGTTCCGGGCGCCACTGTCGTGGAATTGTCCCGGATGTAGGTTGCGTAGATGCTGTCGTGATCCGTGAATTTGTGGTCGAAACGAGCCGTGAAATAGTTTTCGCTCGTGATTTCCTGCGCGGAGAACCGGAAGATTCCAACGTTGCTTCCCGGTTGCACGGTGTCGGTAGGCAGCGGAATAAACAGCGCGGAGAGGAACTTTGCGATCTGCGGATCCACAGCCACCTGGCACTGATTGGTTACGGCGGTGGGGGCGCAGTTGGATGGAAACTGCGAGGGATCCGAAAACGAAAGCAGTCCGGCGCGCGCGGGCTGCGATGGGACGGTATCCACCGTCGTCACGCCGAGAGATTGCCGCAGTCCTTCATAGTCTCCAAAAATAAAAGTGCGGCCCTTGCGGATCGGCAGCCCGGCGGAACCCCCAAACTGATTGCGCTTAAAGGGCGGGATCACCGGGCCGTCAAAAAAATTGCGGGCGTCGAGGGCGCTGTTGCGGAGGAATTCGTAGACCGAACCGTGAAACGCGTCCGCCCCCTTGGCGGTTTCAACGCTAATGACGCCGCCCGAGGTCCGTCCGTACTCCGCGGGGTAATTGCTGCCAAGCACTGCCACCTGTTGCACCGCATCGATTCCCAAGTTGTCGCCGAGAACGCTGCCCGGCGCCCCGTTCGCATAATCGTTAATGCTGACGCCATCGAGGATGTAAGCGTTTTCATCGGGACGCGATCCGGAAATACTGACGGCGGCGCCGAAACCGCGATCCATGTTTCCGCCGCCGGTGGCGCTGCCGTTCTGCACCGAGGAGACGCCGGCCTGCAGCGTCGCCAGCGCCGCCCAGTCTCGGCCGTTGAGCGGCGTGTCGCGCACCGTATTGGCGTTGGCGCTGCCGCAGGTTGCCGGGCAAGGCTCGCTGACCAGAGCAGGCGGCGCGACGACCCGCGCAACGGGCTCGGCTTTGCCAGCCTTCAGCACGACGTTCAGGATGCGCTCGACGCCTCCGGTCACGGTGATGCTTGTCCAAACCTGAGTCTGGAACCCGGTCGCCGAAACCGTCATCTCAAAACTTCCCGGGGACAGGTCGGGCACGTTGTAGAGTCCCGCCGTATTCGTTGTGACACTTCGGGATTGACCGGTTGTCACTTCCTTCGCCGAGATGTTAACTCCCGGCATCACCGAGCCGGACTCACCCGACACCGTGCCGGTAATCGCGCCCCCGGCGACTTGACCGTTCGCCGGCAAACTGAAAAGGACGAGGCAAATCAGAAGAACAACCGTAAATCTCATCGGGCCCCCAGCGAATGGACGTAGCCGAAAATTTTCAGGTTTCCCCGAATGCGTTTAAAAAGAAAGCTTTGAGAAATTACAGCCCCCTGCCGCAATGCTATTCGTTTAACCTGAATGGCTCCTGAAGGGCAAGCTAAGAATTCCTTCCACCGATTCATCTATTCTCCGGCTGGAACTTTGCGGACCCGTGTGCGGACCAAAGTTACCAAACTTAACCGAATGAAAGGTGAAAATCCGAGCTTCATGGAATTGTCCTCCCATACCTTTATTTCCATGCGTGGCAGGAAGAGCCTAGAATTAAAGGCGGGCCATTTCAGTCCATTTTCAGGTTGTAGTGCTTTGATAGGAGTATGTCGTCGATGCATGTCCTTATCGTGGAAGACGAAAAGAAAATGGCCGAGCTGCTGAAGAAAGGCCTCGAGGAGGAGAACCATTCCGTCAGCCTGGCCTTCGATGGCCGCGACGCGCTCGAAATGGCTCAGGCGCTCGAATACGACGCCATCGTGCTGGACCTGATGCTGCCGGGAATCGACGGCTTCGAGGTCGCGCGGCGCCTGCGCAAGAGCGGAAACGCAACACCGATTCTGGTTCTTACCGCCCGTGACACCGTGCCGGACGTCGTCAAAGGGCTCGACATCGGGGCCGACGACTACATGACCAAGCCGTTTTCATTCGAAGAATTTCTAGCGCGGCTTCGTTCGGTCTCGCGGCGAGGGTCGGCCCCGCGCCCTAATCTTCTCCAGGTGGGAGACCTGGCATTGGACCCGGCCAGCCACACAGTGACGCGTGCCGGGGAGGAGATTACCCTGAGCCGGACGGAGTTCCGCTTGCTGGAATTCCTGATGCGGCGCGCCGGCCGGGCGGTCCCCCGAAATGCGATCATCCAATCGGTGTGGGATTCGAATGAGGATGTGGAGGAAAATACTCTCGACGTTTTTATCAGCCTGCTGCGGAACAAAGTGGATCGCGATCACAAGGTGAAGTTGATCCAGACCGTTCGCGGAACGGGATACACCATCCGGGACACGGCAAAACCATGGTGACGCTTCCCATTCGGCTCCGCCTGACCGCCTGGTATTTTGCGATCCTCGCGGTGGTGTTGTGCGCGTTTGGCATCAGCGCTTATTTCGCGATGCGCCACAGCATTCGCCAAACCGTGGACGAAGAGCTGCAAATTCGGTCCGAGGGCGTACACCAGCTGATCGAGCGGGATATCCAGCGAGGCCACAAGGACGATCTGCCGGAGGGCCTTCGTGAGCATACGGAATTGCGGCAGGGAGGCGCCCTTTTGCAAGTTTCGGACGAGCAGGGCAACTGGCTGTACAGATCCCCGGTGATGAGCGATTACGGAGTACCCCGGCCCGCGACCGTCCCGAAAAGAGCCACCGAATATACGGGCAAGGACGTCCCGCTGCGCATCTGGACCCAAAAAGTCAGCGTGGGTGGCGAGTCTTACCTCATCCAATCCGCATTTGAAATGGACGATTTTTACGAATCGCTGCACCATTTCGCGTTGCTGCTCTTCATTTCCATTCCCTCGCTGCTCGTGTGCGCGGCGGCGGGAGGCTACTGGATCAGCACGCGGGCGCTGGCCCCGGTGGACCTGATTGCGCAGACGGCGAGGACGATCAGCGCGCAGAACTTGTCGAGCCGGCTGGTCGTGCCGAAAACCGGCGACGAACTGCAGCGGCTTTCGGAGACGCTCAACGGCATGCTCGAGCGATTGGAAGCCGCGTTCAAGAAAATCACGCAATTCACGGCGGACGCGTCGCATGAATTGCGCACGCCGGTGGCCGTGATGCGGACCCGCGCGGAACTCTCCTTGCGGAAGGCGCGCTCCGCGGAGGAATACCGGGACGTCATCGCCGAAGTTCTCACCGAGCTCGAAAAAACTTCCGGGTTGATCGAGCAGCTGATGTTCCTGGCCAGGGCCGATTCCGGCGCGGAAACGCTTCACTTCGCCGCCACGAACGTCTCGGACGTTCTCCGCGAGGCCTGCCACCAGGGGAGCGCCCTGGCCGAAGCGAAACAGATCGGTTTCCATGAGCGCATTTCCGGCGATTCCATGTGGGTTCAGGGAGATGCCGGTTCGCTCCGTCGCCTGTTCTTGATCCTGATCGATAACGCGGTGAAATACACGCCCGCCAACGGCCAGGTCGAAGTCTCCCTGCAAAGGAACGATGGCTACGCCGTGGCCCAAGTGCGCGACACGGGGATTGGCATCGCCGAGGCGGATCTGCCGAATGTGTTTGAGCGCTTCTATCGCGCCGATAAGGCGCGCACCCGGGAATCGGGCGGAGTCGGCCTGGGGCTCTCTATAGGCCGATGGATCACTGAAGTCCACGCCGGAACGATTGAAGTGCAAAGCTCGCCGGGGCGCGGATCGATATTTCAGATTCGCCTCCCGATAACGAATCCGGGCGGCTGAAACGAAAAACCTGGCGCGAAGCCTCGGTTCCCGCGAGGCTGTTTCCCATAGACAATACTAAAAATAGGGGAACTATATAGATGACTTCCGTAACTAAACAAAGAAGTTTAAGTGGTTTGTTTACCTCGGCCATTTTAGGATCAGCGCTAAGTGTGTCTATTATATTCTTGGGGACCACCTCCAGATTGGATAAACCCCACAGTAGATTTGTCATACCAAAAACACATTCTGCTTTCGTGTTGCAAAACGAGAGGGTTGTTGTTAGCGAGCGGGTTTTTATAGACCACTCGGAAACTGAACACCGCTATTTGTTTCGTAGGATCGGGGGCGCGGATATTACCGATGTTATATGCCCCCATCGGAATATTTTGGCCGTCCTTTATTCGGCTGGGAATCAAGAATGTGATAGGTGGAATTTGGATCGGCCCATAGATCGGTGGGATAGGCAGATTTTCAAGTCGGTCAACGATTATCACCTGTTCTTGACAGGAGATAATTTCTGCGGGCGTATTACCGAGATTTGCGGCATGACAGCTAAAGACCCCCTGACGGTAATCGCCAAAGAAACTTACCCAAGGGCGGTCGGCGGCTATAGCGGCTTGAGCATTCAAGAGGGCGGCTTCGGCGGCCTTTTGAGCGGCTTCAGCAGAGATATTAAGGATTCGGGTCTGTTTTTTCACTTGAACGGCTTGGTGGTGGATAGACCGAGTTTGACGCTCCATCAAACCGATTTGCATGTTGATGGCACTAGTAGCTTCGTTGGTAGCTTTGGTAGCATCGGCAGTCTTCTTAGCTTGAATTCCAACAGCAATAAGGGTACCGATCAAGGCAAGAGCTTGTGCAATTCCGACACCTATTATCCATCGTTGGAGATGGTTATTCTCGGCTTCGACGGCGGCTTCCTGCTGGCTCTCGGCGGCGCGTTCTTGTTCGTTTTTGGCTATCGTGGCAAGTATCGAATCCAATGCCGCTGTTTCGGCGGCTTGTTGTTTTTCTTGGGCATTCTCTGCCAGTTGAGCGTTGGCACCGCTAACTTTTTTGGCGATCCCGGCGCTTGGTTGCCCCGCGTTCTGAGGGAGCGGTATGACCCATATGCTCAGGGCGAGTGCCGCGAAAGCTATTTGTTTCATGATGGAGAATATACTATCGCTTTGTCTGAACTTTCTTTTGTTTCTTCGTCTTTTTCGGTGAAAGGACTTTAAGTGGCGATAAATCAGCAGAAAGGATGAGGAACTATATGCTGCGCTTTTTTATTGCGCAGGTGTTTTATGTCCGATGAATATCTGAACGTTATCTTCGGGCAGGTCGGGTTTGGAGAACCCATTCATGTCTATACCGATTAATTTGTATGCGTTCTGGATGCTGGCGGCATGCGCCGGGGCGTTTGTACGGTCATGGACAGCAATAAAGAACCCATTGCCTGTGCCGCCTGTAGCAAAACGGTCAGTGGCCGCAGGCCAACCAGCTTCTTTGAAAATCTCTACCATCTGCCTCGCTAGGCCAAACGAGTCGGTATCGCTTGCCGTCCACCAAATGTCTACTGCCCCGGAGGGTGCTCCCCGAAGGGCATCAACAAGTATTTTCTGCTGCGCTGGAGAAATTGTCCGATCTTTCAAGCTCTCCCTTAATTGTAAGAGGGCGTGCTCCGCGATAGCTGTTTTTTCTTGCTGTTTACTCATTCCTGCTTTGGCGTCCGCAACATCTTTTTCTAGGGTCTTTGAGTTATCTACCAATCGAACCATTTCCGCATCTTTGGCTTGGTCAATGCGACGACGTGCAGGCCCGGCTATAAACCCAAGAATAAATTCGACCGCAACACCAATCGCAACCAAAAGGGCAGCAATATTCTGCCCTTTATCAATCCAAGAAAGTAGCGTGGGATCATCCACAGATTATCCTTATCGAGATTTGGGTGTTGCCGGATTGGTTGTCATATGGTTGGTTCATCGGCGTAAGAAAGCGCACCATATGCGTAAATAACCCTGCACTCCAAAACAAGAATGTTTTCGGAAATGTTAATTCAAAACATTAGGTCTTTTTACTCCTTTTCTTTCTCTTAAGCGGCTTGTATCTTAACACTGTATCCACAACTTGTTCAAAAGTTAGTAGATGAAGCGTAAGTTTGTTTTGGTATTTCTTAGGTTTGCGTTTCATTTCGTAAGCCTTTCGTATGTCAATCGCTTCCCCGCGACCGCGCTCACGAAGCTATCCAGTCGGTCCCAAGTGTGACGCTTTACGTTCCCTTCGTTCAAACGGAAGCTAAACTCGTCTACGTATCGGGCAAGATGTTTTGGACTGGCGTGGTGATAAACGCCATGCAAGCCGCGTTTCAGGACCGCGAATACACTCTCGATTCCATTTGTGGTAACACCCTTGCGCGAGTACTCGTCTTTGCTGTGGTTCACGCTCTCATGCTTGTAATCCTTGCCGAGACTCTTATAGGCCGCGAGTTCATCCGTATGAATCGTGGAGCCGATCTCAATGTTTTGGCGAATAGTGTGCTCAATAGCCCTTGCGCCCGTCCCGTCAAAAAGCGGTAATGCCTTTGTGCGTCCACCACGCTCGCGCATTCCAATAATCGGGGTCTTGGCTGGAACGCCTTTATCGCCATACATCCGGTCTTTCATGTGCTTGTTCTGTTCCTTGCCGCCGACGTAGATTTCGTCTATTTCGACGGTGCCCTTGAGCATCGTAATGCTGTCGCTGCAAGCCTCACGAAGCCGCTGTAGGACGAACCAAGCGGACTTTTGGGTGATACCTATCTCTTTGCCCAACTGGAGTGAGGAGATGCCCTTCCGCGACGTAACAAGCAGGTACATCGCGTACAGCCACTTGTGCAAAGGAACATGGGACCGCTCAAAGATTGTTCCTGTCCGAATCGTGAATTTGAGCACGCAAATATTGCAGGTATAGAAGCCATCCTTGCGTTTAGTGACGCGCTTCATGGCCTTGCACTTGGGGCATACAGGACCATTCGGCCAAAGGCGATTTTCAAGGTATAAGATGGCGCTGGCTTCGTCGGGGAACTTCTGGAAGAGTTGAAAGGTGCTTATTGTGCTTCGGCTCATTAAGTTGCCCTCACTGAGACCAATAATAAGCTAAAATTGTTCGGAAGTCAAGTATATAATTCCCAAAAATAGCCCTTGACTTAACAAACCTTTGGAACTACTCTCCCCCCATTCTTGTGGTCGGGTGCTGTCTATATTTTTTTGGCAATAATTTAGATATCGGTCGAAGAATTCATCGAATGTAGATTGCGCGATCCCAGACACCGCCAGTTAGGGGTGGTGCTGTTTGGTAAAAAAAGCGCGCAGCGGGCCCCGAAGTCGGGTGTGAGCTGGATTCGACTTTTTGCGTTCTCAATGGGGGAATTACGTTTCTCAGTTGTTTTTCCGTGTTTCAGAAGTTGGGTCATTCAGGGGTAGGGGATGGGGGCCAGAATCAGAATTCAATCCTTAATAAGTGAGGGTTCAGATATGCGAGCTTTAAACTCGATGAGTAGTTGGTGTGCGAAAGCGATCCAATTACTGACAGTCGCTTTCTGCGTGCTTTTGCTTTGCCTGCCGGCGTTTTCGCAAGGCAATACCGGCCGGATTCTCGGATCGGTCTTTGACCAGAGCGGCGGAACGATTGCCGGCGCCACGGTGTCGGTTATCGACATAGACAGGGGCATCACGCGAACCCTGACAACCGACGACGCCGGAGAGTATAGCGCTCCTAACTTGACCCCCGGCAACTACACGATTCGCGCCGAGGCCAAAGGGTTCAAGAAGCTCGAGCGCCAAAATGTTGTCCTCGAAGTGGGTAAGGAAGTTCGAATCGACCTGACCGTTCAGCCCGGCGCCCAAGAGCAGACCGTGACGGTCACCGAAGCCGTACCGCTGGTGGAGACCACCACCGCCACCCTGGGCGGCACGCTGGAGAATTCGGAGATCGTTGACCTGCCCTTGAACGGCCGCGATTACCAGAACCTGTTGTCCCTGCGCCCTGGCGTCATGCTCCAGGTGGGCGGCGGACCCTGGACCCAGAGCACCAACGGCGTCCGTCCCGACGAATCCGTCTGGATGATCGACGGCGTCATCAACAAGAATTTCATGGATGCGCGTCCCATCGCCGGCATGCCCAGTCCGATCACCGACGGCGCGACCATCCTGCCCATCGACTCCATTCAGGAATTCAACCTCATGGAGAATCCCAAGGCCGAGTATGGCTGGAACCCCGGCGCTGTGGTGAACATTGGAATCAAGTCGGGCACCAACGCGATTCACGGTTCGGCTTACGGGTTCTACCGGAGTTCGAATTGGGACGCCCGCAACTACTTCAACTTCGCGGCGCAAGGTGGGAATTGCGTTCTTGGCTCTTCTGCTCTGTGCGATAAGCCGCCGGCCCAGTTGAAGCAGTTTGGCGGCTCCGTGGGCGGGCCCATCATAAAGGACAAACTCTTCTTCTTCGCCAACTATGAAGGTTTGCGGGACGCCATCGGTAACGTGTTTGGCCCGGTTGGCGGCAGCGGCGTTCCTGAAACGGTCGCCCAAACCCCCGCGGACCCGGGTAACAGCATGGTGGATGCGATCAATGCGTTGGCGTTCCCTGCTTCAGGACCGGCCACCCCACTCAGCCCGATCACCTTGGGATTAACGGGATGCACAGTGGGTGCAACCGCGGCCGGTACAACCTGCACCGGCGGACTTTTCCCGCACAACCAAACAACTACCAGCTACCTCAGCACTTTCCCGAATGTCAACAACAGCGACAATGGTGTGGGGAAAATCGACTATCATATTAACGATAAAAATTCCGTCAACGGAGTCCTGGTTATCGGCCACTACGTTGGAGTCGGGGAGGACCGCGGCTTCATCAACGGGCTCTTCGTGAACGGCTATCCCATCGAGACTTGGACGGCTTCCGGCAATTGGGACTACACCCCCAATTCGCGCATCGTGAATGAAGTCCGCTTTGGCTACGACCGCATGAGCATCAATCAGACCAGTCTCGACGCCAGCCTTCCCAATCCGATCAACACTGGCGCCACTCAGCCCGGGCTCCCGACCATCGCAATCGGTTCCCCAGAGGGTGGCTTTGGTTTCTTCGGCACCTGGCACAACCGTCCTCAGAGCTCAGCCCCCAACCCGTATTGGGATGTGCAGGACGGTTTTTCTTATCTGGTGGGCAAGCACGCCCTCAAGTTCGGCGGCGAGTATACCCACATCGAGGCCGATTCCTTGATCCCGGATTATGGCCGGGGCCGGATCAATTTCGGCAGCCTCGAAGACTTTTTCGCGGGAACTCCGAGCGGCGGGCAGTTTCTCATCGGCAACCCAGATCGCAAAGTAAAATGGTATGAAGCCGCTGCTTTCGCTCAGGACGATTGGCGCTTAACCCCGAAACTGACGATCAATCTGGGCCTGCGCTACTCTTACGGCTCACCTCTTCGAGAGGCCAACAACCAATGGGCCAACTTCGATCCCAGTTCGCCGACGGGCCTGATTCAACAGGGCGCGCCGGGAGAATCCACGATGTGGGCTCCCGATCGCGGCGACTTCTCGCCCCGCTTCGGCTTTGCCTATGACGTCAACGGCAAAGGGACGACGGTGGTCCGAGGCGGGTTCAGTCTGATCTATTCGTCATTCACGGCAGTGGAGTGGATGAACCAGAACGCGCTCCAGAACAACTCTTCCGTGGGTTTGTCCAACAACCCGACGGGTGCGTTCATCGACGACGGCGTGTGTTCGCTTGTCAGCATAACCAACTGTCCGACGTTTGGCGGCAATATCGCGGTGAAGGCCGGCAAGTTTAAACCAAACACCATGTGCTATGACCCAGCGGTTCCGACTCCGGCGTGTGCCACCCAGGCAACCGTGTTCCCGTCGGGCGGGGCTGTATCATGTTCCGTGGATTCCCAGTGCAGCATCATGGGAGTCGACCCGAATCTCAAGACTCCCTACGTCGTGAATTACAGCCTCAGCTTAACTCACGCGTTCACCAACGATCTGTCGTTGGAAGTCGGCTACGTCGGCAACCACGGCTCAAGGTTGACGGGGTTCGCCGACGTCAACCAGTGTCCTCCCAACACCGGTACCTGCACTACGCCTTACGCCGCCCGGTTCCCGTATTTTGGTTATATCAATGTGATGTCGAACGATGTGCGGTCCAACTACAACAGCATGCAGGCGACCCTGACCAAGCGGATGTCTCACGGACTTTCCGCAGTCGTCGGCTACACGTTCGCCCACGGCCTCGACAACGGTTCGTTAAACCGCTTCGGGCTGATCCCTCAGGACTCGACCAATCCTGGAGCCGAGTACGGCAACAGCGACTTTGACGTGCGGCACCGCCTGACGATTACCGGCACGTACAACATTCCGGGCATCAAGGGCTTTGGACAGGTCCTGGAAGGCTGGCAGCTCAACGCCATCGTCACCATTCAGAGCTCCCAGCCCTGGGTTGTCAACGATTATGGAAACAACTTTAGCGGTACGAACGAATTCTCAGATCGATGGGACTTCTTCGGGAACCCCTCCGATTTCAAGGGAACTCAGAATTCCATCCCCTTCTGTTCCGGCTTTGGGGTTACTGCCGGCGGCGGCATTGATTCCAGCGGCGCGAGCTGCACGTCAACAGCCGGTGTGTCCCTCATAACCACCACGCCCGCGAACTCCTCAACGCTGATCGCCAATTGTGCCGCCAAAGCCCCCGACCCGAACACGTTGGCGGCTACCGGATGTTTTGCCAGTGGCGGTTCAGTTATGACTCCGCCAACGGCAGGAACGTTCGGCACCATGGGCCGGAACATCTTCCGGGACTCGGGCTACAAGGACTTGGATTTGTCCGTGTTCAAGAACTTCACGTTCAAAGAACGGTATAACGTCCAACTCCGGCTCGAGATGTTCAACATTCTCAATCACCCGGCCATCGAGAATCCGTACGGAGCATCGAACGGCTCGAGCGGCGGAAACAACGACCCGTCGATTCCAGGGAATTTCGGCGGAGCGCTGGGAACCCCCGACGTCATCGCCGGGAACCCGCTCGTCGGTTCGGGAAGCAACCGCGACGTCCAAGTCGGTCTGAAACTCACGTTCTAAGCCGGCCCGGCTAAATCAACCTATCAACCTCGAGGGGAGCGAGAAATCGCTCCCCTCGATTTTTTTGTAGGACAGCCACTCCTGGCTGTCCGCTTTTCCCCCGCTGAAGTTGCGCTGGACAGCCAGGAGTGGCTGTCCCACGGGAAGTGATAGAATGCAGTGGTCTCAGAGGCGCGGTCGCCAAGTGGTAAGGCAAAGGTCTGCAAAACCTTTATCGGCGGTTCGATCCCGCCCCGCGCCTCCAAACATGCCCCCAGCAATTAATTAGAGTTGTTCAGTCAAAAGACGATTTCCAAAATTTCTATCGCTAATCGGGACGAATCGGGCCGAGAAGTGTTTTGAATGGCGACCGCATGATTGAAAAAAGCATCAGAGGCGGCTGGGAGCATTCTGAGCGGCGCTAAACCACTCCCAGGTGCGCTTCAATCCTTCTTCAAATCCAAAACGAGGTTGATAGCCGAGCGCTTGCCGCCCCAGGCCGATGTCCGCCTGGGAATCGCGGATGTCTCCTTCGCGCGCCGCGGCGTATTTTGCCTGTGCGGGCCGGCCCGTGATTTTTTCGAGCAAGGCGAGCGTTTGATTCAATGTGCAGCGGTTTCCCGTGCCGACGTTGATGGCGAGGCCGAGCGCGCCCTTTGCCTCGGCGGCGAGCAAATTCGCCGCCACCACGTTTTCCACGTAGATAAAGTCGCGCGACTGTTCGCCGTCGCCGTACACGGTGGGTTGCGTTCCCCCGAGCAGAGCCGCGCTGAACAGGGACAGGACTCCCGAGTAGGGAGAACCGGGATCTTGCCTCGGCCCGAACACATTGAAGTAGCGCAGCGAGACAAACTCAAGCCCGTACATTTCTTGAAACACGCGGCCATAAGCCTCGCCCACCTGCTTGGAGACGCCGTAGGGGGAAATCGGCGCCAGGCTGGCGCTCTCTCGAATCGGAAGGACAGAGGTTTTTCCGTAGACCGCGCAGGAGGATGCAAACACCACGCGTTTTACTTTCGCGTCGCGCGCCGCCACCAGAACATTCAGCGTCCCGTTCACGTTGATCAGATTCGTCTCGATCGGGTCTTTCATCGAACGCGGCACGGAAGTCTGCGCCGCCAGGTGAATCACGCAGTCCACGCCGCGGCACGCTTCCCGTAGCGCGTCTAAATTCGTGATGCTTTCCTGCAGCAGTTTGATTTTTGATTTCACCTGGGCCAGGTTTTCAGCCTTGCCAGCGGACAAATCGTCCAGGACCACCACGTCGTGGCCGCGGCGCACGAGTTCATCCACCGTATTCGAGCCGATGAACCCCGCCCCTCCGGTCACCAGAAAACGCATCCATCCCCTCCCACTGGTACTGACCCGGAACAACCCATCATCGGATTCCAGCCGGAATTTCCGTCTTGACCTCCCGGCCGAGCGCTAACTTATAACTTACCCGCTCAGCGCGCAATGCTTCACCGCATCACTCGTCCTGTTCGACAAGCGCCAGAACGTGAATTGGAAAGCGCAGTGACGCATCCCTTTATCTCCAGCCGATAGCCTCATTGACTTCGAGACTCGGTTTCAGTAGTCTTATCCCGTGATTTCCTTCGTCCAGAAGACCGAGCAGGCTTACCTCTGTTGTTCCTGCTGTCCGTGTGTGTCTTCTGGCGCCGGGAGGCTGTCGATCTAGAAATCGGATCATAAGCCGGCCAATTTTAGAATCCCACCGCCAGAACCTTTTTGGCGGTGGGATTTTTCTTTTTCGGCCCAGTTTTTTGCGAACAAATAGCGGCGATGCCGGAAATGTTTGAGGAGAAAAAGTTTATGCCCCGACTGAATGCAAGCAGAGGGATTTGGAAAGTAGGGGCACGATATATCGTGCCCCTACTCCTGATGTTTTTCGCGGCGGCGCCCCGCGCGGCCTGGGCGCAGGGAGAGGCCTCGATCAACGGAGCCGTCACGGACACGACCGGCGCCGTCATCGCCGGGGCGACCGTAAAAGTGAAAAACGTGGAGATCGGCACGGTCCGCGCGACCGTCACCGACAGCGTTGGCCGATATGACGCGCCGTCGCTGGCCGTCGGAAAATACGAAGTGTCCGCCGAACAAGCCGGATTTCGCACCGAGGTGAAAACGGGAATCACGCTCGCGATCGGCCAGCGGGCGGAAGTGAACCTGATGCTGGCCGTGGGAGTTGTGCAGCAGTCGATCAGCATTGAGGAAACAGCGATGCAGCTTGCCGTGACGACCGCCGATTTTTCCGGCTTGGTCGGCGAGACGCAGGTGAAGGACTTGCCGCTCAATGGCCGCAGCTACGATCAATTGCTGACGTTGAATCCAGGCGTGGTCAACTACACGTCGCAGCGGGCCGGCGGAATCGGGACATCGAATTCCGTGGTGGGCAACATGTTCTCGGCCTCGGGCCGCAGGCCGCAGGAGAATCTGTACATCCTCAATGGCGTTGAATTCACCAGCGCGTCGGAAGTCAACAACACGCCGGGCGGGACCAGCGGCCAGCTGCTGGGAGTGGACGCTGTGCGGGAATTCTCAGTCGTCACGGACGCGTATGGCGCCGAGTACGGCAAGCGCCCCGGCGCGCAGATCAATATCGTGACCGCCTCGGGCACGAATCAATTACACGGCGATGCCTACGAGTTCCTGCGCAATAGCGCGCTGGATGCCAGGAACTACTTCGACCTACCGCAAATTCCGCACTTCGAGCGCAACGTCTTCGGCGGATCGCTGGGTGGACCGGTCAAGAAGGACAAGACGTTTTTGTTCGCGAATTACGAAGGATTCCGCCAGGCCCTCGGACTAAGCGACGTTACGCTCGTGCCGGACGCCAACGCGCGGATCGGGATCTTGCCTTGCGCCGCATTGACCGCGGTCACCGCCTCTTGCAATTCGTCAACACCTTCGACGCACGTCGTCTTGGGAAATGGAGTCGCCAATCTGCTGAACTTGTGGCCCGCCGCGAACGGACCGGAACTAACAATAAACGGACTGAACAGCGGGATTGCCGAATCGTTCAGCAGCCCGCAGCAGCACATCCGAGAAGATTTCGGGACAGCGCGATTCGATCAAGTCTTTTCTGACAAGGACACGTTCGCAGGCGTTTACACAGGGGACGACAGCCAATCTTTCTCGCCAACAAACAATCCTTACAGCACGGTCGATATTTTCCTGCGGGAGCAGGTGGCCAGCCTGAGCGAAACACACGTCTTCTCTCCCAGTATTCTCAATAAAGCGACGTTCGGGTTTTCCCGCGGGGCCTTCTATTTTAATAGCGGTGTCACCGGGACGGCCTCCTCAGTGACTGGCGGATGGGCCGATACAACGGGAGTGGACGTACCTGGAGCCGTGGTGATCGGCGGAGGGACCACTCTCAACGGGGCGTCGGCGCTGACCAACGGCGGCACCAATGCCGGAAGCAATCTCACGGCGGTGCGCAATCTGTTCACCTGGGCCGACCAGATCAGCATCACACATGGCAAGCACCTCGTTAGTTTCGGCGTCTGGTTCGAGCGTCTGCAGGCCAATGATAATCTGATCCAGGATCAATATGGCCAGGCTTCATTCAACAACCTGCAAACTTTCCTGCAAGGCGCGATCGGCACGTACACCTTCGCGTCGTCCTCCACGCCGTTGTCATGGCGCTCGCTGGAGGGCGCTTTCTACGCGGAGGACGCGATCAAACTGACGCCAAGCCTCGAGGTTCGTCTCGGATTCCGCGGAGAATTCACGAACGGCTGGAACGAAGCGGACGGCCGGGCGTCCAATTATTTATTTACTAACGGAGTGATTAACACCAATCCCACCGTCGGCAACTCCGCTCTCAGCGTCAACAATGCGAAGTTCCTGCCGGCTCCGCGCGTGGGGATTGCATGGTCGCCGTTCGGGTTGAAGAAAACCGTGATCCGCGCGGGGGCTGGCCTCTATTACGCGCTGATCGACAATCTCAGTTACCGCCTGGACCAGAATGGTCCCTTCAATACAGTGGAAGCGTCCAAGAAAGCCACGGTTGCGGAGATTGAGGGCGCAGGCACGCTTCCAACGCCTCTCGTCATTCCGAGCGGCGTACAACCCAATCTCCAGACCCCCACGGTGATTTCCTACGATCTGAAAATCGAGCGGCAGATTTTGCCGAACACGACCCTGAGTGTCGGCTACATCGGCTCGCACGGATATCACGAGATTCTCTCGATCGACGCCAACGTACCGAGCAACGTCGCGGTCTGCCCGGCATCGCCCTGCCCAACAGGCTATCCTTCCGGGGCATATTTCTATTATGTCAGCTTGGCTACGCCTCTTACCGGGACGCCCGCGCTGGCCAACCCCGCGGTGGCAAACACGACGCATTGGTTCTCGGAGGGTGTGAGCTCCTACAATGGCCTCGAGGTGGATGTAAACCACCAGTTCAGCCACGGGCTGCAAATTCGCGGGGTCTATACGTACTCGAAAGCTCTCGACGATGGCGACAGCATGAACACAAGCGTTGCGACGAACTCTCCGGCGTTCGCTTCCAATCCGCTGAACCCGCTGCAAGCGGATTACGGCCGTGCTTCCTTCGATGTCCGGAATGCTGCCGTCATCAACGCGACGTACGATCTGCCGTTCGGCCGCAAGAATCCCTCCGGCGAAAGCCGCTGGCGGAATGCGGTGCTTGGAAACTGGCAGCTCAGCGGAATCGAAACGCTGGTGTCCGGTTTGCCCTTTACCCCGCAGCTTTCCTACAATCCATCGAACGACGGCGACTCGCGCAATCCCGTCCGGCCGTCCTTGAATCCGAATTTTACAGGATCGATCATCGCGGGCGGCCCTGGTGGGCAATATTTCAACCCGAACGCGTTCAGCCAGCCGCTCGCAAACACTTACGGCAACGCGCCCCGCAATTTTTTGCAAGGTCCCGGACTGGCGACAACGGATCTTTCCGTGGCCAAAAAATTCCTGTTCACGGAGAGAATCAACCTTCAGTTCCGGGCCGAGCTGTTCAACATTTTTAATCGGACCAACTTCAACAATCCGAATCCGGTCGTCTTCACTTCGGCGACGACGGTGCTTCCCTCTGCCTCGGCAGGCGTCATAACTTCCACCTCGACGAGTTCGCGGCAAGTGCAGTTTGGGTTAAAACTGCTGTGGTGAGATGGAATTGTGAGAACCAGATTGAGTTTCCCTTAGCCTGGGGCACCTGTGTCATAGGATTAAGTTTTTCGCAAGGGGCGCGGTCGCCAAGTGGTAAGGCAAAGGTCTGCAAAACCTTTATCGGCGGTTCGATCCCGCCCCGCGCCTCCAAGCTTGCGGCGACCAAATTTTTTCCTGTGCGAGTGAAACGAGCGAGGGCGCCTGCGAAACGCTCCCGTTTCGATGAGACCCCGGATAACCCCGCGGCGAATGTTACGTTGACTTAGGAGTTCGGTTTCAGTAGACTTGACGCGTGATTTCTTACGTCCAGAAGACCAAGCAGGCTTGCCTCTGTTGTACCTGCTGTATGTGTCCGTCTTCTGGCGCCGGGAGCTAAATCCTCTAGAATCATAGCGAGCAATTCTAGAATCCCACCGCCGGAACAATACTGGCGGTGGGATTTTTGTTTTTGGGAGCAGCCGGGACAGGCAATTCATAATGAGAAAAGTCGCCAAAACTCGGGAGTTTACGTGCGAAGGGCTCGGGAAAATATGGCCGTCGAGTATTCTACTTGCAACCCTCTTCCTGGCCGCCTCAACAACCGGCGCGCAGCAAAAGTCCCTAATCCTGCGTGTGGGGTATTTCCCGAATATCACGCACGCCCAGGCTTTGGTGGGACGCGCGGGTGGCCAGTTTGAGAAGGCTGTCGGTCCAGGCGTCCAGATCGAATGGAAAGCGTTCAATGCCGGGCCGTCCGCGATTGAAGCGCTGTTTGCCAACGCGATCGACCTTACGTACGTCGGCCCAAATCCCACGGTGACGGGTTACGTCCGTTCGCAAGGCGACGCGGTTCGCGTGATTGCCGGAGCCGCAAGCGGCGGCGCTTCGCTGGTCGTGCGGCAAGGCGCGGGGATTCAAAAGATTTCGGATTTTCACGGCAAAAAAGTAGCGACGCCGCAGCAGGGCAACTCGCAGGACGTGGCGCTGAGAGCCTGGCTGCGCGCCAACGGCCTCAAACCGCGGGAGAAGGGCGGCGACGTTCAGGTTCTTCCGATCACGAACGCGGACCAGTACACGCTCTTCTTGAAGGGGCAGCTCGATGCGGCCTGGGCTCCCGAGCCGTGGGCTGCGCGCCTGGTTCATGAGGCGGGTGGCCGGATTTTCCTCGATGAGCGCGACCTCTGGCCGAATCACGAATTCGTCATCACGAATCTCATCGTTCATCCCAGATTCCTCAAAGAGCATCCCAACGTGGTGAAGGATTTTCTGCGCGCTCACGTGGAACTTACGGATTGGATCAACAAGAATCCGGCGCAGGCGAAACAAATCATGAACCAGCAGTTGCAAAAGGAAACTGGAAAGCCCCTCCCGCCCGAAGTGCTCGACGACGCGTTTTCCCGGATGGCGGTGACGTGCGATCCGCTTCGCTCGTCGATGCTCACGTCCACCCAGCAAGCCTTTGACGAAGGTTTCCTTGGCAGAACGCAGCCGGATCTTTCCGGGCTCTACGATCTGACCTTGCTGAATGAAGTCTTAAGCGAAAAGAAGGCGAGAAAAGTGCAATGACGAACTACGTGATCGACATGTTTAACCGTTCGATTGGCGGGAGCCGAATGCCGCCTGAACACGATGTGCTGCCGGAGCCGCTGAAAAACGGCAAGAAGGCCTCCGCGGATGCCGGCCTCCGTCACCCGGCACAGGCCGCCCGAAAGGAAAGCATTTCGCTGAGCGGCGTTTTTCGAAGTTATGCCGATTCGCGAGGTTCCTTCACACGCGCCCTGCAAAACATCGACCTGGAAATCGAGCAAGGCGAATTCGTCTGCATCGTCGGGCCGTCGGGCTGCGGAAAATCCACGCTGCTTCATTTGCTCGCTGGACTCGACCGTCCCACGACGGGAGAAATCACCGTGGACGGCAGTCCTGTAAAAGGTCCCGGCACGGATCGAATTTTGCTGTTCCAGGAGCTGGGGCTGTTTCCGTGGCTGACGGTCCGGCAAAACGTGGAGTTCGGCCTGAAGATGGCCGGCGTGTCGAAAACGGAAAGGCGAGATCAGGCGCGAGTTTTCCTGCGCATGGTTCATCTTTCCCATTTTGAGGATCACTACATTCATCAGCTTTCCGGGGGCATGAAGCAGCGCGTGGCCCTGGCGCGCTCGCTCACGCTGCGTCCGAAAATTCTATTGATGGACGAGCCCTTCGCCGCGCTCGACGCGCAGACGCGTGACATGCTGCACGATGAGCTCGAACGCATCTGGAAGGAAACTTCGCCGACCATCGTCTTCGTCACGCACAACGTTCGCGAAGCCGTGCGCCTCGGCGACCGCGTGCTCCTTATGAGTTTCCGGCCCGGGCGAATCAAGACGCAGTTTCAGATCAATCTCCAGCGGCCAAGGCACGTCGAGGATTCCGATGTGGCGTACCTGTCCAAGGAGATTCTTGGTCAGTTGCGGGAAGAGATTGACCGTTCCTTTAATGCGGAGTATTCGCGTGAAGAAAAGCGTTAACCAATTGATTTTTGCCGCCGGCGTTCTCGCGGTTTGGGAAGCGTTGGCGCTTGCAAAAATTTGGCCGCCGTATCTTTTTCCCACGCCGCAGGGAGTCGCGCAGTCGTTGTACGAGGGATTCAAGGATCACAGTCTCTGGATCGGCATCGGGGTGAGCTTGCGGCGAGTTGTGATCGGCTACGCCATTTCCGTGGTTCTCGGAATTCTTCTCGGAATGGTTCTGGCCTCCAACAAATTTCTGGAGGACACGCTGGGGCGCGTGATCCTCAGCCTGCAAAGCCTGCCCAGCGCCTGCTGGGTGCCCATCGCCCTGCTCTGGTTTGGGTTGAGCGAGACGGCGATTATTTTCGTGACCATCACCGGCTCTCTGCTGGCCATAACGCAATCCACCAAGGCGGGCTTCGACAATGTGCCGCGCATCTTGTCGATGGCCGGCCGCAATTTGGGCGCGAAAGGACCGCAGATGTTCTGGCACGTGCTGCTGCCGGCGAGCCTGCCCTACCTGCTCGACGGATTGAGGCAGGGGTGGGCTTTCGCGTGGCGTTCGCTGATCACCGGTGAAATGATTTACATTTCACTGGGTCTCGGCCAGCTTCTGATGACAGGCCGCGATTTGAACGATATCAATCTGGTCGTTGCGGTCATGGTCCTGATCGCCTTGCTCGGGTACATCGTTGACGGCATCGTATTCCGCAAGCTAGACGCTTCTGTCCGCCACAAATGGGGAATGGCCGCGACAGCTTCCAGCTAACCCCGGGAACGCCAATCTCCCGATTGGCGATCCCGGGATATCAAGCGGCGCCAGGAGAATTCTTAAAACGCCGGTCGGCGTTGATCAGCAAGATTCCCGCTAGTCCGAAAACGAGCGAGAGCACGATATTCCCAATCCAGATCCTCCGCCCACTCACCCCGGCCAGGAAAACTTCAAGCAGCACCGCCGGTAGGACCCACCCGAGGGCAAGCATCCATCCGACAAAGATTTTTTGACTGGACCACTTCCCAGTTGCCGCTCCGATCAATAATCCCGCGGGCAAAAAGATGAGCGTCTCATACACAATCACGCATCCATCCAGATCCAAGGGCCTGATGAAATAGAAACTGTGCATGAAGCTCGCTCCGGGACTGAGGCGATACGTTTGCGGCACACGATTTCCGTCGAGGTAGAGGAACGCGTCGGACCCGTCATAGACCGCAACGATGTCCCGCGTTTGCCCGGCCTGGAAAACGCCGCGAACGTACCAGGCAAGCATAGAGCGCTTCGCCGACAAAGGATTGCGAAAATAGAACACGAGCGCCGGCCCTTCCTGCCGCAGGTGAAAATTCACGTTGTCCGCGGATTGTGAGAGGGAAACGATGCGGCCGTTCACGCCTTGTATTGCCGCAGGCGTGCAGACGATGTGGACCGTGAACTGGCTGGATTTCCTGATCGCTTGCGTGAGATTTTCAACGGGGAATTTTGTGCGCAGCCACGACTTGGCGTCCAGTTCAAGCGCGCGGGCGTTCGTGAGTTGCGGCTGTTCCGGGGTCCAGCCGAGTTCCGGCAAGAAATTTGTCCGGTCCCGATACGGCGGCAAGGCCGTGAAGTCATAGGATCCGAGCAAGCCCGTACTCTCCTGATCAGCCGACCGGCGCCCGATTAACTCGGCAATCGCTTTGTCTGGAAGCGCTCGGTTCCAGATTTGCAAGAGATTGATTTGTCCGTCCCAAGGGTGCTGGCCGGAGGCGTCGTTCCCCAGGAAAAGAGTGCATTGAGGGTTCCAGTTGCTGAGACGCGTTCTGTTTTGCAAGAGGGCGGAAATGCCAAAGCAGGCTGCGAAATAGGCGGCCAGCAGCAAGGCGGCCCGGCGCGGCGAGAGCCAGCCTTCAAATGAATCTTCGCGTTTCGACATCTTTTCCAAGATAGCGCCGCCGCAAAGCTCGAACAGAAGGAATCCCGCCACCGATCCCATCGTATTGGAAATCACATCCTCCCACCCAGAATCGCGGGCGGGAATGTAGAACTGCAGCACCTCCACCGCGTAGGAGACGCCCGCGCCCGCCAGCAGCGCCAGGAAAAGCGAGGCCCACCGGCTTCCGCCTCGCTTGCAGGCCTGAGCGGAAACGCCAAATCCGAACGGAACGAACAAGAGAACGTTCAGAAAAAAATCCAAATACATGACCCGCTTAACGGAAGACTGCAATAGAAAGGGGGATCTGTGAAATACGTAGGTAGCCGTAAAATCAAACTTGAATGGAAATAGAGTCAGGTAGGCAATCCCCAGAAGCGAAAGAATGAGGATTCGATTCGACCACTCAGCGCTGGCCTGGCGGCGAGGAAGATCCGGAATGTTCATGACTCCAACGTCGAATCCCGTAACCTAAACACAATTGAGTCTAGCACAGCGCCGCAACACTCCTCCGAAGCTTGGATTCGCACAGTTCTTCTACTGTTGATAGAGCTCGAACCATTTTCAAGCGCGTTCTGACGAACTGCGTCTCGTTCCAGGGGCAACTGTACCAACGTGAAGTGAATATCGCCTCGTTGTACCCAAGTACAGCCGCAGGGCCTGTCCCAGGTTTGCTCCGAGGACCAGTAGTGGGTTTTTTGGCGCGACTCCTAATCTGGACACGCCATGAACGCACACACAAATTTTCGCTCCCACTCGCATACAAATTCAAACCGCCGGGCGCCGCTCGGCCTATTCGCTCTGATTCTTTCATCCCTCGCGGTCCTGTCGCTTTCCGGCTGCGTGGGCTTGACGGGCGCCGGAACACCTGCAGCAAAGTCCAGTTCGAATTCCAACGCTTCCTCTTCAGGTACGCTCGCGGCCAGCGCGACGACTCTGAATTTTGGAAGTGTCGCGGCGGGATCGAACAGCCCCCAGACTTTGACCCTGACCAACACAGGCACGGCGGCGGTCACGATTTCGCAGGCGACCGTCACCGGCGCGGGTTTCAGCGCCATGAGTGGGATGTCATCGGTTTCCATCGCCGCCGGGCAGAATCAATCCTTCCAGTTCCAATTTGCACCAAAGACTCCCGGAAGCGTTTCCGGCAGTGTCTCCATCGTCAGCGATGCGACGAATTCCCCGCTTGCTGTTTCCCTCAGCGGAACGGGGATGGCGGCGCTCGCCATCACGACCCAGCCGGCGAACCAGAGCGTTACCGCCGGACAAACCGCAACCTTTTCGGTCGTGGCGTCGGGATCAGGCACTCTTACTTATCAGTGGAAGAAGGGTGGAACGGCCATCGGCGGCGCGACGGCAGCGTCCTATACGACGCCGGCGACGACGAGTGGGGAGAGCGGCACGCAATTTACAGTCGTCGTGACTGACAGCACAGGGAGTGTGACCAGCAATCCCGCGACTCTCACGGTGACGGCGTCCGCGGTCGCGCCATCGATTACGGCGCAGCCGGCAAATAAAACCGTCACGGCCGGACAAACGGCAACGTTCAGCGTGACGGCGGCCGGCACGGCGCCTCTTACCTATCAATGGAAGAAGAACGGCACGGCGATCGGCGGGGCCACTTCGGCTTCGTACACGACCCCGGGCACGGTCGCTTCGGATAACAATGCGCAATTCACCGTGACCGTCACCAACAGCGTTTCCAGCGACACCAGCAACGCCGCCACGTTGACCGTGGACGTCCCGCCGTCCATCACCACGCAGCCCGCGAACCGCACTGTCAATGCCGGGCAGACTGCAAACTTTAGCGTGGTTGCGACAGGAACGGGGACCCTGAGCTATCAATGGAAGAAGAACGGCGCCGCAATCGGCGGCGCGACTGCGGCTTCGTACACAACCCCAGCCACAGTTGCTTCCGATAACGGCGCCTCCTTCACCGTCACCGTTACTGCTACTTCCGGCAGCGTAACCAGCAACGCGGCTACGCTGACTGTCAATGGCCCGCCGACCATCACCGCGCAGCCAGCCAGCAAGACGGTAGCAGCCGGGCAGACTGCCACGTTTAGCGTGACTGCAGTGGGTTCAGGGACACTGACGTATCAATGGAAGAAGGGCGGGACGGCAATCGGCGGCGCGACTTCGCCCTCCTACACGACTCCTGCGACGGCATCGGGCGACAATGGATCGCAATTTACCGTGACGGTCACCAACGGCGTAGGCAACACGACCAGCAACCCCGCCACGCTGACAGTGACCGCCGCGGCTACATTGATTCTCAATGCCAGCCAGACGGCTCTGAACTTTTCGAGCGTCAATATCGGCAGCAACAGCATCTTGCCCGTGGTCTTTACCAACGGCGGCAACTCCGACGTAACGATCTCGAACGTCACCGTGACCGGTGCCGGGTATACAGCCAACGGCGTTTCGTCAGGCCAGATTGTGAAGTCCGGACTAACTGCAACGCTAAACGTTACTTTCACACCCTCCGCGACGGGATCTCTCCCTGGCAGCGTGAAGGTGACCAGCAATGCCACCAATTCTCCGGCGTCCATTACATTGTCCGGGACCGGCGTCCAACCGGTATCGCACTCGGTCACGCTCACGTGGACGCCAAGCACGTCCGCGGTGTCCGGCTACAATGTGTACCGTTCCACGGTAAGCGGCGGCCCCTACACGAAGGTGAATTCAAGTCTGATCGCAGCAACCACGTATACGGACTCAACGGTCCAGGCGAGCACGACATACTTCTACGTTGTCACTTCGGTGGATTCCAGCAACGTGGAAAGCGCCAACTCGACTGAAGTTTCAGCAACCGTCCCATAGATTGGACGGGATCTAAGCAAATTCAATTCGGCGGGCCGTGCAGTGTAGTCGTCGCGCGGCCCTCCGCTTCCCTCCGCACTTGTCTGCAAGGTGCAGGTTCACTCCCCTGTACTTCAAATGTCCATTGGGACAGTAGGTCCCATC
This sequence comes from uncultured Acidobacteriota bacterium, assembly GCA_963768275.1. Classification (GTDB taxonomy): domain Bacteria; phylum Acidobacteriota; class Terriglobia; order Acidiferrales; family UBA7541; genus Palsa-360. The sequence continues at coordinate 119,939 of CAVYHH010000027.1, forward strand.
GCTTGGCCCAAACCACAATCGCTGCGATGAAAACTTCAAACAGATACAAACGGTTCGGCTGCGCGGGGAAACGCGCGACGCCAGCAAATTCCACGGGCAAGAAGGCGATTCCTGCTGCCGCACTCGCTCTTCTGCTCTCCGCGATCCTCTCCACCTCGGGATGTATCGGTCTGACTGGTGCGGCCAAACCCGGGTCAAGCTCAAGCCAGCAAAGTACACCCGGCGCCGCGGCGATTTCGCTAGCTCCCGCGTCGATCAAGTTTGGCTCCGTGGCCATAGGGGATACGGCTTCTCAATCGGTCACCATATCGAATAACGGCGGTTCAGACCTTACAGTTACGCAGGCAAGTGCCACGGCGGCCGGAGTCACGGTAAAGGGTATTTCGCTCCCTCTCGTGATTGGCGCGGGCAAACAGTCCACCTTTGACGTCGTTTTTTCGCCCAAAACGGCCGGAGCCTTGTCGGGCAATGTTTCCGTCATAAGTGACCTCTTCAGTTCGCCGAGCACGGTGTCCTTGAGCGGAACAGGAATGGCGGCCACGGCTCTCCTCACAACGGGCGCCCCCAGCTTGAATTTCGGAAACGTAGCCGTGGGGAAAAGCAGCGCTTTGAGCGTCATCCTGACGAATGCCGGAAATTCCAATGTCACGGTATCGAAGGTCAGCGTTTCGAACGCGCGCTATTCCGTGAGCGGTGTTTCCGCCGGCTTGATTCTGTCGCCCGGACAATCGGCCACGCTGGATGCGACGTTTTCGCCCCTGGCCTCCGGTAGTTTGCCCGGAACTGTCACCGTGACAAGCAACGCCACAAATTCGCCGGCGACCATCTCACTCTCCGGGGACGGCGCTGCAACCTCTTCCCAGACAGTTTCCCATTCCGTGTCGCTGACCTGGAGTCCCAGCCCGTCGGCCGTGGCGGGGTACGATATATACCGCTCCGAGGTTTCCGGCGGACCGTACACAAAATTGGACTCCAGCATGGTGGCGGCGGATTCCTATACCGATTCCACCGTCCAGGCTGGACTAACGTATTACTATGTTGTTACTTCAGTAACATCAGCCGGGGTGCAGAGCGCGGATTCTGCCCAGACCTCGGCCACTATCCCCACTCCCTAGTTTTTCGGGCCAGGTACGCGCAGGCATGGCCCTGGCCAAGATTGCTATCGGCGGATCGATCGCAGCGCCTTGTGGAAAGGTCCCGGATATTCGCTCAGGAATTTGAAATCTCTTGAAAATTCTCATAATGGCATGCAAACGCCCCAGGTTCTCTGCAAGTCGCTCATTGCAAGTGTGTTGTTCCAAAACTGTCTCATTTGGGAAAAGTATGCCTGAGATGGGCTGAATTTTGGCATCTCTGGAATCCTTTGGGTACATTGTGGAAAGGCTTTTCTCGGATGCTTCCTTTTTTGAGGTTGAGACGCGGGATCAAACGGACCGGAAATCAATTTCCGAGACATATGTCATTTAGTTTTAGCAGGTTGATCGGATCACGGTTCAAGAACCTTGCAATAGGTCTCACTCCACTTTGGAAGCCTGATTGCAATTCCTCCAGTGAGTCTTGAGGGCTGCGATGGGGACTTTATGGCGGTAGCTTGCGCGCTCATCGCGGAAGGAATTGAGAGGGAGCAGGTCGAAGCGACACAGCCATGAACGCCAAATCCATGAACAACTTTTGCTGGTTTGCGCTTCAGATCCGATCTCGGTGGGAAGGGACCACGGCGGCGCTGCTGCGAGGCAAGGGGCTGGAAACTCTGCTTCCTACCTACACAACCAAACGCAAATGGTCCGATCGTTTCAAGGTGGTCGAAGCGCCCCTGTTCCCCGGATACGTTTTCTGCCGCTTTGATGTCCACAATCGTCTTCCTGTGTTGATTACGCCCGGAGTGATTTCTGTTGTGGGAAGGGGCAAGACTCCCATCGCGGTAGACGAGAAAGAGATTCTCTCGATCCAGGCGGCCATGGGTTCCGGCATCCACATGGAGCCGTGGCCGTACCTCGAGATCGGTGAACGAGTTCGCGTGAAGGACGATGTGCTGGACGGGATGGAAGGCATATTGACGAATTTCAAAGGAAGCGACCGCGTCGTCATTTCCGTGACCTTGCTCCGCCGTTCGGTGGCGCTTGAAATTGACCGTTCGCGGATCTCTCCGCTGGGATCTCCGCGAACAGCCCCGGCCGAAGTGGCCGCAGGATTGACCGAGCTTGGGGTTGTCGGTGTCTGAAATCAGTCCAGGGTCTAGTTTCGATTTTCAATTGGGTGAACGTCCGGTCAGGAAAAGAACTGAGGGTTGAAGCCGCAATACTCCAACACAAGTTGAGAATCATTGACAGCTTCCACGCTTTTTAGAACCAAAGCCAGGCAAGAGCAAGACATAGGAACTCGCTAAGTAGTCTCTGGATCCCCCCGACCGCAGAGCGGGAATGGATCGAAGCGCGTATTCCATCCACGGCGGAGCCGGAAAACCGGCTCTCCGGAAACGGTCGGGAGAATATATGAGCCAAAACGGCAATTCCAACGGTCATTCCAACGGCAATTCCAATGGTGCAAAGTCGCAGATGATACGAGTCGGCGTGATCGGTTACGGGTACTGGGGTCCGAACGTGGTCCGGAACTTTTTCGGAGTGGACCACACGTGCGTCGAAATGCTTTGCGACATGAATCCGAGCGCGCTGGCGCGAGCCAAGAAGAACTATCCGAGTCTCGAGGTGACGACCGACCCCGAGGAAATACTCAAGTCGCCCAAGATTGACGCGGTCGCCATCGTTACTCCGGTGTGGACGCACTACAAGCTCGCCAAAGCCGCCCTCGAAAACGGCAAGCATGTATTCGTCGAGAAACCTTTCACTTCCAGCTCCGAGCAGGCCGAGGAACTGATCGAGCTGGCGGAGCGCAAGAATTTGAAAATCATGGTGGACCATACCTTCTTGTTCACCGGCGCGGTCCGCAAGATTCGCGAGCTGACCGAGAGCGGCGCGCTCGGAGACTTGTACTACTACGATTCGCTGCGCGTGAACCTGGGCTTGTTCCAGCATGACGTCAGCGTGATCTGGGACCTGGCGCCGCACGACCTCTCGATCATGGACCATCTGATCAAGGGCGATCCCGAAGCCATCGTGGCCAGCGGCGAATGCCACTTGAACAGCGTCGAAGACGTGGCCTTCATGACCATCTATTTCCCGAACAACGTCATCGCGCACATCAACGTGAACTGGCTCTCTCCCGTCAAGATCCGCATGACCATGATCGGCGGGCAGAAGAAAATGCTGGTGTGGAACGATCTGGTCGCCGACGAAAAGATCCGCGTGTACGACAAGGGCGTCAACATCACTTCCGGCGAAAAAGTGCGCGAGATGCTGGTGAATTACCGGTCCGGCGACATGTGGGCGCCCCAGCTCGAACAGCTGGAAGCGCTGCGCGTGGAGCTGGATTATTTCGCCGACTGCATTCTTCATAACAAAACGCCTTTCAACGACGGCCAGGCCGGCCTGCGCGTGGTGCGCATGCTCGAAGCGGCCGAGCAATCCATCAAGCAGAGAGGAGAATTGGTGCGCCTGTGAACGAATACTGCAGCATTGCCCCGGACGTAAAGCTCGGCAAGGGTGTGAAGCTTTCCAAATTCATCAACCTGTACGGCTGCGAAATCGGCGACGACACGAAAATCGGAGCGTTCGTGGAAGTTCAGAAGAACGCCTCGGTGGGACGTCAATGCAAGATTTCCAGCCACACGTTCGTCTGCGAGGGAGTGACCATCGAGGACAACGTTTTCATCGGGCACGGCGTGATGTTCATCAACGACATCTATCCCCGCGCCACCGCCAACGGACAATTGCAGACCGAAGCCGACTGGAAGGTCGAACGGACGGTCATCAAGAATGGAGCGTCCATCGGCACGGGCGCCACGATCCTCGCCAATGTCACCATCGGAGAGAATGCCATCGTCGGCGCGGGAAGCGTGGTCACAAAAAATGTGCCCGCGAATTGCATCGTCGCGGGAAACCCAGCAAAAGTGTTGCGCAAGATCGAATCCGCCGTGGAGGCCTTAAAGTGAGCACAGCAAATGGAAATGGCAATGCGAATGATATTCCGTTCCTGGATTTGGTAACTCCCCATGTCGAGCTGGAACAGGAACTGACGAAAGTGTTCCAGAAGGTATTGCACACCGCCGGATTCATCGGCGGGCCGATGGTGGAGAATTTTGAAAAGGCGTTCGCCGAATTCTGCAGCGCGAGCCACTCCGTGGCCGTCAGCAGCGGCACCGACGCCTTGCGATTCGCCATTATGAGCGCGGGTATCCAGCCGGGCGACGTCATCGTCACCGTGCCGCATACTTTCATCGCCACGAGCGAAGCGATTTCACAAGCGGGCGCGCATCCGGAATTCGTCGACGTGGACGAGCGCACGTACAACATGAGCGCCGAGCGGCTTCGCGAATATCTGGAAAAGCAGTGCGCGAAGGACACCACCGGAAAGCTCATCAGCCGCCGCAGCGGACGCCGCGTGGGCGGCATCATTCCCGTGCACTTGTACGGGCAAATGGCGGACATGGACGCGATCCTGGCCCTTGCCGAACAGTACGGCCTCGTCGTGATTGAAGACGCCTGCCAGGGCCACGGCGCCGAGTATTTTTCAAAGCAGAACAATCGCTGGATGAAAGCCGGCTCGATGGGGCGCGCCGCCGCGTTCAGCTTCTATCCGGGAAAAAATCTGGGAGCGTGCGGCGAAGCCGGCGCGGTCACGACGAACGACTCCAAACTGGCCGATAAAGTGAAGGTCCTGCGGGATCATGGCCAGGCCAAGAAGTATTACCATGACATGGAAGGCTACAACGGCAGGCTCGACGCCATGCAGGCCGGTTTCTTGCACGTGAAGTTGGCTCACCTGGCGAATTGGAATGCCGCGCGGCGCGAGCGGGCCGCGGAATACAATCAGTTGCTCGAAGGCGCGGAAGGCAGCGTCATTCGCCCGTTTGAACCCTCCTGGTCCCGCGCGGTGTACCACCTGTACGTCGTCCGCACGCAGGATCGCGACGGAATGATCAAACACCTGAAGGAAGCGGGCATCGCCACGGGAATCCACTACCCGATTCCGCTGCACATGCAAAAAGCCTACGACTATCTGAACTACCGGCAAGGCGATTTCTCGGTCTCGGAAAAAGTGGCGGCGGAAATCGTATCGCTGCCGATGTACCCGACTCTGCAACCGGAACAGCAGGCCCGCGTCGTCCGTGAAATTCTGCGCTGCCTGCGCGTGGAAGCGGTGCGGTAGGAAGCAGGCAAGCCCCTCGAAGCGCATCACCGAATGGCATAACGGGGCCGATCAGTCTTTCCTGACGGCCCCCTTTTTCATGAAAGCGGCAAACGGTCTAACGAAGGATGTCGGTCTCCAACTTCCACCCGCGGCGGCGCTATACTGAACGGAACGGGCCTTGTCGAAACGGGAGGCGGTGATGACGGACGACATTCTTCGGAAGAACATCGAGAGCAGCATCGAAGTTCACAGCCGTCTCCTGGAGGCGTGCTTGCCCGCCATGACCGTCGCGGCCGGCGCGCTCATCGCGGCCTATCGCAACGGCCGCAAGGCCCTCTTCTTCGGAAATGGCGGCAGCGCTGCGGACGCGCAGCATCTTGCCGCCGAATTCCTCGGACGCTATTTGCGCGAACGCCGCCCACTGCCGGCTCTAGCGCTTCATGCCAACACTTCCGCCGTGACGGCCATCGCCAACGATTACGGCTATGAACACGTGTTCTCGCGGCAGCTCCAGGCGCTCGCCGTCGCCGGGGACGTGGCCGTCGGCATCAGCACTTCAGGAAACTCTCAGAGCGTCACGGAGGCCATCACGATCGCGCGCGAGATGGGTGTCTATACCATCGGGCTTACCGGGGCTGCCGGCGGGCGCATGCGCGGACTCGTCGATGTGCTGATCGCTGCGCCGTCGAACGAAACGCCGCGCATTCAGGAATGCCACATTCTGGTGGGGCATGCGCTTTGCGATGCGGTCGAACAAGCGGTCGGCGCGGCGCCCTCCGCGATGGGAAAATCCGCCGCAGGCAAACAGAGATGATCCACCCTCCCCTTCAGCAAGTTGAACCCCGGACCGATGACGCGCCCGCAAATGAAAATCCCGTGGGTTCATTCTCCGCGGTTCGGCCTGAAAAACGATTGAACACGATCGATCCGCTCACCGACACGCGCTGGGACGATCTAGTTGCTTGCCATCCGAGGGCGTCGGCGTTTCATCGGCGAGGCTGGCTCGAAGCTCTGAAGCGCACCTACGGCTATGAGCCACGGGTGCTAACCTCCGCTTCCGCTGGGGAACCCTTGACGGACGGGATCGTGGTCTGCCGCATTTCAAGTTGGCTGACGGGAACTCGGCTGGTTTCCTTGCCATTTGCGGACCATTGCGATCCGTTGTTCGGCGAGTCCGGTGAGGAGTTGCTGTCGCCCGATCGCCTGGTCGAGGAATGCGCCGGGCAACACTATAAGTACCTGGAATTTCGGCCATCACGGGCGTGGGCGAGCTTGCGAAATCAATTCCTGCCCTTCGAATCCTTTTACTTTCACGAGCTCGATCTTGGGCCTAGCCTCACGCAACTCTTCCAGGGGCTGCACAAGAATTCCATCCAACGAAAAATCCGGCGCGCGGAAAAGGAACAGCTTTCTTACGAAGGCGGCCGCACCGAGGAACTGATTCAGGCGTTCTACGACCTCCAGCTGATCACAAGGAAGCGGCACCACTTGCCGCCGCAACCCAAAAGCTGGTTCCAGAACCTCGTCAAATACATGGGCGAAGCCGTTCACATACGGGTGGCCCGAAAAAACGGCGCTGCCATTGCCGCGATCTTGACGTTGCGGCACCGCTCCACCGTCATTTACAAATATGGCTGCTCGGACGGAGCGTTTCACCAACTCGGGGCCATGCCGTTTCTCTTCTGGAAGGTCATCGAGGAGAGCAAAGCTACGGGAGCGGAGCGCCTCGATTTCGGCCGCTCCGAAATGGACAACGAAGGCCTGGTCGCCTTCAAGGACAAGTTTGGCACGACCAAGCGGACACTGACTTATTATCGCTATCCTGGGAAAACGGAAAAACAGGTTTATCTCCATGAAAATTCCCGATTGATGCGCCGAATGCTTTGTATGGTCCCGGACGGCGTCTTGTCCGCAGTCGGCAGAGTGCTGTACAGGCATATCGGCTAGTGGTGGGGACGAACCGGACGCGTTTTACTATGGCATGCCCGCGGTTATCAATACGGATTCCAATCTTCGGCACGCAGACAAACCATGATCAGGAGAATTTGTTCGGCCTAATTCCATGACCTCTTCATTCCTAGAGTACTTCCGGTGTCCGGAAAAATTTGCAAAGTTCGGCGTCGCCCAGGAGCTTGGGCAGGCGCCGGGCTTTTTCTGTTTTGGGGAGCAAATTACTTGCTTCGGGCGCAGTGCCGGAACGGTGGCACAAACGCCGAACGGCGGCCTTTCCGATGTTCTTCCCCTTGTGCAGTCCCGCGGCGAAGAAATCACGCTTCCGTTTGACGCGGACGAAATCGTGGAGAATCTTCGGAAAGAGAGATATATCGCTCCTGAAGGCGCCCCCTCTTTCAAGAAAAATCTGGTCAGAAAGTCCTACTACCTGTTGCGGCCGTTTCTTTCCGTGGGCGTCCGCAAACATTTTCAGCGATTGCATTTGCGGGACTGGAAAAAGATTGAGTTTCCCCACTGGCCCATCGATAAGACGGTTGACACTTTCTGTGCGGAGCTGATGTCGCTGTCCGTCAAAGCCAACGGCGGCCAGCGAATCCCGTTCGTCTGGTTCTGGCCAGAGGAGCACCAGGGTTGCGTCCTCATGACCCATGACATCGAACATGAACCAGGCAGAGCGTTCTGCGGCGACCTCATGGATTTGGACGACCGCCACGGGATCCGGAGTTCGTTCCAGGTGGTTCCCGAGGAGCGCTACAATGTTTCGGAAACTTTTCTGGAGAGCATGCGCGCGCGCGGTTTTGAAGTGAATGTTCATGACTTGAACCACGACGGGCATTTGTTCGATAGCCGCGAACTGTTCCTGAAAAGGGCGGATAAAATCAACGAGTATGCAAGGAAATGGCGCGCGGAAGGTTTTCGCGCGGGCGGAATGTACCGGAATGCCGAATGGACCGATGCGTTGCAATTCGGCTACGACATGTCTTTCCCGAGCGCGGCGCACCTCGAACCGATAAGGGGCGGATGCTGCACGGTCATGCCGTATTTTGCGGGAGAATTGGTCGAGCTTCCCCTGACGACTACGCAAGACTATTCGCTGTTTCACATTCTCGGCCGGTATTCGATCGACCTTTGGAAAGAAGAATTGGACTTCATCGCTTCGAGCCACGGGCTGGCCACGTTTATTGCGCATCCGGATTATGTGATCGACCGCCGTGCGCGCGATGTGTATGAAAATCTGCTGCAGTATCTCTCGGAATTTTGCAGCCGGAAAAAACTCTGGCAGCCGTTGCCGCGGGATGCGGCGCGCTGGTGGCGTGAGCGAAGCCTGATGCGCATCGAAGGTTCCTCCGGCTCATGGAGAGTGGCGGGCCCGGGTTCAGAACGGGCGCGTGTGGCCTTCGCCCAGATCGAGAATGGACGGCTGACCTACGACTTGCCACTTCCAGTAGATTCATCGAAGTAGTTCGCTTGAACGGGCGCGCAATCGTACGGCTTGCCTCGGTGGATGCGGAAGATTGCCTTTGCAAGGGAAATAGACTTGCCGCCTCTGCCGGAGGCTTTTTACAACAATAGGACAATTCTTTTCTCTTATTTGCGGATTTACCCAAAAATCAAACCAAATTGGCAGTCTTCCTCTCTCGCGTTAAGCAGGCACGCAACAGAAAATAAAGGACTTACTAGGATGAGCTTCCGCTGCTAAGGATTGCGAGTGGCCCTCGGCCCTGGCAGAGGAATTGCAAGTTTTATACGCGGGCAGGTCACGGATAGGGAGTTTTGTGGCGGTAGCCTATCCGATCCTCTTGCACCTGCAAAAGGCGCAGAAATACGTCCGGTGCAAATCGGGCGACTACCCCGTAACCGAACCTGTTGCGAGGGAACGGCATCGGCCTCCACATCGCGATCCCTTTTCATTAAAGCGCACTGTTCGAGACAATCCATAACCTCAATGACGAACAATAAATTCCAAATGCCTCGCATCGATCGGGTGGCCACGCTCTACCTGTGTCATCCGGTTGCGCGTCTGCTCGGTCTGAATTCCGGAGCACGCGTGCCGATCCTGATGTATCACAGCATTTCGGATAACCTTTTTGCAAAGCCTCACCCGTATTATCAAATCAATACTACGCCGAATGTCTTTTCGCAACAAATGAGGTGGCTGCGCCACAACGGTTACAGGACCATGGACTTGCCCGAGATGTGGGCGGCGATGGAAACCGGACAGGATCTTTCCAAGACGGTCGTGATCACCTTTGACGACGGATATCAGGATTTTTATACCGATGGATTAGCGGTGATGAAGCAGTGCGGTTTCACGGCCACGATCTTCCTGGCAACCGACCGCATCCAGGACACCTCCGTGCGGGTCGAAGGCGCGGATTATTTAACCTGGCGCGAGGTGCGCGAGTTGTATGCCGAGGGGATTCGCTTCGGCTCGCACACGGTGACTCATCCGGACCTGCGCTCGCTCGGGCCCGAGCAAATCGATTACGAGTTGGGTTATTCAAAAGAAACGATCGAACAGAAACTCGGTGTCCCCATTAAATCTTTCTCTTATCCGTATGCATTTCCGGAAGAAGATCGCGACTTCACGCGTTATCTCGTTGACTCCCTGAAGAATCATGGTTTCGAGATTGGGGTCTCGACGATCATTGGCCGCGCCAAGGCGGGCAATAATTGTTTCTGCCTGCCGCGCCTGCCTGTGAACTCCTGGGACGATCCCTCCCTGCTCCGGGCGAAGCTGGAAGGCGGCTATGACTGGCTGCACTGGCCCCAATTGTGCCGCAAATTCCTGCACCAGAATGCATGCCTGATGCAATCCTCGAGCAGTATCGGATCGGAAAGGGCCAATCACAGTTCTGCTTCCGCGGAGCGTACAAGATAAAGATGACTTCAGTTCATGCCCACCAGGCCAGTTCATCCTGAGAAGCCAGCGAACTGAGATTTAGGCAAAGACGCCAGGGAGTTTCTTGATCACCGCCTTGGAGAATAGGGACCACTCTTAGGAACTGAATGCAGGGTGATCGAATCGGCCGGACCCCGCGGCAGGTACAGTACCAACGACCTGTCCGCTACCTAGCCGAAGGGCCAGTAGGTGTGGGGGAAGACCCATCGCTAGTCTTGCGAGTGCGTAGAAGACGGCGCTCTTGAGATTTTGCGGGGGAGAGGTTCCATGAACGAAATGAGCGACAGGTTGCAAGCGAATAGGATGCGAGCGCCGCGGACGATCGGGACGCGATTCGGGCTCTCTTTTTTGATTGCGCTGGGAGTCTTGTTGAGCGCATCCGCGGCGAGCGCCAACGACATCTACGTCGCGCAAAATTCAGCGGGCGCCGGCAATGGCACAAGTTGCGCCGCTGCGCGGACGATTAATTCGCTTGGATCCGGCGATTGGACGGCGGGGAATACGATTCACCTTTGCGGGACAATCACATCCACGCTAACGGCCCAGGGCAACGGAACGAGCGGCTCCCCCATCACCATCCTGTTTGAGCCGGGGGCTAATTTCACGGCTCCGGCGATCTCTAACGGCGGCGCCATTGTGCTCGCGAATCAGAGTTTCATCATCGTGGACGGGGGATCGACAGTCCCGTGCGGGTTCGTGAACGGGTCCAACGTGACCTGCAACAATGGAAAAATCCAGAGCACGGCAAATGGGACTGGCTTGGCGAATCAAGTGGCTTCGATCGGAGTGGAGGCCGACTCCGCGAATAACATAGAAATTCGCAACCTGCAGATCGGCCCGCTCTATCTGCATACTTCCACCAGCGACCACACGCAGAGCCCTCCGGGCCCCCTTTGCGTGCAGTTCAACGGCGCGAATAATGTCAGCATCCACAACAATACGATGCACGATGCGGGGTGGTGCCTCAATGGCGGCGGCGGGCCTTCCACCAATCTCAACATGTACAACAACGAGATCTACAACGTCGATCACGGCGTCGGCATTGGAAACTCGAATACCAACATCAATATCTACGGGAACCATTTTCACGACTTCACCACCTGGGACACGACGGACAATTCTTTTCACCATGACGGCATTCATCTGTTTGGGGTAACCGGCGCGGTCATCAACGGAGCGAACATTTACAACAACCTCTTCGACGGTGACATCGGCTTCAACGAAACCGCCTGGTTCTTTGGAGAGGGCCAGATTCAAAACATCAAGTTTTACAACAACGTCGGCTACATGGCTCCCGGCCGCGAGTCCGGCAACGGAGTCTTCGACTACAACGGGAACGGCTTTACAGGAAGCAACAATTCCTTCTACAACAACACGGTTCTCGGGGCCTATGTGGGCGGCAGCGGCACTTGCATGATGGCGCAGGCCAATACGAATTTCACGATGAAGAACAACGTTTTGATCGGCTGCCAGAACATGACGGGCGTATCTTCGGATACGACAATTGCCGCCGGCGGCTTGAATAACAACGTGTACGAGGATATTGATACCGACCATAACCTGGGAGGCAGCGGGAACACATTCGCTTGGGGTAATTCTCAGTTTTCCACCTTCTCCGAGTGGACAAGCAAATGCGGTTGCGACTCGAATAGTTTCTTTGGAACTCTGGCAAAGATCAACATCAATGCGACGACGGGAATGCCCAATGCGGGCTCCGCCGTTATCGGCGTTGGGGCGAACCTGACGGCTCTCGGCATTACGACTCTGGATACGGACAAGGGAGGAAACCCGCGCCCCAGCGGCAGTTCAGCATGGGATGCGGGAGCCTACCAGTTCGCTGTGCTATCTCAACCCGCGCCGCCCACGAATGTAAAGGCAGTAGCACAGTAATTCCGCGGCCGGTGAACTGCCGGGAGCGCTTGTCGAGCGACAAGGAAAGTCTCCAGGATTATTCAAACGGTATGCCGCGGCTCATCGTATTCGGGACGCACGCAAGGGCGCTCTGCAAAAACGAAAAACCTCGTAGATACAACCCTGCATTTCTGAAATAAATCTGCGCAAGCTGCCACGATCCAAAAGCGAACGCAAAACATCTATGTCCGTCAAAATTGGATTTGCCATCCTTTCCTACAACGAGCCGGGGCAACTTCTCCGGCTCGTGAAGACCCTGAACGCAATGTTCGGAGACCCTCCGATCGTTTGCCATCACGACTTCAGCAAGTGCTCCCTCGACGAAGCTTCTTTCCCGTCGAATGTCCGATTTGTCCATCCCCATGTGGTCACCATACGGGGCCATATCAGCGTGCCAGTGGCTTTGTTGAAGGCATTCCGTCTTTTGAGAGAGCGTGACCAACCCGACTGGTATGTTCCACTGAGCGGAAGCGACTATCCGGTGCGGCCGGCGGACGAAATCATGGCCGAGTTCTCCAACAGCAAGTTCGACGCGTATTTGGACTACCGTGAAATTCTATACAGCGCTGCTCCTCCCGCCGAAAAGGATCAGGATGGCGGATTTGACAGGCCCAGTTGGGTCCCTCTTGCCTACGACAGGTACTGCGCGTGTCTTTTCTACTATTGGCCGGTCATTTCAAAAAAGAAGCTGTTCGCCCGCAGGATCCCGTTTGACAGAAGGCGCGTCGTCTTGTTTCGGAATCCTCGGATCACCCGGTGGTTTCAGTCCAATCGTCCTTCGCGAATCTTCGGTGGGGATTTTGCGTTTCTGGCCAATCATAGGGCGATTGACCGCCTCCTGGATCCTTCCGTGGAGAAGCTGACCCCGTACTTTCAAGAAAGAGAGGCGCCCGACGAAGCGCTCTTTCATACCGTGCTCTGCAATCGTTCGGACTTGCAAATCTGCAAAGACACCAAGCGATATGCGGATTGGTCCATTATCGACCCGCATCCGAAGTGGCTCGATGTGTCCGATGTGCCGAAAATCCTAGCCTCTGGCGCGCTCTTCGCCAGGAAATTCCGCCCGGATGGCGTCGCGCAAGCGTTCATAGACCGGACGGTGCTCGGCCTGGTCCCCGATCGTGAGACGGCGCTGCAATAATCCGGGTTGGATGGATCCGCAATCCCGGCGGGAGTGACAGCTGAGATGAGAATACTGGTTGCAATTTCGAGCTTCGGGACATCGCAGGATCAGTATCTCCTGCAGATGATTGAAGAATACCGCTCGATGTCGTTTGACTTGGATATTGTGGTGCTCTCCAACATACCAAAGGAAGTAGCGCCAGGCGTGGAAGTGATCGTCGGCCTGCCGGACGAAAAAGACCCCTGGTCTCTCGTTTATGCGCACAAGTCGCTTTTCGCCAAGCGCGTGGAAGACTACGACCTCTTCATTCACACCGAGAACGATATTCTCATTACCGAGAGCCACATCCGGGCCTTTCTCAAAGTGTCAGCCGTCCTGCACGACGACGAAATTACCGGTTTCATGCGATTCGAGGTCGGCCCGGATGGAGAAACGAACTTTCCCGACGTGCACGCAAGCTTTCATTGGGATGGCCGGTCGGTGGTGACCAGGGACCAATACACCCTCGCATATTTTACGAACGAGCAGGCCGCCTGCTACCTGCTGACTCGCGAGCAACTCCGGCGCGCCATCAACTCCGGCGGTTACGTGGTCGCTCCGCACCTGGGCAAGTACGGGATCTGCGAATCCGCGGCGACCGATCCGTACACGCAGTGCGGCTTCAAGAAATTAATTTGCATCTCTCACATCGACGAATTCCTCGTCCATCACATGTCCAACAAGTACGTCAAGAAAGTGGGCATTGAAAGGCCGGAATTCCAGATCCTGATTGATGCTTTAATGGAAATAGGGACAAAACGCGCTGCCACCTCTTCCCTGTTCCCGACGGAAACCAAGCTGAAACGCGCGCGATATTCAAAGGACTATTACGAGCGGCTAAGGTCGGACGTCGTTTCCCTGGTTCCCTCCAAGGCCAGAAGCGTGCTTTCCCTGGGATGCGGATGGGGTGCAACAGAAGAGTGGCTTGCCAAGAAGGGGCTGCGCGTTGTGGCTGTGCCTCTGGATTCGGTTATTTCCTCCTGCGCGGAAGCCAGAGGGTTGGAAACCGTGAACGGAGATTTCAAGACCGTGCGCGAGAAATTAGAGGGCCAGCGGTTTGATTGCCTTTTGATATCGAACGCCCTTCATCTCGTCGAGGATCCGGTTGCAGTCATTTCATCCTTTGCCAGCCTTCTCTCGGAAGATTGCACCGTAATTGCCCTGGTCCCGAATCTTTCGCAACTTCCGGGACTTAGAAAAAGGGTTCGTGATGACCGTGGAATCCGTGGTCTGCTGAGGGGCTATCGGCAGACTGGCGTCCACTTTACCTCGCCTCGCGTTCTGCACAAATGGTTCCAGCGCGCCGGCTTCAGGATCGAAACGGTTTTGAATTTCCTCCCGGTTCGCGCCGGGGCCATCCACCAAATGACATTCGGCTTGGTGGATTCCTGGTTGGCGGAAGACCTTCTCGTGGTAGCGAGGAGAAGGCGTACCCAACTCCACTTGGCAACCTCAGCGGAAATGACGCGAGCCGTTAAGCGCGCCGGCTGAATTCTGGATTCGCGCGCAACCTGCGTAAGAAAGAGCGTTATTGATGGCGACACAGCAGCGATCATTTCTGCATGCGGTCAAGTGGGCCTACGTCGCCAATTGGGGCGAGCGGTCCTTCTCCGCCCTTTTTACGTTTATTCTCGCCGCCGTGCTCGGGCCGCGGGACTTCGGCATCGTTTCGATTGCGTTGATCTATATCGGCTTCTTGCAGATGTTCCTGGACCAGGGCCTTGTGGCGGCCTTGATTCAAAAGAAAAATCTGGATCCCGAGCATTCCGACGCCGTGTTTTGGATGGATATGGCGTTGAGTTTTGTTTTGGTGGGCCTGAGCATCTCCTTGAGCCGATGGTGGGGCCGGGCGAATCACGCCCCGGAACTCGCGCCCATCATTTCGGTCTTGTCGTTGTGCATCCCGATCGAAGCATTCGCCATCGTCCAAAAATCTCTGTTGTCAAAGGACATGGACTTCAAGGCCATGTCCATTCGTTCCAACGTATCCGTGCTCATCAGCGGAGTCGTTGGGATCGCGATGGCCTTCACGGGATTTGGCGTTTGGGCCCTTGTGACGCAACAAATTCTGAGGGATTTCACAGCCCTCATCCTGCTATGGAAACTAAGCCCGTGGCGTCCCCGGTTCCGGTTCTCCTGGAAGCACCTCAAGGACCTGATGCACTTTTCGATTTCGAATTTCATCGGGCAATTCGCAATCTTTGCGGACGGGCAAACCGGCTCCATTCTGCTGGGAATATTCTTCGGTCCCGTGGCGGTCGGCCTCTACCGCATCGCGGAGCGCCTGGTCGGCTCCGTCGTGACCATGGCCACGGCGTCGATCCAGAGCGTTTCCTTGCCGGAATTCTCGCGCCACCAGGATAACCCCGCCGAATTGCGAAAGAGCGCTCTGTCCTGCGTCCGGTTGAGCTCGGCCATGACGATACCTGCCTTGGCGGGGCTCGCAGCGGTGAGCGGCCCGCTGATGGCCACGCTCGGGTCCAAGTGGCTCCCGGCATCGGATGTGCTCAAGGTCTTGTCCGTATTGGGAATGTCCGCCGTGTTCGCCTATTTCACGGGCCCATTGCTCCAGGCCTTGAACAAACCACACCATCTCGCGATTCTGGAATGGGCTCGCTCAGGCGTCGGAATTGCCTTTCTGGCCGTGGCCGGCTATCTGGTTCGTGGCGGGTCGCTGAAGCAGCAGATCATCGGTTTGGCGCTCGCGCGTTTCGTCCCGGGCGTCTTCGTGATCATGCCGATTTTCTTATACATACTCATGCGCCTCGCTGGAATTTCGTTCCGTGACCTGGCGGCTTGCGTGGCTCCGTCGGCGGCAGCATCGGTCGGATTGGTCATGGTCATCATGCTCTTCCAGCTCTACGGATGGCCGGCATATTTCAAACCTTCCATCGTATTGGCCGTGGAGATCGTACTTGGTGGAATCGTCGGATTGACGCTTCTGGTTCTCTTTGACAAACAATTGCGGTCTGCCATCTCGAAGCTTCAACAGAGAATGTTCGGGAATTTGCCAGTGTCCAAGGAATTGGCCTAAAAACCAGGGCCGGACGGCCTACCTAGAAGTGAATAGATCCCCCCGCATTTCAACGGGGGGCGGAAGCGGTTCGGAGCTTGCAGGCACAAAATAATGCAGCAATCCATCTATGATCCGGGAGTAGTGGCGTTCGGCGGAGGAGCCAGCCACACCACGTTGCACCCTGTCGTGGCGGTAGCTGTGGTCGTTGGGGTCATTCTAATACTTGTTTTGCCGCGCAAATACGCGGCGGCGGCCTTTCTGCTTGTCGTGTTATTGAGTCCCCCTGGACAGCAACTTCTTCTCGGCGGCGTCCACCTCTACGTTCCTTCCATCCTCGTTTTGGCCGGCTTGGCCCGAATGGCGCAGGCGAAGCTCTCGTCGAAGGGAGAATTTTTTGCGGGGGGTTTCACCTCCATTGATAAAGTCTTTTTATGTTGGGCGATTTTTCGGGCTGTAGCCTCCATTCTCCTGAACAGGCTGGATCCGGGCGCGATCGTCTATCAAATTGGATTTCTCTGGACCGCCCTCGGCGGATTCTTTCTGCTTCGATTCCTGATTCAGGATGAGGAGAGCGTCGTTACTGTCATCAAAACGTTCGCATTATTCGTCGCCGTGGTGGCCGTGACCATGTCGAATGAGAAATTTCACGACCTGAACGTTTTCGGATATCTGGGAAGCACTTCTCTCTACCCGGATGTCCGGGAAGGTTCCATCCGCGCCCGCGGACCGTTTGAGCACGAAATCCTGGCCGGGGTCTTCGGCGCGACGCTCGTGCCGTTATTCCTGTGGCTTTGGCATAGCAAGAAATCCCGAATGGTTGCTTTCGTGGGCCTGATCGGCTCCACAGTCATGGTGCTCACGTCGACATCGAGCACGTCCCTCATGACTTATATGGCGGTCGTCCTGGGATGCTGCTTCTGGGTCTTCCGCAAGCATATGCGATCGTTTCGCTGGGGCCTCGTGATGGTGCTCATCCTTTTGCAGATCGTTATGAAGGCGCCCGTTTGGTTCGTGATCAACCACGTGGACCTGGTGCCTGGCAATTCCTCCTATCACCGCGCCATGCTCATTGACGTCTTCATCCGGCACTTCTGGGATTGGTGGCTGGTGGGAACCAATGACGCCAAGAATTGGGGATGGGACATGTGGGATACCTCCAACCAGTTCGTGAACGAGGGCGAAAGTGGAGGGCTGGCAACATTCATCTGTTTCATCATGTTGATCTCGTACAGCTTCGGGTTGCTCGGAAAGGCCAGAAAGCTGGTCGAGGCGGAGGGGGACCGCAAAAAGGAATGGTCTCTCTGGTTCCTGGGAGTAGCGCTTTTCGCCCACATCGTCGGCTTTTTTGGGATCAGCTACTTCGATCAGACAAAATATATGTGGTATTCGCTGTTCGCGATCATCATCGCCACCACGGTTCCCATCCTGGGGACAAAGACTGTCACGGAAGAACTTCCTGCGTTCAATCTTCCCAAACCAAGGCCTCGTCGCGCGACGCCCGCGGCGCCGGGGCTGGCCCGGGCTCGCAGAACCAACTGACGGTTGCTGAAGCAGATCCGATGAGGGCGAGTACTTTACTCGTGCTCCCGGGCGGATGTCTGGACACGATCGATACCTAAAGAAGGAGGTCAGCGCGCCAGCGACATCTCTTATGGATATTTCGATCATTTACGTCAATTGGAAGTCGGAGGCCTACATCAAGGAGTCCATTGACAGCGTCTATGAGCATACGCGCGGACTCCAGTTTGAAATTATCGTGGTGGACAACGCCTCCCCCAGCGGGAACGTGGACATGCTCAAGGAACACTTTCCCCAGATTACCTTGATCAAGAGCGAAAAAAATCTGGGATTCGCCGGGGCCAACAACCTTGGATTCCAGAATTCCTCCGGCGAAATTGTTCTTTTTCTAAATCCGGATACGAAGCTCATGAACTCGGCCATCAATGCGATGGTACGTCATCTTCGGAATTTGCCGGATGCCGGAATCATGGGTTGCAAATTATTCAACGCAGACCTCTCCGTGCAAACGAGTTGCATCCAGACGTTTCCGACCATTCTGAACCAGATTTTGGACGCCAATATTCTGCGGGATCGCTGGCCTCACAACCGGCTGTGGGGAATTGGCCCGCTCTATTCCGAGAGTACGGAGCCGGCGGAGGTGGAAGTGGTGTCCGGCGCTTGCCTGATGATGAAGCGCGCAGCGTTTGAGAAAGTATCCATGTTCAGCGAAGAGTACTTCATGTACGCGGAAGATGTGGATCTTTGCTACAAGTCAGTCCAGGCGGGCTATAAAAACTATTATACGGGCGAAGGCAGGGTCCTCCATTACGGTGGAAAAAGCAGCGAGTCGGATTCGGCAACCAGAATGAAGTGGAGAGCGATCCCGCGCTTTTGCGACAAGCATCACGGGCGTTTCTATGGAATTGCCTTTCGAGCCGCCCTGGCTTCCGCCGCGATGGGCCGCCTCGCCGTCATCAAGATTGCGTGCGCCTTTGGAGACCGGCTGGGGAAACAGGCTCAGCTGCGCGTGGCATTGCGAAAATGGCGAACGATCTTGAACGTTTTGG
This sequence comes from uncultured Acidobacteriota bacterium, assembly GCA_963768275.1. GTDB lineage: Bacteria > Acidobacteriota > Terriglobia > Acidiferrales > UBA7541 > Palsa-360. The sequence continues at coordinate 138,697 of CAVYHH010000027.1, forward strand.
TGACACCATCCGTCCCCAATTGAGATTCATGCGGATGCCGGAAGGCCATTCAGAAGGGAATCATCTGTTCCGTCAATCTGTAGACGCAGCGATGTTTGATTCTTAAGCAACCGCAACAGCTCCTTTTCTCTTAAATTCAGCGGTCTTCTATAAAATAAAACTATGAGCGAAATCAGCACAAATTACGTGGTCATCAGCCCTGTCCGCGACGAAGAGGCCTATATCCGATTTACGGTCGACTGCATGGCGCAGCAGACGATTGTTCCGAAGGAATGGGTCCTCATCAATGACGGCTCATCGGATAAAACCGGAGAAATCCTTGATGAATACGCTCGACGCTACCCTTGGATTCGCGTCGTTCACCGCGCGAACCGGGGATTCCGAAAAGCGGGCGGCGGAGTGGTAGAGGCGTTTAACGCGGGATACAACGCTCTCGAGTTCCGCGATTGGGATTTCCTGGTCAAGCTGGATGGAGATTTATCGTTTGAGCCTGACTACTTCGAAAAATGTTTTCATAATTTTGAAAAGGATCCGCGCCTCGGAGTCGGCGGCGGCGTGATCTGCTACGTCACAAACGGGGTGAAGGAATTCGAACCGAGTCCAGAGTTTCATGTGCGAGGCGCCACGAAAATATACAAGCGTGATTGCTGGGATGCGATTGGCGGCTTCTGGCCCGCTCCCGGCTGGGACACGATGGACGAAGTAAAAGCCAACATGCTCGGCTGGTCGACGCGCAGTTTTCTGGACCTGCACATCGTGCATCACAGAAAGACGGGCACTGCCGACGGCGAGTGGGCCGGGCTCGTCAAGAACGGAAGAGCGAATTACATTTGCGGCTACCACCCGCTCTTCATGATTTCCAAATGCATTCGCAGACTCGTCAAAAAACCGTATCTCATTGGCGCGATTGGATTGTTTTACGGATTTCTCAGCGGATATTGGAAACGGATTCCCCAGGTCGACGACCTCAAGACAATCAGCTATCTCCGTCGCCAGCAACTCGGGCGGCTTTTGGGGATGGAAACGATTTGGCGGTGAGGGAGTCGCAGCGGTTCAGTTTTTTTGGACGATACAGCATTTGTTTCAGAACAGAAAACCTGTTCTTTAGACTTCCCCAGCTGGAAATGAGGGCCCTGTGTGCGGAATCTGCGGTAAATTAGTTTTCGACAGACAATCCCAGGTTTCCCGGACCGTCCTGAAAGGGATGGCGGATTCCATTGTGCATCGCGGACCGGACGATGAGGGTTTTTATTTCTCCGGGCAAGTCGGGCTCGGCTTCCGCCGGCTTTCGATTATCGATCTGGGAGGCGGCCACCAGCCTCTTTGCAACGAGGACGAGACCATCTGGATCGTCTTCAACGGCGAAATCTATAACTACCAGGAATTACGCCAGTTCCTGCTGTCCAAAGGGCACCAGTTCAGGACGCAGTCGGATACGGAAGTCATCGTCCACCTCTATGAAGAATTAGGCGAGGCCTGCCTGGAACGCCTGCGCGGAATGTTCGCTTTCGCGATCTGGGACAACCGTCGCAAGTCGCTCTTCCTGGCCAGGGATCGCGTGGGAATCAAGCCCCTTTATTACTACCACTCGAGCAGCTCTTTTATCTTCGGCTCGGAAATCAAAGTGATTCTTGCCGATCCGGAGGTAACGCCGGAAGTCAACCCGGAAATGATCGATCGCATCCTGACTTTTAATTATTTGCCGGGCGAAGAAACCCTTCTGAAGAATATCCATAAGCTGGCTCCAGGATCCTGCGTCCTGATCCAGGATGGAGACGTCAAGATCAGGCAGTATTGGGATCTTGAAGTCCCGCAATCGTCGCTAAGCCTCGCCGCTGCGGAAGAACAATTGTCGGCCATGCTGGATGAATCGGTTCGCCTGCACATGATCAGTGATGTGCCGGTTGGATTTCTGCTGAGCGGGGGCGTGGATTCGAGCGCCATGCTTTGCATGGCCAGGGGAAAGACGGACGGTCCGCTGCTCAGCTTTACAGTCGGGTTTTCCGAGCCCGGAATCACAGATGAGCGGCCTTACGCCAGGCTGGCGGCCAAAGCGTACGGCGCCGAACATCACGAGATGACGATCTCGTCCAAGGATTTTGAAAATTTCTTGCCGCAATATATCTGGCACATGGAGGAACCGGTTTGTGAACCGCCGGCCGTCGCCATGTATTACGTGTCTCAACTGGCCAGGAAATTCGTGAAAGTGCTGATTTCCGGAGAAGGCGGCGACGAGGGATTTGGCGGCTACCAAATTTATAGAAATCTCCTATGGTTGGAGCGTCTGAAGAGTGTCCTGAAACCCATGAATGGGAGTATCTCCAAAGGTCTCTTGCGGTTGAATCCCTACCTTAAATCGAGTCAGATCGCCCGATACGCGCCACTCTTAAATATACCGTTTGAATCTTATTATCACAGCGGGACCTCCAACCCATTGAATTTTTTCAATCAAAATCTTGACACGCTTTATTCAGAAGAATTTGCGCCTTTTGTGAACAAAGAGCGGTCCGTCAACATCGTCAAGAAACACCTTCAGAACTGCAAAAACAGGGACCTCGTCAATCGGATGCTCTACGTGGATACGAAAACGTGGTTGGTGGATGACCTCTTGCTAAAAGCCGACAAAATGACCATGGCGAACTCTCTCGAGCTCAGAGTTCCCTTTCTGGACCACAAGGTCCTTGAGTTTGCAGCTTCACTCCCGGGAAAATACAAAGTCCATGGATTCACGACGAAATATATTCTCAAGAGGGTTCTCAGCAACCGGGTTCCACAAGAAATTCTCAATCGCAAAAAAGTCGGATTTCCAGTGCCTTATAATGCCTGGCTGAGGACCGACCTGAAAGATTGGATCCGGGATCTTCTCCTGGACCGCGAGACCCTCCAGCGCGGCTATTTCAACAGGAATTGCATCGAGCGCCTGATTTCGCAGAACACGGCCACCGGTGGTTCTCACTCCAAAGAACTTTTTTCACTCGCTGTCTTGGAGTCTGGCACCGGGAGTTTTTAGGGAAGCAGGAAGCTCCGTCGAGACAAAGCGCATTTGATCCCGCTCCGGTTTTGTGACCGGCACCTAAGCCGGGGATCTAGGAACATGCGTCGGATGAAAATTGTCATGCCCTGAAAATTCCCGCTCCGGGGGCGGAATCTTTCCTTACGCAAAACCTCGCCTCACAACCTATGCAAGTCATTTATTATCAATCAGATAAAGTCGCATCTGCTTTCTCCAATTATGCGCTATCACGGTGCCAAAAGTTGCTAAAGCCGATTCCGGAGTGAGCACACGCGGGCAATTAAGTTCGAGAACAATCCCCGCGCGTTTGCTAACATCAGGAAGAACCCAAGGCCGCAGGAGACACTTATGAAGGGTATCGTTCTCGCAGGGGGCTTGGGCAGCCGCTTGAATCCGCTCACCAAGGTGACGAACAAGCACCTGCTCCCCATTTATGACAAGCCCATGATCTATTACCCCATTCAGACGCTTGTGAATGCGGGCATCCAGGACATCCTGGTCGTGACGGGCGGGAAAAACGCCGGCGAATTCCTGCGACTATTGGGCAACGGCAAGGATTTCGGCCTCAAACACGTGAATTACACTTACCAGGAAGGCGAGGGCGGAATTGCCCAGGCTCTGGGGCTGGCCGAATTTTTTGCGGATGGAAAGCCCATTTGCGTCGTCCTCGGGGACAACATCATCGAAACCAACATCTGCCGCGCCGCGGATGACTTCCGCAAGCAGAGCAAAGGCGCGAAGATCATCCTCAAACAAGTCACGGATGCGGATCGCTTCGGCGTCGCGGAGATCAAGGGTAACCGCATTGTCGGCATCGAAGAAAAGCCCAAGAAACCGAAATCGGACCTGGCGGTGATCGGAATCTATTTCTACGATGCCACCGTTTTTGAAAAGATTCACCGCCTGAAGCCTTCCGGGCGCGGTGAACTCGAAATCACCGACGTAAACAATTTCTACATCGAGGAAGGCACTCTCACCTACGAGGTGCTGGACGGCTGGTGGACCGATGCCGGAACATTCGAATCCCTTCTGCGCGCCAACAATCTGGTGGCCGAAACGGGCGCAAACAAATTGTCGCACGATCGCGAGGCGCAATTAGTGGCGCCGAAGGAAAACGGCCGATGAAAATCTTTGTTACCGGCGGCGCCGGATTTATCGGTTCCAATTTCATCCGGCATGTCCTCTCCTTCAACAAGGGACACAAGATCGTCAACTACGATAAATTGACGTACGCCGGAAACCTGGCGAATCTGGAATCGGTTGCGGATCATCCGGACTACTCGTTCGTCAGAGGAAGCATCTGCGACGCGAATGCCGTCGAGGAAGCGATGCGCGGCTCGGACGCCGTGGTGCACTTTGCCGCCGAGTCGCACGTGGACCGGAGCATTTACGAACCCGCGCCCGTCATTGACACGAACCTGACGGGAACGTTCGTCATGCTGCAGGTGTCGCGGAAGCTGAACATCGAGCGGTTCGTTCATATCTCGACCGACGAAGTGTACGGGGACATGGCCCCAGGCGCTTTTGCGGATGAGAATTCGCCGCTGCAACCCAGTAGCCCCTATTCCGCCTCCAAGGCCGGCTCCGACCTTCTGGTTCTTTCCTACGTGCGCACCTACGGATTCCCGGGCCTGATTACGCGATCGTCCAACAACTACGGGCCGTATCAATTTCCCGAAAAATTTCTTCCCCTGATGATCACCAATGCCCAGAACGATAAGCCGCTGCCCATCTACGGCGACGGAAAGCAGCAGCGCGATTGGCTGCATGTGGAGGATAACTGCCGCGGAGTTTTGGCCGTTCTCGAGCGCGGCCGCATCGGAGCGGTTTACAACATTGGCGGGCTCGACATCGAAGAGAATCTGACGATCGCGCGCACGCTGCTTCGGTTGATCGGCAAACCGGAAACGCTGCTCTCCTACGTCAAGGATCGCCCCGGACACGATCGGCGGTATGCCCTGCATTGCGATAAGATGGAAAAGGACCTGGGCTGGAAACCGGCGGTTCCCCTGGAGGAGGGCTTAAGGCAGACCATCGATTGGTACAAGACCAATGTGAAATGGATGGCGGGCGTTCGTGACGGGGAATATCTTTCCTACTACGAAAAGTATTATGAGAATCGCGACTCCTCGCTGCACGCGCTTTCATCCACCGGGCCGAAGCCTCGCCGTTAGTACCCGATCGCGGCCGTCCGGCAGAGCAGCCGGTTAGGGACGGACTCATTTGGAAAAATTGAACACTTCACTTCCGGAAGTCTGGGAGCTTCAGCCGAAAGTATTCCGCGATGCGCGAGGCTTTTTCCTGGAGACGTACCACCAACAGAAGTTCGCCGGCCTCGGCATCCACGATAATTTCGTCCAGGACAACCAATCGCGCTCCGCAAAAGGAACGCTGCGCGGCCTCCACTACCAACTGCGGCATGCCCAGGCCAAGCTCTGCCGCGTGGTAGAGGGGGAAGTGTTGGACGTTGCGGTAGACATACGAATCGGCTCGCCGACGTTCGGAAAATGGACCAGCGTGCTGCTCTCCGCCGAGCGCCACAACCTCATCTTCATTCCCCAGGGATTCGCCCACGGCTTCGTGGTTTTGTCCGATTCCGCTCAATTCCTTTATAAGTGCAGCGACTTCTACGATCCGGGCAGCGAGTACGGGATCATTTGGAATGATCCTGAACTGGCCATCTCCTGGGGCGTGGCGAGTCCTCTGGTCTCCGATAAAGACGCGAAATATTCCACCCTGGCGGCGATGCCCCGGGAATTCCTGCCGCACTACTCCGAGAAATGAAGCCTGCCATCCTGCTGATCGGGACGAACGGGCAAGTCGGGCGGGAATTGAACAACACATTGCCGCGCATTGGTGAGGTGACGGCCCTGGACCGGCAACGGCTCGATCTCACGCAGCCGGAAGAGATTCGCCGCGCCATCCGCGCTTTCCACCCTGCATTCATTGTCAATGCGGCGGCGTACACCGCGGTGGACAAAGCCGAATCGGAAGAAACCGTCGCTCGAGCCATTAACGCCGAAGCCCCCGGCGTGATGGCGGAGGAAGCGAAGAAAATCGGCGCTGCTCTCATCCACTATTCGACGGATTACGTGTTCGACGGCTCGAAAACCACGCCATACGTCGAAGATGATCCGCCAAACCCAAAGAATGTGTATGGAAGGACGAAGCTCGAAGGAGAGCGCGCGATCCAGGCGTCCGGCGCCAGGCACTTGATTTTTCGCACGGCGTGGGTGTATGCGACCGAGGGCCGCAATTTTCTCCTCACGATCCTGCGTCTGGCCACGCAGCGCGAAGAGATCAGAATTGTTCGCGACCAGATCGGCGCGCCGACACTAAACAGCGAAATCGCCCGCGCCACCACGAGCATTCTCGCGCGGATCTCCGGCACGGATGGCGGCCTGTTCTCTTTGCCGGATGCGGGCGGGATTTATCACATGACCGCCGGCGGAGAGACGTCCTGGTACGATTTCACGAATGCCATTCTTGAAGAAGCCGCGAAGACGCCTGCGGCCGCTCCATGGTTTGCAGCGGCTACGAACAGCTTGCCGCTCATCACTCGCCGCGTCATCCCCATCACCACCGACGAATATCCCACACCGGCTCGCCGCCCCGCCTATTCGGTCCTCTCGAATGCCCGCCTGAACCGCACCTTTTCCCTCCAATTGCCAGACTGGCGAAAACAGCTGCACTCTGTCTTCGCGAACTCGCCTGTTGAGACACCCTGAAAAAAACGGCCGTGACTCAGTTTGGTTCTAGACGTAGCAGACGTGTGCGCGTCCCATGGAGTGTGCGTGAGAACTCAAGATTGGCCCGTTTTTTGTAGCGCCCGCCTTCAGGCGGGCACTTTGGAATCAAGCAGATGCCCGCCTGAAGGCGGGCGCTACACGAATCAAAAGCGAGTTCTCACGCACCCTCTATAGGGCGGCCTCGTGGCGAATCTTATGAATTGCGTTCCAACGTTAAGGATCACTGCGGGAAATGGCCGATGACGTCCAGGGTTGGCGGATTGAAATAAAAATAGTCGAAATGAAAATGCGCGGCAGCCCGCAGGGGCTTCTACTTTTTCGCTGCGTTCGCAGGAGTCCCGTACGCGTTGCCCGAATAGTAGGAATTGTACCCTGCGGATTCTTCCGCGGTGTTGAGGACAACGCCGAGAATATGGGCGTCCCGCAGTTCCTTGCAGGCTTTTTGAGACGCTTCGGCAGGAGTCGAGTTCGCGCGAACGACGAGGAGCACTCCATCCGCCAGCCCGCCCAGCACGCTGGCATCGGCAACCGGAACGGCCGGCGGCGAATCAATGATGATCCAATCAAACGCTCCCCTGGCGCGATCCAGAAACTGCTTCAATTTATCGCTGGAAATTAGTTCGGATGGGTGCGTGACGTGATTGCCCGCGGCAATGACGCACAGTCCTTCCTCGCTGTTGCGCTGCATGACTTGGAATTCCGTCGCCGTCCCTTGCAAATAGTCGGCCAGGCCCGGAGTTGCGGGAGCTCCCAGCAGGGTGTGAACTCGAGGGGCCCGCAAGTCGGCATCAATCAGCAACACGCGGCAGCCGCGCTGCCGGACCAGGGCATAGGCTAAATTCGTGGAGACCAGTGTCTTTCCTTCCGCCGGGATCGCGCTGGAAATCAGGATGCTCTGCAAAGGCTGGCTCTCGCGCATCCGGTAGAGGCGCGAACGCAGCGTCCGGAATTGCTCGGCTCCCGGAAAGAAGGGGTCTGAATTTTCAAAGACGATCACATTTGGATCGGGATTCCATGCGGTGAGCGAAGAGTTCGCCCACAATTTCTCGAACTGCAAAGGTTCCAGGATGGGTTCCGCCTCGGCCGTCGCGGCATGGTGTTGAGGCAAAACGGCCTGAGGCAAAGGTCTGGAGGGTGGAGGCGCCGTTGTAACTGCGCTGCCTGCGCCTACGTGCTCCGCCTGCCGGTCGCTGTTTGGAGCAGACTGGCTTGCCGACCGCTCCTGCTCCGCTCTTTTTAGTGCTTCGTGAATCCTGCTCATGATTCCCTTTCAATTCTAAATGGTCCGGCCCGGTTCCCGTCCGGCTATGCCTTTGCGGGTACCCTCGCCTTACGCGCCACCGCAGGAGAAGGCTTCGGTCGAACTTTGCCCGAATTCGGTGCGATCACCGGAATCATCGCGAGAACGGGCAATCGGAGAACGACTTCGACATCGTGCTCGGACCGCATCGACGTGTCGTGCATTTCCAAAAGAAGCGAGAGGCCAAGCCCCAGGGCCAGCCCGGCGCCCAATCCCCCCCCGGCAAAAATCGGCATCTTCGGGAAGGAAGGCTCGCTCGGATAATTCGCGGGATCGAGCACGTGGAATCGGTCCGTTTGCTTGGTCTGATCGAATTGCTGCACCATCGCGGAGTCATCCCGCTTTTTCAGCAGCACGTTGTAGGAATCCAGCACGGTTTGATGGTCGCGGGTGATCAGTTTGTATTCCTGCTCGACGCCGGGACTGGCCGCCACCCGGGCCTGGTAGATCGCCATTTGTTTCTTGATTTCTTCCTGCTGCGCGGTTCGTTCCTTGATCACCTGATCGTACTGGTGAATCTGCGCGCGCAGTTGCAGGATTTGTGTTGGCTCGGACGCGGGGTGCACGTTCTTGTCCGGCACAACCGCGCTCTTTCGCTGATCGCTTTCCGCGATCTTTTGCTTCAGGAGAGCGATGTCGCCTTTCACCTTGATGACGTCCGGATGGTCGTCGGTGTACTTGGATTGCAACGCGGTGAGCTGCGCCTGCAATGCCTCCAATTGTTGATCGAAGGTTTCCGGATTCTGTCCGGACTGCGTTGCCTGCCAGGCCGATAACTGCTGCGACAGGATGGATTCGGCGAAACTCTTATCCTGCTGCGCGCGGTTGACCGCCTGCGTGGCGGCATCCAGCTGCGAAGTCTGCCCGTTCAAAAGATTCAGGTTTGTTGTGCTGTCTTCGGGGAGCATTCCGGCGTTGCGGCGTTGAAACGCGGCGAGCTTCGCATCCTGCTCATCCAGTTTTGCCTTGGCCTGATCGAGCTGATTGTTCAGGAATTTTGTGGTTCCCGAGTCGTTCTTGGCGGTGACGTCCATGTTTTCCTCAACAAACATGGTCGTAATCATGGCGCAAATCTTTTGGGCAATCTGAGGAGAATCGAATACGACGCTGATCGTAAACCCGGGCAGGTTCTGAGCCCTGGTCTCCGCCATGGGCGCGACCGGGGTAATCGTGATCGCTTTCCGCAAGTTGTCGACGATCTGCTCCATGGGCAAGCGGCCGATATCGCGTTGATACAGATTCAGATCTCGAATCACGGGCTCCAGGCGCGCCGTGCTCAGGATTTGCTGCTGCATGGTCGCCAATCGCTGGTTGACGTTGTCCGAGGCAACCGGGGTAATAGGCTGAGCCTCGGGTTGCTGGACAAGGACCAGCGTCTTCGAGGTATACCGTTTTGGTAAAACACGCGCCGCACCGAACCCCAAGCCGCCGCCAATCACGGCGAGCAGAAAGATAAGCATGAATCGCCGCCGGATAATAGCGACGATATCCTTCGCGCCGATTTCCTGATGAACCATCTATCTTTCTCCTATGGGTACTGCGCAGCAGCGTTGGAAAGGCTGAATTTCCATGTCCTCGCGGCTAACGGACCGACGACAAATATGCTCATTGAACAATAGTGCAATTCGATGGCCGAGACCCCAAAATTGCTTAAGTACGTTATTTGTCAAGCAGATAGGGGTTCCCTTCTTCTGGCCTTGATTCCATTAGGTAAGGTTGTGGTAGTCCAAAGTTCCACTTATTGGAAATTGATTGGCCCTTCGGCTATCTGGCTGAAATCAATAGTGTTAGGACGAACTCACGCTTGACCTTACGAAGAGGAAATCCATGAAAAAAGTGCAAACCTAGCAAGCTCCGCCCCCATTGAAAACGGCCCAGGGAGTGGCAAAAAGAATCTTCAGGTCAAGCCAAAGCGACCAAGTCTGAGAGTAGCGCAAATCCAGCCGGACCATTTCATCGAACCGCGTTCGATTGCGCCCGCTCACTTGCCACAGGCCGGTGACGCCGGGCCTCACTTCCAGAACTCTCCGGCGGTGCCAGATATCGTAAACTTCGAATTCATAAGGAACCGGTGGGCGAGGGCCGACGAGCGACATATCCCCGCGCAGGACGTTCCAGAATTGGGGAAGTTCGTCCATGCTGGTCTTCCGCAAGAGTCCTCCAATGAAAGTCACTCGAGGATCCTTGACGAGCTTGTAAACGGGTTTATCCGAACCTTCGGAATTGTCCAATCCATCCTTGCCGGCAATAAATCGCTGAACGTAATCCTGATGGATTTTCGGATCGTTGTTTGTGTACATCGTGCGGAACTTCAGACACTGGAAGCGCTCGCCAAACTGCCCCAGCCGCTCCTGCTTATAAATCACCGGACCCTTGGAGGTCAGCTTGATCAGGGCCACAATCGCGGCAAGGAAGGGCGACAATACAAGTAGCAGCGCCCCGCTTCCGGCGATATCGATCGCGCGCTTGATCACAAGTGGCAGCCGCTTTCGCGTGCCCTTCCTCTTGAGATCAGGGTAGAGTTTCGAGTCCGCCACCCAGCCCGAGCTGTTCTTATCCCAGCTTTCCGGGAAAATATGCACCGAAATAGCGATCTTGGCTGACCGGTCCCGGCCCAAATGTTTGATGAATGCGGTTTCCATCTTTGTGCGGAGCGTCTCCGTGATCGGGAGATCTCCTTCCAGGGTCACCTCCGTGAAGATGATACCCAGGATGGCGCCCTGCTTATACCAACCAACTAGATCGGTCTCGCGCTTGGACGCGACAACGATGTCGACTGCTTGCCTTAGAATTACTTCCGCGGTGCCATTTTCTAAATTGGCGTCAATGAGCATCAGCACAAACGGTTTGCGAGAACGCTCCGCTCGACGCCGCTCCAGCGTCAGCATGGAATGGAAAACGTTCTCCGGCAGAAGTTCTTCCGGCTCGGCACCGTCGGAACGGCGAGAGTAATTCGGTTCGGAAACTTTTAAGTGAGGCTCTCGCTGGCCTGGAGGCGAAATCCTCGAATAGGTATTGCCCATTTTTACTCCTGCAAGATCCACATTACCGGGGGTTACGCCCTCGGCCCTCAGGCACATCAAGCTTTGTCCCAAAACCGTTCCGCAAACTCAGCTGGTGCGCAGATCAGACGGTCGGAATCTGAGTAAGTCTATTAGTTACAAGTACTTAACAAGGAACTGCTGCGTTCAGTTCCCTTCTTGCTAGCCGAGGAATGCTGCGGGCACTCCAATAGTATAGAGAAAATCAAGATCCACCATTGCGTTCGCAATCAGTCTGCCAGAGTGAGGGCACCCTTCCGCTGGCATGCCAAGCTTGAACCTCTTACAAGCCATTGAAAATACATGGCTTATTGTGTGCACAGGATCACATGAACGAACTCTTACACAGTCTGTTTCCCGAATCTGGCTCAAATAGTGAAAACTAATGCTCTGTTTTGCTATTAGCTTTCCGCAAGGGAAGATTTCCGTTGGATTCTGGACATTACTGCAAATGGAACTGCTTATCCGAGAGGAGACTACTTTTCCGCGTAGCCGTTCGGATGGCGAAGCCGCCATTCCCATGCGGAGCGAACGATTGAGCGCAAATCTGACTCGGCAGGCTCCCAACCGAGCACGGCTTTCGCCCTGGAAGGGTCAGCGATCAATCTGGCGGGATCACCGGCGCGCGGGGGCTCAACTCGCACGGGGATGTCGCGTCCGGTGACCTCGCGCACGCATTCGATGACTTGCAGAACTGAGTAGCCGCTACCCGTTCCCAAATTCAAGAAATCGGACTGGCGGCCGGAGCGAAGATATTCTAGAGCGCGAATGTGAGCGTCCGCCAGGTCCACCACGTGAATGTAGTCCCTGATGGGCGTGCCATCCGGAGTCGGATATTCGTTGCCGAATACACGTATGGCCTGCTGTTGGCCCAGGGCCGCGGCAAGAACATTGGGAATCAGATGCGACTCCGGCTTGTGATCTTCCCCGCACTTTTCACTCGCGCCCGCAGCGTTGAAGTAGCGAAGAGCCACGAATTTCATTCCATAGGCGGTGTCATAGGCATCCAGGAGGCGTTCCATGAACAGCTTGGACCAACCGTAGGGATTCTTCGGCCATTTCCGGCTTTGTTCCGTGATGGGGATTTGCTCGGGATCGCCGTAAACGGCGGCGGTGGAGGAAAACACGATACGCCGCACGCCGGCCTGAGCGAGCTCGCTGATCAACGCGATTCCGTGCCCGACGTTGTTCTCGAAATACTTGGCTGGATCGATGACCGATTCCCCGACTTCAATCAGCGCCGCGAAATGAATGCAGGATTCCAGATCATGCTCGCGGGCGATTCTGGCCACGAGTTCGCGATCGCCAATCTTTCCCGGGTAGAAGGGGATGTCCGCGGGCAGCGCGGCCCGGTGGCCTCGCGCCGGGTCGGCCAGCACTACAACTTGCTCTCCTTTTGCGAGCAGGCGTTCAACGGTTACGCTGCCGATGTAGCCTGTGCCGCCTGTGACAAGGATCGCCATGTATCCTCTCTCACTCGAATTTTCGCGCAGAAACCGAGTGGAACATTGCGCGGGACGATCGGATCAGCCGCATGGAATTTCGAGTCTACCTCAACAGGATCGGGCAGCCCGACCGTTTTTCTGGGCGATGTTTCCTCGGGATTATTGCGGTCGGGGCTTGCACTTCTCGGCATGATCGCTTTCGGGCGGAAAAGCGACAGGCTGAAGCCTGTCCTACTAAGAAGCGATCGACGCTCGGCGAGGCCGGCGGAACGTCCCGCGGGAAACTATAAAAGCGGTTTCGACATCGTGATGAAGTGCACGGGTATTTTCGTGGGAGTCGGATCGTCGTAAATACCTGTGCCGGTGTCGACGTATCCCCATCGGTGGTAGAGAGTGTGCAGTTCCGTGCGCACGTTGACGATCTTCATGTCGCTGAACTTGCAGCCTGCCTCCCGAAAATATTTTTCCACGGCGTTGACAAGCTGATGGCCTACGCCCATTCCCTGGCGTGACGGATCGATCGACAACATTCCAAAGTAACCGCGCTCACCGCGCAACTCCACGTAGATGCAACCTACGAGGTCCTGTGCGTCTTCCGCCAGCAGGAAATTTCCTTTCTTCAGGAGGCTGCGGACCGTTGCAGGATTCGTGCGGTCCCGCTCGATGAAGAATTGCTCGACGAGGAATGCCTTGTTGACCAGTCGAGCGATCGCGTCGGCATCGCTCTCTTTTGCAGTTCGTATGGAAATCATTGGACTTGCCCATCATACCAACTTCGATAGATGGTTTCCTTCCCGGCGCTGGTGGCTTGAGACAACCTCATTCCCGCAACGTGCGTCCCTCTATTGTCATGTTTGTGCCCGGATTGTGGAACCTGCCCGCCACGGGGCGGGAATACAAAGGGGTGTAAGAGCATCGGGAGCTTTGATAGGTGGGCTGACGCTAATTGTAAGGGAGGATTCTTTAAATGAACTCAAAACGCAAATATCTCTGGATTTTGACATTGTTGCTGGCCGTGCCAATGGTCGCCACCGGCGCTCCGGCTGCGCCGTATCAGGGAGGCGGATACGGAGGAGGCCAGGGAGGAGGCGGCCGCCGAGGGCCGATGTCTCCGGATGACCAGCTGAAGCGAATGACCAAGGACTTCGACTTGACGGCCGACCAGCAGGCGAAAATCAAGCCGATTCTCGTGGACTCGCAGAAAAAAATGGAAGATGTGAGAAACGATTCCAGCGGCGACCGGCAAACCATGCGCCAGAAGATGATGCAAATCCGCCAGGACACGAACGATCAAGTTCGCGCGCTGCTCGACGACAAGCAAAAGGAAAAGTTCGACAAGCAGCAGCAGGAACGCCAGGATAGGCCGCAAAATCGCCGGGGCGGCGGACCGGGTAGCCCGGGCGGGGCGGGTGGAGATAATTCAGGAGGGAACGCGCCACCGCCGCAGAACTAGTGGCGCGGGCTTCAGCCTGCGGGGGTTCGTTCTTGCAAGGACCAAACCCCACAGACTGAAGTCTGTGCTACTTACAGGCCTAAAATCCGTAGAGCTTGGCGGGATTCTCCACCAGGATCGTTTTGCGCGTGGCCGCGTCTGGAACCCAGGTGGGGAGTAAATTCAGCACGCGGCCATCGTCGATTTGAAAGAACGGTGTGATTTTGGCGTTGCTGCGGCCGGGCACAGGAACTCCCGGGTGCGGCCAGTCGCTGCCCCACAAAATTCGCTGAGGATTGGCGGCAACCAGCGCCTTGGCGAGCGGCGCGACATCGGGATAATCCGGCGCGAGCGAGGAGCAGCGGTACGGCGCGGAAATTTTCACGTAGGCCTTGCCCGTTCGGACCAGGGTCATCAAAGATGAGAAGCCCGGCTGGTCGGCGCCGAGCGCCGCCTGCATGCCTCCGAAGTGATCGAAGACCACCGGCATCGGCGCCGCCGCGACCTGATCCTTGATTCCTTCGATCACCGATAGCCGCGCGTAAATCTGAATGTGCCATTTCCTGTTTTTGATTCTCTCCACGGCCGCCTGAAAACGACGGCGGCCGATTTCGGGATCGGTCTGGCCCGCGGTCTCGAGGTTCAACCGCATGCCGCGAATTCCGGCGCGATCCATTTCGTCGAGCGCGGAATCCGGAGTCTTCTCGTCAATCACCGCGACGCCGCGAGCGCGGGCGCCAAGTTTTTTCATGGCGTCCAGCACGCCGGAGTTGTCCGCGGCATACACGGTTGTTTGCACGACGATCACGCGGCTGATGTGCAGCGCCTTGTGCAGGGAGCGCAGTTCGTCGACGGAAACCGGCTCCGGCGTGTAGGGGCGCGAGGGCGAATAAGGAAAATGTTGCGGATCGAACGTGTGCACGTGGCAATCGCAGGCGCCCTCGGGCACCGCGAAATTAACGGGAGTCGATGGCTGCGAGGCGCTGGCTAGAACCTCGCTGGGCTTCCATGCAAGCGCAGCCGTCCCTGCTGTAACCGCACCAAGAATAACTTCGCGCCGCGTGAACATGGGCAATCCTCCTGGGATTTGAAGCGAAAGTATAACGCGAAGTTCCGGGCGATGTATCTGAGGATTGCATGTCAGGGATTCGTCCGCATTTCTCATTAGAAGTTCAAAGGTGAGTTGCATTGCGTTTGGTGCAAGGGTTGGAGTGGCACAGGCTGAAGCCTGTGCCACATCGGAATGCCTTCAAATAATCGCCGCGCACTTGGTACAATGCGCGAAACCGTATAACATCTTGGGCCCGTCGAAAAATCGACGAGAAATACGGAATCGCATTGCCTTGTGGAGGGAGCAATATGTCGGGAATGAGAATCGGCGTCCTCGTTGCAGTCTGCGCGGCATTTTCTCTTGCGATCGTTCTTCCCGTGGCGCGCCCGGTGCCGCAGGGACCGGCGTCGCTGGCGAACGATCCCAAGCTGATCGAAGACCTCGTTTACGCGAACCGCGTTTTGTATAACCAGGCCGTGCTGGATGGCTTCGGCCATGTCAGTGTCCGCAGCGACAAGAATCCAGAACATTTTCTGATGTCGCACAGCATGGCGCCGGGACTAGTCACGGCGAACGATATCATGGAGTTTGACAAGGACGGCGAGCCAGTGGATGCGCGCGGACGCAACGGCTACACCGAACGCTACATCCACGCGGCGATCTACCGCGTGCGTCCCGACGTGAAGGCCGTCGTGCACAGCCACTCGCCGGATGTCATTCCGTACAGCGTGACGGGCGTGACGTTGCGGCCCGTCTTCCACAACCCCGCATTTCTCCGGCTCGGCGCGCCGATTTTTGACAGCCAGAAGGACTTCGGAGACACGGACATGCTGATCCGCGACAACAAGATAGGGGACGCCCTGGCGAAGGTGCTGGGGAATAGCGCCGTGGCGCTTATTCGCGGGCATGGCTTCGTGGCCGTGGCAGGCTCGGCTCAAGTGGTGGTCTACCGCGCGATTTACACTCAGGTGAACGCGCGGGTGCAGGCTGAAGGCATGAAGCTGGGAACCGTAAAATTTCTGACGCCCGGGGAAGCGGAAAAAGCGCAGGCCGTCACCGAGGGGACGTCAGGACGGCCGTGGGAATTGTGGAAGGCGCAGGTCGGAAAGATCGAATAGCGGTTCTGGTTCTTGTAGCGCCCGCCTTCAGGCGGGCATCTGCCTAATTTTAAAATGCCAACCTGAAGGTTGGCGCTACAAACCCCTGAACTTCCAGCCGATTTAACGTCGCGGCTGAAGCCGCGGCCCACAAAGACGATTCGTCGGACAAATTTTGGTAGATAAAAAATAAAGAAAATGGAGAGCAGCCATCATACTGATGAAAACTTACAAGATTGCGGTGATTCCCGGCGATGGCATTGGAAAGGAAGTCGTGCCCGAAGGATTGCGGGTGCTCGAAGCCGCGGGCCGGCGCTTCGGCATCAATTATTCGTTCACGCATTTTGACTGGAGCTGCGAAACCTACGTCAAGACGGGAAAGATGATGCCCGACGACGGCCTCGCGCAGCTTCGCCCCTTCGACGCGATTTTTCTCGGAGCGGTGGGTTATCCGGGTGTGCCGGATCATATTTCACTGTGGGGGCTGCTCATCCCGATCCGGCGCACTTTCGAGCAGTACGTGAACCTGCGCCCGGTGCGCATGCTGAAGGGCGTCGAGTCGCCGCTGAAAAATGCGAAGCCGGGCGAGATCGATTTCTACGTTGTGCGGGAAAATAACGAAGGCGAATACTCCAACATCGGCGGACGGATTTTTGAAGGCACGGACGAAGAAATGGCCATGCAGACGAACATCTTCACGCGCCGCGGCGTGGACCGCATCCTGCGCTACGCGTTCGAGCTGGCGCGGAAACGCAAATCGCACGTCACGAGCGCCACAAAATCAAACGGCATCATCCATACCATGCCGTACTGGGACGAGCGCTTTGCCGCCATATCGAAGGAATATCCGGACGTCCGCACGGACCAATTTCACATCGACATTCTCACCGCCCATTTCGTGCGCCGACCGCAAATGTTCGATGTCGTCGTGGGATCGAACCTGTTCGGCGACATCCTTTCCGACCTGGGCCCCGCGGTGGTGGGCTCGATCGGCATCGCTGCCGGCGCGAATTTGAATCCGCCGAAAAAATATCCCTCCATGTTCGAGCCGGTGCACGGCTCCGCTCCGGACATCGCCGGAAAAGGCATTGCCAATCCCATCGGCCAAATCTGGTCCGGCGCCATGATGCTGGCCCACTTCGGCGAAACCGAAGCCGCGAGTGCGATCGAGCGCGGGATCGAAACTGTCCTCACCAAGCCGGAATACCTGACACCCGACGTCGGCGGCAAGGCCACCACGCAAGTCGTTGGTAAGGCCATCGCCGATAATTTGGGTTAAGTGGCGCAGGCTTCAGCCTGTGGGATTGGTCGCAGCAGCGGCGATCGTGCTCCTACCAACCCCCACAGGCTGAAGCCTGTGCCACTAGAACCGTCAAATCCGTCAGCGTATTTCTAACAGGGTGGGGAGGCGCTTTGCTTTCGATTCAGCGATCGCTTCAATTCTGAAGATATAGCTCTTTCATTTATGTGAAACGAGCCTGTCAACAATCGCTAAATATTCTATTTTCTTGCGGTCCCAGGATTGCTCCTGGGCATAGGCCAGGGCGTTGGCCGACAAGCGGTTCCGGAGCGAGGGGTCTCTCATCATCTCCATGATCGCGTCCGCCAATTGGTTGGGATCGTCGGAATCGTAGAATTTGACGGTGGAATCCGTGTGGTAGTGCGAATCGATCTTGGTCCTCGAAACAACGATCGGCACGCCGACGGACATGAATTCCAGAATTTTGGTGCTGGCCGCCTCGGTGCCGAACGTGGACTTGGACCTCTTGGGGACGATCGCCAGATCCGAATTCGCCATGACCGTCACGATCTCTTCGATCGGCAAGAAGTCGCGGAAGAGCACGTTTTTTTCGACCTTGAGCTCGCCCACCAGTTGAACCAATTTGTCTTTCTCGGGCCCGCCCCCGTAGATGTGAAATTCGGCTTCCGGGAATTCCTGGACGACTCTCGCGTAGGCCTGGACGGCGATGTCCACTCCCTGATGCCAGTTGAGAGTGCCGGGATAAGTCGCGACAAACTTTCCATTGGAGCTTTTCTTGGATCGGAGGAAAAAAACTTCGGGGTTCGGATAGTTGGGAATTGTGATCAGCTTGTCCGGATTCAAGGCGCGGCTGATGAGCCGTTCGTGCCAGATGGGGTTCGCAATGATGACGTAGTCGGAAAATTTATTGGACACTCTTTCCAGGAAGATCAGAACCTTGACGAAGAAGGACCCCCGGGTCTTGCCGTATCTGGTGGAATAAAATTCAGGGAGGATGTCGTGGATATCAAGAATGATCTTCGTTCCGGACAATTTCGGAATCAGACAGCAAAAAACGAGGAAATCCGGAACGGAGTGAACGTGAATCAAATCATAGCGTTTCTGGAGATGTTTTCTTGTAATGAGAAAGAAGGCTCGCAACATGAAGAGCATTACGCGCATCAAGTAGCCGGCCCGGCTTTCCTTGATCATTTCGCGGCCCTGGACACGATAAATATTAATTCCCTTAACCGTCTCAAAAGCGGGAAGACCGCCCGGGTTTAATGCGATGACATCTACGGTATCCCCCCGTGCGGCAAGCGCTTCGCCGTACCGTTGGATACGGAAGTTGCCGTCATAGAAGGCATAGCAAATGATGGCTGTTCTCATAATTCCAGTCTAATCACACCGTTCCGTCCCGTTCAATACTTGAATGGACTGAATATGTCGGAAGTGCACACGGGTCGAGCAAATGTCCGGATCCCCGAGGACCTCCATCTGGTTGACTACCGGTACACGGCGGTGGCCCACGCTCGGTTGCGGTGCGTTCCTCGTACCCGCACTCGAGCGGGGGCCACCCGCTCGTGTTGAATTGCGAAAGAAGAGGCTACAAAAGTATTAGTCTCAAGTATTTAGAAGCTCCCAGATTGTTCTGAACCAACCGAATTGGTTGGCACGGTGGCTGCGTACTGATGCACGAAAATGTTGTCGAACATGCTCGTGGACTGCATGTCCAGACCAGGACCGGCAGAGCCGGAGGTATCCGCGCTCGACGTGCCGGTGGTTGTGGAGGCCCCGTCGTTGAAGCTGGTTGTCATCGTCGTCCCTTGAACCGTTGTGACGACGTGATACCACGTGTCCAGCGGAACGGATCCTACGTTAACGGTCGAGATTTGATTCAATCCTGGAGTAGCCTCTTGATTCAATGTGTTTGAACCATAGTTGAGCATCGCGTTAAACGCTTTGCCGGGCGACGACGTTCCGGCAATCCTAGCCGCGACCAAGGCGTCGGGGCTGTCGATCGGATAGAGTCTGGCCTCCATAATGTAGTTCGTGCCAGAGTAAGCGGAAGCGAGATAAGACGGCGTCACCTGGCCGTTGTAGGCCTGGCCGAACCGGCCAAAGCCCTTCAGACATTGGCCCGCAGCGCCCTTCCAGTCCGTACAGGGCGTGAGATACCAATTCGGGGCCTGGGTGTTGGCCGACGGTTCAACGCGCGTCCACAACGAACCTTTCGGTTTACTGTACACCTGCCGGCCCGCCGCGATCGATGCGGTCGTATACCGAATCTGCCACGTCGATCCGGTGTTGTAGCAGTAATACGTGTACAGGGTCGTGCCCGCTACGTAATTCTCGGGGCAGGCATAACCTCCCGGGTGATAGGAGTTCCCTGGAGCCAACGAGAATCCGGACGTTGGACTGGAACTCCGAAGAACAATGACATCCCAGTTGGTGTCTCCCTGGTTGGGTAACGGAGGCTGACTCTCAAACATCAGCAAGTAGGACGAACTGACCGCATCGTAGTAGATGTGGGGGGCGTAGATTTCGTAGACGGTCCCGTTGGGTTTGTTCGCCAGCCAGTTATTCCAGACTGAAGTTGCGCTAGCAGTAAGCAATCCGGCAACGGTAGTGGCCGAGCGCACCATAATCGAGCCGCTTAGCGATGTGTTCGTAGGATTGCTGGTCCAATACAGGTAGAGCTTGCTGTCATTTGGATTCTGCCACAGGTGCGGCGTGCTGTCCTTGTTGCTATCGCTCACAAATTTACCCTGCTGGGTCCAATGGATACCGTCAGTGCTTGTGGCGTACCCGATTTGTTGGTCCATCTCGTATGCCATGGAAAAGGTGGACCCGACTTTCACGACCGATGGGGCACGCGAATCCCCGGTAATCACCGGGTTGCCGGAATATTTTGTCCAGTTGACCATGTCGTTCGACCCGGCCAGCCCAATACCAACGCCCGGGACGTTATGCGTTCCGTAATAGGCCCAGTACGTGTAGGTTTTGCCGTCGATTGCGCCGTTCACAGGCAGGGCGCTGAAAAAGTGCGGTACGTCGCCTCCTTCCCAAGCCTGCGCCGCACCCATGTTCACCACTCCCACGGCGCTCTCCTGCATGTAGCCCAGGTCAGTGGTGGGGTCGGCGGTCGAGAAGTCGTCGAAGAACAAGAACGTATTTGTTCCACTGGCGGTCGTAGTTGCAGACGAGTTTCCATAGACGAGATACAGAGTTGAAGTTCCGGCCGGGAGCGACGACGCATTGACCCACAAAGTCGCCGTCTGACTGGAGCTGTTCCAGTTCTCAATCCAGTACGGGAGGTCGGTTACTCCGTCACTCGCTCTAAGTCTGACATCCGAGCCGTCCGACTTCGCGTGGGAGAACGTCATGTTGGAGGAGGTCAGGGAAATCTTAACCTGATAGTTGGTGAGCGCCGATCCTGAGTTCGTTACCGTTATGGGGCGCCGGAAGGAAAGTGTCGGGTCTACCGCGCCTGGATTCACTGTCAAGGTGGCGTGGGCGCTGCTGCTGCCGGAGGTCCCCGTAATGGTTACCGTCGTCGTCGTGGTGACCGACGTCGTGGTGACGGAGAACGTGGCGGTCGTCTGTCCTGCCGCTACCGTGACGCTGGAGGGCACCGCCGCAGCCGTGCTGTTACTGCTCAGCGTTACGACTGCACCGCCCGTCGGAGCCACTGAGCTCAATGTGACCGTACCGGTCGAGCCGGCTCCGCCCGCCACGGCTGTCGGATTCAACGATACCGTAGAAATCGCCGGCGGATTTACTGTCAAAATAGCGTTCCCGCTGCTCCCGCTGTAACTCGCCGTGATGGTTACCGGCGTTGCCGTGGAGACCGCGGTCGTCGTCACCGAGAATGTGGCTGTCGTCTGCCCCGCGGCTACCGTCACGCTGGCAGGCACCGTTGCTGCTGCGCTGCTACTGCCCAGCGTTACGACTGCTCCGCCCGTCGGTGCAGCGGCGGTCAACGTGACCGTCCCGGTCGAGCCGGTTCCGCCGGTCACGCTTGTCGGGTTCAATCCCAAGGTCACTCCCGATCCCGACGAACCTGTCATCACCTGCGCCCAGGTGATTTTGGCGTTTGGTAAGCCGCTCGGCGATCCTCCCGCAAAGATGGCCAACTGCGGATTGTTCAGCGCCAACACGGTCGAACTCACCTGGACCCACGTCACATTGTCCAGCGAGTAGAATCCGGTGATCGTGTTCGTCGTCGGGTCGCGATCCAACCGCAGATAAAAGCTCGTCGCCGTCACGCTGGCCGAGTTCACCACAGACGCGTTTGCGCCCTTTTCCACCGCGAAGGCCACCAGATTCGTGCCGTTGAAGATTCGCGTGATGTTCACATAATTGTCGTCGTCCTGATACGCCACCAGCCCTATCTGCTGATAGCTGGTCGTGGGGGCGAACGACAGGTTCAACCGCATGCTGGTCCAGTTCGTAGGCACGCTGCGGAAAACGGTATTGCGGCTGTTGTTCTGCGTTCCCCACAGATCGCCGGTATCGACCGGAATCTGAAGGACACCCGGGGCGACGTTGTAAGAGACAACAGCGCCAGTGGTCTGCTCGGTGTTTCTGGAAGCACCGGTTGCGGTCACAGCCAGGAAATCCCATCCGGCGGCCAGGAAGCTGGTGCGGTTGGGATAAGTGAAATCATACTCGGTAAAAGAACTGCTGGCGGGATTCACGGTCAAGATGGCATTCGCGCTGCTGCTGTTGTAACTTCCCGTGATGGTCGCGGATGTGACCACGGTTACCACCGTCGTCGTCACTGAGAACGTGGCGGTCGTCTGTCCTGCCGTTACCGTGACGCTGGCGGGCACCGTTGCTGATGTGCTGCTGCTGCCGAGCGTTACGACTGCTCCGCCCGTCGGTGCAACCGCACTCAACGTGACCGTCCCGGTCGAGCCCGCTCCGCCCGTCACGCTTGTCGGATTCAAAGACACCGAAGAAACCGTCACCGTATTCACAACCGGGTTGATCGTCAAAGCGGCGTTGCCGCTGCTGCTGTTGAAACTCCCCGTGATAGTTGACGTTGTCACCACAGCAACCGTCGTGGTGGTGACGGAGAACGTGGCGGTCGTCTGCCCTGCCGCTACTGTGACACTGGCGGGCACCGTTGCTGCCGTGCTGCTACTGCCCAGAGTTACTACTGCGCCGCCCGTCGGTGCAACTGCGCTCAACTTGACCGTCCCGAGCGAGCTGGCCCCACCTGTCACAGTCGTCGGACTCAACGATAGGGAAGAAATCACCGGTGGATTTACTGTCAAAATGGCATTCCCGCTGCTGCTGTTGTAACTCCCCGTGATCGTTGCCGACGTCACCGTAGCTACCGCTGTGGTGGTGACAGAGAATGTGGCGGTCGTCTGCCCTGCCGCTACTGTGACACTGGCGGGCACACCTGCTGCTGTGCTGCTGCTGCCCAGCGTTACTACTGCGCCGCCCGTCGGTGCGACTGCGGTCAACGTGACCGTCCCGAGCGAGCTGGTGCCACCCGTCACGCTCGTCGGACTCAACGAAACCGAAGAAATGGTCACCGGAATCGCAGCCGGGTTGACCGTCAAGGTGGCATTGCCGCTGCTGGTGCCGGAGGTCGCGGTGATGGTTACCGTCGTCACCGTGGTGACCGCTGTGGTGGTGACAGAGAACGTGGCTGTCGTCTGTCCTGCCGCTACGGTGACACTTGCTGGCACTGCCGCTACCGCTGTGTTGTTGCTGCCGAGCGTCACTACGAATCCGCCATTCGGCGCCACTCCGGTCAACGTAACCGTTCCAGTCGAGCCGGTTCCGCCCGTCACAGTCGTCGGATTCAAGGACAGGGAAGAAATCGCCGCCGGATTTACCGTCAAGGTGGCGTTTCCGCTGCTGCCACTGTAACTCGCCGTGATGGTTGCCGGCGTCGCTGTCGTGACCGCCGTCGTCGTCACCGAGAACGTCGCGGTCGTCTGCCCCGCTGCTACCGTCACACTGGCAGGAACCGCCGCTACCGCTGCGTTGCTGCTGCCCAGCGTTACGACGGCTCCGCCTGCCGGCGCTGCGCTACTTAGCGTCACCGTTCCCTGCGAACTGACCCCGCCTGCTACACTGCTTGGATTCAATCCAAGCGTCACACCCAAGGCCGATGAACCTGCCGCCACCTGCGCCCAGGTGATTTTCGCGTTTGGTAAGCCGCTCGGCGATCCTCCCGCAAAGATGGCCAACTGCGGATTGTTCAGCGCCAACACGGTCGAACTCACCTGGACCCACGTCACATTGTCCAGCGAGTAGAACCCCGTGATCGTGTTCGTCGTCGGATCGCGATCCAACCGCAGATAAAAGCTCGTCGCCGTCACGCTGGCCGAGTTCACCACAGACGCGTTTGCGCCCTTTTCCACCGCGAAGGCCACCAGATTCGTGCCGTTGAAGATTCGCGTGATGTTCACATAATTGTCGTCGTCCTGATACGCCACCAGCCCTATCTGCTGATAGCTGGTCGTGGGGGCGAACGACAGGTTCAACCGCATGCTGGTCCAGTCCGTGGGTACGCTGTGGAAAACTGTATTGCGGCTGTTGTTCTGCGTTCCCCACAGATCGCCGGTATCGACCGGAATCTGAAGGACACCCGGAGCCACGTTGTAAGAGACGACAGCGCCAGTGGTCTGCTCGGTGTTGCGGGTAACGCCAGCGGAGGATACTGCCAGGAAATCCCATCCGGCGGCCAGGAAACTGGTGCGGTCGGGATAGGTGAAATCGTACTCGGTAAGAGAACTGCTGGCGGGATTCACGGTCAAGGTGGCATTCGCACTGCTGCCGCTGTAACTCGCCGTGATGATTGCCGGCGTCGCCGTCGTCACCGCCGTGGTGGTGACGGAGAATGTGGCGGTCGTCTGCCCTGCCGCTACCGTGACGCTGGCGGGCGCCGTTGCTACCGCTGTGTTGCTGCTGCCGAGCAGTACTGTTGCCCCTCCTGCGGGCGCCGCTCCATTCAACGTGACTGTACCCTGCGAACTTCCGCCGCCCGTCACGCTCGGTGGGGTCATGGACACGGAAGAAACAGCCAGCGCAAGAGGTCCCGCATCATATTCCGCCCAGTTGATTTTGGCGTTCGGTAAGCCGCTCGGTGATCCTCCCGCAAAGATGGCCAACTGCGGATTGTTCAGCGCCAACACGGTCGAACTCACTTGGACCCAGGTCACTCCGTCCAGCGAGTAGGAACCCGTTATCGTATTCGTGGTCAGGTTTCGATCCAACCGCAGATAAAAGGTCGTCGCCGTCACAGTGGCTGAGTTCACCACGGACGGGTTTGCATTTTGTTCCACCGCGAAGCTCACCTGATTCGCCCCGTTGAAGATGCGCGTGATGTTCACATAATTGTCGTCGTCCTGATACGCCACCAGCCCTACCTGCTGATAGCTGGTGGTCGGCGCGAACGACAAACTCAACCTCATGCTCGTCCAATCCGTGGGCACGCTGCGGAAAACGGTATTGCGGCTGTCATTTTGCGTACCCCAGAGATCACCAGAATCGACGGGAATCTGGAGGACACCCGGGGCCACGTTGTAGGAGACCACTGCCCCAGTCGTCTGCTCCGTGTTGCGCGTAACGCCGGCGGACGATAAAGCCAGAAAATCCCATCCCGCAGCCAGGAAGCTAGTACGGTCGGGATAAGTGAAATCATAATGTTGCGTTTGAGCGAAACTTGGAAGGGATAGTACTGACAACGCGCAAAGCAATCCTATCAACGCTCTGGTCACTTGAAATTGGATGCGATTCATACGGGCGATTAGTCTCCTCTATTGAGCAACCAGATCTGTTGACTTACACGTGAACCAATTCTCATTTGGCAATACCGATGCCAAATTTGATCCTGTTGACAGGAAAGCGATTTGCGTCGCCGCCTGCGAAACGAATGAGAAAACGCTTTCAGTTTTCGGTCAAAACTTCTTCGATTCAGCCGCTTCCCGGCCGGCAGCTATTTCTAACGAATGACGGGCTCTTCGAACCGCCTCTTGGGCGCGCTTCTGGTTTCACTCTGACGAGCGCCATTTCGATTAAGTTGAAAACGAATTCAGGTTACTTGGTGTTCCGTAAAGATCGCCTTGCACCGTCCCACGTTGCATGTTCGCAATGAACGCCGGCTTGTTCAATGGGTGGAAAGACCCAATTTGAGACGTACCCGGGTCCCGGTACGCTTATGACCAGGTCTGGAGAAGGGTTCTAAAGGGAGTTGACCGCGTCTGTGGTGAAATATTTCGCTCGCTGCTGCCGGGGGAAGAGATATGCGTGGAAATCCATCGCGCCAACTGAATAGCGTCGCGATTGCGAATACGTCGCTTTTTTAGCTTCTAACTTTTTAAGTAGAATATTGCAAATCTTGGGCAACCGGTTCGGATCGAAGGCCAATTCATCGGCAGATGTCGTGCGGCCAGCCTTGTTTCGCACAGCTTCCATGGACAGAGATTTTGCCGGAAGTTCACATTAGTCGAGCGAGTTTCCGGATAAGGTCGTCAGTCGAAGGCGGAACGCATACTACTGCAAGCACAGCTTCAAAGCTTCCGCCAACAATCGGCAGAACGGCTCAACCAAAATGCCTTTGGGGTAAACCGGGAGTTCATGGATTTCGAGACCGCCGCCAACCACCACTTCGCTCCATCCCAAGCTTCGGCTCGTGAGCCCCAGGAAATTCCCTTTTGGCCGAATGACGGCTACACGTCCGCTGTAAGGTCGGGGATCATACCGATGCATGGCGCCGTGATTGATCTTCCCTACGATCAAATGGGGATAGCTCTTACGCTTTTCCACGCTACCCAAATTCGACAAAGCATGGTACGCAGCACGGAGCCTGATCCCAATTCTCGATGATTCGACATCCACTTTTTGTCTTAAAAACTTCTTGCGGTCTTTGGCTCCAAGAGAAAAAAAGTTGGCGGCGTGAAACCACAAGTTCTGCAAAAAATGCAGAGGCTCCAACCAGGAAACTTTTGAGGGGGAAACCGACGCGAAGTTGCAAGTGTCAAGCATGAACACAACTTCGACTTTCTCTCCCATTGCGATCAGTTGGTGCGCCATTTCGTAGGCGATCGTTCCTCCGAGACAGTACCCGCCCAGAAAATAGGGTCCGTGCGGCTGTGCTTCCAATATTTCATTAAGATAATGGGAGGCCATCTCTTCAACAGTTGTGAGAAAACGTCCGTCGCCATTCAGGCCTTGCGATTGCAGGCCATAAACCGGCTGATCCGGTCCAAGATGCTGCGTTACCTCTCGGTATAGCAGTATGTTTCCTTCGGCGCCGTGGACCAAAAACAGGGGCTTTTTTGAGCCGCTCGCCCGGATCGGAACCAGCGAGGACCAGGAAGGAGTCTTGTGCTCTTCCTTACCCTTGTCCGTGTCCTCCTTGTGAAGTTTCTTGGCCAGTTCCGCAATTGTAGGGGCTTCGAGTAACACCGCGAGTGGCAGATTCACTTCGTACATCTCACCGATCTGCGACACCGCCCTCATCGCCATCAGCGAGTGCCCACCCAAGTCGAAAAAATCATCGTGAATCCCAATTCGCTCCACCTTCAACAATTTGGCCCAAATGTCCGCCAGCGCCTTCTCGGTCTCCGTTCGCGGAGCGACGTATTCCCTGGCCGCCGAAACACCTTCGTAAGACGGAGCGGGCAGAGCCTTTCGGTCCACTTTGCCATTTGTGGTGAGCGGGATGGAATCGAGAAAGACAAAGTGAGCCGGCGCCATATATTCGGGCAGCTTTTGCTTCACGAATTGACGCAGGTCTTCGGCCGTCGGCGATCTGCCTTCGCGCGGGACTACGTAACCGACCAGTTGCTTATTTCCAGGCTCGTCTTCCCGCACCAGGACCGCGCAGGATTTCACTCGTGGATCGCTAGCCAGCGTCGCTTCGATCTCTCCTAATTCGATACGGTACCCGCGCACTTTCACCTGGTTGTCTACACGGCCCAGATATTCCAGGATCCCATCATTCCTGTAGCGCGCCACATCTCCGGTTTTGTATAGACGGGCTCCCGCCTGGCTGGAAAACGGATCAGCGAGAAACCGTTCCTTGTTCAGTTCCGGTCTGTTCAGGTATCCTCGGGCCACACCGGCCCCGCCGATGTACAACTCGCCGATGACACCGATCGGTACAGGGTTCATATAGCGGTCTAGAATGTACAGCTGGGTATTGGCAATCGGCCGGCCGATGGGAACGGAGCCGCTTGCCGGATCGTCCGCTTTCACCTCATACGTGCAGCAGCCCACCACCGTTTCCGTTGGCCCATACTCGTTGATCAAGCGCATTGCGGGAGCGGACTTTCTCCACAGCTGAAGGCTCTCCGCCACGAGGTTCTCGCCGCCGATGACGAATACTTTCGTCGTGCCTGCCGCCTCTTCCGGACTGATTTGCTGGCTCAGCAGCTCCAGGTGAGCCGGAGTGATCTTGACCAAACTTCGGTCTTTCCCTTTCCGCAACGCTTTCAGCAGGCTTTGCCCGGCCACATCCTCGGATAAAATCTCGACCCGTCCCCCGGCCAGTAATGGGGTGTACATACCAGTAACAGTTAGATCAAAGGAAATCGAAGTGTGCACAGGGACGGAGCCCCCGGCTTGAACCGAATACGTTTTGACGGCCCAGGAGAGATAATTCACCAGACCGCCGTGAAGGACCATCACTCCCTTGGGCGCCCCTGTCGAGCCCGAGGTATACATGACATAGGCCAGATTCGAGAGTGTCGCCGCCGGCTTGAGATTGCTGGTGCTTTCCTGCGCGATGGCAGGCCAGTCGGTGTCCAGGCAAATTGCCTGGTCGTTGGCGGATGGAAACAACTGCCGATGCTTGTTGTCCGTCAGCAGTACCTTCACCGCCGCGTCCTTGACCATGAATGACAGTCGATCCGTCGGGTAAGCAGGATCCAGAGGCACGTAGGCGCCGCCTGCCTTCCAGATGCCTAGAAGCGCGATCAGCATCTCCGGGCAGCGCTCCAAACACACGCCCGCCAGCACCTCAGGTCCAACCCCGCGCTTCTGAAGATAGTGTGCTACCTGGTTCGCGCGCTCGTTCAGTTCTCGGTAGGTCAGTTGCCGATCTTCAAAAACTAGAGCAATGGAGTCAGGGTGGAGGGACGCTTGTTGTTCGAACAATTCATGCACGCAAACCTGAGGGCATTCCGTGCGAGTGTCATTCCACTCGTACAAGAGTTGGGTTCGTTCGCGCTCGGTAAGCATCGGCAACTTGGCAATGCTCTCTTCTGGATCGCGGGCGATTGCCTTCAGAAGTGTTTCGTAATGTCCGCACAGGCGCTGGATCGTATGGTCTTCGAAGATATCGGTGCAATACTCAACCGTCCCCTTGAGGCCGTTTTCGGTTTCGGAGAGGACGAGGGTCAGATCGTATCCCGACGTTGCGGCCTTCGGTGAGCCATTGCCGTTGCTCTTCGTTGCCTGCGAGACTTCCTTGGCATCGTGGAAGACGAACATCACCTGAAACACGGGGGCATGGCTCAGATCCCGCTCCGGCGCCAATTCGGCTACGAGCTGTTCGAAGGGAAGATCCGAATGGGCGAAAGCGCCCAAAGCCCGTTCCCGCACTTGTTGCAGCAGGGAGCGGAAATTCAAATCCTCAGCGAACCGTGAGCGCAAAACGACGGTGTTGTGGACGCGATTGAGCGGGCGCTCGGTTTCGGCGAGCGTCGGTCCGAGAACCGGGGTTCCCACCAGGATATCGTCCTGGCCTGTGTAGCGGTGCAGCAGGGCCATGAAACCGGCCCCCAGAGTCATGAAAAGGGTAGCTTGCTCCTGATGGCCGATCTCCTTCAATTGTTTCAGGAGTTCCTTGGGCAGCTCGAAGTTTTCCGTCGCGACGCGGAAACTCTGGACGGCAGGGCGCGGCTTGTCGGTGGGCAATTCCAGCTTGGTTGGAGCGCCTGCCAGTTCTTCCTTCCAGTACGAAATCTGCTCGTGCAGAACTTCTTCCTGTATATTCATCGCGATGATCCTGTCATCTCCATCATGATTTCATTCGCGCCGGCGTGAATGCGCTCCACCCGAGTGTCAATTCGCCTGCAAGCGATCGGATTCTTTGTCATGTGGTTTTAGCCGCCGTATTCGTCGGCAAGCAACATTCCTATGCGGCCAGCTAGTGTCCACGTTTCCGCATCATGTCGATGCAGCTGGCACGCGCGGACATGTTGCGTCGCAAATTCTTTCTGTATGAACTCATGAACCGATTTGCGGAACATCGGCAATTCGTTGTCCATCCAGCAGGACTTTGTGTCCTAGGAGCCACTAATGAATACACCGAGGCCTTATAGGCCTATGGCAGTGGTGAGTTCGCAATTCAGCTACCAACGCCGGATGCCACCTAACTGCCGTAGTTACAGTTACTTAGTTTGGTAAAAAGGTTTCCGAATGGAAATTGGTAGCCAACAAGTGGAAATAAAAGTGCCACTTTTCTGGGGGCTCAGCCTGAAATGGACGGGCGACGTTTTCCGTTAGTGAAGATTGCGCCCGTTCGAGTGTGCGCAAGAACTCGGTCTTGATTCATGGAGCGCTTGCCTGAATGGCGAGCACGAAACAGGACTGGTATCGCGTTCTGTCGGACCCATGCTCGTAACGAAACATGAGTGTTCGATTCCAGGGCGGTGCGCTGGCGATCTCCTATTTACTGGGCTAACATTCTAGCTCCCCATGGCTGCCTACGAATCACCCTGGATGAACGACGAACTGAAGATGTATCGCAAGACCGTCCGCGAATTTCTGCAAGCAGGAATTTCTGCCTTGCCAGGCCAAATGGCGCGAGCAGCACCGGCCCGACGCGGAAGCGTGGAAGAAGGCGGGCCAGACCGGCCTGCTGCTTCCGGATGTGCCGGAGGAATACGGCGGAGGAGGAGGCACGTTCGCGCACCAGGCGGTGGTGACGGAAGAGCTGGCGCAGGCGGGAATCCATTTCGGATGCGGGGTGCAGAGCATCGTCTCGCACTACATTCTGAATTACGGAAGCGATGCGCAAAAGAAGAAGTGGCTGCCGGCGATGGCGCAGGGAGAACTGGTCGGGGCGATCGCCATGACCGAACCTTCGGCCGGCTCGGACTTGCAAGCGATCAAGACGACGGCGCGCCGCGCCGGAAATGAATACATCCTCAGCGGTTCCAAGACATTCATCACGAACGGCTGGCACGCCGGCCTGGTTTGCGTGGCGGCGAAGACGGACCCGAAAGTGGCGGGCTTTCGGGGCATCTCGATGATCGTGGTGGAGACGAAAGATCTGAAGGGGTACCGGGTGGGCAGCTCGCTGGAAAAAGTGGGCATGCACGAAATCGACACGTGCGAACTTTTCTTCGACGATGTGCGCGTCCCCGCGGCGAATCTGCTGGGAACGGCCGAAGGGTCGGGCTTTTCGCAGATGATGGAGCAATTGCGGTACGAGCGGCTGATGATCGGCGTGGGCGCGGTGGCCACGACGGAGCGGGCCCTGGCGATCACGATCCAATACGCGAAAGAGCGGAAGGCGTTCGGCCAGACGCTCATAGAATTTCAGAACGCGCGGTTCAAGCTGGCGCAGTGCAAGACGGAAGCGCAGATCGGGCGGGTGTTCATCGACAATTGCGTCGTGCGCTTTATCGCCGGCCAATTGGACCCGGTGACGGCGGCGATGGCGAAATACTGGCTGACGGAGAGCCAGTGCCGCGTCGTGGACGAGTGCGTTCAGCTGCACGGCGGGTACGGCTACATGACGGAGTATCCGATCGCGCAGATGTGGATGGACAGCCGCGTGCAGCGCATCTACGCCGGAACGAATGAAATTCTGGAAGAATTGATCGGCTGGTCGCTCTGAGCCTCCCGCCGCGAATCTGAATCCCCCGAAAAAGTATCCCTCCATGTTCGAGCCGGTGCACGGTTCCGCTCCGGACATCGCCGGAAAAGGCATCGCCAATCCCATCGGACAAATCTGGTCCGCCGCCATGATGCTGGCCCGATTCGACGAAACCGACGCTGCGGGCGCCATCGAGCGCGGGATCGAAGACGTCCTGGCGCGCCCCGAATATCGCACACCCGATGTCGGCGGCAAAGCCACCACGGAAATTGTGGGGAAGGCCATCGCCGACACGCTGGATAAGTGATAATTGGATGCGGCCCCTTATCTCAAGAATTTTTCTTTCGTGAGAAATCCTGCTTCCGTATGGATACATTGAGTCCAAAACAGCGGAGCGAGCGGATGTCACTAATCCGCCAGAAGTCTACGAAGCCAGAGATTCTAGTGCGTGGGATTGTCCGTGCCTGTGGCTTTAAGTACCGGCTTAATGTGAAGACTCTTCCTGGAAAACCTGATTTGGTCTTCCCAGCTCAACGCAAAATAATCTTTGTCCATGGATGCTTCTGGCACCGTCACCCAGACTGCGAGCTTGCGAGACTTCCAAAGTCGAGACTCAAGTTCTGGGTCCCGAAATTAACGCAGAATCGCCTCCGTGACCTTCGCAACGTTGCCCGTCTTCGCCGAGCCAAGTGGCGGGTCCAAATTATTTGGGAGTGCCAACTGGGAGACCCGAAGCGACTAGAAAAAAGGATTCGCAGGTTCTTAAAGAGCCGCAATTCAATTTAGTTACCTAGCCCAGTACGCCCGAGAGGGACTCCTCGAAGTTTCCCCTTGCCTGTTCTGATTTGGCGTAATAGGCTCAAGGACGCCATCTGCGCCGCGGAATGCTGCGGATTGATGCGGATCATCGCCTCGCATGGGTAAAGACGGGAAAAATGCCGTGAGAGTCACGACAACACTGAGTCGGCAGCAGCACGTTGCCTTAGAACAACTGGCGAAGAAAAATGGAATATCTGTCTCTTGGCTGGTCAGAAAGGCGGTCGACATGCTCATTGAAGAGGCGCAGGGCGGGCCCTTCCTGCCGCTAGAGTTTAGGAAGTGAGCCTGTGAGAGTGCATATGCGTAGTGTCGAACTCTTCTCGGGATGCGGTGGATTGGCGCTTGGTTTGTCAAGAGCCGGGTTCTCTCATGCTGCGATGGTGGAGTGGGACAAGGATGCTTTTGCGACATTGGTCCATAACAAAGAAAAGAAAGTGGATTACGTGCAGGACTGGCCTATTTCGAACATGGATGTTCGTGCAATGGATTGGTCTGAGATCGAGGAACCAATTGACCTTGTTGCTGGAGGCCCGCCCTGTCAGCCTTTCTCCATTGGGGGCAAACACACTGGACCAGGAGATGAGCGAAATATGTGGCCCGAAGCAATTCGGGCAGTTCGGGAATTGAAACCAAAAGCGTTCCTTTTTGAAAATGTTCGTGGCCTCCTGCGTCCGGCTTTCTCCCATTACCTGCGCTGGATTGAACTAAGCCTGCGCACGCCGCAAGTTACGCGTCGTTCGAACGAATCCATGAGGTCTCACCTGAATCGTCTCGAAGAAGATTCAAGCGATCCCGTTTATGACGTTGCCGTTCTTCGGGTCAATGCCGCCGACTATGGAGTCCCTCAAAAGCGTAACCGCGTGATTATTGTTGGGGTTCGACGAGACCTGGGAATCGTTCTCCATCTTCCTCGACCTACGCACTCCAAGGAGCGCCTTTTTTGGGACCAATGGATCACCGGAGAGTATTGGGAGAGGCATGGACTTCGGAATCCCAACTCCGGCCCTTCGTCGACGATCGACAAGTCAAGCGTGGAAAAACTCCGCAGCTTGATGATCCCTCCACCGGGTCTTCCATGGCGTACTTGTCGAGACGTTTTTCTGAGGTTGGAGGAGCCTGGCAAAGGCTCTCTCTCAAACCATGTCTGCCAACCAGGAGCTCGAACTTATCCCGGCCATACGGGCAGCCCACTAGACGAACCCGCCAAGGCTTTGAAAGCAGGGGACCACGGTGTACCCGGCGGCGAAAATATGATGGTCGGTGCGCATGGGTCAGTTCGCTACTTCACAGTTCGCGAGGCAGCTCGTCTCCAGGGCATGCCGGACGATTTTGAATTCCCACGGTCTTGGACCGAAAGTATGCGCCAACTAGGGAACGCTGTGCCGGTGACTCTAGCCGAAACCATTGGAAGAGCGGTCCGTGACTTGTTGAACTCAAAACCGAGTAGGCGCCGCGAGGCAGCGTAGTGGCGGGGAAAAAGAAACCAGCGACAGTTACGCCAGAGCGCGAAGCGATCGAGAGGCTAACAGGCGAGAGTGAGAGCCTAGCAAAGCTAATTCCGTCTCTCAAAGGGCGGTCCGCCGAGCGTACAAGGCATCTTTTGCACGAAGTCATAGAGACCCTCCGCCAAGCGTACGCGGCCTTAGACCCAATTAAAGAACCGATCGATGTATTTGACCCGGCAAAGCCTTCAATAGCGGGACGTTCTGTGGCGTTGGCACTGGTCGCTCAGCCTCTCATCCCCCTATCTCAGTTGGACAAAATGTATGGATCAGGAGTGTATGCGATCTACTACTTCGGTCCTCATCCAGCCTACAAAAAAATCAGCGGAACCGAAACGCCCATTTACATCGGAAAGGCAGACCCACGTTCCTCCGAAGCTAAAACTTCCCGTGAGCAGGGTCCACAGCTGTATGGTCGAATAAAGGATCATCAGAAGGCCATTGGCACGGTGGAAAAATATGCACTAGACCATGGGGATCCACTCGCGTTGCGCCTAGACGATTTTCAATACCGCCGCCTTGTAGTTGCCACGAATGCCCAGCTGACTGCTGAACGGTACTTGATATTGTTATTCGAACCGATCTGGAATGAGGAAACGAAAATCTGCTGGGGAATCAGCAAACATGGCGACCTTGCAACGACTCGTTCGAATGACCGATCACCGTGGGATGTTTTGCACCCCGGGCGTAAGTGGGCGATGAGCAACATTCTCAAGGACAAAAAGAGCAGGGACCAGATTCTTGTCGAGATAGATGGGCATTTAACAGAGTTCCCACCCTTTACGGACAGACAACAGATTATCGAGCGTTTCTTGGATGGTTTTAAGCAGCATGTCGAACTTCAAACGCCGGAAGAAGCTATGCATGATACCGAGGATCAGAACTCGGATTCTGGCCCCGAGTAAGGTGCACCTCCCCAAATCTATTGCCTCACACGAAGAGCGCGATGCTTGAAGTCGATGGCTTTGGGTTCGTTCATTTAAGCTCAGTTGGAGAGCAGCGGGGAGCATGCAACAAGAAGCAGTCGCCGAATCACGTCTCTCGACTACGAGCGAAGCGGGCGGCGGGCCACAATTTCGGCGACGACTCGATGGTGGGCTGAATCGGTTGCTTTTCCTTCGTGGCGGTAAAGAATTTCCCAGCCTGCGAAATATTGCTCCAACTGGCCGGGACGCAAACGGTGCGGGCCGTCTTCTTCGCCGGGCTCGTTGACGTGCACGATGGAAACCATGATGCCGCCGGGGGCGACGCCGCGCTTGGCCGGCTCGAAAAGATTTCGCTGTAGGTAGTAGCACATCGCGACGAGGTCCCAGCGGGAAGGCTAGATCTCGAATTCGCCTTTTTCGAGATCGGCGACGACTGCGTTGAGCTTCAGGCTGCGCTCCGTCGCGCGCGTGCACAGAATTTCGATGGCCGCAGGCGCGGCGTCCACGGCGGTGACTTCCCAGCCGTGTTCCGCGAGCCAGAGGGCGTTTCGGCCCGCTCCGCAGGCGAGGTCCAGAGCTTTGCGGGGCGCCTTGCCGGGCGCGAGCGCTGACGCGGTTTCCACGAGGAGAGGCGTGGGCGCGGCGTCCAGATCTTCCGCAGGGCGTTCGCGCAGGCGGTAGCGGTCATTCCAATCGCGTATTTCCATGGGTTACACCGTTTCGTGGTCGTGGTTCGTCCCGACACTGGAGAGCCTACAACAGGTCTAGCACGTCAGCGGCTAAAGCCGGATTGTTTGGGCAGCCTTAATGTCACGGCTGAAGCCGCGACCCACAAACATTCGTGCGGCGCCCGACAGGCTGAAGAGGCTGTGTTAGAGCACTTGATTCTTTGTAGGTCGCGGCTGAACAGGCTGCGGAAAAAATGTCTTGTTTTGTCATTCTGAGCGAAGCGAAGAATCTCTCTTCGATTTAAGTATAAGAAAAGAAACAAGGAGAGATTCTTCGCTTCGCTCAGAATGACAGCGCATTGAGTTTTTCCGCAGCCTGTTCAGCCGTGACGTAAGCTGGCTACAAGCAATGCGGCTTTAGCCGCTGGCCGGTCCGAAATTTAGTTGCCTTGCGGAAATTGAAGCCTGTCCGACGGGATCGCATAGTGGGCCGAATTCCAGGAAACAGCAACAAAAGCTGCCATAAACTCTTTGCGAGAAATACGGGATAGGAACAGCGCGCGTTCTGGCAGTATAATCGGCGCATCCGCAACCTTGAAACTGGAAGAAGGGAAGACACGCGATGCAAGCACGCTCACGATGGCTGGTCATGGCGGTTCTGGCGTTGTCGGCGTTCGGACTGAGCAGAGTGGTTCCGGCAAAAACGGGGACCATGAAGGCTTATGTTACGAATAGCCTTGGCGATAACATTACCATGATCGACCTCGGCACGCTCAAGCCGATCGGGTCAATCAAGGTTGGCAAGCACGTGCACGGCGTGTGCGCTCAGGCGGACGGGCAGAAGCTCTTCACCACGATTGAGTCGGAGAGAGTCCTCAAGGTGGTCGACACGACGACCAACGAAGTGACTGCGACGATTCCCATGCCCGGCGTGCCGAACCAGTGCGCCTCGACGCCCGACGGGCACTACGTGGCCGTGCCGAATCGCAGCGGGGACACCGTCGTCATTGTTGATATTCCTTTGGGCAAAGTCGTCAAAGAGCTGCCGGTGAAGAAGCCGCACAACGCCTACAACACGGGACGCAACGACGTCCTGTACATTTCCTCCATGGGCGAAAACGAGATCAACCGGATCGACCTCAAGAAGATGGAATACACGGACAAGATTCCCGTCGGCGGCATTCCGCGGCCTTATGCCGTGTCAAAGGATGAAAAAACATTGTACGTGGCGCTCTCCGATTTTCACGGCTTCGAGATCGTGAACGTTCCCGACAAAAAGGAAATCGCGCGCGTGGACCTGCCGCCCGCGCCTCCCGCGGATTGCGAACTCGAGCCCCACACCGAGACGCACGGGCTGGCGCTTACCCCAAATGGAAAAGAATTGTGGGTCACGAGCCTCTCCGACGGCGGCGTCTACGTCTATGACATCGCCACGAAAAAGTTTTCCAAGGAAATTTCCACGGGCATGTGCCCGAACTGGATCGCGTTCTCTCCCGACGGCAAGTATGCGACGGTGAGCAATAGCGGGAGCAACAACGCGTCCATCATCGACACGAAAACGCAGCAAGTGGCCGCGACCGTGAAAGTCGGCGAAGGACCAAAGAGGCTGCTGGCCATGGTTGTGCCGGCGTCGTAGGTTTTTGTAGGACGGGCTTCAGCCTGTCTGGTTTTGATTTTCTCTGGCGCGCAAAAATGCAGACAGGCTGAAGCCTGTCCTACCTTTTACCCATGCGCAAACACCAAATACAGTTCTCGCTGGTCCTGGTTGCGGGATTTCTCGCATTTGGTATGAATCGGGAGAACGCCATGGCGCAAGACCGCGGTCAGGGACGCTCGATGGTGATCTCGCAGGGCGGGATTGTGGCCACGGAATCTCCGCTGGCATCACAAGCGGGCGCAGCGATTCTGGAGCGCGGCGGCAACGCCGTGGATGCGGCGATTGCGGCGCACGCCGTTATGACTGTGGTTGCGCCGATGTGGAACGGCATCGGCGGAGATTTGTTCGCGATCGTGTATGACGCAAAGAGCGGAAAATATTACGGCTTGAACGCCAGCGGCTGGGCGCCCGCCGCGCAGTCGGTGGAGCGGCTGCGGGAGAAGGGCCTGCGCGACATGCCGGGGCGCGGGATCGAGCCTGTCACCGTTCCCGGCGCCGTCGATGGATGGCAGAAGCTGCTCGACCGGTTCGGCAAGAAGAAGTTGAATGAAGTTCTGGCCCCGGCGATTCAAATCGCCCAGGGCGGTTTTCCTGTGACGGAGTGGATTGCGCTGCATTTCGCCTCGAATGTCGATCTGCTGCGCGACAACGAGGCGGCGGCACACACCTTTCTGATTTCGGATCGCGCGCCGCGCATGGGCGAGGTCTTTCGCAATCCCGATCTCGCGTGGTCGCTGCAGCAGATCGCGCAGGGCGGGCGCGACGCTTTCTATCGCGGGGAAATTACCAAGCGCATTCTGGCGCTATCGGCGCGGCACGGCGGCGCGCTCACCGCAAAGGATTTTTCTGATTACTCGAGCGAGTGGGTCGAGCCGATCTCGACGACGTACCGCGGCTGGACGGTGTACGAAATGCCGCCCAACTCGCAGGGCATCGCCGCGCTCGAAATGCTCAATCTCATGGAGCAGTTTGACCTGCACTCGTACGGGCTCAATTCGACGCGCGCGTTGCACGTTCAGATCGAGGCCAAGAAACTGGCCTACGCCGATTTGCTCCGCTACATCGGCGACCCCAAGACGTCGAAGCCTCCGGTGAGTGGAATGCTTTCCAAACCATACGCTGCCGAGCGAGCCAAGTTGATCGACATGGACCACGCGAACTGCGAGGCGGGACCGGGCACGCCCGTTCCCAGCGGGGGCGATACGATTTATCTGAGCGTTGTGGATCGCGAAGGCAACATGGTTTCGTTCATCGAATCCAATTACGCGGAATTCGGCTCGGGACTCGTCGCCGAAGGCACCGGATTTGTTTTGCACGACCGCGGGGCGCTCTTCAGCCTGGATCCCGCATCGCCAAATGCCATCGCGGGACACAAGCGGCCGCTGCACACGATTATTCCGGCGTTCATGGAGAAGGATCAGATCCGGATCGCGTTCGGCATCATGGCCGGATGGAACCAGGCGCAGGCGCACGCGCAATTTGTTTCGCACGTCGTGGATTTCAACCAGAACATTCAGGCGGCTCTCGAAACGGCGCGATTCACGAAGCCCACTTTCACCGGCTGCGACGTGCTGCTCGAAAACCGCGTGCCCGGCAACGTAAAAGCCGAACTGGAAGCCAAAGGCCACAAGCTCTCGATGCACAACGGTTTTTCCGATGCGTTCGGCGGCGGGCAGGCTGTGATGCGCGATTACGCGACCGGCGTGAATTACGGAGCGTCTGACCCGCGGAAAGATGGCGCGGCCATTCCGGAATTGCCGATAAAGGGCTGGTAGCGGTAAAAAAGTAGGACAGGCTTCAGCCTGTCGGGGTTCGTAAAAACCGGCAAGCCTGAAGTACGCTGAGAGAGCTTAGAAAGATTCTAACCCCAACCCCGACAGGCTGAAGCCTGTCCTACGAATGCGTTGTGGACTTCGCCGCTTCGCGGCCCGCGATGCGTCCAAAGGTTAGGGATTTCGCCAGGCCATGCTGGTTAAATCCGCCCGACGTTTCTCCTGCGCAGTAGAGACCTGGAACGGCCTTCCCCCACAAATCGATGACCTGGGCCTTCGCATTGATGCGCAAGCCGGAAAGGCAATCGTGAATGCAAGGCGTGGACCACGCGGCATAAAACGGCGGCGTTTGAATCTTGTGCATCGGCACCGGCTTGCCGAAGTCTTCGTCTTTTCCCTTGTCCACGAATGAATTGTACCGGGCGACGGTTTCCTCAAGAGCGGCGGCAGGCATGGGCTCCTTCTGGTATTTGCTGACAATTTTGCCCGCGAGTTCGCGCAGCGTGTTTGCGGTAAAAAACCAGCCATCGGGATCCACAAAAGGCGGCGCTAAAGTCCAGCCCTCGCGCTTCGCTCCGTCCGCATCAAAAATGGCCCAGATCGGACCGCCTCCCTCGCCTTTCGCGCCATTCGTTTCCAGGCATGGATTCCACCAGTCAAATCCCGTCGCAAACTCATTTACGAACCGGCGGCCCACTTGATTGACCTGGATGAGATTCTGATAGTCCGCCACCTGCAGGCCGATGGCGCGCGCGATGCCCTTGACGGGACTATTTCTTATGTTCTCGTTTCGTTTTCCACCGCCCTGTGGGTAGCCGTATTGATTGCCGATCACGTAAGGCTTCTCGAAAATATGCGAGCGCGCCTGCGTCTCGACCGTTTGGCATGCCGCTCCCCAGAGCGACGCGCCGACCTGCATCGCGGCAATTTCTCCGTCGCCCGATTGCCGCGAATAGGGCTCGCCGACCACTTGATATTCCGCGGTGAGGCGCGGATCGAACATTCTGCGGAAGTTTACGTTGCTGGTGTGCCCGCCCGTGCTCACGACCACTCCTCTTTTCGCCTGGATGTTCAACGTCTTGCCTTCGTGTGTCGCAGTGATTCCCAGAACTCTGCCTGAGAATTGCTCCTCCCGCACGAGGCCCGTCATGCTGTGCCGCAAAAGAATTTGCACGCCGAGTTTCTTCGCGCTGGCTTCGAGCGGACGCATCAGCGCCGTGCCGTTCCCTCCGGTCGGGGAGTACGCGCTCACCTCTCCCGTCCAAGTTACGGTTTGCGCGCGCTTCACGTTTTGCGGGCCGCCGTCGGCGCCGCCGGGAGAACGGTCGGGGAATTGAACGCCGTGCGCGAGCAGAAAATCAAAAGTCGCCACGCTTTCGTCGCAGAAGGCGCGCACAATTTCCCTGTCGCTGAACCGGTAATCGTGCCAATTCACCAGGTCCTCGAACATGCGGTCGGGTGAATCTTCAATGCCGTATTTTTTCTGCAGGCTCGTGCCGCCGCCGAGAGCAATGTTGCCGCCGCTCTCGATCCCGTGTCCGCCTATGTCGTAGTTTTGCTCGACCACGATCACGGACGCTCCCTGCTCGGCGGCGGTAATCGACGCGGGAAGTCCGGCGGCGCCGGAGCCGACCACGACGACGTCGGCGGCGAGGTCCCAATGCCGTTCGAGCTTCGCGGCTTCCGCCTCTCTTGCGCCAATGCTGCCGAGGGCTGCGGCGCTGAGGCCCATGGCTGCCTTTTGAATAAATCCTCTGCGCGGCAATGCCGCATTCTTGGGGTCAGTCTTGCTCATGCTCTTCCTCTCCTCTGCAAAACTAATCCGCAAAAACCGCACAGCCAAGAGTGGCTGTGCTACTCAACCGCGCGGAACGAGCGAATCGCGCCGAATCTGCGCGATCGACGCCGCGCCGGTCTGCGCCATGATGGCTTGCAATTCGCGGCGCAAGATTGCGACCACCGTTTCGACGCCTTCCTGCCCAAACGAAGAAAGCGCCCAAATATGAGGGCGCCCGATCCCGACGGCGGTTGCGCCGAGCGCGAGCGCTTTGAAAACGTCCGCGCCGCCGCGGAATCCACTGTCGATGAGCACCGGAATTTTTCCTGCGGCGCCCGACAAAACTTCCGGCAGGCATTCAATCGTTCCACGTCCGCTCGCGTCTTCGTGTCCGCCGTGATTGGAGACAATGATGCCGTCGACGCCGTGCTTCACGGCCAGCGCCGCATCCTCGCCCGCCACGACGCCCTTGAGGACGATTTTCATTTTCGTCATGTCGCGGACGCGCTTCACATCGTCCCAGTTGAGCTTCACGCTGGTCTCACCCTGGAGGGCTCCGATTGCGCCGAGCACATCCATGGGTGTGTCCTTCGTGATCCGGGTGATTTGAGGAAGATTGGAGTGGCAACCGACGCAGCGATCGTCGGCTTCGCGGTCCAGATCGCGGACGCCAACGCGTTGCACCGATTTCGCGCCGATCGTGTTGGCCCCGCCGTCGTCGATGGTCCAGACCAGCACGGGGCAACCGGTCGCCTCGAAGCGGCGGAGCATTTTTTCGTCCATGCTGCTTCCGAGTCCCGCGATCCACAATGGCTCGCCGCGCGCCTCGACTACTCTTTCAACTCCACGGGGATCAATGATGACCGCCGCCGATCCCGCGAGCACCTGCAGAGTGCGCGTCGCTTTCGCCGCCTGAGCCACAACGACCGCGCCATCGGGATAATAGGCGTTCATTCTGCCAACGGGAGCGAAGAAGATCGGCGATTCCCAGGCCTTGCCGAAAATCTTGACGGATTGATCGACCTTGGTGATGCCGGTCAGGCGGCGCAGGCGGACTTCGTAT
This sequence comes from uncultured Acidobacteriota bacterium, assembly GCA_963768275.1. Lineage (GTDB taxonomy): Bacteria > Acidobacteriota > Terriglobia > Acidiferrales > UBA7541 > Palsa-360. Next base: position 180,047 of record CAVYHH010000027.1, read on the forward strand.
TTCAAAAATCCATCGCGATTGGCGCGCAGCGTTTCGTTGTTGAAGGAGCCGTCCGTGATGAATTCGTAGTGGGCGGGCGTGAGTTTTACGCGCGCCGCAGCGTCAAAATCGAAAACGTTCAGCGCTTCCTTCACCGACTTGATGACGACTTCATTCTGCTGCGGCACGGGCGCCGCCAGAACTTCTTCGATCCAGCGAGAAGAAAAGCCGGCGTACGCCAGAACGGGACTGGCCGCCAGGAAACTCAAAAAAGCGCGGCGATCTGAAAGTTGTTTAGAAGGAGTCACGATTCAACGATCCTTTCCTGCACCGGCACATATGGAATTTTCGAAACTGCGAGGGTAGCGCAGTCAGATTTGCCAGGCAAGTAATGAGCCTCGCGGATGGTGGGCAAAATTGTTTTGTAGGACAGCCACTCTTGGCTGTCCCGCACAGGCTCGATAGGGCTAAAGCGGACAGTCAAGAGTGGCTGTCCTACTGCTTCGCACATATGCGCCCGCAATACATGGGCGTCGCCATCGAAACTCATTCCGTCTCGCGGGTAGGGTCCGGAACCACGGGGCGCGGCAGGCGCTCGCCGCTGGGCACGGTTTCGCTGTGACGGCCGCCGTTCTCGACCTGGCGTGGCACATCGTTGACGGCATGGGGCTGCGAAACGCGCGCGCTCTGCAATTCGGTGCGCTCGTCGATCCGTCCGAAAATCATCTTGCCCGCCGTGGTTTGGTGGACCGAAGTCACCGTGATGTCGATCGTCTTATTGATCATGCGGCGCGCGCCATCGACCACGACCATGGTTCCGTCATCGAGATAGGCCACGCCCTGATTGTATTCCTTGCCCTCGCGCAGGATAAAAACGCGCATCGTTTCTCCGGGCAGGACGACCGGCTTCAGCGCGTTGGCCAGCTGATTGACGTTCAGGATTTCGATGCCCTGGAGCGAGGCGACCTTGTTCAGATTGTAATCGTTCGTGATGATCTTTCCGTCGTAGCGCTTGGCCAGCTCGATGAGTTTCAGGTCCACGTCGGCGATGTTGGGGAAATCGTCGTCCGCGATTTCGACTTCGAGATGCGGCATCTTCTGGATGCGTTGCAGCACCTCGAGGCCGCGGCGGCCGCGCTGGCGTTTCAGGGAATCGGCGGAATCGGCCACGAATTGCAACTCGCGCAGCACAAATTGCGGGATCAGCATGACGCCGTCCAGAAAATGGGCTTCGCAAATGTCCGCGATGCGGCCGTCGATGATGACGCTGGTGTCGAGCACCTTGGGCATCCGCCGCGTGCTGCGTTCGCTGCCGAACAACCCGCCAAGGGCCGCGAGGTTGAGCATGTCTCCCTTGTTCGCTCCAATCACGAGGCCAATGTACGTCATCACCAGGAGCAGCCCGACGTCCAGGAAGGACCGCGAACCCTCCGGGATCGAGGTGCGAGCCAGCACCAGGCCCATCAAATACGAGCCCAGAATGCCCAGAATCGAGCCGATCGCCGCCCCGATCAGGCGGCGCAGGCTGGCGCGCTGCAGACGAATCTCAAACAGGAAAACGGCGATAGCAAATGCCAGGCCAACTCCTGCGGCAACATAATTGGACAAACCGAACGGGTGAAAATGGTATCCGGCCGCGATGCACGCGATGGAAAAAATCAGCCGCACCATCAAGTGGTCCCACCAGTTTCCGAATTCAGGCTGTGTCTGAGCCGGCGCGGCGGGACGAAGCGGAAACGGCACCGAAGGCGGCGGAGGAACGGCAGTTCCTTGCCGGGTAAAAGGGCGGTTCATAAAGCCTCATTTCTTATGAGGAGGCAAATAAATGGATCGCAAGCACCCACTCACTATCTATGTGTATCAATCGGGGCTGACCTGGGACGATAGGTATGAAACCAGCCCTTTTATCTTCCCCACATATCCCATTTGGCGAGGAATAGTCAAGTTCTTATAAGGGAGAAGAACTGCGCGGGGCATTCGGAAATAGGAATTTCAAGTCATTCCAAGAACAGGTTGAATTCACTGAAGGGGTGAGTGTCGGCGCCAGGCGTACAAGTTCAATATATCGCTTATTTCACCTGCAAGGTCCCGATGTATTCCGTGAGATTGTAGATCCGCAATTGAACTTCGGCCGCTGTTGCCCCATGGCGGCCCTGCTGCCCACTTTCTTCAGCCGCGCCAACCGGGGTCTGGGGAGGCGCTTGGCCCGCAGTGTCCGAATCATCTCCCCGCAGGAAAATCGGTCCCCAAACCGGCATGATTTGCGAGCCGTGCGCTGGGACGCTCGGCCCAGCCTTAATCGCCTGCATCACTCTCAAAGAAGGAAATTGTCCTTTGTTGCGCTTTGCCAGAGAGGTCAAGTCCGCTGGAGGAATTTTCAGTGCCGAGGCCGCCGGACCGTCACCCTTCCCCGAAACGCCGTGGCAGGAGGCGCAGTATTCGGCGAATAGCTCTTTGCCGGGCTCAGAGGAGGCTCGCTTGCTCTGAGGGCGATTGGACGGAGCCGCCTGCCCAAGAGCCAGAGCAGGTAAGAGCATAGCGATCAGCGCTGCCAATATTTTTAGTTTTCGCACTTTCTTGCTCCTAACCTTTCCCCCGGAAGGCCGGTCCCGGATTCACAAATTGAAAAATCGCATGACGTTCAGAACAAGTACTTGAGGCCGAATTGAATGAGCCGCGGAGCCACCGAACTCTGGGTAATGACCCCGAAGTTTGCCGTCCCAAAAGTCGTCCCTGGGTTAGCGAACTGCGGGTGATTGAACGCGTTGTAAAATTCGACGCGGAATGCAAGTTGCGCATTCTCCCGGATACCCCCTACCGTCGTTACTTTGCCCAGGGAAAAATCCGTGTTGAACTGTCCCGGTCCAGTGATGATATTCAGCCCGGTATTTCCATATCCTGTCGACCCGTCGGGGCCGACAGCTGGCGCGGGACAGATCACCGTCGGGCCGGCATTAAACCAATTGCCCAATCGTGTTTGATCTCTGCCCGATGTCACCAGACTCCCATTGGATTCGCCGGGACAGAGCGTAATGGTGGAAGTACCGGCGCCTCCATACACTCCTCCTCCCCTTGGGTCAGTAAGGGTCATAGGCAATCCGCTTTGGATGATGATGATTCCCGCGATCGACCATCCTGTCAGCGCCGCGCCCTCGAAACCGTTCCCCCGCCTGGGAACGGGCAGCTGATAATCGTAGTTGGCGATGAAGCGGTGCGTGCGATCGAAAGTTGCGCGAGCCCAATCGAGCGAGAGATTGTTCTGATCGTTGTAGACAGTCGTATCGTTCTCGGCCTTGGAGAAAGTGTAAGCAGCCTGAAACGTCAGGCCGTGAGAAACCCGTTTTCTGAGTGTCGCTTGCATGCTGTGATACCAGGACACTCCAATGTAATTGTTTTCGGCCAAAGCGGTCGGCGTCTCGCCCAGAATGGGCACGCGCAGCTTTGCGTTGCGGGACGTGTTCGTCGTGATGCAATCGGTGGCGATGCCATCGTAGCCGCAGTTGACGGGAACTGTCGGACTGGCCAGAAGTGGTTGGTTCAAACCGTGTGAGAGCAAGAGATGGTTCCCGTACGAGCCGACATATCCCAGGTCTAGCGAAAAAGTGGGCGACAGGCTGTATTGCGCGTTGACATTCCATTGCTGAAGGTTCGGAATTCTGTACACGGGACCGGCTACACGGTCAGAAAGTTCGGAGGTTGGCGTTCGTGGGACGAAGCCCAGCGTCGCGGTCGGAAAAGGTTTCTGCAGCGTCGACAAATCGTTGCTCGCATCCGTATTGCTGAACCCCTGCGCGAACGGCGGCAATGCGAACAACGGGGTACTCGATGCGTTCCCACTGTACGGGGCCGCTTGGTAGAACCAACCATATCCGCCGCGGATGGAGACACGGCTCAGCAGACTTCCAGGTTGCCACGCAAAACCAATCCTCGGAGCAAAGGTGTCGAGCGGGGTCCCGTTCTGGTAAAAACTGTTCGTGGAATGCATTGCAACGCCCGAAGGAAGCGGTCCGAAGGGCTGGCCAGTGTAGGGATTTATCAGTTTCGGGTTGTAGTTGGCGGCGACGGTATATCCCGCGAGAGTCCCAGAAGAAGCCGGAATGGGCACCTGGCTCAGGAGTGAGGGCCAAACATCGCCAATCGTCCCATCGGTGTCTAGAGACGATCCAATATATTCCCATCGCAGACCTAAATTGAGGGTGAACCGCGAGTTCACTTTGATGTCGTCCTCGACAAATGCGGAGTCATAATAGCTCCGATACTGAATCTGGAGCTCGCCGAGCGGTCCCACACCCACGCTGGCTTGAATACTTTGGATGTTGCTGCGGCCCAGGGGACTTCCGTTCTGCGCCGCGCTCTGGCCGAGGAGGAAGTCCTCGAAGCTCTGGAAAACTATCTTTCCTTTCGCTGCCCCGGTATTGTCTTCGAAATTGGATTGCGTGTCCCCGAATACGCCCATGCGGGTGGTGTGCTTGCCGTGAGACCAGGAAATATTATCCGCCCACTGATACGTCACGGTTTTGGTCAATGTATCGCTCGCCATATTCCCCAGGAATCGAAAAGTACCCAGCCCCCCGAGCACTTGAATTTCTGGTGGCACGGGGAAGGACTGGTCCAAGGGCGTCACGCCAACCGCTGCCGCCGGCGAAACTCCCCGGCTATCGCCAACCGCATCATCTTCGGTATACGCCGCCCAAGCTTCATTCACGATATTGCTGGTCAAGATGGAAGTCAGCTTCAGGCTGGCAACGTAGTCTCTCGGTCTGAAACCGTGCGGGGACCCGGGAACAAATTGCGGACCAGGGTTGATCCCATAGGGGGCGCTGAGAGAGCGAACCTGGTGAACGCCGGTTATTAATACACGCCCGGCAAGGTTTTGCTTGGTCGAAATCGCATCATCCACGTTGGCGATATATTGATTTTCGTGAAATGTGGAAGGAAGGCTGATCGAATAGGATCCGAGGCCGGCGTTGCGGCCGCTCGTGAGAATACCCTGCGGCGTGGGGATCATAAAGGTGCCATCCGGCAGTTTCATTTGCAGCAAAGTAAGAGCAACCGGATTGATATTCGAGCCGTCGCAGGCAATTTGAGTTCCTCCGGCGAACGTCGAATATTTGGATATCAGTGACGGAGCCTTATTTGCGGGACAGAACTGCGACCCTACGGTTGCCGCTGAACGGTCGTTGGTCAGTGGGGGAAGGATAAGGGTGGACAACGAAGTGGGATCCAGTCCGTTCACCTGACGGGTTGCCTGGAAGGACCCGAAGAAGAACAACTTATTTCTCTTTATTGGCCCGCCAATCGTGCCGCCGAACTGATTTTGTTTCAAGTTCGGGCGAGGCTGTCCACCCGCATTCAAGAAGAAGTCATTCGCGTTGAAGATGTCGTTGCGCACGAACTCCCAGAGGTCGCCGTGAAAATCGTTTGCCCCGGACCTGGTGACCAGGTTGGTGTTGGGGACATTGGCGCCGTATACGGCGTCATATTGCGAAGTCTGGATCTTGAATTCCGAAATGGCGTCAGGATTTGGTACTGAAGTGCCCGCGGCAGCACCATCTACCGTATATGAGCCTACGGTGGTGTTGCCGTTGACATTGAATGTCTGCGTGCCCCTGCCCAGGGTTCCTGCGTTATTCACATCGGAAGCGGAGCCCGAAGACATGGACATCACTTGCGTGCTGTTGCGCGTAGTCAGAGGAACTCCTGTTAACGTCTTGCTGTCCATCAATGTACCCGTCGAGGAGGTCGCCGTCTGAGTCACCCGGCACTGGCACTCAATCCGCTCCGCTGGCGCGCCGGCTTGCAACGTGGCGTCCACAACCGGGATCTCGGAGACGTTCACTGCCAGGGACGCCATCTGAGAGGTCTTGAAGGCTTGCGCTGAAAAATCGACGCGGTACGTGCCGGGGGCGAGCAGGGAAAAGCCAAAAATGCCGCTCGAATCTGTCATCGTTCTAAGCATTTGATTCGTTGCGTCATTCGTGAGGGTGATAGTCACATTTGGGACAGCGGCGCCGGCTGAGTCCGTTACCGTTCCTTTCAATCCGCCAGTCGTTGAGGATTGAGCCCAAAGACGAGAAGGACATCCACCCAGAACCAGGATGAGCAATGCGGATGAAACAAATGACGATATGCGCCTCAAGTTCATGATTGCTTTCTTGTGTCCTTAGGTGGCCACCCCTGCGGGAGTAGCCTCTCAAGCCGAACCCAAATCTTCATGGCTCCAATATCGCGCATGCGACGATCGGCGCCGTTCACCCAGCAAGACGCGGTGATGCGTTTTCACGCGTCGTCATTCCGATCCAGCTTTTCCCATTAACGTTTGCGGGAAGATTTTCTAGCAACTTTAGTCACGGCTACCTGAAAATACTCTGAAAGGGGCCGTGTGTTTTTCTTCCTGAGCGATTCTTGAAGTAGTTTATATACCAGCTCCGGGGATTCTTCCAATTGCGATTCCGATGAAATAGGTAACGACGCCCTCGACGGCGCCGACGAAAGTCATCTCGAGTCCGCTGGCCCACCACGAACGGATCGTGATCAGCGACTTGGCGGCGCCCACGGCGAAGTGGGCCAGCAGGGAAACGACCGCGGCAACGATCACCGCCGGATAGCCATTGAGAAAGAAAAATGGAATCACAGGAATCGTGGCGCCGATGGCTGTCGAAAGGGTGCCGGAGATCGCCGAGGTCAGCGGCTTCCTGAGCCCGTCTTCCGTCGTGTTCAGCCGTTCCTGCGCCAGCGTGCGAACGAACTGGGTTTTGTCCTTGGCCAGATGCTCGACAAAGTGGTCGGCCTCTTCCGGCGGCAAACCGCGGATTTGGTAGCTGAGCGAAAGAACTTCCCGCGCTTCGGCTTCATTGTGTTCAACGGCTTCGCGTTCGCGGGAGAATTCCGCTTCGTAGATCTCCCGCTCGCTCTTTGCCGCGAGAAACGCGCCGGAGCCCATCGAGAGCGCGCTCGCAATCATGCCCACCATCCCCGCGATGATGACAAATTTGCTGTTGCCCAGCGTCGCTCCGGAAACGCCGGAAACAATTCCGAAGATCGCTCCGAGACCGTCGTTGATTCCGTAGATGGCGTCCCCGATCCAGCCGGCTGCCTTCGGACGGTCTTCCTGCCTGGCGGCCAGAAGTTCGTCAAGAGCAAGTTTGGCCTGTTCCGGAGAGGATGGCGCGATTGGCCGCCGATTGCGGATAAGCCCGCTTAGCGTTTGGTAATGTTCACGCTCGTCTTTAAGCGCCTGCTGGAGGATGCGAATGCTGGGTTCGTCGCCGAGTTCCTTGATTTGCTTGGCGTACTTTGCGATGTCGCGGCTTTCGTCCAGCTCCAGCCGCCGTAGCGCCAATCCAAGGCCGCCTGCACGATTGGCGAGGGTGTCGGCTTCACCAGTTTTCGGCCCCTTATATACCGGGTCCGGGCCTCCCAGCGCGCGAATGCGATCGGCCCAAAGCTGGGCATGGTGTTGTTCGGCGCAGGACAAGTTATGGAACGCCGCGCGCCGCGCCGGATCGCTTTCGCGCTCCGCCAGTATTTCATAGGTGAGGTAACCGCGCATCTCAGCCTGCCAATTGCTTTCGAGAATTTTGAGAATGCGTCTGCGATCGCGAGCGCCCATTTTAGAATCGGCGCTCGCCGGGTTTGCGCTCATTTCCAGATCTCCAGGGCATCAAAGGTTTATTACACAGATGTGCGAAGAAGTCTTAGGTTTAAGTGGCACAGGCTTCAGCCTGTGGGTTTCCGCTAGAGTACCGAGCAGCAAACCCACAGGCTGAAGCCTGTGCTACTTAAGGATCAAATCGCCCGATCAGCCACCTGTTTGCGCAGGTCGGAGAGAAATTCCGCGAGAGGGCGCGGGCCGAGGTCGCCTTTGCTCTGGTGGCGCACGGAGACGGTGCCGGCTTCGGCTTCTTTGCCGCCGACGATCAGCATGTAGGGAATCTTCTGCATCTGCGCGTCGCGAATTTTCGCCTGCAATTTTTCGTTGCGGTCGTCGAGGTGCGCGCGGAATCCGGCATCCTTCAGAGCAGCGATAACTTTTTTCGCGTACTCCGCGAATTTTTCGCTGAGCGGCAGCACTTCCGCCTGCACGGGAGCGAGCCACACGGGAAACGCTCCGGCATAGTGCTCGATCAGGATGCCGAAGAAGCGCTCGACCGAGCCCCACAGCGCGCGATGCACCATGAGTGGCTGGTGGCGGTTGCCGTCTTCGCCGACGTACTCCAAGCCGAAGCGGCCGGGCAAATTGAAATCGAATTGCACGGTGGTGAGCTGCCACGGGCGGCCGATCGCATCGATTAGTTTGACGTCAATCTTCGGCCCGTAAAACGCCGCTTCGCCTTCCATGCGCTTGAACGGAATGTTCAACCTCGTAAGCGTCGTTTCAAGCGCGCCGGTCGAGCGAGCCCAGTCTTCGGCAGAGCCGGCATAATTTTCCGGATGGTTCGCGTCCCAGTCCGAAAGCTCGACGACGTACTGGTTGAATCCGAACGTCTTCATCACGGCAAACGCAAAATCGATGCAGGCCTCGATTTCGGTTTCGATCTGCTCCGGCATGCAGAAGATGTGCGCGTCATCCTGCGTGAAACCGCGCACGCGCAAGAGGCCATGCAGCACTCCCGAGCGCTCGTAGCGGTAAACGGTGCCTAGTTCGGCGAGACGCACCGGCAATTCGCGGTAACTGCGCAGGCGCGATTTGTAAATCAGGATGTGGCCCGGGCAATTCATGGGCTTTAGTTGGTAGTCGTCCTTCTCGACTTCGATCGGGCCGAACATGTTCTCGCGATAAAAATTCGCGTGGCCGCTGGTCTTCCACAATTCCAGGCGCATGATGTGCGGCGTATAAACTAGATCGTAACCGCGGCGCAGCAATTCGTCGCGCAGCCAATCCTCCATGATTTTGCGGACCAGGCCGCCCTTCGGATGCCAGAAAATCAGTCCCGGCCCGGCTTCTTCTTGAACGGAAAACAGATCCAGTTCCTGCCCGAGCCGGCGATGATCGCGGCGTTTGGCTTCTTCCAGCCGGTGAAGGTATTCGTCCAGCTCCTGCTGCGTGTAGAAGCACGCGCCGTAGATGCGCTGCATCTGCGGATTGCCTTCCTGGCCTTTCCAGTAGGCGCCCGCGACGCTCATCAGTTTGAACGCGCGTATGCGCCCGGTCGAAGGGATGTGCGGCCCGCGGCAGAAGTCGATGAATTTCCCGGTGGTGTAGAACGACACCATCGGCTCGATGGCGCGCTCCTCCACCAGTTCGCACTTGAAGCCCTGATCCCACTTGCGGTACAGCTCGAGCGCTTCGGGCTTCGGCATCATCTTGCGCTCGTTGGGGATGTCCTGCGCCGCAAGCTCGCGCATTTTCTTTTCGATGCGCTCGAGGTCTTCGGGCGTGAAGGGTTCCGCGCGCACGAAATCGTAGAAGAAGCCGGTGTCGATCGGCGGGCCTATGCCCAGCTTGACGTTCGGGAAAAGTTCCAGCACCGCCGCGGCGAGCAAGTGCGCCGCCGAGTGCCGCAGCACCTGAATCGCCTCGGGATCTTTCGGCGTCAGGATCGAGAGCCGCACGTCCTGATCGATCGGCGCGCGCAAATCGACCAGAAATCCTTCGCCGTTGGCCGCCGTGGTCATCCGAGCTTCAGGCGCCGCGTCGGGAGATTTTTCGCTCGCCGCACCTGTGGACGCACTCGCGGCCGCGGCGGCAGGTCCGTGAATCGGCGCGACCCGCGCGACCAGCGCTTCCTTCGCGAGACGCGGCGAAATCTGCTGCGCGATCTCCGCCGCCGTCGTTCCAAGCGGAACTTCGCGGATCGCGCCGTCCGGCATCGTAATGTGAATTGTGTCCATAAGTTTGCTTCGGCTTTCGACCGGCGAGTGCGAAATGACGCCGCGCCCCAGCGCCCGAGGAAAGACCTACGCTAGCAGATGCCTCCGAGCACGGTCAAGGCAGCCCGCGGATCGGCAGTGACTCAGACTGGTTCTGAATGGAGCATATTGCTGCCCGCCCTAAATACGGGCGGCCTCTACAAAACCCACCACCAACAAGGTCGGACGGTTTTGTAGCGGCCGTTCCGTCATGTGCATTCCAGGACGGAACGGGCATCTTCGCGGGCAAAGTGAGTCACTACCCGCGGATCGGCAGTGGCCGCCAAGCTTCTTCAATTCCATGAGAAGTGTCTAAGTGGGCAACATCTGGTATGTAATCAAATGGAACAGTTGAATTGACGATTGCATGCAACGCCCCTAGCATATCTAAGTGTGGAAGACGATGGGCAGTAATCACGAGCCATTTTCTCCCTTCAAAATCAATGGGTTGGCAAAGCCGGGCCATCTTCAGAGTTTGTCTCGGTAACAACGGAGTACCAAAACTAAACAGTCTGGAGGCGCCGCCGGCCAGATGGCGCCTAACGGATCATTCTTGCTCACTGAAACTCCACTGCTGACGGGTTCCTACGACCTCCGCCTGGTCGCGCTCTCCGTTCTCATTTCGATTTGCGCTTCGTACGCCGCCCTGGATCTCGCGGGCCGAGTGACGGCCGCGCGGGGCCGCGCTCTGGTCTTTTGGCTGATCGGCGGCGCAGGGGCCATGGGGCTGGGCATCTGGTCCATGCACTACATCGGGATGCTGGCTTTCAACTTGCCCGTGCCTGTCAGCTATGACTGGCCCACGGTCATGCTGTCGCTGCGCGTAGCCATTCTGGCGTCCGGCGTGGCCCTTTACGTCGTGAGCCGCAAGTTCATGAGCCTATGGCGGGCGGTGGCCGGAAGCATAGTCATGGGCGCGGGAATCGCGGCCATGCACTACATCGGCATGGAAGCCATGCGCTCGACCGCCATGTGCCACTACGATGCCCGGCTGGTGGCCTTGTCGATCGCTCTGGCGATTGCAATTTCGTTTGTGGCGCTTCGGCTTGCGTTCCTGGCGCGGGATGAAAAAGAGGGCAACACCCTGCGAAAATTCGCAAGCGCCACGGTCATGGGGCTGGCCATTCCGGTGATGCACTATACCGGGATGGCCGCGGCCAGCTTTACGACGGATGGCATGGTCCCGGACATGTCGCACGCGACGAGCATTACGATCTTTGGGACGGCGGGCATCACGATCGTCACGTTTATGATCCTCTCGCTTGCCGTTTTGACCTCCGTATTTGATCGCCGCCTCTCCGCTCAAACTCTTGAGTTGGAATCGGCGGAAGAGCGTTACCGGCAGCTATTTGAAAGAAGTCTGGCGGGAGTCATTCGGACGAATCTGGACGGACGAATTTTGGAATGTAATCTCGCGTGCGCGCGAATTTTTGGGTATGCCACCAGCGAAGAACTGATCACCAGCCCGATCACCGACCGATACTTCCATCCCGAGGATCGGAAAACGTTCATTGCCATACTCCGCAAAGTGAAGAGCCTCACCAACTACGAGCAATGCCTGCGGCGCAGGGACGGAAGCAAAGTATGGCTCCTGGGCAGCGCAAACCTCGTCGAGGGCGCGGGCGGCGAACCCGCGGTGAACGAAGAAACTTTTGTGGATATCACCGAGCGCAGGAATGCGGAAGAGACGTTCCGGAAGGCCTTCAATGCCAACCCGGAGCCCATCACCATCGCGACGGTCTCGGATGGCCGCTACATCGACGTGAATGAGAGTTTCCTTCGCGTCACCGGGTATTCGCGCGAAGAGGTGATCGGCCACACTTCCAGGGAGCTGAACTTTTGGCAACATCTCGAGGATCGCACCAGTTTTATCGAGATGCTTAGGAAACAGGGCTCGGTGCGCGAATTCGAAATCACCTTTCGCACCAAGTCCGGTGAAATCCGCACGGCCGTGGACTCCGCCGAAGTCATCGATGTCGCCGGACAGGATTGCGTGATCGCCATTTTCAGGGACATCACGGAGCAGAAGACCCTCGAGAAACAGTTGCGCCAAACGCAGAAAATGGAAGCGGTGGGGCAACTCTCAGGCGGGATCGCCCACGACTTCAATAATTTGCTGGGCGTGATCATCGGCTACAGCGAGATTCTCGAGCATCGATTAGGGCCGGACGATCCCCTCCAGAAGGAATGCCTGCAAATCAAGAAGGCGGGACAAAGCGCCGCCTCGCTGACCCGGCAACTCCTGGCCTTCAGCCGCCAACAGGTCCTGGAACCCAGAGTCCTGGACCTCAACGCGATCGTCCTGAACGTGGAAAAAATGCTTCGCCGCCTGATTGGGGAACATATCGATTTGCGGACCCAACTGGACCCTGCCCTGGGAAGCGTGAAAGCGGATCAAAGCCAGATCGAGCAGGTGATCATCAACCTTGCCGTCAATGCCAGGGACGCGATGTCGCAAGGCGGGAAGCTGATCATCGAGACATCGAACGTCAACCTGGACGAGGACTACGCCCGCCGCCATTCGCCCCAGTTGCCCGGGCCCTACGTGCTCCTGTCCGTTGCTGACACAGGGATTGGCATGGACGCGGAGACTCAGGCCCGCATATTCGAACCGTTCTTCACCACCAAGGAGCTCGGGAAGGGCACGGGTTTGGGCCTATCGACGGTCTATGGAGTCGTCAGGCAGAGCGGCGGCCATATCTGGGTTTACAGCGAGCCGGGGCAGGGCACGACGTTCAAAATTTACTTGCCTCTGGCCGCACAAACGGCCCGATTGCATCAATCTCCCGCCAGCCCGGCGGAATCCTTGCGCGGGTCGGAAACCATCCTGCTCGTCGAGGACGAGGAAGCGCTCCGAGGGTTAACGCGCAGCCTGTTGGAGGAAAGAGGCTACACCGTGCTGGAAGCGGAACTTCCTGAGGCGGCAAGCGAGATCGCTCGCGGGCATCGCGGATCGATTCACTTGCTCCTTACGGACATGGTGATGCCCGGAATGAACGGAAGGGACTTGGCTGCCAATTTGGCCGCCATGAGGCCGGAGATGAAAGTCCTGTATATGTCGGGCTATACCGGCTTTACGCACACCGGACTCGCCGATCCCGAAATTTCCTTGCTGGCCAAGCCTTTCACCAGGGAAACGCTGCTTCGCAAGGTGCGGGAAGCCCTCGCGGCGCAAGTGAAAGTCGAAGTGAAGTAACGCCCTCCCGCCTGAAACCGCGGCTTTCTTTACGCAAGACAGATTGTCGACTAGGGCCCGCGCGCGCACGAATGTGTGGATAAACTGCCCTTCGGGCCCATTGTTGCGACGCATCCGAGCGGCTGATAGAATCGAGTCGCGGAATTTCCGCGACGCCCCCGATTCTATCGGAGCAAGCCGCGCGAAAAGGCGGACGCCGGCTGCACTTCCACTTCTTCTAATCGTGTGGGCTCGCGGGAGCGGACCTATCTGAATCCGTGCAACGTGAGCGGCGCTCCTGCCTGCCGCGGAGGACACTTGGCCAAATACGATCTCGCAATTATCGGCAGCGGTCCGGGGGGATATAACACCGCGATTCGCGCCTCGCAATGGGGGCTGAAAACAGTCGTGGTTGAAAAAGACGGTTTTCTGGGCGGCACTTGCCTGCATGTCGGCTGTATTCCCACAAAGGTTCTGCTGCACACCGCCGAGATTTACGACACGCTTAAGATCGCCAAGGAATTCGGCATCGACGTGAAGGAATTCACGCTCAACTGGGCGGCGGCGCTGGCGCGCAAGGAAATGGTCGTCAATAAGCACGCCAAGGGCATCGAGTTTCTATTCCGCAAAAACAAAGTGGACAAGATGCAGGGCTGGGGCCGGTGGGCGGGCCCGGGTCGCGTGAGCGTCGAAAAGGACGGGCAAGTCACAGAAGTGGAAGCCACGCACATCATGTTCGGTACGGGCTCGGCGGCGCGCTCGCTTCCTGGAATCGAAATTGACGGGAAAACGATCCTCAGCAACATCGAAATTTTGCAGCTGCCGGCCGTGCCGAAGACGCTGGTGATCGTCGGGGCGGGGGCGGTAGGCGTCGAGTTCGCGTCGATTTTCAATTCCTTCGGAACGCAGGTCACCGTGCTCGAAATGCTTCCGCGCGTGACTCCGATCGAAGACGAAGAAATTTCGGCGGAGCTCGAAAAGGCCCTGAAGAAAAAGGGCATCCAGATTTTTACCGAAGCCAAAGTCGAAACCGTGAAAAAAGACGCGCAGGGCGCGACCGTCGCGTTTACGGATAAGACCGGGAAGACGCAGACGATTTCCGCCGAGCGCGTGCTGATGGCCGTGGGGCGCCTGCCGAAGACGGAAAATCTGGGCCTCGAAAAGTCGAAAGCGAAACTCGAGCGCGGGTTTGTCCACGTTGGCCCGTACATGGAAACGGCCGAGCCGCGCCTCTACGCAATCGGCGACATCGTCGCCGGGATGCCGCAGCTCGCGCACGCCGCGTCGATGGAAGGCATCACGTGCGTCGCGAAAATCACGGGCAAGCAGATGCCTCCGATCGAGAAGACTCGCATCCCCAATGCGACCTACTGCGAGCCGCAGGTGGCGTCGATCGGCTTGACCGAACGCGCGGCGCGCGAGGCGGGCTACTCGGTCAAGACGGGAAAATTTCCGTTCCTCGGAAACAGCAAGGCGACCATTCTGGGCCACCACGAAGGCTTCATCAAAGTGGTGACGGACGAGGCGACAGCGGAAATTCTCGGCGTGCACATCATCGGGCCGTTCGCGACCGAGATTATTGCGGAATCGGTCGCGGCCCTGCAGCTCGAGGCCACCGTGGACGACCTGATGTCCACCGTGCACGCGCATCCCACCGTCTGGGAAGCCATGTCCGACGCGGTTGCGGCGGTGCGCGGGCTGTCGATTAATGCGTAGCTAGAGGTTGGAGATTAGAGGTTGGAAGTCGGAGCGGAGAGACTAAGGACTTGTGTTCGAGGAAGGTGGCGCGTGTTGCTGGCGCCTAAGAGCGAAGAAGGAGGGACACCCCGATGCAGGAAACTCCGCAGGAGTATATCCAGCGGATTCTGGCGCAACTCGGTGGGAGTGATCCCCTGAAAGTGCAGGCCGGCACGGCGGCGAAACTGGGCCGCCTCGTCCAGCGCGCGTCCGCGGCGAAGCTGCGCAAGCGGCCCGCGCCGGGGAAATGGTCCGTGGGAGAAATCCTCGCGCACCTTGCGGACTGCGAAATCGTCACGGGCTGGCGGATGCGGCAGATTCTGGGCGCGCCCGGAACGCCGATCCAGTCGTTTGACCAGAACGCCTGGGCCGTCGCTGGTCACTATGAGAAGCGCGACGCGCGGAAATCGCTGGAACAATTTCGTGCGGCGCGGGAGGCAAACCTGGCGCTGTTGAAGTCCCTTTCCCCCGACCAATGGAAGCATTACGGATTGCACGCCGAGCGGGGCATCGAGACCATCGAGCACATCATTCACTTGCATGCCGGGCACGATCTCAACCATTTGAGCCAGGTCGAGCGGATCCTCGCAGCGAAAAAGAGTGGAGAGTCGAGAGTCAGGAATTGAGAGTTCGGATGCCATGAAAGAGCTGCTGGTCGTCGATCTCGGTCTAGTGGAATACGGTGCGGCGTGGGAACTCCAACGGCGAGTGGCCGCTGTGCGCAAAGCCGGCACGGTCCCCGACGTTCTGCTGCTGTGCGAGCACCCGCACGTGATCACTCTGGGCCGCAGCGGAAAAATTTCCAATCTTCGCGCCCCGATTGAGATGCTGCGCCGAATGGGCGTTTCGTTTTTTGAAACCAACCGCGGCGGCGACATCACTTACCACGGGCCGGGACAGTTCGTCGGCTATCCGATATTGAATCTCGCCGAAATCCGCCGCGATGTTGGATGGTACGTGCGCAGCCTTGAGGAAGCCATGATCCGCGCCACGGCCGAGTTCGGAGTTGCCTCCAAGCGCGTGCCCGGGCGAACGGGCGTGTGGGTGGACCTGGAGGCCGGGTCCGCGATGGATGATCGAAAGGAAGTGAAGGAAGTAGAGGAAGTGAAGGACGAGGAGAAGCTCGCCGCCATCGGCGTGCATTTGAGCCGCTGGGTCACCTCGCATGGATTTGCTTACAACGTCTCGACGGACCTGCGCTATTTCGATCTGATCGTGCCCTGCGGGATCGCGGGCAAGCGCGCGACATCGCTCGAAAAACTGCTTGGCCGGCGCGTGGAAATGAAGGACGCCGCGCCGCGCATCACCGCCCACCTCGGAGAAATTCTTGGCCTCCATCCCCGCGCGCAGGGCCTCGAGGATTTGGAGATGACCCTCAGGGCGCACGAGGATCGCGCGGCGCTGGCGGCCGTGTAGGCATGGTTGGTATTCTCAGATTCTAGGGTTTGTCGAGGCTTTATAGCCTGCCCGCGGCGGCGGTGGCAGACGCCAATTTGGTTCCTGAAACCCGGGAAAACATGAACTCAAGCTTAACGCGCGAACAGCACCTCGAACTGTATTACTTCCTGCGGCTCAACCGCGAGCTCGAGGAGCAGATGGTGCGGCTGTTCCGCCAGAACAAAATCGTCGGCGGTTTGTATCCGAGCCTGGGGCAGGAAGCGATTTCGGTGGGCACGGCCTACGCGCTCGGTCCCGGCGACTGGATCGCGCCGATGATCCGCAATATCGGCGCGCTGCTGGTGCGCGGTTTCAAGCCGCGCGACGTGATGACGCAGCACATGGCGCGCTACACCTCGCCGACGTTCGGCAAGGACGGCACCAGCCATTTCGGCGATCTGAAATCGCGGCACGTGATTTCGCCGATTTCGATGCTGGGCGATCTGATCCCGGTGATGGCGGGCATTGCCATGGCCGGGCGTTACCTCGGGCAAAAAATCGTGACCATGACGTGGATCGGCGACGGTGGAACCTCTACCGGCGTGTTTCACGAAGGATTGAATCTCGCCGCCGTGCAAAAGGCTCCATTCGTTCTGATCGTGGAAAATAATCAGTGGGCCTACTCGACGCCGGTGGAGAAGCAATCGGCGCTGCGGGATCTCGCCGACCGCGCCAAGGCCTACGGGGTGAAGAGCGCCATCGTGGACGGCAACGACGTTCTGGCCGTCGAACGCACCACGCGGGAAGCGGTTTCCTACGCGCGCGCCGGAAACGGCCCGGTGCTGATCGAAGCCAAGACCATGCGCATGCTCGGCCACGCGCAGCATGACGCCGCGGAATACGTGCCGAAGGCCATGCTCGCATCGTGGAAAGAGCGCGATCCGCTCGACCGCTTTGAAAAAGTTCTCACCGAAAAAAAACTGTGGGACGCGAAAACGAAAAAGGAAATCGACGAACGCATCGCCCGCGAAATTCGCGCCGACGTGGAATTCGCAGAAAATTCGCCGCTGCCTCCGCCGGAATCGGCCGCAGAGGGCGTCTATTGCGAGGGCTGCCACACGGTCGAAGCGGACTGGCAACGGCCCAAGGAAGAAGTGATGCCGCCGCGCTCCAGCGTAAAGGCCGAATGGCCCATGAAATCCTATGCGGCCAACGGCGCGCGGCCGCCTGCCGCCAAGCAGTCGCCGCCGAAAGCAAAGCCCGGAAAGAAACCGGCGCGCGCGGGCGTTCGCGCCAGGGCGGGACGCTGACCATGGCCGAAACGACCTATCTCGAAGCCATTCGCCAGGCGATGCTCGAGGAAATGGACCGCGATCCCGCCGTCGTCCTGCTCGGCGAAGACGTGGGCGTGTACGGCGGGGCGTTCAAAACATCCGAAGGTCTGCTCGCGCGGTTCGGCTGGGAGCGCGTGATCGACACGCCCATCAGCGAGTCCGCGATCGTGGGCGCGGCGATCGGCATGAGCTACGCGGGGCTGCGGCCGATCGCGGAAATGCAATTCATCGACTTCATCGCTTGCGCCTTCGAGATGATCACCAATTTCGCCGCGAAATCGCACTACCGCTGGGGCGCGCCGGTGCCCATGGTCCTGCGCGGCCCTTGTGGAGGCGGCGTCCATGGCGGGCCGTTTCATTCGGCCAATCCGGAAATGTATTTCGTGCACACGCCCGGCCTGAAAGTGGTTTGCCCCGCGACCGCCCGCGACGCGAAGGGTCTTCTGAAGTCGGCCATCCGCGACAACAACCCGGTACTTTTTTTCGAGCACAAGTTTCTTTATCGCCGCATTAAAGAAGATCTGCCGGCAGACGATTTTACGGTGCCGATCGGAAAGGCGGCGGTGCGGCGCGAGGGCCGCGACCTCACCATCGTGAGCTATGCGGCGATGCTGCACACTTCCCTCGAAGCCGCGGCGGAGCTAGCGAAGGAAGGCATCGAGGCCGAGGTGATCGACTTGCGCACGCTCTTGCCGCTCGACCGCGAAACGATTCTCCGCTCGGTGCGGAAGACGAACAAGCTGCTCGTCGTCCACGAAGACACCCGCACCGGCGGCATCGCCGGAGAAATCGCGGCCGTGGTCATGGAAGGCGCCTTCGAGGACCTCGACGGCCCGGTCCGCCGCGTCACTTCGCTCGACACGCCGGTGCCGTACGCGCCGGGGCTTGAGGAGTATTTCCTTCCCAGCGCGGGAAAAGTTGTCGCGGCGGCGCGCGAACTGGCGAGGTATTGAGGGCGGTGACTGGTGACCCGTGACTAGTGACTGGTGATTCAACCAGGACGGCGCCGCCGGTGAACAGCAAGAACAGCCGAGAGGGCTACAGTTGACAGTTGGCAGTTAAAAGTTGAAAGTTAAAATTGGTTTGGTACTGGAAGTCAGGAGTGATTATTTTCGGATAGCGACAGGTGAGTTTCGACTTTTCGCGAATCACGATTCACGAATCACTAGTCACCGGTCACTAGTCACCAGTCACGAATCGAACCGTCACGAGCGCGGAAAGAGGACGCACATGGCCGTCGACGTCATCATGCCCCAGATGGGGGAAAGCATTTTCGAAGGCACCATCACGCGGTGGCTCAAGAAGCCGGGCGACCGCGTCGAGCGCGATGAGCCGCTGTTCGAAATCTCGACCGACAAGGTCGACGCGGAGATTCCGGCGCCTTCGGCGGGCGTCCTGAAGGAAATCAAAGTAACCGAGGGGCAGACCGTGCCGATCCAGACGGTGGTCGCTGTGATCGATGCGGCTGGCGCGGCGGCTGCCGCTCCTGCAGCGGCCCCGGCGCCATCTCCTGCACCCGAAAAGGCTGCTCCGCCTAAGGCTGCGGCCGCGCCTTCTGCTCCGGCCGCTCCGGCACGCGCGCCTGCTCCGCCAACGCCTGCTGCCTCCAGCGCCCCGGCTGCAACGCCCGCGCCGCCCCCGCCGAAGGCGGGCGGCAATGGCCAAAAAATACGCAGTTCCCCGCTCGTCCGGAAGCTCGCGAAGGAACACAACGTGGATCTCGCCGCGGTGGAGGGCAGCGGGGCGGGCGGGCGGATCAGCAAGAGGGATATTCTCGCCGCGGCCGTGTCGGGAGGCGCGAAGGCCGTGGCCCCGGGCGCGCCTGCGCCGTCTGCCGCAACGCCGTCCGCTTCTCCAGCCGCCCCGCCGCCGGGGGGAGGCGCCATCGCGCATCCGGCGCTGGAGAATGCCGTCCCGCGCGAAAGAATTTATTTCGGCAACTACGAAGCCCAGCCGATGAGCGTGATGCGCCAGCGCATCGCCGAGCATATGGTGGCTTCGAAGCACGTTTCGCCGCACGTCTACTCCATCGACGAAGCGGACATGACGCGGATCGCCAGGCTGCGCGAGCGTTCGAAAGCCGCGTTCGAAGCCAAGTACGCGACCAAGCTGACCTTCATGCCCTTCTTCGTACGCGCCTGCGTCGAGGCGCTGCGCGCCTTTCCGACGGTCAACGCGTCGGCCGACGGCGCGACGGTCGTGCTGCACCGCGAAATCAACGTGGGCATCGCCGTGGCGCTCGAGTGGGGCTTGATCGTGCCCGTGCTGAAGAACGCCGAGGAGAAAAATTTCCTGGGCCTGGCGCGCGGCATGAACGACCTCGCCGAGCGCGCCCGCGCCAAAAAACTGAAGCCCGAAGAAGTCCAGGAGAGCACCTTCTCGATCACCAATCCCGGCGTCTACGGCGGGCTGATGGGCCTCCCGGTGATCAACCAGCCGAACGTCGCCATTCTCGGGATCGGCGCGATCCAGAAGCGCCCCATGGTGATCGACGATGCCATCGCGATCCGTTCCATGGTCTACCTGACGCTCTCCTACGACCACCGCGTCGTGGACGGCGCCGTGGCCCACCAGTTTGTCGGCAAGGTGAAGGGGCTGCTGGAAGGGTGGAGCGAGGAAGTATTGTAGAAGGGTGACTGGTGACTAGTGACCGGTGACTGGTGAAGAGTTCAGAGTCGACAGTTTAGAGTCGAGAGTTCAATCAGGCCGGACATTCCTTGCTATGGATTTTGGCTCTCAACTCTGAACTGTTAACACTCAACTCTACCCCATCGCCGGACACGGTTCACCAGTCACCGATCACCAGTCACTAGTCACCGCCGTTCGCCTTCAGCGCCGGCGCCACCTCATGCGCCCACTTGCGCAGCTCCCCGAGCGGGACCACGCGAACATCGCATTCGGCGAGAATGCCGGAAACGAAATTGTCCCGCGTGTTGCCGGGCGCGGGCGCGCGTTCGGTGACGGCCAGGAATTCCGATTGGCGGACGCGTTCGCGGATCGCGCCCGCGGTGTAGGCGAGAAGTTTCGCCTGTCCCGGATCGCGGCCGAGCGCCACGGAATGCACGAAGCCGCGCGTGCCGTTGCGGCGGTAGGAAAAATCGATGCGCATCGGATCGCCCGGGGCCGTGAACTCCTCGACGCGCACGCCGCGCTGCATGAGCCGCAGAATTTTTTCGGTGCGGAAAAAATCGGCGGCCCTGGCGCGCACGTCGTTGCGCGTGCGGATTTCCACCACTCCGCGCCGCGCCTCGCGCAGGGGCTCGACCTGTTCGCGGAAGAGGCGGTCGAGCTCGGCGTCGGGGTCGCGGGAGAGAAGCCCTTTGCGCGGGGCCAGTTGCACGGCGTTCGACAGCGTCTCGTCGAATTTTTCGAGTATGGCCGCGGCTTCCATCTCGCGCCCGGCAAACTGCCGGTCAAATTCGGCGGGCAGGCGCAGCAGCAGCTCCTCGTCCGCCGCCGGGTGCAGGCGCCGCAGGCGCGCGAGGTCGGCGGGCTCCTCGAGCCATCGCTGGCGCACGCGTCCCGCCGCGGGCGCTCCTTCTAACCCCTGTCCGGGCCCTTCCCTGGGAATGAACAGCAGGACGCCGATATTGACCCACTCGTCCCGAATGAGGTTGGGCTGGTAGCGCACCACGTGGTAGGCGCAGGGTTGCAACAATTCGTCAGGCATGTCTCACCTTCCAGTTGGGAAACGGGTCGCGGCCGGAATTGCGGGCCGACAGGAGCAGTTCGCGCACACGCTCGCGGCGCCGGTACAGGCGCTCGAGCAATCGCTCGAGCTCATCCCAGTCGCCGCCGTACCATTCCGGCGGAATCTGCGCGGCCTCCTCGCCCAGGACGCGCTCGGTGATCCGGTTTTCGAGGCGCGCGAGCCAGGGCTCGAACGCCTCCATCCCGGCGACGCCGTCGTAGACGCGGTGGCGCGCGTACAGGCCGCGCAGCGGCGCGTCGGGAAAATCCCACTCCCCGGCGTTGAAGCAGAATCCGAAGTCGATCATCATCGCTGTGTAACCCAGCGCCGTGTAGCTCGACGCTGTATAACTCAATTCTGTAGAACCGCCCGCCGTAGAATCGGCCGAGTCCGCATCCCCGCCGGGGTCGCGAAAAAAAATCGCCTGCCTGCCGTTCGTGTTGCAGGTCCACTTGTCGAAGACCAGGACGCCGAGAAAATCCGAAAGATTCCGGACCGCCCGCAACTGCTCATCGGGCAAAAAATCGTGGACGGTCAGCCGGGCCGGATGTCCCGGAAACTGCGATCCGAATTGTTTTCCCGCCGCGCACGGTTTTCTTCCCAGGCCCAGCTGAATCACCAGGTCCGGCGTGTAGGCGATGATTTCCGGACGCACCTCGACCACTTCGACTTGCGGCACGCACAATCCCAGCCGCGCAGCCAGACGTGTTGCAAGCATTTCATTCGCCAGAATCCTCAAATGTTGGGGATTGTTTTGGAATTTGACGATGTAGTACGCCTCGTCGTCGCAGCGCATCAATTGGGCCTGCGCACCGCCCCGCATCCGCCGCACATGCTCGACGGCCAGCTTCATGGCCGTCATGCTAGCGACGCGCGGCGTAACCCGCAAGAAAATTGTTCCGCGACGGGAAACGAGAATAGCCTGACGGGAATTTTATCGAATGTGCACCGGAATGAAACAAGGCCGGAACGCGCGTCAAAATAAACCGAAGGCCCGGAGGAAATTCCCCGGGCCCTCGACCGCAAATCTCTGTCCGGCAAATCGCTTGGCCGGAAAAGCCGTCAGCGCCTCTTGCGGCGCTTGGCGGATTTCTTGGCCGCCTTCTTCGCCGGCTTTTTCTTGGCTGCTTTTTTGCGAGCCTTGACTTTCTTTTTCGCTTTCTTCGCCGCCGGCTTTTTCTTCCTGGCCGCCGGTTTCGGCGCCGCGAGAGGAGGTTGCGGGGCGCCCGCCCCGCCGGGGCGCTCGGTGATGACCAGCTCCTCTTCGGTTTCCTCTTCGATCACTTCTTCCGGATCGCCGCCGAGTTCTTCTTCCTCAAAATGAACGAACTCGTTTTCGTCGCCCTGGTCTTCTTTTTCGTAGGCCATCCACGTTCTCCCTTCGATTCGCTGCCATTTCGAGGAATTCGATGGCGCTTGCAGCCATCGCGGGCTTATAAACGGAATCCGGCATGTTTGTCAAGGGTTAGCGCAAGGACCTGCCGGTTCCGTGCTGTTTTTCGCGGATTCCTTCCTGTCGGGCGGCCTCTCGACCCGGCGCCCGCCGGCAGGGAACGGCCGCGATCCCGCTCACAATATAGGGACAAGTCGGATTAAAAAGCAAGATGGGACTAGCGGGTCGGCAGAATGGTCAGGGTATCGCCTACCTGGAGGGGCCGGCTGAACAAAAAGCGGTTCCCCGCCTGAATGGCCTCCACCGTCGTTTGATAGGCGCGGGCGATCGACCATAGCGTTTCGCCGGGCTTCACGCGATGCACGACGGCGCTCGCCGAGCGCGCTTCCATGACCGGAAGGTTTTTCTTCGCCGCGCCATTCGCCTGCGCGACGGCCGCGCTGGGCGCGAAGTCCTTCGTCTTGGCTTGCTGCTGCGCTGGCGCAGGCGTCATGCCCCCCGGATAGATCCGGAGCGACACGCCGCGCGCCACGCGATCGGCCTTCAGGTGGTTCCACTTGCGCAGTTCGGGGGGCGTCACGTCGAATTCGTCGGCGATCGTGGCAATCGTGTCCGTACGGCGCACCCGGTAGCGGATCAGTTTTCCCGTGGACGCCTCGGACCGCGCTGCGGCGGGAATAATTAGCTTCTGGCCTTCCTCCAGGGAAGCCCCGGTGGACAGTTCGTTGGCATCGGCCACTTCGGCCGACGAAACACGGTACTGCTTGGCGATGGAGGAAAGCGTTTCCCCCTGCTCGACTTTGTGGCGGCGCCAGCTCACCCATTTTTCCGGAGGAATGGCCGCGATTTCCGCGAAGAAACGCTCGGCCGTGCCCTCGGGCAGGCGCAGAACAAATTCAGGATCGGGCGGCGTAACCAGGCGCAACAGCTCCGGATTCATGCTGCGCAGGGTTTCCAGATCGGTGTCGATGGTTTCGGCGACCAGGCGCAAATCAATGGCCTGCCCCGGCTTGACCAAGTCGGCCTGGAGAGCGGGTTCGGGCTCGAATTCAATGCCGTACCGCGCGGGATCCTTGGAGATCAGATCCAGCGCCAGAATGATCGGCACATAGTTCTGCGTTTCCTTCGGCAGAACATTGCGGTGGTAGAGTTCCCAGAAATCGGCATAGCCGGTTTTTTCCACGGCATGCTGGACGGCACCCGCGCCGGAATTGTAAGCGGCCATGGCCAGATACCAATCGCCGAACTGGCCGTACAAGTCGCGCAGATCGCGCGCCGCGGCCCGCGTGGCCTTTTCCGGATCCTGGCGCTCGTCGACCCACCAGGTCTTCTGCAAACCATATTTCCGTCCGGCAAAGGACATAAACTGCCACATCCCGCGCGCGCCCGCTTTGGAGACCGCCTGCGGCTGGAACGCGCTTTCGGCCTGCGCCAGGTATATCAAATCCTGCGGCATGCCCTCTTCCTTCAAAACCCGCCGGACCATTTCGCGGTAGCGCCCCTCGCGGCGAAGCCCGGTTTCGACGATCGCGCTCCCGCGCGGCGTCTTGAAAAAATTCAAATAGGCGAGAACCTGATCGTTGACCGTCAGCGGAACGTCATGGGCGATGGCGTTCACTTCGCCTTCCGCGCGGCCCCGCAAATTGGGATCGAATATTTCCGGCTGCGGGATCGGCTCCTCGGCGATTTCATCGATGGGCGCGGGCGTGGATTTCTGTTCGCTGAAACCGTCGCCGGCGCGGAAGGCTTCGAGTTCATCGAGGCTCACCGTGTCGATAATGTGGTGGTACAAACCGCTCAGGCGCGGGTCGGCGTCGAGATCGAGTCCGCTGGCGAGCAACTGGTCGAGCGCCTCATCGAACTCCTCGCGCGCTTTTCCAAGATGGCCGGCTTGAAAATCCTGTTCGCCCGCGTCGAACGCGGCCTGGCTCCGTGCTGCAAGCTGGTCCGGCCCGTCCGCCGGGGCCTGAATGACAAGCGGGGTCAGAACTTTGTGCTGTGCATTGATTGGCAGCGAAGGCGGGACCTGGTCTTGCGATGGCAGTGCGATCTGAGGCGGCCGGACTTGTACAGGCGTTTTTGCCGAGTCTTCACAACCAGCCAGACTGAAAACAACACCGGCGGCGACGAAAAGCCAGCCTGCCGATTTTTGAATGCGGTTTACCATGGGTGTATTTTTTGGACCGATTGGACCGACAACCGGCACTGCCCTCTGCAATGGTAGAGAGCACAATGCCTGCCAAACTCAGAGACAGATTCCTGTCACCAGGGACCGAACCTTCTAATTGTAGACCACATGGCCCCAGGGGGGTCAATAGAGATTATGAACCCCTGTTAATATCCCTTTAACCCAATTAAAAACAGGGTTTTAGGAGAGTGCTTGCCTCAAGTCCGCGAGGAGGTCTCCCGGGGCCTCGAGACCTATCGACATGCGAACCGTGCCGGGCTTCACCCCTGCCGCTGCTAGCTCCGCTGTACCCATCCGGTAGTGGGATGTGTAGATTGGGAGCACAATGAGTGATTCAACTCCACCCAGGCTGACGGCCAGCAAGAAAATTTTTGTCCTGTCACAGAAACGGCATGCCGCAGGCAGGCCGCCTTTGAGGTCAAATGCGAGCATTCCACCGAAGCCCGTCATCTGCCGTTTTGCCAGGCGGTGGTCGGGATGGGAGGGCAGGCCCGGGTATTGAACTCGTCCGACTTTCGGATGGCGTTCCAGAAAGCGCGCCACGGCCAAGGCGCTTTCGCACTGACGCCGGACGCGAAGTTCGAGCGTTTTGAGTCCGCGAATCAAGAGATACGCGGGATCCGGATCCATCGATCCTCCAAGAGAGATCATGATCTCCCGGACTTTTCCGACCCATTCCCGGTTTCCGGCCACGGCGCCGGCGACGATGTCGGAGTGGCCCGCAAGGTATTTTGTCGCGCTGTGCAGGACTAGATCGAAGCCCATGTCAAGCGGCTTTTGCAGAATGGGCGTGGCGAACGTGTTGTCGATGAGCGAAACAAGTTTGTGCTTCCGCGCCAGGGCCACGACCTTTTTCAAATCCACGAGGCCCAGCGTGGGATTGGTGGGAGACTCCACATAGAGCGCGCGGGTTTTTGCATTCACCAGGCGGTCCACGCCTTCGAGATTCGATTCCACGTGGTGCACGCGAATTCCCATGCGCGGCAAGATGTCGCGCATCAGGCGGTAGGAGCCGCCGTACAGCTGGCGCGTGGCGATCAATTCATCCCCGGCCTGGAGCACGGCCAGGAGAGCGCTCGAGATCGCGGCCGAACCCGAGGCCGTTACCAGGGCGTCCTCGCCGTTTTCGAGTTCCGCGATTTTCGCTTCGGCCACGGCCAGCGTCGGATTGCCGTAACGCGTGTAGATGTAGGCTTTGGATTTGCCCTTGGCCCAGCGCTTCATTTCCGCCGTGCTGGCAAAGGTGAAATTCGAGGAGCGAACGATCGGCGGGGTGACCGGGGCGTTCCGCCCGTGTTTCGGCTCACTGCTGTGAACGGCGAGAGTAGCGTCGGACCATCGAGGCGAGAGTTTCTTTGGCATGATCCAAAGATTCTTTCATAAGCAGGGAAACGCACAACCTCCAATTTGGCTCATCAAATCTTGGAATGGTCTTGGAATGGCAGGCCGCTATCCGTTTCCTTCCAACCTCCAGCCTCCAACCTCGAACATCCAGAATTCAGACCTGCTCTTCCTCCTCCACCACGACTCCCCTCGCCGCTTTCGCCGCGGCGATTACTTTCTCCGCGATTTCGCCGGGCACGTAGTCGTAGTGCGAATATTCCATGGTGTAGGTGGCGCGGCCCTGCGTCATGGACGTGAGCGTGGTCGCGTAATTCAGCATCTCGGCAAACGGAACCTGCGCCTTGACGATCACGCTCGATCCGCGCGCCTCGCTGCCGCTGATCCGCCCGCGCCGAGAACTCAGATCGCCCATGATGTCCCCCGAATATTGGTCGGGGGCGTACACTTCCACGTGCATCACGGGTTCCAGGAGCGCGGGCCGGGCCTGCTTCATTCCTTCCTTGAACGCGAGCGACCCAGCGATCTTGAACGCCATGTCGGAGCTGTCCACGTCGTGATATTTGCCGTCGTAAAGGATCGCCCGGAAATCCACGACGGGGAAACCGGCGAGATAGCCGCGCTCGGCCGAAGCGCGGATGCCTTTCTCGACCGAAGGAATCCAGTTCTTGGGAATCGCGCCGCCGAAAATGTCGTCCACAAATTCGATGCCCGTCCCGCGCGCCGCCGGCTCCAGGCGAACGCGGCAGACGCCGAACTGGCCGTGGCCACCCGTCTGCTTCTTGTGCTTGCCTTCGGCGTCGGCCTTGCCGCGGATCGTTTCGCGGTAGGGCACCTTGGGCGGGTGCAACGTCAAGTCCACGTGATATCGCTTGTGCAGCTTGGCGACGACTACCTCGATGTGCTGCTGTCCCGAGCCCGCCAGGAGAAATTCCTTGGTCTGCGGATCGCGCGAAAAACGCAGCGACGGGTCCTCTTCCAGAATGCGATGGATCGCGGGGCCGATGCGGTCTTCATCCGCGCGCGTCTTGGGCTCGACGGCGAACGTGATGGAAGGCTCGGGAACGTGCGGCAGCGGATAGTGAATGGGCGCCGCCTTGTCGCCGAGCGTGTCGCCGGTGAAAGTTTCCTTGAGTTTCGCGACGGTGCCCAGATCGCCGGCGTGGAGATCGGACACGGCGGTCGGCGTCTTGCCTTGCATCACCTGGATGTGCTGCAGGCGCTCGCTCGTGCCCCGCGTAAAATTCTGCGGCATCGCGTCGTTTTTCAGGACGCCCGACATGACTTTGAAATAGCTGATCCGTCCGGAGAAGGGATCGGCCAGCGTCTTGAACACAAAAATGGACAGCGGCTCGGCGTCGCCGATTTTTCGCTGCACTTCGCCGCCTTTGCTGGCAGTCTCGCTGTGGCCGATGGCCGTGCCGCGCTGCGAGGGATCCGGAAACATTTCCGCCAGCAAATCGAGTAGCGTTGCGCTGCCGATATTGTGCAGCGCCGATGTCAGCACCACCGGGTAGATGCGCTTGGCCTGAAACGCCTCGCGCAGGCCCTTTCGCAGGTCCTCGATCGGCAGCGTGCCCTTCTCGAAAAATTCCTCCATCAGCGCGTCGTCGCCCTCGGCCACCATTTCCACCAGCGTTTCATGCGCCACCTTGGCCGCTTCGGCCAAATCCTCGGGAATCTCCTCGACCTTCGGCTTGCCGTCGCCGTCCGGCGTATAGACATGCGCCTTCATGGTGATCAGGTCGACCACGCCGCGAAACGTTTTCTCCGCGCCGATCGGCAATTGCAGCGGCACGACGTTGCGGCCAAACACGCGCGTGATCGATTCCATCGCGCGGTCGTAATTGGCCAGCTCGCGGTCCATCCAGTTGAGAACGAACGCGCGCGGCACGTCGTACTCAGTCGCGTAGTCCCACACTTTTTCCGTGACCACCTGCACGCCCGCCGCCGCGTCCACCACGATCAGCACGGCGTCGGCGGCCACCAGCGACGCGCGCGTGTCGTTCAGGAACGTGCTGTAGCCCGGCGTGTCCAGAAAATTAATTTTTATTTTTTCCGACTGGGCCGTTGTTGTTGCTTGCCCCGAGGGCGCCCACTCGGCGTAGGCCAGGCTGGAGTGAATCGTGATTTTCCTGGCGATTTCCTCTTCGTCCCAGTCGGTGACCGTGTTTCCCTCGGCGACCTTTCCCAGCCGGGTGGTCATCCCCGCGGTGAACAGCAACGACGACACCAGCTGGGTTTTCCCCGTGTCGCCGTGACCGGCAATGCCCACATTGCGGATGGACTGCGTTGCGTAGGCTTTCATCGTTCTACCCCCTGAGCGCCGTTCACGGCTGGCGCGCCCGCTTTCGCGGGTGGCCGCACCGGGAAATCATTTGCGGCGTGAATTCTGGAAGGATGAAGGTCCGCGTTCCGGGTACCCGAAGACGTTCCCCATTTCGCGGATGCTAGCACGACGGCGCACGCGCGGCAATTGGTCTTGGCGGCTTGGGAGGGGGGCGGGAAAACCGCGCTACTCAGGCCTCCGCGCTTGACACGAAAGGATGGTGAACATACTGTCTTCGCGGAATGGCTTAACCGAACTCTTAAATTGTGGCGGAACTTTTTTATGAGTGAGACTCGTAAGGGCCCTGCTGTGGATCAGAGGATTGCGTTCGTCCTGCCAAGTTGCCGCGATCTCTACTATGGCGGGAAGTGGCACAAGCCGCGCGGCGGCTATGTCGATACTTGCAACCCTGCCGACGGCGCAAGCCTCGGTCCCTGCGCGGAGGCCGATGCACAGGACGTGAACGCCGCCGCCCGCGCGGCTCACCAAGCTTTCCGCGAATGGCGGCGAACGAGGCCCCTCGAACGCGCCGCCGCGTTAAAGAAGATTTCCCGCGTGCTGCTCGACCACGCCGAGGAACTCGCGCTCTTGGACGCCGCAAATTGCGGGAACCCGGTGAGAGAGATGCTCAGCGATGTGCGCGTGGCCGCCACGCAACTCGAGTACTTTGCGGGACTCGCGACGGAGCTGAAGGGCGAAACCATTCCCATGGGCGACGGCGTGGTCAACATGACGGTGCGCGAACCGTTCGGCGTTTGCGCGAGGATCGTCGCCTACAATCACCCGCTGATGTTCACGGCGGGAAAATTCGGATCGGCCCTGGCCGCGGGCAACACGGTGATCATGAAGCCGCCGGCGCAGGCTCCCTTGTCGGCGTACCGCATGATGGAACTCATCGATGGAATTCTCCCGCCCGGGGTGCTGAATGTTGTGACCGGAGGAAAAGTATGCGGCGAGGCGCTGACGGCGCATCCACTCGTACCCGTGGTCACCCTGATCGGAAGCGTGCCGACCGGCCGCGCGATCGCGACATCCGCCGCCAGTCGCTTGAAACATGTGGGGCTCGAACTCGGAGGCAAGAATGCGCTGATCGTCTATCCCGACGCGGATTTGAAGCGCGCGGTGGAAGGCGCGGTGCGCGGCATGAATTTCACCTGGTGCGGCCAGTCCTGCGGTTCGACTTCCCGGCTTTTTCTTCACGAGTCCGTGCACGACGAAGTGCTGGCCAGAGTCGCCGAAGCGGCGAAGCGCTTCGTGCCCGGAATTCCGACGGAAATGGAAACCACCATGGGTGCGATCATTTCAAAATCGCAGCACGACAAAATCATGAGCTACATCGAACTCGGCAAGAAGGAAGGGGCGAAACTCATCGCGGGGGGCAAGGCGCCGGACGATCCGCGCCTCGCGAAGGGATTCTTCATCGAGCCGACCATTTTTGCGGACGTCACAATGGGCATGCGCATCGCAAAGGAAGAAATTTTCGGCCCGGTGCTCTCGGTCATCCGTTGGCGCGACGAGGAGGAAATGTTCGAGCAAGTGAACAGCGTCGAATACGGACTCACCGCGTCCATTTACACAACGGATCTGGCGCGGGCGCATCGGGCCGCCGGCCGCGTCGAGTCCGGTTTTGTATGGGTGAACAATTCCGCATCGCATTTCCCCGGGGCTCCGTTTGGGGGATTCAAACAGTCCGGCAATTTTCGCGAGGAATCCATCGACGAATTGCTGTCTTTCACGCAAATCAAAAACATCAACATTACGCTATAGCTTTCGATTTTCGGCAGGGGAGATCGAATCGAAATGAAAGAAGCGACCGAAGAGACGCGGCGGAGGACGAATCCGCTCTACAACGACCGCAAGCTCAAACTGGGAACGTTCAGCACGAACCTGGGGGGCGGCTGCGCGATCACGTCCATCGACGGGACGCTGAAGGCCGATTGGCCGAGCACGCTCACCCTCGCGAGGCTGGCCGATGAGATGGAATTCGAGGCCCTCGTGCCCGTGGGGCGCTGGAGAGGATTCGGCGGCGTCACCAATTTCAACGGTCCCGGCTTTGAAGCGTTTTCCTGGGCCGCGGGAATCGGCGCGTCCACAAAATATTCCAGCGTCTTCGCCACTTCGCATGTGCCCACGGTCCACCCGATCATGGCCGCGAAACAATGCACGACCATCGACCACATCACGGGCGGGCGCTTCACGCTCAACGTCGTCACCGGATGGCACAAACCTGAGATCGAAATGTTCGGCATCCCGCTCCTCGAGCATGACAAGCGCTACGACATGGCGGCGGAATGGATCGATATCATCAAGCGGCTTTGGACCGAGGACGACGAGTTCGACTACGAAGGAAATTTCTACCGGATCAAGAAGGGCTATCTTCAGCCGAAGCCCATCCAGAAGCCTCATCCGGTGATCATGAATGCCGGCGGGTCGAAAAAAGGACAGCACTTCGCGGCCAAGTATTGCGACGTGGCCTTTTTGGTATTCGACCCGCGTGATTTTGAAGGCGCGAAGAAAATGGTCGAGAGCTACCGCAAGCTTGCCCGCGAGGAATACGGCCGCGAAATTCAGGTTTGGACCGCGAGCTACGCCGTGCAAGGCGAGACCGAAAAAGAAGCCAAAGACTACTTCGACTATTACGTTCACCAGAAAGGCGATTGGGTGGCGGCAACCAATCTGGTCGAAACACTGGGAATCAACGCCCAGACGTTACCCGCGGACACGCTGCGCGCGATGAAGATTCATTTCATGGCGGGCTGGGGCGGCTATCCCTTGATAGGAACGAGCGAGCAGATCGTCGAAGGCCTCCAAACCGTCTCGCGAATGGGATTCGACGGTACGCTAATTTCCTGGCCTCGCTACATCGAGGACATGCGCTGGTTTCAGAAACACACGTACCCGCTGGTCCAGCAAGCCGGGTTGCGATGAATTCAATAGGACAGGTTTCAGCCTGTCCTACTGAGACAATCCGTGAATTTCCATTCCCATTATTTTCGTTGCAGGAGACGAAAAGTCACTTCGATAGGCACCCTCACTGACGCCGGCTCGCCGTCCGCGCGACGGGCGGGATTCATGTGCCATTTGCTCACGCCGTCGATCGCCATTTGTGTAAGCTCTGCATCCGGGGATTTCACAATCTTGATGTCGGAAACGTCACCGTTCGCCTGAATGAGCACCTGAAGGACCACTGTTCCCTCCAAGCGGTTTGCGCGCGCCAGCTTCGTATATTCGGGTTGTGGGCAGTAATCACAGGAAGGGTATCCGATTCCGCCGACCCCTGCACGAGAGACGCCATTGTCCATTGCATTGGATGAAGGATTCGTTGGCCGTCCGGCGGTTCGCGCCGGCGAAACGTCTTGGGAGCCTTCGTTTTCCGGACCAGGCTCCAGCTGGATTTCCGTTGAGCTAATCGCGCTGTTCAGACGAAATCTTCCATCGGAAAACACAAAGTATCCGATGGGGCTGGTTTTGGAATCTTGTGGGGCCCCCCGTTTTTTCCAACTCGCAAAGAAAATGTCCACCGGTCGCTGCAGTGCCTCGACCATGGCCGTCTCCATCTTCCTAGCCGGAGCCGGGTCATCATTCACCTTGCGTATCAGAAATTCGCCGTCTTCGCCCGCCAATTGCGTCAATACATTTTCAAAATACTTTTCATTCTCGCCGAGGTTGC
The DNA here is from genome assembly GCA_963768275.1 of uncultured Acidobacteriota bacterium. GTDB lineage: Bacteria > Acidobacteriota > Terriglobia > Acidiferrales > UBA7541 > Palsa-360. The sequence goes on from CAVYHH010000027.1 coordinate 212,113, forward strand.
CTTCATACGCTCCTGCCCAGCCATTTCCTTTCTCGCTCCCAAACGTTCTCGTGAACCACTCCTTGTAATTCGACATTTCCGTTTGCCTGACGAGGGACTCCAGCCTTAAACGATTGCGGTCCCTTGCTGCATTCAAAATATCCTGGAGTTGCCAGCGCAACCCGTCGGGCGAATTCTGGTATCCGCGCACGGATTCTGCCGGAGCGGGGGACGGAGCGATTGGCCCTTGTGAACCCGCGAAAAGTGGGAAGAAACCCAAGAATAGGAACGTAAACCGTATGCGTTGAAGGGAAAGCATATTCGATGAATACTGTTTATCAAATTCTTAAGGGTGAAAGCAAGGATGTATCCACTTTGGGGGAAACCTTCTGTAGGCAGAAGTTAATGTGGACTTTCAAATTTGAAATCAAAACACGTTCACGGCGCGGGATTGCTACCGGGCATCGCGGACCATTGCGCGAGCGGCGGCTACAGCGGCAAAGATCCAGAAAACACCACTTGAGGCTTGCGAGGATCGCCGCGGCGAATTTGCCCGATGCGATAGTATTTTTCGCGGCGGCGCTTCAGTTCGGATTCAACGGCGCGATGATTTTCGAGCGGCACGATCAGGATCATGCCCACGCCCATGTTGAACGTGCGGAGCAGATCGTCGCGCTCGAGTTTGCCGAGCGTCGCGAGGTAGGAAAAGATGGGCGGGACGGGCCACGAGCCGAGCTCGATTTCCGCCTGCGCGCCCCGCGGCAGCACGCGCGGCAAATTTCCGGGGATGCCTCCGCCGGTAATGTGCGCCATCGCCGAGAGCCAGCCGCGCGCGACGGTGGTCTTCAGCATCGGCCAGTAACAGCGGTGCGGACGCAGCAGCTCCGCTCCGATTTTGTTGCTGACCTCGGCGACGTAGGTTTCCGGATGCAGTCCCGCGTGATCGAAGACGAGCTTGCGCGCCAGCGAATAGCCGTTCGTGTGCAGCCCCGTGGAGGGAAGAGCGAAGACCAGATCGCCCGGCTTCACGGCATTCGTCTTTTTCAGGCTCGCGCGTTCCACAACGCCGACGATGAAGCCCGCGAGATCGTATTCCCCCGGCGCGTAGAAGCCGGGCATTTCCGCCGTTTCGCCGCCGATCAGCGCGCATCCGGCGGAGTGGCAGGCGCGCGAAATCCCCTCGACCAACTGCTCGACCACGTTGGGATCCATTTTCGACATGGCGATATAGTCGAGGAAGAAGAGCGGCTCGGCGCCGAGCGTGAGAATGTCGTTGACGCAGTGATTGACGAGGTCGGCGCCGACGGTGGAGTGAATCCCCATGGCCATGGCGATTTTCAGCTTCGTACCCACGCCATCGGCGCTCGAGACCAGCACCGGCTCGCGCCATTTTTTGTCCAGCGCGAACAATCCGCCGAACGAACCGATCCCGCCGATCACGCCGCGCGTGAACGTGCGCGAGGCCAGGCGCCGGATGCGCTGCTTGGCCTGGTCCGCAAGCGAAATATCCACACCTGCGTCGGTGTAGTCCATATTATCGGCGGGCTGCAAGTGCAGTCCGCAACCTGAACGAAGAACTCTTTCTGCCGTGGCGAGAGGAACCGGGCGGCGTGCTCCCGTTAATTCAAAACAATTTGAAGATGCGGCGCCAGCGCACGATACTCGGATGCAAAAGAACACCTGCGTACGTCATCATCCGGTCGCGAATGTGCCCGGGATTCCAAGTCTCCTCGGGCGCATCGATCGACATATACACCATGACGGGCGTGCCGATGATGTTATCGCGCGGGACGAAGCCCCAATACCTGCTGTCGTAAGAATCGTCGCGGTTGTCACCCATCATGAAATATTCGCCCGCCGGAACGGTCACCGGGCCGTAATTGTCGGTCGGATTGGGCGGGTCCGCGCGGTACGGTTCCTTCAGCGGCGTGCCGTTGATGGACACAACGCCTTCGCGAATTTCCAGCTCGTCGCCCGGCAATCCGATGAGGCGCTTGATGTAATCCGGCGTTCCCGGCAGCGGGGCGCGGAACACGATGATCTGCTGGCGGTGCGGGTTGCGCCAGAGACGCACGTGCAGCGGCGTCATGGGCAGTTCGGCTTCGTAGCCGAAGCGGCTCATCAGCAAGTGATCTCCGACGAGCAGCGTCCTCTCCATCGAGCCGGAGGGAATCACGCGGGCCTGGACAATCGTTCCGGTGATGAACAGGAACGCCAGGATGACCCATAACCAGGACAACGCCTCGCGGAGGATGATCTTGCCAACATCCGGTTTTGCACTGGCCGCAACCGGGAGCGTTTCTTCAGCGTTCATTTGGCACCACCTGAATTTCCCCTTGAACTTCTATGGCGGGCGCTTCTTCGGGCTCCGCCGCGCGGGGTTCGAGCTCGCCCTGCGCCCCGTCCACCGGGTACACGCCCGTGTAGCACGACGTGCAGAACGATCCGCGCGTATCGTCCACCGCGCGCCGCAAATTCTCGAGCGAGAGGTAGCCCAACGTATCCGCGCCCAGATAACGGCGAATTTCCTCGACCGAACGCTGCGCCCGGTCCGAGCGGGGCTCCTGTGGCGCCGGCGTCCCGCCGGCGGTTTTCGCATTGCGCAAAGGTTGCAACGTCGCCGGCGAGACGCCGGCGCCGCGGAGGATCCGGCTCGAATCGAGTTGACTCTCAAACTCTTCAACTTCCTCGGGCGTGAGCCGCGGGCGCACCCTCGATTCATCGGAAGCGATCAATTCCTCGCGCGTCGGCGTGTCCACTCCGTAGTAGCACGGCGAAACCGTCGGCGGGCAACTGATGCGCATGTGAACTTCCGCAGCGCCGGCCTCGCGCACCATGCGCACGATCTTGCGGCTGGTCGTGCCGCGCACGATGGAATCGTCAACGAGCACAACGCGCTTGCCGCGGAGAAGCTCCGGCACGGGATTGAGCTTCAGCTTCACGCCGAAATCGCGGATCGATTGCACCGGTTCGATAAACGTGCGCCCCACGTAATGATTGCGAATCAGGCCCATGCGGAACGGCACGCCGGATTCCTGCGAATATCCTACCGCGGCCGGCACGCCCGAATCGGGCACCGGCACGACGACGTCGGCCGGAACACCGTGTTCGCGCGCGAGCAGGCGGCCCAGCATTTCGCGGCTTTGCTCGACCACGCGGCCGAAGACGAGACTGTCGGGCCGCGCGAAGTAGACGTGCTCGAAAATACATTGCTGCAGCGGCTTTTCCGCCGCGAAATGCAGCGACTCGATTCCCGTGCGCGTGATGCGCAGCATTTCTCCGGGCTCGACGTCGCGTACGTAGGTCGCGCCGATCAAATCAAACGCGCACGTTTCCGAGGCCACGATCCACGCGCCGTCCAGTTGCCCGAGCGCCAGCGGGCGGAAGCCGCGCGGATCGCGCAGTGCGTACATTTCGTCGCGCGTCAGCACCAGCAGCGAATACGCGCCTTCGACCTGGTTCAGCGCATCGGCGAGCGCGCCGGAAAGATTCCGCGCCTGGCTGCGCGCCACGAGATGCACGATCACTTCGGTGTCGCTGGTCGTCTGAAAGATCGAGCCGCGATGCTCGAGCGTGCGCCGCAGTCTCGCCGCGCTCGGCAGATTGCCGTTGTGCCCGAGAGCGAGCTTGCCTTTGTTGCAGTCGATCACGATCGGCTGCGCGTTCATCAGAGAGGTATCGCCGGCGGTCGAATAGCGCGTGTGGCCGAGGGCCGCGTCGCCCGGCAGGCGCGCCAGCACTTCGGGCTGAAAAATGTCGGCCACGAGACCCATGCTTTTTTCAAGATGCAGTTCGCGCCCGTCGCTCGAAACGATCCCGGCCGATTCCTGCCCGCGATGCTGCAGCGCGTAGAGGCCCAGATAGGCCATCTTTGCGGCTTCGGGATGGCCGAAGACGCCGCACACTCCGCAGTGATCGTGAAACCGGTCGTTCTCTATTTCGATCAGGCTGTTCATTCTGCCTTTCGGATGTTCATGTAGCGCCCGCCTTCAGGCGGGCATTTTGGGTTCAAGCAAATGCTCGCCTGAAGGCGAGCGCTACAAATACCAAAATAGCGTTCTCGCACGGATTCTTTCGCCCCTGCAATCCTGCCGAACTGGGATGGCTCGCCATGGTTGAGATGGCATTCAGTTAAGGAGCCGTTCGAGGGCTCCGCTCCAGGCGTCAGCGAGAGAGGGGATTTCGGCGCTGACTACTGTCCGGCCATTTAGTTCGATGCGGAATTCGCCGCGTGAGACTCGGCCAACTTCCACGACTGCCACTTCATATTGTGCCGCAATCCGGCGCGCAGCGGCAAGGTTTTCGGGGGTAACCGATACGATGGCGCGCGCGCCGCGTTCGCCGAAGAGAGCCGCCTCGTCCGGTTCCGTGCTCGTCAGCGCGGCGCGCGCCGAAAAGCCGTTGCTCGCAAAGCACGATTCGGCAAGTGTCACGGCTAGGCCGCCGTCGCTTACGTCGTGCGCGGATTGCACCTTGCCGTCGCTTGCGAGCGCAACCAGCAGCGCGATCAGCCTCTTTTCCGCTGCGAGATTCATAGTGGGAGGAGCGCCAGCTTCGATGCCGCGAATTGTGCGCGAGTATTCGGAGGAGGAGAATTCCTTCGCTGCATTCTTGCTCGCGCTTACTTCGGCCACATTTCCATCGAGCAACAAGACCACATCGTCTTCCGCGCGAAACGCCATCCCCAGCGCGCGCGAAGCATCTTCGATCATTCCGAGCACGCCGAGAACCGGCGTGGGATCGATCGAGCGGCCGAGCGTCTCGTTGTAGAAACTCACGTTGCCGCCGGTGATGGGAATTTCGAGCGCGGTGCACGCCTCGGCGATCCCGTCAATCGCGCGGCTGAACTGCCACATCACTTCCGGCTTTTCGGGGCTCCCAAAATTGAGGCAATTGGTTGCGGCCATGGGCTTCGCGCCCGAGCAGGCCACGTTGCGCGCGGCTTCGGCCACGGCAAGCTGCGCGCCGATGAACGGATCGAGGCGGCACCAGCGGCCGTTGCCGTCAGACGCGAGCGCGAGCGCCCGCTTCGTGCCCTTGATGCGCACGACCGCCGCGTCGGCCACTCCCGGAGCTTCGAGCGTGTTCGTCCGCACCATGTAATCGTATTGCTCCCAGATCCAGCGCTTCGACGCAATCGCCGGGGCTGCGAGCAACGCGCGGAAATTCTCGGTGAGATTCGCGCCCGCGGCGCCGAATTCCACCAAACGTTCCTGCGCGACAGGCGCAGTCGGCGCGAGCGGACGCTGATAGACCGGCCCTTCTTCCGCGAGCGCGTGAGCGGGAATTTCCGCCACGATTTTTGCGCGATGCAGGACGCGCAACAAGCCGTCCTGAGTGACGCGCCCGATTTCGACCGCGTCGAGTCCCCATTTGGCGAATACCTTCAGCACTTCCTTCTCGCGGCCGCGCTCGGCCACGAGGAGCATGCGCTCCTGCGATTCGCTGAGCATCATTTCGTACGCCGTCATGCTGGGTTCGCGCTGCGGCACGCGCGCCAGTTCGATCTCAATGCCCAGGCCGCCGCGCGAGGCCATCTCGCACGACGTGCTCGTGAGCCCCGCGGCGCCCATGTCCTGAATCGCGACGACCGCTCCGGTGTGCATCGCTTCGAGGCATGCCTCCAGCAGCAGCTTTTCCATGAACGGATCGCCCACTTGCACATTGGGCCGCTTTTGCTGCGACTCCTCGGTGAATTCCGCGGATGCCAGGAGCGATGCGCCATGAATGCCGTCACGCCCGGTTTTTGCGCCCACGTAAATGACGGGATTGCCGACGCCGCGCGCCTTCGCGAAAAACAGGTCTTCCTTTTTCGCGATGCCCAGCGCGAGAACGTTGACGAGGGGATTGGCTGAATAGCCCGGCTCGAATTGCACTTCGCCGCCGACGGTCGGCACGCCAAAACAATTGCCGTAGTGCGCGATCCCGCGCACGACGCCGTCAAGAATCCGCCGGTTGCGCGCGATCGTTTCTTCGTCGATGGCGCCCTCGAGCGTGTTTTCAGGAGGGCCGGGCTTCAGCCCGGCCGATCGAGCTGCGCCTCCCTGGGCTTTAGCCCCTGAAGTGCCAGAAGAAATCGGCCCGAAGCGCAGCGAATCGAGCACCGCAATCGGCCGCGCGCCCATCGTGAAAATGTCGCGCAGAATTCCGCCGACGCCCGTGGCCGCGCCCTGAAACGGCTCGACGTAGCTCGGATGATTGTGCGACTCCATCTTGAACGCGGCGGCGAGGCCGTCGCCGATATCCACCACGCCCGCGTTTTCGCCTGGCCCTTGCAATACTTGCGGCCCGCGCGTCGGCAGGCGGCGCAGATGCACTTTGCTCGATTTGTAGGAGCAGTGCTCGCTCCACATCACGCTGAAAATGCCCAGCTCGGTGAAATTCGGCTCGCGCCCGAGAATCTTCTCGATGCGCGCGTATTCCTCGGCGGTGAGGCCGTGCTCGGCCGCCAGTTCCTGCGTGACTTTGATTTCGGTATCTAACATTGATTCAGGGACTGACAAGTTGATGAAGGCTCCAGTAGCACAGACTTCAGTCTGTGGGGTTCCATATGATCTTGGCTTGCGCGACCGGCCCGGGTTAGCTTACGAACCCCCACAGACTGAAGTCTGTGCTACCTAAGCCGAAACCGCCGCGCGCCGCTTCAGCGATTCGATCAGCGAGCGAAGAATCACCAGCCCGTCGGCCGAGCCAAGCGCCGCTTCCACGGCGCGTTCCGGATGCGGCATGAGACCCAACACGTTGCGTTTGCGATTGCATACGCCCGCGATATTCGCAAGCGAGCCGTTCGGATTAGCCGCCGCGTCCTCGCGCCCGTCCGGCGTCGTGTACCGAAACACGATTTGATGATGGCGCTCGAGATCGACCATCGTCGCTGAATCGCAGAAATAATTTCCATCGCCATGCGCGATCGGAATTTGCAGCACTTGGCCGGACTTGGCCGCGGCGGTGAACGGCGTGTCCGTTGTTTCCACACGAATGTGCACCTGCCGGCACACGAACCGCATTCCCGCATTGCGCTGCAGCACGCCGGGGAGCAGGCCCGCTTCGCAGAGGATCTGAAAACCGTTGCAGATGCCGAGGACGAACCCTCCGCCGCGCGCGAATTGTTCCACCGCGCGCATCACCGGAGAAAACCGCGCGATGGCCCCCGTGCGTAAATAGTCGCCATAAGAAAATCCGCCGGGGAGCAGGATCGCGTCAAAGCCATTCACTTGTTCGGATTGGTGCCACAGGAATTCGACCGGTTGGTGGAGAACTTCGCCGAGCGCGTACCAGGCGTCGTGATCGCAATTCGAGCCCGGAAACACGACCACCCCAAATTTCATCTCGCGGAGTCTCCCCTCGCGCACATTTTATCACAGCGCGCAGCGATATTTCCCGGTGCATCGAAGGAACTTGAATCCCGCATGAAATGGCGGGACTGCTGCGCTATCTTTCTCAAGAAAGTTTTTAGCTTGAATAGGAACTAACCAGGGCAGATAGTTTCAGATTGCCCGCAAAAAAAGTTCGCCATGCGCCGCATCCAGTTCATCGAACTCCACGAACAACCGTGGTTTCCATCCACGCTCCGAAATGAAATTACAGATGCGCTTCAGTGCGGATTGGAGATCTTGAAAGCCTACGCCTCCATTTCCACATTGCTGCAACGCGCGCTTGACGTTTCGCGGAGCCGTTCGATCGTCGATGTGTGTTCAGGGAGTGGAGGACCCTGGTTGGACCTTTGTGAAAAACTTCGAGGAGATCCATCGGGCTACACCATTTTGCTCACCGACAAATTCCCGAACTGTGCAGGGTTTGAAAATGTCAAGGCCGCTTCCGCGAATGGGATTGATTACTATCGAAGCCCGGTTGACGCGACAAAAGTTCCTGCCGAATTGGACGGATTCCGAACGATGTTCTCGTCCTTTCATCATTTTCCGCCCGCACAGGCTCGCGCCATCCTGCAAAATGCCGTCGACGCCAAGCAAGGCATCGGCATCTTTGAGGTAACGAGCCGCACCGCATCAGCTGTTGCCATGATGTTCCTGTGGTTCCTTACGCCATTCCTATTCACGCCCACCATCCGTCCTTTCCGCTGGTCGCGCGTGTTCTACACGTATGTGCTCCCAATCATTCCGCTGGTCTTGTTATTCGACGGACTGGTGTCTTGCCTACGTACCTATCGGCCAAGCGAATTGCGCGAATTGATTAGTGGCTTGGCGGCGCCCGAATACCGGTGGGAGACAGGTGAGCAATCCGGGACCTTTGGCGGCCTGCCCATCACCTATTTGATTGGGTATCCGCGCGAACGATCTCTTCCCGGAAACTAGTCCAAAGGCTACAAGAATCACAGATGCTCGTGGATTTGCGCGCCCTGGCACAACATTATTGGGCGCCAGGGAGGGGTAATTCTGAAGGCTTTACGAGCGGTACTAGTGGCCGGAAACTTGTTTCGGCAGCATCTGACCCGGGCGGCGATGAACCACCAGGTAGACGAGCGTCAAAACTATTGCAGTTCCCAAACCGACGGCGGCCGAGTCGATGGCCAGCCCTAGAACCCCGCCGGCCAGCAGGAACATCCCCAGCGCAGCAAGATTCACGTTTTCATAAACTTCCAGAACGAGATCACCAAATATGAAGGCAATGGCACCTATTACGAGGCCCCAATTCACCCACGCGCCCATAGACCCGTCCTCCCAAGAGGAGATTTACTGCGACGATATCACCGTGTGCATCAGCGCGCAACAGTTTCATTCTGGTATGAAGTTCGATTGCGGGAAATGATAGTGCGATGGTCTAGCGTTTTCGCTTGGCGGGGCGTCGCTTGCTTCGGCGTTTCGATTTCTTGCGGGCGCGCGGTTTCGCGGGCTTGCCTGCGGAGGCAAGTTGGCGGCGGCGCGCCGTGGCCCAGCCGAGCTTGTTCACCTGTTGCCCGCGCGCAAGACCCAGCGCGTCGGGCGGCACATTTTTCGTGATCACCGAGCCTGCACCAACGTAGGCGCCATCGCCGACGCGCACGGGCGCAACGAGCGCGGTATCGCTGCCGATGAAGACGCGCTTGCCGATGGTCGTGGGATTCTTGTTCACGCCGTCGTAATTGCACGTGATCGTGCCCGCGCCGATGTTGGTCCCGCTGCCGACGCGCGCGTCGCCCAGATAGGTGAGGTGCATGGACTTCACGCCTTCGCCGAGCACGCTCTTTTTCACTTCCACAAAATTTCCCACGCGCGCGCTTTTCTCGAGGCGCGCGCCGTCGCGAAGATGCGCGAACGGCCCGGCCTGCGCGCCGCTGGAGAGATGGCTCGCGGCAATGATCGTGTAGGGCTTTACGAGCACGTTGTCTTCGAGGACGGCGTCGGACAGCACGCTGCCGGTGCGAATCGTGCAGCTTGCACCGACGCGCGTTTTTCCGAGAAGCTGCACGCCCGGCTCGATGCGCGTGTCCGCGCCGACGGTGACGTCGGGATCGATCAATACAGTCTCGGGCAATTCAATCGTCACGCCCGCGTCCATGACGGCGGCGCGCTTGCGGCGGCGAAACACGGCGTCCACGGCGGCGAGATCGGCGCGCGTGTTGCAGCCCAGGACTTCGTCGGGATCCGTGGCGAGCACGGCCTGAACTTTTTCGCCTTTCTGCCGCAACACCGCGATCGCGTCCGTCAAATACAATTCCTTGTGGACGTTCTGGGGCTTGAGCGCCGCAAGACACGGCCATAATTTTTCGAGCGTGAAGCAGTAAATGCTGGAATTGATTTCGCGGATCGAGCGTTGCTCTCCGGTGAGCGCCGAATCCTCGACGATCGCAGCTACCGAACCGTCGTCCTGGCGCACGATGCGCCCGTAGCCCGCCGGATTCTCGATCTCTGCGGAGAGAATTGTGGCTGCGGCGCCGCTTTCCCGGTGCGCGCGCGCCAGCGCGGCAATCGTTTCCGTGCGGACGAGAGGCGCGTCCCCCGGGAGAAGAATCGCAAATTTCGCGCGCGAGGAAATTGCTCGCCGCGCCACAAGCATGGCGTGGCCCGTCCCGCGCTGCGGCTCCTGCAATACCGTTTTGACGTCGAGCGGCGCCACTGCGGCGGTGACGTCATCGGCCTGATGCCCCACAACCGCCACGATCTCGCGCGCCTTGAGCGGCTGGCAGGCGCGCACCACATGCTCGACGAGCGTCCGTCCGCCGGCGCGGTGCAACACTTTGGCCAGCGCGGATTTCAGCCGCGTCCCCTTGCCGGCCGCCAGAATCACGATCACCAAGTCGGAATTTGCCATGCCTGCATTCTCAGCGTTTCCAGGGGGAATGACAATGCGGGGTAACCGCCGGCGATGCGAATCGAATACTTCATCGAACGAACACAGCGAGGCTCGTCAAAGGGCGGATTCAATCCGCAGCGGAAGCGGTAGCCTCGGCGCGGAGCTGGGAATGGCCCGAAGGGGCTTCGTCGTAGGTCTCCGTCCAGAGCGAAGGATCGGCCAGCAGGCGCGTAACCAACTGCGTGTGCAGAGCGTGTCCGGCCTTGTGAGCCTCGACGCGTGCAAGGAGCGGGTGGCCGACGAGCGCCAAGTCGCCGATCAGGTCCAGCGCCTTGTGTCTACCAAACTCGTCCGGAAACCGTAGCGGGCCGTTCATGACCCCGCTTTCGTTAAGGACGATAGCGTTGTCGAGGGAGCCGCCACGAATCAGCCCCATGCGGCGCAACCCTTCGAAATCCTGCACGAAGCCAAACGTCCTTGCGGGCGCCAGCATCCGGCTGAACGATTCGCGCCCCACGCGCAACTCGACTTCCTGCACTCCTACGGCCGGATGCGCGTATTCCACATAACACCGGACCCGGAAATCGTCCGCCGGGTAAATCCCGATCCGCCGTCCGCCCTCTGAAACCTCCAGCGGTTTTACGACCTTCAGAAAACGCCGCCGCTTCCGCAGGCGCCGAATGCCGGCCTGCGCGAGCATTTCAATGAATGGCTGCGAGGAACCGTCCAGGATCGGCAATTCCAGCGCGTCCAGCTCGATGTAGACGTTGTCCACCCCGCAAGAATACAAGGCGGCGAGAACGTGCTCGGTCGTGGAAAGCAGCACGCCCTTCTTCATCAGGCTCGTGGCATAGCTAACGCGCGCCACGTTTCGCACATGCGCTTCGATCTCAAAATTGTCGAGATCCACGCGCCGGAAAACGATCCCGGTATTGGCCGGAGCTGGCACGAATCGCAGGTGGGATTTTACGGCGGTATGCAGGCCGACTCCCTTTGTGGCGACTGGCTTTTCGATGGTGGTTTGATAGCTCACAGGAGTGCTTATAGTAGCATGTCGAAGCCCTTCGAAAATAATGTTTAGGCCATTATAATCAGTAAGTTGGAGCGTATTCGACAATAGGGCGTGGTAAAATAGCCACAAAACGCGACTTTGGGCGTGGTCGAAATGCCTCAATTTCGTCGGGAGCTGGCGATCCCCCGCCAAACCGTGCGCCGCCCCACCGAGTGTGGGTGAGAACTCGGTTTTAGTTCGTGTAGCGCCCGCCTTCAGGCGGGCATGTGCTTGATTCCAAAGTGCCCGCCTGAAGGCGGGCGCTACAAACACCGACCCAATCTTAAGTTCTCGGGCACATTCTCCGGCGCCTTTGGCACTGTGCGATTGGAACACTACTACGCCCCTGACGCGCTTGTGTCTCGTCGGAGCTGCGCTTAGAATAGAAAATTGAGATCGTTATCGATGGCTTCGCTATTTCACATTATTTCAAACTCAGTTCCGGCGCCTGCGCCAAGCAGCTTGCCCGATCCCGCGTCGCACCCGAGGCCGGAATGGCTGCGCGTCAAATTCTTTAATGGGCCCAATTACCAGGACCTGAAGCGCATCATGCGCACGCTAGGGCTCAACACTGTGTGCGAAAGCGCGCGTTGCCCGAATATGGGCGAATGCTGGGAGCACCGCACGGCGACGTTCATGATTCTGGGAAATATTTGCACGCGGGCTTGCGGCTTCTGCGCGGTGCCTTCGGGCAAGCCGGCCGGTCCTCCGGACGAGCTGGAACCGGAGCGCGTGGCCGAAGCTGTCGAGCGCATGGGCCTGCGGTACGCCGTGGTGACTTCCGTCAACCGCGACGACCAGCCCGACGGCGGCGCGGCCATCTTCGCCCGCACGATTACGGAAATTCGCCGGCGCGTTCCGGCCTGCAAGGTGGAAGTGTTGATCCCGGATTTTCGCGGGGATTGGAACGCCCTCGAAACCGTGATTGCCGCGCGCCCGGACGTTTTGAACCACAACACGGAAACGGTTCCGCGTCTCTATCACGAAGTGCGCAAGGGCGCGGTCTATGGCCGGTCGCTCGAGCTGCTGCGCCGCGCGAAATCGCTCGCGCCGAAAATGCCCACGAAAACAGGGCTCATGCTCGGCCTCGGCGAAGAGCGCGAGGAAGTTCTCGCCGCCATGCAGGATCTGGCCGCACAAGGCACAGACATTCTGACGCTGGGCCAATATTTGCAGCCCACGCGCGAGCATTTGCCCATCGTGCGGTACGTCCACCCCGATGAGTTCGCCGAGTACAAGAATCTAGGCGAGCAAATGGGCTTTGCGCACGTCGAGTCAGGCCCGCTGGTGCGCTCGTCGTATCACGCGTTCGAGCAGGAAGCCGCTGCCCACACTTAGCTTGTTTCTCCCTATTGTCCCGCGTTCTTTTCGCTCTGCATGGCTATCGTCGTGAAACAACCGTGGGACATGAGGATCTAGTGGCGCAGGCTTCAGCCTGTGGGGTTAGTCCTTGCTACTACCAAAACCCACAGGCTGAAGCCTGCGCCACTGGACAGAATATCGTATGATTCCCCCTGACTTTCAGGCCGTCGAGGAAAAATCCGATGAGACGTGCGATGATCTTCCGAAAATTGTGTTTTCCATTCGCCATTTTTGCCGCGTTCCTTTGGGCGATGCCGGCGTCTGCGGCTCAGGATTCCGCGCCCTCCTCCGTATCGGGCGCCGATGTTTATCAAAAACGGTGCGCTTCGTGCCACGATCAGGCAGGTTCGCGCGCGCCCTCGCGGGACGCTTTGCAGAAACTATCCGCCGCGCGAATTCTTCGCACGCTCGATTTCGGATTGATGATGGCCGTGGCCTACCCTATCAATCGCGCCGAGCGCGAAGCCGTCGCGAACTTTCTGGGAACAAAGGTAGAAGAATCGCCCCTGCCCGCCAGCGCATTTTGCTCCGCGAACGTTTCCATCCTGTCCGGTCCGGCAAACGACGCGTGGGCCGGATGGAGTCCTTCCGTCTCCAATGCGCGCTACCAGACTGCCGAGCGCGCCGGCCTCGCGCCGGGACAAGTTCGGCGCCTCAAGTTGAAATGGGCGCTGGGTTTTCCGGGTGACGTCACGGCCTTTGCGGCGCCGAGCGTTGTGAACGGCACGCTCTTCGTCGGCAGCGCCAGCGGCGCCGTCGAGGCCGTGGATGCCAAGACCGGTTGCACGCACTGGGTGTTTCAAGCTAATGGACCGGTGCGCGGCGCTATCCTTCCTATCGAAAACGGGTCCGCAACTTCGCTCGTGCTGACGGACTTGATCGGCTGGGCCTACTCGCTCGACGCCAAGTCCGGCCACTTGCTTTGGAAGAAGCGCATTGATGATCACGAAGCCGCGCGGCTGACGGGCTCGTCCGTGGCGCTCGATGGCGTCATATTCATTCCCGCCGCGTCGTGGGAGGAAACGCGTTCGCTCGATCCGCAATATTCGTGCTGCACGTTTCGCGGGAGCGTCACGGCGCTTCGCGTCCGCGACGGGTCCGTAGTGTGGAAGACTTACACGGTGGACCCGCCGCAGAAAACCGGAACGAACAGCGCGGGATCGGCGCAGTGGGGACCTTCCGGTGCTCCTGTCTGGTCGGCGCCAACCGTGGACACCAAGCGAGGATTGCTCTATGTCACCACCGGCGACAATTATTCGGTCCCAGCAACTTCGACGAGCGACGCCGTGATGGCGCTCGACATGAAATCGGGACGCATCGTATGGACCACTCAGGTGCTCGCGGAGGATGCCTATACGTCGGCATGCCGGACGAAAGGAGCGAATTGCCCGCCAACGAACGGGCCGGATTTCGATTTTGGCTCATCGGCGATTTTGGTTCGCGCCCCGAACGGCAAGGAAATTCTCGTGGCGGGACAAAAGTCCGGCATGGTCTACGCGTTTGACCCGGACGCAAAAGGGAAAATTCTCTGGCAGACGCGCGTCGGAAAAGGCGGCCTCAACGGCGGCGTGCAGTGGGGCATGGCCAGCGACGGACAAAAATTGTACGCGGCCGTAAACGATACGTCCGGCGTGATGAACACCGCCGGGCCCGTGGGCGGCGCGACATTCGATCCCGCGAAAGGCGGCGGCCTGACGGCGCTGCATCTCGAGGACGGATCGAAAGCGTGGTTTGCCCCGAGCCATCCGTGCGATCCGCCGCGGCCCGGCTGCAGTCCCGGCCAGTCCGCCGCGCTGACGCTCATACCCGGCGTAGTATTCTCCGCCTCGCTCGATGGGCACGTGCGTGCGTTCAGCACCGAGGACGGCGAGATGCTTTGGGATTTCGATACCGCGCAGACCTATTCCACGGTGAACGGAGTGCCGGCCCACGGCGGCTCGATCGACGGCGCGGGCCCGGTTATTGCAGGCGGCATGATGTTCGTCAACTCCGGATATCCGCGCAACGGCGGCATGCCGGGCAATGTGCTGCTGGCATTTGGGCCGGAGGATTGAAGTAGCACAGACTGAAGTCTGTGCTACTAAAATCGTATTAATCCGTATTTACATATCCAATAAATACGAGTATAAATGTATTTTCTGGAGGTGTCCGTGCAATCCGACGAATTGCTCAGTCCCCGCGACGCGGCGCGCTCGCTGGGGATCAGCTATCCCACGCTCAAGCAGTGGATCTACAAAAAGAAATTGCGCAGCATCCGCACCGCTGGAGGACACCACCGCATCCCCGCATCCGAAATCGAACGCTTTCTGCCGCGCACGGAGGATAAGGACGTCCTGGCCGGGCGGCGCAATTTTCGCCGGATCAGCGGGCGCAATCAACTGGTCGGCAGGATCGTCGAAGTGCGCTACAGCGGTCTGCTCGCGCAGGTGAAGCTTTCGATCGGCGGGCAGCGCATCTCGTCGATCATCACGGCGGATGCCGCGCGCGAAATGCGCCTCGAAAAGGGGCAGACCGCGGCGGCCCTCATTAAAGCCACGGAAGTGATGATCGTGCGCATGTGATTCGGGACGGTGCAAAAATGAAAAGAATTCTCAAAATACTTGCATTGGCCGCATTCGCTGTACTCGGTCTGGCCGCACCGTTTCGTCCCACTCACGCAGGTAACGCAGCGCTGTCGGCACAAGCGGCGGCAAAACCGTGCGGCACCGTTACTGTCGCCGCGGCGTCCGACCTGACCTACGCCATGAACGAGATCGCCGCGAATTTCGAGAAGGCGACGGGTTGCGCGATTCGCCTCAGCCTGGGGTCTTCCGGAAATTTTCTTACGCAAATTGAAAATGGCGCGCCGTTCGACGTTTTTTTCTCGGCGGACATCGCGTATCCAAAAAAACTGGAGAACGAAGGGCTCGCCGCGCAGGGGAGCACATATCTCTACGCGATCGGCAAAATCGTATTGTGGTCGAGGAATGATTCCCGCGTGGACGTCAGCGAGGGTTTTGCCGCGCTGCGCGATTCCGCCGTGCAAAAAATCGCCATTGCCAATCCCGCGCATGCGCCGTACGGCCGCGCCGCGGAAGAAGCGCTGCGCAAAGCAGGAGTCTATGACGCCGTGAAGGACCGGCTCGTCCTCGGTGAGAATATTTCGCAGACGGCGGAGTTCGTCGAATCCGGAAACGCGGACGCCGGAATCATCGCGCTTTCTCTCGTGCTTTCGCCGGCGATGAAAGACAAAGGCCGCGCGTGGAACATTCCGGAGAATTTGTACACACCGATTCAACAGGGGGCCGTGGCTGTTCGCGCAGCGGCGAATCCGCAAGGCGCGCGGCAATTTCTCGACTACATCAAGATGCCTGCAACGGCCGCGCTGCTGGAGCGATATGGATTTGTTCTCCCCGCCAAGATTTTCACCGGGGGGAAACCTTGAACTGGCAGGCGATCGAGCTTTCGCTGAAACTTGCGGTTTGTGTTGCGGGAATTCTGCTTGCCGTGGGCCTGCCCATCGCCTATTGGGTAACGTTCTCGCGCTGGCGCTGGAAATTTCTGGTCGAAGCGATTGTCGCGCTGCCGCTCGTTCTGCCGCCCACCGTGCTCGGCTACTACCTTCTCGTGGGCCTTGGTCCGCGCCATTTTGCCGGCAAAGTTTGGCAGTCGTGGTTCGGGCACACGCTTCCATTCACGTTCGGCGGTTTGCTTGTGGCGTCCGTGCTCTACAGCCTGCCGTTCGCCGTGCAGCCGATTTCGGCGGGATTTGAAGGAGTGGACCGCCGCTTGATCGAAGCGTCCTGGACGCTCGGAGCGTCGCGCCTGGCGACATTTTTTCGCGTGATCCTGCCGCTCTCCGCGGCCGGAGCGGTCACCGGAATCGTGCTCAGCTTCGCTCATACGATCGGCGAGTTCGGCGTGGTGCTGATGGTGGGCGGGAACATTCCCGGCGTGACGCGCACTGTTTCGATCGACATTTACGATCAAGTGCAGGCCGCTAATTACGACGTGGCGAATCGGACCGCGCTGGTTCTGCTACTGTTTTCCTTTGTCGTTCTCACCACTATTTATGGCACCAATCGCCGGGCGCTGAGCATCTGGCGGAGGTCTTAGGTAGCGCACGCTTTAGCCTGCGGGGTTTGGTCCTTGCTCGTGCGACAGAAACCCACAGGCTGAAGCCTGTGCTACTAAAAGCGAACATGTCACTCGAAGTCGCGATTGAAAAAAACGTCGCGGGTTTCCGGCTCGCTGTGGAATTCACAGCGGACGGCGCCCCGCTTGGATTGCTCGGGCCTTCGGGCTCGGGCAAGACGATGACGCTGCGCGCGATCGCGGGGCTGGAGACGCCGGACCGCGGGCGTATCGTGCTTCAAGGGCGCGTACTTTTTGATTCCGAGCAACGCATCAATCTGCCTCCCCGCGCGCGCCGCATCGGCTTGCTCTTCCAAAATTACGCGCTCTTCCCGCATTTAAACGTGGCGGAAAATATCGCGTTCGGATTGCGGCAACTCCCGGACGCGGAGAAAAATCGGCGCGTCGCGGATCAGCTTGCCGCCGCGCATCTCGATGGGCTTGCAGAGCGCTACCCGACAACGCTTTCCGGCGGCGAACAACAGCGCGTCGCGCTCGCACGCGCGCTCGCCATCGAACCCGCCGCGCTGCTGCTCGATGAACCTTTTTCCGCGCTGGACACGCATCTGCGCAGCTCTCTCGAACGCCACCTCCGCGAAACGCTCGGAAACTACGGCGGATCGGCATTGTTCGTGAGCCACAATCTAGAAGAGGCGTACCGCGTTTGCGAAAAACTCGTTGTGCTGGCGAACGGGAGCGTGGCGGCGCAAGGCCCGAAGGAAGAAATCTTCCGCCATCCTCCAACGCTCGAGGTTGCACGCGTCACCGGGTGCAAGAATTATTCCCGCGCGCGCCGTTTGCCCGACGGACGCGTGGAAGCGCTCGATTGGAGCTGCACGCTTCGCGTTGCGCAGCAATTCGCAAAGCCGCTCGGGCATGTTGCCATCCGCGCGAATCATGTCCGCGTGCATCCTCCGCAGAAATTAAACCTGGAAAATTCCGGGAACGTGTTTCCCTGCTGGATGGCCGCGATGACGGAAACGCCTTTCCGCGTCACGCTCGACCTGCGCATCGGCGCGCCTCCGGCGGGTCCCGCTGATTTTCAGTTGCAGGCCGAGGTCTTCAAGCAGGAGTGGGAATCGTTCCGGGATCTTCCGCAGCCCTGGGCAATCGAGCTCGCCGCGGATCGCGTTTTTCTATTGCCGGATTGAGGGGTTTCTTTAGTGGCGCGGGCTTCAGCCTGCGGGTTTTAGTCCCTGCGCGCACCAAATCCCACAGGCTGAACCAGTTGCGGAAAAAGCCGGGTAGCACAGCCATCCGGCGCGGCGGAGCTGTGCGCCTTTGTTAAGTGTTGGAAAAACCGCACAGCCAAGAGTGGCTGTGCTACTGAAGAGCGTCCAGTGGTTGCGTGGAAGGCGTGCAGGACGTGGCTGCACCCGCGCAAGTATCGCGCAGGAAAAGTCCTGATGCGGAAGACGAGATGGAACCAAGATTGGTCGCGGCGGACTTGAACGTGACGTAGCGGCCGGACGCGCTGATCGTCGCCGAAGTGCTCGCGCCATTGGCTTGCGATCCGTCGGTTGCGACGGAAACGCGCTGCGTGGAAGGCGTGCAGCCGGACGGCGCTCCCGCGCAGGTGTCGCGGACAAACACGTCGGTCACGCCATTCGTATCGCTATCCACCAGATTCATCGCGGAAGAAAGGAACGCCACGTAGCGCCCGTCCGCGCTGATCGATGGCGACATACTGTCGCTATCGGCAGGGTTGCTGCTCACTCCGATGGATACCAGATTGTTGGAAGGCGTGCAGCCGGACGGCGCGCCCTGGCATGTATCGCGGACAAAGATATTTTGAACCGTGCCGGGAATTTCGGTGACGCCGTCCGTGGAGGCAAGAACCTGCACGGCGTAGCGATGGTCCGAACTCAGCAACGGCAAAGACAGCAAGCCTTCCGTTCCAGTCACAACGCCGCTCGCATTCTGAGCGGCCGCAGCGATTCGCACCGCCGCGGGCACCGCAGTAAAAACGGTAAATGGACTTCCGGCAGAGGTTCCGCCACCGGGCGAGGGATTAACCACGGTAACTTGATCTGTTCCAACCGCTGCGATATCCGCCGCGGCGATCGACGCCGTTAGTCCGTTTGTCCCTACGAATGTGGTCGTCCGCGCGCCCGTGTTCCACTGAACGACCGAGCACGGCAACAAATTGCTTCCATTCACAGTGAGACCGAAAGCGCCGCCTCCTGCCGCCGCGCTCGAAGGCGTAAGCGAACTGATTGACGGCGCCGGGAAGGACGTGGGCGCCGTCATGGTAAAGGGGAGAGAGTTGGAACTTGCCACGGAATTGGAAACAAAAACTGTCGCTGTTCCCAGGGCTGCCGTGTCCGCAAACGTGATCGCCGCGGTGAGTTGTGTCCCGTTAACGAATGTGGTGGGACGCGGCGAGCCGTTCCAGTTCACAACGGAATCGCTTGTGAAAATTGTGCCAGTCGCGGCGTTCACCGTGAGGGTGAAACCTGTCGGGCTGCAGTAAGGCGTCGAGGCCATTGGAGTGGTGGAGGTGGACGCTGAAAGCGATGCGATGGTCTGCGGAGAAATCGTGAATGAAATTGCGCTGGACGTGCCCCCGCCCGGCGCGGGCGTGAATACGGTGACAGGCACCGACCCCGCAGTCGCAACATCCGTAGCAAGAATTGTAGTGCTGAGTTGAGTCGGGCTGAGATAGGTGGTCGCTCTTGGGGCTCCGTTCCACTGGATGACGGAACACGGCAGAAAATTAGTGCCCGTTACGGTCAGCGGGAACTGCGCTGCGCCGGCCGTCGTTCCTGTCGGCGCGAGCATCGTGGCGGTTGGCGCGGGGAAAGTCGTGCCCGTCGGCGTTGTCACCGAAAAGGACATTGGGTTGGAGACAGCAAAGCCATTCGATACTGTAATGGGGAAAGATCCCTGGGTAACCGCGTCCGAAAACGGAATGATGGCGGTGAGATAAGGCGCCGGCGGTGGATTCCCCGCCGTCGCCGCCGGCTGAACATATGTTGTCGGACGCGGTGAACCGTTCCAATTCACCACGGAACCGCCGTTCACAAAATCCGTGCCATTCACGACCAGCGTGAAACTGGCCGGGCTGCAGGTTGGCGCTGTGGGGGACAGTGTTGTGGATCCGGCTAGCATTGCGGAGACCGAGGTAATCGTAGGCGTGGTCGGTTGATTAATCGTAAACGCCACCGCCTGAGAAGTGCCGCCGCCCGGAATCGGGGTGAACAACTTGACGCTCGCGTTTCCCGGAGCGAGAAGGTCGGAAGCCGGAACGGTCGCCAGGAGCAGGGCCGGTATGGCCGGGCTAGTTGCCGTCGCTGCAACAGCAGGAACATAAGTGGTAGGGAGCAACGTTGTAACGCTGCTGCTGTTCACCCACTGCACCAAGGAGCACGGGACGAAATTAGTAGTAGCACTGCTGGTGATGGTCAGCACGAACGCCGCACTGCCGGCCAGGGCGCTGGTTGGCGACAACGAGCCCGATCCGAGGACCGGCGCCGGAAGATTTGCAGTGGGAGTCGAAATCGTGAACGGCAATGAATTCGACGTTCCCGCCGAATTGGATACGGAAACCGCCGCAGTGGCATTCGAAGCCGTGTCAGAAGGCAAGATCGTTGCCGAGAGCTGAGTGGGGCTCATAACGGTAGTCGCCCGCGGCGATCCATTCCAATTCACCATCGAATCGCTCGTGAAGGTTGTGCCGGTCGCGGCGTTCACCGTCAGTGTGAAACCATTGAGGCTGCTGCAAAATGGCATCGAGACCGGTGAGAGGGACGCAATCGCCGGCGGTGTCCCCGGCGCCGCACCGATCGTGAAGAGGACAATATTTGATACTTCAGTGGTCGTCGTGTTGTTGACGTTTTGCGTTGCCGACTGGGACGAGCCGGGGATCTGCACGGCTACTTGCACGGTTCCCGCGGTGGCAAGGTCCGTGGCGGGAACGGGCGCCGTCAGCTGAATGCTGCTGACAAGGGTGGTATTCAGCGCGGCCCCATTCCACAGGATCAGCGCGCCTGTTGTGAAGCCCGAACCATTGGCCGTAATCGTGAAGCCCTGCCCTCCCACGGTAGCCGTGCTTGGACTCACGAAAGTCAGTATGGAGGATGAGGTCTGGATGGAAAGGTTCGTGTTGTAGTCCGAACAGGCGGAGGCCAGCCCACACGTCACCAACGCCACGATTAGCCACTTGCGCGAACACATCCGAACACGCTCCTCGTGAGCCATCCTGCCGGGACTCCGGGCAGACAAAAACGCATTAAAATCATTCCGGGTGC
This sequence comes from uncultured Acidobacteriota bacterium, assembly GCA_963768275.1. GTDB lineage: Bacteria > Acidobacteriota > Terriglobia > Acidiferrales > UBA7541 > Palsa-360. The sequence goes on from CAVYHH010000027.1 coordinate 233,098, forward strand.
TGAGAAAGTCAGCGATGATCCAGTTTTCGGCAGGCCCCAAGCTCCACTTCCACTCTCGCGGAGGTGAAGCCTTCAGCTTAAAAGTGCAGCCCGCGCCCTAGAATAGGAAGAACCCCCACCAAACCGGCCTGTTTCTGATACCACTGGGGCACGCCCAAGTCAACCCGGACCCGCCTCACACAGCTTACCGCAGCAGTCGTGAGATGCACAGCGCGCGCCGGCCCGTTGCCCGGGGGTTTAGTAGCACAGCCACTCCTGGCTGTGTGGGTCTGCGATTGTCGCTGGATTGGTAGCTTGTAGATGCGGCGTACAAAACCACACAGCCAAGAGTGGCTGTGCTACACAACCTCCTAATGGTTCGAACTAATCGAGGCGAGGGCTTCGTTCGCGAGTCTATGCGCGCGCTCCGAGCACGCGGCTTGCTCCCAGGGAGCCGCGGCGGCGGCCCGAAACCTCCCGGCAGCCTCTTCGGTGTGGCCAAGTTTCTGTTCGATATCGCCCGAGAGCAGCAAGAAGATGCAATTTCCGGGATGCTCGGTAACCAGAGGCGCGGCGGCCTTTTCGGCGCGCGCGTAGTCGCGGTCGTAATTGCGCAGGCTCTTGGCCATGTTGAAGCGCGCCTCCACCTGCGTCAGTTCGCCTTTGGTGGACGCGATTTCGAGCTGGCGCAAACCCTCGCGCTTGTCTCCGCCCGGGATGCCCATGAAAAAGCGCAAAATCTTGGCCAAGGCTGAAAGGGTATCGACGTAATAGTTGTATAGCCCGAGGCCCAGGTAGGCATCGGCCATGTTGGGGTCGAGTTCGAGGCAGCGCAGCAGGTGCTTGCGCGCCTCGACGCCCGCGCGCGCCACCGGCATTTTCTCGTAGCGCAAGCCCAGCAGGCGCGCGCGCGACGCATAGCCCAATCCTGCGTACAACTCCATCTCGGCCGTGTCGGACTTGGCGATGCCGGCCTCGGCCAGGCGCGTCACTTTGTCGGCGAGCGCGAGTTCCGCGTTGTCATCGGCGTCGGCGGGACGCGTGTGGCTCCAGGCGTCAATCGTGTTGTATTTTCGCTCCGACCATTTGCAATAAATATTCCACCAGAGCACGTCGGCTTCGATGAGATAGCCGAGAGGATGATCGGGGCGCGCGTCTTCAATCTTGTGAGCGAGCGCGACGGCTGCCTCCGTCTTGCCCATGTACATCAGATCGATGGCTTCTCTTGCGTCCGGGGGAATATCGAGTTCGGAGGCGCGCGCCTCGCCAGGCGAAAACGATGCGAGCGCCGCAATCGCCAGGCAGAACAACACGCGGAAATATCGGATTGGGATGCGCACCCGGCTATTCCTGATATTTTTTCTCGGCGATATATTTTGGGCTGAGGAGCCACGCGCCATTTACGTACATCGCGAAACATTCTAGCGCATAGACCGGGAAAGCCAGATAGCCCGGCGCGGGCATCTGGAAGATCTTCCATTGCTGGCCGATTGGAAACGTGTAAATCCAACCGGCGCGCGCCCAGTAATTCCAGAATTCCCACAGCCAGCCGCACACCCAGCCAGCGGCGAGAAACGAATACATACGCCCGCGATGCCCCCGCGCAAGATCGCCCTCGAAGGAAGGCAAGTGGAGGCGGTAGTTGATCGGCTCAAGCAGGAATAAGAAACCAAGCCAGACGAAACTGAACAGATACGCAGCGATGCGCGTTGGGACAACCAGCGGCACGAGGAGCATCACGCCGCCGAGGACGATGAATGCCGTCTCCGTCGTGCGGCTGAAACGCAGCGGGCGCGACTCCTGCTCGAACCAGCCAAAGGACTCGATGAGCGCGGCGGTCATAAAAATTCCCGGCGTGATCGTCGCGAACGCCCAGCCGTAGCCGATCCATCGCTCGATGTATCCTTGCGGCAGACCGACGTACGCCCAGTTCGCAAGCCGCAAATTGTACGCTTCAAAAATCAGCCACAACGGAATCGAAAGCGCCGCCATCTTCAGCAGCCCGCGCGGCTCCTCGCGTAGCCGCGAATGCCCGGAGATCGCGAACACCGCGGCATCGGCAATCAAAATGTACGAGGTCCACGCCACCGGACTGAAATAAGTCGCCGCTGGTTCGATCCCGTGAAACATCAAGTACTCCGCGCAAACGAGGGCGAAGAGGCCAAGCCAGCCGTGCGCGGGAAATGCCCCGCGGCGAGCGCGAAAAAATTCCACGACGAGAATCGTTACGGTCGCCACGGTCAAGATGATTCCGAGCTTCAGCATGCGTGCGGTTTGCTCCGCCACAATTTTGCATCATTTTGCCGTTCCTGCACGAAATAAGCGCGAGGTCATAAACGTGGCGATGTCTTGCGTATGATGGGACAGTTTCCGAATCCATGCGGATCGTTGCCGACTACGCCGTCGTCAAACCAGAATCGGACGGAAGCGTCGCGGGGACTTCACCTTCCGATCGCATCACATCCGGTGGTCTATTTAATTGTGGTTAAGTACCGGCTGAGTTTCCTCAATCGGAGTTACACTACCATTTCTCCTGGAACAGAAAATGGGTCCGGTTACTCGTTTACCAGACTCCCGAAGGCCTTAAAGGGGATCCTACAAATGAAGCTGCTGACAAAGTTTAATCTCATCTTGCTGGTGTTGTTCGGAGCCGGCGGACTGATTATTTCGCAAGCCATCTCCAGTTTCCTCATCAGCAACGCGCAACGCGAAGTCCTCCAGGAAGCAAGCTTGATGATGGCCAGCGCCAAGTCGGTGAGGGACTATACGTCTTCCGACCTGGCGCCCTTGCTCGAGCAGAACCCCCAACACAAGACGAGGTTCCTGGCGGAAACGGTACCGGCCTTTGGAGCGATGAGTACCTTCAACAAGCTGAGGCAGAACTATCCCGAGTACACGTACCGGGAAGCCACGCTCAACCCAACCAATCCGGAGCATCGGGCGACCGATTGGGAGGCCGACGTCATTCGATATCTAAGTGACCACCGCGAGCAGAAAGAATTCGAGGGGGAACGGGAGACGCCGACGGGGCGTTCGATGTATTTGGCGATTCCGATCGCGGCGGCTCCGGCGTGCATGGAGTGCCACAGCAGCCCTGCAGCAGCTCCACCCGCCATGACCGCCACCTACGGGTCGAACAACGGCTTTGGGTGGAAACCGGACTCCATCGTAGGCGCGCAGATCGTTTCTGTGCCGATGTCGGTGCCGCTCCAGAGAGCCCGGCAGGCATTTAATCTTTTACTTATTTACCTTGTGGTTACTCTAATCGCGACGATCGCCGCCCTGGATGCGGGAGTTTACTTCATCGTGATTCGCCCGCTGAAGCTCGTGTCGGGCGCCGCAGACCGCGTGAGTAAGGGAGACACGAACCAGGCGCCGCTGCCGGTGAAGGGCTCCGATGAAATCGCTACTGTAACCGCTTCCTTCAATCGCATGCAACTCAGTCTGGTGAAGGCGTTCAAGATGCTGGGGTAAACTCTCATTTTTCGCACCTGCGAAACGCCCGATCACCCCCCAAGAGCGAAGGCCACAATAATCTGAGTGTTTACCGCGACCGGCTTGCCGTTGAGCACATAGGACTTGTATCGCCATTGTTTAACGGCATCGAGCGCTGCCTGGACCAGCAGGGGATGTCCACTGATCACTTGAAGAGTCTCGACCGTGCCGTCTCTTGAGATATTGGCGTCGAGAACTACCGTTCCCTGAATGCGGGCCTGCCGCGCTAAAGCCGGATACGTCGGAAAAACTGTACTGATTAGCAGTTTTCGTGACACTTCCTCTGGCACACGAATCCGTTGGGGAGACTTAGGTTGGCTTTCTTCGGCCTCAGGTGTGGTGGGCGACTGCATGGGCTTGTCGCTCTTGGCGGGCAATTCTGCGGGTGGAGCAGTCGCGCTGGCATTCACAGGGGCTGATTCCGGAATGTGCGTTCCCTGGTCCGAAGTCTGCGACGGCTGGGACGAGCCTGCTCCTCTCCAAGGCGCGAACCGTGTCACGAGAACCAGCAGCAGGATCAGGGAAACGCCTCCCACGCTTGCGAGAAGCAAATGCTTCCGTCGATTCGAAAATTGTATCCCTGTCGCGGGTCGAGCTGTTTCGGACTTTGCGTCATTGTCCTTTGAAGGCGAAGGCAATCCTGAAGGTCCTGACGGATTACTTGCCGGGGTTGCGTCTCTTTCTACATTGAGGAGAGGAGGCGACGGGATCGGAGCTCGCCCTAGAAGAAATTTCTCGCGATCGTCCCGGGAGTCGATCTCCTCCGCGACTTTGAGATAGAGATCTTCGACCGAGTTGCAGCGCGAGGTAGCGCGTCTCACCACAATTTCAGCAATCGGCCCGATACGCAGCGCAAGCTCCCGAGTGATTCGCTGCACGGCCGCGGGATCAATTCGGGAGGAACTTCCGTCCTCCAACTTCGATGACCCTGTCACATCCGGTTGCGCAGGGCCTGGCCGAGCAGGAGCGGTTGCTTGATTGAGGCTGGCGCTCGTTGCAACTGGAATTGGTTCTCCCAACAGGCGACGCAACGCATCCACGAGCAGCTGCAAGTCCGATCTCCATCGGGCATGCGTCAACTCCATACAGTTGCGATAAGCCAGCTCCTTGAGTTCCTCCGGCAGTTGCTCAGCGGACGGCATCTTGGCGCCGCGCACCAGAACTGGAATAACAGGAATGTCGCGTTTCAAAGCGGAAGCTGTTTCGATGCGAACGAAGTCCGAGGGATCGTCGAGGCGTCGTGCTCCGCGTTCGTCCTTCGCGTCAAGCCATCCCACGCCGATCACGACTAGAAGCACGCCACATTTGGCGACTCCTTCTTCAATGGCTTTCCGGAAATCGCGTCCTGCCTCGATGGCGGAGACATCCATGAATATTGTTCCCTCGCCGAAGTGCTGAGCCAGATCGTCAAACAGACGGCCAGCCTCTCCCTGCGAGTCGCTGCGTCGATAGCTGACAAAGATGCCGCCCAATTTGTGATTCCTCAAGCGAGCTGGAAATCTCTTAACGCGTGCGAGGCGTGGCTTCGGTCTAAATCGAATCTAGGCGCGGGCATCCTCATGGAGGGTCCGATCAGGCCGCCGGCTTGCCTTGCGGGTCCTGTTGCTGAACTGTCGCCCACTTCGCGTGCTCCTGCGAGATGAGCGACTCAACGCGCTCCGCCAGTAGAGCGCGAGGTTTCTCCACATTCGGATAGGGTCCCGCGTTCGCCAGATAAATGTATTTCTCGTGTCGAAGCGACTCACAAGTCGACCGGTACCTGATCCAGTTCTCGTGAAACTGGTTGAGTTGCAGCAGGCCTTCAAACAGTGTAACCAGTACACCGAGAATGCCGGTCGCCATTACCGCACGGGGAATATTGGATGCGGCCAGGAAGGGAATGACCGCGGCGGAAGCGATCTCCGAGATTTTGATCCGCTTATACCATCGCATGTTGGATGTGCTTTTTCGGTCGTACCAGCTAATCTGGTCCTCCAGGCGTTGGATGATGGGATCCGGTGCTGCGTTCGCAATCGTTGTGTTCATGGATGCCGATTCTAGAACTTATCAATGCCAATCCCAAGCAGGAATTACACGGCAAGGTGCGTCACTGAACATCTTGTGAACTATTTACGCATAGAAGACCTGTTGACCGACTGTCGCGCGCAGAGGATGATTCACCGGATCATTCACGACGTGATGAAAGAACCATCCACTCGTACTTTCCGCGAGGTTCGCATAGTAGAGAGCGCCATTTGTGGGATCGCTATCGGTTCGCGTGGCAATTGCATTCACGATGTTTGTGGCAGCCAGGTACGACGGGTACTGAGGATCGGTGGCACTCGGAGGCGCAAGGTTGTATTCGGGATCGGTGCTGATGCTCATCGACGAAAATTGGTTTTTCCCGTAGATCACATCGTGCAGATTGCTGGCAAAGCCAGGGGCGCCGATTCTGTTAAAAATCACATGAGCAACCGCCTTCATCCCTGTGGATCCGTCTCCTCGCGCTTCCTTCCAAACGCAAAGGATGGCGTTATTCAAGTCGTTCTGGTCATACTCCTCATGGGCTTCCATCGGAATCATCCTCCCTGTAGCGCTCTTCTCTGATTCAAACAGCTAGGGCCGGGCGTATAGTTATCAGGGCGCCATATAAACGCTGATGTATATGCTCTAATTATCATAAGGGCCTCACAATTTCCAGATCGGAAACCAACTTGGGCTGCTTCCGGTTCGGGGATCTCGTGACGAGGCGGGCTCTGTCCTGGACACGAATTTGGCCGCCATGATATGGTCCGGCCCGTGAAACGCTTCACATACCTGCTCCTGCTTGCATTCTGGGCGAGTCCTTTGTTGGCGGCTTCCTCGGGGGAGGCCGTGTATCAGAAGCGCTGCGCGGTGTGTCACGAGCAGGTCAACGACCGCATCCCTCCCCGCGAGGCGCTGGAGAAGATGCCCGCGGCGCGAATTCTCCGAGCGCTCGACGCAGGGCCGATGATGGCCATCGCATTCACGATCAGCAGGGAAGACCGCATGGCCGTGGCTTCGTACTTGGGGACAAACGCGGCCGTGGAAGGGCCGCCAGCCGCGGCGTTCTGCGCGGACCGCACAGTGAAGCTAGCTGCCAAGCCAAAGACTTCATGGAACGGATGGAGTCCCGGGCAGACCAATGCGCGGTTTCAGCCGGGCGATTCGGCCCGGTTAAGCACGGATCAGGTGCGCGGGCTCAAATTGAAATGGGCTTTTGGCTTCGATGGTGACGCGATAGCCTTCGCGCCGCCCACCGTCATCGACGGCCAGGTGTTCGTCGGAAGCGCCGGCGGACTGATTCACGCCATGCGCGCCGAGACCGGCTGCCTGCAATGGGTGTTTCAGGCGAACGGGCCGGTGCGGTCCTCCATTCTGGCGGTGCCGCTCGGCAGCCAACACGCGCTGCTTTTCGGAGATATGACGGGCTGGTTCTACGCAGTCAAGGCGGAAACGGGCAAACTGCTTTGGAAGGTCCAGGTGGAAACGCACGATTCCACGCGGCTCACCGGCGGACCTGTCGCCCACGATGGAACCGTCTACGTGCCGGTGGCATCGTGGGAGGAAACACGCTCCGCCGATGCGGAATACGCCTGCTGCACTTTTCGTGGCAGCGTGGTAGCGCTGCGCATCCGCGACGGCATGCAACTGTGGAAGACCTGGATGACCGGCGTTCCTGTGGAGAGAGGAAAGAGTTCGCGCGGGACGATAAATTTTGGACCTTCAGGAGTTGGAGTCTGGTCCGCACCTACGCTCGACGTTAAGCGCAAACTTCTGTATGTAGGGACCGGAGACAATTATTCGGCGCCCGCGACCGACACAAGCGATGCGGTGATCGCGCTCGACATGGCGACTGGCCGCATCGTCTGGTCCCGCCAGTTAACCGCAGAGGATGTTTTTAACGGGAGTTGCGCCGGTAACCCCGCGACCTGCGGCCCGGATTTCGATTTCGGCTCTTCGCCGATTCTGACTCATGCGCCGGATGGCCGCGAACTGCTGCTGGCCGGACAGAAGTCAGGGATCGTCTGGGCGCTCGATCCCGCGAACAAGGGCGAGATTGTGTGGCAAGCGCGCGTGGGGAAGGGCGGCACCAACGGCGGCGTGCAATGGGGCATGGCCACGGATGGGCTGCACGTGTTCGCAACGGTTTCCGACGTCAAGCGGTCGCCGCAGACCAGTCAGACTGACACGCGCCGGAACCGTGTCGATCCGAACGTGGGAGGTGGCCTCACTGCCCTGCGCGTTGCCGACGGTAGCCAGGAGTGGCATGTTGCGGCAGCGCCTTGTCCGGAAGGCGCGCCCGTGGGCTGCAGTCCTTCCCAGCCGGGCGCGGTGACGGAAATTCCGGGCGTGGTATTTGCGACCTCGACCGATGGGCACATTCGGGCGCACTCCGCCGAAGATGGCGAGCTGCTGTGGGATTTCAACACCATGCGCGATTTCGAAACGGTGAACGGCGTGAAGGGCCGCGGGGGCTCGATCGACGGTCCGGGCGCCGTGGTAGTCAACGGCATGGTGTTCATCAGCTCCGGGTATCCGCGCAACGGAGGCGTGCCCGGAAACGTGCTGCTGGCGTTCACCCCCGAGTAGCGGCAGGAAGCGGCGAACGGACTCGCTTCTTTCGTCGGAAACCCCGCCAAGGATGGGAATTCTACATCGGTCTTGCGTTCGAAGGGTTACGCAGCGCTATGACTTCTATGGGCTGAATTCTGTAAACCATTTTAAATCATGCATATAAAGAGTGGCGTCCGAATTGCCGGGTATTTATCTTTAATGTGTGTGTCCCAGATCACTGAAATTTAACAATTGGGGGAGTTATCAAGACGCTGGATGTCCGGGTAGTTGGGAGGGAGATTTTCGTGTCTAAGCTCGGCAGCTCATCCAGACGGATTTCAAGTGGGAAGCGGCGACATGCGTCCTCCAAAGTGAGGACCGCCACATTCGACCAAATTCCGCAGGACTTGGCGTCCCTTGTCAGAGGGCTCTACAGGCGGGTGGCTCGCAAGCTTCGTGTCGATGCCTCATACGTCAGTCGGGTCGCTCGTGGAGAACGCCAATCGGGCATGATTGAAGGTGCTTTGAGGCGCGAGCTGAACGATATCGTGCTCCACGTCAACAAACAGCTTGAAGGCATTGTCCATAAGGCGCCCAAAAAGAAAATGCGCCGCAAGAGCAAGAGGAACGCACGTTCGAAATCCAGGTGAATCCGGGTGCAGCGAACTGACTAGGAAACATCAGTCCTCTTCCTTTGCGGCAACGATGTAGCCGCATCTTTCCTGAGGCAGGGTAGTACACCGGTTCCATTTGAATGGCGTAACCTTTCGGATGACTCACCATTGATGAATACAGTAACTACTCGATTGCAATAATCACTACAATCCTGATAGCATGACGCCAGGTTGAATCGTCCCAGTCTTGAATTTCACTCATGAATAAACGTTTGACTCGCCGGGGGCGCAAGAAAACTCTCATCGAGCGAATTTTCCGCGAAATCGTCGGGCGCGAAATGACACCAAGAGAGCGCCGGGTTCTTCTGGGGAAGCGCGAGAAAACCAGGACGCCAAAATGACCCACGATCCTCTGCTCGGCCGAGTGATCTGATCCAGGCACGGATGGTCGCTTCCGATCGGCGAAGTCGGCCTGATCGCAAATCTCCGGAACGCTGAACGATCGAGCGTCGTTTCACTCCCCTGACAAGTTGGGTTCCCGCGTGTTGAGAAGCTACGGTCTTGCTTCGAAGCTTTAGCCCTCCCGATGCATCTGATATGCTTTGCCCGCTTCGCGCCAACCATGGCCACACTTTTGCCAGAGGAACAACTGGAACGAGGGCTCGGCCTAAGCGAGGCCGTCGCCCTGAACATGAATGCGATGGTCGGGATCGGCCCGTTCATCGTAATTCCGCTGGTCATTCAGGCGATGGGCGGGCCGCAGTGCCTGCTGGCATGGGTGGCGGGTGCCGTGCTTTCCCTTCTTGACGGACTCGTCTGGGCTGAGCTCGGCGCGGCGATGCCGCGCGCCGGCGGCACGTACGCGTTTCTTCGCGAAATCTACGGCGCGGGCCGTGGCGGGCGGCTCATGTCGTTTCTTTATATTTGGCAGACGCTCATTCAAGCGCCGCTTGTGGTGGCGTCGGGCGCGATCGGTTTTTCGCAATACCTCACGTATCTCATTCCCCTGGGAAAATATCAGCAGAAAGCGATTTCCGCGGGACTGGTTGTTTTTTTGATTGTGCTTCTGTACCGCAGGATTTCGGCGGTCGGAACGATCTCGAAATTTCTGTGGATCGGCGTCGTGGGCACGATGGCGTGGATGATTTGGGGAGGAGTGACGCACTTCTCGGCGCGGATGGCGTTTGATTTTCCTCCGGGCGCGTGGAATTGGTCCTGGCTGTTTTTCGCGGGGCTCGGGTCGGCGTCGGTCAACACGGTTTACACCTACCTCGGCTACTACCACATCTGCAATCTGGGCGCGGAGATTCGCGAGCCGGAGCGCAACATTCCGCGCGCGATTCTGCTGTCGATCGCGGGAATCGCCGTGCTATATCTCGCGATGCAGACGAGCATCCTGGGTGTCGTTCCTTGGCGCGAGGCGCAGAATTCGCAATACATCGTGAGCACGTTCGTCGAGCGGCTATACGGCGCGCGCGCCGCCGCGTTCGCGACGATCATGATTTTGTGGATCGCGTTCGCCTCGCTCTTCACCACGCTGCTCAGCTATTCGCGCGTGCCCTTCGCCGCGGCCGAGGACGGCAATTTCTTTCCGGTCTTCGCGCGCGTGCATCCCAAAAAACATTTCCCGCATGTGTCGCTGCTGTTTCTGGGCGCCGCTTCGCTCGCGTTCAGCGTGCTGTTCCGGTTAGCCAGCGTGATCAAGGCGATTATCGCGGTTCGGCTGATCGTGCAGTTCATCAGCCAGGGCGTGGGCGTGATGATTTTGCGGCGGCGCTGGCCTCCGGAGCGGCTTCCATTTAAGATGTGGCTCTATCCTTGGCCGGCCGTGCTGGCGATTTTGGGCTGGGTCGCATTGTTTTATTCCACAGGATGGAAATTTGCCCTCGGGGGGCTTGGCGTGATCGCTCTGGGCATCCTGACGTACATGATTCAGGCGCGCTACCGGCGGATCTGGCCTTTCGCTGTGGCCGCGGAGGCGCAGCAATGAAACGTCCGCAAAAGCTCGGGCTGTTTTCCCTGTTGGCCGCGCTCTGCGCGTTGACTTTCGTACTGACGCGAGTCGCGGCGCAGCAAGAAGCTCCCGCGCCGGGCCGCGGCCAAAGCGTCGCGGACACGCTCGAATCGATCCAGAAAGCGCGCGTGGTGACGCGTGTCCTGTTCACCGTGGCCCATCCCGATGACGAAGCCTCCACGTTGCTCACCTACCTGCCTCACGCGCTGGGGACGGACACGACGCTCTTGACTCTGAACCGCGGCGAGGGCGGCCAGAACGCCATCGGCCCCGAGCAAGGCGCGCAACTCGGCATCCTGCGCAGCTCCGAGCTTTCCGCGGCGATGAACGTCGAAGGGCCGCATCTCTATTTCACGCGCGTCGTCGATTTCGGATTTTCAAAGACGCTCGAAGAAACGCTCGAAAAATGGCAGGGCGTGGAACTGGAAGACATGGTGCGCGCCATCCGCATGCTGCGGCCGCAAATTGTGATCAACGGCTGGGGCGGCCAGAAAACCGGCCATGGCAATCATCAGGCTTCCGGCTTTCAAACGCCGAAAGCCGTCGAAGCTGCGGCCGATCCCGCCAAGTATCCCGACCAAATTGCCGAAGGACTGAAACCCTGGCGCGTCGAGACGATTCTCAATCCGGTGCGCGCGACCGCGCAGGACGAAAAAGTGGACTACACCGGCTCCTGGGTGGTGCCCGCCGACGACATTTCTCCGATTTGGGGACTCAGTTACCGCGACATTTCGCTCGAAGGTTACTTGCATCACCGCTCGCAGGGCGTGACGCCGTTCCTGAATTCTCCGTTCCTGCGGCGCCCGTATGGTTTGAAGCGCGCGACGGGCGGACCAGCTTCCCCGTCCGATTTTGCGCAACCGCTTACTTCGCTCGCTCGCCTGATTCCGGTGCCGGCGGAGGATTCGCTCGCGGCCGCGGATCACGCGCTCGATCAAGCGCGCATGGCGGCGGAAAAACTCGACTGGCCCGGCGCGGTGCGCTCCATCGCGGAAGCGGGCAAACAAATCGCTTCCCTGGAAGACCGGGTGAAGCGCTCGCAGGATTCCTCGGCCGCGGGCGCATTGTGGGAGCTGGAGCAAGTCCGCGAGCGAATCAATCACGCGCTCTCCGACGCCGCGGCGATCAAGATCGTTTCCAACTCCGACCGCAGCGAACTTGTCGCCGGCGAGGGCTTCAGCGTGCGCGCCGAAGTGGTCCATCGCAACGACGCGCCGGCCACATTTTCAAAGCCGGAACTCGCGCTGCCTTCCGGCTGGAACATTACGAAGCAGGAAGAGAAAGACGGCTCGACGAATTTCAGCGTCGCCGTTCCCGGCAATGCGCAAACACCCCGCGCGCCAGGCGATTTTCTTTATCCGTTTCCGCCGCCGCTCGTCCGCGCGCGCACGCATGTCGAGGCCGACGGCTACGCTTTTGATTTCACCGCACCGGTGCAGAGCCTGCACGCGTCCACCGTCAGCGTGTTGAGCTACCCGCTGCGCATCGTCCCGCCGGTCGAACTCACTCCGCAGCCGGAACAATACGTGGTTGTCGAGTCGCGCCAGCCCAGGCAGTTCGATGTTTTCGCGCGCGTGCATTCCTTTGCGCAGACGGCATCCAAAGTCAGCGTGGGAGTCGAAGTGCCGTCCGGTTGGAAAGCGCCGGCGCCGGAGGCTATCGAATTTTCCGGCGCGGGGGATCGGCTCGTTCACCTTACGGTGATGCCACCGCCAAAAATTGCGGCGGGAAATTACGAACTAAAGGCCTATGCGAAACGCGGCGAGGAAAAATTTGAAACTTCGCTTGAACCGCTTCCGTCGCTGCCCACTTATTTGTGGAGCGCGCCCGCCGCGGTGCCCGTGCACGTCTTCTCCATCGCCGTGCCGGAGCATTTGCGCGTGGGCTACATTTCCGCCGACAACGATGCCGCCATCCCGGATTCGCTGCGCCGCCTGGGAGTCGATGTCGAGATGATCGACGCGAACGCTCTTGCTTTCGGCAACCTCAGCCGGTTCGACGCCATCGTGGCCGGCATGCGCGCATACGAGCTCCGTTCCGACGTCGTCGCTTCCAATTCGCGTCTGCTCGATTACGCCTCGGGCGGCGGCACGCTCGTCGTGCTGGACCAGCGGCCGGCGATTTGGGACGCGCTCAAGCCCGCTCCGTTCCCCGCGACGATGGGCCCCGGCCCGCGCGTCACCGACGAAAATGCGGCCGTGAATTACACCGACCCCGCCAGCCCGCTCCTGAATTTCCCGAATAAAATCGAAACCCACGATTTCGACGGCTGGGTGCAAGAGCGCGGCCTCTACTTCTGGGAAAAGTGGGACGCGCAGTATCATACCGTCCTCTCGATGCACGACCCCGGCGAAAAAGACGTGATGGGCAGCCTCGTCTGGACCCGCACCGGCAAAGGTACGTATATCTACACGGGCCTCTCCTTCTCGCGCCAGTTGCCCGAAGGCAATGCCGGCGCCTTCCGTCTATTCGTGAACCTGCTAAGCCAGTCGCGCGCCAAAGGCAAGTAAGAAAATCCTTGAGTTGAATCCCTCTTGCTGCCAGTTGACAATTATACGCTATTGGCGTATACTTACAATCGTACTCTAGGGGCGTACCTTCAATGGAATGGAATTCATTGAAGCCCCGGCGTTCACCCGGTACGTGGCTCAGTATCTGGACGATGATGAATACCGCCGACTGCAAAACCGGCTTGCTGGCAATCCGGCGATCGGCGACGTGATGCCGGGAACGGGAGGGTTTCGAAAGCTTCGTTGGGCGGACTCGAAACGCGGCAAGGGACGTCGGGGCGGATTGCGGGTCATTTACTACACTTTCCGGCGGACCGGCAAGTATGGCTGATGACACTCTACAACAAGAATGAAGCAGCGGACCTCTCGCCAAGAGTCAAGCGTTCGCTCAAGGGCGCTCTTGAAACCGAGTTGCGGGCGCGCCAAGCCGCACGGATCACGCAAGGGAAAAAATCCCGGGGGAGCCGGTAACCTAATGACCAAGAGAAATATTTCTAGTGAACTCATGGACGGGATTTCCGCAATAAAGAGTCACCGCGAAGGCAAACTCACGTTGCGCAACTACAAGGTTGAACCCGTGCCGCTTCCACCCGTGAACTCCAAATTGATTCGGGAAACGCGAAAGAAACTACGCTGCTCGCGAGCCGTCTTCGCGCGCAAGTTGCGGATCAACGTAAGAACCCTTGAAAAGTGGGAGCAGGGGCGAGCCAAACCCAATCCCCAGGCCGCCGCCTTGGTCCTGCTGGTGCGGCGCTATCCGGACACCCTGGAGCGGCTTGAAAGACTGGCAACCGGATGAATGTCCCAAACTTGCTCGCCCCGCCTACATTCGAGGCTTAGCCGAATTGGCCCGCAGTTCCTTTAAGAATTTTCCGGCGCCCCTTGCTTTCCCACGGTGATATTCCTGATAGCTCTTCCGGATGTGCTTCTTGAGCGCGGGATCTTTGAGCTCAAGAAAATCTTCCAATTCCTCCACATTCATGATGGCGGCCACGGGTATGCCGTCCTTTTCCAGAATGAAATATTCCTTGTTGATATGCGCGCGGCGAGCGACCTGCCCCAGGTTAATCCGTGCGCGAGTAATTGGAATGCGGTGAACTATAACTCTTGGGTGCGTGGACAAGAAAGTTTCTCCGGGAGAGCAAGATTGAGTAACATTGATTAATATCAATCATACAGTGTTCCTGGAAGTCGTCAAGGAGGATTAGGCGCCTCTAATGGGAAGACGGTTTCTCTGAAAGTTGTTTGTGAGGAGTCCTAAAGCGGGGTTGCCTTCCAGAGTCCACTCTGCGTTACCCGCCTTGACAACTTTTCCGCAGTGGATGAGACTTAGTTCCCCCTTCCAGAAAGTGGATTCCCTTGTTCGCCCGGCTACCCCGGTATTCATGCAGCTTGCGCTGGATCGTGTCGGCGATTGCCGTGTGTCTAGTTAACCTAGAATGGGCGAACCCAGATGGGAATCTTGAGGCTGCGCGGTGTCGATGAACGGTGTGCCGATCCGTATTCTACTGGTAGGCGAAGCAAAGGATGCATGCCGTCTTCGCGGCCTGCTGGACACGGAAGATTCCAGCCAATTTCATATTGCGCATGTCGCGGACCTCGAGCTTGCCGCCGAGCGCCTTTCCAGCGAACCCGCGGATATCTTGCTCCTCGATTTGGGTTCTAAACAGCGGCAGGGCCGCGCCTATGTGCAAGCTGCGCGCGCCGCTGCGCCGGACACGCCCATGGTCATTCTGGCGGAGTCCGAAGACGAACTGCTGGCCGTCGAGTCCTTGCGCCAGGGCGCTCAGGATTTCCTGGATAAGGAGCATCTGGACCGCTCCGCCCTGGTGCGAGCGCTGCGCTACTCGATCGAGCGCCACCGGCTACAGAAAAATTTGCAAAATCTTTCCCTGATGGACGACCTTACCGGGCTATACAACCGCCGCGGATTCCTGGCCCTGGCCGAGCAGCATCTGCGGATGATCCAACGCAAGGGCGCGGCGCTGCTCATCTACATGGATCTGGACGATTTGAAACTCATCAACGACACTTACGGACACTTGGAAGGCAACCGCGCGCTCATCGTGACTGCCAATGTTCTGCGCGCCTGCTTTCGCCAGTCGGACATTCTCGCGCGCCTGGGCGGGGACGAATTCTGCGTCCTGATGACCGATGCGGGGCAGGACTCCGCCCAGCAAGTCCGCAAGCGCCTGCAACAGCGCGCGGATTTCATCAATGCGCTCTCCTCGTGGAACTTCCGGCTTTCCCTGAGCGTCGGGATTGCCGACGTGCCCGTGGTTCACCAGCCGTCGCTCGATCAACTGCTCCGAGTCGCCGATACGCGCATGTACGAAGAAAAACGGAAGAAACAATCGCGCGGCTCGGATTCGCCGGCCCTGAAACAATCTACGGTCGGGAGTTCCACCTGATCGATCGCAGCAGCCCCGCACTCTTCGCTCAAGCCAACCCCGAAAATTGCCGATAGAGAACCCGTGGAGTGTTCGCGGGGCCGTGCGTTGATTCGCGCGCGGCTCTTCACTCCACCGCTGAGTCTCGCGGTACGGGGGAAGAATGCAGTTCCTGAGGGATTTGATATTCCCGGGCGGCTTCATGCCGCACGGCTATTGCTACTTGTGGACTCCGGACCTGATCGGGCTGCACGTGGTGTCGGATTCCCTGATCGCTCTCTCCTACCTGTCGATCCCCATCACTTTGGTGCACTTCGCCCGCAGGCGGCGGGACATTCCCTTCAGTTGGATGTTTCTATGCTTTGGGGCGTTCACCGTGGCCTGCGGTGGCACTCACATCATGGAAGTTTGGACGATCTGGTTCCCTTCGTATTGGCTCGCCGGAGCGGTGAAAGCCGTGACGGCATGTTTTTCCGTTGCCACCGCGATCTTGCTGATTCAGCTTACGCCCCGGGCCCTGGCTCTGCCCGCCACGCAGTGGCTCATCGAAATCAACCGGAAGCTTACCTGGGAAGTCGAGCAACGTGCGGAAGCGGAGTCCAGCCTGCGCCGCGTCAGTGAAGACCTGGAAGAGAGGGTTGCCGAGCGCACGGCGGCGCTCATGGCGACCAATCAATCGCTGCGGGAGAGTGAACAGCGCTATCGCACTCTGGTCGAGCATGCCCCCGAGGCCATCGTTTTGCTCGACCTGGACGTGGGGCGTTTCGCTGACGCGAATCTAAACGCGGAGCGATTGTTTGGCATGAGCCGCGAGGAGTTGCTGCGCGTCGGGCCCGTGCAGGTCAGTCCGCCGTTCCAGCCGGATGGACGGCCCACCTCGGAAGCGGCGAGCGAGGAACTGGATAAGGCGCTCCGCCATGTAACGCCTCGGTTTGAATGGACTCATTGCAACGCCGCGGGCAAAGAAATTCCTTGCGAAATATCGCTCGTTCGTCTGCCCTCGTCGGGCCGGAATCTGGTGCGCGCCAGCATCGTGGATATTTCCGCGCGAAAACAGGCGGTTGAGGAAATCCACAAACTGAATGCGGAGTTGGAACTCCGCGTGAAAGAGCGCACCGCGCAGCTGGAGAGAGCCAATCACGATCTGGAATCGTTCACCTTTTCGGTTTCGCATGACCTGCGAGCTCCGCTCCGCCACATGGACGGATTCTCAAGGATCCTCGTCGAAGACTACGGCCCGCAACTTCCCCCTGGCGCGAAGCAGCACGTGGAGCGGGTGCGCGCGGCCACGCGTCACATGGGCCAGCTTGTGGATGACCTGCTGAATCTGGCGCGGGTCGGGCGCGGCTCGCTCAGAATCCTGACCACGGACCTGAATGAAGTGGTGGCCGAAACGATTCTGAGCCTCGAAGCGGAGACGCGCGGCCGGGCCGTGGACTGGCGCGTGGGCCGTCTTTCCCCGGCGGAATGTGACGCGGGACTGATGAGGCAGGTATTTTTCAATTTGCTTTCCAACGCCTTGAAATTCACGAACCGCCGGGAAGGAGCGGTCATCGAAATTGGCGAAATCCATTACGAAGGCAAGCCCGTGATTTGCGTTCGCGACAATGGCGTCGGGTTTGACATGAAGTATGCCGACAAATTGTTCCAGGTTTTCCAGCGCCTGCACGGCGACGACGAATTCGAGGGGACAGGAGTTGGACTGGCGATTGTCTACCGCATCCTGCAAAAGCATGGAGGCGCCATCCGCGCCGAGTCCAGCCCGCAAAATGGCGCCGCATTTTTCTTTACCGTGAACCAGCCGCTCCCCGCGTCACCGGCTCCCGTCGCTGTCCTCGGGGGTGCGGCGTGAGACCGGAGGAAATTGAAATCCTGCTCGTGGATGACAGCTCCGCCGATGTGGATCTGACGCTCCACGCGCTGAAAAAAAACACACTGATCAACCGCATTCACGTCGCGCGGGACGGTGAAGAGGCCTTGAATTTTCTCTTTTGCAGGGAGCCCTTTCAGGAACGCGCCCGCCAGCCCCTCCCGCAACTCATTCTCCTCGATCTGAAGCTGCCCAAGGTGGACGGCCTGTCGGTGCTTCGCGCGCTCAAGGAGGATCGCCGGACGCGCTGGATGCCGGTAATCGTCCTTACCTCGTCCAAGGAAGAGAGAGACCTGACCGCCAGCTACGACCTGGGCGTGAACAGCTACATCCAGAAGCCGGTGGACTTTGAACAATTCCGCGAAACGGTGCATGCCCTGGCGCTTTATTGGCTGGTGTTGAACCAGGCGCCCCCGCGGCAAGACATGGCCAATCGCACGGAGAAGTCCGCATGAGCCAAACGGTGACTCACGCTCCGCTGACAAATTTGTGGAACATGGCCGCGCCGCTGCATGCGATGCTCATTGAAAACTCAGAGGCGGACGCCGAGTTGATCCTCCATGAGCTGGAACACGCGGGATTTCATTGCAAGCCGCAACTTATTTCCAGGCGAGCGGAGTTTCTGGAACAGGTCGGGCGTTTTCCGTTCGACATTGTGCTGGCGGACTACCGGCTCCCGGGCTGGACCGGCATGGATGCCTTTTCCGCGATGCGCCAGGCCGAACACGATGTTCCTTTTATCCTGGTTACCGGAACCCTTGGTGAGGAAGTAGCCGTCGAGTGCATCAAGCAAGGCGTCACGGATTATGTTTTGAAGGAGCACCTGGCCCGCCTCCCCCTGGTGGTGGCGCGGGCTCTGGAGGAGAAAGCTCTTCGCGACGCCCGCAACTTCATGGTGCAGGCGCTCCGGCAAAGCGAAGCCAATTCTCTCTTCCTGTTCGCGCACAATCCTATACCTATGTGGGTTTTTGAGAGCAAGACGCTGCAGATTCAGCAGGTAAATGACGCGGCTCTTCGCCACTACGGGTATGAGCGGATGGAATTTCTGCAAATGACCGCCACCGACCTGCATCCGGCCGAGGAAGTTCCCAAACTGCTGACGAACTTACGGGACTCCAATCCGGTGGAGCAGCACGCCGGCCAGTGGCATCACCGCAAGAAAGATCGTTCGGTCATTGACGTGGAAATGTTCATGCACAAATTGGAATACTCCGGACGCACCGCCGCGCTCGTCGTGGCTCAGGACATCACCGAACGAAAACGGGCCGAGGAAGAAAGGCAGAAATTTTTTACGTTGGTGGAATACTGTCGCGATTTCATCGCCGTAGCCGATATGCAGGACAACGTGGAATACATCAACCCCGCGGGCCGCGCCATGCTCGGGATCGCGGAGGGGGAATCACTGAAAGGAACGCACTCCCTCGATTACGTGGTTCCGGCCGACCTGCCTTTAGTGCATGGCACAATTTTGCCGGCGCTCAACACGTCCGGGCACTGGGAAGGAGAATTGCGGTTCCGCCATCGCCAGACCGGCCAGTCCCTGCCCATGGATTTCGTGGGATTTCAGGTGAAGGACCAGAAGACGGGCGAGCCGCGCTTCGTCGCCACTATTTCACGGGACATGAGCGAGCGCAGGGCTCTCGAACAACAATTGCAGCACGCGCAGAAATTTGAGGCCATCGGCCAGCTGGCCGGAGGGATCGCGCACGATTTCAACAACGTGATCGGCGCCATTCTCGGATGGGCGGAATTGGGAGAGGAGCAGGCCGCGCCCGGAAACGCGACGCTGGAAAATTATTTCAAAAAAATACATTCTCAATGCGACCGCGTCACGGCCCTGGTCCGGCAGTTGCTGGCTTTTGCCCGGCGGCAGATTCTGGAGCCTCGAAACTTCAGCCTCAATCAAACGGTCCACGACGTATTGAATCTGCTCGACAAGGTGATTGGCAAGGACATCGAGATCCAGACGGTTGTGGCGGAAGATTTATGGGCCGTGCGGGCCGATCCCACGCAAATCGAGCAAGTGCTCATGAATCTTTGCATTAATTCTCGAGACGCCATGCCCAAGGGCGGACGGATCACCATCGAGACGCACAATGCCCTGTTTTCCGAGGAGGACTGCCGCCGCACGATCGGGCTCCCGCCAGGACGCTTTGCCGAACTCCGTGTAAGCGACGCGGGAACCGGCATGGATGCCGCCACGCGAGAAAGAATCTTCGAGCCCTTCTTCACCACCAAGGGAACCGGGAAGGGTACTGGCTTGGGACTGGCCACCGTCTATGGCATCGTAAAACAACACAATGGATTTATCCAGGTGGAGAGCGAGCCCGGCCAGGGAAGTACATTTCGGATCTTTCTCCCGGTCAGTGAAACCCCTGCGTCAGGCGAGCTTCGCACTCCCGCTCTTGATGATTCGCCGGTTCGCGGCGGGACGGAAACAATTCTGCTTGCTGACGATCACGATGGCGTGTGCGAGATGGCACAATCCGTTCTGACGGCAAAGGGGTATCACGTCTTGCTGGCGCACGATGGCGAGGAAGCCGTGGAAGTCTTTACAGCCCATCGCGACCGCATTTCACTTGTCTTGCTGGATGTGATCATGCCGCGGAAAAATGGCCCTGAAGTCTTCGCGGCGATCAAGGTCCTCAATCCAAGCATATCTGTCGTATTTGCAACAGGTTACAGCAATGAAACGGCCGCTCTGGCCGAGTTGGTGGAGCGTGGCGTCGGGGTCCTAAGAAAGCCCTATAGTCCTTCCGTCCTTTGCCGCCGCGTCCGTGAAGTTCTGGATGCTGCCGCAGGAACGTCATCGTTGCCGGAGCGAGATAGCTGATCCTCCCGGCGGGAAATTTTTTAGCGAATTTCGTTGTTGACAGGTTCTGCGGTATATGGTATTTCCTGAACCAGATTTGATGGTCGTTTTTTGTACCAGTTGCATTTCACGAATTCTCAAAGGCAATTATCGGCCTTAATTTATTGAGTTTACCCAGCAACACCCCACCCCACCCCGGGAGGTGATGACCAATCTGGTTATCACCTCCCTTTTTTATGTCCGCCCGATTTCTTCCATGTAGAGGCGAAAACCTCAACAGGATGTAGAAATTCCTTTTCAGAATGTGTAAATGAGATGGTATGGGGGCGTGGGGTCTGGCGCAGAGATCGGCGTCTCCCGGCAGATCAAACGCCCCTTTTGGCTTCCGGATTCCGGATGGACCAATCTTCAGGAGGGAAGCTGATGCGCCAGAAGCCAGGGTTGGGATGTGTGAATTCGAAGGCGGTGCTGAATTTCCCGCCCGCGGCGCGGGTGACCAACTTGACTGTGCATTCGATATTCTCGCTTGTCCGCACATTTCGCATGGTGACGATCTGGCCTTGGTCCAGCGAGGTGCCCATCTCCACAAGGGCGCCGTGCGCATTCACGATGATGGTGTGGGTGTCTTCACTGAAGGGAGATTTATTGGGCAGCGTCCCTTCCACGACGATGCGAACCTGAAGAAACAGGCGCTGGCTGCGTCTTCGGCCCGGAGTGGCTTCCATTATTCCAAAGCCTCAAGGATTTCGTCGATCTGCATCTGGCGCGACATCAAGTCCTTATAGCATGGCAGAAAGCAATCCGGCGAAGACTCCATGCGGATTGTGCATTGAAAAGTAACACGCCTTCAGGAGCGTAAGTGGTTCGACAACGGGCGTGATGCAGGGTAGCGCGATCGGACGCGGACTTTCAGTTCGCCGTTTCCTGCGTTACCGGACAGCTAGCGGTTCTTTCTCGCGCGCTTTGCCCGAGCGCTTTTCCGCGTACAAGGTGCGGTCGGCGCGCTCCAGAAATTGCTCGGTGGTTTCGCCGTTCTCGTATCCCACCCATCCGGCCGAGAAGCAGATCGGAATTTTTGTGCCGGCGTATTCGGTCTCCATGGGTCGCAAACGGTCCAGGAGCATTTGGACTCGATTGGTGCTGCATTCGGGGAGCAAAACCAGGAACTCGTCCCCGCCCATGCGCGCGGCCAGGTCCGACTTTCGGATCACGGTGCCGAGGCGGTGGGCGAAATGCTTGAGGACCTGGTCTCCTGCCGGATGGCCGTAGGTATCATTGATTTGCTTGAACTTGTCGAGATCGAAGGAAATCACGGTCAGGGGGTGGCCGTAACGCGCACAACGCGCCGCCTCCGACGCCAGGCGTCCTTCCGCGACGCGCCGGTTGGAAAGGCCCGTGAGGGAATCGATCAGAGCCAGCCGCTCGAATTCGCCCGCCCGCATTTGCAGAGCCCGCATCTCTTCGATCTGCCTGGAGAAATCGCGCCGCAGCCGCTTCACGGTGATCTGTTGATAGATGGTGTAGGCGTTGAAGATCAGAACGAGTCCAATCAGGCCGCGCACGGCCCGATTCAAGCTGGCTTGAAAGAACGGGTCGTCCACCTTGACGAGTCCCGGAAAGCTCATCGAGAACACGGCAAAGGTGAGCAGAAGCATAACGATAACGGCCATGCTCCAGAGCCACCAGTCCCGGTGTTCCAGCCTCTGCAGCTTTGCTTGCAACTCGTGCAGGCCCGCATCCGACGGAGGATCGGGCGCGTGCATGCTTGTCATTAGCGGTGATGAACTCATGGCTGGCCGCAGATCCTGGGCGAACTCGGAAAATCCACCTCACAATTATAAAGGGAGCGGAAAATCGGAGACGGAAGAAAATGCGCGCGGCGTACCGGAATGGCCATTGTACCGCGGGACAGTACTCTGCTTAGTTACTGTAACGCCAATACGCAGGCGAGCGCGACGAAAGGGATCGTCTGGGCTTGGGAAAGTGGTACTGAGCCAAATGGGATGAATACGGCCGCACCAGTCATGATGAGTTTGTTAGCCATTGAGGGAACAGAACCCCTGCGCTTAGGGCTTACCCGCCCTTTTTCAATTCGGCGAGAACCAGCTTGGCAACTTCGCGCAAGGTCTCAAACACGCCCTGGCCGGTAATGGCTACGGCCTCGTTAACGGGTTCGCCTTTCACTTGCAGCTGCTTGGTGAGTTCCGCGACGGAAAGAACCCCGGGTAGATCGCGTTTATTGAGCTGCAGGACGTAGGGAATCGTATTGAAGTCGAGCTTGTGTTCCTTGAGGTGTTCGCGAAGATTCTCAAGCGTTTCAAGATTTGCGTCGAGCCGTTCTTCCTGCGAATCCGCGACGAAGACCACACCATCGGCGCCCTTCAAGATCAATTTGCGGCTGGCCTCATAGAACACCTGGCCGGGAACGGTATAGAGGTGAATACGCGTTTTGAATCCGCGCACGGTACCCAGGTCGATCGGCAGAAAATCGAAAAAAAGCGTGCGGTCCGTTTCCGTCGCCAGGGAGATCATCTTGCCCTTTTGCGCGGTTCCTGTGTGGTCATAGATCCACTGCAGATTGGCTGTCTTACCGCCCAGACCCGGGCCGTAGTACACCAACTTGCAATTGATTTCGCGAGCAGGAAAATTGATAAAAGGCACAGTTGTCCGGACTAACCGGGTCCTCTTTTATAACACACGCATGAAAGCAGGCCAATCCTCAAACCAGGGAATGTTGCCCGCCAAGCATTAGATGGGTCCGAGCAGCCGGCCATGTATTCCGCGGCATGCCTAATCATGCGGTTTTGAAGGGGTCCGATTTCATCGCCTTCCAATCTGGGATATGCCTTATCCAACCTTGCTGAGATCTTTAGCATCTTTTCGGTGAGCTTAAGCGATCCCTGGATCTAAATGTTAGTCCTAAAATTATTTGGCTGCTGAAAATAAAGGGCCTTGGTCTATACTCTTGTGCTCAATTCCGCATAGAGGAGAATACTGCATATGAAGGGTTTCGTAGTGGGTGTGCTGCTCGGAGTCGTGATCTTCGCCGGCGGTCTTTACTATTACTTTGTTTCGGGAACGGCTCCCGCGGCAGTTTCCGATCCCCCAATGTTGATGGAGCGAAAGATGGCCAGCCGCTCGCTCGATGCGCATATTGATAAGGCGAATGTTCCGGCGCCTCCGATCCAGCCAAGTGAAGATAATTACGTAGCCGCCGCCAAGCTTTATAAGGACCAGTGCGCCGGGTGCCACGGCTTGCCGGACCAGCCGCCCCCCGCGATCGCAGGGAATATGTTTCCCGACGCCACGCTGATGTTCAAGGGCAAGGGCGTGACGGACGATCCTCCGCAGGTGAGCTACTGGAAGGTAAAGAATGGCATCCGGTTGACCGGAATGCCCACTTTTAAAGGCATTCTGAACGACACGCAAATGTGGCAACTGGCCCTTTTCGTTGCCAATGCGGATAAGCTCCCAGACTCCGCGAAAAAGTTGTTGGCACCGGAGCCGCCTCCGGCCGCCGCGATTCCCGCAGCGCCGCCAAAGGGCTCTGCCACAAAGAAATAATCCGCGGCTTCGGGAAAAGCGCAAAACATGTACTTCCTCCGCACACGGTCGCAGTTGCGTTGACGATAGAGGAGTCCTCTGTTAGACTCCCGAAAATGGCAAGGACCGGAAAACCGACAAAACGCGTGAGACATGGGGCAAGCGCTCCATCCCGAAGTCGTAAAATATTGAAAAGTAAGGAAGATAGCAAAATCGCCGCGCACGCCGAAGCTGTTCGCCAGATGGTTGACCCGCAATTCGAACAGCAATTAAAAACGTATGAAGTGGCCGTTCAGCACTTCCACCAACAAAAATTTGTGAAGGCGAAAGAATTGCTCGAAAAGGTCCAAGCGGGCCCGAGCAAGGAATTGGCGGACCGAGCGCGGGTTCATCTTCGCATCGTTGAACAACGTATGGCCAAGCAGCCCGCTCCTTCCGTGCGCACACCAGAAGAGCACTACCAAGCGGGTGTGGCGATGATGAATCTAGGGCGCTGGGACGAAGCGCGCGAACATCTGCTGCGCGCGCGCAAGCTGGCGCCCAAGGCCGATTACGTTTTCTACGCGATGGCGGCGCTGGATTGTCTGACTGGAGAAGCCGAATCGGCGATGCAAAATTTGAAAGTCGCGATTCAGTTGCGTCCGGAAAATCGCTACCACGCGCGCAACGACGAAGACTTCGCGTTTCTGCAGGAAGATCCCCGCTTTACCGAATTGCTCTACCCCGAACGCGAAGCCTCCGGCGCTTGAATCCAGTTGTGCCGCAATCTCGCTCCATAGCGATGCAATCCCCATGAAAAAAAGAGCGCGAAAACCCGGCGTGGGTCACGGTGGAGTGCGTGTGGTCGCGATCGGCGGCGGCACGGGGCTTTCGACGCTGCTGCGCGGGCTGAAGCACTACGTGGCGCGCCGGCGGCAAGAGTCGGAGCGCTATCCGATCAGCGATCTCGCCGCCATTGTCACGGTCACCGACGACGGGGGAAGCTCGGGCCGGCTGCGGCGCGAATATCGCGTGCTCCCGCCGGGCGACATTCGCAATTGCATGGTCGCGCTGTCGCAGGATGAAGCGCTGCTCGGGCGTCTGTTTCAATACCGGTTCCATGAGGGCCGCGGTTTGCGCGGACACAGCTTCGGAAATCTTTTCCTCACGGCGCTCACCCATGTGACGGGCGATTTTGCCGAGGCCGTGCGCGTAAGCGGAGAGGTTCTAGCCATTCGGGGACGAATTTTTCCGACCACGCTTGAGAATGTTTCGCTGGAAGCGGTGATGACGGACGGGAAAGTTGTCCTGGGCGAAACGCGCATCGCAAAAAGCGGGAAAAAAATCCGCCGCCTGAGCCTGCGTCCCCGCCGCGTCCGCCCGCTTCCCGAAGTTCTGGACGCGATCAACCAGGCGGACCTGATTCTGGTCGGCCCCGGTTCTCTCTACACAAGCATCCTGCCGAATCTCCTGGTTTCGGGCGTCGCCGAAGCGATCGAGAAGTCCTCCGCGACGCGGGTCCTGGTGGCGAATCTGATGACGCAGCCGGGAGAGACGCAGGGTTATTCGCTCGCAGACCACGTGCGCGTCATTTACAGCCACACGCGGCGGAAACTTTTCGACTGGGTGGTCGCGAGCAACCAGCGCATCTCTCCGGAAGTGGCAGCGCGCTACAGCAGGCGCGGCGCCGAACCGGTGCGCGTGGATATTCAAGACTTGCAACGCATCGGCGTGCGCTGCTTGCTCGACAATCTGCTCGAGGAACACGGCGTCGTGCGGCATAACGCGGCGCGTATTTCGCAGCTCCTGATCGAGGAATTTGTCGAGCGCCGCCCTCCCACCCACTGAAGCGCCTCCATTGCTCATTTGTTTCGATTCCTCTCCTTGCGCCCTGCGCGGTTTGGTTCGTATACTGGCCACGTCGGGTCCTCTGTCCCAAATATTTTTGGAGGATGGGCCGGCGTCAATGCGTGGGTGTTGTCCCGCGGGTTGCGAATGCGGCCCGCCGGGTGGATGAGGAGCATTTTTTATGGCCACGCTTGCGGTACACAACGAATTCAATGTTTACGAGTCCGCTGATGCGCGCTTTGAAGCGGCCGCGCGAAAACTGGGGCTCGAGGAAGGCCTGTACCGCTTCTTGAAATACCCGAACAAGGAAATCACCGTTTACATTCCGGTGATTCTCGATACCGGCCGGCTCGAAGTGTTCATCGGTTACCGCGTGCACCATTCCATCGTCCGCGGGCCGGGGAAAGGCGGCATTCGATTTTCGCCTACCGTGACGCTGGATGAAGTTCGCGCGCTGGCCAGCTGGATGACTTGGAAGTGCGCCGTGGTCAACATTCCCTTTGGCGGCGCAAAAGGCGGCGTGATTTGCGATCCCGGCAAATTATCGCACGGCGAGCTGGAGCGCATCACGCGACGTTATACGGCTGAGCTCATCGAGTGGTTCGGCCCCGAGCGCGACGTGCCTGCCCCCGATCTCGGCACCAACGAGCAGACCATGGCCTGGATCATGGACACCTATTCGATGCACGTCCGGCACACCGAGACCGCCGTCGTCACCGGCAAGCCCATCGATCTCGGCGGATCGCGCGGACGCCACGAAGCCACGGGGCGCGGCGTGCTCATCAACTGCGACAGGGCGATTTCCAGATTCCGGATGCTGCGCGTGAATACGCGCGTCATCATCCAGGGCTTTGGCAACGTCGGCTCGATGTCGGCGAAGCTTCTGTACGAGGCCGGCTACAAAATCGTGGGCGTTGCGGACATTCACGGAGCGTTGTACAACGAGAGCGGTTTTGACATTCCGAAGGTCATCGATTGGGTGTACGGCCAGAACAAGCCTCTGCCGGATTTCCCCGGCGGCGGCGCCAAGATGAGCGCGAGCGAAGTCCTCTTCCAGCCGGCCGAGCTCGTCATCCCCGCAGCCGTGGAAAATCAGATTACTTCCGAAAACGCGCACCGGCTGCAGGCCCGCATTTTGTGCGAAGGCGCGAACGGCCCCTGCACGGCGCTGGCGGACGAAATCGTAGACCGCAAAGGCATCTTCGTGATTCCCGACATTCTGGCCAACGCCGGCGGCGTGACGGTGAGCTATTTCGAGTGGGTGCAGGACCGTCAGGGATTTTTCTGGACCGAGAAGGAAGTGAATGACCGGCTGAGGGAAGTGCTCGAACACAGTTTTGAGGAAGTGGTGCGCTACGCCGAAACTCATCAAGTGAATAACCGCGTCGCCGCGTACATGCTCGCGATCGACCGCGTCGCTTTTGCGCTGAAGGAACGTGGAATTTACGCCTGACAGGAGTACTATATCGCCGCCCGCCCGGAGGCTTCTCGAAGTCCGGTCCTGGCCGGGCAGATGCGAAAACAACGACGTTACAATCCGTCGTCCCTAACCGATGAATGCCGATTCTATTTCTCCGGGAAACGTGAAGTCCGAGGACGAACACCGCCGCGACATCTGCACGGTGGGCCGGTGGATTCACTCCCGCGCGTTTGTTGTCTCCACCGACGGGAATATTTCCGTGCGCCTCGATTCGCGCCGCGTTCTCACCTCTCCGACGAGCATGTGCAAGGGCATGATGGTCCCGGACGATCTGGTGATCACCGACCTGCAAGGCCGGAAACTCTCCGGGCGCCGCGAAGCTTCCTCGGAACTGGCGATGCACAATTTAATTTACAATCGCCGGCCCGACGTTCACGCGGTGGTCCATGCACATCCGCCCACTGCGACGGCGCACGCCGCGGCGGGAATTCCGCTCAATAAAGCGCTGCTCAGCGAATTGATTATCGCGCTCGGCTGCATCCCGGTCGCGCAATACGGCACGCCCGGGACGCAGGAGCTTTCCGACGCGCTCGAGCCCATGGTGCAGCATTACGACGCGATTCTGCTGGCCAACCACGGCGTTGTGACCTGCGGCCCCGATTTGCTGACCGCTTTTTTCCGGATGGAAACCGTCGAGCATTTCGCTCAGGTGTCCTACATGACGGAATTGCTGGGGAAACAAGTCTTGCTTTCTGGGCGCGATGTGGAAAAATTGCTCGTCGCGCGCGCCCGCTACGGCACGACGACCGCGTCCACGGTGCTACCCGGCTGCCCCGTGACGAGCGACGACGCGGAGAACGGCGCAGGGCGGCCGGAACGCATCTCGGTCACGCGCGAAGAGCTCGAAGCGTTGATCGAAGAAGCAGTGCGCAAGGACCGCGCCCTGCGATAAGCATGCGAAGCGGCGATTGAATTTCAGGCCATTGGATTTTTCAGCGGTCGCGCCGGCCGGAATTGTTTGACGGCCGGGCACGGAGGAAAAAGCATGGGCGAAGCACTCGGCATGATCGAGACCCGCGGCTTGGTCGCGATGATTGAGGCCTCGGACGCGATGGTCAAGGCGGCCAAGGTCACGCTCGTAGGCTGGGAAAAAATTGGTTCGGGCTACGTGACGGCCATGGTCCGCGGCGACGTTGCCGCGGTGAAGGCCGCGACGGACGCCGGCGCCGCCGCGGCGCGGCGCGTCGGCGAACTGGTGGCCGTGCATGTCATCCCGCGGCCGCATCAGTCGCTCGAGGACGTGCTTCCCATCGGGAAGACAGCCGTCGCCGCCGGACACTAGGAGCGTGGGGGCGGGCGTCGCGAGATCGTTCGCGACATGCTGCGTGGCGGCGTGCTGTCGAGCGCTGCCTGATGTGTCTCTTGTCGTTTCACGCCTTTCGCTCGAGTATCGCCGCTGTTTTTTGTGAATTGCTTCACAGTATTTTGATTTCGAGGTGGATGCTTTTTTCATGATTCTGGCTCGAATTGTCGGCACCGTGGTTTCGACGCGCAAGGATGCGCGCCTGGAAGGCAAGAAGCTTCTCGTCGTAAAACCGGTTTCCCCGCAGGGCGACGATGAATCCGGTTACATGATCGCCGTCGATACCGTGGATTCCGGATTCCGCGAAACCGTCCTGGTCGTCACGGGCAGCTCCGCGCGCAACGCCGCCGAATGCAAGGACCGCCCTGTGGACGCCGCGATCGTCGGCATCGTCGATGAAGTGATGCTAGACGCCCTGCACGAAGCCGAACTCGCTGCCTCGAGGAAGAAATAACATGCTCCTCGGACGCATCATCGGCAACGTAGTCTGCACCATGAAGGACCCCGCGCTCATCGGACAGAAACTCCTGATCGTCCAGCCGCTCGACCGCCAGGGCCGCGACAAAGGCCGCCCGGTCATCGCCCTCGATGCGGTCGGCGCAGGCACCGGCGAAACAATCTACTGGTGCCGCGGCAGGGAAGCCAGCTTCCCGTTCCTCCCAGCCAATTTGCCCACCGAAGCCACCATCGTAGGCATCGTCGATTCCGTGAATATTCCGGTGAACTAGACTCTGGTCCGCCTCTTCTGCCCAATTCTGATTCCAAATTTTGTTCTTTCAAGTTTTAGCATTGGACCCTACACTTCCTCGCATGCTGATTGGCCGTGTCATCGGCGATGTGGTTGCCACGCAGAAAGTCCCTTCCCATGAAGGACGGAAGATCCTCGTCGTCCAGCCGCTCCAACTCGATGGCACGGATCGCGGCGATCCTGTCCTCGCGCTCGACGCAGTGAGCGCGGGCATCGGCGACCGCGTGTTGCTCACCACGGAAGGCTTCTCGGCTATGACCGCCGTCGGCCGCCCCAACTCCCCCATCGACTCCGCCGTCATCGGAGTGATTGATTCGGTCGATCTTCATGAAGTGTGATTTCGCGGAATGAATCCACAGATAAACACAGATGGACACTGATGAAGGCAGATCAAATCTTAGTTTAATTTAGATGGCACGTCGCGGATGGCCCTACCGTGGCGTTGCGTTGACACTCTGCCAGCGCGCCGCCATAATCGCGGGCGGGTAGACACGAGATGATTGCTCAGCTTCGCGGAACGCTCGGGGATAAACGGCCGAACCAGGTGCTGGTGGACGTGGGCGGGGTCGGCTACCTCGTGCACATTCCGCTTTCGACGTTTTACGCGCTGGGCGACCTCCATGCCAACGTTACGCTGTTGATCCACACGCAGGTGCGCGAGGACGCGATTTCCCTCTACGGCTTTCTGAGCGCCCGCGAGAAGCATTTGTTCGAGCTGCTGATTTCCGCCTCCGGCGTGGGCCCGGTGCTGGCGCTTAAAATTCTTTCCGGCATGAGT
This sequence comes from uncultured Acidobacteriota bacterium, assembly GCA_963768275.1. Taxonomy (GTDB): domain Bacteria; phylum Acidobacteriota; class Terriglobia; order Acidiferrales; family UBA7541; genus Palsa-360. The sequence continues at coordinate 263,018 of CAVYHH010000027.1, forward strand.
GTGGACGATCTGGTGCCCGCCGTCCGCTCGGGCGATCTGGCGCGGCTGACGCGCATTCCCGGCGTCGGCCGCAAGACGGCCGAGCGCATGATCGTCGAACTGCGCGACAAGCTCGCGGCGATGGAAATTCCAGAGGATTCAGTCAAGCAGGTCACGACGACGGGGACTTCCGGCGACGTCGTGTCCGCGCTACTCAATCTTGGCTACGACCAGCACGCCGCCGAACAGGCTGTCGACCGGGCGGGAAAGAACGGCGACTCCGAAACATTCGAGACGCTTTTGCGGGCTGCCTTGCAACAACTGACCGCGCCCGCGCAAGCCAGCGCAAGGGCTGCGCGATAGGTCGGAACAAATGAAACGATTGCAAATCAGGAAGCACGAGGCAAATCAGGGATGAGCTCGGGAACAGGAAGCGAGCCGAGACTGGAGCATCCAACGCGCCGCATCGTAACGGGCGCGGCGCTCGATGAAGACGCGCGCATCGACGCAAGCGTGCGCCCGCAGCGATTCGCCGATTACATCGGCCAGTCGCGCGTGAAGGAAAACATCGAGATCGCCATTCAGGCGGCGCGCAGCCGCGGCGAGGCGCTCGATCACGTTCTGCTCTACGGCCCGCCAGGGCTTGGCAAGACGACGCTTGCGCAGATTATCGCCAGCGAACTCGGCGTGACCATCAAGACCAGTTCCGGGCCTCTTCTTGAGCGCAAGGGCGACCTGACCGCGATTCTCACTTCGCTCGAACAGCGCGAAGTTTTTTTTCTCGACGAAATCCACCGCCTGGTCCCCGCCATCGAGGAAGTTCTATACCCCGCGATGGAAGACTATCGAATCGATCTGGTGATTGGGCAGGGCGCAGGCGCAAGAATTCATCCTTTTATTCTGAATCGCTTCACGCTGATCGGCGCGACCACGCGCGCGGGCCTCGTGACCGCGCCGCTGCGCTCGCGCTTTGGCATCGTGCACCGGCTGGAGTTTTATACGCCGGAAGATCTGGTCACCATTGTTCGCCGGTCGGCATCGATCCTCGGGATTGCGGTGGATGACGATGGCGCGTTCGAGCTTGCCCGCCGCAGCCGGGGTACGCCGCGCGTCGCCAACCGCCTGTTGCGCCGCGCGCGCGATTTCGCGCAAGTTCGGGCGCAGGGACACATCACCCTCGCGGTGGCCAAGGAAGCGCTTCAGATGCTGGGCGTTGACGAGCATGGCCTCGACGAAGTCGATCGTAATCTGATGCTCACGATTCTGCAAAAATATGCCGGTGGCCCAGTGGGGCTAAGCACCCTTGCGGCCTCCATCAGCGAGGAAGAAGACGCCATCGAGGAGATTTACGAACCCTATTTGATGCAACTCGGCCTGCTCGACCGCACGCAGCGCGGTCGCGTCGCTACAGCCCTCGCCTACAAGCATTTCAGCCTTGAACCGCCACGTCGCCAGCCCGGCTTGTTTTGAAATGGAACCACGGATGCACACGGATTAACACGGATCGAAGCCGAAGAGATAAGAAATCAATCTTGTGGAAAGTAAAATCTCAGAATCTGGTGCATTTCTATTTCTACTCTTTATTTTTTCTGTGGCCTCTTTGCTCTCTGGGTTTAGCTCCTAAGTTTTATCCGTGTTAATCCGTGTGCATCCGTGGTTTCATTCATCCGTATGGCGGACAGCAAGCGCATCTATCTTTCTCTCGGGTCGAACCTGGGAGATCGGGCCGCGAATCTGGAACGCGCCGTTGAAGCTCTCGCGGAAATTAGCGTTCGTGTATTGCGCCGCTCTTCCATCTATGAGACCGAGCCTGTCGATTTTCTCGCGCAGCCCTGGTTTCTGAATTGCGTTGTCGAGGCGGAAACTTCCCTTGGGCCGCGGCAATTGCTCGAAGGGCTGCAGGCGATTGAACGCAAGCTCGGCAGCAAGAAACTTGTCCCGCGCGGCCCCCGGATCATCGACCTTGACATTATTTTCTATGACGCAGGCGTGATTCACGAAACCGGAATGGAAATTCCTCATCCTCGCCTGGTGGAGCGCCGCTTCGTGCTGGTTCCCCTGGCCGAGATGGCTCCCGAATTTCTGCACCCGGTTCTGCGCAAGACATCCGCCGAATTGCTGGCCGCCACGCAAGATCGAAGCGCGGTGCGAATATGGCAGCCAGGGCAGAGCGCCATTGATTCACAATCGCCGGGGAATTGAGTCCTGCTCGGTGGGGATCAGTAGCGGCTTTCCGAGGGCTTCTTTTTCTTCTTCAGTTCCCGTTCTTCTCTTTCGGACTTTTCGTACTCCGCGATCTCTTCCTCGGTCATGACGTACTCGTCACGTTTGGCGAACATGTTGGTATTGCGCTGGGCGAAGGCATTGCCGGATTCGCGGCCTTGGCGCCCTTCCTTGCGCTTGCGCTCGGACAAGTTGGAATCGTGGCGCACGCGGCGAATCGGATTGGCCAGAGCGGCCGCTTCCATTAGGAGATCGCTTACCTTTTCCAGCAGATCGTGGAATTGAAATGGCTTCAGAACGTAGGGCAATTTTTCCCGCTCGAAAATCGGAAGGGCTTCCACGGCTGCCGATTCCGGCACCACGAAGAGCACGCGCGCGCGGACATTGCCTTCTTCAACCGCGGGCGCCAGCGCCAATTCCCGGAGCGTCAGGTAGACCGGGCTCGTCAGCCCGATCATCGCGATATTCACAATCACCAGGGACCATTCACCGCTGGACAGCTCTCCGAGGGCCTGCTTGACGAGCGGCACAACATGGACTCGCCAGCCTTCCGAATCCAGCACTTGGCGCAGGGCCGACTGGTTCGCCTCATCGTCTTCGATAATCAGGATGCCGATCTTGGCCAAGTTTCCATCCCTTTCAGAGTATCGAGTATAGCCCTCGATTCCCCGGCATTTTCCGCCCGTCCACACGGCACGGTCTCAAGCGTTACCTGTCCTTCGGCCTAGATCGGGGCGAACCTGGCTTTATGAAAAAGGCGAATAAAAACCGAAGATTATTCTTGACAAAGCGAACAAAAAGCGAAATACTCCCTCCGTGCTTCGCGAGACGGGTCATGGCGACTGCAACCTCGATTCCTACGGCCTCCGAGAACCTTCCTTTCCGAAGGAAGGTTCCCCATGGCCGCGGGAGCGATCCCACACCCACCTTATTCCCCGACGTCCCGAACCAACGGGACAGCGGGCCGGATACCCTGCTGCCACCAGGGTCCGCGCCCGAACGCGTCGGCATCGCCCGTCTCGCCTTCTCCTCCCCGCTTGCTGACGCCAAGCGCGGCACGGAATATTTTCTGTTGCCGGTGAAATCAATTTTGAACCACTGCGAATCGACCCGCGTGCCTTTTTCCTGGACGGTGAACCCCTATCGCGGCTGTGAATTCGGCTGCCAGTATTGCTACGCGCGGTACACGCACGAATATATGGAGCTGGACGCGCACGATTTTGAGAAGAAAATTTACGTCAAGCAGGATGCCGGACCGCTCGCCGGACGGGACCTGGGCATGGAAAAAGTGCAGGGCGAGCACATCGCCATCGGGACCGCCACCGACCCGTACCAACCGGCCGAGCGCGAATTCGGCGCCACGCGCGCGATTCTGGAGCAAATGGCCGCGCGCAAAGGGCTGAGCCTTTCGATCACCACGAAATCCGATCAGGTGCTGCGCGATGTGGATCTGCTGCGACGCATTGCCGAGCATTCCAGCATATCCGTGAACCTGAGCATTACAACCATGCGCACGCGCTTGGCACGAATCCTGGAACCGCGCGCGCCGCGCCCCGATCTGCGCATGCACGCCGTGCAGGAACTGCGCCGTGCAGGCATTGCGGCCGGCGTATTCGCCATGCCCGTCTTGCCAGGCATTACCGATCGCGAAGAAGACCTGGACGCGCTGGCGCGCGCCGCGCGCGATGCCGGGGCGCAGTGGTTCGCCGCCAGCGTGCTGTTCCTGATGCCATCGGCACAAAAACAATTCCTGCCGTTCCTGGACGCGAAATTTCCCAGGCTCGCGCGGCGGTACCGCGAATGGTTTTCCCATGCCGCCTATGCGCCCGAAACCTATCGCCAGGAAATTTCCGCCCGAGTCGCCGCGCTCCGGAAGAAATACGGCCTCGGCGTCCGCCCCCTCGATCCCGGACGGCCGCAGGAGCGAGGGCGGCAACTGAGTCTTGGCCTTAAGTAGGACAGGCTTCAGCCTGTCGGTTTTCCTAACTAGGAGGAAATCAAAATCCGGCAGGCGGATTCATGTCGGCAGATATGGATTTCAGGTTGACCTGTAGCGCCCGCCTTCAGGCGGGCATGTGCTCGAATCTCCAGTGCTCGCCTGAAGGCGAGCGCTACAGAGTCGCGTTACTTTGTGTAGTGTGGCCTACGGCAGGATGATGCGCGGCTCTTCTTTGGGAACTCCCACTTCGCTCGGAAACTGCGACCGCAAAAACTCGATGAACGCGCGCGTGCGCGGCCGCCCGTTGGATCGCAGCCGTCCGAAACGGAGAAAGAACACCAGGAGGTCGAAGATTTCCGTGTCCTTCAGCGCGGGAAACTCCGGATGCTCGGCCGCATGTTTCTTTTCGTCTTCGATGAATTTCGCGAGCGCGGCGTAAAGCCCCGCGGCGACGGGAATCTCCGGCGGTTTTTCGTAGTAAATCCCGGACAGGAGTGTGCGGCGGGTCTCCGCCATGGCTTGCACGGCGGCAAATACATCCGGATCGACGACGGAACGCTGATCCGCGGCATAGATAAGCACGGTGTATCCAAGGCCCGACAGCACGGCTTGCCTCGTGTGAATCAGATCGGCGGGAAAAGATACGTCCGGGAAAGGGATTTCACTTTCGGCAAGAGGTTTAGGATGGTTTTGCTCCCAACGGTGCGCGGCCACCAAATAGGCGCAATCACTCGGGCAGTCGATGGTCACTTCGCGCTCGGTCCCGCAGTCGATCGCGCAGATTTTCTCGCCCTTGGCGGGGCAATATCGCTCGGCGCGCCGCTTATTGCAGATCGGACAGATTTTTTTGTCGGCCACTCGTGGTTGCTCCGCAAAAAGTTCGTTGTGCGCTCCTGGGATTTCTCAAGTCCGATGCAGTACAAAAGGCAATGCTACGCAGGGAGTTCAACAAATTCGAGCCGGTTGCCCCATGGATCTTCGGCGTAGAATCGGCGTGCGCCGGGAAGGTTATCATCGTCGATGACCTTCACACCCCGGGCCCGCAGGTCTTCACGCAGTTCGTCCAAGTGGAACACCGCGAAGGCCGGATGCGCTTTCTTGGCTGCCTGAAAATTTCGTTCCACTCCGATGTGCAGCTGCTGCGAGCCGCACTCGAACCAACAGCCTCCGCGCGCGCGTAAGACCGGAGGTTTCTCGATCTCTTTCAACCCCAGGACCGAGCCATAGAAATCTCTGGCCGCGGATTCGCATCCTTCGGGCGCCGCGATCTGAATGTGGTCGATGCGCGCCACTCGTGAATTCATCCCACGCAGAATATCATGATCCTGCAAGAGGAAATTTCTCCGGTGGCGCCCGGCATTTTCAGAAACCGGTCTTCCAAGCGCACGTGCGCCCGCCGAGTTGCCGCGTCCAGGCAAGGCTGCGGCAACAATAAGCGGGCGCGGAATTACTTCAGTGAGTTTGGATCGGAAAGATTCTTGGGTGATTTTTTTTCCAGCAAGGAAACAAGCCTCTGCCCGGACGGCGGCACCGGCACCGCGCCCTTGCGAATGATTTCCGTCGCGGTCAATTTTTTTCCGTACAGTTTCTCGTTGGCATCGTTGTCCGGCCTCAAGGTCGAGCCCTCGAGAGAAATGCCTGCGAACAGGCCGCGAGACCTCGAGTAGGTGAGAATTTCCGCGCGCAAAGTGGCATCCGTGTTTGCGGCGGCGTCGCGTCCCTTTGGTCCGGCGGCTGCCGCCATGTCCGCGCCGAGTTTCACTTTACTGCTCAAAATCGCCGTGGCGCCGCGCGGGTTCATGATCAGCAGGACGAAATCGGTCGCCTGCCCGCCCAGTTGAAATCCAACGCTACCGCCCTCCAGCGCCGCCATCGAGGGCGCGCCCCATGGACCGGTGAAATGCTCGCCGCTTCGGCAGACCATCGCTCCGCGGCCATAGCTTCCCCCGACAACGAACGCCGCCTTCAGCACGGAGGGGAAAACGACGACGCATTCCGCCTTGTCGAGCAGGTCCTGCGGAATATTGTCCGGAATATTCATGATTTCTTCCATGACCATGCCGGAGTTTTCCAGCCGGTCCGTTTCCTTATCGTTATCCGGCGACGCAGCCAGCATAGGGGCTGCCGTAAGAGCAAAAGTCATCCCAAGCAAAAGTAGTTTTCTCATGAATTCATTCCTCCTCGAGGTGGAGCACAGCATAAACGGGGCTGGATGCCATCCACATAATAGGGTTTCCCGCATTTTCGTGCAATGCACAGCCCGCCGCCATCTGAAAAATCACGGGGGTGGCAATGCGCATGCGCAAATTGAAAAACCACATTCGTTTCCAGTTCCGCCGACCGTGTGGACTATAATCGATTTTTGTTCGCGCGGTATCCACAGGAGCGGATCGATGGCCTTGCACCGAAAAGTACACGCATTCCTGGTTGGATGCGCTGTTTTCGGCATGGTTGTCTCGGCTGGGACGCCGCACACCGCGGCGCAATCGCGGCCTTCCAATTTGGCGAGTTCACGCGCCTCCGCGGCAAATAGCAAATCCGCGGCTCGCGCGGATGTCGAGCGCTTCCGCCAGCGCGCCGAGGCCGCGCTGTCCGCCGCAGGGCCGGACAAGGGAGCGTGGGGCGTGCTGGTCGCTGATGCCGCGACGGGCGAAGTTCTTTATGCGCGCAATCCCGGCGGATATTTCATGCCGGCTTCCAACGCCAAACTATTTGCTACCGCTCTCGCTCTCGCCACTCTCGGGCCGGACTTTCGCGTTCGGACCGCCGTCGCGTCGAGCGGCACAGTCGATACGAATGGCGTGCTGATCGGTGACCTCGTTCTGACCGGCCGCGGCGACGCCAATCTATCTAACCGCAAATTTCCGTATGGCAAGAAAGAGGAACGCGAAGGGCCGCCCGAAAAGGTTTTCGCTGAATTCGCCGACGCGGTCGTGGCGCGCGGCGTGAAGGAAGTCACCGGAGATGTGATCGCCGACGACACCATGTTCCAGCACGAAAAATTTCCGAGCGGTTGGCTCGTCGACGATATCCTGTGGTCCTACGGCGCCGCAGTCTCCGCGATCGCCGTCAACGACAACACTTTTTCCTTGGAAGTGCGCCCTGCCGCGAACGAAGGCGAGCCGGCGCGGTACGAGGCAGGGCTTGCCGCCGACTTTTATTCCGTTGACGATTTGATTCGCACCGGCGCTCGGGGCAGCGAGGAAAAATTGGCTGTGGCGCGCGATCCGGGCTCGCGAGTGATTCACCTCAGCGGCACGATGCCGCTCGATGCGCAGACCCGCAGGCTCACGATCGCCATCGAGGAGCCTGCCGAGTACGCGGCCAGTCTTCTGGCGCGCCTTCTCGAAGGCCGCGGAGTGAAAATCGATGGAATTCCCCGCGCGCGCCACGCGGGAGGCCCGCCGGTAGACGCTGCCGCGCCACCAATGGTTCTCGCTGAACACACTTCCGTGCCGCTCTCGGATGAAATTCGCCTGACGAACAAGAACAGCGAGAACCTTCATGCGGAGCTTCTTTTGCTGCTGGCCGCGCACGAAAAGGCGGGCGCCAGTGACTACGAAGACGCTTTGAAATTTGCGTCGGATTTTTTCAGAGCCGCGGGCATCGCCGACGGCGACGTTGTGCTCAGCGACGGCTCGGGCCTGTCGCGCAAGGACCTGGTCACGCCGCGCGCCGTCGTGCAACTGTTGCGCTATGCCGCCACGCAGCCCTGGGGCGAGCTATATCGTTCCACGCTTCCCGTGGCCGGCGAAGACGGCACGCTCTCGGACCGCATGAAAAATACGCCAGCAGCCGATCGTATCTTCGCGAAAACGGGAACCATCGGACATGGCAATGCGCTCTCGGGCTACGCGACGACACTTCATGGCGAGCGGCTGTTGTTTTCGATCCTAGGTAACAACAACAATCTTCACGCCCAGGACGCGAACAAAGTCATCGATGCGATTTGCGTTGCGATGGTGGAGGAATTGGGGCCGGCGCCGCAATCGAAGAAAAGGAAGTGAAGGAAATAGAGGAAGTACAGGAAGTGGAGGAAAAGCGAGCCGGAACGGGTTTTGGTAGCACAGCCACTCTTGGCTGTGTGGGTTTTGCGATTGTCAGTTGTTTATGAATTCGTGGAAGTTGAGAAAACCGCACAGCCAAGAGTGGCTGTGCTACTTAAGCTTGTCAGAATCTTTGTGGGTCGCGGCTTCAGCCGCGACATTCAAATGGCGACTATCGCGGCCTTTAGGCCCTGAAGTGCGATGACCTCATGACAGAGAAATCGAAAGTGATCACCGTGTTCGGAAGTTCGCGTCCCGAGGATGGGCACGCGGATTACGTGGAAGCCCTCGAACTCGGGCGCTCGCTCGCGGCGGCTGGATTTGCCGTCTGCACGGGCGGCTATGGCGGCGTGATGGAAGCCGTATCGCGCGGCGCGCGCGAGTCCGGCGGACGTGTGGTTGCCGTGACGTCCAGTTTTTTCCGCCCGCGCGCGAATCGCTGGGTGGAAGAGGAAACTCGCGTGGCCACGTGGCAAGAGCGCCTGTTTGAACTCGTGCGCCTCGGCGACGGCTACGTCGCCTGCAAAGGAGGGACGGGCACGCTCGTCGAACTCGCCGTCGTCTGGGAAATGCTCAACAAAAAAGCGATGGAGCAGCGCCCGTTCGTCGTGCTCGGAGATTTCTGGAAACCGATTCTGGATCGCGTGCGCGAAGTTGAGCGCGGGCACGCTTCAAGATGGGGCGAGTCGAGCGATCCGCTGGTGCACCAGGCGCCCACTCCCGCGGAAGCCGCGCAGTTTTTGGCCGCGCGACTCACGAATGGCGCCCCGCATGGAAAGGATAATTAGGAAAACGTGTCGCGTACCGCGGAGGACATTCTCGAATTTGACCGGCTGCGCGATCTGTTGCGCCGCCAGACGACCTGCGCGCCCGGCCGTCGCGCGGTGGACGCCCTTTCGTTTTCGCAAGATCGCTCCGCGCTCGAGGCCGCCTTCGCGCTGATCGCCGAGGCGGTCGGCTATCTGGGCGACGGCAGCGAAATGGGATTCGGTTCGCTGGCCGATCCAGCGCGATGGCTCGCGGAACTCGAAGCGCCTGTGGCCGTGCTCACGCCGCCCATGCTGCTCGATGCGGCGTCGCTTGCGGACACGGCTGCCGCGCTGCGTGATTCCTTTCGCGAAAGTGGCAGCGCCGGTTCTGGTCCTACGTCGCGGCAATTTCCGCTGCTCTCCGCGCGCGCAAGTTCCGTTGCGGATCTTCGCCCGCTCTCGGCGGCCATTCGCCGCGCCGTCCTGCCGAACGGAGAAATCAGCGACGACGCCTCGCCCGAACTAAAGCGGATTCGAGCCAGCATGGGCCGCACGCGCGAAACGATTCAAAAAACGCTCGAGCGCATGTTGCGCGCCCGCGGCGGCGACGCCGGCGAAGATTACGTCACGCTGCGCAACGATCGCTTCGTCATCCCAGTGCGCGCGGCCGAGCGGCGAAACCTACAGGGCGTCGTGCACGCCGCCAGCGCGACGGGGCAAACGGTTTTCGTCGAGCCGTTTGAAACCATCGAGCACAACAATAGGCTTGTTCAGCTTGCCGAGGATGAGGCCGCGGAAATTGCGCGAATCCTCGATGAGTTGACCGGGCGCTTGCGAACAAGTCTTGAGCCGCTGCGCTTTGCGGTTGAGACGATTGCCGAACTTGACTCCACATTCGCGCGTGCTCGTTTCGCTCGGGAATTCAATTGCACGCTCCCCCAATTTACAAACGAAAATTCTCTTGAGCCGTCTTCTCCGGATCATCAGTTGCCTGATCAGGCTTCGGTGGAATCGTCTTCCCTGGAGCTAAAAGACGCGCGGCATCCTGTCCTCGCCGATACGCTGCGCGCTCATGGCCGAAGCGTTGTCCCGATGACGCTTGCTCTTGGAGGAGCGAAGACCGTACTCGTCATCAGCGGGCCCAACACCGGCGGCAAGACCGTCGCGCTCAAAACGGTTGGTCTCGCCGTGCTCTCGGCGCAGTCCGGCATTCCCGTCGCCGCGGAGACGGCCCGCCTTCCTCTCGTCGATCGCGTTCTTGTGGATATCGGCGACGAACAATCCATCGCCGCCGATCTCTCCACGTTTTCCGCGCACATGCTCAACGTGCGCGCCATGCTCGAAGCCGCCACGCCACGCTCGCTCGTGCTGGTCGATGAACTGGGCACCGGCACAGCTCCGGAAGAGGGCGCGGCGCTTGCCGTCGCCTTGCTCGATGAATTCCGCGAGCGCGGCTGCCTGACGCTCGCGACCACGCACCACGACCGCCTGAAGACGTACGCTTCAACCACACCGGGCGTCCTCAACGCCGCAGTCGAATTCGACGAAGTGAATTTGCGGCCGACGTATCGCCTGATGGTCGGCGTGCCCGGACGGTTCGAGCGGCATCGACATCGCGCGCCGCCTCGGCCTGCCCGCGCAAGTGATCGACCGGGCGCGCGCGCAGCTTTCGCCCGAGGCGCACGAAGCCGCCGCGCTGATCGCCTACCTGCATCGCAGCCGCGACGAACTTGAGACGCTCAAGCGCGAAGCCGCGAGCGCCGCGCAGGAATTCGCCGAGGAAAAAAAACGATTGCAGACCGAGTGGACCGACCGGCAACGAACCCGCCTGAAGGAACTCGAGCACCAATTCGTTCAGACCATCGAGAAACACGAAAAGGAAGTGGCGCACGCCATCGAGGGCGTGAAGGAACGAGAACTGCGTGCACAACTCGAAAAACAGACGCACAAGAAACTCGTGAAAGCGCGCGGCGACGCCCGCGAAGAAGCCGACGCCGCAACCGTCGCGCACCTGGCCGAATCGCAAGCCGACTTGGGAGTCGCCGCGGCGCAATCTTCCAAGCCCGTGGCGCAGAGCGACCTCGTTCCCGGCGTGCGCGTCCGCGTGCGCGGCCTGGCCGCCCCGTTGACGGTGCGCCGCAGTGACGACGACGGCGCCGAAGTCGAAGCCGGCCCGCTGCGAATGAAAGTCGCGCTCTCCGACATCACCGCGATCGTAGGCGAGGAAGCTCCGGCGAAGCGCGTCTTGCCGCAAGGCGTCACCGTCCGCACGCAGCCTTCGACCGAACCTGCCGGCGAAGAAATCAACCTGATCGGCTGCACGGTCGAAGAAGCGACGCGCCGGGTGGACAAATTCCTCGATCAGGCCGCCCTCGCCGGCACCTCGCAAGTCCGCATTATCCACGGCCATGGCACAGGCGCATTGCGCCGCGGCCTCGCCGAATTCCTGAAGACGCACCCGCTTGTCGAATCGATCCGTTTTGAAGCCGAGGACCGCGGCGGGCAGGCAATTACCCTAGTCGAACTGAAAGAATAATGACACGAGGATGGTGGCCAAAGGGGTTGAAATGATCAGTAGAATCTAGTAGAATCTACTAGATTCTAGTAGAATCCAGTGGGAGCATCTGGTAGTCATGTCCAAAATGAACACGATCGAACAAAGAGCCGTCGGCGTTTGTAATTTGGACGAACACAACGAGGCTCGCATTGAGAGAAACCTCTTCCAGGTGAATGGCACCACGTGGGAAGCGCTCCGATTTTGCAAAAACAAGGACGGGCAGCATAACCGCGTTCATCTCGTAGTCGACGAAGAAAAATTTGTCGAGTTGTTTCGGAGTGCGGTGAAAAATGGAGTATTCGGCCCGCGCACACTGGGAAAACTAATGGCAATAATGAATGAAATTCCAGACCCGTTCCTCAGTGTGATTGGGTCCATTTCCGATGGCACGTTATCCCAAAATATTGATGAAGAATTGTACGGTGACGATCCTGCGTGAAGCTTTTAATAGATACATGGGGCTGGGTGGCCGTCGCCGACCGGGGGGACTCTGGCCACGAAGCTGCCGCGGAAATCTTCCGGCAAGCCCGCCGTTCCGGCGGCGCCGTCACGTCGAATTTCATCCTGGACGAGACATTTACGCTCTTGTTCAAGCGCCGGCCATTCGAGGATGCGTGGCATTTCACAACAGATGTCGTGCGGTCGCCTTTCATTGACATACAGGAGGTTACCAGCGCCCGATTTTCTAGAACAATCGACCTGCGGAAGCGATTTTCGGACAAGCCAAGAATATCGTTTACGGATCTTTCGACAATAGCCATTATGGTGGAACTCGGGATCACTGATATCCTGACGGCGGACCGGCATTTCACCCACGTCGGCCTCGGTTTTCGCGCCCTTCCGTGATGAATCTTCCCTTTCTGTAAGCGACCAAGAAAATGTTGGTTCAGTTCCAAGGGGCGTGCGGGGCGTATTTCCCGAGGGGGGCTTTGCAAGAGATCGCCCCCCCCAAGAATATTCAACTGAATGAAGATTGCGGGTTTAGCCGGCGGCGCGAGCGGCTGCGCCATAGGCATCAGCAAGCGCCTTCGTGTCGGTGTACTCGCGGAATTTCGCGACCTTGCCGTTGAGAACGGTGAACGACATGATCCAGTCGACCTCAACGGTCCGGTTCGTCGCTTTCACTTTCGCGCGCTCCCAGCCGACCACGAGAACGCGGTCGCCATCGGCCAGGAATTCGCGGGGTTGGAAATCCAAAATTTCTGTGTCCCCGGCCAGTTTTTGAAAGAAATTCGCGACTCCATCGTGCCCGCGATACGTGCCGGCAAGCGGCAATCCTGGTCCGGGAATCTGCCACTCAACGTCTTCCGCCAGCAACGCCAGCAGACCCGGAATATCGCCCCGGCTGAATGCGGCGTATCCATTCTTTACGACCTGCAAATTCTCTTGTGTGCTCATTAGAATCCTCCTGATTAAAATTTCTGTACGGCCCGCGGGGAGGCAATACTTATACGCCTGAGCATCTTCCGATAGAAGTGAATTATTTTTCAATGCCACGCGTGAGCGGAGAGAAGCCGGGAACGCCAATCTCCCGATTGGCGCGTCGCATGCCGCCAATCAGGAGATTGGCGTTCCTGGGTTAACCCACGCGCGACGTCGAAGCTCCGCGGCGTGTACAATACGCATCCGAGCGTTTCAATCGTACTCACATGGCGGAAGCGGGCTCATTTGCGGATCGCGTGAAGCAGCAGGCGGACATTGTCCGCGTGGTGGGCGAATACGTCCGCCTGAAAAAGTCCGGGCAGAATTTCACGGGGCTGTGCCCGTTCCATTCCGAAAAGACGCCGTCGTTTGCGGTGCATCCTGTGAAACAGATTTATCACTGCTTTGGCTGCGGCGCGGGCGGAGACGTTTTCAAATTTGTGATGGAGATGGACAAGATCACGTTTCCGGAATCAGTGCGCGCCGTGGCGGAAAAATGCGGCATCGCGATTCCGCGCGCGCGGGAACGCACGCCCGAGGAGCGCAAGGAAAATCAGCAACGCACCTCGCTCGTGGAATTGCATCGTGAAGCGGCGGCGTTTTTCGTGCAGCAGTTGAACGCAACGCCGGAAGGCCGCGCCGCAAAAGCGTATCTGCTCGACCGCGGGCTCGACTCCGAGGCCATGGCGCGCTTCGGCATCGGCTTCGCGCCGTCCGGCGGAGAAGCTCTGCTGCGCGCGTTCAAGCAGAAATATCCGGAGAAAGTGCTCGAGGCGTCGGGCTTGTTTAGCCGCGACCAGAACGGCCGGTTGTTTGATCGTTTCCGCCGCCGCGTGATGTTTCCCATCGCCAACGATTCCGGAAAAATTGTCGCATTCGGCGGCCGCGCGCTGGGCGACGACCTGCCGAAATATCTGAACTCGCCCGAAACTCCCATCTACACGAAGAGCAACATTCTTTATCATCTCGATCGCGCGAAGGAAGCGCTCCGCCAGCTCGACTTCGCCGTGCTGGTTGAGGGCTACATGGACGCTATCGCCGTGGCACGCGCGGGAATCTCGAACGTCGTCGCCAGCTGCGGCACCAGCCTCACCGAACCACAAGTAAAACTCCTGAACCGGTTCACGCGCCGCATCATCGTCAACTACGACCCGGACACGGCAGGGCAGGCCGCCACCGAGCGCTCGCTGACAATCTTGCTCGAGCAGGGCGCCGAAGTGCGCGTGCTCGCTCTCCCCGGCGGCAAGGACCCGGACAGCTTCATTCGATCCGAAGGCGCCGCGGCCTACACGAAATTGCTGAACGAAGCCCCGCCGTATGTCGACTATCTGATTTCACGCGCCCGCAAAATGGACATGTCCACAGCGGAAGGAAAACTTCGCGCGGTAAATTTCCTCATGCCCTACGTGCAGCGCATTCCGGACCGCATCCTGCGCTCGGAGTGGGCCACGCGCATCGCGCAGCAACTGCGCATCGAGGAGCCGGTGCTGCGCGAATCGATGCGCAAAGCGGCGAGCGAGCGCCGCAGCGAAGTGAAGGCCCGCCCGGAACTCGTGGGCCGCGTGGGAAAACCCGCCGAGCGGCGCCTCGTGCAGATGCTGATCGAAGCCGAAGAGTTTCGCTCGCAGCTCGCTCAGGAAATTCGCGCCGAGGAGCTGCACCGCGGCCTGGAAAGCGAGCGCATCCTCGGCGTGTTGATTGAGGCCTGCGCAACGGGCGTCCGCCCGGACGCAGCCGAACTGGCCCTGGCGCTGGAAGAGCGCGACCGCCGGCTCCTGTTCGAAATCGCGTTCGAATCCGCCGCCCCGCCTACCTGGGAAGAAGCCCAAAGCTGCCTGTTGGTTTTGCGCCGGCGCCGCGCGGAAGAGGAATTGACCGCCGTCCAGAAACAGATCGAGTCCTTTGCGGCAGCCGCGGGCGCAGGCGCGGGCGGGGAATTGCGGCGTCTTCTGGAGCGCAAGCAAGAGCTTCGCCGGCGGCTGGACCCTCCTGTTCATGAATCCCAGCGACTAAGCAAGGTCTTTAGTTCTCGCGGAAAAACTCGATTCAGAGCAGGTTTCAGTAGCACAGCCACTCTCGGCTGTGCGGGTTTTCCAAACGTAGTTCGGCAAATCGTCCGCCATCAACTCACAAAAGCGCACAGCCAAGAGTGGCTGTGCTACTAAAAGCCTCCGCAATTCGACTCTTCCGATCTTCCGTGCGCGTTTCGGTGGTTCTATTGATTAATACCCGATAAACAAAAGAGTTGACGCATTTGCCCGCGTCCATATAAATAACTTGATCCGGTTTCGCCCCGGTGGCACCGTAACGCAGGAATGCCAAGTTGCATCTAAATGCGTGTGGGGATCTCCCTTGCGAAATCCGGATGCATGCGGAGCCGAATGCATCGTTTGCGAGGCAAGAATCACATCACTGAGCCGCATGCAGAGTCATTTTTGAGCACGAGTTGCGAAACTTGAGTTTCGGTGGTTGCGGATTTTGCCGATAGTGGATTCGGGGCCTGTTTTGCGGTAACGCGTCGTTGTAAGGGCTGCTTCTGCCAATATTTTGGAGGACTCCTTGGCGCTGGCTATCGAAGAGAAATACGATCAGGTACGGCAGCTCATTGCCATGGGCAAGGAGCGCGGGTACTTGCTCTATGACGAAGTAAACGACATCCTGCCCGCCGAAGTCCATTCCTCAGAGGAAATCGACGACCTTCTCTCCACCTTCGAGAAATACGGAATTGATATATACGAAGACGCGGCCGCGGCAAAAGCCGCCCGCGCGACCGCCGATCCCACTGTAGCCGAAGCTCCCGAAATCGAATCCAAGGACGAACTTCCCGTCGCGGAAGACTCGAGCGAACTCGACCTCACGCCGGGAATGCTCGAAAAGACGAACGACCCCGTTCGCATGTACCTGCGCGAAATGGGCACCGTGCCGCTCCTGACGCGCGAGGGCGAGGTGGCCATCGCCAAGCGCATCGAGCGCGGGCAATTGCTCGTCCTCAAAACGATCACGCGCTCCCCGATCATTCTCAAAGAACTGCTGACGATTGGCGACGACCTCCGCAAAGGCACCCGCTCGATCAAGGAAATCGTCCAGTTCGACGACGAAGAGCTGACCGAAGAGAAAATCGAAAACAAGACCAAGAAAACGCTCAAGGTCCTCGACAAGATCGCCAAGTTGTACAACGAATGCCTGCGCGAAGCCACAAAGCTCGAGCGGATGACCAAGTCGAAGAAGCGCCCCTACATTCGCTTGAAGTATCACGTTTCGCGCCTGCGCATTGAGATGTCTCAACTGGCGCGCTCGATCGAGTTTCACCTGTTTGAAAAAAAGCGGCTGATCGACAAGATCCGCCACACCGTCGAGCGGTTGCAATCCCTCGAACGCGAAGCCGGCAAGCTCGAGCGCCGCGCCGACGCTTCCAAGGGCGACAACGCCGCCGAAGCGCGCAAGGAATTGCGCACGCGCCGCACCGAGCTGCGCGAGATCGAAGTGACCAGCGAAACCGGCCTCACCGATTTGAAGCGCATGCTTCAGGTGATACTTCGGGGAGAAGCCGAAGCCGAGCAAGCCAAAAAAGAATTGATCGAGGCCAACCTCCGCCTGGTCGTTTCGATCGCGAAAAAATACACCAATCGCGGATTGCAGTTCCTGGACCTGATTCAGGAAGGCAACATCGGCCTGATGAAGGCCGTCGACAAATTCGAGTGGCGCCGCGGCTACAAGTTTTCAACCTACGCCACTTGGTGGATCCGCCAGGCCATCACCCGCGCCATCGCCGACCAGGCCCGCACCATCCGCATCCCCGTGCACATGATCGAGACGATCAACAAGCTGATTCGCACCAGCCGCCAACTCGTGCAGGAACTCGGCCGCGAACCCACCTCCGAGGAAATCGCCAAGCGCATGGATATTCCCGTGGCGAAAGTTCGCAAGATTCTGAAAATCGCGCAGGAACCAATTTCCCTGGAGACGCCGATCGGCGAAGAAGAAGATTCGCATCTCGGCGATTTCATCGAGGACAAGGCCGTGGTCTCGCCCTCCGACGCGGTCATCAACCTGAATTTGAAAGAACAAACCTCTTCCGTCCTGAAGACTCTGACGCCGCGCGAGGAAAAAGTCATCAAGATGCGTTTCGGCCTCGACGACGGCTCCGAACACACGCTCGAGGAAGTCGGCCAGTCCTTCGCCGTCACCCGCGAGCGCATCCGCCAAATCGAAGCCAAGGCGTTGCGCAAGCTGCGCCACCCGTCGCGCTCGCGCAAGCTCCGCGCCTTCCTCGAGGGCTCTTCGCGCGATTACCTCTGAGCCAAATTTGGGTTAAGCGGGAAGTTCGACGTACGATGAAGTCGTTTGTGGTTCGGGGACCGGATAGCCTTCCTGTCGCAAACCGTCAACGTGAAATTCAATCGCTTCGCGCATGTTTTTTTCCGCTTCTTCGCGCGATTTTCCGGTGGACACGCAACCCGGAAGGTCAGGCGAATAGCTGGAGTAACCGCCATCAGTTCGCTCGATGACAATGAGATATTTCTTCATTTCTCCAACGGTTCCCCATCTTCAAAGTGAACAGAAACAGCCTCTTCGATGTTGGCGTACAGTTCATCTAGAGTCTGTCCTTGCGTGAAAATGTCCTCGCCAATGCCGCTCGCGCACCAGAATTCACCGTCGTTGTAGACCTCAATTCTTTACGAGCATCGGAATACCTCAATCGTTGAATGCTATCGTGTTCTATTTCGATTTGCCACCTCCGCAGTTCAGGCAGTAGCCTGACGCGCAGCTTCCGCATTCCACGCAGCAACAATTTGATCGAGACCTTCGCGATACGTTGGATAGCGCGGCGCCCAGCCGAAATCGCGACGGAAACGCGCGTTCGTTGTGCGCGTCGATCTTGTGAAATAGGCCACGGCGCGTTCGCCGGCGAGCCACCTTGCGAGCCAAACGGGAACGCGGCGCGGGCGGGGAGCGCCAAGGCGCTCTGCAATGGTTTCGAGCAAAACGCGAACCGAAACCTGTTCATCGTCGACGATGTGCCACACTCCGTCGCGCGGACGTTCGGCGACGGCTACATAAGCGCTCGCGGCGTCGTCGGTGTGGATCACGGACCACACCGCGTCCCCGCGTCCGATGATGGGCATGGCGTGTTTCCGAATTCCTTCGGCGAGAATGCGTATGTGCGCGGAATCGCAGTCGTAGAACGCGCCCCCGCGCAGGATGGCCGTAGAGAATCCTTCCGATGATCCCGCTTCGCGTGCAATCGCTTCCGCATCCACGGAGGATTGCACGAGCGAGTCCTGCACGATCGGCGAATCCTCGTCGAACGCCGATCCATCTTTGGGATTGGCTACCCAGACTACGCTTTGTTGAATGTAAGTTTTCGCGCCGATTTTGGCGGCGGCTTCCGTGAGGCAGCGCGTGCCTTTGCGGCGAATCCGGTCGTTCATCGCCCAGTCGTCGGGAGTCGTCTTTTGTTTTGTGGGTATCGCCGTGGCCGCGTGGATGACGGTGTCGCAGCCTTCCGCCGCCCTGGCCAGGGATTCCGCATCGAACAAATCCGCGTGGCGCGCCTCGCCGCCTGCTTCCCTCACGGCGCTTTCCGCTTTCGCGCTGCGCACCTGCCCGACCACCGAATGTCCTCGCGCCACGAGTTGCCGCACCAAGCGCCGCCCCAGAACTCCGGAAGACCCAGCGATGAAAACTTTCATCGAGCCGCTCCTCATCGCAGTTAAGTAGCACAAACTTCAGTCTGTGGGGTTTGTTTTTGCTCGTGCGAGAGAAACCCCGCAGGCTAAAGAATGCGCTCCTAAACCGTCGCCGTGGTCGTTTTCCCCGTGCCGAGCGACAGCGAGCGCACGCGCAGCGCCGCCAAGACTGCACCGCCGTAGATCGCGCCGAGCAACAGAAAAGCGATGGAAAGCTTGAAATTCTGCGCGAACCACCCGAGCGCATAGCTCATGATGACCTGCAGGATCGTCGCAATCACCGAGAACGCCGATTGGGCGCGTCCCATGAGCCGCGCCGGCACCGCAGTCATGATCGAGGATTGCGTCAAGACCCCACCCAGCGCGCGGCACGCCCCGAACAGGGCATTCATCGCCACCGCCACCACCAGCACTCTTGCGAAGGGAAATAGTGTGTGCCCCACAGCAAGGATCGTGAGCGCAGCGACGAGCACGCCGTACGGCTTTTTCCGCGCCAGCGAATCCGCGGCGAGGCCACCGACGATCGCACCGCCGGCCCACCCAAGACCGATGTATCCATATCCGCGGGGCCCCGCCGAGAGCAAATCCTTGGCCAGGGCCACCACGAGCACGTTCGCGCTGATGACTCCGGCCATCATGCAGGAGTAAGTGATCCCCAGCGCCAACACGCGCGGCTGTTCCCACAAATACGCGAGCCCTTCGGCGATGTCCACGAACACGCTGGAAACCGGAGTCAGCAACGCTTCGGTACGCATCAGCGAAGGTTCGGACATTTCCGGGGGTGCTTCTATGGTCGGGGACGCGGACGTCAGCCTCGTGTTGTAAGCTTCCCTTGGCGCGTAATACCCATGCCGCAAAAGCAGCAGGCAAATCGCGGAGATGAGGTAGGTCGTTCCATCAATGCCGAGAATTCCGGCCAGTCCCGCGCGTTCGTAAATGAATCCGACCAGCGCGCCCGCAGCGGCCATTCCGCCTTGCACGGCAATGAGCACGGTGGCATTGGCCGTGATCAATTTTTCCTGCGGTACGAGCTCCTGGATCAGTGCATTCGTGGTCGACCAATAAATCGCGAATCCCACGCCCAACAGCAAAACCATCGAATACAATTCCCACATCGCCAGATGTCCCGCGTAGGCCAGCGCGGCCGTCCCCAGAACGATCGCCGCGCGCGCCGCGTCAATGGTGATTCCCAAATAGCGCCGGTCCACCCGATCGATGAGCACTCCCCCGAATGGAGGCACCACCAGTCCCGGCAGCGTCACCAGAATCACGATCAGGCTGACCTTCACCGTGGAGTGGGTCGCGCCCAGAACATACCAGGTCACTCCGGCAAAATTCATCCCCGTCCCAAACAGTGACACCAGCATCGCCACGAAAAAAAAGGGAAAACCCGGAACGCGAAAAAGCGCTTTCCAGCTAGGGGTCGATGGAGGATCCGGGGTCATTTCAAAATCGGGAGAGCCACTCTTCGGCATCTGCGCCAAGTTTAGCGGCAATGTTGTCTCAGGTCCAAGAATAATGAACCCTCTTGTACCGAAATCATTCCACCGAGATGCATTGCCTCGGCCCTTCCAGGGCTAGCGCCATCCCTGCACTTGAGGAGCCAACACCCAACCAGTTGATTCCAAAGTCGTTGCTGTTGTTTATGCGCATTCTACGGTTCGTTTACACCTTCTTTAGAGGCCAAAAGCTATTTTGATTGCAGGTAACCGTGTGTCGTTGGGCGCGTGGAGGATGCGGCAAATGTTGACGGAGCAACTTCAACCGGGCGAGCGGTTCGAGTACTTCCGTATTGAAGCCCTTGCCGCGCGCACCAGCATGACCACCATTTATCGCGCTACGGATCTGCGCACCGGCCAACTTGTTGCGATCAAAATTCCGCATCCCGAACTCGAATGCGATCCCGTTTTTTATAGCCGCTTCCAACGCGAAATCGCCATTGGCAAGAAGCTTAAGCATCCTGGCGTCGTGCGAACGCTCGACAGCGGCGAGATGGACCAGATCTGCATCGTGATGGAATGGGTGGACGGGCGCTTCTTGCGCGAAATTCTCTCGAAAGAAGGAAAACTTTCCGCCGAACGAGCGACCCACATCGCGATCGGAGTCTGCGAAGCCCTCGATTACATTCACAACCTGGGCGTGGTGCACCGCGACCTGAAACCGGAAAACATAATGGTGGGCGAGGGAGACACGACCAAGCTCATCGATTTCGGCATCTCCGCCAGCGAAGGCATGCGCCGCCTTACGTTTTCCAAATTCTCAAACGCCATGGGCACTCCCGACTATATTTCGCCCGAGCAAATCAAGCGGAAGCACAATGACGGGCGGAGCGACGTCTACGCTCTCGGTGTCATCCTCTTTGAAATGCTGACCGGGCATACGCCATTTGACGGTCCCAATCCATTCGCGGTCATGAATGACCGGCTGGTGAACGATCCGCCATCCGCGCGTGAGATCAATCCTGAAATCTCCTTGCAGATGCAGGAAATTCTGTACCGCGCGATGGAGCGCGATCCGGAAAATCGTTTTGCGGGCGCGCGGGAATTCGCTGCCGCGCTGGCCGATCCGACAAGCGTCGAGGTCATCGACCGCTCGGCTCGCAAAGAACGAAAGCCGGTACGTCTTCCTTTTCTGAAAAGGATCCTGTCCTACACCATGCTCCTGATGATTCCCGTCGTGATATTCACGCTGCTCCTGCTCGTCGCGCGATTGAAGTAAATCCGCCTCCCGCCGCAACGCCCCACCCTCGGCTCGCTGAACTACGCCGGATTACTCTTTCCGCATGTCAGTACTCCCGGTCCATAGCTTGTTTCCATTCTATCGGCAAGCATCGAAGGAGCATCCAGAGGGATTGGCGAGCCCGGATCGTCACTCAAAGGAGGAACCCATGGCGCGGAGTTTGACCCTCATCGCAGCGTGCGCGCTGGCCCTGATCACTTTCGCATCCGCGCGCGCCCAAGATTCGCCGGCGAATTCCCCTTCGCTGGGCGACCTGGCGAGGCAAGCCCAGAAAGACAAAGACAAGGACAAGACCAATAAGCCCACTGCAAAGGTTCTTACCAACGACGACCTCCCCTCCGGCTCGGGCGGCGCCTCCGCCACCTTGGGCGGCGGGCTTGGCCAAACCTCTCAAGCGACGTCCGGCGGCAAGACCGGTGCAGACCCTTCTCCAGCCGAGAAACTCGCGATGCTGGAAACCGTCGTGGACCGGGTAGAAGGTTTGGACCGCGCCACGCTGGTGCGCAATGTACTGAACAGCAATGACAATGATTTTCCGGGCCGCGCCAAATGGGAGGAACGATTATTCGCCGCCAAGCAGGTCTATGTTGCGCAGGCTCGGGATCTGATTCAAAAGGCTAGGCAAATCTTGGCTTCCACGGATAGCCTCAAGGGCAACCAGGACCCGAGCGACCCTCGAGTGAAGGAAATGAGCGCCAGGCTGCAGTCGCTTACCCGAGAAGCCGTGCAGACCGATTCGGCGTTTCAAGCCATAATGATCGAGGGTCGCGACCTCGCCTCACAGGCTGCCGCGCACTAGTCATTCGCTTTGTAGGTCACGCCTCATTATCCTGACGAAGGGTGCGGCCACGACGTTGAGGCTGCCTCCACTTACTCGCTCCGAAATCTTATTCTTTCCCCGGCAGGACCACCTCATAGAAGGACGCACACAAGGCGAGCTGCCTCTTTGGCTTCTGCGGATCGTAAAAAACCGGCACGGTCATTCCCACGGAAAGCTTCGTCGAGCCGTCTGCCGCGCCGCGGGAGAAATGTTCGCCAAGAGGCGTCGTAAACTCATAGAAAATATTTGGGCCATTGCGCGCCATCCAATGTTTAGTTACTTGCGCCGTGGCGATTTCTCCCTCGGCGAGCAGGCGCTTCTGCCTTCCGATTACATTCAGCATCACGACGGCAAACACCACGATGAAGGCAATCGAAAGCGCGTACACCGGAAACTGCGATGCACCTACGTCCTGCCCTCCCGCGGCCCGTTGCGCCAGCACGCCGGCGGCGGCATAAATCCCCAACGATGCCAGCAACGCAATCAAGACGACCACGGCGATAATTTTTCCGCGGCGGCTCATGCGCACGGGACGCGGCCGGGGCAGCGCGGCAAGCGCTCGGCTCATTTCGTCATAGGGCCCCGCGACACCGCCTGGCGCGTCGCCGGGAGTTCCTTCGTTTTGAAATGGCGCCATCACGACGGCCTCCCCGGATCGTGACCGACCGCCCCGATGCGGATTTTTCCCTTCACCACGAGGACCACGAGAATCGCCGGAACAATCGCGACGAGGCCGAGCACGGCAAGAACGAAAATCTCGGCGTGACCGATGAAAATCCAGACGATCAGCGGCGCGTCGAACAAAACCACGAGCACCGGCAGCAGACGCAGAAACAGCCGCGTCTGCTGCTCTGCCTCGCCGCGATTCCACCCGCACTGCGGGCAATACGTTTTGCCCATGGCGTTCGCCGTGGGCATGTGGCATTGCGGACATTCCGCGGTCGGCATCGCGTCACCTTATTCCATACGGCGAAATCTGATCTTTCTGATTCACCGAAGATCGCAGGTTTTTCGTGGCGCCGGCGTCTCGCCGGCGATTCTTCTTATCTTCACACTGCGCAAAAACGCCGGCGAGACGCCGGCGCCACAACACATCGCGCGCCAAGGGCATTGCAAGTTGCGGCTGCCATATTCTTTGGCGAGAATTCTGGATCAAAAATTCCCCTGCGTCGGGCTATAGGGGCTCGCCAGGTACTTCAGCGATTGCGCCTCGTTCTTGAGCGGAAGGATCTTGTCCGGGTCGAGCCGCACCATCACGTAGCGGATGTGATCGTCAATTTTCGTGAACCAGTGCCCTGTCCCCGCCGGGATTATAATCATGTCGCCCGCCTTCAGTTCATGAACTTCCGGATTCTTGATCGAAGCAGCGCTGAAGCCGGGACCATTCTGTTCGCGCACGGTTTTCAGCGTGCTCGGCCGCGGCTTCGGGTCCACCAGGTCCGGCCCCGTTAGAAGCGTCGCCGACCCTTCAATGACGTAGTAAACCTCGCTCACCTGCTCGTGCTCGGCCACCGCTTCGGCCACGATGTTTTCCGCGCCTGTGGCCTGGCCCAGCTTTCCGCGGTAAATGCTCCCGATGCCAACCTGCACCTTGCCAACATCCACCGAGCGCACCTGCTGATCCACGAGCTTGTGCTCGATGGCCCGCTGGTTATAGCCGTCCAACTCGCTCTTCGGAACGTACACGGCCTGACAGTGATTGCACGTCGGCTTCGGTTCCACTTCCTGCGCGAGCACCGGGAACACGGCGATCACAGCGCTCAGCACCGCGACTTTCAAAGCAATATTTTTTATCAGCATTTCGGTTTCTCCTCGGAATATTTTCCAGACTCGTTCGGATCCGGTTGGGCTTATCTATACATTAAGATCGCTCGGGGTGGGTGGAAAAAACTGCTCGGCAAGAGTCTGCCTCATTCTATCGGCTTCGGGAAGTCGAGGTCGCCCCGTTGACCCTTGAGGACTTTCAAGAGAAAGCGTCTCACGGCGAATGCCCTGCCCGGTTACACTGGTCACTAAATGAAGCGCGCAATTTATCTTGGTATTTTTGCCGTCGCGCTGATTGCATTCTTGGGCTCTGCAGTTATAGGTGAAATGCTAGGCCACGGAGTCTTGCATCCGATGGTGCGGCCGTTGACCCCGTCTTCGATTCGAGCGACCAAACGAGTTTTGGAAACAGTCGGTGCGACCCCCGAAGGTTTCACTGTTCCGGCGCCGGACGGTGTCCTGTTGCGCGGTTGGAAGGTCCGCCCGCCCGGCGCCAATGGGGATTGGGTTCTGCTTTTTCACGGCGTGTCGGACAATCGTACGGGGATGACTGGACAGGCTGCATTGTTACTGCGCCACGGTTATAGCGTTGTCATGATGGATGCCCGTGCTCATGGTGAAAGTGGCGGCAAGATGGCAACATACGGATGGCTCGAGCGGCGAGATACGCACGCCATTATCGATGCACTAAATACGACGGACACTCCTCGCAACCTCTATGCGCTGGGTTCCTCGATGGGTGCCGCCATCGCTTTGCAATCGGGCGCTATTGAGCCGCGAATCGCAGGCGTCGTGGCTGAGAGCTCGTTTAGTGATTTGCGCGAAGTCACCTTCGACTATGCGGGCTTGCATTGGTCACCGTGGCTGGGCAAGACGCTTTTCCGCCCTGGTACATGGACCGCAATATCCACGGCGCAGAAGGAAGGCGGATTTTCAGTCGATGAAGTATCGCCTGAAAAATCTGTCAGCTCGCGACCTTTCCCTGTATTGCTGATTTGCGATGGATCCGACCGCATAATTCCATGCCGACATACTCGCCGGATTTTCAGGGCTGCCATGGGACCGAAGGAACTATGGGAGGTGCCGCGTGCGGACCATGCCTCGGCCATCGGTGCAGAACCCGCAGAGTATCAGAGGCGAGTGATTGCTTTCCTTGACAAATTAGACCTAAGCACGTCACCTCCGAAAGATTAACAATCGTTCTGTTCCTCACTTTCCCGCGGAATCCGTCTTATGATGTAACGCGATGTCTCCACTGATCGAGCTGCGTGGCCTCACCGTCGAAATTCCTACTGCGGGGGGATGGATTCGCCCGGTGGACGACATTTCGTTTGCGCTCGACGCGGGCGAATCGCTGGGGTTTGTCGGTGAATCGGGGAGCGGCAAATCGATGCTCGCGCTGGCGCTGATGGGTTTGCTGCCGCCGGGCGCTCGCGTGGGCGGCGAAGCGTGGTTCTCCGCCGCGAACGGCGCTGCAGCGTCGCGTGTGAATTTGCTCACGCTTGCCGAGCGCGAACGAATCGGCGTGCGCGGGCGCGACATCGCCATGATTTTTCAAGAGCCCATGACCGCGCTCAATCCCGTGATGCGCGTGGGCGCGCAAATTGCCGAAGCGATTCGCGCGCATCATGCCGAACTTTCGCGCGGGGAAATCGATCGCAGCGTGCTCGCGGCGCTGGAACGCGCCGCTGTGCCCGAGCCTGCGATGCGTGCGCGCCAGTATCCGCACCAGCTCTCGGGCGGCTTGCGACAGCGCGCCATGATTGCCATGGCCCTCGCTGGGGACAATGGAAAGGCTCCACGCCTGCTCATCGCCGATGAGCCGACCACCGCGCTTGACGTCACGGTGCAAAAACAAATTCTCGAATTGCTCACCCGCCTCCGGCGCGATCTCGGCCTCGCGCTTCTTTTCATCACGCACGACCTCGGCGTCGTCGCGCAAGTGGCGGATCGCATCGCGGTCACTTATGCGGGGCGCATCTTGGAAGAGGGCCCGGCGCGCGAAGTGCTCGAGCGCCCGCGGCATCCTTATACAGCGGGCCTCTTGCGCGCTTCGCCGCGACTCGTGCGCCACAAACTGGAGCCGATTCCCGGCACGGTGCCCTCGCTCACCGCGCTGCCTCCCGGATGCGCGTTTGAGCCGCGCTGCCCGCTGCGCGTCGCCGAATGCGCCGCGGCAATGCCTGACTTGCGCGCCGCCGGTCCCGAGCATCGGGCGCGCTGCATTTTGATTGCGGAAAGCAACGAGAAAAACGCAAAATGAATTCGGTGGCGCAGGCTTCAGCCTGTGGGTTTTGGTCCTTGCAAGGACGAACCCCCACAGGCTGAAGTCTGCGCCACTGAATGCTTCGTTCCCATCGTTGCGACGAAAAATAAGGATTTGAAAAAACAATGAGCCCTGATCCGACTCACCACGACAAAATCCGCGAACGCTTCACGGAAACCGCGGACGCATTCGCCCGAACGGTCCGCCGCACGCGAGTCGAGGAAGGCGAGGAACTCGCCGAACGCGCCACGGCGGGCCTCGCAAACGCGAAGAACATGCTGGCCATCGATCTTGCTTGCGGTCCCGGCACGTACACGCGCCCGCTGGCCGCGCGCGTTCGCCATGCCATCGGCGCGGACCTGACTCCGGCGATGGTCGAAAAAGCCCGCGCCGAAGCCGCGCGCGATGGCATCTCCAATATCGAATTCGTCTGCGCCGATATTTACGCGCTGCCCTTTGCCGACGGCGCCGCCGGGATCGTTTCTTGCGGCTACGCGTTTCACCACATGACCGATCCGCCGCGCGCCCTGGCCGAAATGGCGCGCGTGTTGCAGCCCGGAGGCCGCGTGGCGATCACGGACATCATTGTGCGCGAGGGCTGCGATGGCGAGTTCCAGAATCGCGTCGAGCGCGTGCGTGATCCTTCGCATACCAGTACGCAAAGCGTCGCGAACTTCCACGCGATGATCCGGGATTTGGGGCTGCGCGTCGTTTTTGAAAATCTCCACGACAACTGGCACGATTTCAACGTCTGGATGGGAAATGCCTGCAAAGCTCCCGGCGATCCCGTCTACGTGCAAACGCGCAGCATGATAGAAAGCTGCATCGGCAACGACCGTTCCGGGTTCCGCCCGCGCCGCTCGGAAAAAGCTGCCAGCGCTCTGGAATTCATGCACACAGTTTTGCTGCTGATCGCGGAGAAGCCGGAATGAAGGATTCCAGTAGGACAGGCTTCAGCCTGTCGCAGTTCTCGTCGTCCACCGGGCCGAAAACCGACAGGCTGAAGCCTGTCCTACTCGAAGCGCGCAATTTGTGGAAAACATTTTCCGCCCCGGCGAGCGCGTTTGCGATGGGCTCATCGCTCTCCCTTGGTGGCGCGCCCGCCGGCGTCACGGCTGTGGACGATGTAAATCTCGAACTTGCCGCGGGCGAAACGCTCGCCATCGTCGGCGAATCCGGAAGCGGAAAAACGACGCTCGCGCGCATGCTCTTGCGCTTGATCGAGCCGGACTCCGGCGAGCTGCTGGTCGACGGCCGCGATTTTCTCGCGGCGCGCGGCGCGGAATTGCGCGCCCTGCGCCGCGAAATGCAAATGGTGTTTCAGGATCCGTTCTCATCGCTCGATCCGAGAATGCGCGTCGGCGCCATCGTCGCCGAGCCGCTCGAAATTCACGAGCCGCAACTTTCCCGCGGCGAGCGCCGCGCGCGAGTCGTCGAAATATTGCGAGCCGCAGGTCTCGGAGAAGACGCGCTCGCTCGCTACCCTCACGAATTTTCCGGCGGCCAGCGCCAGCGCATCGGCATCGCGCGCGCCCTGGTGCTCCGTCCGCGCCTCGTCGTGGCCGATGAACCGGTCTCCGCGCTCGACGTTTCCGTTGGCGCGCAAATTCTCGAGCTGCTGCAGAATTTGCAGCGCGATTTCGCGCTCACTTACCTGCTGATCTCGCACAGCCTGCCCGTCGTCGCGCAACTGGCCACGCGCATCGCCGTCATGCAGGCCGGCCGAATCGTCGAAACAGGCCCCGCCGCGCAAATTCTCTCTGCGCCCGCGCACCCGTACACGCAGTCTCTCATCGCCGCAATTCCTGCATTGCCGGCAGGCTGACCGTCGGAAAAGAAAGGTCCAAAAATTGTCATTCCGAGGTTGCCGCGGCAACCTCGGAATGACAAACGCAGGCTTTTGGTTTCTTATCGTCTGGTATTCTGAAGCGCGCTGATTCTCGGCCTTCCACCCTTTAGACCATTTCTTCTAGCGGCTTTGGTCTTGGCCTCACTCTTTGCCAATCCACCCCTGCGCCCTATTTCGTTCATCCATCGTTTCGTCCCAAATCGATGCGCAAGCAGCCCGAGAACGTAGTGGTCGACATCGAGCATCGGCCAATGAAGGCCTGTCCCATTGCCCACGATTTCGATTTTTGATAGCTGCGATTGGTTCGCGCCTTCAAGACCTTGCAATTGCGTTCGCGGAATTGAAATCCTAAACCCATCGGCAAAATAGAGGCTCACCAAATCCTCTTTCGCCTCATATTGCACTCTAACTACGCGTGGATCATTGGTCTCGAATTGCCGCGCGCGCGCGATGGCAGAATCAACCTGGCTGCTAGAAACATGGACTTTGTGCGTTCTTCTACGCATGCATTTTCTCCCACAGCGAAACTAACTCGTCAAAATGTTTCGCCGCTTCCCTCAAAATCTTGCGCACATCACCGCGCTTGGCGTTGTCCGGGCGAATGCAGTCGGCCCGGTCGGCGAGTGCGACATTTCCATCGATGCCAAGGTCAACGATAACTTCAGTCTCAGCCGTGAAACCATGAACGTGACGCGGCTCATAGTCTTGCGGATAAGTGATGAACCTGACATTGCCGAAACGAAGCGATGCCACGTAGTACACTATAACCCAAGCCACTTGGGTTATCAAGCCCGACCCGTGACGGAACATCCCGTCGCAAATTAAATTTTGTTCCGGGGATCAAAAGCCGACTTCCGTCCTGCTAAACTCAATCGGATGGAATTCCACTTCGAAATTCTGAAAACCGATCCGACCGGCGCGCGGCTCGGGCGGCTGACGACGCCGCACGGAGTGATCGACACGCCCGCGTTCATGCCGGTGGGCACGGCCGGAACAGTGAAGGGCCTCACGCAGCAGGCGCTCACCGAACTGGGCGTGCAGATTCTGCTTGGCAACACGTATCACCTGTATTTGCGCCCCGGCCACGAAAAGATTCGCCAGCTCGGCGGACTACATCGCTTCATGTCCTGGCCGGGAGCGATCCTCACCGATTCGGGCGGCTTTCAAGTGTTCAGCCTCGCCGATCTGCGCAAAATCACGGATGAAGGTGTGGTTTTCCGCTCGCACCTGGACGGCTCGGAACATTTTCTTACGCCTGAAAAATCGATCGAGATCCAGCAGGCGCTCGGTTCGGACATCGCTATGGTTTTCGACGAGTGCATCGAATATCCCGCCGATCGCGAGCGCGCGGCAGGCGCCCTGAAGCGCACGACACAGTGGGCGCGCCGCTGTCGCGACTATGCGTTTACCCTGAGGAACGAAGGGCCGCCCTCGATGGAGTCAGGCCGCACGAACGCGGAAGCATCGACCAACCCGGGCCAGGTATTGTTCGCGATCGTGCAGGGCGGCACGCACGCCGATCTGCGCCGCGAGAGCGCGCGCCAGCTCGTGGACCTCGATTTTCCCGGCTACGCGGTAGGAGGCCTCGCAGTCGGCGAACCCCACGCGCTTTCGTGCGAGATGGCGGCTGTGGCCACCGAAGAACTTCCGAAGGGCCGCCCGCGCTACGTGATGGGCGTGGGCTTCCCCGAGCAGCTTGCCGACTACGTCCGCTGCGGCGTGGACATGATGGATTGCGTTTTGCCGACGCGCAACGCGCGCAACGGCTGCCTCTTCACCAGCGCCGGCCGCGTGAACATCCGGAACGCAATTCATGCCGACGATCCGCGCCCGCTGGATGAGCGATGCTCCTGCATGGTCTGCCGCACGTACTCGCGCGCATACCTGCGGCATTTGTTTCATGCCAATGAAATCCTGGCCTCCATCCTGAACTCCCACCACAATGTTGCATTTTTCCTTGACATTATGGGCAAGATTCGACAGGCTATCGCGTTCGGGGAACTGGCGGAATTCTCCTTGGAGTTCCAAGCGCGCATCGAAGCGGGTGAACCCTAAGTAGCACAGACTTCAGTCTGTGGCTTTTCTTTCAGGGCTCTCGGGCTGCGCCATGTGCTACGCTCTCACGTTGAGCGATTCAGGCGATGCGTGGAGCACAACGGGGACTTCGGTGCGAGCTTCATGGTCCTGCTCAATTCAGCGGCTCCGTGTGGCGGGGTCTGATTTTGTGCGCAGCAGTTCACTTCACGATTGATCGTAACGGGAGGCTGGGGTCGCACTGATGTCATTGTTTTTCCCACCAGGAAATTTGTCTTTGATGGCCCAGGCTGGAGGCGCCGGTGGACTGATGGCGTTCCTGCCCCTGATCGTCATCATGGGCATTTTCTATGTGTTGCTGATCCTCCCCGCGCAGCGCCGCCAGAAGAAAACCCAGGAAATGATCAACGCCCTTAAAAATGGCGATAAAGTCATCACGAGCGGCGGTCTGTATGGGACGATTGTGGGTCTCGAGGGCGATTCCGTCCAGCTTCGCATCGCCGATCAGGTGAAGGTAAAGGTCCTGCGTTCCGCCGTGTCCGGCCTGCAACCAGATAGTAAGGAGGAGTCGTAGGGCCGGGGTAACGATCCACTCCGTGTAATCTGACGGGCAAAAAGCACAGCCCGCAACCGTGGAGTCCTGAGCCAGTTCAAGCCATGACATCAAATCTCAAGTGGAAAGCGCTGTTCATCGTAGCCGTCATCCTGGCGTGCGTGATTGGTCTTGTGGGACGGCCGGATTTCCCTCCCAAGTCCTGGGCCGGGATCAAGTCGAATTTTTCGGACAGCATCAAGCTGGGCCTGGATTTGCAAGGCGGCACGCACCTGATTTTGCAGGTGCAAGTGCAGGAAGCGATCAGCCAGGAAACGGATCAAACGCTCGACCACATCACAACAACGCTTCGCGACAAAGCCGTTCGCTACGACGAAATTCGCAAGCTAAGCGACACCCAAATTCTGGTCCACAACATTGCTTCCGAGCAAGCCGGAACCGCGCGCAACCTGATTAACGATCAGTTTCCGGATTGGGACGTTTCTCCCGCTCCCGGCGAACCTTCCGGTTATCTGGTGACGATGAAGCAGTCGCGAATCGTCAATATTCAGCAGCAGACCATGGATCAGGCCGAAGAAACGATTCGGCGCCGCATCGACGCGCTCGGATTGACGGAACCGTTGGTCGCGCCGTACGGCCAGGGAGAAAACGAAATCATCGTCGAGCTTCCCGGGGAAGGCGATCCCAACCGCGCCAAAAGCGTGATCCAAGCCGGCGGCCAATTAGAACTGCACCTGGTACTGGATACGACCGCATATCAGTCCGAAGCGGCGGCCCTGGCTGCGCACGGGGGCGTCTTGCCGCCGAACGCGCAGATCGTTCAGGGAAAGAGTTCGGCATCGGGCACCAGCCAGACCCTTGGAGAAAGCTGGTACGTAATCGATCGCGTGCCCGTGGTCACGGGGCGTGACCTGCGCAGCGCGACCGCTGTGCGCAGCACGAAAAACATCGGCTTCTTCGATGTGGATTTCACGCTTTCCACCGAAGCGGGCCGCCGGTTTGGCCCCTTCACCGAACAAAACATCGGCAAGCAACTGGGTATCGTCCTCGAGCATAGGCTTCAGACGGCACCGGTGATCAACGGCCGCATTGACGATACGGGCGTAATCGAAGGCCAGTTCGGCGAGCAGGAAGCGAACGACCTTGGCCTGGTCCTGCGTTCCGGAGCGCTGCCCGCGTCGATCAAGTATCTTGAAGAGCGCACCGTCGGTCCCTCGCTCGGAGCGGATTCCATCCGGCACGGCGTTCAGGCTTCGATCATCAGCCTGATTGTGGTGATGGTGTTCATGGTTTTTTACTACCGTCTGTCGGGCATCAACGCCGTGGTTGCCTTGATCCTGAACCTCGTCCTGCTGCTCGCGGCGCTCGCGTACTTCGGCGCCGTACTGACTTTGCCGGGCATCGCGGGCGTCATTTTGACGATCGGTATGGGCGTTGATTCCAATGTTCTGATTTTCGAGCGCATCCGGGAAGAGTTGCGCGCGTCAAAAGCCCCGGTTTCCGCCGTCGACTTAGGATTCAAGCGCGCCTTCCTGACCATCATCGATACCCACGTGACGACCATCGTTTCCGCCGCATTCTTGTTTTTGTTCGGGACGGGTCCGATCCGGGGATTTGCCGTGAGCTTGGCGGTCGGGTTGCTGGCGAACCTGTTCACGTCGGTCTATGTTTCGCGCGTCATCTTTGACTGGCACCTAGCCAAGATGCCGCGGGAGGCGGAGCTGAGTATTTAGTAGCGCCCGCCTTCAGGCGGGCATCTGTTTGGTACCGAAATGCCAACCTGAAGGTTGGCGCTACAAAGATATTCTTTTGGGAACAGTTTAATTTCGGGAACAAATCTATCATGGTTGGTGTCCAAATCTAACGGGTCAGAGTGAGCATGAATTTCTTCAAACAGGTAGATCTGGATTGGATGGGGAAAGCTTGGTACTTCTTTACCCTGTCGGGTCTGCTTCTTGCGGCCGGGTTGGCTTCCATCCTCGCCCACGGCGGCCTATTCTATGGCATTGATTTTAAAGGGGGTACGGTTGTCGACGTACGCTTTGCAGGCCCCCCACCAATTGACACCCTTCGCGCCGGGCTGGCTCAGCAGGGGATTGGGAATAGCACCATAGTTCCAGTCAGCGATCTCACCACTTCCAATGGAAACGAAGTTCTGATCAACCTCGAGGAAAAGGGCCAGGGAGCCGAGGCGCTCGATGCCGGAAAGACAGCGATCCTCAATGCCCTGCACGCCACGCTGGGAGCGGGTGAGGCTGGAAAGCAGGATTTCAACGCGGCCGGTGCTGAAACGATTGCAGAAGTCTTGACACGCAAGGATCCGTTGGCGTTGGGAACAGCCGCCGGGGACCGATACAATCAGCTGGCGCGCCAGCTTGCCCAGTTTCGCGACCGCGACCACCGCGGCATCGTAACCGACCTCGGACAACTTTCGGCTTCCGGCGCGAATGCCAACGTGATCGCCGCCCTGCGCGATTCGTTCTATACCAGCACGTTCGCCATCATCAATGTAGAGATCGTTGGACCGAAAGTCGGCTCCGAACTGCGCCGCCAGGCCGTAGTGGTCACACTGTACGCCCTCGGCGGAATGTTGGTTTATATTGCATTTCGGTTCGAGTGGGTGTACGGTGCTGCCGCTGTCCTGGCGGTGTTTCACGACGTTCTGATTACGCTGGGTCTCTTTTCCATCTTTCACTTTGAGATTTCACTGACGGTAATTGCGGCGTTACTGACCCTGGTCGGTTATTCGATGAACGACACGATTGTGATTTTTGACCGGATTCGAGAAAACGCGCGGCTCATGCGCCGCGAGCCATTTAAAGCCATCGTGAATCGTTCGATTAACCAAACTCTTTCGCGCACCATCCTGACCAGCGGGCTGACGTTTCTGACGGTCCTGGTACTGTTCCTGATGGGCGGCCAGGTCCTGCGCGCTTTTTCCTTTGCTTTGGTGGTTGGAATTCTGGTAGGAACGTATTCCAGTTTTGGTATTGCCGCGCCTTTGGTTGTGGGCTGGAACAATTGGAGAGGCCAGGGCGGGGCGATGGTTTCATCCGGAACCGCAGCCGGTACTAAACTCCGGAAGGCCTAGGGATGGGCGCGGGCCCGCCGCGGTTGGCCCGCTCTGAAAGTGCCCTGGAGCTATCCGGCAGGAGGGACGTACGATGTTTGATGATCTGCTCGAATCTACAAGCGAAAAGAAAAAAGACAATAAAGGTTGGGGTTTTGTACTCTCGGGTGTTGTGCAGGCCTTAATCCTGGGCATTCTCATTTTGATCCCTTTGATCTATACCGAGGCGCTTCCGAAGGCGATGCTCTCGACTCTGCTCATCGCCCCGCCTCCTCCTCCGCCACCGCCTCCCCCGCCGCAACCCATCAAGACAATCGTCAAGCCGGTTGCGCGCTTGATCCAGTCCGGAAAACTGATGCAGCCCCACTCCATTCCTCACGAGGTGGCTGTGTTCAAGGAAGCCGAGCTTCCGCCGGATGTGATTAACAATGCCGGTCCGACTGGCGGCGTGTTCGGCGGCATCCCTGGACAGGGCATGGTCGCCGCGGTGGCTCCGCCTCCGCCGAAACCAGCGGCCCCCTCGCGTATCAAGCAGGGCGGCAACGTGACGGCTGCTTCGATCATTACGCAGACACGTCCGCTTTATCCGCCCCTGGCGCGGCAGGCCCGCATTCAAGGCAATGTGGTTCTTCACGCGATCATCGACAAGGACGGCAAGGTTGCCCAACTTGAAGTGATCTCCGGTCACCCGCTTTTGGTGCAATCGGCTCTGGATGCCGTGAAACAGTGGCGCTACAAACCAACGCTGTTGAACGGCGACCCGGTGGAAGTCGATACGACGATTACAGTCACGTTTACGATGGGTGGTTAGGCTTTGTGCAGGACGGCGGCTCGGGGGCCGGTCTTCATGAATGGAAGGCCGCGAATTGATGCCGCCAATCAGGGAGTCGGCCGGGACCGGCAATGCCGGTTCCGGCCCGCAAGTTTCAATCGAAATAAAAAGGAGCGAATCATATGCTTGGGAATCTAGCGGTTTGGGCAATGAACATGGTCGTCCTGCAGGGGAGCAACTGGGACCTGAGGGCCATGTGGAGCAGCATGAGTATTATCGCGAAGGTTGTGGTGGGCATCCTGTTTCTTCTGTCGGCTTGGTCACTCGGCGTCATGATCGATCGCGTGCTGATGTACAGCGCGGCGCGCAAACAATCCCGCGTATTCGTTCAACAGGTAGCGGGCGCATTGCGGGAAGGCAAACTCGACGAAGCCATCTCCATCGCCGAGCGCAATAAGAAGAGCCACATCGCCAAGGTGGTTGCCACCGGCCTTTCCGAATTTCAATCCGCTTCTTCGCAGGTCGCTGACGCGGAAGTGATCGAAGCCGCCAAGCGCGGCCTGGATCGCTCGGTCGCGATCGTGCACGCCGAAATGAAGCGCGGCCTCTCCGGCCTCGCCACCATCGGCTCGACCGCGCCGTTCGTCGGACTGTTCGGCACCGTGGTCGGCATCATCAACGCGTTCAAAGGAATTGAAACCACGAAGGCTACCGGGTTGTCGGCGGTCGCGGGCGGAATTTCCGAAGCGCTCGTCACCACCGCTCTTGGCCTGCTCGTGGCCGTGCCTGCCGTGTGGGCGTATAACTATTTCACCAACAAGGTTGAGGCGTTCGACGTCGAAATGGACAACTCCTCGATGGAACTGGTGAACTACTTCATTACGCGCCGCGCGGGCGGAAAGAAGTAACCCATGTCATACAAGCCAACCGTCGGCCCGCAGATGGCGGCGCCGAACGTGATTCCCATGGCGGACATCATGCTGGTGCTGTTGATCATCTTCATGGTGGTCACGCCCATG
This sequence comes from uncultured Acidobacteriota bacterium, assembly GCA_963768275.1. Classification (GTDB taxonomy): domain Bacteria; phylum Acidobacteriota; class Terriglobia; order Acidiferrales; family UBA7541; genus Palsa-360. Next base: position 298,509 of record CAVYHH010000027.1, read on the forward strand.
CTCTCCAAGGGCTTGTCGGTGGAGTTGGCCAAGGTCAACAATCCCTCCGACATGCCCGATGCCGACAAGGATGACGCGGTCATCGTCGGCATCTCGGCGAGCGGGGACGTTTATCTGGGCAGCGCCAAGTCGGACATTTCGCAAATTGCCGATCAGGTTCGGGATCGCATCTCCAACAAGCTGGACAAGACCGTGTTCGTCAAGAGCGACGGTCGCGCCAAGTACGGAGATGTGGTCAAGGTTGTGGATGAGATTCGCTCCGCGGGCGTCGATAACGTCGGCTTGATTACCGATCGTGCCGAACAGAATCGCCGGACCGCTCCACCACCGCCGGCAGGTTAATCTTCGCTGGGAAGCGAGGCGTTTGTCCCCCGCTTCCCGGTTTTGATTTCGCCAGTGCATCCGTTCCGGTGATTGCATCGGAACGCGTAACATGAATTAGGAGCCACGACAATGGGAATGGACGTTGGAGGAAAACAGGGCGGTGCGATGGCCACGATGAACGTCGTCCCGCTGATCGATATTCTCCTGGTGCTGATCATTATTTTCATGGTGATCACGCCGTTGACCCCGAAAGGCCTGGATGCGCTGGTGCCGCAGCCCGCGCCGCCAAACCAGAAGCAGCAGGACCAGGTTGCGCAAAAGACGATCGTCGTTCAGATTCTCGACACCGGGAAATTGAAGATCAACGATGAGGACGCCACGTGGGACTCTCTTGGTCCCCGCCTCACTGACGTCTTCAAGGAGCGCGCCGAAAAAGTCGCCTTCGTCAAGGGTGACGACGCGGTCCGGTTCGCCGATGTCGCCAAAGCAATTGACATCATGCGGGGTTCCGGGATCGACAAGGTTGGATTGATCACCGCCAATCTTGAAGCGGGGAAGTAGATTCATGGCGGTTGCCGGCCCGGCCAGGTCTCGGTGCATGCCGGTTTTATTTGCCCTCAAATAATAATAAAGTTGCTTTGTTCCAAGGCTTTGCTGGTGTAGAGTGTGCGGCTGTGGCTTGTGCCTTCGTGGTTCGGGGTGGCGCGGGAAAGTGCGAAGGCGGTTTTTTGCATCGTGGGACGATAGGTACAAGCGCCGGTAACTTCATTGCCCTCTCGGGGGAATACAAAATATTCGCGGGGATGGATTGGTTGCCATGAATCCTTTTGCGCATTTTTCGCACTCCAAAAATAAAAATTCCGTGGCGCTGTTCGCGGTGGCCATGTTTGCCGTCGGTTTCGGCGCGTCGGGCTGCGCCAAGCTGAAGGCTCGGGACGAACTGAACAAAGGAGTCGCCGCCTATCGCGATGGCAAGTACGACCAGGCCATCGAGTTCTTCAAGGATGCGAAGGACAACGATCCTACCCTGACCAACGCCCGCCTCTACCTCGCCACCGCCTACGCGACGCAATACATTCCCGGCGCTCCGTCGGAGGAAAACGTCCGCATGGGCGAGGCTGCCGTCAAGGAATTCCAGGACGTGCTCTCCGCGGATGCCAACAATATCTCGGCCATCGACGGGATCGGCTCCATCCTTTTCAACATGGCCGGAACTCCCTACACGCGGGCGCGCTTCGAGGAATCGAAGACCTACCACATGAAGCACATCGCCCTGAAGCCGGAAGATCCCGAGCCGTACTACTGGATCGGCGTCATTGACTGGACGCTCACCTACCGCTCGAACCTGGAAACGCGCGGCACCTGGCGCCTCGCCCATCCAGGCAAGCCGCTCAAGGACGAAGACCCGATGCCGGCCGATGTTCGCGACGCTTATGCCAAGGAGAACGGCCAGTTGATCGATGAGGGCATCAACGACCTCAAGAAGGCCCTCGAGCTGCGCCCCGACTACGACGATGCCATGGCCTACCTGAACCTCCTCCTGCGCCGCAAGGCCGACGAGGCCGCCACTCCCGACGAGCGCGCTTCTTTGCTGAAGCAGGCCGACGACCTCGTCGAGAAGGCCAAGGAAATCAAGCAGAAGAAAATGGAAACCCCGGCCAAGCCGTAGCAATCGGTCGGCTGGTTGATTCCGAATTCCAATACGAAGCGGCCCGGCAACGGGCCGCTTTTCGTTTTGCAGTCCTACCACATGTGCGACAGATCGAAGCCCGTCCAACCAAACGCCCGGCACGCGTAGGGCACTCCCGGAACTCTTTTCTCCCTTGGGGCATCAAATAGACTTAAAATACAAGGACATGTCTTCGCTGGAAAAGCCCGCAGGACTCCCTTCGCTCGTTGGCGTTGGCGGCAAGACGGAGCGCACGACCAAGGCGCTGCAGGCGCGCTTCCTCGAGCTGGTCGAAAAAGTGCGGCAAACGCGCCCCGCGAGCGACATTGAGCTCTTGCGGCGGGCGTTTGACTTTGCCGCAGAGCAACACCGCACCCAGTTGCGCAAGTCGGGCGACCCCTACCTGTCGCATCCCCTGGAAGTCGCGCACATCCTGGCGGACATGAAGCTAGACATCACGACGCTCTGCGCCGCGCTGTTGCACGACGTGGTTGAGGACACGCGCGTCTCCACGCAGCGCATCGCCGAGCGCTTTGGGCCGGACATCGCCACGCTCGTCGAAGGGGTCACGAAAATCAACCGGCTGGACCTGCTGGCTCCCGAAGCGCGCCAGGCCGAAAACGTCAGGAAGATGCTGCTGGCCATGGTGAACGACGTGCGCGTCGTCGTCGTGAAGCTGGCCGACCGGCTGCACAACATGCGCACGCTCGGTTTCCTCTCTCCCGAAAAGCAGCAGCGCATCGCCCGCGAAACGCTCGATATTTATTCCCCGATCGCGCACCGCCTGGGAATGGGTTTGATCCGCGGCGAGCTGGAGGACATTGCTTTCAGCTATCTCGAGCCCGAGGCTTACCAGCAGTTGCAAAACACCGTCGTCGCCAAACGAAAAGAATTCGAGGCCTTTCTCGCTGAACTGAAGGACACGATTCGCAAGCGCCTTGACGAAAACGGAATTACCGCCGAAGTCGACGGCCGCGTGAAGCGCCTCTATTCCATTCACCAAAAGAGTTTGCGCCAGCACCGCACGGTCGATCAGATTTACGACCTGCTGGCCGTGCGCGTGATTACGGACACCATCCGCAACTGCTACGCGGCGCTCGGCGTGATCCATCAGGTGTGGCGGCCCGTGCCCGGCCGGTTCAAGGATTACATCGCCATGCCCCGGCCGAACCTCTACCAGTCGCTGCACACTACGGTGATCTACTCCGGACAAACGTTTGAAGTGCAGATCCGCACGCAGGAGATGCATCGCATCGCTGAACAAGGCGTCGCCGCGCACTGGCGATACAAGGACGGCAAGGACGTTTCCGACGCGGACGATCAGCGCATTTTGTGGATGCGCCAGCTGATCGAATGGGTCAAGGAAATGCAGGAGCCGTCGGAATTCATGTCCACGCTGAAGGTGGACCTGTACCCCGAGGAAGTGTACGCGTTCACGCCGAAAGGAAAAGTTCTCGCGCTTCCGCGCGGCGCAACTCCCGTGGATTTTGCCTACGCCGTGCACACCGAAGTCGGCAATCAATGCATCGGCGCGAAAGTCAACGGGCAGATCGTCCCGTTGCGGCACGGCCTCGCGAACGGCGACGTGGTCGAGGTGATCACGCAGAAGGGACACGTCCCCAGCCGGGACTGGTTGAATTTCGTGCGCACCTCGCGCGCGCGGAGCAAAGTCAGGCATCACATCAACTCCATCGAGCGCAGCCAGGCCACCGAAGTCGCCGGCGCTTGCTCGAGCGCGAGGCGCGGCAAGTGGGCCGCAGCCTGAAAAAAATTCCCGAGGCGGAGCTGTTGCGCGTCGCCACCGAATACGGCTGCGCCAAGCTCGAGGATTTGTTCGCGGATTTGGGCTACGGGAAATTCTCGGCGCGGCAGATTATTTCCAATGCGCTGGGCGAGCCGCTGGCGCCGGCCAAGCCCGAGGGAGCGAAGGAAGATTCCTCGGCGCGGCTCGTCTCAACCGTCCGGCGAATGCTGGGAGTTGGCGAAGCCAAGCTGCAGGTCGGCGGGCAGAGCGACCTGATGGTCTTCCGCGCGAAATGTTGCAACCCGATCCCTGGCGACGAAATTGTCGGTTACGTGACGCGCGGCCGCGGCGTCGCAGTCCACTCCAATTCGTGCCCCAACGTCCAGAATTTGCTTTACCAGGTGGAACGCCGCATCGACGTGGAATGGGGCGGCGCGACCGGGTCCACCTATCCCGTCACCTTGTTGATCCGCGCGCAGGACCGGCCCGGCATGCTCGCCGACATTACCGCCGTGATCAGCGAAACCGGCTCGAACATTCGCACCCTCGGCAGCCACCCCGATAATTTGCACGCCCGCATCGACCTCACGCTGGAAATTGCCGACCGCAAGCAGCTCGAACGCATTACCGCCAATATCCGTAAAATCCCCGGTGTCTTCGGCGTCGAACGCCTCTACAACATCTGAGTTTCGCAGCACAACCACTCTTGGCTGTGTGGTTCTTGCAGCACTTAACAAAGGCACACAGCCAAGAGTGGCTGTGCTACCAACCCCAGTTAATCTTCGAGGCACAAGCCAATTCCACTTTCTTCCACCTCAGTTACAATTAAACAATGCCCTCTCTACGTCCATGGCGTTTTCCTCTCGTCCGGCGTCTGCCGTGTGGAATGCTCCTGGCATCGATTGCGATCCTCTGCTCCTGCAAGCCCGCCCAAAAACCGGACACGGAGCAAGCCGACCAGATGGCCATGTGGCTGGACAGCGTGCCGCAACTGAAGACCTTGAACATTTCCAACGCGGAAGTCACGGAACTCAATAAGGCGCACCAAGCCGGCCTAACCGATCCGTCCAGCGTCGTCTTGATTCAGCTCGCTCGCGATCGCAAGATTCCGTTTGCGGATGGGGACTCCGTCGCGGATTTGTTGAATGCCGGATCGTCGGAAGCAACTGTCCTGGAGCTGGCGCGCCTCAATCAATTGGGTCCTTGGGCTGGAGAGGCTCGCGCGATGCGCCTGGCGGGCCTTTCCGACAAGATCATTCTGGCCGTCGCGCACCGCCGGTCGCAGGGACTGACGGTGCTCTCCGGGGAAAAGCTCGGAGAATTGAAGAACACGGGCGTGGGTGACGCGATGATCATGGAAATGATCCAGAAGGGCTACTCCGACGCGACCGCCACCAAATTCATCGCTGAGCGCGAACGCGCCGCCGGCGGCCACAGATTCGTCTACCAGGCGCATGCCCACAAATAGAGTCGGGCATTTCTCAAACTTCGCGATTTTCATTTTGTGGCGGCGCGCTTCCCGTATATCCTCACCAGGTGAAATGAAATCCATAACCGCGCGTACGGCTTCGGCTTGTCGGCGGAAATTGTGAATCCAGTGAAACTTGAAATCGTTCAGGCCGGAAACCCCGTATTGCGGCAGCGCGCCCGCCCCATGAGCGTCGCGGAAATACGCAGCCGCGAAATTCAGAAATTGATCGAAGCCATGCGGGCGTGCATGCACGAAGCGCCCGGGGTGGGGCTCGCGGCTCCGCAGCTGGGGCTCGCGCTGCAACTCGCGGTGATCGAAGATCGCGAGGAATATCACAAGGAAGTTTCGCAAGAGCTGTTGCGGGAGCGTGAACGTCGCCCGGTTCCTTTTCACGCCATCATCAATCCGGCGCTTGAGGAAATCGGTGAAGAAAAAGCCGAGTTTTTCGAGGGCTGCCTGAGTCTCTCCGGTTTTACGGCGCTCGTTCCGCGGGCGCGCGCCGTGCGCGTCACCTGCCTGGACGAGCGCGGCGAGCGCCAAGTGATCGAAGCTGCAGGATGGTATGCGCGCATCCTGCAGCACGAGATCGATCACCTGCGCGGCACGCTCTACATTGACCGCATGCGGACGAGATCCTTTACCTCGATGGAAAATTTGGCGGAGTTCTGGAAGGGCAAGCCGGTGAGCGAGATCAAGTCGGAACTGGAATTGAAATCGAGTTAGATGAATTGCGTGGCTTCCAAAGGGCAACCCGTTCGCAGGATCCGGCCTTTCGTGGCACAGGCTTCAGCCTGTGGGGTTTGGTCCTTGCAAGGACGAACCCCCCACAGGCCGAAGCCTGCGCCACAACACCGCCCGCACTATCTTCATTGTTTTTGACCAGCGACCCCCGCCCCGTTAGAATCACTTCATCTTGCTCGTGGAATCAAGATCGCGATTCTATTTTCCTGTCGTCCTGGCCGCGTGCGCATTTCTCGCGGCGGGCTGCGTCCACCCCTTAGGCCCAGGCTATCAATTTGCCGATCGCCAATCCGAGATACTCGTTTCCAGAGCCGCGCCGGGCCGCATCCATTTTCACGTCGCCGATGTACTCACAAATGCCGGCGATCGTCCGCTTCGCTCCCTGGA
>CAVYHH010000028.1:0-691415 GCA_963768275.1 uncultured Acidobacteriota bacterium
CGCGACCGTGCCCGAGGCGTCTCGATTGAACTGCATGAAGACGAGGTTCCAGATTTCGACGTAGCGGCCGCATTCGCAGCCGAATTTGCAGTCGGTGTGTCCTTGATCGGATGCGTCGGGACCCATGTCGTAGTGAATTTCGCTGCACGGGCCGCAGGGGCCGGTGTCGCCCATGGCCCAGAAATTTTCCTTCAGGCCGGGGACGGGAATTACGCTGGCGCGAGGAGCGCCGACACTCACCCACAGGTTGAGTGCTTCTTCATCGACGCTTAGAAGTTTTCCGGGTGCAACCTCGGCGCCGCCGAAAACCGTGAACGTCAGCTTATCCACGGGAATACCAAACCATTTGGGAGAGGTGATGAGTTCCCAGGCGTAGGCGATGGCGTCTTTCTTGAAATAGTCGCCGAAGGAAAAGTTCCCGAGCATCTCAAAGAAGGTGTGATGACGGTTCGTGAAGCCGACATTTTCCAGGTCATTGTGCTTGCCGCCTGCGCGCACGCATTTTTGGGACGTCGTCGCGCGGGTGTATTCGCGCTGCTCGAGGCCCAGGAACACGTCCTTGAACTGGTTCATCCCGGCGTTGGTGAACAGCAGCGTGGGGTCATTCGTCGGGACGAGCGAAGAGCTGCGGACGACGCGGTGGCCGCGGTCGGCGAAGAATTTCAGGAACGTGCTGCGGATTTCGTTGCCGCTGGGCAAGAGAACCTCAGTACTTCGTGACTGGTGACTCGTGATTAGTGACTGGTGACCCGAGGAATACTTCTAAATCTCTCGTTCACCTTTTCTTTGAACACACACTTCTCCGAAAACTAATTCATGCCGGCAAAACATTATGGCAGACGGGTGGCGCACCCGCAACGCGGGCATTCCCTCTCGAATCTGGCGCGCCACTCACGTGACCAGCTGGATGAATCGCCGCGCATGATCCCGCGGAAAAAGCGGTTCACCACTGAGGACACAGAGTTCGGAATGAGGATGAACGAAAACACGACTCACGAAACGGATGGACAGGCCTTCTGCTCTCAAAGCATTTCTCTGTGTCCTCTGTGTCCTCTGTGTTGAAATCTTCTCGAAGTCGCAACTCTAAATAGACTGTCCCGTGAGGATGGACAATTGTTGTTTGCCTCTTGTGTGACGATCATCACAATCCGTGACATCGAAAATGTTCCGCTCATTGACAAGAATGCACGGATGTGTTGAATCCATTTATTGAGTTTGACCGTTTTTTCATTGGCCGGTATCTTGCTTTTTCGTCTATTTTGCGGCAGCCTCTGAAGAAGGCGGCGACACAAAAGCTTATGTATTTGAAATGCGCCCACCCGGATTGCTCGTCTGACTTTGATTACGGGCAAGGGCGTCTGTTCCGCTTTCAACAAACTCCCGAGCAAGAGAAACAACCCTCCCATTGGCACGCCGTCAAGCACTACTGGCTCTGCACCCGGTGCTGCGAGAGCTACACCATCGAATACCAAAAAGGAATGGGAGTTTTGCTCATGGAGCGATTGGAAAAGCTGGCCAGCGAGCAGCCCTGCTACTACGTCCTCCAAGCGGAAATCGTGCCCAAGCCGTCTTTACCGCGGCGCCTCGCTCGTTCCAGGGCCCGCCAGATGAAACAAAAAAGCGAATTGACTTCAACAACAGGGAGCGCGATGGAGGTACTTGAAAACCGGAATTTGGAAAGGAGGGGATAGTCCCAATGGGTGAAGAGATCGGCACGATGGCGGGTGCTATCTGGCAAACGCTCGAAGCTAATGGAGAAATGACGCTGACCAAGCTGAAGAAAGAATTGAAAGCCGGATCACCGCTTTTTGACTGGGCGATCGGCTGGCTGGCGCGAGAAGACAAAATCATTTTGACCACGGAAAAGCGAACCACCCGCGTCTCTCTCAAGGGATGGCATACGCAAAGCGTGCACGCCGCCTAGCCCTATCGCCATTAGAAGTATCGAAACGTCGAAGCCGGCGCCCAATTCAGAAGCCTCTTAAGCCGGCCCCGCTTGACTCACCTCAAAAATCGCCGCGATCCCCCCTAGACTTCCTCGCCGGAATTTTCTGGAAGTTCCTCCATAGGCCGCTTTGCCATCGCGCTCAATTCGCGCCGGATCGTATCCGGGGAAAATCCGGCGCGGAGCAAGCTGCGATAAAGCGATGCGACGCGCCGCTCGTCAAGCGGGCCGCGCAGCAACTTGATGCGGCGCTCCAGCCGCTCCCGCACAAGGCCGCTCTCGCTCGATTCGGCGGAACGCTCGGCAAGGGCTGCTTCGATGTGGCGGTCAGGCACGCCGCGCGCGCGAAGGTCCCGCGCGATGCGAAACGGCCCCTGCTTTCGCAATTCGGTGTGCAGGCGGACAAATTGGCGCGCGTAGCGCGCGTCGTCCAGATAATCCAACTGCTTCAGGCGGTCCAGAACGCCCTTGACTACTTCCTTGTCTTCCGCGCGGCGCTCCAAATAGGTACGCATCTCGTACACCGAATAGGCGCGCCGCGCCAGGCTGTTGATAGCGGCAGCGTAGAGATCGCTCTCAGTGGAAAGTTTTCGCGAAGAGAAGCGCATGGGAGGAGCATAGAGGGAGAGGAAAAGGAAGTAAAGGAAGGTGAGGAGGTACAGGAAATGGAGGAGAAGGACCTCCCGCGAGGCGCGGGCCAAAGCCGCGGGGAATTAGCTTTTCAACCTGCTACCAGCAACCTACTACCTGTCCCTATCGTTTGCCGGTGCGCTCGAACTCGTTCATGCTTTGTTCCATTTCCTCGCGAGCCGAGTCGGATGCGGAGCGGATGCCCTGGATGCGCAGCTTGAAGTCGTCGGGGTTGGACGCGCGCAAGAGCGCTTCTTCGTAGGTGATGAGGTTGCGCGAATACAGATCGAAGAGCGATTGATCGAACGTCTGCATGCCGTACTGGCTGGTGCCGGCGGCGATCGCGTCGTGGATCAGGCGCGTCTTGTCCGGATTGATGATGCAATCGCGGATGTACGCGGTCGCGATCATCACTTCGACAGCGGGAACGCGCCCACTCCCATTGGCGCATTGCACCAGGCGCTGGCTGACAACGGCCTTCAGCGTGGCCGCCATTTGCAGGCGAATCTGTTTCTGCTCGGGAGGAGGGAAGACCGCGATGATACGTTGAATCGTTTCGGTCGCGTCGAGCGTGTGCAGGGTCGAGAACACCAGGTGGCCCGTTTCGGCGGCCAGCAAAGCCGTGGCAATGGTTTCGAGGTCGCGCATTTCGCCGACCAGGATGACGTCGGGGTCCTGGCGAAGCCCGGCGCGCAGGGCTGTAGAAAAGTTCGCGGTGTCCACTTCGACTTCGCGCTGGTTGATGAAGCTTTTTTTGTCGCGATGCAGGAATTCGATGGGGTCTTCGATGGTGATGACGTGATCGGCCCTCGACATATTGATCCGGTCGATCATCGCTGCGAGGGTCGTGGATTTGCCGGAACCGGTGGTTCCCGTCACGAGGACCAGTCCGCGCTGTTCTTCGCAGATACTCTCGATGACATGCGGGAGGTTGAGTTCCTCGATCGTGCGAATTTTGGTCGGAATGACGCGGAGCACCATGCCTACGTTGCCGCGCTGCTGGAACACGTTGACGCGGAAGCGGCCCAGGCCCGCGACTCCGTAAGCCATGTCCAGCTCCGCCGTCTCCTTGAACTTTTGCTTCTGGCGATTCGTCATCATGCTGAACGCCATGGAGAGCATTTCTTCCGGAGTGACGCGCGGAACATCGGTGAGCGGAGTGAGCGAGCCGTCAATGCGCAGGCAGGGATGGTTGCCGACTTTCAGATGGAGATCGGACGCCTTGGTTTCAACGGCGCGGCGAAGGAGATCGTCGATGCTCAGGGCCATGGCTTTACCTGTCTCCGTGAAGAGTAGCGCTCCATCGAACGTAGCACCGGGGGAACAGGCGGGCAAGCGCGCCGGAACGAAGTGACGCCGCCTAGTAACGGGCGATTCAAGTGGAAGGAAATGCGGGCGTTACGAGTGGAAGCGAAAGGAGCGGTCAGCCCAGTTCGGCCAGCGCCGCTTCCATCTCGGAGCGCGCGTGTTCGTCGCCCGTGCGCCGGGCCGTGGCGATGCCGGCGTTTAGCGCGGATCGGGCCTCTTCGGTGCGCCCGGACTTGGCCAGGTATTGGCCAAATTGGAAATATCCTGCCACGTATTCGGGATGCGAGGCCAGGAGCGCCTTGAAATGCTCGTCGGCAGCGGTGGCATCGCCGGAATTGGCGCACTCCATCGCCAAGCCGTAGCGGGCGAACGCGTCGGTGGGCTTTGCGGCAACGAAGTCTTCGAGGATCTGGCGGCGCGATTTCTTCTGTGGTTGGGTCAACGTCATGCGCATAGTATATTCGCGCTGGGGCAGAACGCCAAATGTCTGGTAGGACAGCCATCCGCCGCGGCGGAGCTGTCCCTGCGCTATCTCAGCAGGGCCAAAGCGGACAGCCAAGAGTGGCTGTCCTACGAAAATCCGTTCGTTCGCAATTTGACCCACTATCAAGGGAGCGCGAACCCACCAATGAGACCATCTTCAATGCCCACGAAATCGAAAACTCAACCGGAGAAATTGCTGCCAGGCCGCCCCGTCAGCGCTTCGCGCACCGAAATGACGGAACTTGTGCTTCCTCAGGACTCGAATCTCCTCGGAAATATTTTGGGCGGGCGCGTGATGCACATGATCGACATCGCCGGTGCGATCGCCGCGCACCGGCACTGCCATCGGCAGGTTGTTACGGCCTCGGTGGATCACCTGGATTTTTTGAATCCCGTCCGAGTGGGAGATCTGATTGTCCTTGAAGCTCATGTCAATCGCGCGTTCCATACATCGGTGGAAGTGGGCGTCGAAGTCTTCTCGGAAGATTCCGTGGTCGGCGTTCGCAAACACACCACCACGGCGTTCCTCACATTTGTGGCTCTCGATGAAATCGGCAAGCCGATCCCCGTGCCGCCGTTGATCGTGAAAACGAGCGCGGAAAGGCGGCGCTACCGGGAAGCGGGAGAGCGACGTAACTTACGTCTCAAGGCGCGCAAGAAGGGCTGAGCGGGAACGTCGTTCTCAGGTTTTCTCTTCTCCCGCTTTTCTCTGTGCCCTCTGTGTTAAACGCTTTTGAATTCTTCGCGACTCGCAAACCATAAAATCTTTCAACACAGAGAACACAGAGAAAGCAAAACCGGGGCTGTCAATACCGAGATCAACCACACGCCGTTAATTGACTTGCGCCATCCAGGCAATCGGCGTGGTGGGTTGCGGGCTGCCGCCGGCGGGCTCGTCGGTGACGGCGAGCGCCGCAATTTCATTCATCGGCATATTCACAGGAGCGACTAGCGCAATCTGGCCGGCAGCGTCGGGATGAAAAATCGCGATGCTGACCGGCTTTCCTGCTTTCGGCACGAACCACAACTGCAGCGTGCGCGCCGAAGGCATCGAGGGCATCTGATCCGCCGTGATCGCGACGCCCATGTGCGGATGCAGGTAGGCGTGGACCATCGGCATGTTCTTGTCCTTGGTGGGCATGAGTTTGAGCGGCATGGAATCAGGCGACATCATAACCATCGCAACCATTCGGTTCATTTCCAGTTGATTCTGAAGCGCCTGATTCTGCATCGTTGCGAGCTTCATTTCTTTGCGCAGTTGGGCCAGCTGTTCGTTTTGATTGTTCATCTGGCGGATCGTGTATCCCGTGATGAGCGCGAGCACCGCCGCTGCAACCCAGGCCCACGCCGGGAACATCGCTCGCGGCTCGGGAGTTTTTGGCTTCTCGATTGGAACGACCGAGCGCGAAGCGTCCGCCGAGGGCTTGACCGCTTCCGCGATCTTGCCTCGCAACATTGCCGGGGGCTGCACATCGGGCGCGGCATGCGCCAATTGCGCGACCACCCATCTCGCCTTGGCGACGCCGGGCACGCACGTTGGGCAAACGCGCGCCAGATGCGCCTCCAGTTCCGCGCGCTCTTCGCCCTCCAGCACGCCGAGGGCGTACTCTTCGTAGAGCGCCGCGAGTTGTTCGCAATTCATCACGAACTCGCCTCCCCAAGCGATTCCCGAAGCCGCAGCAGCCCGCCGCGAATCCAGCTTTTCACCGTGCCGAGCGCTTCGCCCGTGGCTGCGGCAATCTCGCTGTGCGACATGCCCTCGAAGAAAGCCAGTTCAATCGCGCGACGCTGCGCTTCGGGAAGGGAAGTCATGAGGGCGCGAATTTTTTCCGCGCGCCTCGACTGATCGATGTCGCCTTCGGGATCAGGACGCACGACGGCGGAAGGAAGAATATCGGAATTCGAATCTTCGCGGCGGCGCTGCTTTTCGCGCTTCAAGCGCAGAAAATCGAGCGCGCGGTTGCGGGCCATCGTGAACAGCCACGGCTCGAGAGGCCCGCGCGAGATTTGAAACCGGTCCGCGCTGCGCCACAGTTGCAGAAAAACGTCCTGCACGATTTCTTCGGCCGAAGAGGGATGCTGAGCGATGCGCAGAACAAGGGAATACACCGGCCTGCCGTAGCGGTCGTAGAGAGCCTCGAGAGCGCCGGAGTCGCGTTGCAGAATGCGTTCCATCAGGACAGCGTCGGTCGGCTGTTTGCCCTCGGGCCACGGTTGGACGACTGCAAGCAGCAAAATTCCGTACCCTTTCCGTTCCTCTCTAAATACGGAGAAACGAAGCAATTGGATGAGTCTCGGACCGGCAAGCCTAGATCGGGCACCATCTTACTACGACATCCAAGTAGGACAGGCTTCAGCCTGTCGCTTTCTTTCAAGCATGCAGAAGAGAAACCCGACAGGCTGAAGCCCGTCCTACTAAAATCAATTCAAGCGTGCGCGACCGCTCCCACGCCCGCAACGCCGATCGACGCGAGATAGACGCGAACCGCTTCGGCGGTCCGAAAGGCCTGCTCGACGCAAGCCCCGATGGATGGGCCCGTCAAATAATTTCCGGCAAGAAACAATCCCGGCATCGCCGCGGTGAGCGCTTCGAGCGATTTCAAGATTTGGGAGTGGCCCAGGTTGTATTGCGGCATGGCGCGCGCGTGGCGATGCAGGTTTGTCGTTACAGGCTTTCCCGTGATGCCGAGGACGCGTGCGACTTCGGCGCAAATGGTTTCGGTGATTTCTTCGTCACTCAATTCGCAAAGTTTGGGGTCAGTGGCGCCGCCTGCAAAGCTGGTGAAGCAAACCATTCCATCCGGCGCGCGTCCGGCGAATAGCGCGGAGTTGAACACTGTGCCGAGAACGCGCAACCCTTCGTTGCGCGGCACCAGGAAACCGAATCCGTCCGGAGGGCGCTGCATCTGCTCGCGGCGATAGCACGCGGAAACAACGGCGACCGGTGCGTATTCGATCCGCCCAAACACGGAAGTAAATCGATCGGAAAGGCCGCGCAGGATTTGCGACGCAATATTCGTAGGTGTTGCGATGACTACCGCGCTGGCCGGCAGCGTCTCGCTATGATCGTGGCGCGTAATGTCGACTTCAAACCATGGCTTCCCGTTGGCCTTGCCATGGCGCAAGCCTGCCACGCTGGTTTCGAGCAGGAGCGAACTGCCGAGGCGCGCGGCGATCGCTCTCGGAAATGTTTCCATGCCATCGCGAAACGAGCACAGTGCGGCGCGCGGCGTGCCCTTCGCGGGACGCGATTTCATGGCCCCTCGGAGAACGCTTCCATATTTCGCTTCGTATTCGTGAATCTTCGGAAACGAAGCGCGCAAACTCAGCCGTTCCGCATCGCCGGCATACACGCCGGAAACGAAGGGAGCGACAAGCCGATTGAGCATCTCGTCTCCGAATTTGCGGCGGACAAACGCTGCGATGGACTCATCTTCCGACGGTGGCTGCGTGCGGCGCAGGATTTCCGTGAACAGCCGCCATTTCGTGCCGGCCGAAAAAAGAGGAGTAGTCAACAGCGAGGGCGGAGCGAGCGGCGCAGGCACTAAACGGCCGCCCACGAGAATGTAACGAGGAGCGCGCGGATTGGCGTGCAGAAGCTGGTCTTTCAGCCCGAGCGCGTTGATGAGGCCGGCGAGCGGCTCAGTGTAGAGAAAACTTTGCGGGCCAAGCTCGAAGCAAAATTCGTCCTTCTGCTTCGTTGCAATGACGCCGCCCGGACGGCTCGCAGCCTCCAGCGCGCGCGCTGGAATTCCGGCTTGTTGCAAGTGATACGCGCAAGCCAGGCCGGAAATTCCTCCTCCAATCACAAGTACGGGATACGCAGTCTGCGCCGGAATGGACACGAAACCTCGATGGGTCTCTCAGAGCGTTTTTGAAAAAAGCTGGCGGCTTTCGAGCTTCTGCTTTTCGAGATACGGATCAAAGACCATGGCGATATTCCGAATAAAGATGCGTCCCAGGAGCGTCGTGCGTAACACGCCGTCTTTGAGTTCGAGCAATCCATCGGACACGAACGGGGCGAGGCGTTCGATTTCCGAGGCGAAGGTCTTGTCAAAGTTGATCCCAAATTCCTGCTCGATCTCGTTCTTGTGGAGCACGCCGTGGCACAAGATGCGGCTGATGACGGCGCGGCGAAGCAGATCGTCCGCAGTGAGGCGGTAGCCGCGCATGGTGGCGAGGCCGCGGCGCTCGATGCGTTCGCGGTACGGAGCGACGTCGCGATCGTTCTGCGCGTAGCATGCGCCGACGCTGCTGATCGCGCTCACCCCCATGCCGTAGAGATCGGCGCCGGCTTTCGTCGTATATCCCTGAAAATTCCGGTGCAGCGTGCGTTGCCGTTGCGCCACGGCCAGTTCGTCGTTAGGCCGCGCGAAGTGGTCCATGCCGATGTATTGGTATCCGGCGGAGAGGAAGCTTTCCAAGCCCGCGCGGAATATGCGGAATTTTTCCATGCCCTCCGGGAGACGAGTGGCGAGCGCGCCTTGCTGCTTGCGCAGCCAAGGCACATGCGCGTAGCTGAACATCGCGACGCGGTCGGGAGAGAGCGCGATGACCTGTTCCACCGAATGTGCGAAGCGTTCGGCCGTTTGCAGCGGCAAGCCGTAGATTAAGTCGACGTTGATGCTGTCGAAGCCGAGCCGCCGCGCCTCCTCGATTAAGCCCCGCGTCATTTCGAGCGGCTGGATGCGGTGAATCGCTTCCTGCACCTCGGGATGAAAATCCTGGATGCCCATGCTCAGGCGGTTGAAGCCGAGCCGCCGCAGCGTTTCAAGATGCGCGAAGGTCGTCACGCGCGGATCGATCTCGATGCCGATTTCCGCGTCCGGCGCGAACGTAAACCGCTCGGCCGTGAAGCGGAACAGGCCTTCCATTTGTTCCGGCGTCAAATACGTTGGCGTGCCGCCGCCCCAGTGAAATTGCACGACGGGCCGTTCGCGGGAAACGAAACGGCTGACGTGCTCGATTTCCCGCTCGAGAATTTCGATGTATGGCGGCGCGACGCCATGATCCTTGGTGATGACCACATTGCACGCGCAGAACAGGCACAGGCTCTCGCAGAAGGGAAGATGCATGTAGAGCGAAACGGGAGTGCGCGTCGCATTGGCCGTTGCGTAAAACTGCTCGAGATCATCCGGGCCAATGTTATCCTGCCAAACCGGCGCCGTGGGATAGCTCGTGTAGCGCGGCCCCGGCCGATTGTATTTCTCGAGAAACTCTTCGGAAATTTCGAAGCGTTCCCGATTTAACTGCAGATGGAGACTCGAATCGCTCATGGCAGGCGTCTACCGGGCCCTTTCCACGCGCACCTTATCGGCGACAGCAGCGGCCTGGCCCGCCTGAACGAACGCACGCGCATTTTCCACCGGCGTCTGCTGCAAAATACCGTGACCAAGATTCAGTATGTGGCCGATGCCGCCCGTGCTCTCGACGGCCTCGCGAGCTGCTCGACGCACGCCTTCTTCCGGGCCGAGCAGCAAGCACGGGTCGACATTGCCCTGCAACGCGATGCGCGCCCCGACCAATTCGCGGACGGCCGCAAGATCCACGCGCCAATCCACGCTCAACACGTTCGCTCCCGATTCCGCCGCCGCGGTCAGCAGGTGGCTGGACGCCTTCGTGTAGAGAATCACCGGCGCATCGCCCGCGCCAATCTCCTCAATCAGAAGCTGCGTGGCAGGCAACGCAAATTCGCGGTATTGGTCAAGCGTCAGTTCGCCCACCCACGTATCGAAAAGTTGCACCGCAGCCGCCCCCGCCGCGATTTGCGCCCGTAAATACCGAGCCGTCGCGCGCGCAATGCGTTCCAATAGGTTTCGAAAGAGTTCCGGATCGGAGTAAAGCATCGTCTTTGCGGCGGGAAAACCATCTTTGCCGTGGCCCTCGATCATGTAGCAAGCCATCGTCCACGGCGCGCCCGCAAAGCCCAGGACAGGCACGTTGGGTCCCAGCTCACGAACCAGGCCGCGAATCGCGTCCATCAGGAAGCCCGTTTCCTGCTCCGGATCAAAGGAGGAAAGCTCCCTGATTTGCGCGGCCGTTCGAAGGGGGGACTCGATCACAGGCCCCTTATCTGATAGTTCGAACGGCAGCCCCATCGCGCCGGCAGGAATCAAGATATCGGAGAAAACGATGACGGCGTCCACGCCCAGGATGCGATAGGGCTGAAGCGATACCTCGATGGCCAGTTCCGGTGTCTTGCAGACTTCGAGGAAATTGTGCTTGGCCTTAACGGCGCGGTACTCCGGCAGGTAACGCCCGGCCTGGCGCATGATCCAGACCGGGACGCGCTCGACAGGTTCACACCTGCACGCGCGCAGGAAGAGCGCTTTCCGGTTCACGGGCTCGGGTAATTGGGTCATCAGGATCAGGCTTCCCATTCATCATAACAAAAGTGAGCGCTACCCGCATGACCGCGTGGCCGCTGTTCGTTCGAACCCAGGAGATGAGGCGTTTTTCGCAACGAAACCGCGCTTGCGCTCTTAAGCCGCCGCGCTCTTGATCGATCGCACCGCAATCCCGCCAAGGATCGCCACCGCCGCGAGAATCGCCGCCCACAGAACCGCCGGATGACGTTCCGACCACGGCCGGTCGTCGGGACGCCCGGTATAGCCAGCGTTTGCTTCTTCTCCGCCCATCCGCACCTGCACGGCACTCACGTCGCTCTGGAAAAGCTTCGCGTAGTCATACACTGGCGCATCGAGCTTTTGGTCGCCGTAATAGAGCGCCAGAGAAGTCCCCGCATCGCAATCGAAATAGATTCGCCGCTCGTACTGCTGGAGTCGCGCGCGGGTAATCCTCAAAGGCGCATCGTCGCCATTGTGAATGACGGCGCGCAACTCACCGTGGGTTGTTGCACTCAGAGAGAGCCATGTCCGGTCGACATCGATTTTTCCCCCGTTCCGCTGCATGTGAATGCGGGTGATCTCGCCGGCCCCAATCATTGACTCTTTGTCGCTTTGCATCTCTATCCCGCGCTGGAAATTTCCCTGCGCCGGATCGATAGCAAGCATCACTCGCTCCACAGGGACGTTATCCGAAACCGCGAACGTTAAAACGGTATCTTTGCCCTCCTGGGTCTGTTTGGGTTCGCTGCTGAGGTCGCGCCACACCGCCTCTTGTGCGCGCTCGATTCCTGCCGTACCGCCCTGGACGTCCGAAGGCTTCACAAGGCCATCGACTGTGACCCGCAAGTATTTGTAAGTGCTGACCGGAAGCTGGAGTGTGCTGTTGTGTCCCAGCCTTTCCTCTGTCAGATCGAAAAGAGTGGTAGTCCCAAGGTTTGCCCACTGCGTTCCATGGGAATCGTCCTGGCCCTCCACACGCGCATGAGCCACGTAGTTCTTGGTCTTGAGCGTCAACGTAATGCGGTCATACTCGTATACTCCCGACATATCCAAGAGGAACTGCGTTTTCCCGCCGAGAGTGCCCGGCTGCAACAGCCGGACAGTTTTCTGTTCGGTCTGCCTGCTGCCCCACATCGTTCTTCTGGCGTAGGGAGTCTCTTTGCCGGCTGCATAGATGCGCAGGTCGTCCAAATTCGGAAGCGAATGTTGCCAGACGGTCTCGTCCACTACGGCGAAGTGCTGCCCGCCTTCACTTGCCGCCCCTATTTGTCGCTGGTACTTGAAATAAGAGATCGCGGGACTCGTTACGAAGAGGACTGCCAGCAATCCCCAAGTCATCCTCATCATCGAGTACCCTGATCCGCTTTTTCCGGCGAATGCGGAGAGAGCCCCAGCCAATCGCGTTGGTAAATAAACGAAATGCCGAGCAGTACCGCGCCAAGTGCGATGAAGCTCACAATCCGGTAACTGCCCCCGAGTTGGGAAACGTCGTACAGAAACACCTTGCAGATCGTGAAAGCAATTAAGATCAGAGACTGCCAGCGCACAAACGCCGAGCGCCTGCGAAAGCCAACGGCCATCAAAACCGCGCCGTACACCAGCCAGATCGCGGAATAGCTGAAATCGCGTTCCAGGTTTATCTGACGATAAAAGGTGGCCACATTTCTGCCCGTTAAGATTTGGCGGTTGAAGTAGTCGGAGACTTCCAAAGTCAGCGCGATTAGAGCCAGCAGATTCACGCCAATCACGGCTATGTCCAGGAACAGCATCTCCGCCTGCGCTGCGTGGCGCTTGCCCAATACCGCAATCCCGCCGAGGATCGCGATGGCAACCACATAAGTCGCAAACCTCATGTTGAACACCAGCGTTTCCGCGCGAATCTGGTCGTAAAAGAGCAGCCGGGCGATGCCCAGAATCAGCGCAAAGACCGCAAAATAACGCAGAAAGTCGGCTCGCGCCGTGACGCTCAGCCACAACAACACTCCCGATTCAACGAGCCATCCAATCGTGATCCATTGCGCGTCCAGCTTCAGAGGAATAGCTATGGTGATGAACGCGACAGCGATAGCCACATGCAACAAGGTTAATGAAATCGGCATCCTCGACGCTCAAACGATTTTTAATGGCGCTGCCGAGGCCCAGGTAGACAGCGGCCAGCGCCAGCGCATACCAGGTGAGTGTAGGTTTATCCTGTTCATACATGGCGTACAGCGCCAGGAAAAACGCCGCCGCATTGAACAAGGGAAGTAAGGTCAGCGTGATGGAATGGCCGGGAAACCGCGTGGATCGCGCGCCGCTGGCCGCGAGCGGAATGACCGCAAAGATGGCCGCAAACAATGCCGCGAACGCAACGGTGAGCGCTCTCTGGTCGGCGGAATAATATTCCGAATACCAGCCCAGATAGAGAATGATGGTGCCCGCGAAGCTTCCCCAGAGCAGGCGTCGCCAAGGTTTGAAGATCGCTGTAGTGAGAATCGCAAGGTCCAGCAGAGCAACGTAAGAGAACAGTACCGCCTCGTGATTCTGTCCCGTGGAAAGCAGCACCGGAGTGGAGAAGCCGCCCACCAGCGCAAAGCTCGCCAGCAATTCCGCATCCTGGCTTAAGGCCACCGCGATGGTGGCCGCGGTCACAATGGCCATAGCCAAAAACGCCGCCGCTGCGGGGATCAGGTGATAAATTTGAAATGCTCCCCACAGCGACAAATAGAGCGTGCCAATGCCGACGGCCTTCAGCGAATACGAAAACGCAGCGTAGCCGCGGTGGCGGAATCTCTCGCTCCACAGAACCAGCCCGATCCCGACCAGCAGGCCGATCGCAATCCGCCCGCCGGGTCCGACCCAGTTATTGTCAAACGCATATTTCAGAAAATAGGAAACTCCGATCAGCATTGCGACAATGCCGATTCGGTTCAGCCAATACTGGCCAATCTTCTTTTCCAGATCGGTGTCTCCGCGGGTTGTTCCGGAATGGGACAGCGGACTTGGTTGCACGGATGTACACGGAAGCGCCGCTGGCGCAGCCGGGAGTGGGCGAGAGACAAACGGCGCGGAGGGTGGTTCCAGCATCTTTCCGCTGGGAGGCGGAGCCGGTGGTTCGGGTTGTTCTGATGGGAAGGCTTGCTGCTGCGCCTCGGGAGCGGGGACACTTATTTGCTCCAGGTAATAAACCCGTGAAGTCAAAGACGCAACCTGCGATTTCAGAGCCTCAATTTCTTCTTGAGGGCTGGCCATACGCGTACAGTAACCCATCTTTCATAACAGGAGGAAAGTACTTGCTTGTGAGGAATACACTTTATCACTCCGAATGCGGTGAAGCAGATTTCCGCATGGAGATTTTCAGTAGCTCATGGTGGCGAGCAGCTTGCAGCCCCCATGCCAGATGCGGTGTTCAGGAGCGAGGATCCTGGGTGCGCAAGCGTCATTGGGAACAGACGAATATCAGAACTTCATCATCGAACTGCGCGTCATCGTTACTTGGCTCGTCACGCCGGCCGGTCCACCCTTGAAGAGATGGAAGGCCGCATATTGCTCCATGTAGGTGTCTTCCGAAGACAGGCAATCGATCGGTATGATCACTTTGTAGCCGCGCTGCGCCGCGCCGCCGCCGGTGCCAATGCCCACGCCCTGAAACGAAGTGCCGCAGACGATGACCGTCTTGATGCCGCGCGCTTTCAGTTTCTCGTCCAGATTCGAGCCGATGAATTTGTCCGGCCCGTTCTGCCGCGCCCATTCGCCGTCTTTGGCCGTAAATGCCGGATCGATCTGATCCGCGGTCGTGGCATTGCCGTTGCTGCCGACAAAGCTGTACCACACCATCATCCCCGCTTTGCGCGCTTGTTCGTGCAGCTTCTTGACGGCGGGAACCGTGGCCACGCAGCGCGGGCGCGCGCCGCAGTTCGCCTTCATCATGTCCAGAATGAGCAGAGCCGTGGTTGATCCCTCGACCGTCACGGGTTTGAGCTCGGGTGGCGGCGGCGCTTTCGCTGTGGCCCAGTCGTCGAGAATGTCAGTCGCAAAAGACGACGCAACAAAGGCAATCGTGATCGCTAAGGCCGCGGCGGCTGCACCGCGCAACAGAGTTCGCATGTTTAGCATTGTGCTCTCCTCGGATCTATCTAACCTGGGCCATCTCTCAACGAACGAGTCTTGACCTCCACTTTCTGCGGCATCGTACGCTTCCCCTGTTCTCGATACAATAAATTTGTCGCTGCCACACCTACATCTCATTCGCTCCCCAAGGCCATCCACCCCCCGGACACCCCAAGGCTGCGTAGAGATCTCTCAATCCCGACAGAACGACGCCTACCCCCAATGCGCTGACCACGATACGCATCCATTGCGGGATCGAGACAGGCTCAATAACAAGACCGGTTGGGCTCGCCCACCAGGAGTTGAGTGTGGGAGCGAGACTGGCCAACATCGCTCCATACATGATTCCCATAACGGCGTGCGTCACGCGCTCTCCTGCATACACGTCTCCGAGATCCTTTCGAACCGCGATCTCGACGACAAAATCCCAGAGCGTCAAAATAATTTCAGCGACGATTACTCCGAGCAAGACGCTTGTCCAGGTGCCCTTCCAAGCTGCCCATGGGAGTGTGCAAAACAGAACCCCGTAGAGGAAATCTCGGGCGGCGTGTAGGAACAGCTCTGGTGCGGCTCGTCGACCGCGTGCTGGGAGCCGAGCCTTCCATTCGTGATAGTAGAGCGTGTCGAAGGCCCCAATGAGTCCTTGCAATCCCAACAGATACATTGCAATTATCATGTTTTCAGTTTCCACTGTCCCACTCACCCCTGCGATGGACCAGGAGCACGGGCTGATCGATCCAAGAAAGGCGTTTGAAGGGATTGTAACCCACGGATAGAGTTGTTTGCCCATCTAGCATTTCCCACGGACCTATAGGGGGTGTTCTCCGAGACTAGCCTGGCACGCTGCGCCGCGTATTCGTGCTTTCGCGCTTGGGAATTGGCTATAATGTTGAGGCAATGGACATTTGCGGCGGGCCGATAAGAATGCCCTTCCCGCGGATGCTTGCTTACTGATGACAAGTCCGTACGTGATTGCGACCCTTCTTTTTTACGCGGCGAGCCTTGCGCTATACATCTGGAATTTGCGCGAGCCTTCGCGTGTGGCTGGGATTGGGGCGACTTCGTGCCTGGTTGTGGGGCTGGTGCTTCACTACTTGGCGCTGTTGGCCCGGTCGCGATTGATCCATGCCGTGCCGTACGATGATCTTTTCGGTTCGCTTTCGCTTTTTGCGTGGCTGCTCGCCGCCACCTATCTTTGCCTTGAGGCGATTCACCGGCGCCGCGCGGTCGGTCCATTCGTGTTGCCGATCGTGCTGGGAGTGTTTCTTCTGGCGCACTTGCCCGAAGCGCGGCCGGTCAAAGCGCCGCCGGCGCAAGGGCCTCTCTTCGCCTTTCACGTTACGCTGAACATTCTGGCGTATTCGGCTTTCGCGATTTCGTTTGTGCTCAGCATTATTTTTCTTGTGCAGAATTGGCGGTTACGCAATCGCAAGCTGGGTGAGGTCGGATGGCGGTTTCCGGCGCTCGATGTGCTCGAGCGCATGACGCGTAGCAGCGTCCTGATTGGCTGCGCTTCACTCGCCGCAGGAGTCACCGCCGGTTTGATCACGGCGCACAGACTCGAGGGAAGTTACTGGAACGGTGATCCTAAGGTGATCATCACGGTTCTGATTTTCTTGATCTATGTGGGCTATACGGTTTTGTCCCAGACGGCGGCGTGGCGCGGGGCGCGCGCCTCGGCGCTGTGCATATTCAATTTCATCTTCGTCATTTTCAGCTACAGTATCGTGAATCGGTATCTATCTCATTTTCACCGATTTTTTTAGTCGGGTGTGCGAGTAGGGAATTCGGGGGACTGATCGAGCGATTCGCAAATGGAAATTGTTCTCATCGGACTGAATCACCGCACGGCCTCGGTCGATCTACGGGAGCGCGTCGCTTTCACTCCCGAACAGGCCCGCGAGGCCGCCGAACAGTTGCGTTCGCGCGGCATTCTCGAGGAATCGCTGGTCCTGTCCACGTGCAACCGCAGCGAACTGTACGGCGTCCCGCGCGAAGACGCGGCGGATAGCGCCGGCGCGGTGGAATTGTTCGTTGCCTCCTTCCACCAACTTTCTCTTGTCGAATTGGATGGCTCGCTCTACCGGCACCGGGACAGCCACGCCGTGCGGCATCTGTTCCGCGTCGCGGCGGGTCTCGATTCCATGCTGCTGGGCGAAGCGGAAATTTTGGGTCAGGTGCGCGATGCCTACCAGATCGCGCTCGACCGCGGTGAAACGGGCCCGGTCCTCAACCGCATGTTCCAGGCCGCTCTGGAAGTGGGAAAACGCGTTCGTAACGAAACGGAGCTTGGCGCGCGGCCTGTGTCGGTGGCGTTCTCGGGAGTAAAACTTGCCGAGCGCATTTTCGGAAAGCTGAACAATCACCGCGCATTGATCATCGGAGCGGGCGCGACGAGCGAGCAAGTCGTCCGCCATCTCTGCGACCGCGGCGTCAAGCAGTTGCGCGTTCTGAATCGCACGCCCGAACACGCCGTGGACCTCGCCGCGCGATTTGGCGGGGAAGTTGTCCCTTGGGAGAACCTGGCCGCCGCGCTGGATTGGCCGGACTTGATTGTGACTTCCGTTTCGGCGAGCGAGCCCATCCTGACGCGAAGCATCATCGAACATGCCATGGCGGCGCGCGGCAATCGGGCGCTGCTCTTGATCGATCTTGGAGTTCCCCGCAACGTCGCGCCGGATGTCGCAGACGTCTACAACACTTATCTGTACAATATCGATGACCTGACCGAAATCGTCGAGCAAAACAAGAAGGCCCGCGTGGCCGAAATTCCGCGCGCCGAAACGATCATCGACGAGCAAGTCGATAAATTCCTGCATTGGCAGGCCGGAGTGGCCGCGGGCGCCGTGCTCGGAGATCTGCGCAATAAGCTGGCGGCCGAGCATGAGGCCTTTGTGCAAGAGCGTCTGGCGTCGATGCCCAACCTTTCCGAAGAGGATCGCGCGCAGGTCGCCGCAATGCTGCGGGAATTTCTCGACCGAGTGGTGATCACTCCCGCCGAACGCATGCGCGGTATTCCAGAGTTGCGCAGAAAACTCCAAAACTTTGAAGCGATTCGAGATTTGTTCCGCCTAGACCGGGAGAAGCCTTGAAAGCGCTGCGAATCGGCACCCGGGGCAGCGCGCTCGCGCTGTGGCAGGCGCGAAGCATCGCGCGGGCCTTGCGCGAAACGACGGGCGTCGAGCCGGAGATCGTGATCATCAAAACTTCCGGCGACAAATTCCAGCAAGCGAGTTTCAGTCAAATCGGGACCAAGGGAGTCTTCATCAAGGAACTCGAAGACGCGTTGTTGGAAGGGCGGATCGATCTGGCCGTCCACAGCATGAAGGATGTGCCGACAGAAATGCCCGAAGGCTTGACGATTGCCGCGATTGGCAAGCGCGAAGACGTGCGCGACGCGCTGCTATCTTCGAGCGGGGCAAACCTGGCGTCGCTGCCACAGGGCGCGCGCGTTGGCACAAGCAGTCTGCGGCGTCAGTCGCAATTGCTCTACGCGCGCCGCGATTTGCGCTTGCTCGAGCTTCGCGGAAACGTGGACACGCGGATCGAGAAGCTGAGGCGCGGCGATTACGACGCGATTGTGCTCGCCAAGGCAGGGCTCGACCGCCTGGGTTTAAGCGGAAACATCAGTCAGGTGCTGCCACACGATGTGAGTCTGCCCGCTGCGGGACAAGGCGCGATCGGGATCGAGGCTCGCACAGGAGATGCCGAGACATTGCGGGCACTGACACCACTGGAGGATGCGGAAACTCGCAGCGCGGTGACCGCCGAACGCTCTGCGCTCGCAGGCCTCGGGGGCGGCTGCCAGGTGCCGATTGGCGCGTGGGGCCGCGTCGAAAACGGAAAACTGTCGCTGGACGTCGCCGTGCTCTCCCCGGACGGGATGCAGCGCATGTGGGAAAAGGATTCAGGATCGCCCGAAGATGCCGAAGCGATGGGCAAGCGAGTCGCGAAGAAATTGCGCGATGGCGGTGCAGCGGCTTTGCTGGAGCGGGAAAGCCGCGGGACGCGCGCATGAGTGCGGGCATGCCGCTCGAGGGAAAGCGTGTTGTCGTCACGCGCTCCGTTGAGCAAGCGCGCGACCTGATGGCGCGCCTTGAAAATATGGGCGCGACCGTCTTGCTATTTCCAGCCGTCAGTTTTTCCGAACCTTCCGATACGGCCGGGCTGGATCGTGCGATACGCTCTCTTGCTTCCTTCGATTGGATTTTGTTCACCAGCGCGAATGCGGCTCGATTTTTTGCCGGCCGTTGCCGCAAGCTGGGAGTGGAACCGAGCCAGGAAGGGAACTATCTCTGCGCCGCGGTGGGCCCGGCTACCGCCAGCGCCGTGGCCGCGGAAGGATTTTCAGTCGATCACGTCGCGCAGGAATTTCTTGGAGCGGCGCTGGCGCAAGAATTGTCGGCATCGCTCGGGGGCAAGAAAATTCTGTTGCCCCGCAGCGAGCGCGCCAGGCCCGATCTGCCGGATGCGCTGAAAGCCGTCGGCGCCGAAGTAACGGAGGTCGTGGCGTATCATACGGGAGGAGTGGGGTTGGTCGATCCCGGAGTGATGCGGGCAATTCGAGAAGCCGAGGTAGACGTTATTTCTTTTTTCAGTCCATCTGCGATTGAAAACATGCGCGCTGATCTTGGCGAGGAAGTGCTATCGCGTCTCGGAGCGAGAGCGGCGCTGGCCGCCGTCGGCCCTGTGACGGCCGCGGCATTGCGGAACGCCGGCTTGTCTGTCGCCATCGAAGCGCCGCTCGCGACAGCGGAATCGATGGCGGCGGCGATTGCGAATTATTTTTCACGAAGCACGGACTCAAAAGCGAGGGCCATATGAGTTTCCCGGTGACGAGACCGCGCCGGCTGAGGCGCAGCGAAGCGATCCGCTCCCTGGCGCGCGAAACGCGGCTGTCGGCGCATGGATTCATCTATCCGATGTTTGTATGCCCGGGCAAGAATGTGCGGAATCCGATCGCTTCGATGCCCGGCGTCGCGCAGCAATCGGTGGACACGTTTCTGGAAGAATGCCGCGAAGTCGAGCAGCTCGGCATTCCAGGAATCATCTTGTTCGGCATCCCTGAAAAAAAAGATGCGCTCGGCACCGAAGCCTATGCGTCGGACGGCGTCGTGCAACGCGCGATTGAGGCCGTTCGCCGCGCCAATTTGAATCTGCTCGTGATGACGGACGTGTGCCTCTGCGAATACACGGACCACGGTCATTGCGGCATCGTCGAAAACGGGGAAGTGAAGAACGATGCGACTCTGGAATTGCTTGCGGCGGAATCGCTTTCGCACGCCCGCGCCGGCGCCGATATCATCGCGCCCTCGGACATGATGGACGGGCGCGTGGGCGCAATTCGCAAAGCGCTGGACATCGGCGGATTTCAGGATGTCGCGATCATGAGCTACGCGGCGAAATATTGTTCCGGCTTTTACGGCCCGTTCCGCGAGGCGGCGGAGTCCGCGCCTCAATTCGGAGACCGGCGCGGCTATCAGATGGACCCGGCCAATGCGCGCGAGGCGCTTCGCGAAGTCGAGCTGGACATTGCCGAAGGCGCCGACATGGTCATGGTGAAGCCGGCGCTGGCCTACCTCGACATCATTCAACGGGTGCGCGAAACATTCAGCATTCCGGTCGGCGCGTACAACGTAAGTGGCGAATATTCGATGGTCAAGGCGGCTGCCGCGAACGGCTGGATCGAAGAAAAGCGGATCGCGCTGGAAATTTTGACGGGCATTCATCGCGCGGGCGCGAGCATCGTGCTCACCTATCATGCAAAAGACGCCGCACGATGGTTGAAGAACTGTTAAGCGCTAAACTTTAGGGAAATTGCGGAATTCCCCCGCATATTGAGAAGCCCCAATGGCTTTGGGAATGTCTATGTGGGACCGGTCCTGGTAGCACAGCCACTCTTGGCTGTGTGCCTTTGTTGACCGCATTAAAAATCACACAGCCAAGAGTGGCTGTGCTACATGAACCATGAGCTCACCCAAACCTGTTAAAATGCAGCGGCCCCGCTCTCAGGAAATATTCCGTCGCGCGACGGACGTGCTCGTCGGCGGTGTAAACAGTCCCGTGCGTGCTTTTCGCGCCGTGGGCGGCGAACCCATTGTCGTCGATCGCGCCGCCGGCGCGCACCTGTGGGACGCTGACGGAAACGAATACATCGATTACGTCTGCTCGTGGGGGGCGTTGATTCTGGGCCACGCGCATCCGAAAGTCGTTGCGGCCATTGCCGATCAGGCGCGCCTCGGCACAAGCTACGGCATGCCGACCGAACTCGAAGTCGAACTCGCCTCGCGCATCCGGAAGGCGCTTCCTACTTGCGAAAAAGTGCGCTTTGTCAGCTCAGGCACCGAGGCGACCATGAGCGCCGTGCGCCTGGCGCGCGCCGCCACCGGCCGCGACCTGATCGTTAAATTCGAGGGGTGCTATCACGGCCACTCGGACAGTTTTCTTTCCGAGGCGGGCTCGGGCCTTGCGACGCTGGGAATCGCGGCTTGTCCCGGCGTGCCGCAGGCGCTTGCCGAATTGACGCTTAATGCCCCGTATAACGATGCCGCGGCGGTTGAAAAATTGTTTGATTTGCATCGCGACAAAATTGCCGCGGTAATCGTCGAGCCGATTGCGGCCAACATGGGCGTTGTTCCGCCGAAGCCCGGGTTTCTCCAGGCCTTGCGCGATCTCTCCTCGCGGCACGGGGCGTTGCTGATTTTCGATGAAGTGATCACGGGTTTCCGCGTCTGTTACGGCGGCGCGCAGACGTTGTTTGGAATTACTCCGGACCTGACGACCCTCGGGAAAATCATCGGCGGAGGATTGCCGGTGGCCGCCTACGGAGGCCGCCGCGATTTGATGGACCGCGTCGCCCCGCTCGGGCCGGTCTATCAGGCGGGAACGCTGTCCGGCAACCCGCTGGCGATGAGCGCGGGAATCGCTTCGCTCGATTTGCTGGCCGCTCCCGGATTTTACGAATCGCTCGACGCGCGAGCCAAGCAGCTGGGAGACGGCCTCGTTGCAGCGCTCGTCGAAACGGGCGCTCCCGCCACGGCGGTCCGCGTGGGTTCGCTCCTGACGCTGTTCTTCTCGCGTGAGCCGGTTGCGGATTATGCCGCCGCGAAAAGATGCGATACGCGGCGCTTTGCCGAATTCTTCCGCGGAATGCTCGATCGCGGGGTTTTTCTCGCACCGTCCCAGTTTGAAGCCCTGTTCGTGTCATCGGCTCACACAGACGCGGACATCGATCGCACACTCGCGGCGTGCCGCGAAAGCCTTGTTGTGGCACCCGGTTAAAAGATTGTGGCCTGCCGGGGCATTTGGCACTTGGTCGCGATTGCTATATAAATCTGATTCATTGTGGCGCCGGCGTCCCGCCGGCGATTTCCATACGACCTGATGAGCGCAAATTCGCCGGCGAGACGCCGGCGCCACGAAATACCTGGGATCATGAATGATTAGCAGCTTGTCTCTAACAAGGAGAAAGAATCCATGGCGGACGAACTGAGCGAGCTACAAGAGAATGCCGAACACGGACGCGAGAATCCGTCACTGGCCCCCATTTCCGTCACGATGGCCATCCTCGCCGTGTGCGTGGCCGTCGTATCCTTGCTGGGACACCGGTCGCACACCGAGGAACTTCTGATGCAGAATCGCGCGACCGATCAGTGGGCGTACTACCAGGCCAAAAATATTCGCCTCCACAATTACGATATGGGCCTGGACATGCTTCCCCTGATTGAATTCAAGGACAAGGTGCAGGCCGGAAAAGTCCAGGAAAAATATAAAGCGCAAGTCGACCGCTATACCAAAGAGCAGGCCGACATCGAGGAGAAGGCCAAGGATTTCGAGGGTGAATCCGCTCGCGCCCAACGCAAGGCGGACCGCTTCGACATGGGAGAAGTGTTTCTCGAAATTGCGCTCGTGATTTCCTCGCTGGCGCTGCTTTCGCGAAAGCAAATATTCTGGTTTCTGGGAATGATTTCCGGTGTCGCGGGCCTGGCGGTCGCTGTGACCGGTTATCTAATGCACTGAGTCACGCCCAAGAGAGACTCAAGAAGCCGGGGGAGCGGCGCGCAGACGCAATGTCGCGACTTCGCGCGCCAATCGATCGAGCCGTTCGAGAAGTTCCCGATGTCGCGCTTCCTCCGGAGCCGGTTTCTTGGCGATAAAGCAAATGGTGCCGCTGGGATCGAGTGTGGCGTGGTCCACTTCCCGGAGGTCTCCGAAGCCTTGCTTATGAGCGGCGGCTTCGAGTTCTTGGAGCGAGAGTACTTCCTTCGTCAGCCTGTCTTTGAGAATCCTTCCGTGTTCGATCAGCACTGTGGGTTCGCCCTCGACGAGCCGGTCCAACTTCTCGTGGCGGAAAAGAAAACGCACGACGAGATAGTTGACCAGCAGCAGAGTTGCGGCCCCGACGATTCCGCCAGTCACGGTATTGTCGTCTCCGATGATGGCGTTCTGCACGGTGTTGGATAGCGTGAGCAGGACGACCAGGTCAAACGGGTTGAGTTGCGCCAGCTCGCGCTTTCCCGCCAGGCGCAATCCGATCACAAGGAAAAAGTAGACGACGATCAGACGCAGAATTTTCTCGGCTACCGGGAGCGCGAGAACGAACATGTCGGTCCAGACTTTAGAATGCATCGGATTTCTCCTGAATGAACAAGGGGCACTCGAACCGCACGCGGGAGCGGCAGCACTCCGCGGCCTTGCACATGCCCCGCGCAGGGTATCATGTCCCTGAAATCTCCTGAAGCAAGTCGAAGACGGATGGCGATCGGTAGTGCATCAGTTTGAATTGCCGACGCGACGAAGAGCTGCCCGCCCCAAGAGCGGGCGGCCTCTACAAAACCGGTCGCGCCATCGCGTTTAGGTTTTGTAGAGGCCTCTCCGTCCCGTGCTCTTCGGGACGGAGAGGGCACGGTTCCTTTCAAAATGAGCCACCACCGTGCGATCCATTCTCTTGACGCGAATCGCATGCTCCTGTATATTCTTTTTCGCCATGAATTTCTCCGCGCGACACCACGGCCATCATCACCATCACGGCGTACGGCCGTGTCCGCGGAGGCTTGAGTAGCGCATCGAAATTCGCACTCATCGGCCCGCTGGCGCGGTAAGCGCCAGCGGGCTTTTTGTTTTGGAGCCACGGCAGGGAAGAGTTGGGGGGGACGATGGACCTTGATTTCAAGAAACTCGACGGTTTGGTTCCCGCGGTGATTCAGGATGCGAGCTCGGGCGAAGTCCTCATGCTGGGCTTCATGAACGCCGAAGCATACGCCGCGACGCAAGCAAGCGGGGAAGTCACCTTTTTCAGCCGCTCGCGCAACAAACTGTGGCGCAAGGGCGAGCAAAGCGGCCACGTGCTGCGAGTGCGTGAAATTCGCGTGGATTGCGATGTCGATGCGCTGCTGATCCGTGTGGACGCGCTCGGCCCCGGCGTTTGCCATGAAGGCTACCGCTCGTGTTTCTTCCGGCAGCTTTCTCCGGCCGGCGAGTCCAAGTTAGTGGCCGAACGCACGTTTGATCCGAACGCGGTTTACGGAAAGGATGCGCGCTGATGAGCGTACTTCGCCTCGGAATTCCCAAGGGCAGCCTGCAGGATGCGACGATCCAGCTTTTCGGAAAAGCTGGATGGCGGATTTCGATCAACCCGCGCAGCTATTTTCCGGGCATCGACGATCCAGAAATCAATTGCATGCTCGTTCGCGCCCAGGAAATGGCGCGCTACGTCGAAACGGGCGCGCTCGATGCGGGGATTACCGGCCGCGACTGGGTCTTCGAGACCGGCTCGAAAGTTGCGGAGATCGGCGAACTGATGTACTCGAAGCAAAGCCTCGCGCCCGTGCGCTGGGTCCTCGCGGTGCCGGAAGACGGGCCGGTGCAATCCGTGAAAGACCTCGCTGGAAAAGTGATTGCCACCGAAGTCGTGAACCTCACGAAGCAATATCTTGCGCGCAACCAGGTGAATGCTCGTGTGGAGTTTTCCTGGGGCGCGACGGAAGTGAAGGTGCCGCAGCTTGCCGACGCCATCGTCGAAGTCACGGAAACGGGATCTTCGCTGCGCGCGAATCACCTTCGGATTGTCGATACCATTCTGGAATCGCGCACCGTGTTCATCGTGAATCATGCGGCTTCCGCCGATCCCTGGAAATCCGAAAAGATCTCCAATATTTTTCTGCTCCTTTCCGGCGCGATCGCGGCGTACACGAAAGTCGGCATCATGCTGAACGTGCGCAAGGAACATCTCGCCGCGGTGCTCGCGGTGCTGCCCGCGCTCAAAAATCCAACCGTCTCCACGCTGAGCGATCCGGCATGGATCGCGGTGAATACGATCATCGACGAAGACGTCGTCCGCTCGATCATTCCGCGCTTGAAAGCGGCGGGCGCGCAAGGAATTGTCGAATATCCGCTGAACAAGATCGTGCTTTGAAGAAAGACTGGAACCGGATGCGCATACTCAAACTAACGGATGCGGTGGCGGCGAAATTTCTCGCGCGGCGCAGCTCCCACGACGCGGCTGCGGAACGAATTGCCGCTCGCATTCTCGTCGACGTCCGAAAGAACGGCGACGTCGCGCTCTTTCGCTGGGCGCTGCTTCTCGACGGGCTCCGGCTCACGCGAAAGTCGCTGTGGATCACGCGTGCGGAAATCCGCGCCGCGAGCCGCAATGTGCCGCGCGATCTCGTGCGCGCAATCGAGCACGCCGCGCGAAATATTCGCCGCGTCGCCGAAGAGCAGCGCCCTCGCTCGTGGACCATTACAGTCGAGCCCGGAGTCCGCGTCGGCCAGCGAGTCACGCCGCTCGGAACCATCGGGTGCTACATTCCCGGTGGACGATTTTCGCTCTTCTCCACGCTACTGATGACGGCAATTCCAGCGCAAGTGGCCGGCGTGAAGCGCATCGTCGTCGCGTGTCCAAAACCGAGCCCCGCGTTGCTCGCAGCCGCTGAAATTCTCGGCGTGACGGAAATTGCACGCATGGGCGGCGCGCAGGCGATCGGCGCTCTTGCCTATGGCACCCATTCGATCCCGCGCGTGGACAAGATTTGTGGACCCGGCAATCGCTACGTCACTGCCGCAAAACGCATCGTTTCCAATGATTGCGCGATTGACATGCCTGCCGGCCCGACGGAAGTATTGATCCTGGCCACGGGCGGATCGCCGCGCTACATCGCCGCGGATATCCTCGCTCAGGCCGAGCACGATCCCGACGCCGTCGCGCTGCTCGTCACTCCATCGCCGCGACTGGCGAATGCAGTCGCCGCCGAAGTCGAGAAGCAGATAAGCAATTTGCCGAAAACGAATGCGGCGTGGAAGTCGCTGCATCTCGCGAGCGCTATTCTGGTGGCGTCTTCGCTCGACTCGGCGATTCGATTCGCAAACCGTGTAGCTCCCGAACACTTGAGCATCCCCGGTGCGAACAAGAAATTGGTTGAGAAATTGTCCGAAGCGGGAAGCGTGTTTCTTGGACCGTGGAGCGCGCAGCCAATCGGGGATTACGCCAGCGGCACAAATCATGTTCTGCCAACTTCCGGCTGGGCGCACGCGCGCGGCGGCTTGAGCGTTTCGGACTTTGTGAAATGTTCAAGCACGCAGGAAATCTCGCGCGTCGGAATGAAGCGCCTCGCGCCGGTCGTCACAGCCATGGCCCGTGCTGAGGGTCTAGAGGCGCACGCCCGCGCCGTCGAGGTGCGCCAGTGAAACGCGCGAAGCTCCCAAAAATCCCAGTCCGCAAGGCGGTTTTGAGCCTCGCTCCCTATAACGCTCCGGAGGAAGGGCGCGCCAAGAAACTCAGACTCGACTTCAATGAAAATACGGTGGGCTGTTCTCCCGCCGTCCTGCGCGCGCTCTCGCGCATAACTGCGGAAGAGATGGCAATTTATCCCGAGTATCAAGAGACGACCAAGCGCTTGGCCCGCTTCTTCGGCGTCCGGCCAACGGAAATGCACCTGACGAACGGGATTGACGATGCTCTTCATCTAATCGCGGATACATTCATCGAGGATGGCGATTCGGTTCTGGTCGTCGAGCCTACATTCGACATGTACCGTTTCTTCGCTGAGCTTGCGGGCGCGCGCGTCATTGCATTGCGTTATGACGAAGAGATGCGATTTCCGGTAGATGGCGTGGTTCGCGCTCTGCGACAGCCGCCAAACCGCTGCCCGCGCGTCCTGTATATCGCAAATCCCAACAATCCTACCGGCACCTTGGTGCAGCGCGACGAGTTGCGCCGGATCTTGCGCGCCGCCTCGCGGACGCTGGTCTTGGTCGATGAAGCCTATTTCGATTTTTCGGGGCTGACGATTCTTTCGTGGATTCGCCGGTATCGTAATCTCCTGGTGGCGCGCACGTTTTCAAAATCCGCGGGACTTGCGGCGTTGCGCATCGGCTGCTTGTTCGGAAAACCTGAAATCCTTGCGGCGATGCGCCGCGCATGCACGCCGTATCCCGTGAATTCAGCGGCGCTCGTGGCTGTGGAAGCGGCCATTCGCGATCCGGGTTTTATACGCAACTACACGCGCGAAGCTTTGCAGAGCCGCGCGATGCTGGAAAAGGGTCTCGTCCGCCTGGGCGCGAAGATTTATCCAAGTAGCGCGAATTTCGTGCTTGCAGATTTTGGTCCCGAGGCGCATCGCCTCGTACGCGCCCTCGAACGAAAGGGAATCCTCGTGCGCGGGCGCAGAGATTTTCCGCGCGCGGGTTTCGTTCGCATCAGCGCAGGCACTCGCGCCGATACGCGCAGAGTGCTCCGAGCCATGGAAGGAATCCTGTGAAGCTATCGCCAAAACTGATTATCTTCGATGTGGACGGCGTCCTGGTGGACGTGCACGGATCGTTTCACAAGTCGATCGTTGACACGGTCCATTTTTTCACAAAACAGCGCGTCACTTACGCCGAAATCCACCAATGGAAGAATCGCTCCGGCTACAACGATGACTGGCGATTGACGACGGACTGGATCGCGTCGCTCGGGCCGGCGATTCCATATGAAGAAGTGAAAGCGCGTTTCCAGAAATTCTATTGGGGAACGAAGTCGATCCCTGGGAATGTGGCGCGGGAACGCTGGCTCGTAACGCACAAGCGCCTGGAACGGTGGTCGCGCCGCGCCGAGCTTGCGCTGTTTACGGGCCGCACGCGCCAGGAGTTGCGCCACACGTTGGAGGGCACCGACGCGAACGATATTTTTCGCCGGTCCGTTACCATGGACGACGTAAAAAAAGGGAAGCCGGACCCGGAAGGTTTGCGCCTGCTGCTCAATGGCACGCCGCGCCGCGATGCGCTCTACCTCGGGGACAACATCGACGACGCGCTCTCCGCAAAGCGAGCGCGTGTGCCGTTCCTCGGGGTCCTGCCGCACGGCAGCGAGGCGCACCAGGCGCGCGCAAAACGCCTGCGCCAATTGGGGGCGATCGATATCCTGCACAGCGTTCGCGATCTGGAGAAATTGTGGGCATGAGAAAAGCAAAACTGCGCCGCACCACCACCGAAACGGACATTCGCGTGAGCCTGAACCTCGACGGCCAGGGCCGCGCGAAAATTTCCACCGGCATTCCGTTTCTCGATCACATGCTGACGCTCGTGGCGCGGCACGGCGCCATGGATTTGGAACTCACCGCGCGCGGCGATCTCGAAGTCGATCAGCACCACACGGTCGAAGACACCGGCATCGTTCTAGGCGAAGCAGTCCGCAAGGCGCTCGGCTCCAAGCGCGGCATTTTGCGCGCCGGATATTTCCTCATGCCGATGGACGAAACTCTCGCCGCGGCTGCCATCGATTTCAGCGGACGTCCGCACCTTGTCTGCAAATGGAAATTCTCGGCGAAGCATGTAGGCGGCCTGCAAACGGAATTGCTCGAGGATTTCTTCGGCGGCTTCGCGCAAGCTGCCGGCGCGAACGTTCATCTTCGCCTCCTGTACGGCCGGTCATCTCATCATCAAGTTGAGGCGATCTTCAAGGCGTTCGCCAGGGCGCTGCGTTTTGCGGCCACGCGCGATCCGCAATTGAAGCGCGTGCTTCCGAGCACGAAAGGTCTCTTATGAATATCGCACTCGTGGAATATGGAGCAGGGAATCTTCCTTCCGTCGAGCGCGCTCTTTCG
This sequence comes from uncultured Acidobacteriota bacterium, assembly GCA_963768275.1. Lineage (GTDB taxonomy): Bacteria > Acidobacteriota > Terriglobia > Acidiferrales > UBA7541 > Palsa-360. The sequence continues at coordinate 28,887 of CAVYHH010000028.1, forward strand.
CGCCTCGGCGTCGAATCGCGCCGCGCATCCACGCCGGAAGCCCTCGTGGATTGCGATGCTTTGATTCTCCCCGGCGTCGGCCATTTTGGCGCGCTCATGCGTTCGCTCGGCGAGCGCTCGCTTGTAAACCCGTTGCGCGAAGCAGTGTCACGCGGAACGCCGCTGCTTGGAATTTGCCTCGGCCTCCAGGCCATGTTCGCCACCAGCGACGAAGCGCCAGGGGACGCGGGTCTCGCGCTGTTTCCTCAGAAAGTTTCCGCGCTGCCGCCAACCGATCGCCTTCCGCACATGGGATGGAACCAGTTGCGCCGCGCGCGTCCCAGTAAATTGCTGGAAGGCGTCCCGCAGGACGCATATTTTTACTTCGCGCACTCCTACGCGGCCCTCGAAGCCGGCGAGGCGGCCGTCGCTTTCTGCGATCACTGCGCCTCGTTCGTCGCCGTGCTCGAGCAGGGAAATGTTTTCGCGACGCAATTTCATCCTGAAAAATCAGGTCCGGTCGGAGCGCAGATCCTTTCCAATTTTGTGCGTCAAGCGGACGGCAAGGGATGAGCCTCGCGCATCGCATCATTCCATGCCTCGATACCGACGGCGAGCGCGTCGTCAAGGGCGTGAACTTCGTCAATTTGCGCGATGCGGGAGACCCGGCGGCGCTCGCGGCGCGGTACAACATCGAGGGCGCGGATGAACTGGTGGTTCTCGACATTGCCGCCTCGCGCGACCATCGCCCCACGTTTCTCGAAACGATTCGCCGCGTCGCCGCCGAACTCGCCATCCCGTTGACGGCTGGAGGCGGCGTTGCGAATGTCGACGAGGGCCGCGCCATTCTTCGCGCGGGCGCCGACAAATTGACGGTAAACACCGCAGCGATCCGCAATCCGCCGTTGCTTACGGCGCTCGCTGCCGAGTTCGGCTCGCAGGCGGTTGTGCTTGCGATTGACGCCAAGCGCGTCGGCGATCGTTGGGAAGCATTCGTTCGCGGCGGCAGCGTCCCCACCGGAATCGATGCGGTCTCGTGGGCCCGCCAGGGAGTGGATTGCGGCGCCGGAGAAATTCTGATCACCTCCATGGACAAGGACGGCACGCGGTCCGGATTCGACTGCCCGCTCACAGCCGCAATCTCGCGCGCGGTTTCGGTCCCAGTGATCGCTTCGGGCGGCGCGGACACTCCGGAAACATTTCTCGAAGTGTTCCGCGAAGGCCGCGCGGATGCCGCGCTGGCCGCGTCGATTTTTCACGACAGCATCCAAGGGCTGGGCGCGCTCAAACGTTATCTCGGCGAAAACGGAATATCGGTTCGCCAGACAGGCTAAGGAGCCTGTGAAGCAAGGGCCGAATCTTTGTAGGGCACGGCTTCAGCCGTGCCGAAAAGTGCGAAGAATCGACGCGGCTTTAGCCGTTGGCGTTTTGATCTATGAGCTGCCGCAGAAATTCTAAAGTCTCGTCATGATGATTCCATGCATCGATCTGCAAGACGGCCGCGCCGTGCAGCTTGTCCACGGCCGCGAGCGCAAGCTCGCGGTAGACGACGTCTTTGGCCTGCTGGACCGCTTCGGCGACTATCCGCTGATCCACGTCATCGATCTCGACGCCGCGATGCGAAAGGGAACGAACGCCAAGCTCGTGCGCGAGTTGTGCGCGGCGGCGAAAAAGCGCAAGATGCGCGTCCGCGTGGGCGGCGGAATTCGCACGGTCGCGCAAGCCGCGCGGATTGCCGCCTGGGGCGCGGAGAAAATTATCGTCGGCAGCGCCGCGTTCAAGGACGGACGCGTAAATGCCAATTTTCTAAATCGTTTGGCCCGCAAGATTGGAAAGCGGCGCGTGATGATCGCGTTGGACACCGAGGGCGGAAAAATCCTGGTGCGCGGCTGGCAGGACAAATTGCGTTTGCGCCCCGAAGAAGTAATCCCTGAACTGGAAAAGTACGCCTCCGAATTTTTGTGCACCTACGTGGACGCCGAAGGCACGATGCGCGGCACGAATCTCGAATGGTTTCGCACCCTGCGCCGCGCAACCCGCCGCCCCATCACCGCCGCGGGCGGCATTCGCAGCCGCGAAGAAATCCGTGCCCTCGCGCGCATCAAAATGAACGCCGCCGTCGGGATGGCGCTCTATACGGGCAAGCTGTCTTGATGGGAAGGTCGCCCTGATCGTGGTCCAAATGCACTCAGAAATGCAGAGTAGGAAATCTCAAATTTGAAATCAGGGTTTCTCAGGCTGCGCGATCATCTTCAGGCGGCGAGTGCAATTGCCAGAAAGCAGGATTCGTTCGCGGAAACGCGACGCCGGTCTCAACGGTTCGGCTGTGGCGCGTTCCCAGGAAAACGACGCGGCAGTCCTGTTCTTCCTGCGTCAGCAGGTTTGTGAGCAACAGCGTTTGTCCCTTCTGTACCGGGACGCTCAGCAGCAACAGGGCTCCATTCGCATTCACGTTTAGCGTGTGCGCTTCTTCATGGAACGGTTCTTTCTCCGGTCCGTGACCGTACACGTACACGGAGATGTCGAAGGCCCAGCGGCGGCTTCTCCGCCGGTCGGGATATTCCGCCGCATCCTCTGCCGGCGGTTCCGGTGGTGTTTTGGTGGCGCGAACCAGCTGCGCGTGTTTCAACGTTTCAAAAATTCGGCTCATAGTTCGTCATACGGCCCGGCTGGGATTGGTCAAGCCAAAAATAAAATACTCTGAACGCGCCCCGCGAGGGAAAGCAATCCGCGTTCCCGTTCGAATGGGTAACCTCGGACGAAAACCCCGAAAGAGCAGTCGCCAGGGCATTTTCTTTAGCCCTATTGCGCTCCTTCCAGAGTAGCATCACTCTAATGAAGGGAGCGCAACTTTCGATTTCTGATGTCCGGATCTCACAAAATTCGGAAAGAAGGCGCAGGCACGGTCCGTGTCGGCCCTGCCGGCTGGTCCTACGCCGATTGGGCGGGCATCGTGTACCCCGCGCGAAAGCCGTCCGGCTTCCACGAGGCCGCCTATCTTTCCGAGTTTTTCGACACGATCGAAATCAATACGTCGTTCTACCAGCCGCTGCGGCCCGAGCATTGCCGCCATTGGATGGAACTCGTCTCCGGCAATCCCCGGTTCGTCTTCACCACGAAGCTATGGCAGAAATTCACGCACGAAGCGGACGCGGGACCGGAAGACGAGCACGCGGTCCGCGCGGGATTCGATGCGCTGCGCGATGCCGGAAAATTGGGCGCCGTCCTGCTCCAGTTCCCGTTCTCGTTCCACCGGACCGAGGAAAACATCGCGTACCTGGGCAAACTCCTGAAACGGTTTTCCGATTATCCGCTCGTAGTGGAAGTGCGCCACGCCACGTGGAACGATAAAGCCTTCTACGCAATGCTGCATGAGCGCGGCGTCGGCTTCTGCAACATCGACCAGCCGGTCATCGGCCGTTCGATGAAGCCGACGGAACGCGCCACCTCGCGCGTCGCCTACGTCCGCCTGCACGGCCGCCGCTACGACACCTGGTTCAGCGACGATCCCGCCACGCCGCCCTCGGAGCGCTACAACTACCTCTACACCGAGCAGGAGCTCGAGCCCTGGGCCGCGCGCATCCAGCACGTCGCCGAAGGCGGCGACTCCACCTTCGTCATCACCAACAATCATTTCGAAGGAAAAGCCATCGTAAACGCGCTGCAGCTCGTCCACCTGCTCACCCGCGCAAAAGTGAAAGTCCCCGAACCGCTCCGCCAGCGTTACCCAGAGCTCGACCGCATCGCCACAGAACCACCTGCCGAGCCGTTGCTGTTTCCAACTTAGAGAGAATCCGTGCGGCTAGTGGGCCATTTTCAAATCCAATGACATTCCAAATCCTGTGAGATAGACTCCCGCTCCAGCCCCCTACCGGATTTGGAGATTGCCGATATGAACTGGAAATTGATCTTTCAGCTTTCGCTGTTTGGGCTGGCGATGGGCATCGCCACTGTATTCGTGATTCCCTCCAAGATCGAGCCGGCGTTTTGGCTCGTTATTTTCTTGTTCTGCGCCTACGCGATCGCCAAGCGCAGCCCCGGCATGCATTTCCTGCACGGCCTGCTGCTCGGATTGGCGAACTCCGTATGGATCACCGCCGCGTACGTTCTGCTGTTTGACACCTACATCGCCCGTCACGCCCAGGAGGCGGCGATGATGCAATCCATGCCCATGCCCGGTTCTCCCAGGCTGATGATGACTCTTACCGGGCCGGTGGTCGGGCTAATCTCAGGAGTAGTAATCGGTCTATTCGCACTCGCAGCAGGCAAACTGGTCAAGAACCCTTCCGCCCAGGCGACCGGATTGGAATCAAGAGCCGGACTGAGGTAATTTGAATTCTGGATGGCTGCCGATCTTACCAACCTGGAGATCACGTTCTGGCGCAGTTACGGAAGACCGGCGCCGCCCGAAAAGATCAGTCAGGAATCTTTTGAGCGCGACGATCGGCATCTGCGGCGGCTCGCAAAACTGCGCCCCGGCGAACGACCTGCAGCCAAAGACCTTTTCGAATACACAGAGGACCTGCGCTACACACCAATCCAAAGCTCTCTGCTTGCTTACGTTCTTCCATTTTGTCTACAAGTGTGGCGGGTCGACCTGCGCGGCATCGACAGTGGGTACGGTGGATTTGTTGAGAATTTCTACCCTGTCTTGGCGGACCTACAGATCTTCGAAGAGCATTTGAGTCCCAAGCAAAGTGCGGCGGTCGCAGAGTTTATGCGGCAGACAATTCTCGAAGAGATCGACGATCAACGGGGACTCGTCTATCAAGGTTCGAAGGCACGACCGCTTCGTTGGATTAGAGCAATGACAACCTATGGAGTCCTGCTACCAGACGTGGACCGTCTGTGGGCCGCGTGGTTGTCGCTGAACACGTTTGGACGAGCAATTGCTGCAGCTCAGTACCTCTCCTGTCTGATGTATCCAAAGAATGAGAATCCGGTGTTCGCTTCGTGGACTCCAAACGGCGGGGGAGGCCCCCCATGCCTCTGGGATTTTGAAGGACACCTGTACACGCACCGCTGGTTACAACCAAACGTCAATTATTTGAGAGGATTCCTCATCGCAACACGAGTGCACGAATTGCTGCTTAGGGCGTCTGAGTGTTTGGTAGGCCAACCGGAGCATGACGTAGCTGCATTGATTAAAGACGATTTCCCGTTGCTCATAGACACAGTCCAAGCTCGCTGCGCTGAACTCCCACGACTGCTTGAAACCACTCAGAAACCTAGCTTCGAGTGGTCAACCTAATGCCACTCAATTTAACTCCAAGCTGATCCTAGATTGAACCACGGTAGACGAGATCATCGGATAAGCCCGAGAAACGACGATATCGGAAACGAACCCAATAAGATTTTTTCGCCCTGCTATACATTCGCTTTTTATTCGCCTATACTGTAGCCATCCCCGGTCCCCCGGAACGCGCTATGGCTTCAGACCCTATTTCCGTTGCACTGGCCGCGCCGGTGGCGCTGTCACCGCCGACGATAGGAAAGCCCTTCGCTGCTGCTCCCCTCGACAGAGCTCGGGGTAAACAGGGTAAACCCTGGGCGCTGCCTCCGGCTGGCCTGGCGGTGTTTTACGGGCGGCCGGAGACGCCGCGGCTGTTCCATTACTTTTTGCCGCGCCTCTTGGCCGAAGGGAAGCAGGTGCTGTGCCTGGACGGCGCGAACCGGTTTGACCCGTTGCTGATCGCGCGCCTGGCGCGGCAGCGGGGAATTGCGGCGGCGGAATTCAACCGACGGATTCGCGTGGCGCGGGCATTCACTTGCTTCCAGTTGACCGAGCTGCTGGTGCGCGTGCCGCGCTTCCTCGAAAAATTTGCCGCTGACGCGCTGATTGTGACGGCGCTGCCGGACCTGTACTTCGACGAGGACGTGCGCGATCGCGACGCAGCTGTAGCGTTCCGCCACGCGCTGGACGCGCTGCGGGCGCTCGCTCCGCTCCCGCTGGGCGTCGCGGTGTTTTCCGACGCCACCAGCCACGGCGGACCGCGCCGCGCGATGTTCACGCAGCTTACGGCGCAGGCGACCGAGCTGTGGCGATTCGCGCTCGATGAAGAAAATGGCAAGCTGCGCCTGATCGGAGAGACCAACAAGTGGCGCGGGCTTCAGCCTGCGCCACTGGGGCCGCCGCCACGCGTTCGGTCTGTGTTCTTCACAAACAAGAAAACATTTAACACAGAGAACACGGAGAAGGGTTTACACGAATCACGGATCACAGGTCACGAATCACGGACTCTCATGGGCCGCACGGTTCCCACATTCCGGCAACTGATCGACGACGCGATCGCGCGGTGGTCGAAATTCCGCCGAGCCCTGCGCCGCGAGGATCAGGAATATTTCGACCGCCTGTTTCGCCGCGTGCGCTCCTACACGCAGGCGGCCACGTATCAGGCCAGCGACAACCCGATGGAAGCCATCCTGCTCTCCATCGCGCTCGATCAGGAAAAGCGCCTGGACGCGCTCGAGCGCGCCGCGCCCCGGCAGGCCGGGGCCGCGCTGCCGCCGGAAACGGGTGCGGGCTCTACTTGGAGCCCGCCGGAAAATTGTCCAGAGCAACTCGATGCGCCCAGAAGCCACGACGAAAATGAGCAGCCCAACACACAACCCGACGCACAGCCCGACACAAACCAGCAACGCAACAACCATCAGCGGATGGATTTTCGATCTCTACCCGAGCCCGCACGGGATGACGCTGTGGCTGATCGGCCCGAACCAGACGCGCCACCGGCTGATTGACCGTTTCACACCGGCATTTTACGTGTCGGGGCCGGACGCCGTCCTGCGCCGCCTGCGAGAGGAAGCCGCGCGGCAGCCGCACGCGCTTGCCTGCCGCGCAACCGAGCGCATGGATTTGTGGGAGCAGCGCCCCCGCTCCGTGCTCGAGATCGAAGTCGCGCATCCCAATGAATTTGCTTCCTGGACGCGCTGGGCGCGCCAGTTCGATTCCGCGCTGCGGCTTTACAACAGCGATCTGATGCTCGCGTCGCTGTACTGCTGGCAGCGCGGCGTATTTCCGCTGGCGCGCGTCGAAGTCGAAGCCGATGGCGAGGGCCGCGTCCTCGCGCTCCAATGCCGCGACACCGAATGGGCGATCGATTACGAGCCGCCGCCGTTCGAAATCCTGCGCGTGCGCCTGGGCGGCCTGAAGGGCCCCAAAAGCATTGACCCTCGGCATGGCGCCCCGTTCGAACAAAGGGCCGCGCTCGAAATCGAGGTCGACGGGCGCCAGTTCGAACTTGACGAAGCGGGTGAGCCTGCCGCCGTCGCCTTCCAGCATCTGCTCGCGCGGCACGATCCCGACCTGATCCTGAGCGATTGGGGCGACGCCACGATCCTGCCGCGGCTGCGCGAACAGGCCGCGAAGCTGCGTCTGCCGCTCACGCTCAACCGCGATCCCTCCGCTGAAATTCACGAGAGCCGCGCCCGCAGCTATATGAGTTACGGCCGCATCCTGTTCAAGAACAGCGCCACCACGCTGTTCGGCCGCCTGCACGTGGACACGCAGAATTCATTCATCGCCGACAAGTGCGACCTCTCCGGACTCTGGGAACTCGCGCGCATCACCAAACTTCCCGTGCAGTATTGCGCGCGCACTTCGACCGGCACCGGGATCTCCTACATGCAGATGGAACTCGCCTGGCGCGACGGCGTGCTCATCCCCGAGCAAAAAGCCGAGCCGGAAGATCCCAAGCCGCCCGATGAATTGCTCCTCGCCGACCGCGGCGGCCTGGTCTTCACGCCGAAAACCGGCTTTCACGCCAACGTCGCCGAACTCGATTTCGTCAGCGAGTATCCGAGCATCATGGCCCGGTTCAACATTTCGCCCGAGACGGTCAATTGCCCGTGCTGCCCCGGCGCGCCGCGCGTGCCCGAGCTGGGTTATCGCGTCTGCCAGCGAAGGCGCGGCATCACCAGCCGCGTCGTCGAACGCCTCATCGCCAAGCGCAGCGAGCTGAAGAAGTGTAGCGCCCGCCTTCAGGCGGGCATGTGCCTGCATCCAAAGTGCCCGCCTGAAGGCGGGCGCTACAACGAACATCCAGACGAAACACTGGTACAACAAGCCCAGCGTTACAAGCTCCAGCGCGACGCCCTCAAGTGGCTGCTGGTGTGCTGCTTCGGCTACACCGGCTACAAAAACGCGCGCTTCGGAAAAATCGAGGCGCACGAAGCGATCAACGCCGTCGCGCGGGAAACGCTGCTGGTGGCAAAGGAGATTGCCGAGGATCGTGGCTACGAAATTCTGCACGCGCTCGTGGATTCCTTGTACGTGCAAAAAGCCGGCGCGACGCGCGACGACTATGAAGCGCTCAACGCGGAAATCGCCGCGCGCACCGAGCTCCCGCTGGCGATCGAGGCCATCTACCGATACGTCGTGTTCCTGCCGTCGCGGCAATTTGAAGACGTGCCGGTGCCCAATCGCTTTTTCGCCGTAGCGGAAGACGGCGCGCTCAAAGTGCGCGGCCTCGAATTGCGCCGCCATGACACGCCGCCGCTCGTGGCGCGCATGCAGCAGGAGGTGCTGGCGATTCTCGCCGAAGCCCACGATTTCCCGGGCTACCTGGCCAAGCTCGAAGAAGCCCGCGAAATCCTGCGGCGGTGCGAGGAATCCGTGGCCGACGGCAGCGTCGCGATCGAGGATTTAATCATAAGCAAGCGCCTCACGCGCGAGCCGCGCGAGTACAGCAAAGCCAATCAAACCGCCATCGTCGCGCAGCAACTTTTCGGCAGCGGCGTGCGCCTGCGGCCCGGCCAAACCGTCGAGTACATCATCACCGACAGCGACAATCGCGTCCCCAACGACCGCGTGCGCGCCTACGCCCTCTGGGACGGCTGGTTCGGATACGACCGCCGCAAATATACGGAGCTTTTGCACGACGCGTTCGATCCGCTCGCCTTGGTTCGCTGCGAGCAACTTCCCCCGAGCAAACGGAAAGCCGCCAAAAAGGACAGGTAAAACACGCCTGTCCCGATTCTGACCCAATGGACGTGATCGTTCCCACAACTAGGTGTCTCACAATAGCTTCTGGGAGCATCTAACTATTCATGGCTGTACTCGAAAGACTTAAAACTCTGCGGCGCGTCGAGCGTCCGTGGTGGCTGGCGGTGGTGGCCTGTAGCGGGGCTGTCGTTCTGGGTCACTTCTTGCGCGAGCTCAATATCGTATTGAATCCGCTGGCCTGGTCGAGCGCTGAAATTATTTCGGCCATACTCAGTTTTACGATTGCCGCCAGCGTCTTGGTGAGATATTACGGCACGGGAAACCGTGTATCGCTTCTCTTGGGGTTGACCTTCGGAGTTACCGGCATCATCCACCTGGGCGCCATTTTTGAATTCTACGACCATTTCCTGAAACCCTCGGAGCAAGTCCGCGTTCCGATTTCCTGGATGATTGGGCAGACGCTTCTCGGCCTGCTGCTCCTTGTCGCTTGCGTCATCAACAAATGGCTGCCCTGGCCGCGCGACCCCAGCAAAAATGTGGTCGCGATCTCCTCGATTGTGGTCAGCGCAACTTGCCTCGTGGCGGGGACGTTCCTGATTCTTCCCAGCACTCCCCCGATCCAGCCGCACAGTCCCACCCCGCGAGTCTGGGAATTGTTCCCGGCGGTCATTTTTCTGATCGCCGCCGTGGCCTTGAATAGCGTCAAAGAGAGCGACGACTTTGCCTTCGACACGGCCCTCGTTTGGGTGGCCGGGCTGAATGTCATGAGCCACCTGATCGCGTCCCAATCCGCGCGCTTGCTGGACGCCTCCGCCGGCTTCGCGGAACTGGTCAACGCCATCAGCTATATCGTTCTTCTGGGCGCCACACTCCTGGATAATGCACGGCTCTTCCGCCAGGTCCGCACGCTGGCGATCAGCGATAGCCTGACGGGTCTCGCGAATTACCGCCACCTGATCGATATTCTGCAAAGCGAACTGGAGCGCTCGGGACGAACGAACCGTCCTTTTTCCCTTCTGCTGATGGACCTCGACGGCCTCAAGAAGATCAACGATCGTCACGGACACGTCATCGGCAGCCGCGCGTTGTGCCGCGTCGCCACGATTCTCCGGCTGAATTCCCGCTCGATTGACACGGCGGCGCGCTACGGCGGCGACGAATTCGCGCTGGTGCTCCCGGAAACGAATGTCGCTGCCGCTCACCAAGTGGTCGATCGCGTGCGGAATTGTCTCGAAGCGGATGAGGAAGTTCCGCAACTCAGCATCAGCATCGGCGTCGCCACGTTCCCGAAATGCGGCAGCACGGTTCAACAGTTGCTGGAGTTTGCGGATCAGGCTCTCTACGCCATGAAGGAACAATCCAAGCGGGGCAGGTTGGAAAAGCGAAATAGCTCTTGAGGGCTGTTTGGAGCGGTGAAAAATCTCTATTTACGCGGACTGGGCCGTTTCGCAAGGCTTCCAGAAGTCCGGATTCGGCACCGGAAAACTTACCGATACTTCGCTCGTCTGAATGTCCTGGATGCGGACGCTCACAACGTTGCATATTTGCTCTTGCGAAGTGCTGTTGTTGATGAGCAGCAAATCCTGCCCTTCCACGACGGGAATCGCCAGTAAGAAAACCCCTCCGTTGACATTTCCACTGATCGCTCTGGCTTGCTCATAGAAGACGTCTTCGCACGAGGAGCGGCCATAGACCGTCAAGTCGATGTCCAGTTCCTTCCTGGGAGTCACGCGGCGCTCCGGCAACTCCATTTCGCCGAGGATATCCGAGTTATCGAGCCCATTTTTGGACCTCGATTCTCGTGCGCTCTTGATGGCGTCGAAGATGCGGCTCATTAAGCGTATCCTAGCAAGTCAATTTTCAGCCAACAGACACCCGGACGAGATATATTCGTAGGAAAATCCATGCGGGCCAATAGGTGCATAGTCCTAAACTCGTCTGGTACTCAGGGACAGGTACTTTTCATCGGATCTCTGATCTCCACATGCCCGGTAGAAATTTCCCCGAAATGCCCTCGCTTTGTTATGAGTTGGCCTTGAACCAGCCATCCCACCGTGAGAGGATTTCTCCTGCGGCGCCGCGGCGCAGGTGGTCTCGCTGCGGCCACGGCAATCGGCTAGGAGGAGACTGTGGACCGAAGGAAATTCATGAAATTCGGTGGCGTCGCCGCAATCGAATTGGGCGCGGCGAGGCTGCTGATGTCTCAGGCACAGCCCGGCATGCCTGGCATGCAGCAGGCCGCAGCCCCGCAAGAAAATTCCAAAGCGGATTTCACCCTCCGCATTGCGCCCGTGACCGTGGAACTCACCCCGACCCGCATCATCAGCACCATCGGCTACAACGGAACTTCTCCCGGCCCGGTCCTTCGCATGAAAGAAGGGAAGCCGGTCACGGTCGACGTCATCAATGAAACCGACGTTCCCGAACTCGTTCATTGGCATGGACTATTCATTCCAGCTGACGTGGATGGAGTCGAAGAAGAGAACACTCCCATGGTCCCGCCGCACGGCCGCATTCGCTATCAATTTACGCCGCGTCCGGCCGGGACGCGCTGGTATCACACCCACACGATGGCCGGGTCAGACCTGCACCGCGGCGCCTACACGGGTCAGTTCGGTTTTCTCATGATCGAGTCCGCGAACAACCCCGGAAATTACGATCAGGAAATCTTCCTCGCGCTCCGGGAATGGGAACCCTTTTTCAATCCCGAAGAGGAAGATGACGATGACGAATCCAACGCGGGGCCGCAACCGGAGCGTCCCAAGGTTCTCGACACTAACCCGTCCGGCCTCGAAGTGGGTTACCAGATGTTTTCCATCAACGACAAAGCCATGGGAGCCGGCGAACCGATCCGCGTCCAGCCCGGGCAGAAAGTCCTGATGCATCTGCTGAACGCGAGCGCGAGCATGAACCGCCGCATCGCTCTGGCGGGCCATAAATTTCAAATTATTGCCATGGATGGCAATCCGGTTCCCACGCCGCAATCCGTGGGCGTGATCTATATTGGCCCCGGCGAGCGCGTCGACGCCATCGTCGAAATGAACCAGCCGGGGGTTTGGATTCTCGGAACGGACACCGACGATGTGCGCAACAGCGGCATGGGCGTCCTCATCGAATACGCGAATCAGCACAAGCAACCGCAATGGGTTGCGCCCAAGAAATCGTTTTGGGATTACACGGTCTTCGGGCGCGCGGGAACGCAGCCTGCGCCGGACGCCACCATCGACATGATTTTCCAGAAAATTCCCAGCGGAGCGGGGCTATTCAACAGTTGGACCGTGAACGGAAAGGAATATCCGCACGATCGGGAATTTGTCTTGAAGCAAGGCAGCCGTTACCGCCTGGTATTTCGCAATCGCAGTGAGGACGATCATCCGCTGCACATGCACCGGCACTCGTTTGAAATTGTCGAGATCAACGGCAAGGCGACAACGGGTGTGATGAAAGATACCGTCATCGTTCCCGGCTACGGCCGCGCCACGGTCGACATGGTGGCCGATCAGCCGGGACTAACGCTGTTTCACTGCCACATTCAGCAGCATATGGATTATGGGTTCAAAGCGCTGTTTCGCTACGCTTGATTGGAGCGCGCCGCCTGTTTACTTCTTTTGATCCGGTGCAGGCGTCTGCGCCTCCTTGGCCGCTCCGATCTTGACGGTCACGCCGAATCGCTTGTAATTCTCATATTTCACGACCATGCGAATCGGAATGTCGCCGTTGCTGAAGCGCAGAATATCGTTGGATCGCGTATACGTGGGGAACCAGAAATGGCCTTCCACGTTTTCGCGGAATGTTTCAAACCGCGGGAATACGTTTTCCTCTCCGCCCTTCTTGCGGATGTCGGGGACCGCCTTGCCGTCCGACTTCACGATTTCAAGATCCTTGTCTTCCACCCAGATGCGCCCCTGAAAATATCTCTGATTTTTTTCGAGCGTTTTCGGCCCCACGTCGAAGACGTAGGTTGTCAGTTCATCGAGTTGCTCGTGGTCGACGTATTTGATGTTGTACTTGGGCAACTCCGTCGTGGTCAGAACAAACGGCTGCACGTGCTCGAGGTCGTCCAAGTCCTGCTGCGAAAGGGAAATGCGCTCGAGCGTGGGCGCGGGGGCGTTCGTCACTCTTTCGAACCGTTTGCCCGCGGGCGTGAACACGATTTCACTGGTCATCGTGTATTCGCCGTCGGGCCGCCCGCTCGTATCGAGCGTCTGAATCGTAAAAGTTTGCGTGTACGTGAAATTGTCGCGCTCGAGCTTAAACTCCGCTTCTCGCGCGGCGAATTTCTGGATGATTTCCTCGATTGGCATCGTCGGCGGCCCCAGGGTTCCCTTTTGCGCCGCAGCGCCATCCGAGGTGCTCGATGGTCCCTGTTGCTGTGCGGCCAGTGGTAGGAACCCGCAGACAACAATTAAACACGCAAATAAAATAATAGCCGCTCGTCGTCGCCGACTTGCGTTGGGTTGGGATGGAATGTCTGCCATAACTTGCTCTCCCATGGATTTGCTCCGTGCCCTCTGTGTCCTATGTGGTGAAAATCTTTGGTCCTTCCGAATTGGAGCCTTCCCCGGACGCAGAGGTTGCCTCTCCAAATTAGCCATTGCGCGCCCGCACGTCAGGATAACGTGAAGTAAATCCCGAGCAGCGAGCGCAAATCAAGTTTACCTCTTTCCTCCGAAACTGTATCGCTCCTTCGGGATAGGAAACTAGGGCCGATTGACAGTAAACTTGGATGTCTGATACGTTCCCGCGGCCATTCCTTATTCGCGCCGGATAATTGTGTAAGTGAGATAGTGCGTGCATCGCAGAAAGCAGGCGATCTTGTCCACGGCACAGACCAAATCCCGCCGTCTCACCCCCATCGATTGGGTCATCTGCGGCGTGGCTTGCTTTGGTTTCGCTTTTGACACCTACGAATTATTGGCCCTCACGCTTACCGTCCAGCCGGCCTTGACCGAATTCCTCACGGCCAAGCCTGGAAGCGCCGAATTCAATCACTGGATCGGATTCATGTTCTACATTCCCGCGATTGCCGGCGGGATATTCGGCTTGCTGGGCGGATATTTGATCGATCGGTTCGGCCGCCGCCGCGTCTTGATTTGGAGCATTCTGCTGTCTTGTTCTTCCACCCTGGCTACGGGCTATTCATCCTCCGCTCTGCAATTGCTGATCTATCGCTGCATCACGTTTGTCGGCGTATCGGTCGAATTCGTCGCTGCGACTGCCTGGCTGGCTGAATTGTTCCCGGAAAGAGATCAAAGAGAAACGATTCTTGGTGCTACGCAGATTTTTGCTTCCACCGGCGGGATCCTGATGAGCGGCGCGAGTTACTTGAGCCTTTCGATTGGCCCTTTGCTCCCCGCGATTCATGGCGGCCATGATGCCTGGCGCTACACGATCTTGTGGGGAATTCTTCCGGCCCTTCCGCTTCTCATCGTCCGCCCTTTCTTGCCCGAATCGCCCATCTGGCAGAAGAAAAGGGAAGAAGGCACGCTGCAGCGGCCCAGCATCCTGGAATTATTCCATCCGGAATTTCGCAAGACGGCCCTCTTGAGTTGCTTCATGATGGCGTGCGCCTACGCGGCTTCGTTCGGGATGTTGCAGCATTTCGCGCGCATCATTCCGGGCGCTCCCGAGGTCAAAATTCTGGCCCACGCGGACCAGCAGAAGATTGTGAGCGCATTGCAAGGAGTTCAGGAAGTTGGAAGTCTGTTTGGGCGTATTCTGATGGCGGGTCTCGCCATTTTTATTATTGGCCGAAAACGCCTCCTGCACATTTTTCAGATTCCCGGGCTGCTGTTGATCCCGCTGGTTGTGCTGCTTCCGGCGATGCGCGATACAGCAATCCCCGCCTGGGGAATTTTCGTTCTTGGCCTTGTGTCCGTCGCTCAATTCAGTTTTTGGGGGAATTATTTGCCGACGCTGTATCCGACGCACTTGCGCGGCACCGGCGAAAGTTTTGCAGCCAACGTGGGAGGGCGGATGCTGGGAACATCCGCCGCCCTGATCACGACCAGCCTCGTGACGTACATGCCAGGAGGCACTGCCACGCGGCAACTCGGCTACGCCGCGGGAATCGTCGGCTTCCTCGCCTACGCGGCAGGATTCATCGCAAGTTTTTGGCTACCCGAGCCGCCAGAAAAAATAATCACCGAATAGCTCAGGCTTAATGTTTGGTTTCAGTGGCGCAGGCTTCCAGCCTGTGGGGGTGAGTCCTTGCAAGTACTAAACCCCGCAGGCTGGAAGCCTGCGCCACTGAGGGCCTATGTCACGCCAGCTTCAGGCGCATAAGCTTCCGCGCATTCCCCTCGTAAATTTTATGGCGATCCGCGGCCGACATCTCGACGCCCTCGACGCAGCGAATCGTCTCGCGAATGTATCCCGGCCCCTTCTCCGGATCGAACGGCGAATCGGACGCGAAGAGGACTTGATCGGCCCCGAAGAATTCCAGCCCGCACCGCAATGCCGGAAGCGAACCAAACGTCGCCGTATCGGCATAAAACATTTTGAAATATTCTTGCGGCCGCTTCTTGAGTTTCCGCCCGACCATGGCCAAATCCTCTTCTTCCGTCCGTGCCCCTAACTGATCGAGTCCTGCGCCCGTTCGTCCGGAAAAGTAGGGAACCATGGCGCCCAGGTGGTGCGAGATGATCTTGAGTTCGGGGAAGCGGTCAAAATATCCGGCAAACAGAATGCGGCCCATCGCAACCGAAGTTTCATAGGGCCACCCAAACACCCACCAAAGTTCGAATTTGGATTTCTTCTCGGTCACGTAGTCTGCGAAATTGGATGACCTGCTCGGATGAAGCCAGATCGGCACGTTGCGTTCCGCAATCTTTTCGAAGATCGGCAGGAAGTCCGGTTCATCCAGAGGGCGCCCGTTTACGTTGGAATAGAATTGGAAGCCCACAGCTCCCAATTTCAAGACGGCGCGATCGATTTCTTCCACCGCTGCCGCGGGATTGTTCATTGGCAGCGCCCCCACGAATCCAGGGAACCGGTCGGGATGCTTCACAACCAGTTCGGCCATGCCGTCGTTGGCGATCTGCGCGAGCTCCGGCGAGAGTTTCGCGTCACCCATCGCTTCGATCGGAGGTGCGGCCATGCTCACCACCTGGCAGTATTCATCAAATCGGTCCATGAACCGGAAACGGGCTTCGAGATTGACCATGGCCGGGATGTTGGCCGTGCGTTTCTTGATGGTCGTCCCGGTTTCCGGCAATTTCATCATGCGGTCGTAGTAATTTTGCGGAACAATATGGCAGAAGATGTCGATTTTCATGCAACCCTTCTTTCTTGAATTTGAATAACGGAAACTGCCAGGCAATAACAAGAATCGTCGAGGTAATCAGCGCATCCGATGCTTGTTTGATTGACGTGGAAACATATCAAGCCCGGCGCGGAGTGTCAACGCAACCGGCGAGTCGAAAATCCGGAATTCCGGTATACTCGGTTCCATCGTAAATTTTCGTTCGCGTTACATAGTCCATGCGGCCCAATTCGTACGGGAATCCAATCGTTGAGTGACGCTTGGACGAAGCAACTGGCCGGTTTCGGAAAATGGAATCTCCAGCTCAGTACCGGAGGAAAGAATGAAACGCATTTTGATCGTGACTCTCCTTCTCGCATTCGCTGCTGGAACTGCGTGGGGACAGGGCGGTGTGCAAACTAAGACGAATGTCGAGTACGCTGTCCACGACGGCGCGTCCTTGCTCGGAGATCTATATTTACCCGCGAACGGCGGCCCACATCCAGCGATGATCTTTATCCATGGCGGAGGTTTCCGGGTAGGGTCGAAGGCAGGTTACGGCAACACTTGGGGTCCTTACCTGGCTGCGCGAGGATATGTTGTGTTTGCCATCGATTATCGGTTGTCCACCCCAACTCAGACCACCTGGCCGCAAGCCCTGCTGGATTGCAAGGCCGCAGTGCAATACTTGCGAGGCAATGCCGCAGCGCTGGGCATCGACCCGGATCGTATCGGCATCGGCGGCGATTCTGCGGGTGCATCGCTGGCAACCCTGGTTGCAGTCACGCAAGACTTTCCGCAGTTCGCCAATCGCTACCCAAAGGATGCTTACGCCTCCGCCAGCACAAAGGTCAAGGTGGCCATGCCGATTTATGGCGTATACGACATGACGGCTCAACAGAAATACGAGTCAGGAATTGCGAACAGCCCGAAGAACCTCGAACTGTTCATCGGAGGAACGCCGAACCAGATGTCCGGCGCATACTTTGAATCCTCGCCTCTCAGCTATATTCGCGAGGCCGCCGCAAGTCTCGGCAGCGTAGCGACGCCAAACGCGGCAGCAAAAATCCCCTGGTTCTTAGCCTGGGGGATGGTGGACCCGATCGTGCCCCCGGCCGGCCAATCCGTCGTATTTGTTCAGGCCCTTCGCGATGCGGGCGCCACTGTGACTGCGGTGCCGGTTCCCAAGACAGACCATTTCTGGTTCCCGGTAACCACGGTGACCGGCAAAAAGGGAGAGCCGGCGTGTGAGGAAATTACGCCTGCTAAATTCTCCTGTAGCGGAGCCACACCGAACGACTTCATTGTTTCTCAGCTACTCGAATTTCTTTCGCACAACTTGTGATCGGCATTGGAGACGCGAGCCATTTCCGGGTCAATTCAGGTTTTTTGTGAACCGGCCCACGGGTAACCCTTTGCAAAAGGGGATACAACCTTATGTTTGGCCGAGGAGTCAAAACGAGCGAAGATAGAAATTGTCCGCGAAACGTATCAGACGAAATCTCTTCATTTCTGGTTCATGCGGCCAATCGGGGGATGGCGCAAAGGCAGTGAAAACTGCACGCCGTCAGGATGTACCATCCGCCCGGCAATTCCATCTAACACGTGATCAACGGTGTACGGCGAGTGCGAGATTGGGGAGCGTGTTGTTGAAGATGCAGCAAAGCAGGCCAAAGTTAGCTCAGTGGATTTTCTGTGGGGCTTTGTTGCTCTCCGCCTTGATTTGCGCGGCTCCCGGATTCGCGCGCGCGGGTGATCCGAGTCCCCAGGCTTCAACCGCAACCATCTCGGGCAGGGTGAGCGTCGCCTCGAGCCAGGGCGTGAGCAACAACCTCTCCGCCATCACCGTGAAACTGACCGGCCCGGCGCCTGCTGTCACTTCGCAGGAAGCGGTCTCGGACACGGAAGGGCGTTTTGAATTCGCTCGTTTAGCGCAGGGGAGTTACAAGCTGGAAGTCACAGTCGAGGGCTTCAAACCGTGGTCCGCGACGGTGGCGCTCGTTGCCGGCCAGGACGCCGTTCAGGACGCCGGGTTGCAACTGAATTTGGTCGAGGAAACCGTCGAAGTCAAAGGCGAAGCGACCGAGATTGCGACGGAGAGCGTCAGCGCGACTGCGACGGTCAGCGAGCAACAACTCGAGACCCTCCCCCTTCGCACCGGCAAATTCACCGAGGCTCTTTCCGTAAGCCCGAGCGTCATCAAGACGCAAGAAGGAAGATTGAATTTCAACGGGCAGGCGGAAAGCCAGGGCATGTTGCTCGTGGACGGGGCCGAGAATGTGGATCCGGTGGCGGGAAGTTTCGCGATTCCCGTGCCGGTCGACGCCATTCAGTCCATCCAGGTATTCAATACGCCGGACAGCGTGGCCTACGGCGGATTTTCCGCGGGTTTGACGCGGATCGACATCAAGCCCCCTTCGCCTTTGTGGAATTACAAGCTTCTCGATTTCCTTCCATCTTTCCGCGCGAAAAATGACAGTCTGGTCGGCATAGCAAATATGACCCCGCGTTTCGAGGTGGGAGGGCCGATCGTGAAGGACAAACTAAATTTCTCCCAGGACCTGAGCTACGAATTTCGCCGGGACCCGATCCACGGACTGACTTGGCCCTTCAATGAAACGTATGTCTATGCCTTCGACTCCTTTACGAATTTGCAGTGGACTCTCTCGCCGAAGCACTTGGTCAACTTCAATCTGAACCTATTTCAATCCACTAATCTCTATGCAAATATCGATTCGCTTATCCCGCAGTCCGCTTCGGTGAATTTTCGCCGTCGCGGAGGGTCGTTTGGATTTTCGGATGCCTACCAGTTCGATTCCGGAATGGTGTTGACCACCGTCGTCCGCTATACGAATTTTTACACCGACG
Source organism: uncultured Acidobacteriota bacterium (assembly GCA_963768275.1). Classification (GTDB taxonomy): domain Bacteria; phylum Acidobacteriota; class Terriglobia; order Acidiferrales; family UBA7541; genus Palsa-360. The sequence goes on from CAVYHH010000028.1 coordinate 47,921, forward strand.
CTCACGGACAGGGTCCGGAACAAATGACGATGAATCCCGAGGGCTGGGGTGGGAATTATTTCAATGTATCCTCGCGGAATGCAAACCAGGTCGAAGCCCTTCCGGTCCTGCAGCTCCCCTCCAAATCGTGGCTCGGGCACCATGATATTCGGTTTGGATTCGACTTCCTTTACAGGACATTCACCGGGAGCACCGTATCCCAGCCGATCAACATCCTGGCAGAGAGTTGCACGCCCGCCGAACTATTCGCAAACTTGTGCACGCCCGACCAGCAAATCTCGTTTCTAGGATCCGGCGCGTTGCAAGGCTCCGACACGGAATTCTCGGAATATGGCGAGGACCACTGGACGGTGACGAAGACCCTGTCTCTGACCCTCGGTGCGCGATTAAGCACCCAGACCATCGGTCTCGACGCTGCTTTTGCCCCTCGCGCGGGCCTGGCGTATTCCATTCCGAGCTGGAAGACGGTCCTCCGCGCCGGCGCAGGATTGATCTACAGCCATGTTCCATTGCTCGCCCAGGACTTTGCCGACAATCAAACTCGCTCGATCGCCTTTTCATCCAGTGCGCCCAGCCCCTACGCGGGGAGCACCATCACCTTGCAGAATGTCTACCTTCCGGGCGGATCCCTCGCGAATTCCACAAGTCCGGAAGATGTAGGCAACAGTCCCCGGACTTTCACCTGGAATATCGAAAGCGAAACTGCGATACGGAAGAATATCACCCTTCGTGTCGGCTACTATGAGACTCACACAGACGACCTTTTTCTGGTGAATCCGATTCTCCCTCCGGCCGGAATAGGCGCAACGAGTGGATTGATGGCGCTGGAGAACACCGGGACCGCGCATTATCGCCAGGCGCAAGCCACCGCTCGTTACAGCCCGAGCCAAAAGGGCGAAGTCAACGTATCGTATTCCTGGAGCCGCGCGCGCGGCGACCTCAATACTCTCTCGGATACATTTATCCCTTTCCAAGTCCCTGTGATCCGCCCGAATGTGTATGGTATTCAGCCTTCCGACATCCCGAACCGCTTGCTGGTCTGGGGTTTTGTTCATGCTCCATTTTGGAGCCTGGTATTTAGCCCCGTCGTCGACATGCACTCCGGCTTTCCTTATTCGAATGTGGATGTCTTGCAGAACTACGTGGGCGTCCCCAATAGTCTCCGCTTCGAGACTTATTTTTCGCTCGACGTAAAAGTGTACCGCGACTTTCCGATCCACATTCCGTTTAAAGAGCGTCCCTCAGGCAAGGTGCGGAAAATCCGGGTTGGAGTTTATTCGCTGGACATCACGAATCGCCAGAATCCCCATGACGTCTTCAACAACACCGCCTCTCCTATCTTCGGCCAGTTTGACGGGTTCCAGCGGCGGTTTACCGGTCTGGCCCTCAGCCTAGGCGAGTGAGCTTTCCCTAAGACTCGGGGATTCCAATGGACGAAGAATCGTAAAACGATTTTCCCCGGGAACGCCAATCTCCCGATTGGCGCTCCCGGGTTCAACCCCATAAAGTTCGCTACAGCCGAGCCACACGATTGAGACTGCGGTATTCTGGTTTCGGTAGGAGATATCGCTTGCCGCGACCCGTTTCCCATCCCCGCTGGGGCAATTCTCCCTGGTCCATTGATTTTCAGCCCGCGGCCGCCGCCATGCCCGCCGAGGCTGACTTCGCAATCATTGGAGGAGGTTTTTCAGGATTATCGGCCGCGGCGTGGCTGCGGCGATTCGCTCCCGATAAGAGCGTGGTTCTATTCGAATCCGCGGTGATCGGAGCAGGTTCGAGCGGCCACACAGGCGGCATGGTGCTGGCGGAGACGGCTGCCGGCGATCTTCCCGGCCTGGGAGATGTGCTGGCCGGATTCAGTTCCATCCTGAAGGAACTCGCGGTCGATTGCGATCTCGCTCTTCCCGGAGTCTACGAAATAGGGCGAAGCGGCGGACTGCCCGATTCGCCTATATCCTGGTCGGATTCCGGGATGGTTCGCGCGGTGAACAAAGTGCCCGGCGGAATGATCGATGCGGGGAAAATGGTAAGCGGCCTGGCGCGCGCGGCGGAAAAGAGCGGGGCGCAAATTTTCGAGAATGCACCTGTCGAGGAAATTGAATTTGCAGATCCTGTGCGCCTGCATTTTTCCGGCGGGCAACTTCGCGCGCGCAAAGTCCTCGTGGCGACGAATGGAATGTCTCTCGAATTGAGCGATCTTGCCGGCCGCGGGCAAACGAAATTTACGCTCGCCGTCGGAACCGAACCTCTCGCCGCGTCCCAACTCGAGAGCCTGGGGCTGGCTTCTGAAAGGCCATTTTACACGGTTGATTTTCCTTATTTGTGGGGAAGAATCCTGCGCACGCGCGGCGTCGTCTTCGGCGGCGGCCTCGTCCACATGAATGATTGGCGCGAACTCGCAAGCCTGGATGTCGAGTCAGGGAAATCCGCGGAGCTCATCGCCCGGCTCGAATCCCGCGTCCGCGCGCTGCACCCGGCGCTGCAAAATGTGCGCTTCGCGAACCGCTGGGGCGGGCCGATCCTGATTGCAAACCAATGGCGCCCGGTCTTCGCGCAACATCCCCGAAGTCCGCACACGGTGGTGCTCGGTGCTTTCAGCGGCCACGGAGTCGCGCAATCGGTATATCTAGGACGCTGGGCCGCCGAAGTCCTGTGCGGAAACAGATCGCTGCCGGATTGGAAGGAGGCCGAAGAATCCGCATAGCGCGGCAAATACAACTTCAAGATTACCAGGTATTGTACGGCGTAGCCTCAAACGGAGAGACCTGATCGGAAGCGGAGTGGACGTCGGTAACTCCCGGCGAGGTCTGCAAAGGATCGAGCAGTACCTGCTCGGATTCCGTGTGCCAATCCTTGTTGTGCGTGATGGGGTCCGTCGGAATGGAGGACATGTATTTCGGAACCAGATCATCGAGCGACGAAGGGCCGGCCTCTTTATCGAGGGTGTATTGCTGAATCGCATTCCGCATGATGAACAGATCCTGCTTGAGCGTGGCTTCTCTGGCGCGCACGACCGATCTCTCATATCTTGTCGCCGCGATGCCCGCCAGAATCAACATGATCGTGACGACGATCATCATTTCGAGCAGAGAGAATCCGGCCGCAAATAAGCGTCGTCGAGCGGACGAAGTGCGACGCCGTACGTTTCGCGAACCGAAGGCCGAGATGTGGACGGATTTCATCCGCGCATTACCAGTCGGAGTATTTTGTCCCGTCAGTCGCCGTCGCTTGGGATTGAGAATAAACGTCGAAGACATTGCTTCCGCCCCAGCTGGTCGAATCCGGGTCGTCTTGCACGGAACGCAGGCCCCAATCGGGTTTGCCGGTAATGGGGTCCACCGGAATTTTTCGCAGGTAGCGCACCTTGCTGGGTGTGTCGGACATAGCTTGGCCAGCGCTGCCGGTTGAACCGATGGACGGGATGCCGCCCGCCGCGCCCTGGCCGAATTGTGACGCCCCGCCTGCCTGTCCCGCTCCCAATTGCGGCGTCCCGGCGGATCCAAACTGGCCCGTGCCGCTTGCTCCAGCCAGCGCCGAGGCGCTGATGCCGCCTGCGCCGCCTCCCCCGGCGCTCACCGTCACGCCATCGACGAGCGTCTGCAGGTCAGGGGGATAGTTCTGGCTGCCGACTTCCGTGCGGATTAAATTCTTGTCGGCGTCATCCTTGTAACGATCGATCGCATTTCGCATCTCTTTTAAATCGTAGCGCAATTCCGATTCTTTGCGGTGCTGGATCGTGATTCGAAACATGGGAATCGCGGCCGATGAGAGGACCAGCAGGATCCCAGTTGTGAGGATGAGTTCAAGCAGAGTCATTCCCGCAACCCTGCTTCTTCTCGTGCGCGGGAATGAGTTCTGTCGGCGCATGTAACGTGGCCCTCGGATTTACTGCACTTTGACGGTGGCTTCGCCGGTGACAACCTGGATCGGCCGCTGCTGGGAATCTTTCGCGTTCACCTGCACGATCGAAAGCTGCGAGTTGCCCGGTGCGACGCCCTTCACGACGATCCCCACAAGCGTGCCCGATCCGCTCACTCCCGGTGTATTCGGCATGCGCGTCGCCGAGATAATGGCCTGCCCGCGCTCCTTGTCTACGCGCTCCACGATGGCGACTTCCTGCGTTCCGCCCGACAGGAATCCGCCCTGGCGAACGTCTTCGATGGAAATGACCGCCGGATTAAATTGCAAAAGCATGGGGATGGAGTACAGGTCCTGCACATTTTGAACGGTGACGCCAATCGTGGTCGTTTCGCCCGGTTTCAAGGCGGCTGTCACGGGCTCGAATTGCAACGTCGCATTTTGCGAAGCCGGCGCACTGGCCGACGCGGGCGCCATCACCGCTGCGGGAGCCGCTTGAGGAACAGGCGCAGCCTGCGCCTTCGGCAGATCAGGCATCATGACCGCATCCGCCAACCGCACCTCGGCGTTGGTGTCCGTTCCAGACGAAATGCTGCGCAAGTTCTCCGCGGAAATCGAAGGAATTCGCACAATGTGTGGAATCAGGACGATCAGGATTTCATCCTTTTCGTGATCGACTGTGTCGCTGGAAAAGAAATTCTTGAAAAAGGGAATCCTTGCCAGGCCGGGTATGCCGTTGACCGTATTCGTATCGGTTTGCTCGATCAGCCCGCCCAGGACATTGACTTCGCCGTCCTTGAGGCGAATGTCATGCTCGATGCTGCGCTGGCTGATGATCGGCTGGTTGATCCCGCCGATATTGGTGGACCCGGTCTGCGACGAAACCACGATATTCACTTTCATGCTGATTTCGTGGTCCGGGTGAATACGCGGCGTCACGTCCACGTTCACCCCCACGTCGAGATACTGAAACTGTGTGTTCACCAGAGGGTTGAGGGCGCCGGCGCCGGTCGTGCCGATCCCGGCCTGGAAGCTGCCCGTGGCCACGGGAATGCGGTCGCCGATGCGGAGCTTGGCGGTTTGCCCGTCGACGACGCGAATTTCAGGATCGTCGAGGATTTGCGTCGATGTATCCGTCATCAGAAAATTCGCCGTCGCGCCCGGCATCGTCACGCTGTAACCCTGGCTGAAAATATTGGGATTGTTGATCAGCTGGCTTATGGTGGCCGCGCCGTTCGTTGTTGTCGATGTAGCGGTCGAGGCACTCGCAGCGGTCGTGCCGGGATTCGCGAACGACGCCGAGACGCTCGTCGGCGGCGTGATCCCGACATTGCGCATGCGGTCGCGCCGCGCTTCCATTACGGCCACCTGAATCACGACTTCCGGCTTCGCCTTGTCAATGTCGTCGATAATTTTTCCCGCGAGCAGGACCCGGTCCGGTGTGTCGCGAATCACGATGGCGTTCTGCGCGTTGATCTGCTGCACGCGCCGTAAATCCAGGAGTTGCCGGATGCTGGTTACAATTTCCGTGAGTTCCTGCGGCAGAACGGTATTGCGCAGGTAAAATGTCTTTACAACTTCCTCCTCATAGTCCTTGCGCTTCTGCGGCTGGTCGGGCACCACAAAAATAATATTGGAGGTCACCGGACGCCAGAATGCCTTGCTCTGCAGGGCGGAGATGTTCAGCGCCTGCTCGAGCGTCACGTTGGTCAGCTCGACGGAAATTCGCCGGGAAGTAAAATCCGGGTCGAAGATGACGGTCAGCCCGGCTAGTTTCCCGATGGCCTCAAAAACCGCCTTCGAGTCATTCGTGGCCTTCATGTTGATCGGGGCGCGCGAAAGGGGCTGGACCACGGGCGGTCCGGACATGAGCTTCGGTTCTTCCGAAGCGGGAGCCGCGTTTTGCGTGGTCCCTTGCCTGACGTTGATCAAATCCATCGTGGCTTTCACTTCTTGCTGCGCCACGGCGCTGGACGGATCGATCATCTGCGCCTTGCGGAACTCCGCAAGCGCCAGGTCCAGGTTGGCTTGATCCCGAAAGCGCCGGCCCTGGTCGACGTGCCACTGGGCGGCTTCAAATCGCGCCCTCGCGGCCTTCAGTTTGTATTCCGTGTTGTTTGGAGAGGCTTGGAGGGCCTTGTTGTAATCGTCGAGGGCGGTATCATAATCCTTCAGCGATTCCGCCTTTGCGCCCGCACTGGTCTCCTGGCTGGCCCTGGGGCATCCCGTCAGCAGCACGGCCGCCGTCAGGACTAATCCACACAAATTCCGAAGGTTCATCCGCGCTCCACTCGGTGCATTACCACCGCGTAAGTCTAGCACTCGCACAAAACTCGAACAAGGTGCGAACTTGATTCTAGCAATAGCAGGCAGCTAAGATAGCTCGCTGTGGCTAAACCGCCCAAAAAACAGGAAAAACAGGCTGAGTTGGTGGTGGCTCAAAACCGCGCCGCTTCGTACAACTATCACCTTCTTGAGAAGCTGGAAGCGGGCATGGTGTTGCTTGGCACCGAAGTAAAATCTCTCCGCGAGAGCAAGGCCAACCTGCGCGACGCCTACGGTGTGATCCGCCGCGGCGAGGTTTGGCTCGTGAATTTCCATATCGGCGAGTATCTTCCGGGAGGGCCGTATAACCACGGCCCCTTGCGCACGAGGAAGTTGCTCCTCCGCAAGGAACAGATCGGCAAATTGGAGCGAAAACTGGATGCCAAGGGCCTGACGCTCGTTCCTTTGCGGATTTATTTCCGCGAGGGGATCGCCAAGTGCGAATTGGCGCTCGCCCAGGGTAAGAAGAAATGGGACCGCCGCCAGACAGAGCGTGATAAAGAGGCCAAACGGGAAGTCGGCGAGGCTATGCGTCAGTATCGTCATCGTTGACCGGTAGGTCACTGAATAGATGAACGGCGTGCGCAGACCAATGGACCGAAATCAAGTTACGGATTGATTGCAGATATTTGAATTTTTCGCGCAGCGCTGGGACGGGCGGCGCCATCTCATTCAAAGAAGGGAACTTATGGAAATCACGGTAGATACCCGCGCGCTTGCCAAGCTTGAGGCGGATGCGCTCGTCACCTACGCATTCGAGCAGGAGAAGCCCGTCGAGGGCCTCCTCGCTCAGCTAGATGAAGCTGCCGGAGGCGCGCTGACCAAGCTGGCCGCGTCCGGCGAGCTGACCGGCAAAATGATGGACACGACCCTTCTGTATTACCCGCAAGGGCTGGCCGCGCAGCGGCTGCTGATCGTGGGTGCAGGCAAGAAAGACAAATTCGGAACGGCCGAGCTCAGAAGGCTCGCCGCCGCGGCAGTGCGCACGTTGAAGTCGCGACAGGTGAAGCGCATGACTTTCCTGGCGCGCGAGAACGATCGCAGCGCCGCGGCGGCGCAGGCCATCGTCGAAGGAATGATCCTAGCGAATTTCGATTCCGACAAATACAAGACCGACAAGAAGCCCGGAAACGAAATCACGGCTGCCGCGCTGGCCGGTTGGGAAGAATCCTCGCGCGCCGCTGCCGATCTGGGTCTCTCGCGCGGCCGCGTCATCGCGGAATCGCAGAATTTCGCGCGCGAACTGGGCAACGAGCCCTCCAACCGAATGACTCCGCGCATACTGGCCGACCGCGCCGCCGCCATGGCGCGTGAAGCGGGCCTCGCCGTCGATGTCCTGGATGAAAATAAAATCGCGGATCTGAAAATGGGCGCGCTGCTTTCGGTCGCGCAGGGAAGCGTCGAGCCTCCGCGAATGATCATCATCACGTACACGCCCGAAAAATTAAATCCGGGCGCGCCGGTGCTGGGCCTGGTGGGAAAAGCCATCACGTTTGACACCGGCGGAATTTCCATCAAGCCAGCGAATGACATGGAGAAGATGAAATACGACATGTGCGGCGGCGCCGCCATGATCGGCGCGATGCGCGCGATCGCGACTCTGAAGCCGTCGTGCAAGGTAATCGCCGTTGTCCCTTCGAGCGAGAATATGCCAGGCGGCCGCGCGCAAAAGCCCGGCGACGTTCAAATCTCCATGGCCGGAAAATCCATCGAAGTCATCAACACCGACGCCGAGGGCCGCCTGGTTTTGGCCGATGGCATCGCCTACGCGAAGCAGCTTGGCTGCACGCATTTGGTCGACGCCGCAACACTGACAGGCGCAGTGGTAGTCGCGCTCGCCAACGTGAATGTAGGAGTGTTCGGCTCCGATCAGGCGTTCACCGATCAGCTCCTAGCCAGTGCAAAAGTGGCCGGCGAAAAAATGTGGCCCTTGCCGATCGACGACGACTACCGCGAAATGATCAAGAGCGGCATCGCCGACATCCAAAACGTCGGCAGCGGCAAAGGCGGCGGAGCAATCGTCGCAGCCATGTTCCTTAAAGAGTTCACCGGCGACACGCCGTGGATTCACCTCGACATCGCGGGAACAGCCTGGCAGGACGACGTGAAGCCATGGAACGCGAAGGGCGCGACTGGCGTGGCTGTGCGGACGCTGGTCGATCTCGCGATGAAGTTTGGCTCGAACGGCTCTTCGGTGAAATAGCCATGCCGACGGGTGGCGGGCCGGTTTCCGAGTCCGCCGTTGCTCGGGAGGAATCTGTGTTCGGCTCTTGTGCGCCACTGACACCTTTCGGCGCTATCAGGAACCTCACTTGAGCGCGAGACAATACAACCTGTAATCCTCCCCCGTGCCAGCCCAATCAGGAAAGCTCTCAAGAAAGAGAGCACCAAACTTGGCATTCAGGGCCTGACTTGCTCCTGGACGGGCATGGCCGTAGACGACGTCGAATCCCTTACCTGCAGCCAGTCCTAGCCAGTGGGCCTTTAAAATTGTTCCTAATCCCTGCCCCTGGAAAGAGGGAAGTATTGTGTTTGAGAAGCAATAGATTCCGGATTTCTTTTCGTTATCGGTTAAATCATCCAATCCTCTAATTTGCTCATCGGAACTGGAAAGCGGGAAACCATAAGACTCCCCAGCAAGTTGCCCATCCGCTAACATCCAGGCAAAGATTGATCTAGGTTTTTCCCGATATTTCATCTTCTGAGAAAAGTCTAGCTGCAAGGCTTCGGGATACACAGCATCGAAAGCCATCGTTTGTTCAAGTGGAACATTGTAATTGAACGTGATTAAACCCACTCCGCCCCTCGATTTAGTGAGTTTCCTCACCATACGGGTACCGATGTACTGACCGGCATTGGAAAAACTCGCGCCTACCGTTCCCTTTTGTGCGATGTGGGTGGGACGTTGGCCTGACAAACGCCAAGTCGGCCAAACTTCCTGTTTGGCGGGTCGCATTTCCTGGCGACAGGCCTAGTAAAGCCGCTTTCGCTTGCGAAAACTCTTCCACGTCCACGACAAGTGCCTTCCCAATCCCTCCAGATCGGGGAAGAGAATCCGATGGTTGATCCCCAGGTCGTCAAGCTCAAGCCGTATATTCTCCAGCTTCTTGCTCGCAATTACGATCTGCATAAGTCGGCTTTCCTTCTTACTGCGGCTCCCTAAGTCGGTTCGGTCGGCAGCCTTGATCAGATCTCTCTTTTTCCCGAATAAGAGGAACCGAGCTGTCTGACTAGCGAGCCGGCGGTCGATGCTCGGAGGTTCAATGGCTATTGGCCAAGGCTTGTGAACTCGCACCCCATCGCACGCCTCTTCTAGATCCGGAAGATAGGGTTTCGTCTCTTCCCAATCTGGTAAGGCAGGTCCCTCGAGTCCATCGCCGTGCAATTTGTTCCAGCGCCAAGGATCGAGTGCCCAAACTGCAGCATCATCTTTCTTGACGTCTTCCTGTTCCTCCACAATCGCAAAGTAAAGTGCAGCTAACGGATTCCCAGTCCAATCAAGCAGCCTGGTTGGTGCCCCGTAGTGTTGCATCAAAAAGTACCATTCCCATTTAGTTCGGTTGAGATTTGTGGTGGCTAACTGGAGACCGTGACCCTCAAACGCTAGCCGAATCTCAGATTCTTCAGCATCTTCATAGTCGGGACGATAAATCCGAGGCCGCAGGTCCCATTTTGCAGATCGTTGACCGCGGAACCAGAGCGGCCTGCTGTCGCCCTTGGAGTCCGCCTTTGTCTTACTCCAACGCCTTCGGATTTCATTAACCTGATCTAGGTAGTCCGAGAGGTTTTGGCATTGTCGTTTCGAGTTGATGACGCGTGAGGGCATAAGAGACCATTGATAATTAACCATTATGATAGGTGGGTTGAGCGGTTGAAGTCCACCTCATTCATCCCAGGCTAGAACTCCGGTTGCCATTGTCCCGGATAACGCTGTCCAACGCGACTCTGGACGTATCGTCGGCCGCTCGGAAACTGACCCATTGTCGACAGATCGTTACATTTTTTCGCAGGGCTCTATTCCTAGAGGCTCCAGCGTTGCGACAAAATGAACTTCGACGAGGCGGCTGAGTTGCAAGAGAAACATCTTCTTGGCGTGGTCGCTTTCCGTAAGGATTCGGTAGCATCAAAGGCGGCGGCGCAATCACCGCAGCCATGTTCCTGAAAGAGTTCACCGGCGACACGCCGTGGATTCATCTCGACATCGCGGGAACGGCTTGGCAAGATGACGTGAAACCGTGGAACGCGAAGGTAGCGACGGGTGTGGGGGTGCGCACCCTGGTTGATCTCGCGATAAAGTTTGGGTCGAACGGCTCGTCCGCGAAATAATCTTGCAGGCACGAGGCGAGCCAGCTTCCGAGTACGCCCTCATACGACTGGAATTGCAGGTAACCTCCCAAAACCGGACTTATGATTCGGAATAACTTCCGGTTAGTCCGTAATCCGTCCAGGATCGATGCCAAGCGAGGTGATCACTGCCTACAAGCCGACTTGCGGGGACCAATTCGAACCCAATTACTCGACCGCGCCGATCTGCTGGGGGCACGGAGCAGGTGGCGTACAACGTATCGCACTGCCGCCCACCTCCAATTGATCCTCTGGACGCTGTCCGGGTGGGAATCTACCTTATTGGGCGCAAATGTTACTTGACATGAAAGCGCTTATCGAGATATGTAGCTCACGCGTGACGTTGTCGTCATGACAACAGGCCGCGGTGCTTCTGTCTGAAAGACCCGGCGGCAAAAGGAGAAACGAACATGATCATCATATTGGGACGAATTGGATCGGACGCGGGCTACACGTACATCGGGGCAGACGGCAAGATCCACCACGTTCCAGGGTGGAATCCGGAAGCCATGGCCGAGTTTGATGCGGCCATAAGCGTGATGCGGGACGCCACCCTGCTGAAGGCTCCTGGCCTTGCGGAAGCAGTCGTGAAGAGCGTGCTGCCCTTCGCGCAAAAGGAAATCAATACCTACTTCAAGGATGCCGGTGAAGGCGGGGTGGTGGTGGCGGGCGCGAGCGCATAAGGGCGATGGCTACTCCGGGATGGGAGGCGCGGCCGGCACTTGGAGACCCACGGAAGATCGGGCGGTACGTCGGGTGGTTTCACGAACTCGACGCCTGGACGGAATATTGGGACATCTACCATCCGGAGAGCCGAGGCCACTTCTATTTTGGCAACGACAAGGAGCCGGGGCTGCTCACGCGGTTTCTGCCGCGGGACCGGCGCCCGCCTCCTTTTGTCGCCTGGACGCGGATGGCCCTGAGCCGCGAGGCGGGTACGGCGGAGGCTTTTTCCCGGGAAGTACGGGCAGCTGAAGTGGCGCCGGCGGTAATGGAAGTGGATGGGCTGCTTACACGTCTCTTCGAGAAACATTTCGGAGACGCCAGCGACAAGCAGGTGGCGGCGGACTATCTGGACGCAATGTTTCTTTTTGCAACGAATTCCCTGCCGCCGGCGTTCGAGCGGGATGCGCGGATCGCGGATGATGACCCGCGCAAATCAACGGCCGGGCACCACACGCTGCAGGGCGACATCATGTGGTTTGCATGGTCGCTGCACACTGAGGCGGCGCATGCCATCGTTGGCCGAGACGAAGGACACGCCCGGCGCGCGCTATTTCTGGCGGGCGTGGCGACGGGATGTCCTGCGGATTTTGCGGTGCATGGGCACCGGCGAACGCGACCGGAGTATGTTTCGCGTTCGAATCTTAGCGTGTACTTGCATGAGCGCGGCATGAAGTGGGCAGATGATTTTGAGGCGGCAGCAGAGGAGATTCACGAGCTATATCGGATCCGCGAATGGGGCGTGGAGGAATAGGGGGAGTGGAACCATCGGTTCGCGGACGCGGACCGGGTGGGGCGAGTATGGTCCTCAAACTCCCGGGAAACGGGATTTTGGGAACTTGCCCGCAACGAATTCCCGATTCTAGACGGATTGTCTGCTACTCGGAAACTGATCCGTCGTCAGTAGGGCCCTACATTTTTTCGAGGGATTCGATTCCGAGAAGCTTCAGCGCGGCGCCGAGTTGAACTTCGACGAGGCGGCTCAGTTGCAGCAGGGATTTTTTGTTGAACCGGACGCTTTCCACCAAAACAGCGAGGTTGCAAAAACGCGGGTGCGGCGTGCAATCTGGTAAGCATGCCGGAACTGCCGGACATCTCCGCCTACATCAGTGCGCTCGAACCACGCATCGTCGGACAGCCGCTTGAGCGAGTGCGGCTGGCGAGCGCTTTTCTGCTTCGCACCGTGCACCCGCCAATTTCGAGCGCGGAGGGCCGCATCGTCCGCGAATTGCGGCGAATCGGCAAGCGAATCGCGATCGGAGTGGAAGGCGATCTCTGGCTGGTGTTGCATTTGATGATTGCCGGCCGTTTGCACTGGCGGGCACCCGACGCGAAGCTGTCTGGCCGCAACAGTCTGGCCGCCTTTGATTTTCCAAGCGGTTCTCTTGTGCTTACCGAAGCCGGGTCGAAACGCCGCGCATCGTTGCATGTGCTCTCCGGCCAGGAGGGCTTGGATTCCGTCGACCCGGGAGGAATCGAGATTTTCGAGAGCGATCTGAATTCGTTTCGCGACGCGCTCATGGCCGAGAATCGCACACTTAAGAGGGCTCTTACCGATCCACGCATGGTCAGCGGCATCGGCAACGCGTATTCGGACGAGATTCTGCATGCGGCGCAACTGTCGCCGATCGCACTCACGCACAAATTGCAAGCGCACGAGTGGGAAAGGCTGTTCGCTGCAACCCGCGAGACGCTGAGTGTCTGGATCGACCGGTTGCGACTGGAGGCGGAAACCGCCTTTCCCGAAAAGGTGACTGCGTTCCGCGAGGGCATGGCGGTTCACGGACGGTATGGAAGGCCGTGTCCGAGGTGTGGAGAAAAGAGTCAGCGGATTCGCTACGCAGACAACGAAACGAATTATTGTGCTCGATGCCAGACGGGCGGAAAACTTCTTGCGGATCGCAGTTTGTCGCGGTTATTGCGGTCGGACTGGCCGCGCACGCTCGATGAACTTGAAGCACTTAAGCGCCGCTAGTTTCGGAAACCTTTCCAAAATAAACCTCGATTGTCGCTTGCTCGGTAACGAATCTTTAGTGCGCGAGGTCCTACATTTTTTCGGGCGATTCGATTCCGAGAAGCTCCAGCGCGGCGACGAGCTGAACTTCAACGAGGCGGCTCAGTTGCAATAGAAATTTCTTCTTTGCGGGATCGCCCTCCGTAAGGATGTGGTGATGGTGGTAGAACAAATTAAATGCCTGCGCGAGTTGGAACGCGTACTTGGCGACAAAGGCAGGCTCTTGCGCCCCAACCGCCGCGTCGATTTGCGTGTCGAGCGATGCCGCGAGAAACGCAAGTTCCCAGAACGCGTTTCCGTCGGGGCCATTGAATAATCCTGCCGCCGCGCTTGCGTCCACAGTTTCGAGCGAGGACACATCGAAGTTCGGCTGCTCGTCGCGTAGCTTGCGGAAAATATTTCGCGCGCGCACGACGGCGTACTGGCAGTAGGGGCCGGTTTCGCCCTCGAAGCTGAGTGCGTCCTTGAAGTCGAAGGCGATAGTCGCGGTGCGCGTGAATTTTAACAGGAAGTAGCGGAGCGCGCCGATGGCGATGGCGTGCGCAATGGCGGCGCGCTCCACGTCTGGGGTGTCAGGGTGGCGTTCGTCCACTTCGGCGCGCGCGGCGGCCTCGAGGCGGTCGAGCAGGTCGTCGGCTTTCACCCCGAGGCCCTTGCGGCCGCTGACTTCGACGTACGGCTTCTTCGCGTCCTCCTCGCTCAGCGTGTAGCCGAGTTCGGAGGCGCAGCGCGGCGTGAGCGCTACAATTTCGTAAGAAAAATGAATCGAGCGGTTGGCCTGTTCTTCGTAGCCGAGCGCCCGAAGTCCTGCCACGACGACATTTTGCAGATACGCCTGCCGCGCGTCGATCACGTTGTACACGATCGCGGCGCGGCCAAATGCGGGCGCGGCGCGATCGCCTCCGGTGGATACGCTGGACCATAGCGTGTGGCCGGCGGGATAGGTGTGAAATTTCTCGTAGTGAAAATCGCGCCCCAGCAATCCGAATTTCCAGAGCTGATAGGCAATGTCCTTGCCGACGTAGGTGACCGTGCCATTCGAGCGGACGATAATTTTTGCATCGTCGTCTTCGCCCTCACCCTTGCTGTCGGCGGAACCATCGTCGAGGCGCATGACCCAGCAACCGGCATTCTTTCCCGCCTCGGCCATGTGAATTGCATTGCGCTGCTTCAGCAATTCGAAGGCCGCGTCCCAGAATTTCAAATGGAGAATTTCGCTCTCGCGCGGCAGCAGGTCGTACTCAATTCCCAGCCGCTCCATTGTATGCAAGTGGCAGCGCACGATCGCGGGCGGGACAATATTCGCCATTTCCGCGGCTTCGCCCGCGCCCTCTTCGATCGATTTCAGCAATTCGCCGCGCAAATTTAGGCGCGATTTGTCTTCCTCGAAAAAATGAGTCACGCTGGCGTACAAGTCCCAGCAGTAGTAATCGAATTTCGGCTGGGCGGCCAGGGCGCGAACTTCCGCCGGCGTTTTCTTGGCGATGTGGAGGAATCCGATAATCACATCGGCAACCTGCACGCCGGTGTTGTCGATGTAATTTTGCACTTCCACGCGCTGCCCGGCGCGGCGCAGCAAGCGCACAAACGTATCGCCTAGGACGGCATTGCGCAGGTGGCCGATATGTGCCGCTTTGTTCGGATTGATGTTGGTGTGTTCCACGATGTATTTCGGCGCATCGGGAGCGGCGGCGGCGCGTTTCGTTTCCGCTTCCTCCAGGGAAGCGGCGAGAAACGCGGCGCGCGAAAAATAAAAATTCACGTACCCGCCGCCCGCGATTTCCACGCGCTCGACTCCATCGATGGGCGGAAGCTGCGCGGCAATTTCCTGCGCGATCTGCCGAGGAGCGCGTTTCAGCCGCTTGGCCAGCTCGAAGCACACGGGCGTGGCGGCCTCTCCCATCTCGATGCGCGGAGGCTTCTCCGTGACAATGGCCACATCCTGCTGGTAGTGCTGGCGAATATGCGCCGCGAGTGCGGCGCGAACGCGGGCTACGAGAACGTGTACCAAGTGGCTCCCATCTCGGAAGAGAAACAGAGATTATAGGGAACGCGGAGCGAAAGTTGAAGGCGGAATGTGGGACAGGCTTCACCTGTCTTCTTTTGAGTTTTTCCACCGACCTGCAATCTGCGATGCACGAGGAAAAATTCAAATGCTGACAGGCTGAAGCCTGTCCCACTGGGGCGCCGTACTAATTTCCGGAAGGCTTTCCGGTGTAGGTTACGCGCCAGACGCTATTTGAGCCGTCATCCGTGAAAACCAGCGCGCCGTCGCTCGCCACGGTCACGCCCACGGGACGTCCCCAGACATCGGCATCGTTCACAACGAAGCCGGTGACGAAGTCTTCGTACTCGCCCGTGGCCTTCCCGTTCGGCGCAAAAACGCGCATGACTTTGTATCCCGTGCGATGAGCGCGGTTCCAGGAACCGTGGGAAGTCACGAAGAGATCGCCACGATATTCGGCGGGGAATTGTTTGCCTTCGTAGAACGCCAACGTCAAGGGTGCGGAATGGGATTGCAGCAAAACGTCCGGAACGATGACTTTCTCTTTCAGCTCGGGATGTTTTCCCGCAAATCGCGGATCCTGGTTGGGTCCCGTGTAATACCAGGGCCAGCCATAGAACCCGCTTTCTTGAATGTGCGTTACGTAGTCGGGCACGAGATTGTCGCCCAGCGCGTCGCGTTCATTTACCGCGACCCATAGCTGTCCCGTCTGCGGATGCATGGCCAGGCCGGAAGCGTTTCGAACGCCGGCCGCGTAGATTCGCTGCCCGGTTCCATCCGGATTGAATTCGAGCACATCGGCTCGATTGGTTTCCGCTTCGCCATCGGCAACGTTCGCTTGCGAGCCGACACCGACGTAGAGCTTTTTGCCGTCGTTCGAAAACACCAGGCTGCGCGTCCAGTGCCCGCCGCCGTATTTTGCGCCGCCCGGGATGCTCGCAACGATCACTTGGGCTGGCCCGCTGGCTTTCAGGTCGCCGTTCTTGTAAGGAAAGCGAACGATGGAATTCGTGTTTCCAATGTAGACGTACTGCGGATTCGGCCCGGGAGGATAGAAAGCGATTCCGTACGGCATGGTCAGGCCGGTGGCGAATACCTCGTTCGTGACAACCTTGCCGTCGCCGGAAAACCCGCGGAGGACACGGATGCGGCCAGGTGTGCTTTCCGCCAAAAAGAGATCACCGTTTGGCGCGGTGATAATCGTTCGCGGTTGCTCCAGACCTGTGAGGGCCTGGTCGATCTTGAATCCATCCGGCACCTTCGGCCAGGCCTCCGCGGGACGCGGAACGACTTTGGATTGATTGGGCGCGGAGTCCGTGGCGTACGGCTTCGGCAGATCGGAAGCCTTGATGATATACCGGTTGCCGGGGCGCTCATTTGTCCAGTCGTTTAGTGGGCCTTCGCCCTTCATCATTTGCGGGGCGCCACCCGAGTTTTGCGCCCGCACGCCCGTCATGAAAATCAGGCCCGCCGCCAAGGGTGTGATCCAAAGCGCAGCCGGAATACTGCGTAGGAATTTGAGTTGCATGGTGTGTCGCCTCCCCAGTGAATATCGCTTTATACGAGGGTTATATTTTAGAAAGCGTTTCTTCGCTATCAGGCATCTTAACAGCAGCGCGCAGCCGTTTCCAGCGGTGGTCCAGGCGACGGCGAGAAAGAGCGTTGCACCTACGATAAGAATATACTAAGGCGCCTGGTTGCAAACTGCTTCGCGGATGGCAATCATGCCAAGAAAGTGGAACTCCTCCCGCCGGCAAGCGTAATTCATACTGTAAGCGCGGGAGAAAAGTCCAACCGGTGTAGATGGCAGAGCCAGTCGAAACACGTGATGTCGAACTTTTGAGGCGTCTCGCAGCGGGAGACGATGACGCTTTTTTAGAGTTCTACCGCCGCCATCAGGGTGGGCTGTACAGGTACGCGATGCATATGAGCGGAAGCCCTCAATCGGCTGCGGACGTCGTTCAGGACACTTTTTTAACTTTGATTCGCCATACCAGCAAATATGACGAAGAAAAGGGCTACTCCCGCCGCGTTTCTTTTTGGCATCGCGCGAAACCACTTGCGAAAGCTGCACGAAAAAGAGGGCCGGTACGTCCCTTTATCCGACGAGTTAGGAAGGGGCCTTTCGACGGATGGAAGCGGTGATCCAGGGACACTTTAACGGGAATGGCCACTCTCCAGCAAACTCAGGCCACGCGGAAATGATTGTGGAGGGTTTGGAGCGTGCCCAAATCTCGGAGTTGTTGCGCGAAGCCATCCTGACGCTTCCCGATCACTATCGCGAACCTGTCACGCTGTGCGACCTCGAAGGGAAGAGCTACGGCGAAGCGGCCGCGTTGCTCGAATGTCCGGTAGGAACGGTGAGGTCGAGGCTCAATAGAGCGCGTTCGATCTTGTTGGACAAGCTCCGTCCAGCGCGGATTGGGGCCAGGGCGAACTGGGCGCGCCCGGGAGAAAAGACATGACGGAAATGACGTGCCGGGAATTCGATGAAATCGTCCACGGATTTGTGCGAATGGAACTGCTGGACGTGAACGCGCGTGAGGCTGCTCTGGAACACGCTGCTCACTGTGAGCTTTGTTCGCAACGGATGGCGGACGCCGCGGCTCTCGCGGAAGCTTCGGAAATGATGGGCCAGAGTGCGCGTGAAGAACAGACTCCCCCTCGCGTGGAGGCGTCGTTGCTGGCGGCGTATCGGAATCATCATCGTCGCGCTTCCTGGCGGCGCAGCATGGAGTGGGCCAGTGTGGGAGCCGCCGCGGCGGTGCTGCTGGTTTTTCTGTGGATGGTCAGCGGCCGGTCGAAGGGGCAGTCGTCGTCTCCGGTTCCCAAGAAGGATGTCACATCGCAATCGAGAATTCCGCTGGAGGCGAAGGCTCCTGACGCCTCGAAGCAGAATGTGCTGTCGCCGGCTGGGGCTGCGATAGTTGCGGATGCTCCCGAAGGTGAAACGTATGTCGCTTCCGATTTCGTGCCTGTGCCATTCACGGGCGCGATCTCGGCGGACGATCCGGGCATGGTGGTGCGCGTTCAATTGACGAGGGCTTCTTTGGCGCAGCTTGGCTACCCGGTCGTCGAAACTCCGGATGAAGATTTAATTCTTGCGGATGTTTTGGTAGGGGAGGATGGCTGGCCGCGCGGGGTGAAGTTGATTCAATAGACGGGCGTGCATGGGGTGGGTTTGCAATTTGTTTCCAGGAGGTTAGGCCGTGAGAAACGCAATGTTTGGGGTGGGGATGGGAGCAATGTTGTTGGCGGGAGTGGCGCTGGTTGTGGGTGCGCAGGGCCCTCCGCCCGCTGGCCGTTTCGGTGGTGGACGAGGTCCCGGGCCGGGCGGACCAATGGCAGGTGTCTTTGAATTTGGCGGGCTGATGGGCGGCGTTGGAGGCAAGGTGGTGACCGGCAAGCCCATTCAGGCGACAATTACGATCACGCATATGGAGACACTGCCCGGCAACACGATTACCAATACATCTACCGGTACATTCGCACGGGGCGCGGATGGCAGCATTTACCGTGGCTTGAAATTCGCGGCCATTGGTCCATGGGCCGCGCCGGGCAAGGGCCAGGAGTTTGCTTACATCCGGAATGTGACGCAAGGGACCCAATATGTCGTCAACGTGACGAAAGGGAATTATCGGGATTTCCCAATCCGAGATCGCAAACCAGAGCGCGGCAGGAAGAAGGACCGGCCAAACGCTACTAACGCAAACAACGAGACTGTGACCGACAATCCGAGTGGGTCGTATACCGATCCTGTCACGAATACAGTCTATCCGGTGGATGACCGGAAAGTGACACGAACCATTCCGGCGGGCACAATCGGAAATCTGAACGCGATTGTCATCACCTCCGAGCGCTGGTATTCGACCGCCCTCGATCTTCTCCTGGAGGATACCCACACCGATCCGCGCTTCGGGACGACGACCTACCAGTTGTCGGGCATCGGGCAGTCGCCCGCGTCGACACTCTTCACCCCGGACCCATCCTTCAAGCAGGTGCAAGGCGGAGGATACGGAGGCGGCGGACATCGCGGGCAAGGCAAGCAGCCACCTCCGCCGCCACAGGGTTGAGCGAGTCTGGGACTTTCTTGTCAGTTTCAATCTTGAAATTTGAACGTAAAAAGGCACCCATTTGGCGGGTGCCTTTTTTTCGGAAACATCATCATTTCAAATAAGTTGGGAGCCAAGAAAGTCCCCTGGGAGCGGGGCTCATCGCTTGACAAGTGTGTATAAAATGTGTATCGTGATTTGTGCACAGCCGCGACGTGATCCGGCGCCTGCAAGACGATGGTTGGTATGAGGTCAACCAGGTTGGCAGCCACAAGCAGTTCAGGCATCCAACAAAAAAGGGCAGGGTAACTGTTCCCGTGCCTGGCCGCGACATACCGATTGGCACGCTGAAGAGTATTGAAAGACAGGCGAAGATCAGGTTGAGGGAACGATGAACTACATCGCTTTTTTGCACAAAGATCGTAAATCCGACTACGGGGTGAGCTTCCCTGATTTTCCCGGGTGTATCACCGCGGGCAGGACGTTTGAGGAGGCGCACCGCAATGCACTTGACGCTCTGACCTTACATATCGAAGGGATGAGGGATGACGGCGACACAATACCGAGGCCTTCAACATTAGATCATGTTGAAAAGCATCCGGGGCGGCCCGGCGCAGCGTTGTTTTTGGTGGATATTCCTGTGGATGAGAAAACGGTCCGAGTAAATATCACGGCCCGGCAAAGCCAGATTGACACGATTGACCGGCTGGCCGAATCGGCTGGAATGACACGCTCCGCTTATATCGTGCGGTCTGCTATGAAGGAAATAAAAAGACGTAGTGCCTCTACCGCGCAGACACGCCGCTGATCTTCTTCTTCCTGCGCTCGTCGTGATTTGACAGCATCTTGCAGCGCGCTTACTATCGAAATTCGAGTTCCCGGTGCGGAGCTTGCTGCCGTTGACGGGCGGCCTGCCATCGTAAGGGTTCACCCTAAAATTTTAAGCGGAAAGGGCGAATGAGCACTCCCCGAGCTAAGCCAAAATACTATTTAACGACGCCGCTGTACTACACGAACGGCATGCCGCACATCGGACACACCTATTCGACGATCGTTGCGGACGTGATCCGGCGGTACAAGCGCATGCGGGGATTCGACGCGTTCATGACCACCGGCGCCGACGAGCACGGCGTAAACGTCGAGCGGTCGGCGCAAAAAGCGGGAAAGTCGCCCCAGGAATTTTCCACGGAAATCGCCGTGCAATGGCGACAGCTCTGGGACGACCTGGGAATTCCGGGCGATGAATTCATCCGCACCACGGATGAAAAGCACCATCGCACCGTGCAATGGCTCTTCAAGCGCTGCCGGGATAACGGCTTCATCGAAAAGGGCCGCTACACCGGGCAATACTGCGTGCACGACAATGCTTACGTTGTGGACGCGGGGCCCGGAGACGCTTGTCCCGATTGCGGGCGCCCGACGGAAACCGTCACCGAAGAAAATTATTTTTTCAAGCTGTCCGGATTCCAGCAAAAGCTCCTCGATTTCTACGCGGCCAATCCCGATTTCATTCAGCCGGAGAGCCGCCGGAACGAGGTTCTGAGCTTCGTAAATGGCGGTCTGAAAAACATTTCGATTACGCGGACAACGATCCGGTGGGGAATTCCGGTGCCGGGCGAAGCGCCGCACGTCTTTTATGTGTGGTTTGACGCGCTCATCGGGTATCTGAGCGCGGTGGGAGGCCCGAATTACGACCAGCGCGGCCTCTGGCCGGCGGATTTGCATATCGTCGGCAAGGAAATCATTCGATTCCATGCGGTGTATTGGCCCGCGTTCCTGATGGCGGCGGATTTGCCGCTGCCCGAGCAAATCTGGGCGCACGGCTGGCTGCTATTCGATAGCGAGAAGATGAGCAAGTCGCGCGGCAACGTGGTGAGGCCGCGGCCGATCGTCAATGCGATCGGCATCGAGCCGCTGCGCTACTACTTGTTGCGCGAGATCGTGTTCGGGCAGGACGGCAGCTTCTCCTACGATGCGCTGGTCACGCGTTACAACAGCGACCTCGCCAACGGCCTGGGCAACCTGGCCAGCCGCACGCTCACGATGATCGAGCGCTATTTTGGCGGCGAAATTCCCAAGCCCGCGCCGGCGCGAGGTGGGGAAACAGACGCCCCCAGCACGGCGGAATTTGCCAACGAAGCGCTGACGAAGGTCATGCATTTGTACGACCGGTTCAGTTTTTCGATGGCGCTGGAGACGATCTGGGAGATCGTCGCCATGATCGACAAATACATCACAGTCGAAAAACCGTGGGCGCTCGCCGAAAAACCGGAGGATAGAGATCATCTGGCGACGGTGCTCTACACGGCTGCGGAAGGGCTGCGTATCGTCACGGCTCTGGCGCATCCCGTGCTGCCGCAAGCCACCCAAAAAATCTGGAATCAGTTGGGGCAGATCGAGCCGCTGAGCGGCGTTCAGTTGGACCAGCTCGTCTGGGGACAGCTCAAGCCTGGAACGAAAACGGGGAAGCCGGAAGGAATTTTCCCGCGCGTTGACAAATCCGAAACGATTGCGAGGATTGAAGCCATGGAGCAAGAACAGAACAAACCCCCGGAAACCCCGGCTGCCGCAGCGCCAAGCGCTGCCACTGGAACTGGAGCCGCCGCGGCTCCGGCCGTTGCAGCCTCAGCGAAGATTGGAATCGAGGATTTCGCCAAAGTGGAGATGCGCGTCGGACAGGTCAAGACCGCCGAGCGCGTGGCGGGCGCCGATAGGCTGCTGCAACTGCAGGTCGATATCGGCGACGAAGTGCGTCAAATTGTCGCGGGCCTGGCGCTGGCGTACAAGCCGGAAGAACTCGTGGGGCGCAAAGTGGTGGTGGTGACGAATTTGCAGCCACGAAAACTGCGCGGCGTCGAATCAAACGGCATGATTGTCGCGGCCTCAACCCCGGATGGGGCGCCCGTGCTCGCCGGTTTCCTGGAAGATGTGCCCGTAGGGGCGAAGCTGAAGTAGGACAGGCTTCAGCCTGTCGCTTTTGTGCAGAGTCTGCAAAATCTACCCCGACAGGCTGAAGCCTGTCCTACCGTGACCATGAACCTGACCGATTCGCACGCGCATGTGGACGTCCCCGACTTTGACGCGGATCGCATGGCCATGCTCGATCGCGCGCGCGCGGCCGGAGTCGGGACCCTGCTGGCGATCGGCAATGGACCAGAAATCGAAAAGCTCGGTGCGGCCGTTCCCTTTGCCGAGAAGCACGAGTGGATCTACGCCGCAGCCGGGATTCATCCCCACGAGGCGAGGCACGCGACGGACACGCACTACGCAGAGTTGGAACGCCTGGCACGGAACCCGCGCGTGATCGCCTGGGGAGAAATCGGCCTCGACTATCACTACGATCATTCGCCGCGCGACGTGCAAGCGAGCGTTTTTCGACATCAGCTCGATCAGGCGCGCGCTGCAAGCCGTCCCATAATCATCCATTGCCGCGAAGCGTGGCCGGATTGCCTGAAGATTCTGGAGGAAGACTGGCGAAGTTCCGGCCTGGGCGGAATTTTTCATTGCTTTACGGGAACGGTTGAAGAGGCGCGCCGGGGCATGCAGATGGGTTTCCTGATTTCTTTCGCGGGCAACGTGACATATCCGAAGGCGCAGAATTTGCGGGACGTGGCGAAGGAAGTTCCACTGGACCAGTTGCTCGTGGAAACCGATTCGCCGTACCTTGCTCCTCAAGCCCACCGGGGCCGGAGAAACGAGCCGGCCTATGTCGCGGAAGTAGCGCGGACCCTCGGGAATGTGAGAGACTTGCCAGCAACCGAGGTAGCCGAAATTACGTCGGCAAACTTTCGGCGGTTCTTTGGTCTGGATCAATCCGGAAATCGCACTGGGGCAGTTCCTGGAGGGGTGTCATCTCACTTCTGACGGCGAAAGAAATATTCGATCTCGTTCGCGACGACCTGGTCAAGGTCGAGCAGGAGCTTGCGCTCCAGAACGGCTCCGCGATCGAGCCGGTGGCGGAAATCTCGCGCTACCTGCTGGCAGGCGGAGGCAAGCGTCTGCGGCCGGCCCTGTTGCTGCTTTCGGCGGGATACGCGGGATACCGCGGAGGCAGCGCGATCCGGCTGGGCGCCGTCGTCGAACTGATCCATAGCGCCACGCTGATCCACGACGACGTGATCGACGGCGCCAACACGCGCCGCGGACGTCCGTCGGCGAATTCCCGCTGGGGAAACCACCGGAGCGTTCTTGCAGGAGACTGGCTGTACATGCAGTCGTTTCAGATGGCCCTCGCGGAGCGCAACTTCAAGATCCTCGACGTTTTGATCGAGCTCACGCAAAATATGGTGGAGGGCGAGCTTCTCCAGTTGGCCAAGCTGGGGCGGATGGACTTAACCGAGCAGGATGCGGTGGAACTCGCCGCTCGCAAGACGGCTTGCTTGTTCGCGGGTTGCGCACGGCTGGGCGCGGTTCTTGGGAATCTGGACGACGCGGGCGAGCAGGCCATGGCCGATTACGGGCACTATGCGGGTCTGGCTTTCCAGCTTGTGGACGACGTCCTGGATTTCACAGCTTCTCCGGAAACGCTGGGCAAGCCCGTGCTGAGCGACTTGAAAGAAGGCAAGGTCACGCTGCCATTGATCTACGCGCTGGAGAGCGACGGCGCGGCGGGGAAACGCCTGGTGCGCACGGTGCTCGAAGAAAAAGGATTTGAGAGCGTTCGCCCTGAGCAGATCACGGCGCTGGTGCAGGAGTCAGGAGCGCTCGACCGCACGCGGGCGGCGGCGCATGATTTCGCCGCGCGCGCCAAGGCCTGCCTGAACGGAAATGGGACTTCCGATTTTGGCCGCGCGCTGCGCACGGTTCCCGATTTCATTCTCGACCGCGACAATTGACGAGCGTTCCTCGCCGTTCATTTCTCCTATGCTGCCGTTCAAGGTCATTTATCATCCACAATACGATTTGGACCTCGGGTCGCACGTTTTCCCCTCTCAAAAATTCAGACTGATCCGCGAAGCTCTGCTCGCTGAGGGAATCGCGGACGCCAGCGATTTTCTGCTGCCGGAACCCGCGCCGGACGAGGACATCTTGCGCGTTCACACGCCCACCTACGTGAACAAGCTGCAAACCGATTCCCTCACGCTCAGCGAACGCATGAAGCTGGAAATTCCACTCTCGGAGTTGACCCGGGAGGCGTTTTGGTTGGCGGCGGGAGGATCGACGCTGGCCGGGCATAAGGCGCTCGAGGACGGGTTTGCCGCCAACCTCAGCGGAGGATTTCACCACGCCTATCCAGGGCACGGAGAAGGTTTTTGCATGATTCATGATGTTGGCGTGGCGATCCGCTCTCTCCAGGCGGCAGGGAAGATTCGAACGGCAATGACTGTGGATACAGACGTTCATCACGGCAACGGCACGGCGGCGATCTTCGGAAGCGATACGAGTGTTTTCACGCTCTCTATCCACCAGGAAAACAATTACCCGATGCCGAAGCCCCCTTCCGATGAGGACATCGGCCTACCCGATGGCACGCGCGATCACGAATACCTCGACGCCCTGGAAGAGGGATTTCTGCACGCGCTCAAGAAGATGACTCCGGATTTGATCTTCTACATCGGGGGGGCGGACCCATACCGCGAGGACCAGCTCGGTGGGCTGGCGCTGACGATCGAGGGTTTACAAAAGCGCGACCGCCTGGTATTCGAACATGCGCGCGGCAGGGGAATCCCGGTGGCGTCGACGCTTGCGGGCGGATATGCGCGGCGGGTGGCGGATACCGTTCGAATCCATGTCAACACAATCATCGCCGCGCGCGACGTCGCCTTGCAGAAAGCTTCCTCCGGAAATAAGTAAGCGAATCGAACCGTGAGATGGTCTTGTGGCGCCGGCGTCCCGCCGGCGGGTTTGTGGCGGCCCTCGCAGCGCGAAAATCGCCGGCGAGACGCCGGCGCCACGGAACCTGCGACCTGGAGCTTCCAGGTTCTGCTCGACTTGAATTTTTTAACTTTTCAGACTAGGGAGCGGGCGCAGCGGAAGCTTTCGTGATCGCGCCGGCGGCCAGATCGGCGAAGCCGTCCGGTGCGAAGCCTTGCGTGCGGTAGGCGATTTTGCCGGCCTTATCGAGCACCAGAATGGTCGGAATCGATTCGACATGAAACGCCTGGTTGATGCCATCGGCGAAGACCAGCGTGCCCCCCGGTTTCTGATCCTGTAGAAATGGCGCGACAGCAGTTTCATCTTCGTCGGCGTTGATCGCCAGGAAGACAACGTCCTCGCGCCCCGAGAATTTCGTCCGCACATCGGCCAGCATCGTTTCCATTTGATTGCAATAGGCGCACCAGGTGGTCCAGAAATTCAGAACGACGACTTTTCCGCGCGATTCGGCAAGCTTCACGGGTCCGCTCCCGTCGACGTGTCGCAAGCTGAATTGCAGCGGATCGGTCACATCTTTGTTGTAAACCGGGGTTTCCGGCTTATCCGCTTTGGCCATTTCGCGGCTGCGATCGTAGGCCGTTAACACGATATCGCCGAGGCCCGCCGTCGAATCGTGTGAGAATCGCCAAAGATTTCCCATCCGCAAGCGCAGGAACTCGAGGTCCAGCGGAGGCCCGTTCGCGTCCGCGGGTTCCTGGCTGGCCAGGACGAACGCCGTGGCATATTGCCGGATGGCTTCGTCAGCGTGCTTATTCTCTTCCGCGATTTCACCAAGGGTTCGCGCGGCTTCGGCGTTTGGCGAGAGGCGGAATCCGGCCGTGAGGTCTTTCACGGCGTCGTCATTTTTGTGCAGGTGGTGTTGCACGCGGCCGCGCAACACGTACAGGTCCACCAAAAATTTATTGCGACCCGCTTGCCAATCCTCCAGCGTCATCTGTTGTGGACGCGATTCCGGATCGGCCTTCGAGACGCGGTCGATCAGGCGCGTGTCGTAGTCGATGGCGCGAAGCTGGCTCGCTTCGTCGGGCATTTTTTCGAGGAGCGTCACGGCAAGGTACATCGACTGGCTGTCCTCGGGCTGGATGGCGATGACCTTTTCCGCGTAATCAAGCGCGCTTTTCTGGTTATGGAGATTCATTTCCGATTCGAGGAGGGCGCGGTAGATCGCTCCGCGGCGGGGCGAATCCGGATACTTCGCGAGGTAGGCTTCCAAACTCTTGACGAGCGCGGCGCTGTCATTCCCGGCCTGGCGCACGACGATCTGCAATTCGGCGTCGGGGTCGGGAGCGGCGTCCTGAGAGGGCGCCGCAGCGGCGTCGTCACTCTTGGGCTTTGCGGGCTGCTGCGATGACGCCGCGGATTTCTTCGCCGGCGCTTTCGCCGGAGGCGCCGACGGTGGCTGTGATTGCTGCGCCCAGGCCACGCCGGACACGATCAATGCCATTAGACATGGGAGGAAACGCGTTCGCCGTCGCATAGGCGGCGATTGTAACTCGAAATCAATCGATGTGACTGGAAAAACGCGTGGGAGATCGCGAAACGCTATTTGAAGTCTAACAGTACGTCCACCGTATGGCGGTTTGCGTCTGGGCGCAGCAAATGCCCGAATTCGTTGTAATGAACGGGCAAGTCCCCAAAAATATCCCGGCTGGGCTTGGACAATATCTTCACATGCGATTCGTAGTAGCCGTCGTCAAAAATCTGGCCGGGGGCGATCTGCCATGCCTGCCGGAGACGCTTTTCCGCGTCCACGGACAATCCGGTGATGACCATGACTCCCATGCGGTATTGCGGGCCCTCGGAAATGCTGACGCGATAAGAAATCTGGTGAGCGGCGTCATCGAACTGAGGCCCAGAGTTGAGCTTCATATCGAGGTAGCCGCGCTGTCCGTAATAGGATTCGATTTTCTGCCACAGGGATTCGATCTTCATGCCATCCGCGACGTCGCCGGGCTTTAACTCAACGACCGCGTCAAGGCTCGGCGATTGCACGGCCATGTTTCCTTGCCAGGAAACTCCTTTCCACGTATAGACCGATCCCGGAGTAATGGGAATCGAGAGTTCCACCGCGGTTTGCTTGGGATCGTTCAGATCGGGAATCAGGTGCGTTTGCGGGGGGCCGATTTGCGCCCGCAGGAAACCTTTGGAGGCGTAGAGCGGCCGGACATGCTCGTTGTCGAAAATTTCGACGGCAAAGAGGGAATAGGGCTGGCCTTTGATATCCGGGACGCGGTCCTTTAGACGCTCGGAATTTGTGGCAATGGACTCTCCAAACTGAACCGATTGCACGCGGAGCTGGACGCCGTCGACCCGAAACTGAATCACCATGCCATCACCGGCGGCCGCAGTGAGAAGCTGGTGCGTCACGCTCCCCTTGATTTTTTGCGAGGCGAGTAAATTTTCAATGACGGCCGTCATTTCATCGATCATCGTTCCGTCGCCGGGCGCTTCGCCTGTAAACAGTCCGACCTGATTTCGGATCGCCTCTCCGATCTCGGCGCTGGTGAACCAGGGAAAATTGTCGAACAAAATCGGGTACGTGGGAGCCTCGTGGACCTGGAACTCCAGGTTGATCGCGTCGCCTTTCGATGTGTAACGAAAGTTGACCGCGGAAAATATGCCGAGGGCGGCGAGGCGGTTGGTGGCGTCCTGGATTTGCTGCGCGGTGACGACGTCGCCGGATTTCAGGCCGCTGGCGGCGATGACCTGGTCCGTCGGGAATTTTTGCCCGCCGGTGACTTTAATGGAGGCGATGGTGGAGCTTGGGGGAGAATTCGCCGCGGGCGCCTGTGCGCGCACCGCGAGAGCGGCGAAAAGAAGGAACTGAGCGACAACGAGTACAAGATAAATGCGTTTCACGACAGCAATATAGTACGTGATTTGCGATGCAGGATAGAAATGGAATTTGGGAATTAGTAGGACAGGCTTCAGCCTGTTGGGTTTGCGATTTGAACTGTATCTAGTGGAAAAACGACAGGCTGAAGCCTGTCCTACTCGACCGTAACCGATTTGGCCAAGTTGCGCGGCTGGTCTACGTCGCAGCCGCGGCGGACGGCGATGTGGTAGGCGAGCAACTGCAAGGGAATCACTTCGAGGAGCGGCGCGAACATTTCCATCGTGGCCGGCACGACGATGATGTAATCCGACGCTTCGCGGGCCAGATGATCATTTTCCGACACGACGGAGATGACGATGCCGTCGCGCGCCTTCACTTCCTTGATATTCGAGACGCTCTTCTCGTAGCGCGTCATGGATTCAGGATCTTTTTCGTCGCGCGTCGCCAGCATGACGACGGGAAGGTTTTCGTCGATGAGGGCATTCGGCCCGTGCTTCATTTCTCCGGCCGGATATCCCTCGGCGTGAATGTAGGAAATTTCCTTGAGCTTCAGAGCGCCCTCGAGGGCGATGGGGAAGTGGATGCCGCGGCCGAGGTACAGGAAATTGGTGTGGCGGAAAAACGTGCGGGCCAGGGCTTCATAGATTCCAGTTTCGTCGCCTTGCAGGACGGTTTCCATTTTGTGCGGTACGCGCATCAATTCCTGAAGCAGATGCTTCTCGCAATCCTCGGTGAGCGTGCCGCGAACCTGTCCGAGATACATCGCCAGCAGCATCAGCGCGGTGAGTTGTCCGGTAAATGCCTTCGTGGACGCCACGCCAATTTCGGGCCCCGCGTGGGTCAGAATCGTTCCCGCCGCCTCGCGCGTGATCATCGAGCCGTACACATTGCAAATGGCCAGCGTCTTGGAGCCCTTCTGCTTGGCTTCCCGCTGCGCGGCCAGAGTGTCCGCGGTTTCGCCGGACTGGCTGATGCAAATGGTGAGGGTCTTTGAATCGACGATCGGGTCGCGATACCGGAACTCGCTGCCGTAATCCACTTCGACAGGAATTTTCGCGAGCTTTTCGATCATGAATTTGCCGGTCTGCCCGGCGTGCCAGCTCGTGCCGCAGGCCACGATCTTGACCTTGGTGAACTCGCGGAACTCTTGTTCGGCAATGTCCATCTTGTCGAGGAACACCTTGCCGGAATCGAGCGCCACGCTGGCGAGCAACGTGTCGCGCACGGCCCGGGGCTGCTCGAAGATTTCCTTCTGCATGAAATGCTTGTAGCCGCCCTTTTCGGCCATGATGGGGTCCCAGGTGATGTGTTGCACGGCGCGCTGGATGGTGTTGCCATCGAGGTCCATGACGCGCACGCCCTGCTGTGTCAGCACGGCGATGTCGCCATCCGCCAGGAAAAACATGTCGCGGGTATGCGCGAGGATCGCGGGGATGTCGGACGCCACGAAATACTCGTTCTGTCCCAGGCCGATCACGGAGGGAGGACCGGTGCGCGCGGCAACTATCTTGTTCGGGTCAGACGCGGAAAGAATCGCCAGGGAATATACGCCCGAGAGCTGGCGCACGGTCTTCCGCACGGCGTCCTCGAGCGGGCCGCCTTCCTTCATGTACCTCTCGACGAGATGGGCAATAATTTCGGTATCGGTCTCTGTGACGAACTTGTGGCCCTCTTTTTCGAGCTCGCGCTTCAGATCCACGTAATTCTCGACGATTCCGTTGTGGACCACGACGATATTTCCCGTGCAGTCCCGGTGCGGGTGGGCGTTTTCTTCGGTGGGACGGCCATGCGTGGCCCAGCGCGTGTGCCCGATGCCGTACGAGCCGTCGATCGGGGATTGGCGGATCGCTTCTTCCAGATTGTGGAGCTTGCCGGGCGCGCGGCGGATTTGCACTTTTCCGTCCGACCCGACTACGGCGATGCCGGCGGAGTCATACCCGCGATATTCGAGGCGGCGCAGCCCATCCAGAATTAAAGGGACAACTTTCTTGGATCCAATGTATCCGACGATTCCACACACAGTTTCATCTCCGGACTTTTAGCTAGGCGACAGACCTGGAGGCCCGCATAAAAAAGAGTAACACAAGAGAATTGCGGATTCGGACGAGTGAGACGGGGTGTTTCCTGAAGCGAACCGCTAGCGCTTTTCCAGGAAAACACGGTTATTCGACGATTTCGTACCGAAATTCCTCGATTACGGGGTTCGCCAGGATTTCCCTGGCCATGCGCTCGACGTGCTTTTCGGCGGCTTCGCGGGCAACCCCATTTAGATCGAGGACAAAGAATTTGCCTTGCCGGACATCGCGAACCTCGCTAAATCCCAGAGAAGAAAGGGCATGCTGAATGGCCTGGCCCTGCGGATCGAGGACCGTGCGCTTTGGCATGACCCACACATGTGCTTTCATCGCCGGCATTATACCAAGCCCAGGGCCGCAACGCCGGAATGAAATTTCTCGAGCATGGCGCGCTTTTCCTCGGGGCCCAGGAAGGAATGGTGGAAGCTCGCCTCGGCGAGGCGGACGAGTTCGCCCGGGGTGAGCCCCATGCGATTTGCATGGCGGTATTCGTCGCTCACCGTGGTTTCAAACATGGCCGGATCGTCGCTCGAAAGCGTCACAGGAAGGCCCCGCCGAAAAAAAGACGCCAGCGGATGCTGGTCGTACCCGGCCGTGGGGCGGCCAATTTGCCTCGCCAGCGCGCCGGTTCGCAGATTGCTCGTCGGACAGACTTCGAGGGGAATGTTTCGCGCGGCGATGAAGTCCATGGTGCGCTCGTCGCGCATCACGGCGATGCCGTGTCCGATGCGTTCCGCGCCGAGGAGTTCGATGGATTCGCGAACGATTTCAGGTCCGCCGATTTCCCCGGCGTGGATCAGCCGGTGCATGCCCTGGCCGGCCACGAAATCATAAATGGGCCGCAGGTCGATCGTGGGGAGGCCCAGTTCATCGCCGCCAATTCCGTAGGCGATGATGTCCGGCGAGCGTAATGCAACCGCCAGCCGCGCGACCTCCATCGCCGGCGCGGCGCCCCACTGGCGGACGGCATCCCAAATATATTTCAGCTTCACCCCTGGGACCTTGGCGGCGGCATCGCGCAGCGCGACAAAATTGGCGGCGGGATCCTGATTGCGGCGAAACATCACGCCGATCGAAAGAGTGACCTCGGCGTAAAGAACGTTCTGGCGTTGCAAGGATTCAGCGAATCGCCGGGCGATCAAGGCATAATCTTCGGGGCCGCGCAAGAATGAAGTGATCCAGATAAAATTTTCGATGAATTGGTCGAAGCTGCCCGGAGCGTACCGCGGGGCAGTCTCTTCAGGAGTGAGGGTGACGCCGTGGCGCGCGGCGAGTTCCACCACGGTGGAAGGCGCGATGGCGCCTTCCAGGTGGACATGCAGCTCAGCCTTCGGGAGCGAAGTGAACACGGAGTCGGGCAGGGAAGCGTTCGGCATCGCGGAAGCATTGTACCGGAAGTTGAACCAATCCTCGAATACGCACGACGGTCAACAAACGAGGTTGTGCCCGGAACACTCTTGCGAACTTCCCCTTGCGCCGCAAGTCCGCTCGGCTATGATGGCTTCGCATTTTCACTCGCGGCGGCGAGTTTCGCTTGACGGCAACATCCTCTCCAGTTCGCGCGCGGCATGCCGGACGCGGCCGGTTGATCACCACGTTGGGCGTCGGCTTTGGGATTGCCGTGGCCATCGGGAATACGATTGGCGCGGGAATCGTGCGCGCCCCGGGTGTGATCGCGACACTCCTGCCTTCGACCTGGCTGTATTTCGCCGCATGGGCCGCGGGCGGAATTTACATGTCGCTTGGCGCGCTGCAGTTCGCCGAACTGGGCGCGCTGTTGCCGCAAAGCGGCGGGCAATACAATTTTGCCCGGGCCGCGCTGGGCGATTACGCCGGATTTATTGTGGGCTGGAGCGACTGGATCTCCACGGCCGGCAGTTTCGCCGCCGTCTCGATCGTCTTCGGTGAATACACGGTCGATTTGATTCCGGCGGTGCACGGCCATGTCCGCCCGATTTCCGCCGGGGTGATTTTATTGTTCGCTGTGCTGCAATGGAAAAGCATGAAGGTAGGCAGCGGCGTGCAGGATCTGACGACGTTGTTAAAGGCCGTGCTGTTCCTGGCTGTGGTCGCGGTCTGCTTTTTTCATCGGGCGACGCCAGTGACCGCCGTGGCTTCGCGCGCCGCAGTGCCCGTAGGCTGGCCGCTGTTTGTGGCTTTCATCGTCGCGCTGCAGACGGTGATTTACACCTATGACGGCTGGTACGGCGTGGTGTACTTCGGCGGGGAAGTTCACAATCCGGGGCGGGACATTCCGCGCGCGATTTTCGGCACCGTAATTTCCGTCCTCGCAATCTATTTCCTGGTGAACGCGGCGATCGTGCACCTGGTCTCGGTACGAGAGTTTGCCGGCAGCGATTTTGCGATGGGGATCGCCGCGCGCCGCGTGCTGGGACTCGCGGGCGACAATTTCATTCGCATCGTGGTCGTCGTGGGCCTCTTGAGCAGCGTCAACGCGATGGAAATGGCGACCTCGCGAGCGCTCTACGCCATGAGCCGCGACGGCCTCTTCTTTCCGTTGTTTGCGCGCGTGAACGCCGGCGGGATTCCGGGTCCGTCGCTGTGGCTTTCCACCGCTGTAGGCCTGTGCTTTGCAATGTTCAGCTTCGAGCGGGTCGCGGCGATTCTCGCATCCTTTTTCGTGGCCGATTACGCATTGTCGTTCGTGTCGCTGTTCGTGCTGCGCCGCCGCATGCCTGCAAGCACGCGGCCGCATCGCGCCTGGGGCTATCCGTGGACGACGTCGCTGGCTCTTGCAGCATCAATCGTGTTCCTGGTGGGCGCGCTCGCGAGCGATCGCGAGAACACGCCGTTGACTTTTCTGGTACTTGCCGCAAGCTACCCAGTTTATCGCGCTCTCAAATGGGCATCGCGGCGGAGCGCGGCAAAGAATCCAACTTCACGCCACTGGCCGTAGATAGCACAGGATCTTTCTAGTCTCTGGATTCTACATACCTATACTTATAGAGCGCAAAACGCTGCACGACGGTCCCCTTTGAGTCAAGCTGGACGATTTCAGACTTCCTGTCATATTCCCGGCCTTCTTTGACGTCTCTACTGGTGAGATTGCGGAGAAGTTGGTACTCGTGCTCGGAGTCGAGCGATTCGAGTAGGAGTGGAGCGAGGCCCGGCCCGAAGATTTGGAGGCTGGCCGGCGCCGGCCCATCTTTTGCAGCGTCCGACCATGCCAGGCCTGGGTACTCGGTGTGGCTGAGGCTTCTTACTTCCGTACCCTTGATCTCAATCACGTACTTCGTGAATACATTCCCCCACCCAGATATCTCGACGCGGCCTTCGCTGCAAATCAAGTGGTACACTTCGAAATCTAGTAGTGTCACTTCGCCCGCATAGTGGATGCCACGATTGGGTTCGAATCTCACCACCTTCAAGACGTGACCAATCGCGCCAGGCGTGATCCCCTTGCGCGTCTCATAGGCAAGATAACCCTTGGAAGTGCAGAAGTTCCCATCGCTGTCTGCGCGGGACTGCGTCGCAAAACCGAGGAGTACCAGAAGTAAAATAAGACCAAACGCTGATCGGAAATTCATGTAGTTACGCTATCGTGGGAGGGTGTTCCGATCAAGGACCCGTTTGTCTGCACACCGCGAATATGGCACGCTCTTCAAATATTGCCTTGTGCAGTATCGTTCGCAGTCTGAAACGTGGGGTTTTTACTGGCTCTCAATGCCGGGGACTATTCCAAAGAAAAAGCAGGAAAAAATCACGCCCAACTCAGATTGGCGTACAACTCCATGAGTTTTTTTGTGCCGTGATCAGAGAATCGGACAGTGAACTTGCGCTCCGGCTCTTCGCCTTCCACGGCGATGATGGTGCCGGCGCCGTAGGTGGCGTGGCGGACGCGCTGGCCGATGAGCGGGTTTGCATTTTGCTTGCCGAGGCGCGGGGAGGCGCTCGAACGCGCGCGGCTGGGGGCTTCGGTCGTCGTGCGCGAAGGGGCGGCGATCCGTTTCACGCGGCGTGAAAACTCTTCCTCGCTGTAGGAGTACTCGGGGTCCGGCTCATAGCGGCGCGTCTCACCGGCTTCGGCGAGGGAACCGGCCGCGGTGTCGATCAGTTCTGCGGGAATTTCCTGGAGAAAGCGGGACGGCATGGAGCCGGAGAGACGCTCGGAGCCGTACATGCGGCGGTACACGGCGCGCGTCAGCGTGAGCGTTTGCTTGGCGCGCGTCATTCCGACGTAGCACAGGCGACGCTCTTCCTCGAGCTCTTCATTGTCGTTTTGAGACCGGCTGTGAGGGAATATGCCTTCTTCCATTCCTGTCAGGTAAACGTGATCGAATTCGAGCCCTTTGGCGCTGTGCAGCGTCATGAGCGTGATCAGCGCGTCTTCGTCGAAGTTGTCGGCATCGCTGACCAGGGCGGCGTGGTCGAGAAAATCGGTGAGCGTTTCGCCGCGCTCGGCGCCTTCCGCCATGGCGTTGACGAGTTCGCGCAGGTTGTCGGCGCGCGCCGTGTCTTCGCTCGAGTCGCGCTGCAGGAGCATGTCGAGATATCCGCTGCGCGTCAGGATGGACTGTAAGAAATCCGCGGGCGAAGAAGAGGAAATCTCCTGCTGCAGGCTTTCAATCAATGCATGAAAATCCCTGAGCGGGGCGAGAGAGCGGCCCGAAGCCGAGGGATCGAGCATCCTGCCGATGGCCGCCCACAGGGAGATATCGTGCTCGCGCGCCACGGCGGAGAGCGAGTCGATGGAAGTTTTTCCGATGCCGCGCGGGGGCGTGTTGATCACCCGGAGCAGGGCAATATCGTCGTCCGGGAAAATTGCCAGGCGGGCGTAGGCCAGCGCGTCCTTCACCTCGGCGCGCTGGTAAAACGAGAAGCCACCCAGCATGCGGTAGCGCATGCCGCGCGCGCGCATGGCCTCTTCAAAGGAGCGCGACTGCGCATTCGTGCGGTAGAGCACGGCAATGTGAACGGCCGGGTCTTCCCCGTGCAGGATGCGGATCGCGTCGGCTATGTACTCGGCCTCGGCTTTCGAGTCGCGCCCTTCAAAAAACGCCAAATTATTCCCCGAGGAACGCGTCGCCTTGAGATTTTTTCCGAGGCGCCGGCGGTTGTTCGAGACGACGCCCGCGGCGGCATCTAGAATCTTCTGTGTTGAGCGGTAATTTTCTTCCAGGCGAACGACGCGCGCGCCGGGATAATCTTCCTCAAAACGGAGAATGTTGCCGATATCGGCGCCGCGCCAGCGGTAGATCGATTGATCCTCGTCGCCGACGACGCACAGGTTGCGCGATTCGTTGACCAGCAGTCGTAGCAAATCATATTGCACGCGGTTGGTATCCTGGTATTCGTCCACGTGAATGTACCGGAAACGCGTCTGCCACGCGGAGCGCGCTTCCGGAAATTCCCGAAGCACCTGAACGGCGCGCAGGAGAAGATCGTCAAAATCGAGAGCGCCGGCCTTGCGGAGAATGTTCTCGTACTCCGCATACACTTTCGAGGCGGTAATTCCCAGGGGGTCGTTGTGCTTGGCGGCCTCCGTGGCGATCTGCACAGGAGTCTGCGCATGATTTTTCGCGAAGCTGATGCGCTCGAGAAGGCCGCGGATTTTTTCGCCCGGATCCGTAATCTTCAAGTGTTCGAGCGCAAGCTTCACGGCTGCGATCTGATCGTCGGCGTCAAAAATCTTGAAATCGCGCGGCAGCCCGAGGCGTTTCGCTTCGCGGCGCAGCAGCCACGCGGAAAACGCGTGAAACGTTCCGATCCATGGGTCGTCAAACGCTTTTCCCTGGCGTACGAGCAGATCGCGGACGCGCTCTTTCATCTGAGCCGCGGCTTTATTCGTGAACGTCACGGCCAGGATCGCGCTGCCGGGCACGCCCTTCTCGATCAGGTGCGCGATCCGGTAAGTGATGGCGCGCGTCTTGCCTGTGCCCGCCCCGGCAAGAATCAGGACGGGACCATCAATAGTGGTTGCGGCTTCAAGTTGCCCGGAATTCAGTTCGTCAAGGAGTGTCATGTTGGGAGGCGGGCCCGTTTAGGAATCATCATTCTATCCGACAGGGTAGCGTTCGGCAAATTTGCATTCGCGCAGGTAGTAACTCATTTTCTAAAAAGCCCCAGCGCCACGAAGAGAAGTTTTTCGTGACGCCGGCGCCACATAAGGGCCGCGATCCAGTCGTCCCGACTACTTTGAAGGAGCAGCAGCGAGATCAATCTCAAAAAAGAAGAGCGCCTTGTTGTCCGTCATGTAGGCCAGATCCGGTATGTAAAGGTGGGTGTTGCTGATCGCGCCAAAGTCATGGTTCAAATCGAAGAAGAGGAAGCCGTGAGTGGTGGCATGGGGCGGCAGAACATCGGTACCGAGGGCAACCGATCGAAGCGCGGTGGTCATCCCGACCCAATCTTTACTATGGCCGGAACTGGACGACGCGCCTGGAAACGGGAATGGACGGCGCGCGCGAATATTGGAGTTGGCCGTCAGAAGCGTGCGATCGGCGACGTCTTCGGGGGAAAGAGGACCCAAACGCTGGCGATCAAGGCCGGGTTTAGAAATGACCAGCTGGATCGTTTCGGGGTTAAGGCGAATCGGAACGTTATTGTCATTCTTGAAATAGACATCGATGGCGATGATGCCGGCGGCGTAGAAAGAATCCTTTCCAAAGACTTCTTTTTTGTAGCGCTCAGCTCTCACATAGGGGTCGGCCGCGATAGTCAGGTCCTGATGCGAGTCGCGGGCCGGCAGCGACATAGGATCGGGAGGCGCGCTTTGTCCTAACGCGCCGAGAGGGAAGAGCATCACAATTGTAAGAATTGCACGGAGCATGATCTGGGTGGCTATGATGCGCCTTCCCTGGGAAAGGTTCACTCCACTATTGGTATGCCAACGCCAGCGGTGCGCCTATAATATCCGGTTTGTAGCGGCGATTGGGATTGTTCTGGATTTTTCCCAGACAGGAGACGGCTCGCCGAGAGCCTCTTGGGATGTATGCGCTCTATAGTCTGCTGACGGCCGTGGGGATGCTCCTGCTTTTGCCGTATTTCCTCCTGCGCGGGCTGGTCCAGGGGAAATACCTCAGCAACATGCCGGAACGCCTCGGATGGAGATTTCCGCCCGAGTTGCGTGATAGAAACTCGCCCGGGTCGACGGAAAAATCGATCTGGATTCATGCGGTATCCGTCGGCGAAGTTCTTGCCGTGCTGCCCCTCGCCGAGCTGCTGAAAAGAAGATTTCCGCGGCTCCGCCTCGTCGTTTCCACCACTACGGTCACAGGCCAGAAGATCGCGCGAGAACGGATGCCGTTTGCGGACGCGATATTTTATTTTCCTCTGGACTGGCGCGGGCCTGTCAGGCGGGCTCTCGGAGTTGCCCGCCCGGCTGCTGCAATCATCGTGGAGACCGAGATCTGGCCTAATTTTCTGCGCGAGTGCCGCCGCGCGGAGGTGCCGGTCATTTTCGTGAACGGGCGGCTTTCGGAACGCTCGTTCCAGGGTTATCGGCGCGCGCTTTCGTATTCTCTAGGTGCTCTTGCGGGATTCCTAAAAAAAGTGTTGGGCAGCGCGACGCTTTTTCTGATGCAAAGCGACGAAGACGCGGCGCGCCTGATCGCTTTGGGCGCACCGGGAGAGCGAGTCCTCGTCGCCGGGAATCTCAAATACGATCTTGCCGAGGCGAGCGAAAGCCCTCTTTCTTCCTGGCTGGAGGCCCAGGTCGCGAAGTGTAATCGCCGTCCGGTCGTCGTTGCCGGGAGCGTGCTCGCCAATGAAGAGGTTTCTGTCCTGCGGGCGTTTGCGGAAGTCGAGCGCGAATTTCCACGCGCGCTCTTGATTCTCGCGCCGAGAAAGCCGGAGCAATTCGACAAAGCGGCAACCGTCGTGGCCGAGTCCGGGCGAAAATTGCTTCGCCGCCGGGACCTCACCCTCAATGGAGCCGGAAGTGCCGCGCTATCGGAACCGGGCAATGTGTTCCTTCTCGACAGTCTCGGCGAGCTTGGCGAATTGTATCGCCTTGCCGACGCCGTGTTTGTCGGAGGCTCGCTCGTTCCCGGCGGTGGGCACAATATCCTTGAGCCGGCCGCATTCAGTAAAGTTCCGATTTACGGTCCGTCTATGGAAAATTTCCGCGAAATGTCGGGAAAGTTTCTCGCGGCAGGCGCCGCAATCCAGGTGAAGAGTTCGGAAGAATTGGGCGCCGCCTGGTCGGGTTTGCTTCGCGAACCGGAGCGTGCCGTTCGCATGGGAACCAGCGCGCGGGAATTGGTGGACCGGAATCGCGGCGCGACGCGGCGTGTCCTGGAGTACATCGAGCGTGTCATGAGTGCAGACCGGGGCGGAAATTGAAGCGCTCTTCGGGATGGTCGCGCCTGCTGTGGCCTTTGTCTCTCGTCTACTCTCTGATTGCGTGCGCGAAAGCCTGGTGCTACAAGCGGGGCATTTTCCGAAAGCGCAAATTGCCGGGGACTGTTATCGGTGTGGGAAATCTGACGGTTGGGGGCACGGGCAAGACGCCTGTGGTGCTGGCAATCGCGGAGCGATTCGCACAGGAAGGAAAGAACACGGCAATTCTGACGCGCGGGTATCGAGGCACTACCGACGCCGGCGCGAGCGGCGTCCCGCAAAGCGATGAAGTGGCGCTCCTGCGCGAGCGGCTTGCGGGAAAAGTCCAGCTTGGCGTCGGGGCGGACCGCTATAAGAACGGCATGGTTCTGGCGCGGCACGGAATCGAATGGTTTGTGCTGGACGACGGGTTCCAGCACATGAAACTTTCGCGCGATGTTGACGTCGTGCTCATCGACGCGACGGATCCATTTGGCGGAGGCATGGTGCTGCCCGCGGGCCGCTTGCGCGAACCGCTCTCGGCGCTGCGGCGCGCGGACATTGTGGTCGTCACGAGGAGCGTGCAGGCGCCCTCGCCCGCCATCGAAGCCATCATTCGCCGGCACACAAGCAGTCCCATCTTCTACGCCTCCACGCGCCTGGAAAGCGTGTTGCGCGTTCCGAGGCTCGACGTAGCCCTGCCACAGCAGGATTGGCCAAAGGCGCGATTTCTGGCGTTCTGCGGAATTGGGAACCCCGCCGCATTTTTCGACGACTTGCGGACTTGGGGATTCCAGACGATCCAGCAACGCAGCTTCTTGGATCATCATGTGTACAATGCGCGGGACGCGGCGCAGTTAGAGCAGGCTGCGTTAAGTTCCAGCGCCGATGCGCTACTCTGCACGGAAAAAGACGTGTGGAATCTCCGAAACGTCCAGTTCACCACGCTTCCGGTATATTGTTGCCGGATTTCATTCGCCCTTCCTGAGAGCTTTTGGAGCGCTGTTACGGACGCGGTCGGGCAAGGGAAAGCGGGCGAGGCGCGATGAAAATTCTCGTTCGCGCTCCGAATTGGGTGGGCGATGCGGTGATGGCGATCCCGGCATTGGAAACGATCCGCCGCACGCACGCAAGCGACGAAATTTGCATATTGGCCCGGCCTGTTGTCGGCGATCTGCTTTCAGGGCAACCGATTGCGGACCGGATTCTGCAATACGATTTTCGCGGCCGGCACCGGGGATGGCTCGGGCGTGGAAAGCTTGAAGCCGAATTGCGAAAAGAAAGATTCGACATTGCCGTGCTCCTGCAAAATGCGTTTGAAGCCGCGTGGCTCACGTGGCGCGCGGGAATTCCCGAGCGGATCGGATATGCACGGGACGGGCGCGGTGCGCTCCTGACGAAAGCGATTCCGTCGCCGCAAGTTGGCGAGATCTCCAAACACGAATCGCATTACTATCTCGAATTGCTGCGCCGAGCGGGATGGATCGAGGCCTCACCGGCAATCCCGCCGATTCGTCTATCCATCTCCGATGGCGCGCTAACAGCGGCCAAATCCGCGCTGCGGAGCGCGGGCGCAAGAGAAAACGCATGGCGTTGCGCGATATCCCCCGGCGCTTCCTACGGCGCGGCCAAGTGCTGGCCGCCCGAGAGGTTTGCTCTCCTTGCCGATCGCCTGATTTCGGAATGTGGCGCCGATGTGATATTTTTTGGCACGGCAGGTGAAAAGGAAATTGCAGCCCGCATTCGCTCGAATATGAAGTCGCGCGCGATTTCCCTGGTCGGTGAGACATCCACGCGCGATCTGGCGGCGCTGTTTGCGTCCTGCTCGGTATTTATCGGCAACGATTCCGGAGCCATGCACGTGGCCGCCGCCGCGGGCCTTCCGGTCATCGGAATTTTCGGGTCGACGGATCCGGAGGGCACTGCTCCTGTGACGGAACAATTCACCTTGATTCGCGAAGCCGTTTCCTGCAGCCCGTGTTTTTTGCGCAAATGCCCGGTGGATCACCGATGCATGACGCGGATTACGGTGGATTCCGTGTTCAGCGCCGCGATGCGCGTCAAAAACTCGCCAAAGAATATTCCTGTACGGAGCGCCAAGAATGTCTGAAACGCAACCTTTGCGCCGCGCCGTGTTTCTGGACCGCGACGGAACAATCGGCGAGGAAATGGGCTACGTCAATCACATCGACCGCTTTCAAATTTTCCCGTTTGCTGCCGAAGCGATTCGGCAATTGAATCAGGCGGATATTCCGGTGATCGTCGTGACCAACCAGTCCGGCATCGCGCGAAATATTTTTCCGGAATCGCTGGTGCACGAAGTGCACAAGAAGATGGTTGCGCAGCTTGCGGCGGGCGGGGCCTGGATCGACGCGATCTACTTCTGCCCGCACAAGTCGGAAGACGTCTGCGAATGCCGAAAACCGAATCCTGGGTTGCTCCAGCAGGCGGCGCGCGAACATGCTCTCGATTTGCCTGCCTCATGGGTCGTTGGCGACCGATACGCCGACCTCGAGATGGGCCACGCGGCCGGAGCGCGAGGAATCTTGGTGATGACCGGATACGGCCGCGGGGAATACGAGTTGCATCGCACCACGTGGCCCAGGCAGCCCGACGCGCTGGCCGAGAATCTAAGGGATGCGGTGCGCCAGATTCTTCGCAATGGCGGCGGTGCGCCGAGTCGAAATGAGTGAACGCGAGGAGCGTTTCCTTGTTGTGCGGCTGACGGCGCTAGGCGACATCCTGCACACGGTTCCGGCGGTTG
Source organism: uncultured Acidobacteriota bacterium (assembly GCA_963768275.1). Lineage (GTDB taxonomy): Bacteria > Acidobacteriota > Terriglobia > Acidiferrales > UBA7541 > Palsa-360. The sequence goes on from CAVYHH010000028.1 coordinate 89,071, forward strand.
CTGCGCTACGCGCGGCGCATCCGGACGCGAAAATCGATTGGGTTGTGGAACGGAAATGGGCGCCAGTGCTGGAGGGAAGTCCGGCGATCGATGAAGTGATTCCGTTCGATCGCCGCTCGTTGTGGGGCGCGATCGAGTGTGTCCAGCGCCTTCGCGAGAACCGGTACACATGCGCCATCGATTTTCAGGGTCTCTACAAGTCATCCATACTTGCCGGTCTTTCCGGAGCCGGTCGCCGCATTGGTTTTGATCGCGCCTGGGCGCGCGAAGAGGGCGCAGCCATGTTCTATACCGAACGAGTAAGCCCCGCCGGGCGCCACGTCGCCGAGTTGAATTATTCATTGGCGGAGCAGGCCGGAGCATCTCGACCTGCAACACCGGAATATCCGTTGCGCGTCCCGGCGGGTGGCGCAGCATCGATTCGCGCGCGTCTGCATGATCTCGGGATTGTCGGAGAGTACATCGTGGTCGGCCCGGGCGGAAGTTGGCGCGCGAAATGCTGGCCGGCGGAGCGGTATGGTGAATTTTGCCGCGAGTTTGAAAAAAACAATAAGATGCGCGTGGTCGTCATCCACGGTCCGAGCGAAAAATCGCTGGCGGAGGAAGTAGCGCGTGCGGCAACCCCCGCTCGCCCCACTGTGATTGCGACCACGATCGAGGAATTGATGGGCCTTTTGGCGCATGCGCGGTGTTTGGTCGCGGCGGATTCGGGTCCGCTGCATTTGGCGGCGGCGCTCGGCACGCCGGTTGTGGGTCTGTTTGGCCCCACCGATCCCGAGCGCAATGGTCCTTATGTGCCCGGTGCGGTGATCGTGCACAAGGCGCGGCCGGAAGAGATCAGCTACAAGCGGCGTTCAAATTACTCGGCGGCGATGCTGCGGATCACCGTCGAAGACGTGCTGGCTGCGACCGGTGCGCTTCTGAAGGCTCCTGCTTGAGCTCGACAACAAATTTTTGGATTCAGTGGCGTGTCCGCATGGGATATCCGGTCGGCATCGCGGCGTTCTGGTTTGCCAGGCCGCAAATGAAATGGCTGCTCTGCGGAGTGGGCATTGCATTTTTCGGATTGCTACTGCGCGGATATGCGGCAGGCCATCTTCGCAAGCACAAGCAATTGGCAACCTCGGGACCTTACTCATTTACTCGGAACCCTTTGTATTTGGGTAGCGTGCTTCTCGCCGCAGGATTTTCAGTGGCAAGCCATTCGTGGATTTCCACGCTGTTGCTCGCTGCCTATCTTGCGATTTTTTATCCTGTCGTAATTCGGCGGGAGCAGGGCGAACTCAAGACGCTTTATGGCCCCGCGTTTGTGGAATACGCATCGCACGTCCCCGCGTTCTGGCCGAGGCTTTCCCCCGCAAGGGCGTCGACGGAACGATTCTCGTGGCCGCTCTACCGGCAGAACCGGGAGTATGAAGCGGCCATCGGCCTCGCGGTGGCGATGGCCATTCTGTGGACGATCATGCTGTGGCGTGGCGGGGCGTAGTAGAACACGCTTCAGCCTGTTGGTTTTCTTACCGGAAAATCAAAACCCACAGGCTGAAGCCTGTGCTACTTGTGCGCGTTCAGAAAAGTGCTCAGGCTCAGTGTTCTGCCGTCGGTACTCGCCGTAATCGCCCCGTCGCGATCAGTCCGATAGACGCGCACGCCTGCCGCTTCCAGCCGCTCGGTTACTTCGGGTGAAGGATGGCCGAAGCTGTTGTCTCTCCCCACGGAAATCGCCGCGAACGCCGGATGCGCGGCGGATAGAAACGGGTCGGTCGTCGAAGTCTTGCTTCCGTGATGAGCAACCTTCAAGAAATTTACTTCCACGGGTTGCTCCTCGGCAAGAATCCTTCGCTCCGACGGCCGCTCGATGTCTCCCGCCAGCAGCAAGGTTTCAGTGCCGTCTGTCAGACGCATAACGAGTGAATCATCGTTCTTCGCGGTCTGGCTCTCCGAAAGATCGTCCGGCCATAGGACACTACCCGACACGCCATCCTCGGAGAAAGAATCGCCCTGTTTCAGATGCCGGATCATCACACCGTGTGCTCGCGCGGCTGCAAGGACTTGCCGGTAGGCTGCGCTTTGAATATCGCGTCCAACCCACAATTCGCCAACGCGAAAGTTTTCAAAGACGGAGGGCAGTCCTCCCAGGTGATCTTCATGAGCATGCGTGAGCGCCACAACATCAATTTGCTTCAGTCCTCGCGACCACAAATATGGCGAAACGACATCCTCGCCAACGTCAATCCCCGAGCGCATGCCGCCCGAATGAAAATTTCCAAGTTCGCCGCCCCCATCGACCAGCATGGTGCGCCCGCGCGGAAAGGAAAGAAAAAGGCTGTCGCCCTGGCCCACGTCGAGCACCGTCAATTCCAGACGCTGGGGCGCAAGACGCGGCGGAAATGGATGCGTCGCGATGATGGCAGCAGCGGCCACCAAACCGAATGCGGCGCTCGATGCCCACCAAACTTTCCATCGCAAACGAAGGGCTGCTGACAACGCGATCGCGAAACCAATAAATACTGCCATGAGAACGACGGAAGGTCCCGGAATGCGGTAGCTGGCGGCGTGCCAGCCCGCGAACCATCGGACCGATGCGTCAAGCATCGCGAAGATGAGTCCTAGAAGTGTGGACATCCATCCCGCGAGCGCGCGAGAAACGAGAGAAGCGGCAAGCGTGAGGAACCCGATCGGGACAGCCAATCCCGTGAGCAAGAGCGCTGGAACATTGGCGAATGGTCCTGCCAGGGCGACGCGATGAAAGTAATAAGCGAGCGGGGGAAGCATTCCGAGCTGAAGGATTGCGGAAATGAAGATGATCTCCCAGAAATAGAAAGCGGCCCGAAAAGGATGTACGAGCAGGCCGGATCCGAGGGGCGCGGCGAAACGAGGCAGGCGCGCGGAAATCCATGCGACCGCGGCGCGCATTTCCAGACGGAATTGAATTATGCTCGGGGCGTGAGATACGTCGCGGGTCACGTCGGACAAGTGGTCAAGTGCGAGCCGGTAGGGTTCACTCGAACGCGTGATGCAGGGAATCGCAATCGCGCCTATCGTGGCCACCGCGGAAAATGACAAGAGGAAACTGGCATCGGTGAGTTCCGAAGGCCGCGCGGCGAGAATCCCCAACGCCGCAATGGCCGCTACGTTGATCAGATCCATGCGGCGATAAATGAGCTTGGCAGACAGGAATGCAGCCGCCATCAGAACGGCGCGCAGGATTGGGGGGCGATCCTCGACGATACACGCGTAGGAAGCGAGCGCAAGAAGAGTGAGAAGAATGCGCGGGAGGAGCGCGAGGCGCAGGCGGCGTCCTGCCCATAGAAAAAACGCCGCGAGCGCGCCGACATGCAATCCCGCAAGGACCAAAACATGATAGACGCCCGTTTTCTGAAAATCGGCGACGCGGTCGCGCTCCACAAAACTGCGGTCGCCGAGGAGCATGGCTCGGGCAAGTGCTCCCTCGTCCGGCCGGGATGCGAAAAGATCGTTGAGTGAATTGAGAAAGCGTCCGCGCACGCGGGCGAACTCGTCGAAGAGAGTCAATCGCGGATGACCCACAACCGTAAGAAGCTGGCCATTCCGCAGCGAGCCCTGTAGCTGGATATTCTGCCGAGCGAGATAGCCGCGAAAGTCAAAGCTGCCCGGGTCGCCATAATTGTTGACAGGACGAACCCGCACAAGAGCTTCAATGCGATCCCCGGCCCGCGCCAGAGGCGGAGTCGCACTCGCCGATTCCGCGTTGTAGTATGTTAAACGCAGGCCGCCGGCGACGGCAGTGATTCCCGCTGACGATTCGACCTCATCTAGATTGATTTCATAACGCATGCCCCACGGCAGTTGCAGCGGGTCGCCGCGCAGGCGTCCGCGCCAGCGCAAGGCTGTTTCCGCATCGAGCTTTCCGGATTCGATCAATGTGCTGGCAAGATTTGAAGGGGCGGACGTTCGTTCCAGATGTGATGCGGCCATGCCAAGCGATAGCAACGCTCCCGCGGCGAAGAGCGCGGCAGCGAGAATCCAATTTCGGCGGAGTGCGATGTATCCGAACAGCAAAAACAGAAGCGCCGCGAAAACTACGATTCGCGGGTTCAGCAGGGCAAATTTATTCAGCTCGATCGAGAGGAGAATTCCTCCCGCGAAAAAGGCGACGGGGAAGAGGGAAGGCAGCTTCATGCGCGCCGTCTAAGCCGCACCAACACCTCCATATGATAGGTTTGTGGGAAAATGTCAAACAAATTCATGCTTTCGATGTCATAGGGTCCGGCACCATTCGTGCCAACGAGTTGCGCGAGATCGCGGGCCAAAGTGGCGGGGTCGCAGGAGACATAGTGGATGCGCGCCGGAAGGATCTTCTTCAAGTGAGAGAGCGCTTCCGTTTCCACGCCGGCGCGGGGCGGATCGACGACCACAAGATCGGGCGTCTCGTGCCAGCGGGAAAGAAATCCCTCGGCGGTGATGTTGCGTGAAGAGGGCGACGAGCCGCCGCTCTGCTTCAAATTCGTCTCGAGGTCCTTTGCGGCGGCCAGATTCGATTCGACGCCGATCACGCGCTCGAACTGCTTCGTCAGCGCCACGGTAAACAGCCCCACGCCCGCAAATAAATCGAGCGCCAGGCGCCCGCGCTCCTTTCCGATCACGGCATCGATCAGCGGTTCTACTAGAAATCGATTGACCTGAAAAAACGAAAGATGACCCACCCGGTAGGGAGCGCCGCCACCTGCGTACGTCAGATATCCCGGTCCGTCCAGGTGAAATGTGTCGGCACGCCGGTCCTGGATCAAAATCGATTCCACATTCGGCACGGCCTCGCGAAGAGCGCCCGCGATGGATTCGGGAGAGTCGGCAAACCGCTCGCCGGAAATATTCAGAAGAATCTTCTCGTCACTCGAATCGGCGAAGGCTTCGATTTCATCGATGGCGGAGAGGACTTTGCCCTGCGACACTAGCTGGCGCAGCCGGGAAAATGTGTCGGCGAGCCGAGAAGAAAGAATCGTGCATTCCGTGACAGCACAAAGTTTCGTGCTCCCCATCTCGAAATAGCCGATCCCCGCGCTTCCCGCGGCTCCCTCCTGATTCGGGCGGAGTTTCCATTGCGCTCGATTGCGATATCCAAACGGCGGAGACGCTTGCGTCTCAATGGCGCCTGTCCACTGGATGCGCCCAATCCGTCCGAGCGTCTCGCGAAGAATATCCGCCTTGTACCGAAGCTGCGCTTCATACGGCATGTGCTGGTACTGGCAGCCTCCGCAGCGTCCAAAATGCGGACACGGGGCCGGCACGCGCTCCGGCGAGGGTTCTACGACGTGTTCCAACCTGCCGCGAATGAATTTTTTCTTGCGAGCGGAAGATTCAATTCGAACGAGCTCTCCCGGAAGGACCAGAGGGACGAACACGGTGTGGCCTTCGTGATGCGCCAGGCCGTCGCCGCCATACACAAGTTTTTCAATTCGAACTTCCATTCGGGTCGCTTTCCGATTCGGGGGGTGTGATCCTCGGCCGGGGGCCTCAGGTCATGTAGAACAAACTCAGGCGAGGAAGATTATAGCGCTCCCAGAGCCGTTTCTGCAGGTATTGCCGCTCGAGTTGAGAAAGTTGCGCGGAGCTCATTTTTCGGCGGTAGGGCGTGAGTTGTTGGTCCATCTCGCGGCGAATGTCGAGGAGAAATTCCTCCGGCGCGCCGGAAGTCAGCGCGGCGGTGAGTTTTTCTTCCACGACAGTCAGCCGCCGCTCAAGGTCTTCCAGGTCCAGCGCGCTTGGGGAGTCCACGAGCGGGGACAATTCGGCGAGGCGCGCGCGCGTTTCTTCCATGCGCGAAGCAAGGTCCGGCTGCGCCGCGCGCACGGTCGCGGCTGCCGCCGAAAGACGTTCGACATTTCTGTTGAAAAACGCCCGCAGCGCCTCGCGCGAAAATGTTTCTTCCGTTTTTATTCCAGTTGTCGCGACGGGGCCCGTCCCCGCCGCCGTTTCCTTTTCTTCTTCCGCGGCATCGAGCACGGCATCGACGCAGTAGGACAGGCTCTTCAATTGACGGCCTCCAGCAGCGCGGCGCGACCGCCCATAGCTTTCAAACGCTCGGTCGATGCCTTTCAAGACGGCGGACAGCGGAATGCCCGCCTTCTGCCACGTCTCGACGATGGCCCAATCGAGCGGTGAAACCAGAAGGTGCGCGCCGCGCTTCTGCCAGAAATATTCCTCGATTTCCGTAAAATAGTTAAAGTAGTTCAGCCCGGCCATCGCTTCGTGGGAATTCAAGATTGGCGTTTTCTTTCTTTCGCGGCGGAAAGAGGAATGGGCGTTTTTTCGGCGCCGCCCGCGGAGGAGCGCTTCGCCGTCTGGTTCCGCTCCCACACAATGCGAAGCCCTTCCAGCGTGAGAAATTCGTCGATGATTTCGATGTGCCGCGAAGCCCGAGCGATCAGTGGCGCCTGCCCTCCGGTCGCAATCACGCGCGCCGATTCGCCGATCACGCCCTTGATGCGCGTGACGATTCCGTCCACCATGTCCGCGTATCCGTAGTAGAGGCCGGACTGCAGCGACTGCATCGTGTTCGTGCCGATGATTTTTCCGGGATCCTTGATCTCGACGCGAAACAAACGGGCGGCGCGCGAGAACAGAGCTTCGGCCGAGATGCCGATGCCGGGAGCGAGCACTCCACCCATGTACTCGCCGCGCGCGGAGACCACGTCAAAATTAATGGCCGTTCCAAAATCCACGACGATGCACGGCCCTCCGTATTTCGCAAACGCGGCAACGGCGTTGACGATCCGGTCCGCGCCCACTTCCTGCGGGTTGTCGTACAGAACGGGCATGCCGGTTTTCACTCCCGGCTCGATAAACAGCGCCTTCACGCGAAAATACCGCTCGGACATTTCCTCGAGCGTGGAATTGAGCGGCGGCACAACCGAGCTGATGATCACGCCGCTGACCGACGACGGATCGATTCCCGCCAAAGTAAAAAGCTCTCTCGTGAGGATGCCGTATTCATCGACCGTCTGATCGCGCGCCGTCGTGAGCCGCCAATGCGCCACGAGTTCCGTGCCGCGGAAAAATCCGAGGACCGTGTTCGTGTTTCCGACATCCAGCGTCAGCAGCATCAATCCGCCTCGGAAAGAGTTCCCGCAATCACCGGCAAGATTTGTCCGTCGTCGCGCCGCACGCGCAGAAGCCCCCCGGGTTCGAGCCCTTCCGTCGTACCGGTGTAAGTTTCGGACGCCGTTTCGATCCGCACGCGCTTCCCCCGAGCATAGCTTGAAACTTCGGAAAACCGCGCCACGATCGCTTCCGGCCCTTCCGTTACGAAGCGATTGTAGTAGGAGTCGAGGTGCCGCAGCAACCGCGCGACGATTTCAATGCGGGATTGCTCGTGTTTGGTCTCGATTCGTAGCGACGTCGCAACCTTGGATAATTCCTCCGGAATCCGTTCGTGATTCACATTGATTCCGATTCCCACGGCCACGAAATGAATTTGGTCCTGCTCCGCGTTCATTTCCGTCAAGATGCCGCAGAATTTCTTGCGCCCGAACAGGAGATCGTTCGGCCAGCGCAGGTCGGGCGCAAGGCCGGTCTGCTCCAGGATGGCTTCGCGGACGGCGAGCCCCGCCACGAGCGTGATGAGGGGGGCTTGCTGCGGCGGAATCGGCGGGCGCAGCAGCACGGTCATGTAGATGCCGTTTGTCTTTTCCGAGTGCCAGGTGTGTCCGGCGCGCCCTCGCCCCGCCGTCTGCTCCTCGGCGATGACCACAGTTCCGTGCGGCTCGCCCCGTTCTCCCAGCGTCATGGCGACGGCGTTGGTCGAATCAATTTTGAAAAAATGGTAGATGCGTTTGCCGAGCGCCCCCGGATGCAGCCGCCTGTGCAGCAATTTCGGCGCGAGAATGTCAGGCACCTTTTCGATCTGATAGCCGGTGCCCGTATGGCCCTTTACGCGGACGCCCAGCGCGCGCAGCTTCTCGATCCAGCGCCACACGGTGCCCCGCGTCACACCGATTTCGCGCGCAATTTTCGCGCCGCTAATGACGATCATCGTGTTGTCGGCGAGCAACGCCAGCAGCGCGTCGATGCGCCGGTCGGTCGTTCCCGGGAAAGTAGTGTGCGCCATGGAATTTTGTGGGTTCGAGTAGCACAGCCACTCTTGGCTGTGTGATTTTGTAGTTCGCTCGAACAAGCCACTTGGGTAAACTGCGATTGCAAAACCCACACAGCCAAGAGTGGCTGTGCTACTTAAGTCTTTCGAGTTGCGCGATGCGCTCTCTCACTTTTTCTAATTCCACGCCGCGCTCGGCGAGCGTCGATTCCAGACCTTTCACGATATTCTCGGGCGCGCGGTTGCGAAATGTTTCATCCTCTAGGCGCGACTGCTTCGAGGCGATGTCTTTTGTGAGGCGATCCAGTTCCTTTCGCAAGCGCGAAAGTTCCGCCTGCACATTGAATGCAGCCTCGTAGGGAATGATAAGCTCGAAATCTTTTGTCGAGCGCACGACGCCCTTCGTCGAATCGAAAGGCGGCTTGGAAAAGGAAAGGGAAGAAAGGTTGGCAAGCCGCAAGATCGTATCGAGGCTGCGCTCCACGGTGCACTGGACAGAAGCGGTCGCCGGGCCTAGTTGTGCGGGTAGCTTCGCCTTCTGATCGAGCTTCATTTCCGCCCGAATGTTGCGCGCCGAAGAAATAATTTCCTGCAGCAATGCGACCTGTTCTTCGGAAGATGCGTCGATCCGTTCGGCGTGCAGTTCCGGAAAACGGTCAAGAGCAATCGAGCGCGCGCCCGCGGGCTGCGGCAACTGGTGCCACAATTCCTCGGTAATAAACGGCATGAACGGATGGAGCAGCCGCAAGGCGCTCTCGAAGGCCGCGAATAAATTCTTCCAGGTGGCCGACGATTTCAATCGGTCGGGAGATAACAATTCCGGCTTCACCCATTCGATGTACCAGTCGCAAAAATCTCCCCAGAAGAAGTGGTAGACGACATGCGCCGCTTCATGAAACCGGAAGTGTTCAAGCGCATCGTTCACCTGCGCGGTCGCGCGCGCCAAGCGCGAGAAAATCCAACGGTCGATGAGAGCCACCTCGCCGCCTGCGGCGTAAGGCGCGGACGCGCGCACATCGGGCGACGCCAGTGCTTCCAGCGCTTCGCCGCCCGCCGCTTCGTACTTGTCCAGATTCATGAACACGAAGCGCGCCGCGTTCCAGATCTTGTTGGCAAAGGCCCGGTAGCTCAGGATGCGATCCTCGGTCAGAACGATGTCGGTCCCGGGCGCGGCCATGCTCGCCAAAGTAAAGCGCATCGCGTCGGTACCAAACTTTTCGTTCATCTCCACAGGATCGATCCCGGTGCCTTTTGACTTCGACATCTTCTGGCCTTCCGCATTCCGCACGATCGAATGCATCCAGACCTGCTTGAACGGAACCTGTCCGGTAAATTTCAAGCCCATCATGATCATGCGCGCGACCCAGAAGAAAAGAATGTCGTAAGCGGTGACCAGCAAACTCGTTGGATAATATTTCCGGTAGTCGGGCGTATCGTCCGGCCAGCCCATCGTAGAAAACGGCCACAGCGCCGAACTGAACCACGTTTCGAGCACATCGGGATCTTGCGTCAGCTTGCCCGATCCGCACTTCGCGCATTTGGACGGCGCCTCGCGCGCGACGATGATTTCCTTGCAGTCGCCGCAATGCCACGCGGGAATCCGATGTCCCCACCAAAGTTGCCGGGAAATGCACCAGTCGCGGATATTCTTCATCCACTCGAAATATTCCGTGCGGCGATTGTCCGGCATGAGTTCGACGTCGCCGCGTTCCACAGCCGCAATCGCGGGCTCGGCCAGCGGCTTCATTTTTACAAACCACTGCGTCGAAGCGCGCGGCTCGATAATCGTTCCGCACCGGTCGCACGTTCCGACGGCGTGTGCGTGGTCGGCAACTTTTTCGAGCAGGCCCGCCGCTTCGAGGTCGGCGACCACGCGCTTCCGCGCCTCAAACCGGTCGAGGCCGGCATATTTTCCCGCCGCCGCGCTCATTTTCGCGTCGTCGGTCATCACATCAATTTCGGGCAAGTTGTGGCGGCGTCCAATTTCAAAGTCATTGGGATCGTGCGCTGGAGTGACTTTCACTGCGCCCGTTCCGAATTCGCGATCGACCACAAAATCATCGACGATCGGAATTGCGCGGTTCATCAGCGGCAGCAATACCATTTTCCCGATCAAATGCTGGTAGCGCGGATCGCTCGGATGGACGGCCACAGCCGTGTCCCCCAGCATCGTTTCAGGCCGCGTGGTGGCCACGACGACATGTTCGTTCGTCCCCACGATCGGGTAGCGGATGTGCCACAAATGCCCCTGCCGCTCTTCGTGAACGGTTTCGAGATCGCTGATCGCGGTGCGGCATTGAGGGCACCAGTTCACGATATAGTGCCCGCGATAGATCAGGCCGTCCTCGTAAAGGCGCACGAAGACTTCGGTCACGGCGCGCGAGAGTTCGGGAGAGAGCGTGAAACGTTCGCGCGTCCAGTCGCAACTCTCACCGAGCTGCACCATTTGCCGCGTGATTGTCCCGCCGGATTCGGCCTTCCACTCCCAGACTTTTCGTTCAAAGGCTTCGCGGCCCAGGTCGCGGTAATTGATGCCCTGCGCGGCAAGCTGGCGCACCACGACGCGCTGCGTCGAGATCCCCGCATGGTCGGTTCCGGGCAGATAGAGGGTGTTGTAGCCCTGCATCCGCCGCCAGCGCGTCAGGATATCGATCTCGGTGTGGTCGAGCATGTGGCCGATGTGCAGCGATCCGGTCACGTTCGGCGGCGGGATGACGATGGAAAATACCGGCCCGGGCGCATTCACGTCGGCGCGAAACAGGTTTTCCTCCGCCCATTTCTTCGCCCACCGCTGCTCGATCAGTTGCGGCTCGTAAGCCTTGGGAATCTCTCTCGCCATGTTCTCCAGCCCTGTGGTTAAGACGATTACTATACGGACGCTCGCGCGGACGGTCAAATGCGCCTCGCGGAGCAGGGACGCGCAATCTATAGGGTTCAGAAAAAGAATAGCGGAAGAGGTGAGCTTCTAGCGTTTCGTGACTTCGCGGTGGACGAGCGCTTGCACGACGGGCCGCAAAAATTCCTTGGTGATGATATCCACCACTTGCGGGCGCATCTTCTCCAAGACGCGCTGGACGACGGCTTCGACCAAGGCCGGGTCTGGCGAACCGGGCAGCGCGGAGTTTGCCGGCGCGGGTTCGGCATTTGCCGCGGCTGCAGCGGGAGGCTGTGCAACAGAAGCAGGCGCCGGTTGGTTATTTGTGGCGGGCGCAGCAGGAGCCGGTGCGACAGGCGGCGTTGCGGATTTAGATTTTTCCCCAAAGGGCTCGCTTGGCTTAGGCTGGAGGCTCGCAGTCAAATCCGCCCAATCCTGCTTGAGAATCGAACGCGCAGTATCTTCCACGCTTTGCTTCGACGCCGTCGAAACAGGCGGTGCTGAAATCGAAGGCGCAGATTCGGAATTTTTGGCGGCTGCCAAGGGACGCTGCTCGGCAGGAATTGGGGCCGTCTTGGCTTTTTCCGTGACAGGTTCGTTGGACTCGGGCTGAAGGTTGGATGCCAGGTCGGCCCAGTCATCCTTAAGAATCGATCGCGCCGTATCCTCGGCGCTTTGCGCGATGGGTTTCGCCGTCGTCTGCGAGGGAACTGGAAAGGGCGGTGGCTCAGGCGTTCGAGCAGAAATCGAAGACGGCGCAACCGGCGCCGGGTTCGCTTTCAAATTGCTCGTTTCAATCCTGCTGGCCTGATCGCTGTCTGAGGCCTCTGTAGCTTCCGCGCTCCAATCCGCAGCCGCCTCGGGGATTTCCTCGGCGGGCGGAGGAGGGACAGAGGCCATCCACTCGATCGGATTGGCGGCGAGATCCTCGGGCTTTCCGGCTTCCACGGTCAGAGAAGCCTGCGAGGCCGCATCGTGGGCGACTAAGGGCGTCGATTCCACAACTGTGGAGGTTTGCCCGGCATCATCCTGTCCTTCCCGTACCAGTTCGAACGGCTCCGGCTCTAGCGGCTGCAAAAAGTCGGAATCCGTGCGGGACTTGGCTTCCTCATCCGGCGTCCATGCCTGCATGGGAGGTTCGGCAGAGTCATCCGCTTCATTCTCCGATTCCGAATTTTCTTCGTCGGTCTCAGGTTTGGGCTCTTCCGTTCTCCAAAAAACCGGGTCTCCCAGGGACGAATCGCGGGAACTCGTCAGGATTTGTTCGTCGTCAACGGGCTCGATCTCTCCTGTCCCCGACGGCGCGGATTCCTGCGCGGGAGCCTCCAAAAGCTGCTCAAACGCAATGGGCGTGTCGCCTTCGCCGAAGGAAAGACGGTCCACAGGAGGCCGAAATTCTTCTATGGGCAACTCTTCCGACATTTCCGGGACAGGGGGATGTTCCTCTGCCGTTGCGATTCCGCCAGCCTTGCTCTGCATGGAAACGGCGGGCTTGGAAGCCGCCACGGTCACGAGCCGGTCGCCAAGGGTGCGATCCAGCAGCGTTTTCACCATCGCAATCAGCGGGTCCGGCGGAACAAATGGCTTTTTTAGGATTCCGTCCGCCCCGACGCGCTGCGCCTCTTGCTCGTCCAGAGGATCGAACGCGCCCACCAGCAGAACGACTGGCACATGGGCAAAACGAGAATCTTTTTTCACATATTCGCAGACCTCATACCCATTTCGCACGGGCATGAAAATATCGGCAAGGACGAGGTCAGGCGAAATATCGGCGAGTTTTCTAACGGCTGCTTCGCCGTTATTTACCGCAACTACGTCGACACCCAGGTTGGCCAAGGCAAGGGCTACCGTCTTCTGGACGTTGCTGTTATCGTCGGCTACCAGAATCTTTGCCACGTGCCGTCCTCCCGATTACTGCGGGCGCGAATATCCCCTCTTGCGCGGGGGCGCAATATTCCCTAATCCATTCGTAACACTATGATCTAAGTGAGTCAATAAAGACCGGACGGGCATGTGTCTGAATGAACTAGTTGACCTGAAGACCAGCCTTTGTGCCGAAGAGGGCTACTGGTCGAATCAGCGCTTACCTGCTAGAACGGAATGAGTTTCCGGAGGCCACCCTTTTTCTTGCTGGTGGATTCCTGGCTCGTATTGGCCGGTGCTGCGGGGCTCGCCGTGCTAGCGGGTTGCGTTGCGTCTGTCGCCGCCGGAGCCGCGTCCGAGGTTGCAGGAGCCGCATCCGGTGCAGGCGTGGCTGCTGCCGGCTGAGGCAGCGCGTCCGGACTTCCCGGAGTTACAGTTTCCACGGTCGCCGTATTTCCTATGCTGGAAGTTGGGGCCGCGTTGGCGTTTGGCTGCAATCCAAAGCCAATGGTCTCATCCCCGGATTCGCTTGCGGGCGTCATGGTCGGAGGGCCGCTACGAGCGGCCGTAGAGACATCCGGGCTGGTCTTCAGGAAAGTCACCGTTCGCTTTATCCTGCCCGGACGGTCGGCCGACTGTTCCTTTTGCATTCGTGCGACGGCTGTGGGGTCCGGTGGTGGAACCGGAACGCCAAATTTGACGAGCTTATTCTTCGATTCGCCTGCAAGCGAAGAGAGCGGGTAATCCTTCACGATCCGGCTGTAATACTTGGCGGCAATTTCATTGTGCTCGCCCTTTTCATAGATTTGGCCGAGCATCCAGTTGGCTTGATCCGCCTGGCTGTAGAGGGGATAGCGATTCGTCAATTCGATCAGACGAGCTCCCGAGGCTCTGTAGGCGCCGCGGATGTAATAGAAACTGGCAACTCTGAAATTGCCTTCCGCCAAAACTTCCTGGACGTCGCGCAAGTGTTGTTCGGCCTGAGGAAGGAGAGCGCTGTTGGGATATTTTTCAAGAAATGTCTGGAATTCGGCTTCCGCTTGCACGGCCTCCGCATGGTCGCGGTCTGGCTTTTCCATCTGGCGATAGTGCGCCATGGCGATCTGCATTTGGGCGTTCGCCGCCTCATCAAGGAACGGGAAGAACGTAATGAAATCTTTGTATTCGACGATGGACTGCTTCAGGCCAGCGGTTCCTCCTTCTTTGTAGTAGGAATCACCGATTGCCAGTTTCGCTTTAGCCAGGTATTCGCTGTCGGGATAGGTGTTGATGAGGGTTTCCAAAGCCAGGCGGCCGGTGGTATATCGCCCGCGTTTCAAGTCCACCGTGGCCTTGTCGTAGAGGACCTTGTCTGGCTCGACGGAGGTTCCGGCGACTGGGGCCGTATTCTTCTTACCCAAACATCCGGCAAGCAGCGTCGTTCCGAGTGCCACGAAACATATGAGTCGGCCCTGTTTCAACTTTGATCCTTATTTCCGGCGGGCTCTCCGTTGTGACGGACCCCGCCTGTGCCTCAAACTTTTTGTGCCAGCGCTCCGTCGGCCGTTTGCTTCATCGCCCGGACGGCCTCCGCGGCATCGGGGGTATGGAAAATGGAGGTTCCGGCAACCAGAATCTCGGCGCCGGCGCGAACCAGATCTGCCACGTTTTCCGGACCGACTCCCCCATCAACTTCGATCCGGAAGGCATGATTATAGCCCTCACGAATTCGTTTTAGCTCGCGAATCTTTGCGAGTGCCCCGGGAATAAACTTCTGCCCGCCGAATCCGGGATTTACCGACATCACCAGAATATGGTCCACTTTCCCGAAGATTTCGGAAAGCGCGGACACCGGTGTCGCCGGATTAATCACGGCGCCCGGCTGGCATCCGTGCTCTCGAATCATCGAGAGCGCCCGGTCCAAGTGCGGCGTTGCTTCCTCGTGGACGGAAATCATATCGGCGCCCGCCTCGGCAAAAGCCTGGATATACAGTTCCGGATTCTCGATCATCAGATGCACGTCCAGGGGTAGCCGGGTTGCCTTGCGCAAGGAAGTTACGACGGGGACGCCGATGGAGATGTTCGGCACGAAATGCCCGTCCATTACATCCACATGGAGCATCGCCGCGCCGCCGCGTTCCACCGCGCGGATGCCATCTCCCAGGCAGGAGAAGTCCGCAGCGAGGATGGACGGGGCAATTTCAACGGGATAATTCACAATTTCTCCAGCCACATCTTACCAGATTGTCGCTTTTGGTTGCACCGTGCGCTCGGCACCGAAAAATCATGCGGGCCAGGCTCCGAAATTCCTATTGCGCCACAATCATCTCGATGGCTGATTCGTTTGTTATCTTGGTGCCCGGCTCGGGTGTTTGCTCCGTCACCGCGCCCTTCGGCCACTGAGGGGAGGGAGCGTACGTGGTCTTTGCCAGCTTGAGCCCGGAAGAAGTGAGCAGGCGATCCGCGTCTGGCTGGGACATGCCGACAAGCCACGGCATGATGTAAGCAGCGGGCGGCTCCGCCTGCGCAACCAGCAAATCGACCCGAGGACTGGCCGCCTTAATACCGGGGAGCGGGGTCTGCTGCAAGACGGTGTCGGACAGGGCGGTCGGAGCCGTGAACGCGGTCACTTCGCCCAGTTGCAGGCCTACCTGCGGCAACTGAATGCGGGCTACGCGAAGGGATTCTCCCAGCAGCGAAGGAGTGGTCACATTTTGCGGGCCCAGGCTGAGGACGACGTGCGCGCTCTGCGCGACCTTCATGCGCTCGCCTTCCGGAGGACTTTGGCGCGCGACGGCGTTTGCGGGCAGATCGCTGTAGACCCGGTCGACCACTTTCAATTGCAGCCCTCGCCCCTGCAGGATGGCTTGCGCATCGAGTGAGCTCTTGCCGACAAGATTGGGCATGGTCACTTCGCGGCCTTGAATCGCGAAACGCATCGCCGTCACGGCGCTCAGGAACGCTGCCGCTGCCAGTATGAAAACCAGCAGCCCCATGCGAAATACCCATTCGATGCGCTCGCGAAGACTCATCGATTCACCGCTTCCAATTTAGCACGCGCGGTCCGCGCCTTCCAGCACAGCGCGAGAAAAAGCATTTCACCACAGAGGACACAGAGACTTAGAGGAAAAATCTAATGGAAATTTCAAGGGTGCAAGAAATTCTCCGGTTTTCTCTGTGACCTCTGTGTTAAGCCTTCGGTCTTTGTCTTTCGATCACGGCGGCAAAGAATCCATCCGTCCCATGCTCAGGAGGAAAAGTCCGAAAGAAGCTGTCCGAGCAAACAACGCTCTCCGCGCGCACGGACTCCCGCAAGACACTATCGATGGCGCTCCGCGGATCGGCGATTCGGAACGTGTCTCCCAACCCGCCCAACACTTCGCGGACGACGGATTCGTTTTCCTCCGGCTCGAGCGAACACGTGGAATACACCAGCCGCCCGTGCGGCGCCAAATGCGGGAGAGCATTTCGGAGCAAGCGGGCCTGGCGGTCATGCAGATCCTTCAAGTCTTCGGCGCGGAGCTTCCACCGAATTTCCGGATGACGTGCAAGCGTGCCCGTGCCGGAGCAGGGAACATCGACCAGAATGCGATCGAACGCGCGTTCGAACGGAAGCGGCTGCGATCCATCCAGGACGACAGTCTCCACGTTTCGATCGCCGGCGAGTTCGAATCGCTCCTGCATGGCGCGCACCCGATTCGCGTGGAGATCCGAGGCGACTACATGGCCCTGCGCTCCGACCGCGCGCGCCAGGAGCATTGTCTTGCCGCCAGGCGCCGCGCATAGGTCGAGTACAGAATTGCCGGGATCGGCCGCCACAAGGCCCGCTACGGCCTGAGAAGCCTCATCCTGGATCGCTACCCAACCTTGCCGGACTGCTTCGCTAGTGGCTGGGTTTCCGCCTTCCAAAACCCAGGCGTCGCGCAGCAGTCGTCCCGGCTGGATGCGGCAACCAGTCCGCTGAAGAGACAAGTTCGAATCCTCGCTTCGTTGCGGGTCGAGCAGATACCCTGAAAGAACGGGCACGCGATTGTTTGCCTGAAGCAGACTGCGCGTCCGCTCTTCTCCATAGATTCGAAGCCAGCGCTCGACGATCCAAGTGGGATGCGAATATTGAATCCCAAGCCGGTCCGCAAGTGGGCGATCGGCGGGAATAAGAGGTGCGACGGCTTCGGCTGGTGAAGGTCCGGGGAATGGTTCCTTGGCGGCCTTGCGCAGGATTGCATTCACGAGAGTCGCCGCGGAACGTTTTCTTGCCCGCTTGACCAGTTCCACCGATTCGTGGACAGCGGCCCGCGCAGGGACGCGGTCGAGAAACAGAAGTTGGTAGACACCCAGCCGCAGCGCGATCCTAACCTCGACGTCGGTGGTGGTCGCCGGCTTTTTCAAATAGCGGTCAATAACGAAATCGAGGAGTCTCTGCCAGCGCAAAACGCCAAGCGCAAGTTCAGTGGCCAGGCCGGCATCTTCGGTCTTCACTTTCTCATCTAGGTCTGCGCGCAGCACGTCATCCGCATACGCGTATTGTTTCGCGACGCGCAGCAGGACATCGAACGCAATCGTTCGCGCTTGCGAGATTGGCATCAGCAAACATGGAACCACAGTATGTCGAGTAAGGGAAATGACGATGCAGGAGCGCAGTAGGTAAATTTCCGATAAGCCAGCAGGGATTGCCGGAAGGTGGCTCTCGGGCGTTCCGGGTTAAAAAAGGGAAGCAGCATTGGCATTGCCGGAACTGATTCCCAGTGCAAAGTGCGTCTGTACTCTCACAGCAAAAGGGCGCTACCGCGCCTTGTTCATGGACGCCTGAGGAATCTCAAGTAGAAAGCTGCGAACACCAAGACAATGCCAATATTCACTGTCAGCCGTTCCCAGAATCGGTTTCTGAAGAACACGAAATCTACACCGAATATGACTGCTGCCATCGCCACCACGTAAAGCACGACAGCTACTTGTCTGCCCATTCCAGCTAAGAACTCCCTGCGAGTAGCTCGCCTAAGAACCGGCTATTTATTAGTTGCCGGCTGCTGCGATGATCTCGCGCCTCCGCTAAAAACCTGCATTGGATCCTCTTGCATCTGCTGAAAGCCGGAAGGAACGTCGAACAGGCTTCCGTCGAGCGAGGACGTCGAGAAGGAAGTTACCGCCGTGGTCATTTCCATCAGCGCATTCGGATCAGGATGGGGATTCGGAGGCAGAGTACCGGTCGCCGGCGCGGAATCGTTATCCTTCTTCTTTTTGCCAAACAACCCACCCAAGCCTTTCAGCACCACTGCCGATTCGAGCGAGCTCGGAGAGTCGACGGTCTGTGATGGCGGCGGAGTCGACGCCTTCGGGTTAGGCGCGCTGCTGTTTTGCGATCCCAGCGTTTGGGTCTGCCCATCGGCTGTTGCCGACATGGTCATGCTGACATACGAGAGCATCGGGAAACCCTTCAGGGCCTCGGAATTCTTCTGCAGCTCAGACATGCCCTCCGCGGCTCGGGGATCGATTTGGATGCCGGGCATTGAAGGAATCGTCATCCAGGGTACCTCTTGGGCCATGCGCTTGTAGAATTGCGCGAACTCGTTGTAACCCGAAACGCTCGGCGCCACATAGGTGTCCATTTTCATGGTGGAGGTAAAGGTGGCGGAGTTAGGCTGGCCGGGTGGTGGCGCGTTGGCGCCGGTAGCGGTGCCTTGCATGGCGAGGTCAATCTCCATGTTGGTTTCATTGGTGGGCTGGTCCAGGATCGTGCGGCCAGCGCCGACTGGCATGACCTTGATGGTGGGCTTAACAGTAAGCTGCACGTCCTGGGGCACGGCTTTCTCTTGCGCCGTCTGCGGATTCTGCTGCATCTGCTGCTGCATCTGCTGCGCCGCCTGCTCCATTGCTTGTCTGATCTGATCGAAGGTCGCCACGGCGTACGTTTTCTTGTTGTTGTCGATGAAGATCACGCGCCGGGCTCCGACGTCGATGATTTGGGAGGTGCCATCCTCGTTATCGGTGCGCAGTCGATCGCCCTTAACGTAGTGCGTTGTGCTCGCCGGCTGCAGCATCTCTTTTTCCTGTTTCTTGGCATCTCCGCGAGAGAACTTGGAAACGAACTTCATCATGGAGAGCATGGAGCCGCCGGTCATCTGCGACGTCTCGGTGTATTTGAAATCGGCACGAGCGGGCGCGGTAGAGGCCAGGAGCAAAAACGAAGCGAGTGAGGCCTGCATGATTTTCATGACTTCTCCTCCGTTTGCGGTCCAGCCAGGATTTCCGATCTGGCTTAATTTCTGTTGCATCGTATCTCCTCTCCTGCACCCTCCACAACGAATTTCGCAGCACTTCGGGAGTCCTTGAAGGGCTCGGGATTGTTGAAAGCGCTAATGGACGACCGGAGGCGCGAGCGAGAACAGGAGTGAATTCAATTCAGCTTTAGTCAAACCCGTCGTCAGCGGCCAGACGCGCGCCGTTCGCAAATTGGCGTGCGGAGATTTTCTTGCGCCCTTCGATTTGTACGGCTTCCACTCGCAGGGCAGTCCCTCCTCCGCATGTAACATAAAGATCTTTCTTTGTGTCGATAATTTCGCCGGTTGCGAGGTCGGCCCACTCCGTGCTGGGTGTTGCTGGTCGGCCCCACAATTGGCACGTTTGCTCTCGAAACGTGGAGTACGCGCCGGGCCAGGGGGTGAAGCCGCGCATTCGGTTGTAAACCTGTGGAGCGGGTCGCGCCCAGTCAATTCGCCCATCTTTTTTTTTGAGGATCGGCGCGTAGGAAGCGCTTTTCTCATCCTGCGGAAGCGGTGAAATTTCTCCACGATCGAATTGCAGAAGCGATTCTACGATGAGGTCCGAGCCTGTAGCGCTCATGCGCGCGGCAAGCTCCGGGGCGGTTTCGTCTGGGCCGATCTCGACCTCGCGCCGCAAGAGCGTTGGTCCTGTGTCCATTCCCGCATCGATTTGCATGGTGGTGAGTCCGGTGATGGTTTCTCCGTTCGCGATGGCCCAGTGGATCGGCGCGGCGCCGCGATAACGGGGCAGCAGGGACGCGTGCAAATTGAGCCAGCCGAGGCGGGGAATCGTTAAGAGCCTGGCGGGAATAATTTGTCCGTACGCGATGATGACGACAGCATCGGGTGCGACGCGCTTCAAAAATTCTCTGCGCGGATTCGGATTTGATCGTTTCGGGTTGATAGACGTGCAATCCAATTTCGAGGGCGGCTTCTTTTACCGGCGAGCTGCTGACGTGCTGGCCGCGGCCGCGCGGCCGGTCAGGCTGCGTGATGACGGCTTCCACCGAAAATTCCGGACGCTCCGCGAGCCGCCGGAGGGAGGGTACTGCAAATTCCGGCGTGCCACAAAAAACGATGCGCAGGGCAGCCATCGCGGTGATGGGGAACTACCATTCGCCGGTCTTCCGCAATTTGCGGATCCGGCGCTTGATCAAGTCTCTCTTGAGCATGCTGAGGTGCTGAAGAAACAGGATGCCGTCGAGGTGGTCGATCTCGTGGCAAAAGGCGCGGGCGAGCAGGCCCTCGCCGCGCATTTCAAAGAATTCGCCTTTCAGATTTTGCGCGCGCACGGTCACATAGGCCGGGCGCAGCACATTTCCGCGGAATCCGGGCAGCGAGAGGCAGCCTTCTTCTTCGCGCTGGTCGCCTTCCACATGAATAATCTCCGGATTCGCGAGCACCAGCTTGGCCTCGGGATTTTTCCCAACGCTCACGTCGACCACGGCGAGCCGCATCGAGCGCCCAATTTGCGTCGCGGCAAGGCCCACGCCCTGGGCCACATACATGGACTCAAACATGTCCTCGCAAAGCTTGGCAAGCTCGTCGTCGAACTTCTCCACAGGCTTGGTGGGCGACTCCAGCACTGCGGCGCCATATTTTGTAATCGGATAAATCATCTCAGCCATTCACCCAATTCATTGAATCCACCCGCCGCGGCGGGAACACAGATATAAGCTGATAAAAACTAATCTTAATTTCTAGAAATAGATTTTATCTGATCTGTGTTCATCTGTGTTTATCTGTGGCTTCAAAACTCCTTCAATTGCCGCAGATACACATCAAAATTGCGGCGCATCTCGCCCATCGAGTCGCCGCCGAATTTTTCCACCATCGCTTGCGCGAGCACGAGCGAAACCATCGCCTCGCCGGCGACTCCGCCGGCTGGAACGACGCACACGTCGGAGCGCTCGTAGGCAGCGGAGATGGGCTGCTTCGTCACCATGTCGACCGTGCCGAGCGGGCTTCGCAGCGTGGAAATCGGCTTCAGGTATCCGCGCACGATTACGTCCTGGCCATTGGTGATGCCTCCTTCGAGGCCTCCGGCGCGGTTTGACGGACGCGTAAATTTTCTAGCGGCCGCGTCGTATCCGATTTCGTCCATGACTTCGGAGCCGTAGGAAGTGGCCGCCGCGATTCCCGCGCCGATCTCCACACCCTTCACGGCCTGGATCGCCATCACCGCCTGCGCCAGCCGCCCGTCGAGTTTTTCGTCCCACTGCGCGTGAGAGCCGAGGCCGGTGACGACGTTGTGCGCCACAACTTCGAAAATGCCTCCGACCGTGTTTCCCGCGCGGTGCACGACGTCGACTTCACTCTTCATTTGGGCTTCCGTCTCGGCGTCAATGCAGCGCAAGGGGGAATCCAAATTTTCGCAGACAGCTTGAATCTCGCTCCACGCCGCGGCGCGCGGCAGGCGCGCCTTGCCAACGGCGATCACATGGCTCAGTATTTCGCATTCAAACTGGCGCAGCAGCAGCTTGGCAATCGTGCCCGCTGCGACGCGCGCGGCGGTCTCCCGCGCCGACGCGCGCTCCAGGATGTACCGCGCATCATGGAGATTGAATTTCATGGACCCGGCCAGATCCGCGTGGCCCGGGCGAGGCGCGGTCAACCGGCGTTCGGCGCTCTCAGAGTCGGGAAGCTTTTCAACAGATAGAGCTTTTTCCCAGTTGGCCCAGTCGCGATTCTCGATACGCAGGGCGATGGGCGCGCCGATGGTTTGCCCGTGCCGCACTCCGGCCAGAAATTCGACGCGATCTTTTTCGATTTTCTGGCGCCCGCCGCGGCCATAGCCCAGCTGTCGCCGGTGCAATTCCCGCTGCACGAACTCAAAGTCAATGGGCACACCTGCGGGCACGCCGCTGATCCACGCGATCAGCGCCTGGCCGTGCGATTCCCCCGCGGTAACGAAGCGAAACATGGAAGGCTCGACATTCTAACGGACCCTGCACGGCGCGTAAAGCGATGAAAGGTTAGTAGGACAGCCACTCTTGGCTGTCCCTGACAGTTTAAGGGAGACGCAAAAGAGGACAGCCAAGAGTGGCTGTCCTACTAAAACTGCCCTTGCAAATATTGTGTCCAACGTTTCATTTACGATGCTTGACGTCCCTTGCGGCGACCAGTACGCTGTTTCGGAACTCACCCGCGCTCGGAGAACACCCGACGGCGAACGATGGCGACCACCGACCCCAAACTTCTTGAGCCCGATTCGTTTTCGGTGACTGGCGCTCTTTCCGAAGGAGCGAAGCGGTGGGTCCTGCACGTGCAGGAATATTCGTTGCTGTCGGCCCAGTCAGTCACCAGGTTATTTAGCCCTCCCTACTACGTTTCCGATGTCTTGGACCAGATGGACATCATCGGCGTTGGATCGCTGCCGATCGTCTTGTTGACGGGCTTTTTTATCGGCGCGGTCATGGTTTTGCAAACGGCCGCGCAATTCGAGAGGTTCGGACAAACGGCGCTCACGGCGGACGTGGTTTCGCTGGCCCTGGTGCGCGAATTGGGACCATCGATTACAGGACTGCTGGTGGCGGGGCGCAACGCCTCCGGGATGGCGTCCGAATTGGGATCGATGATCGTGACCGAGCAAGTGGACGCGATGCGCGCGATGGGCACCGATCCGGTCCGCAAACTGGTGACGCCGCGCGTGGTGGCGACCGTTCTAATGTTGCCGCTGCTTACGGCGATGGCGGATTTTCTGGGCCTGATCGGCGGATACCTCGTCTCCTTTTTCACGCTTCGGCTGGGTGCGGTCACCTTCTGGACGCGGGCAATCGATATTCTGGAGTTTTCTGACCTGATGCAGGGACTAACCAAGCCGATCGTCTTCGGTTTCATCATCGCGACGGTGGGGTGCTATCAAGGATTGAATGTGAAAGGCGGAACGCAAGGCGTCGGGCGAGCCACGACGCAGGCGGTGGTTACCGCTTCTGTGATCATTCTGGTTTCCAACTTCTTCCTGACGAAGTTGATGCTGTACCTAGCAGGGCACCTCTTCTAACCAAAGTAGCAAACGTCCGCGCAAAGCGGATGTTTCCATCTATAATCGCTGGGATGAATGTGCCGCCGGTTCCACGACGGCGTGGACGCATCCTTTCAGAATGAGCGCGACCCTAGCAAGCCAACCCGTTCTCTCCCTCGAAAATGTCAGCATTGGTTTCGACAAAGGCAACGTGCTCGATGACCTTTCGTTTTCCGTCGCTCCGCGTGAAACTAAAATTCTAATCGGTGAAAGCGGATCAGGAAAAACGCTCATCCTGAAATTGGCCGCGGGCTTGATTCAGCCGGATTCGGGGACGGTGCAAATGCTGGGCCACCACCTTGGGCACATGTCGGAAAAACAATTGCTCGCATTCCGAAGAAATGTGGGATTCGTGTTTCAGGAGGGCGCGCTGTTTGACTCTCTCACGGTCGCGGACAATGTGGCGTACGGCCTGCGTGAAGAACACGTGAAAGAGGAAGAGATCGAGCCGCGGGTTCGCGAATCCCTGCGATTCGTGGAAATGGAAGACAGTCTGGAGAAATTTCCTTCCGAACTTTCGGGCGGCATGCGCCGCCGCGTTTCCATCGCGCGCGCTCTGGTGACGCAGCCTCTTGTGGTTCTCTACGATTCTCCGACGGCGGGCCTCGATCCGGTGACTTCGCAAACGATTATCACGCTGATTCTGCGCCTGCGCGACACGCAAGGGGTCACCTCCATTCTGGCCACGCACCGCTTGCAGGACGCCTTCGGCCTGGCCAGTTACCGGTATGACGGCCAGTCCGGCCGGGTGGTGCCCGTCGCGCACAACGGAGCCACGCGCCCTTCCGGCGCGGCCACAACTTTCGTCGTACTTCGCGAGGGGAAAGTTTATTTCGAGGGGAGCCCGCCGGAACTCGCGGAAACGCACGACGCGTATTTACGGCGCTTTTTGTTGTAACTTGGATGGCGCGGTACGGGAATTCGATGAGGAGGAGCACCGATGGCGCAACACAAACAATTGACGTGGACCGAACTCCGAGTTGGATTGTTTGTTCTGGCGGGAGCCGTTTTGCTGGCCGTGGTCATTTTCTACGTGACCGGGGGCAGCGGGTTTGGGCCGAAATACCGGCTCCGCGCGTACCTGCCCGAGGTGGACGGACTGACAGTCGGCGCGCCCGTCCGCGTGGACGGGGTTGACGTCGGCAACGTGGAAAAAATTGCGATTGCCGTCCCGAAGCCTGGCGTGCCGGTATCGAAGGACCGGAACATTGAAGTCGATTTGCGTCTCGACAAGAGCTATCAAACCTACGTCCGCTCGGACTCCTCCGCGGGGCTCATTACCGAGGGGCTGCTTGGCAACCGGTACGTGGACATCGACCGCGGTTACGTCGGGCGCGTCCTGGACAACAATGACGAAATCCCCGGCCGGGAAGAGAAGGCGCTGAAGGAAGTGGTCGAGCGCAGCGCCGACCTGATGGACAGCCTCAGCTCCATCACGAAACAAGCCAGCGCCGTGCTGACGGATGTGCGGAACGGACGCGGTTCTCTGGGCAAGTTCATGGTGGACCAGACCGCCTACAATCACCTGAATAGTTCGCTTGAAAATGTCGACCGCGTGATGGCCGACATCCAGGCCGGGAAGGGAACGCTGGGAAAACTTGTCACCAGCGACGAAATGTACAATCGCGTGGATTCCGTCGCCGGCCGCGTCGACAGCGTGCTCGAAGCCGTCCAGAACCAGCAGGGCACGCTCGGCAAGCTCGTCTACGACACGAGCATCCACGATAGCGCGAAGAAATTGATCGATAACAGCAACGCATTTTTTGCGGATGTGAGGGGCGGCAAAGGCACGCTCGGAAAACTCGCCACGGATGACTCCTTGTTCATGCAGTACAAGCAGGCAGGCGAAAATCTTTCCAGCGCGACAGCCAAACTCAACTCCAACGAAAACACGATTGGGAAATTTTTTGACGACCCTAAATTTTACGATAACTTCAGCGGCCTGGCCGGGGACATGCGGCTGCTCGTGGGAGATTTCCGCAAGGACCCGAAGAAATTCCTGCACGTGAAATTCTCCGTGTTTTAGCGCGAATTTATCTCGACGGGAAGAAACCCCCGCCTCTGAAGAGGCGGGCTACAGCAGTTTCCATTCGCAAAGCGAGTGCTGTAGCCCGGGTCTTCAGACCCGGGGATTTTTTGCGCTGCTAGCGTGAATCGGGCAGAAGGAAGATCGCGTAAAACGTGGCGGCGAGCGTCATGATTGCGCCGGCGAGAAAAATCCGGCCCGGAGGAAGGTGGGCGGCCGAGGAAAGCGCAAAATAAAGTCCCGCGGCGAGGAACACACCGATGAAAGAGAGCAGATTGGCAGCAGCGATAACGCCGCCCTTCTCCTCTCGCTTCGGCCGATGCTGGATCAGCGTGTTGAGAGGGACAGCATAGAAGCCGCCAAAAAATCCGAGCAAACAGAGATCCACTCGCACCGGCCATATGCCAAGGCCATGCCGCGAAACCAGAAATCCAAAAACCGACATCCCGATCCCGCCAAGAGGAACCAGGCGGTATTCGATTTTTCCGCGTGAAAGGTAACCCGCCGCAAGGCTGCCCACGCCGATACCGATTCCCACCGCGGCCTGTAAATAGCTGATCTGCGTTTCGTCCACGCGCAGCACGTCGTGTCCATACACGACGATCACGAATTGCAACAGCGCGGCCAGAAACCACAGGTACGTGTTTCCCACCACAGCCCAGGCAAGGACCCCATCCCCCGCGATGGTGCGAAGTTGTCCGCCAAGGTCGGCGAACGGATTAGCTCGAAATCTCCGCGCAGGATCGGCGGCAGGCACTCGCGAAATGCCGAGGCTTGTGAACAAGCCGAACATCGTGAGCCCAAGAAAAATGACGCCGGACCAAAAGTGGCGGCCACGAAACGCGTCGGCCAGAAATCCCGCGAACATCACCGCCGTAATGGAGGCGGCAAATGTGCCGAGCTCGATGACGCCGTTTCCCCAGGAAAGCTTGTTTTCCGGGAGCAACTCAGGCAGCAGCCCATACTTCGACGGGCCGAACAGCGCCCCCTGCGTGCTGATCAGAAAGACGGCGGCGGCCTCCATCGTCAGATTCCCTGCGGCTAGTGCGGCAATCGCAAAAAGTCCCACGCCAATCTCAAATAGTTTTGTGCCGATCGTGACGGTGCGCTTGCTGTAGCGATCGGCAAAGTATCCGCCCGCGAGCGAAAACAAAATGAAGGGAATAGCGAACAGGGCGCCTACGAGGAGAATGAAGCGATCGCGCACAACCGGGGCGAAATTACGCTCAACAATCAGGTAGAAAACCAGGAACTTCAGCCCATTGTCGTTGAACGCGCCCTGAAATTGCGTGACGATCAGGCTCCAGAAGCCGAGCCGCCAGTGAGGGGGAGGCCCGGGCGCTCTTACAGCCGAAGCGCCCCCGGCGGGCGTCTCTGTGTTGGCATCCGAAGCGTCTTTGGGAACGGTGGACATAGGGTTGCGCGAAAGGCCCCCGCGTGAATCTGGCGCCTCCTTCGTGTGATGCGCAGTTTAGACACGGAGCCCCCGGCGAGCAAGGCTTTGGCATGCGGCGCGTGTCGTGTAGAATCTAGGACACGCCGGAGTGGCGGAATGGCAGACGCGGCGGACTCAAAATCCGTTGGTCGCAAGGCCGTGTGGGTTCGACTCCCTCCTCCGGCACTATCGTTTGTGCGGCTCTCTTTTCCCTGGAAGAAGGAAACGGCACCTCTTAACGTGCGCGCAGGCCCGTCACGCGGGGACGAACCCAGCCAGACGTCCTAACTCATTTAGTTCTTACGCTTAAAATCCCTTGCCTTGTGGGGCGGAGCTTCGACTCCCTTCACGCCCACCGTTTCACCGGGCTCTTTGCGTAGGAAGCCAGTAGTAGCGAACACTCATAGGCTGGCACTGTTTTTCTTACTTCCATCTTTGAAGCCGGCCTTGCTAGGCCGTCACTCATTTTCCCGACAGGTCGGTGTCCAAGAAAATCCTAGGGGGACGCGACCACCTGAATCGCGTTCACCAGAGGATTCCCGGCGGATCCTTGCGTGAACGTGATCGTGATCTTTCCACTGCTCGTCACGGTAAATGTTTTGTCGATCGCCTTGAACTCCCCCCCGGCTGCGGCGAAGATGTCAAATTTGGAAAGGACTGCCGAACCGTTGATTGCGACATTGAACAGGCGCTTGCCCGCGGACGACCAGACGGGCTCCGCGAATTTGAATGTTACCGAATACGTGCCTACGGGCGCAGTAATGGCGTAGCTGAATGACGGTCCATAGCGCGATGTCTTGTACAGGGTCGGGTCAGCCGTATTCGTGATCGTGTTGGTCACCGAATAGGGAGTCCCACCTGTAAATCCGGTATCCGCCTTCCAGAGTTGCCCCAGAGAATCGGTGTATGCTGGTCCGCCGGAATTGATTCGTACCGGAGTGAAGCTTGGGGGTGGATTGACCGTCAGCGTAGTTGTCTTTGATCCGTTGAGCGTGGCGGTGACCGTCACCGAGGTCGACGCTGTAACGGGACTCGAGGTGATCTGAAACGTGTTTGACGTGGTGTTGTACGGAACTGTGACGCTGCCGGGAACGGTGGCCACCGAGGGGTTACTGCTGTTGCCCGTCAGCGCCACGAACATTCCGCCAGCAGGCGCGAATCCGTTTAGAGTTACCGTGCCGGTCGAAGTGGCGCCGCCCACGACACTCGTCGGGTTCAAAGTCAAAGATGTCAGGCCCGTGGCAACTGGGTTCACCGTTAGCGTAGCTTGAGCCGAACCCGAGCCATTGGCGGTTGCCGTCGCTGTGATAATGGTGGAAGCGGAAGAAGTGACCTGTTGAGAAGTCGCGGTAAATGTCCCTGTTCTGGAACCAGTAGGGATCGAAATTGGTTGAGGCGGTACCGTAGCTGCGTTGGGATTGCTGCTCGCCAGTGTGACTTGGACCCCGCTTGAGTTTGAAGGAACTGGGCCGCTCAGAGTCACCGTACCGGTCGAGTACACGCCGTTTCCCACCACGATTGTCGGATTCAGCGTCAGCGACGAAACCGCGGGCGAACCGGACGTTGCCGGCGCAGGTATGTTGTACGATTCGGCGATCGCTCCGTTGGTCCCGCCGGCCGCCGCGAGAGACGCACGCACATATTGGACGGTCACACCATTAACAGGATCCACCGTTACGCGAAGGTGGCCGGAGTTGGGGAGAACTTTCAGCGTATACTCACCATCCACAGTGTATTGCGAGAAGCCATACCCATAAGTAGCGTCGGCCGCCATGGGAACCTCTTGGTAGACAACGCCGTCGCGTTGCTCATGGGCGTATTCATGGTCGTGGCCGTGGAAGAACGCCGTCACGTGGTTATTGACGAGCAACTGGTGAACAGGGAGGGCCCACGCAGGATTCACGTCGGTCCGGTTCGTATTAAATGCCCAGGTAGTTCCATCGTCGTCGTTGCCGCCCCATTCAACGTAAGGGACAGCGTAGGCACCGCCCCTTCCGTAGTCGTCCAACCCCCCGGATACCTGGTGAGCGAAGATAAACTTGTACTTCGCCGTGCTGTTTTGCAGAGTTTGCTGGAGCCACAGGTACTGTGCCGGCCCTAGAGTCCAATCCCATCGGTTACCGGATCCCGGCGTGCTGCTTTCTCCTCCTCCTTCGTTCCCAATGTAAGGCTTGGTGGTCGAATACCAGTAAGGATCAATGACCACAAAGAGCGCATCGCCCCAGGTCCACGCGTAGTAATCCTGAATCGTGTGGTCGCTGCTAGTGGTGATCCCCGTGTAACTCGTGTCGGTATTGCCTGTATAGAAGGAACTGAGCAATGGATCTGGGTTGAGAAAATACTCGTTTCGCGCGTTAGCGCTCATGATGGGCGGTTCGACTGCGAAGCCCGTGTCGCCCATGTGCCAACCCTCCTCCTGCTCATGGTTGCCCAGAGCCAGGAAGATGGGCACCGAAGGACTAATAATACTGAAGTAGTTGGATCGTATGTTGAGGTAGCTGCTGTTCGCTTGAGCCTGGGTGGTCACGTTCGTACACGGGGGAATGCACCCGTTGTCCATCGCGAATGTATCGCCTAGGTCGAGGTGAAAATCGGGGCTCTCACCGGCAATATTCCGCAAGGTTTGCTGAAACAGGGAGGGGTTTCCAAATTCGATGTTGATATGAGAATCAGAAGTTACCGTGAACGTGAACGCGTCGCTCGCGGACCTTGCCGTGTGGAAGGAGTGCTCCGGCCTTGTGATCCAGGAGGACGTCGCGCCCTGCCTGTACACCATGTAGTAGTAATACTGCGTATCGGGCGTCAGGCCGCTGATGGCGGCCACAAGTGGTTGATTGGCTGCGGCAGAAAGCGGGCTCGCGGCGGTTCCAGAAGTAGCGCTGGTTTGATTTTCTCCCCCTGACTGCGTGCTATATTCGAAGTATGCCTGTATTGCGGTACTGGCGATGACGTTGATCGTCACAGACTGGTCCGTCGGACGCCCCAGGAGTTCAGGCCCGGGGAAGGTTACCTGACCTTGCACACTCGATAGAGGAACCAATATTGCAGCCATCCCAACCACGAGCAAAAGCACTTTAGAAGGCCTCATGTCCTCACTCCTTAGCTGGAAGCGGAAGAAACAGCTCTGGGTACAGCTTCGCAATCTGGCCGCTTATTCCATTGGCCGGTTCTGCGACGTCGGCCTCATTCAGCGCTCTGGGTGAAGCTGCTCCATGAGCGCCGCTAAAGCAAAAGAAACAAGCCTCGTGATGAAAAACGAAAAGACACGACTGAAACGCGTCGAGGACTCGATCTCCGCTCGTTCATTGTCAACTGCCGCAAGCGATCATTCCATCGAAGAGGGCGGAGAATAGGTTTCCGCCTCACAATTCAGCAGTGGCTTCGATGGTCTCTCGAAGCGGTTTGACCTCGACGTTAGGGAACTACCTGCTCCTCGTAGCGGGGAGCTGGAGAAGCAAGTGTCGCGATCCTAGTTAGGTCAAAATATGTTGTCAACGTAAATCTCATTGTTTTTAGAACGGCCGACTGAACCAGTGCGTGGCATCGGTGCTTTGCAGTCGCAAAGCGATAAGGTAGAACCCCATCGAAACTGCCAGATGATTTCCAGGACTTACACAAATACTTACACAGTTCCACAATCCAAGAAAATAAGTAGCTGTATTGACGTGGTGTTACTGGCGTACCCACGGCACTCAAAATCCGTTGGTCGCAAGGCCGTGTGGGTTCGACTCCCTCCTCCGGCACCATACTTTATCCAACGCCGAATATTTACTGAGTTGAGTTAAGCTGGCCTTATCGCGCTAGGATGGATAGGATCCAGAGGACGGGTGCGGGTCCGCCGCGGCGGACAGCCCGCCGGAAAGAGGATAAGTCATGAAAATTGCTCATATCGCGGCATTGGCGGCATTTATAGGGATGCCGATGCTCGCTCACGGCCAGGCGTCAATGGCCAAGAACGATAAGGCCGCTCAGGAGGTCATCGATTTCAGAAACCGCTATATCGAAGCGGAAGAGAATCGGGACATGGCATTCCTGGACAAAATATTGGCGGATGATTTTTTTGCGCTCAATCCGCAGGGCAAATTGTTGAACAAAGCCGGGCAGCTTGAGAATTTGAAGAGGCCGGAACGTACTCTCAAGGTGCTCAACCCTCGCGAAACGCATGTCCAATTTTACGCAAATGGGGACGTGGCCATTTTGACCGAACATGTGACGGTCGATGGGCACGACAATGGCAAACCGTTTGGCGGGGAATATCGATTCCTTCGAGTCTTCGCCAAGCAGAACGGGAATTGGAAGGTGGTGCTGGCGCAAGGATCGCCGATGCCAGAGCAGCCCGCGGCCGCGAAATAATCGCACGGGGCTTACGCTTTGGTAGCACAGACTTCAGTCTGTGGGGTTCCGCCAATGCGCCCAGGCGGCCCGCGTCAGCCAAGATTCACGTTCCGGCTAGGATTTCCATTCTTGCCAAGATCAGGTGGACCCCCACAGACTGAAGTCTGTGCTACTTATTTGCTCAGTGCGGTCTCTTTGAGTTCGACCGCTCCGTCCACCGATCGGTCGCGTGCAATCAGCAGGACCGAGAGCGCTCCGGCAGCAGACAGACACGCGAGCGGCAGAATTGCCAGCGGGTAACTGCCGGTGGCTTGCTTGATGGAACCGACCACGTAAGTCGTGCCGAATCCGGCCAGGTTGCTGATCGCGTTCATTTGGGCGAGTCCCGCGGCCGCCGTTCCCGCGGAGAGCCATTCGGCGGAAAGAGCCCACACCGGACCTTTGCCCGCATAGATTCCGATCACCGCCAGGCACAGGATAATGATGATCGCGAGCAGGGAATTAAACACCAGCGCTGACGCCAGGCTGACGGCGGTGACCACCAGCGGCAACGCTGTGTGCCACACGCGCTCGCCGGTTTGATCCGACCGCTTCCCCCACAGAACCATAATCACGGAAGCAAGTCCGAACGGGATGGAATTGAGCAGCCCGGTCTGCATATTGGTAAGGCCGTAGGATTTGATGATCTGCGGCTGCCAGATTTGCAGGCCGCTGCTGACGGCCGTGCTCCCCGCCAGCGTCACGCTCAATATCAAAACATGTTTATTCCACAGCACGCGCCACACGCTGATTTGCCCGACGCGCTTGCTCCGTCCGCTTTCCGACTGCAGTCTTCCGTTAAGCCAAGTTTTTTGATCGGG
Organism: uncultured Acidobacteriota bacterium; assembly: GCA_963768275.1. GTDB lineage: Bacteria > Acidobacteriota > Terriglobia > Acidiferrales > UBA7541 > Palsa-360. The sequence goes on from CAVYHH010000028.1 coordinate 120,796, forward strand.
ATCGAGCCAGGGCGCGTTCGCCGGCTTGTCGCTCAGGATGAACAGGCAGAATAAACCCAGCAGTACGGCCGGAGCGCCCTCCATGATGAACATCCACTGCCAGCCTCGCAGTCCGAGCCATCCATCGACGCCCAGTAGCGCCGCGGAGATTGGCGACCCCAGAAAACTGGAGACCGGAATGGCAACCGTAAACATTCCCACGATTCGCGCGCGGTATTCGCTCGGAAACCAGTAGGTGATATAGAGAATCACGCCGGGGAAGAATCCCGCCTCGGCGGCGCCGAGAAGCAATCGCATGGTGTAAAAAGAACTTGGCCCGACGACAAATGCAGTTCCCGCCGCGAGGAATCCCCAGGTGATCATGATCCGCGCAATCCAGAGCCGCGCGCCGACTTTCTCGAGCAGCAGGTTGCTGGGAACTTCAAAGAGGAAATAGGAAACGAAAAAAATTCCTCCTCCGAAGCCGAACACTCTGGGGGACATGTGGAGTCCCTTGACCATTTGGAGCGCGGCGAAACCCACGTTCACGCGGTCAACGAAGGAAACGAAATAGCAGGTCATCAAGAAGGGCAGGAGCCGCCATGCGATTTGCCGCATGGTTCTTTTTTCCAGGGAGGATGGAGCCGAAGGATCGGCCTGGGCCGTCAAGATGCGGTCCTTTCCGTCTCACTTTGCTTAGAGTCCGTGAGAACGCCGCGGCAATCGGCAATGCGTAGGGAATTCTGGAATTAATCAGCGGCGGCGGTCGCAACCAGCGAATTGACCACCGCTTCCACTTCGCGTTTTTGCGCGGCGTTCAAGGGCAGCAGCGGCCCGCGTACTGGCCCGCCATAGTAGCCGCGGTAATCCATGGCGCATTTCACGCCGGCGATGCCGAGCTGCCTCACGAGCTTCTTGGACGCAGGCAGGATGCGCAGGTTCAGCTCGCGCGCGCTGGCCGTAGTCGCCCGCGGCGACCGCTTGATACAGTTCGATGCACAACTCGGGCAGGCAATCCGCGAGGGCCAGGATTCCGCCCGTCGCGCCGAGCAGCAGCGATGCGTAGAGCGTATCCGCCGATCCCACTACCACCTGGAATTTCTCCGGGACAGCGGCGATGATTTCTCCCACGCGCTGGACGTTTCCCGAACTCTCCTTCAGCCCGACAATATTCGGATGTTCGGCAAGCCGCGCGACCAGATCCGCCTCCAGCGCCACGCCGGTAAATTGCGGAATGGCATACAGCACGACGGGAAGCTTGGACGCATCCGCGACGCGGCGGTAGTGCTCGACGAGCGCGTCCGGAGTGAGCGCCGACTTGAAGAAGCTGGGCGTCTTGACGAGCGCATAATCGAAGCCGCAATCGGCCGCTGCTTTGCACCGCGAAATCGTTTCTGGAGTGGACTCGGATCCGACACCGGCGACAAGAACGCGTCCCGGAGCCGCCGCCTCACGCACCGCGGAGAATACTTGCTCAACTTCCGCGCGCGTCAACAGGACGGACTCGCCCGTGGAACCGACAGCCACATAGCCCGACAGAGGCAAGCGGTTATAGCGTGAGATATTTTCACGGAGGCGATCCGCTGCGAGACTTCCATCCGCGCCAAACGGCGTGGTGATCGCCGTGAAGATTCCATTCAGCTTCATTCTAAAATTCCTCCCGTCGGGACTGTTATGAGGACACATTCATGATGGCACACCCGTAGTCACGGCTCCAAGAGGAAATCGCCGCCGGAGGCGATGCGAAAACCGTAATCCGCGTATTTGAATTCCGGAGGAATGCTGGAACGCGCCGCCGTCCGCGTCACCTTGATGTGATGTCGCCACGAGCCTCCTCGCGAGGCGCGGCGGGTGCTGGTGGGCGGCCCCTGCGGATTTCGCTCGGGCGAAACGGCATAGTAGGCAGCGTCGTACCAGTCGGCGCACCATTCGTGCACGTTGTCGCCAACGTTGTAGAGGCCATACGGGTTCGGCGCATACAATCCGACTGGCTCAGGGCCCGTTTTCCAACGTGCGGCGTAATCGGGAAGCTCTTCAGGCGGACATTCGCCCCAGGGAAATGTCTCGCCTTCCACGCCGCCGCGCGCGGCGCGCTCCCATTCGGCTTCGGTGGGGAGCCGGTACTTCTTGCCAAGCGTGCGGCTCAACCAATCGCAGTACGCGACCGCTTCAAACCACGACACTGCGACGACTGGCTGCTTAGGATTGTTAAAGTTCAGATCATCCTGGAGTGGAGGTGGAGGATGGCGCGTCTCTTCCAAAAAGCGCGCGTACTCCGCGTTGGTCGTCTGATATGTCGCGAGTTCAAACGAATCGACCCACACTCGATGCGCGGGCTTTTCGTCATCGCGGCCCGCATCGCAGCCCATTGTGAACCATCCTTCAGGGATGCGGCGCATCGCTGGTTCGCAGATTTGAGTGCGGCGAAGATCCGGGGTTGCCATTTGCGCGGGCCTCAGCGGTAACCGGCTGCCGAACGCCGTTCGTAGGAAAGTTCTTCAAGAAGTTTTTCGGCGGAAGGCTTTCCTTCGGGCGGCAGCGTGAGTTTCGATTCGATGCGCCTCACGATGCTGGCAGCCGTGTCATAGCGGACTCCCGCCTCCAGGGCGCTGCGGCGGCTGAGAAAGGTCTCCACAAGGGCAAATTCTTCAGGTGTAAGCCGGTTCGCTCCATATTGGTGCGTGGCTGATTGCGCGGGAGCGTCCCACTGCGGGGCAACCGTTTCAAACGGCTTCTCGTGAACGACCACGGTCCCGGCAACGTAATCGCCCAGGCGCTTGCTCTGCGGGCTGATCCACGCGCACAGCACGCCGATCCCGTAGGCAATCGGTAGCTGGTCGACGAGGCGCAGAAGATTGCGCGCGACCGCGTCAATCGCCGTGATGGGCTGGCCGGAATCCTTGATCACGCGGAGATGCGTCAGGCGTTTTCCCGGCGTCTGCCCGTTCCAGATCGATTCAAATAGCATGAAGTATCCGTACATCAGAAGAAAATAGACGAAGATGAGGACGGCGCTTATCCAGACAGCTGCGGTCGAGGATTGACCGAATTCCGTTACGCTGAAACTAAAGCCCAGCCCGACGAAAATCATGCCTAGAACAATCAAAACGGAAATTTGAATCAACGTGTCGATCAGAACGGCGAGGAAACGGCTGCCGATCCCGGCAAGCGGGAACTCAATCGACGTCTGTTCCGGCGTTTCAATGATAAGCTTTTCGCCGGCGGCGGGATCGTAAGCGGCAGGATCTGATGGGCTCGAGGGCATAAATGATTTCCACTCGATGGCTGGCGAAGCGCAAACCGCACTGGCAGCGTCTCGAGCAGCTTGTGGACCGCTCCGGGCGGCGCGGCGTGGCAGCCCTGAATCACGACGAACTCCAGGAACTGGGCCTATTGTACCGCCAAACGGCCTCCGACCTCGCGACGGTCCGCGAGGATATCACGAGCCGTCCGTTCACGTCTTACCTCAATCAACTTCTGGCGCGCGCGCACAATTTGATTTACATGGGCAAGCGTCCGAACTGGGGCGGCATCGTCCGCTTTTACATGGACACTTACCCGCGCATTTTCCGCGAGACGTTTCCGCTTGTGCTTCTGTCGGCTCTCGTCTTTGCCGCAGGAGGAATCGCGGGCGCGGTGGTGACGCTTCGCGATCCGGGCTTCGCGCACCAGATCCTTGGACCGCAGATGATCGAGACGATCGAAAAACACGAGATGTGGACCCAATCTATTCTGGCCATCAAACCCATGGCCTCATCCAAAATCATGACGAACAACATCACGGTAGGCTTCGCGATGTTCGCCGCCGGAATTACCGCCGGGCTTGGCACGCTGTGGATGCTGATTACGAATGGCCTGCTGATGGGAGTGCTCGCCGTCGCCACGGCCCGCGCGGGCATGGCGCTGCAGCTCTGGGATTTTGTCGCGGCGCACGGCGCGCTGGAGCTGCCGGCCATCTTCATCGCCGCGGGGGCGGGACTTGAGATTGCGCGCGGCCTGCTGTTTCCGGGAATGATGCCGCGCAAGGAATCCTTGCGGCAGGCGGGCAACCGGGGAGCAAAACTTTTGCTGGGAACGATTCCGCTTCTGGTGGTTGCCGGCGTGATCGAAGCGTTTATTTCGCCGGTGAAAATCGCGACGCCGCTGAAGTTTCTATTGTCGGCCGTGCTATTCACCGCGCTGGTCTTGTACTTGTCGAGCGGGAGCAAAAAGCAAGTGGCCCTGGAAAATTAGCAGGGCAATGAAGATATTCGCGCAGATGATCACGAACTAAGAATTTCAAATCTCAAATTTGAATTTTCAGATTTCAAATAAAAAGCCAGAGATAACCGGCTGGTTTCGCGTTACCCCGGCTGGTCAAATTAGGCTGCGGTCCTTAATGTCCAGATATTGGTTGACTAGCGAAGCGGCCAGCGCGCCGGGCATGAGTTCCATGGCGAGCACGCCGCGCTGCCTGAGCCGGCGCAGCAAGAGTTCGCGCCGCTGCACGATCTCAATGGCCGCGATGTAGCGGAACATGTCCTCTTCGGACTCTGGGCGCTGCGCGACACGTTCGTTCAAATCGGGCTGGCCGACTGCTGCGAAGAGCACCAGGTGTCGCCGCGTCATCTGCAGGGCGTATTCCACGACATCCGGGGTGCCCGCGGTTTCGGCGAGGTCGGTGATCCACACGATCAGGCTCCGGCGGTGCTGTTCGGTGAGCAGCGCTTGGGCTGCGCGGCCGTGATCGGCTTCGTACGGCTCGGGATGTACGAGCGCCAGAGACTCGACGATCGAGTGCAGATGGGATGCGCCACGCCCGGCGTTTCGATTCTGTTGAATCTCGCGGCCGTAGGCGAGCAGCCCGACGCGATCGCCGGAATGCATGGCAACTTGCGCGAGCGCGAGCGCGGCGTCCACGGCGTAGTCGAGTTTCGACAAGCGCAGCGTCGCTCCGCCTCGCACGATCTGCTCGCGCAGAAGCCGTCCCGCATCGAGAACGATCCACACCGTCTGGCTGCGCTCCACCTGAAACACGCGCGTAATGAGTTTTGAGCGCCGGGCCGTGGCCGTCCAGCTGATGTTGCGGAATTCATCGCCCGTCCGGTATTCGCGCAGGCTTTCAAATTCGCGGCCGAGTCCGCGCAGGCGCCTGCGCCGCCGCTCCATGGCGACCTGGCGCGTGCGGATGAGATACAGCGTCTGCTGCTTGGCTTGTTCGAGATTGGGCAGAACGCGCACGCTCGCGGACGTTTCCGCCACGGCCCAGCGCTCGGCCAGCCGCAATGCGCTCTGGTATTGCACAAATAATTTGCCGATGGGAAGATCGCCGCGCTGTGCCGGGAAAATTTCGTAGCTGGCGCTCGCGGATGTTCCCGCGGGCACGGCAAGTTCAACCACGGGAGGTTCACGGCGCAGCGCGCGAGAGGTCTCGTCAGTCACTCGCGCGAAGACTGGGCGCCGTCCGAAGTTGTGTAATTCAACGGAAACTTTGGAGCGCACGCCAAGAGAGGGCGGCGAATGCCACACGCGTTGCAGTTCGAGCTCTCCCGGTTTCGGAAGACGCAGCAAATCTTGAAGCCAGAGCAGCAGGAACAGGCCGTCCCAAACGAACATTCCCGCAATCAACCGGGGCGACCACGCCGCCGGCACAACCCAGACGAGTCCGATCAACAACGCGACAAAGAACCTCGCGCCGAAGCCGATCCTGAATCGCCCCGCCGAATGCGCCCGGGCGGTCACGACGGCAGGGATGAATGTGGTAGCCGAATTCACTTCGGTACCTCGACTGCTGAAAGGATTTCCGCAATCACGGAATCTGCCGTGAGGCCTTCGAGATCGGCTTCCGGTTTCAGCATCAGCCGGTGGCGAAGTACGGCGGGCGCGGCGGCCTTAATATCGTCGGGAATCAGAAAATCTCGGCCTTCCATTCCGGCAAGCGCGCGCGCCACAAAAAACAGGCCGATTGCCGCGCGCGGACTCGCTCCAAGAGACAGCGCGGGCCAATCGCGCGTCCTGCGAATCACCGAAACAATGTATTGATAGAGCGCGGGCTCGACGCGCACCTGCGCGATCTCGGCTCGCGCCGCGGCGAGAAGAGCGGGGTCGATCGGTTCGAGCGGCACTTGCTCGATCAAATGCGGATCGGTGAGCGTTTCAAACCGTTTCAGAATTGCGCCTTCGTCTTCCGCGCTCGGATAGTCGATCCGGATTTTCAGCAGGAACCGGTCCAGTTGCGCTTCGGGGAGCGGATACGTTCCCTCGAACTCCACCGGATTTTGCGTCGCGAACACGGTGAAGTGCGGCCCGAGAGAATAGCGAACGCCGTCGATCGTGGCCTGCCGCTCTTCCATGGCTTCGAGCAGTGCGGCTTGCGTGCGAGCGGTCGTGCGATTGATTTCGTCGACGAGGAGCAAGTCGGTGAAAATGGGTCCGCGATGGAGCGTGAACGCACTGGTGGCGAGGTTGAAGACGTTGGTTCCAATGACATCGGCCGGCATCAGGTCCGCCGTACACTGGACGCGCTGGAATCCGAGCCCGCAAATCCGCGCCAGCGTTTTGACCGTGAGAGTTTTCGCCAGGCCGGGGACTCCTTCGAGCAGGGCGTGGCCGCCGCAAGCGAGCACGATCAACAACTGATCGACAATTTCCTGCTGCCCGATGATGACCTTCGCGAGCTCGGTGCGAATATGCGTCGTGAGGCGTGCGAGATTTTCCACTTAGTGTTTCTCCTCGTTGCGTCGCGTCTTGAGTCCGAACAAGACTTCGTAGTGTTCGAGCGCTTGCACAATTTTCAGCGCGTCCGAGCCGGGAACGTCTGTTTCTCGCGCGGCCTTTTCGGCGCGCTGCAACGTGTCCATGAATCCCGGCTGCTTCCAGCCCAGGCGCTCGCGGACCGCGGCGTCCAACTGCATGTTGGAAATCGAAGGCGCCAGCGCAAGACGGCGAACCAATTGCGTGCGGAATCGCTGGTAGGCCACGCGAACCGCGGCGGGGCCGGCACTCGCGCGGCGATATAAATCACCGAGCGTATCGACAAATTCCAACGGCGAAAGCCGCGAAACCGCGGGCGGCGCGTAAACCGGCCCGTTCCTCCGGCCAAACGCCAGTAAAACGAAAACAGCGACTAGAGCCAGTTGAAGGGCCGCCCACGGCACAGGCGTCTCCTTGAAATAGTCCCACAGAGATCCGCGATAGCCGTGGAAATATTCGTCCCACAACACCGTCGTCTCGCCTGGACTTGCGCCGGGCCGAACCGCCTGAATGCAGCCCAGGAAAAAAGGCAAGTTCCCGTCCTTTGAAATTCCCGAGTTGGTGACAGGCGTGGGAGCGTCCCACCAAAGTACGCGCCCTTTTTCGAGCCGCCACGTGACAACGACGGGTTCTTCCGGCTCGCCGTACAAGGGGACTTGAGCGCCATCGGAAGCGACCCAGCGGTAGCTCGCATTCATGGTGATTTTCGATGCGCCTTGAGTGAAAGGGCTGGGAGCGATTGCCGGAAAAGTATCACGAGGCACACTCGATGCCGGCGTGAAGGAAGGAGGAGCAACCGCGCCGGTTTCGACGAAGAGAAACGGAACATTTCCCGCATAAATGATCCATCCGCCGGCGCGCACGAATCCCAGCAGGGAATCTCGTTCCTTCTTGTCCGGAAAATCGATCGGGCCCGCGAGAATGAGAATTGTTCCTTCGGCATCGGACGGCAGGTCCATGGGGGATTTTTCCCATCGCTCCGATTTGTACCCAAGCTCCCGAAGCAAGAGGTAGGCGGCCTGCGCGCCGCTATCCGTCGTCGAATAGGTCGTAGGAGTTCCAGGGCCTTCCTCTTCGTCTGGAGACGGCGCAAACAGGACCGTCGCGACAATCAAGACAAGGAGAATCGCTCCGCCGATGAGCAGCAGTTTGCGGTCTCCCGGATCTAGGGCAGGTGGCATCCCAGAGTCTCCAGTTGGGTGAGGGAATCGCGAAAGTCCGCCTCCGTCGCGATTTGGTAGCCGTACCAGATTTTCTCAAGCCGCGAAGTGAGCTGGGAGAGCGCCTGCTGTCGGGTCGCAAGAGTCTCAGGCAGGACCAGCTTGGCTTTGGCGAGCGCGCGAAGGTATTCACGCGGCGTCTTTGCGCGATCGGGGGCCAGCGCGCCGAGATCCTGAAGGCGCGCAATGCCTGCCCAGTAGGCGCAATGAATAGCCATGCGGTAATCGCCGCGCCCGGCCGCTTCGCGCCCGGCGAAGACCCACTCCTGCCAGGATCGTACGGGGACGGCCGCGCTTTGCAAGGCCATTTCCACACCCCTGGCCGCGCGAAACCAGCGGTGGAAAATCCAGTAACCAATGAGGATGGCCGCCGCGCAAACGCCGATCCACAGCAGCGCGTACCCGAAAGACGCCTGGCCACCCACCCGGCGAAAAATGCGGTCCAACGCCTCCTGGAGTATTTCGCTGATACGATCGCGGAGCATTTCCCACCAGGAACGCTGCCGTGCGCGATTATATTCTGAGCGCGACAATATGGCATCGAGTTTGGCCCGGGCGGAATCCGTGCGCGGCGGCGCCTGCCCGGAAAGGGACGCAGTTTCCGCGGCCAGCGCATCGAGATAATCCCTCGCCTCGTCTATTTGCTTGCCGCGAAGCTCAGGCTCCTTTTCCGCTTTGGCCAATCGCGAGACGAGCAGATTGCTCGGCACATCGTAGTGGCGCCCGCCGGCATCCACGGCCCAGGCTTGCGGAAGAGATTCGCGATACGCGCGGAGTGCTTCCGTAGACTGGCTGGCGCTTCTCAGTTCCGCTTTCAAACGCCCTAACTCCTTGACGAAGGATTCCGAATCGTAGGTCGGACTCGCCGAAGATTGCGGCGCGGGTTCTGCCGCCCGCGCAGCTCTTGGATGAATAACGGTGAGGGTGAACAGGATTGCCGCAAGGACGTGGAGCTTCCTCGCCGAGGGGGAATTGAGCCAGCCGGACCGTTCAGGACGCATCTCTACCAAACACCGGGGGTGTTCCGCCTGTAATCGGCGGAGGCACGGGGTCGGCGCCAATCGCTTGCATCATCATTTGCAGATCGAATGCTTCCTTACGAACGCGCAGATCATAATAGAACAAAGCGAAGCCGATGGTGTGGACCGGCGCAACAAGTATGCCACCAAGCAAGCCTCCTACTTGTGCGAGGACCGTCCACAAGAGCATAAGATGCGATTGCTTCGCAGTGACCGCGGTTAGAACAAGGAATGGCATCTGAAACATCAGGCCGACGCCATATTGCAGCGATAGCGCTAACAAATAGATCAGCGCGGACCGTCCGGCAAAGTCCTTTGTGAGAAAGAAACTTCTCCCGATCGCATCGCCCGGCCCAATGTCTTCGATCATCGCTGCGGCGGTGGCCAGGGGTATTCGGCACATCAGGTAAATGCCGGGGATGATCAGCGCGATGAAGCCGCCCATCATGATAAGCCCGCTCAGAAACATGATGCCTAAGAGAATCCATCCCTTGCCGCGAACCAGGCGAAACGAGCCACGGATCGACGCGCGGCGTCCCGCATAGATTTCGGAGACGGCGAAGACGGACGCTCCAGCCGAATAAAGAAACGCGACGAAAACCGCGATAGCCGCAAGAATGATTAGAACGATGCCCACAACTGCCGTTGCCGCCACAAAGGAAGAAGTCCGCGAGTGCGCGGGAAGCCCATAGAGTATCAGCCCGGCCAGCACCGGGACGAGTATGACCAAGTAGGGAACGGCGGCGATTCCGATGAACAGCAGAAAATGCCGCCGGTACAGAAAAAAAGTGCGATCGAGCAATTCACCGAGGCTGAGTGGTCGGAGGTCGAGTGCGGCCATGGGGCCTCCTCGCGCCAAGGGGCGCGCAAAGTGTGTGTACTCTACCAAGAATTGTCTGCGAATCAAACGGCCCTTCAATTTAGGGTTTGTGTTCTGGTTAGCAGGAGTTGAGATTTTCCAAAGGCCGGTGAGGGGCGTAATTCGTGAATCGTGAATCGTGAATCGTGAAAATAAGATCGACCCGGTCCAAGGAGATGATCCTGCGTGGGACTTTCGGTTTTTCACCAGTCACCAGTCACCAGTCACGATTCACGAATCACAAGTCACACACAACAAAGAAACCTCTTGCGCACTTTTGCTGCACTGCGTAAGATACCGCCGGGTCAAGAAGGTGTGGATCCCGTGCCAAAAGAGAAACCTAAAGTAAATATCGGGGAAGTCATTCGTAGTTATCGGGGCCAACGAGGCCTTTCTCAAGGCGATATCGAGCGGCGCACTGGTTTGTTGCGTTGCTATCTTTCCCGCGTGGAGAACGGCCACACCGTGCCGTCCCTCGAAACCCTCGCCAAGATCGCCGAGGCCATGGAAATTGCCCTGGCCGACTTTTTCCCGGGCGCGGAGACGCCGCGCGACCGCGACACTCAGAAAATGCTGGGCGAACTTTCCGAAGACGAAATCCGCTTCCTTTCCGAAATCAAAAAATACAGCACCACGCTTTCCGACGGCGACAAGCGCCTCGTCCTGGCCATGATTCGCAAAATGGCCACCGTGATCCCGCCTCCTCCGCGCAAGGTCGTAGCGCGGCGGACAGCCTACTAGTTTTAATCCCAAATTCCTGACAAGAGAGTTCTACGAGGTATGCTCGCGCGTTCAGCGCGAAGCGGGCTTTCCTGCGGCGATGGCAGCGAATCGAGAGTGCTCGACGATGGTATGGAAGATCCGCCCGCGCCCGATCACGTCGGCCCCGCTCCTGGCTTCCGCTTCGAAGATCAGGCGCCGGCCGTCGATTTCCACGAGCTTGGAGGCGACAGTCACGGTTGCTCCGACGGGCACGGCCTTGAGATGGTCCACCTCAACGCGCACGCCAACCTGGATGGATCCCGCGGGCAAGGCGGGCAGAATGGCACGCGAGCTGGCATATTCCATTAGTCCAACCATGGCAGGAGTGGAAAAAACAGCAGGCCAGGTTGGATCGATATGAGCGAGAGTCAATTCCAGAGTCACAATGCGTTCGCAGGAGCCTTCCAGGCCGGGTTTGATTGCTTCCGGAACGCCCCGGGTCATTGCAAATTTTCCGTCCCGGCGGTCGATGGGTTCTTCGCGAGGGACGGCTGGCCTTTCAATAGACTCCCCACCACTTCCGTAAGGGTTGTGCCGCACTGCGCCCACAGGCGGCGCTTCAAGCTGCAATAATCCTGCGATCCGGCGAACACATCCGCCATCAGCGCGCGAAACGTCGGGCTGCGCTCAATGAATTGAATCATGCGCGTCGCGACGGCACCTCCGAGGAAACGCCCGCGGTAGAATCGCCGCGCAATACGCGTGGCAAATTCGAGGTCGGTGGAAAATGCCTTGCGAATCCGCGCGGGATATTCCGCGGGCTTGCACGCGATCAAGGATTCCGCCAGCAACTCGCCTGAGCGCAGCGCGTAGTACAGCCCCTCGCCGGTGATCGGGTCGACCCAGGCGGCGGCATCGCCGACGAGCGCCCAGTTGCGCCCCACAACGCGGCGTGATGAAAGCGTTTGCTTCTGTGGCGACGGCAGGACGTGGCTATAGAAGCGCGCGCCCTCGCGCGGGATATTTTCGTCTTCCATGAATGCGTGCAGGTGGCGGCGCAATTCCTGGCTGGTATGTTTCGCCATGCTGCCGCAAATTCCCACGGAAAGATGATCGCAGCGAGGGAAGGACCAGAGGTAACCCTCAAAATGATGGAGAAATTTCACGCAAATTCCTTCGGCCTGCGCCGGCACAAAATATCCAAGCGTCATTTCGAGGTCGTTGCGCGCAAGCGGGCGAGTGCCCGGAAGCAGGGAATTGCGCGCGCCCGCGGCTACGACGATGAAGTCGGCTTCGACGCGTGAGTCGCCGGTCGCCAGTTTGGCGCGTTCCCCCGCGGTATCCATTTGATTCACGCGAGACCGGACGACGCGGCAGCCCGCGGCTTCGGCGCGTTCCAGGAGAAGCCCGTTCAGCACCGTTCTCGAATAAATGACAATGGGTCGATCGAGCGCCAGCAGCGCGCGATTTCCCTTGCTGGAAATGAGCTCAATCGTGCGGATCAGTTTCTTTGGATGAGGTCCGTTCAGCAGGAAGGGATACGCTTGAATCGCCTTATGCGTGAGGCCGCCGCCGCACGGTTTTTCCCAGGCCAGATGTTCATCATAAATAGTGACGCTATATCCGGAACGAGCCAGCCTCTCTCCGCACATGGCGCCGGCCGGTCCTCCACCCACGATCGCAATGTCACGCATCGAACCGCCTCGATGAAAAGGGCAGAGCCTGGCACGGGACCCGGCGCTGGAAAAGAAAGATTCCGTTGAGCGAGGGACGTTTCCCGCAGCTTGGAACCTCGGCGTGAGTATAACAGAAAATATCGGTGGCACAGCAGCGTGGCGCGTAACGGGTACGGACAATCCGTTAATCAATTCCGGCCTTTCGCTGGTGCTAGTGGTTCGGAATTTCGACGGCTGCGGTAATCACGCAAATCCAAAGCAAAATTTCCGCGAGGCCCGAAAATTTTGCGATGGCGGGAGCGTCCTGCGTTGCCCCCCAGTCGCGCGCCTTCCATTGTACGAAGATGTGCCAGAGCAAAGCCAGCGGGACAAAAAGGCCCAGCTTCCAGCGAAACGCAACGTTGACCAGAAACGTTGTCGCGGTCGAGGAAAACAGAAGGAGACCACCGAGCACTACGATGCAGAAACCGATCCAATTCCAGGCGAACAAATCGTCCCGAAGTTGCGCGGCCGTTTCGCGGTGTTTCCCCAGGCCGAGCAGCCGCAAGTCCAGCGCCAGATTTGTCCCGAGCCAAATGGACAGGCCGGTGAAATGAACCAGTTGGGTGAAGGGATAAGCCCAGAGAGAGGTGCGCACGCCAACCCCCCACGGAGTTCCCTCGAGCCATTTTGCAAACGCCTGAAGTAGTCCGTACATATCGGGCTGTCCTCTTTTCTTTAGAAGTCCAGAATTTCTTTTCGCTGCGCCCCTGCCGCGGCCTGCGGGTCGCTACCCCAAGCCTTCCATCGCAGGAATTTCTGACGCGCTCAGAATCGTGAGAATCCACAGCAGCAATGCAATTGCGGCGATGACTTTTGCCGAGTTCGGTATTTCGGGTAACGCTCCCCACTTCGGCGCGCCGCGTTGTATCCAGATCGCGAACACGATGGAAAGTACGATCATTCCCAACTTCACATGAAATACCGGATCAGGCGCCCAATCCCCCGCGTCCGTCAAGAACATGAAAAATCCCGAAATGAGGGCCAGGACCATCCCCGTCCACGCCCACGGAAATATCTGCGCGGAGAGTTCCGTGAGATTTCTTTTGCGAGCCGCGACGCCCATGACCCGCAGGTCCACAACCGCCATCGACCCGATGAACCAAAACATCGTCAGGTAATGAATGACGGAAACGCTCGCATACATCCATCCGGTGCTGCTGAGAGTTTTCACCCATCCCATTTGTTCCATTGCTTCCCACATCGTGCCGCCTCCTGGTTGAGCGCTCCACTGCTGCGCGCAATCCTGCAATCTGCCCAAGTCCGTAGCCGTTCCTGCGTGTGAACAAAATCAGTGGGACTTTATCTGAGCATCGCCAAAAAAGAAAGCAAACCTTACCCCAAAACAGGGTGAGCATCTGCGAGCTACGTCACAAATGCAAGTTAAATCGACGTAAAGCGGCAGTTCGTCGCGGGGCGCAAGCAATTCGCTCGAACTCCGTGTTCACTAAAGTTAGCGACCGCGCTTTTTGTTCGTGGAACATGAACTGAAAGGGGCTGCAAATCAAAAAGCCAGAACTCGCAAAGCCGGATAGGTGCCGTAGCAGCGATTCTGAGAAAATTAGAATGATTCGTTGACTAGTCCCGAAACCTTCTTGGCGAGGTCGTAGGTGGCGCGCAGGTTCTCACCGTAGAAGCGGACCTTGCCTTCGACATCCTTCTCGAGGAGGACCTTGCCTTCGCGCGAAGTAAATTGAACCTTCACCTTGATGGACGTGGCTCCGGCGACGGTGATGACTTCCCGTTCTTTCTGGCTGCCCTTCTTGAAAGCCTCGGGGAGCAAGTGCAGGATAACGAGATCCGGCGCGTCGGCTGCGGTGCGGTCGCCGCTCCGATAGACGTGTTGAAATTTCTTCGTCTTGATCAATTGGAGGATCACGTTTTCGTACATCGAAACGCGTGTATCCTCCGGGATCAGCAAGTCCTCCGGCGTTACAATCCGTTCGAGTTGAACGGCGGAGGCAGTCAACTTCTGAGTCTGCTGAGGAACAGGTTCAGGCCTTGCCGCCGGGCCGGGCTGAGCAAGGGGAGAAGCCCCAATTAACAGGGCAACGCCACTCGCAGCCAACGAGTACAAGGACATAAGTAGAGCTCGGCTGTGGGTCTTCATGGTTTCTACTCCTTCGGTTCCGGTGCTTCCACGTGCGTGGAGACCTTCGCGCCATGCGCAACGAGTTGATTCTTGAACTCCGTTGCCTTGCCTGCGGAAAGCACGAAGATGGCTCCGTGAAAGCCTCCATTCGAGTCCACGTATTCCACGGCGAGGACATCCACCTTGTGAGAAAACAGACTCACGACCCTGCCGCCTCCGTAAGGAATGGCTGCTTCGACCAGCGTCCCTCCCATGCCGCTGACGTCCTGTCTGCTCTCCCGGCCTGTAAAAACGTCCTGGATGGAAGAAGTGGCGATGTCGGCGTTCTTCTTCCCGGCCATAAACTCCAGTCCAGTGGGCAACGAAATGAGCGTGCCCTTGGCGCCAGGCTTGATGTCCTCCAGGCCGATGACGCACTTGACGTCTGGGATCGAACTGCTTGCAAGATTCTGTGGGGTGGCAGACTGTCGGCTGAAGGAGGGCGCCGCAGTCGCAGTAAGAACCAGCCCGGCGCCGAAGACGAGCAGGCCGCCCAGCCTCAGCGATCGCCGGACAAGTTCGCATCGAGTACACGACACCGCTGGAGTGATTCGCGCGCATCGAGTTTTCATATCTTTGTTTCTTCTCCGGATCGGTTTAATTGCGCTGGTGGCGCCGGACACTTAAGTCAGGATTTCCGATTTGGACCTTTTGCGCTTGCGCATCTTATATCTCTTGCGCCCTGGGGACAATAAATTGCAACCGATCACTCTTCAGAGAAATCGCGCGAGCCAGGCCGCGAAGTCCTGAGAAGCGGTCCTGTCTGGAAGTAAACCGACATGCCCCGCTTTGTCTAGGAAACACTCGCGCCTTTCGCGTGTTAGTATGAATGGGATGTCTTTTGCAGATTGCCGCACATGAGTTTCGTGCGCGCAGCATTTTCCATGGGAAAGATTGTTTCGCAAGAAGAATTGGTTCAGATGGCGGCCCGCGAAAAGCGCGCCGGCCGCCATGTTGTGTTCACCAACGGCTGTTTCGATCTGCTCCATCCCGGCCACGTGCGATGTCTGGCTGAGGCGCGCGCCTTGGGCGATGTGCTGGTCGTGGCGATCAACAGCGATCGTAGCGTTCGCGGCAATAAGGGACCTGAGCGCCCTCTCGTTACGGAGAAAGATCGCGCCGAAGTATTGGCCGCGCTTGCCTCCGTGGACTATGTCACGATTTTCGATGAGCCGACTCCGCGTGAATTGATTGCCCGTATGCTGCCGAGCGTCCTCGTGAAGGGCGCGGATTGGGCGCTGGACCAGGTCGCCGGACGCGAGGAAGTCGAAGCCGCCGGCGGACGCGTGGTCTCTATTCCGCTTGCTCCCGGATATTCCACGACCAACCTCGTTCAACGAATCCGCAATGCCGGCGCAAGCGTTTCGGCCGCGCCACGCGACACCAACATCAAATCATGATTCTGTCATCGGTTTCGGAGACTCTGGCATCGGTGAGCCGGCATCCCGCGCTGGAATCCGCGATTGCCGCGCTACGCCAGGGGAACCCGCGGGAGCGGCTGGCGGGACTGACAGACACGGGGAAAGCCTTGATCGCGGCTATCGTTGCGACAGAACTGCGCCGCCCCATGGTTGTCCTCGTCGAATCTGGCGCGCGCGCGGAAGTGTTCGCCGCGTCGATGCAATTTTTCTACGCCGCGCTCGCCGGGCAAGAAGCCACCGAAGTGACCGTTTTGCCGGCCATGGACGTCCTGCCCTGGCAGGACGCCGCTCCGCACGCGGAAATTCTCGAAACGCGTGCCGTAACTTTGTGGCGATATACAACCGGACTAGCGCGCGTCGTGGTCGCCCCGGTGGCCGCAGCTCGCATGCGTCTCGCCGATGCCGCTTACTACGCAGAGCAGGCGCGCACGCTCGCCCGCGACGAAGCGGTTTCGCTCGACGACCTGGTCGCCCACCTTCGGCGGGTGGGCTACGAATCTCACGACATGGTGGAAATGCCCGGCCAATTCACGGTTCGCGGCGGAATCGTCGACATTTTCCCCGCGGAGGCCGACCGCCCCGTGCGCCTCGAGCTGTTCGGAGATTCAGTTGAATCCCTCCGTGAGTTTGATCCCAACACTCAGCGCTCCGTTCGCCCTATCGAACGCGTGACGCTTCCGCCGCTCGTCGAGCAGGCAGGGATTGGTTTTGGCGGTGGAAACGGAAATTCGGCGGGCGCGGAGCGCGCGACTCGGGCGCATTCTTTGTTCGATTTGCATGAAGACACAGTCATCCTTCTGGACGAGCCCGGAGCGATCGAGGAAGCTTCCCGCGCATTTTTGGAGAGCGCGCTGGAGAGCCTTGAATCGACAGGAGCCGATTCGCTGGAAGTCATGTCTACGCATTACTTCACTGATGAATGGGACACGCAGCTCTCGCGCCATCCGCGTCTGGAGCTCGAACACCTCGGGCTAACGCGCGAGGACTCCGACTCTCGCACGATTCAAACTCATCCCACGGCGCGTTTTCACGGCAACGTGCCCGCATTCATGGAGGAAGCGCGCAAGCGCATCGCCGCGGGCGAGCGTGTTCTGCTTGCCGCGGAAAGCCTGGGCGAACTCGAACGTTACGCCGATTTGTGCCACGAATACGAAGTCC
Source organism: uncultured Acidobacteriota bacterium (assembly GCA_963768275.1). GTDB lineage: Bacteria > Acidobacteriota > Terriglobia > Acidiferrales > UBA7541 > Palsa-360. Next base: position 137,732 of record CAVYHH010000028.1, read on the forward strand.
CGTTCCGTCTCGGCGAACTGGAAGAGAACGCCACGAGCGCGCGCCTTGCCGAGGACTCCTCGGCGGGCAGCGTTCCCGCGGTGGTCCTGTGCCGCGCGCCGTTCATGGATGGCGTGGTGTTTCTCGACGCGCGCGTCGCCATCTTCGGGACCGGAGACGTTTTTGAATCCATGCTGCAGGGCGCGACGAAGCGGCGCCCCAAGACGGCCAGCTTCTTCAGCGATTTTTCAGAACTGAAGCCCGGCGATTACGTCGTCCACGTCGACCACGGCATCGGCCAGTTTGAGGGATTGCATCAAATCGAGAACGGCGGCGCGCGCGGCGAATTCATGCGCCTGCGGTATGCCGATGACGCGCGCCTCTACGTTCCGCTCGAACGGCTCGACCTGGTGCAAAGTTACCGCGCCGTCGAGGGCGCAAAACCCGCCCTCGACAAACTGGGCGGCAGCACGTGGACGGCGCGAAAGGCGCGCGTCAAAAAGTCGGTCGAAGATATGGCCGACAAATTATTGAAGCTGTATGCCGGACGAAAAGCCGGTGAGGGTTTCGCATTTTCACCGGACGGAGAGTTCCAGCGCGAATTTGAAGACGCCTTCGAGTTTGAAGAAACGCCCGACCAGGCGATCGCCATCGGCGACGTCAAGCGCGATATGGAGCGCCAACAGCCGATGGACCGCCTGCTCTGCGGCGACGTGGGCTACGGCAAAACGGAAGTGGCGATGCGCGCCGCGTTCAAGGCGGTCACCGACTCCAAGCAAGTTGCCGTGCTGGCTCCGACTACGGTGCTCGCCTTCCAGCACTTTGAAACTTTCCGCCGCCGCTTCGCCGCATTTCCGGTTCGTGTCGACCTGCTCAGCCGGTTTCGCACCCCGCGCGAGCAGAAAGCCGTCCTGTCCGGCGTGGAAACGGGGCAAGTGGATATCGTCATCGGGACGCACCGTCTGCTTTCCAAGGACGTGAAATTTCACGACCTCGGCCTGCTGGTCGTCGATGAGGAGCAGCGCTTCGGCGTCGCGCACAAGGAACGCCTCAAGGAACTCAAGCTCAATGTCGATGTTCTAACTCTTTCTGCAACTCCCATTCCTCGCACACTCAACATGTCGCTCGTTGGTCTGCGCGACATGAGCGTCATCGAAACGCCTCCGAAGGACCGCTTGGCTATTCAGACCGTGGTCTCTCCATTTTCCGAATCGCTGATTCGCCGCGCCATCGACGAGGAAATGTCGCGTCATGGGCAAGTTTTCCTCGTGCATAACCGAGTCGAATCGATTTATGCGATTGCGGATCTGGTGAACAAGCTGGTGCCGAAAGCGCGCGTAGTGGTCGGGCACGGCCAGATGAATGAGAAGGAACTGGAGTCCGTAATGTTCAAGTTTGTGCGTGGCGAGGCGGACGTTCTGGTCTGTACGACAATTGTTGAAAATGGCCTGGACATCCCGCGCGCGAACACGATTCTTATCAATCGCGCCGACCGTTTCGGCCTTTCCGAATTGTACCAACTGCGCGGCCGCGTGGGACGCTCGAACCAGCGTGCTTATGCCTACTTGCTCGTCCCCGAGGACGTTTCCCTTACGCCGCTGGCGACACGGCGTCTCGCCGCACTCAAGGAATTCAGCGCCCTCGGCGCGGGCTTCCGCGTCGCCGCCCTCGATCTCGAACTTCGCGGCGCCGGAAACCTGCTTGGCGGACAGCAGCACGGGCACATCAACGCGATTGGTTTCGATCTGTACGTGCAGATGCTCGAGCGCGCGGTCTCGACGCTGAAGGGCGAGGAAGTCAAACCCGAAATGCGAGCCACGATCAACCTCGGGCTCGACATTCGCATCCCAGAAGAGTACATCCCGAACGAAAATTTGCGTTTGAGGACGTACAAGCGGATTGCCGGAATCACCGGGGAGGCCGAAAGGGATGAGGTGAACAACGAACTGACCGACCGATTCGGGGCACCGCCACCGGCTGTAGGCAATCTGCTGGATTATGCGTTGCTGAAGGGGCTGGCCGAAGGGCTGTTGATCTCGTCTATCGAGAGACGCGCCAACGAAGTGGCCATCAAATTTCATCCCGAGACACCGCTGTCGCCCGAAAATCTCGTGAAATTCATCCGGTCGCAGAAGGAAGGCTTGCGGCTGGACCCGAGCGGCACGCTCTGGATGCGCCTGGACCGCCGCGGACGCGTGGCCGATAGCGTCAGAAACGTGTTGCTTCCTCTGGAAACGAAGCGATAAACTGGAAAGCGAGCGATCCTTATGAAACCAAGCCAGTGGCTGATTTTTCCTATACTTTTCGCGGGCCTCAGCGTTCCAGCGGGCGCGCAAACAAAGAGTACCGTCGTCGAGGAAATTGTCGCCCGCGTGAACAACGAGATCATCACGCGGGAGGACCTTGAAAAGGCGCGAGCCTCTCTCGAAGGGGAAGTCCGGGACTCGTGTACGAATTGCTCGCCGGAGCAAATTCGCGCGGAAGTCGCGTCGAAGGACAAAGACCTGCTTCGTGATTTGATCGATCAATCCTTGCTCACGCAGCGCGCCAAGGACGATGGGATTAACGTCGACGCCGATGTGATCAAGCGGCTGGATGCCATCCGCACCCAGAACAAATTGCCCAGCATGGAAGCGCTGGAGGCGGAAGTCACCAAGAGCGGCCAGGATTTCGAGGATTTCAAGAGCCAGATTCGCGACCAGCTTCTGACGCAGGAATTGATTCGCAAGGAAGTGGGCTCCAAAATCATCGTCAGCCACGAAGACATCGTCAAGTATTACAACGATCACAAGTCTGAATTTGTGCGTCCGGAAACCGTAGTCCTGCGCGAAATTTTTGTGTCCACCGAAGGCAAGCCCGAGGCCGACATTCCCGCCTTGCGAAAAAAGGCCGACAATTTGCGCGACCGGATTCTGAATAGCGGCGAGGATTTTGGAGCCATGGCCAAGCGCTATTCGGATAGCCCCACGGCCCCGCAGGAGGGCGAACTCGGCGTATTTCAACGCTCGCAGCTCGACGCCAAGATTGCCGAAAAAGTGTTCGCTCTGAATCGCGGCCAGATGACCGACGTCATGGAGACGAAGACGGGATTTGAAATCCTTCAGGTCCGCGAACGCTATGACGCGGGCGAGCAGCCTCTGGACAAAGTCGAACCCGAAATCAGCAACAAGCTGTACGAACAGAAAATGGAGCCGGGCATGCGCACCTATCTGACGACGCTGCGGGAAGACAGCTACGTTCAGATCAAGCCGGGATATACCGACACCGCCGCCGTGAAAGCCGAACCGATCGAGGAAGTGGCCGCGGCGCCCGAGAAGGACGATACGAAAAATAAATCCGGCCGCAAATTCGGCATTCTTCCCAAGAAGAAATCCGGCACATGAAACAGAGCTTTGTCGCGAGTCTCCAGGACGGCCAGACCGTTACCTCCCACTTTCTTGTCTGTGAAAAAGAAATTCGCGCCACCCGCGAAGGCAAAGCTTACTTGCGGCTGGAGCTAGGCGACGCCACCGGACGCGTCGAGGCGCGCATGTGGGAAGGGTTTGACCGCATGGCCGCCTCGTTCGAGCGCGACGATTTTGTGAAGGTTCAGGCGCGCGTCGAAAATTACCGCAACAAGCTTCAGCTGGCCATCGAGAAAATTCGCCGCGCCGAGGAAAGCGAAGTCGATCCCGCGGACTTCTTCGCCCACACGAAGGAAAATGTGGACGAGCTGTACGCGAAGCTGCTCGAAGTCGTCGCGTCGGTAGGGAATCCCTGGCTCCGGCAGCTTCTCGATAGCGTGGTTCAGGACCCGGCGATTGTCCCGCGATTGAAGCGCGCCCCCGCGGCCAAAGTCATGCACCACGCCTACTACGGGGGGCTGCTCGAACACGTCCTCAGCTTGTGCAATCTTTGCCGCGTAGTCCTCAGCCATTATCCCGAAGCGGATGCCGACTTGTTGCTCTCGGGCGCCGTCCTGCACGATGTCGGAAAGTTGCAGGAACTCAGCTACGAGCGCTCCCTCGGCTACACCGACGAAGGCCAACTCCTCGGTCACATTCTGATCGAATACGAGCTGGTCACGAAAAAAATGGACGCCATCGAGGGATTCCCGCCCGCATTAAAAACCCTGGTGCAACACATGCTGATTTCCCATCACGGGCAATATGAATTCGGTTCTCCGAAGCTTCCGATGTTTCGCGAGGCTGTGATGCTGCATTATTTGGACGACCTCGATTCCAAGATGGCCGCGATCCGATCAGCGCTAGCGTCCGATCAGGGGGAAGGGAATTGGACGGCCTTCAGCGGGGCTCTTGAGCGCCGTCTGTTGCGGTCCGATCGTTTCCTCGCAGGTTCGGATGCGCCGACGGGAAAAAACTCCGCGGCTCAGGCGGCGGCCGGCGGCGGAAAATCTTCGGATGGAAATGAATAACAACGTGGAACACACCGGCCAATCGCGAGCCGCGGGCCCGCGACATTCGATTCTCGACCTCGCCCCGCTCGAACTGGAATGTCTGAGCGTTCTCTGGCCCATGGGCGAAGGCACGGTGCGCGACATTCATCGCGCCCTGTCCGCGACACGTCCGCGCGCGTACACAACTGTTCTGACTATCATGGATCGCCTCGAACAAAAGGGAATCGTGACTCGCCGGAAAGTGGGCAAGGCGTTTCACTATCAGGCCCGGCTGAGCGCCGAAGAGGCTCGCTTGAAAGCCGTGGAGAAAATTGTCGAAGGTTTCTTTGACGGCTCGCCGGAAGCTCTTGCGGCGCATCTTTCCTCTCAAGGAGGCGCAGCGCGGGAATTTAATTCACCCGCGCCTGCCGACGTTGACGCGCCCGGCACACCTGTTGCAGAATCGCAAACTCAGAACCTCGACGAGAGATTACTCTAATCAAAATGTTTCCCCCGCCTTTTTCGATTCGCGACAAGCTTATCTCCCCGGGCACGGTTCTCGCGCCCATGGCCGGAGTGACCGACACGGTCTTTCGCCGCATGATTCGCAGCCTCAGCGGATGCGGCCTCATCATGACCGAATTCACGAGCGCGGAATGCATCACGCGCAACTCCGCCCGCACGTCGCGTTATCTTTTCTTTGAGCCGGACGAGCATCCGATCACCGGCCAGTTGTTTGGCGCGGACGCCGACGTGATGGGCCGCGCCGCTGGAATGGTCGAACAACTCGGCTTCGACATTGTGGACGTCAACCTCGGTTGCCCCGCGAGAAAAGTGGTCAAGTGCGGCGGCTCGGGCCTGCTGCGCGATTTGAAGGGGCTCGAGCAAGTCCTCCGAGCCGTGCGCTCCGCCGTGCGGATTCCAATGACGATCAAGATTCGCGCCGGATGGGATGAAAACAATATCGTTGCCGCGGAGGTCGCGCGCCTGGCCGAGCAAATTGGCGTCGAAGGCATCGCCGTTCATCCGCGAACGCGCGCGCAGGGATACACGGGGCGCGCCGATTGGAACGTCATTCGCGATGTGAAGCAGGCCGTGCGCATGCCCGTCATCGGCAACGGCGACATCAACTCGCCCGAGGACGCGATGCGCATGCTGCGCGAAACCGGATGCGACGCCGTGATGATCGGACGCGCTGCGTCGAACAATCCCTGGATTTTCCGCCAGATCGCGCAATTCGCCGCGACGGGATCCTGCGACGAGCCGAGCGAGTGGGACCGCTACCAATTGCTTTCCATGTATTTCCGGAATCTGGTCGATACCGAATGGCCCGATGCGATCGGAAGAATGAAGCAGTTCACCAGTTATTTTACGCACGGTGTGCGAAACGGCGGCGAATTGCGCAGGAACGTGCATACGTCCCGCACTCCGGCGGAAATCCTGGATCGAGTGGACTCCTTTTTTGCCCGGACTGTAACCTGAGCCAGACTGTAACCTGAGGAGGTACGCGGATGACCGCTGCCAGCGCTACGACCCCAGCACTCGAGCGCCGACGGGAACGCCGAGTCCCGGTTCATCTCCCGATTGTGGTTCGCGGCATGGACCTCACGGGAGCCTCGTTTGAGGAGCACACTTCCAGCGAAAATATTTGCCGTGGCGGCGCCGCTTTCGCCTCGCGCTATCCGCTGAATCTCGGCATCCACCTGGAAATCCAGATTCCCGTGTTGCCAACCGCTGCCAGGGAGGACACGGAGTTTTCCACGCAAGGCCGCGTCGTCCACGTCAAGCCCGGCAGGGACCAGTACGAACATATCGTGGGAGTCGAATTCACAGGCCCTCGTTTCAACCGCATCTTTGTTTCGGAAGCGACTTAAGTAGCACAGACTTCAGTCGGTGGGGTTCCATTTGATCATGGCTGGCGAGAGCGGCCTGGGCGGGTTGGCGGAAACCCACAGACTGAAGTCTGTGCCACCAAACATTCCAACGCGTCGATAATCACCGTTCCAGCAAAAGCTGCTTATACGCCTCGCGCTTGCCAAGCCCGCGCTCGCGCGCTGCCTGTTTGAGCGCCGCCTTGCGATCCAGCCCTGATTCCGCTTCGAGCTGCTCGACGCGCTTCTTGAGCGTCACCGCCGGAACCGCCTGCGCTTCTCCCTGCACCGCCGGCCCGATCAGCAGCGTAATTTCGCCGCGCGGCGCCCGCTTGCGCGCAGCGTCTCGCAGTTCGGCGAGAGAGCCGCGCAGGAATTCCTCGTGAATTTTGGTGACTTCCCGCGCCACGACGGCGGGGCGGTTTCCTAGAATTTCCGCGGCGTCCGAGAGCGTTTCCAGCAACCGGTGCGGCGCTTCATAGAACACCAGCGCCCTCGGTTCGGATTTCAAAGCGTCTAGCTTCTTCCTGCGGGCGCCCGCGCGTGACGGCAGGAATCCCACAAACAGAAATTCCTCCGTGGGCATCCCCGAAGCCGCCAGCGCGGCCACAAAAGCCGATGGCCCCGGAATCGGAACAACCGGAATGTGATGGCGCAAGCACTGAGCCACCAACCGGTGCCCTGGATCGGACACGACAGGAGTCCCCGCGTCGCTGACCAAAGCGACCTGCGCGCCTTCCTCGAGCTGAATCACCAGTTCCGGCGCACGCGTCAATTCGTTGTGGGCGTGATAGCTGACCAGCTCCTTGTGAATCGCATAGTGCTGGAGCAACTTCTGCGTCTGCCGAGTATCCTCGCACGCGATCAGGTCCGCTTCCTTCAGCACGCGAAGCGCCCGCAGCGTAATATCCTCGAGGTTGCCGATCGGCGTCGCCACCAAATACAGGCATCCCGTCGGTGAATTGTCCTGCACGTCCGTCATGCCGCGTTCCTCATCGAACCGAGTTTAACATGCGCTGGCGATGCGCATCTCCTACTGGTTGGAACTTTCAAGAGAACTTAACAGGGACCGCTTTCATGGCCGCGCAACGTGTTAATATATTGAATTCCATTCGGAGTCCGAAGGAGACCGGAATTGCCGCTCTACGAATACCGCTGCCTCAAATGCGATCGCCACACCGATAAGATCGAAAAATTGAACGGGCCGCATCTTAAGAAATGCCCGCACTGCGGCGGCAAAGTGGAGTCCGTCATCACGGCCCCCTCGATCCAGTTCAAGGGCTCTGGCTGGTATGTCAACGACTATGGGCGGAAAACCACCGGCGGCGATTCGGGCAAGTCAGAGAAGGGTGAAAAGTCGGAGAAAGCCGAGAAGTCGGAGAAATCTGAAAAATCGGACAAGTCAGATTCCAAATCCGCATCTTCATCAAAAGATCAGAAGAAAACGGGAAGCTCATCGAAGGAGAAATAAATCCGCGCTTGTTTTTTGGAGTGAAACAGAACAGAAACGGCAGGGAGAACTCTACAGCTTCAGCGCCCGCAGATACTGGCGAAAATCCTTGCCAAATTCCTGGTTCTCGAGACCGATTTCCACCGTGGCTTTCAAGAAGCCGAGCTTGTCCCCCGCGTCATACGATTTCCCCTCATAGACATACGCAAGCAGACCGATTTCTTGCGCCAGCAGGCGAAGCGCGTCCGTGAGCTGAATCTCGCCCCCGCGCCCGGGCTTGGTCCGCTCGAGGCAGTCGAAAATTTCCGGAGGCAGCAGATATCGCCCGGTCACGGCCAGGGTCGAAGGCGCTTCCGCGGGGCTGGGCTTTTCGACCAGGTCGCGTATTTTCAGGATGCGTTTGTTCGCACCCGCGCCGTTTTCCTTTTCCACGTCCACGATGCCGTAGAGACTCGTCTTTTCCCGAGGCACCTCTTCGACGGCGATGGCCCCTTTTCCCGTGCTTTGGTACACGTCGATCAACTGCTTGGTGGCGGGATTCTTTCCCGGAATGATCACGTCGCCGAGCAGCACGGCGAACGGCTCGTTGCCGACCAGTTCCTTGGCCACGAGCACGGCGTGTCCCAGCCCCAGCGGTTCCTTCTGCCGCGTGTAGCTGAAGTGCACCATGTTGCCGATATCGTGCACCAATTTCGCCAGATCGGACTTGCCCTTCTGCTCCAGAAAACCTTCCAGCTCAGGAGAGGAATCGAAGTGATCTTCGATCGCGTTCTTCCCTCTGCCGGTGACGATAATGATGTTGTCAATTCCAGAGGCGATGCACTCTTCGACCACATATTGGATGAGCGGCTTGTCGACCACGGGCAGCATTTCCTTGGGCTGCGCTTTGGTCGCGGGCAGGAATCTCGTGCCCAGCCCCGCGGCGGGAAGGACTGCCTTGCGAACGCGTTTTGGATTTTCGGTCATGGATTATTTTCAAGTCTGTAGCCACCATACGTGGCGCTCGCGCAGGGTGTCAATCCATCGTTTGCATTAGGAGTACCTAAAATCCAATCTACACTAGAGCACAGATTTTCTTTTGGAGGTTGTGGAGCGGAGAATCAGTTGCGAATGTGCCGCCGTCGGCACCTCGGTCAATAAAACCAGCCGGACATGACGGCTTTAATCGCCGGTCGAGCCCACCGTCGCGGATCGCGCCGGCCGCTTGCACATTCCGCTGAACCAATCGCGAAAACCTTCCTTGACCATGTCGCAAATGGTTTGCGCGTTTTCGCCGATCACCTTCAGCCAGGCCAGCACCCCCATCTGTGGGAAATAAATCCCGCGGAAACATAGGCGAGCGATGAGAATATTGATGCGATAACCCAGTGGTTTGTGGTTGAACGCACGCACGGCTTGCGCGATGGCCTCCGGACTATAGGAATGATCCCACCCGTACTTTACCTCCGCGTGAGCTTCTCCGATGGTCATTTTCAGCGGCGTGTGGGCCATCGTAAATGGTATGAATTCCTCCCAGTGCTTGGGCCGAGTCAGGCGCCCCGCGGCCTCAAGTCTCGCATAGAGCGGCGTAGCGGGCAAAGGAGTGATCAATCCGAAGATTGGCAGCCCCGCGGGCCAAGTGCGGATTTGCTGAAGCGTCCGCTCCGCCACTCCGACCGTGTCGTTGTCCATGCCGAACATGAAGGACGTGATCGCGAAGACGTTGCGGTCGGCCAGCCTTTGCAGCACGGCCGCATACTCGCCCGGTTTGTTGAACCCCTTGTTCACGTCGGCCAGGTTGGTTGGATCGATGGACTCCATGCCGATAAAAATCCAAATCCCCCCTGAAGCGGCGATTAGATCGACGAGTTCCTGGTCCCTTAAAAGGTTTGCACTGATTTGCGCGATCCAGTAGACCTGGGCGTTGGCAGCGATGATGTCGCGCAAGAGGGATTTCGTCCGTTTGGGGTTAATGGCGAAATTATCGTCGATAAAGAAGACGGCGATCTGGCCGTGTTCGCTCTTGGCCCGGGCCTTGAGCAGCAGTAATTCATCCACAACGCTTTTGTTGCTCCGAAAACGGATGGAATCTCCAAAGAAGCCGGTCACCGTGCAAAATTCGCATCCGTAAGGGCATCCGCGCCCGGACTCCACGGGAATGACGCGGAATGTTCCCCAGCCGCCGCGAAAACGTTTAAGCATCGGCCCGGCGAAATTCGGTACGACGTTGAACTGGTTCAGGTCGATCGAGTCCCACGGAATTGCCGGATACGCCTGAAGGCTTGGTTTGCGCTCCTGGCCGAATTCATCCACGGGAGCATAGGTCTCTTTGAGCTGGCCGCGCGCGGCGTCTGCCACGATCTTCGGCCAGGTTTCATCCGCCTCGCCAAGGGCCACCGCGTCGGCATGGCGTCTCCCGGTTATCCGGCCGAGCGCTTCGTCGGGCATTTCCGTGACGTGCGGCCCGCCCATTACTACCGGCACGCCGACCGCGCGCACGGCATCGGCCATGCGGTAAGCCTTCGCGATCATGCGCGTCATGGCGCCGATGCCGACAAGTCCAATCTTGTTTTCGCGGACGTATTGCGCGATGCCCGCCTCGTCCATCGGCTGCGCGTTGCCGTCGATCAGCACGACTTCATGGCCGGGCGGCGTGAGCGACTGAAGGAGGAACATCCACAGGTGCGGCATGAAATTTTTCGTGACGCCATTGTCGGGACTATAGAGCAATATTTTCATCGTTTTAATCTTCTCCGACGACATACCGGTCAGGCAGGCTCCGACAATCTCCGGCATTCGTCTTTCGTTTCGTTCTGCTGGTTCAAAAACCGACGCCCTCATGGGCACCGCGGAGGGGTAAGTGGAAAACGTGGGCAGTGTATCACTCAAACGGCACAAAAAATGACAAATATTTGGAATGGGACATGTTCGTTACTAGGTTCTTTTTTGTAGCGCCCGCCTTCAGGCGGGCACTTTGGAATCAAGCAGGGGCCCGTCCGCCGCGGCGGACGGGCGCTACATGAATCAAAAGCGGGTCCTCACGCACACTCGACAGGGGCGACACACACGGCTCAATCACACAAAATAAGCCGCATGCCAATTTGGCGAGCCGTGCGGACGATTTCCGCGGCTGTGCTAACATGAACGTTTCCGCACGCAAGGAAAGGGCAATGCCAACGCGCATCCTGGGCATCGAGTCTTCATGTGACGAAACCGCCGCCGCCGTCGTCGTGGATGGCCGCGAGATTCTGTCGAGCGTCGTCTCCTCACAACTCGACATCCACCGCAAGTACGGCGGCGTGGTTCCCGAACTCGCCTCGCGCGAGCACCTGCGCCAAATCGTTCCCGTTGTCCGCGAAGCGCTTCTCCAAGCGGGCCTGGATTTCAAGGACATCGATGCCGTCGGCGTGACCCAAGGCCCCGGCCTCGTCGGTTCGCTTCTGGTCGGAGTAACGTACGGCAAGGTCCTGGCCACCGAACTCGGCAAACCGCTCGTGCCCGTCAATCACCTGGAAGGCCACGTTCACGCCGTATTCCTCGAGGCGCACATCGGAGGCAAAGCGCCGGAACTTCCGGCGATTTGCCTCATCGTCTCCGGCGGACACACGCTGCTCTACCACGTGCAGGCCGCGGCCCCGAATGGAGAAGGGAACGGCGATGCCGCCAAGCGCGGCTTTCAGTACCGCCGTCTCGGCGGCACGCGCGACGACGCCGCAGGCGAAGCCTACGACAAAGTCGCCAGGCTCCTTGCGCTCGGCTATCCCGGCGGCCCGATCATCGACCAGCTTGCCGTAAAGGTCGCTGCATCCGGCGAAAAATTCCACGAGAAGGACGCATTGAATCTTGGCCCCGTGAAGATCAAAGGGAATCCCTACGATTTCAGTTTCAGCGGCATCAAGACCGCCGTCCTGTATTACGTCCGCGCGCATCCCGAATTCATCGATGAAATCGAAGCCCGCAAGAAAGCTCTCCAACAGGGACTCCGGAAAGTCGCTGACCTGCTGCCACTTTGCAGCCCGCGAACGCTCTCGCTCATTTCCAAATTCCAGTCCGCCGTAGTCCGCGATCTCGTGACGCGGACGCTGGAAGCGGCAAGGGAAACAGGTTCCCGCACAGTCTTGGTTTCCGGAGGCGTAGCCGCCAACTCCGAATTGCGAGATCGCTTCGCGACCAAAGCCGCCGCGATGGGCGTCAGCGTCTTTTTCCCCAGCCGCGCCCTCTCCACTGACAACGCCGCCATGATCGCCGCAGCCGCCTACCCTCACTTGCTCGCGGGAGACTTGGCCTCGCCCGATTTGAACGCCGAACCAAATCTCCGGCTGGCCTAATTCCTTTTAACTTTTGCCTCTCAGTTGTGGTCCAGCGGCAGACAAGAGGACTTCGCGGGACCCATCGTTGTATGCATCCACTTACAGTTCGCAATTGTGACAAATCAACGTGTGCCACACTCTCTGGGACGATTCTAGAACCCTTCCCAAGTGCCAAATGGTGTCCGATCTTCCGACGTTCAACAGGCTCAGGGCTAAAGTCTAGGATTCCGGGATTGCCTGTTGGGCAACTGCTTCAAAAATGCCTCTGGACGGCACCTAAATCATTTCATATCTTTATTTTGTCACCATTCTAATTTTCCGGCCGGGAATCTCGCCATGTCTCTCACGTCGAGGCTCCCGGGATACGTGAAGTAGTGCAAGACCTCCGGCGAGGATCATTCTGATGCCAATCGCGCACCCTCGCGCACGCCGCTATTCCTTCGTAACAAAAATCGAATTGACCGATGTGCGCCTGGAGACTCACACCGAGGATCGCACCAGCGACCTGAGCTTGTTCGGATGCTACGTGGAGACGCAAAGACCCTTCCCGCAAGGGACAAAGTTGAAGATAAGGATTGCCCACAGAGGTGCGAATTTCGAGGCTCTGGGGAAGGTAGCGTATATTCGGCCGAACGCGGGCATGGGCATCGTCTTCACCAGGATTGACCCGGACGACCAGTTGATTTTAGAAAAGTGGATCGCTGAACTAAGAAACCAGTGAGAGCGCCATTCCTGCTGCAAACGAGCTCAATATGAAAACTGAAAACCAACGGCGAACCGACCGAGTCATGATCAGAATGCCCGTTCGGATCTCGGCAGTGGACGTCACCGGCGAGAAGTTCAGCGAACAGGGCCACACCCTGACGATCAACCGGCATGGAGCAACCATAGCCTTAAATCGAAAACTGAATGCGGGCCTTCACGTTACGATCTGTCCCATCACCAGTAAGAAAGAGTCAAGCGCCCTGGTCATAGGACAATTGGGCGGACAATCGAACATCCACGTCTACGGAATTGCGCTGCTGGAGCCGAACGCAAACTTATGGGGGATCCAGTTCCCGCCATTGCCCGAATCCGAGGAAGGGTTGGCCAGGCTCCTGCTGCAGTGTAGTGCCTGTAAGGCTCGCGAAGTGGTTTACCTGGATGAACTCGAAACTGACGTTTTTGAAGGCAACCACAGCCTCCCGCGATCTTGCAGCCAGTGTGCTACGTGGACCCTTTGGTCGCAAACACCCAACGAGCTGCCCGTCGTGGATTCCGGAGTCCAAGCCGTGACGGTGCCGGGATCATTGGTCGCGCTTGTGGACCGCGCATACAATAAACGCAAACACGTGCGTGTGCACGTGAAGATGAAGGCGTGCATACGCCATCCAGGGTTTGAAGAGGAGATCGTCGAGGTCAAAGACCTTTCGCGCGGGGGGCTTTCCTTCGTCAGCTCCAAGGCATATATCGAGGGCTCGAGAATCGAGGTTGCCGTCCCGTATTCCAAGGGGAAAGCAAACATCTTCGTCGCCGCGCGAATTAATAGGGCCCAACAGGTTTCCGGCAAGGACGCGATGAAATACGGTGCGCAGTATATCCGGTTCCGCTAGGTCTTCCCTGGAAGCAAAGATTTAACTGCCTTTGACCCAGCCGATATCTCAACTTTCAACGGTGAACTCTCAACTTGCGATACAATCCCCGTTTTCATGCGCATTGCGATTGATACCGGCGGCACATTCACCGATTGTGTCTATCTTCGCGGCGGACGCCTTGAAATTCTGAAGGTTCCTTCCACGCCGCGCAAACCATCCGAGGCGATCGCCCATGCGCTCGACCGAATCCGCGAATCCGGCGCCGATCTGGCCAGTCTCGAACTCGTCTGCGGCACTACAGTTGGCACGAACGCTCTGCTTCAACGAAAAGGCGGGCGCGTCACTCTCGTCACGACCGCGGGCTTCGAAGACGTCCTCGAAATTGGCCGGCAAGCGCGCCCGCAACTTTACAATCTGCTGTTCGAGAAGGCCGAGCCGCTCGTCCCGCAGGCTCGTCGACTTGGGCTGCGCGAAAGGCTGGATTCCGATGGCCGCGTCCTGCTTGCGCCATCAAGGGCCGAGACCGCGCGAATCAGGCGGGCCATCGCTCGCAGCGGAGCAGAGTCCGTCGCCGTTTGCTTGCTCTTTTCCTTCGTGAATCCCGCCCACGAAAAATTGTTGGCCCGAGCCCTTGCACCCATGCGACTCCCTGTCTCCCTCTCAATGAAAATCCTTCCCGAATATCGCGAATTCGAGCGCACCTCCACGACCGTCGTCAACGCGTATCTCGTTCCGGTGATGAGCGGCTATCTCTCGGAAATCGAGAGGATCGCCGAAGCGCGATCGTGGAGTTCGCCTGCCAATTCGAAACGCGCAAAGACGGGGAGAAGATATTCACGAGTTCGCATCATGCAGTCGAATGGAGGCATTCTCTCGGCCAGGGCAGCCGCCAGAGAACCCGTTCGAACGATTCTGTCCGGCCCCGCGGGAGGCGTCCTCGGCGCGCAGTATGTCGCCGAAGCCGCCGGATTCGACCGCATCATTACCTTCGACATGGGTGGCACTTCCACCGACGTAGCCCTCATGGACAGCGGAAGCGGAGAAACTCTCGCAATCACGTCGGAAAGCGTCGTCTCAGGAATGCCCGTCGCAGTCCCGATGCTGGATATTCACACGGTGGGCGCCGGTGGCGGATCCATTGCGCGATTCGACCGCGCGGGGGCGTTGCGCGTCGGCCCGGAAAGCGCTGGAGCCGAGCCCGGCCCGATTTGTTACGGGAGTGGCGAAAAGGCGACCGTGACGGACGCGAATCTCATCCTGGGACGCATCCCGGAATCAGGGCTGCTGGGAGGAGAGTTTAAACTCGACCTTCCGCGCGCGCGAAGCTACATGAATCGGCAGCGTGGGCCAATGCCTTCCGCCGATGCGTTTGCACAGGGCATCGTGGATGTAGCGAACGCCGTGATGGAGAAAGCCATTCGCGTCATCTCAGTGGAGCGTGGGTACGACCCGAGAGACTATGCGCTAGTAGCGTTCGGCGGCGCAGGCGCGCTACATGCCTGCGAATTGGCAGCGGCGCTCGAAATTCCGCGTGTCCTCGTGCCGTGTTTTCCAGGAGCGCTCTCGGCGCTCGGCATCCTGCGCGCCGACGTGACGAAAGACTTGTCGCGCACGGTTCGCCTGGAAGTCCAAAGTGCCGGCAAGGCAATGGCGGACCTGCACCACGCGTTCGCCACATTGGAAAAGGAAGGCCGCAAACAAATGCGCGCGGAAGGTTTTTCCAGCGGCCCGACCCAAGTCCGCCGATCTCTCGACATGCGCTATGCCGGACAATCGTATGAATTGAACGTGCCATTCAACGCAGAGTTCATCTCGGCCTTTCATCGCGCCCACGAAAAGCGCTACGGATATTTCGACCGCGCCCGCGCGTGCGAGGTCGTGAACGTTCGCGCGCGCTTCACAGGGCGCACGCCGAAACCGGCTTTGCCAAAATTGAAGCCAGGCGGCCCGAGCGCCGCGCGCACACTCGTCTCCAAGTCCGAAGTGCTATTCCACGGTCTCCGAAAATTGACGCCCATTTACGATCGCGCGAAACTGCGCGCCGGAAACCGCATCCCCGGCCCCGCCATCGTGACGGAATACAGCGCGACGACGCTGATCCCTCCCGAATGGTCCGGCCGCGTCGATCGATACGGAAATCTCATCCTGGAGCCGAGCCGGTGAGAGTGGACCCCATACGCCTGGAGATTTTCAAGAACCTCTTCCATTCCGTCGCGGAAGAAATGGGAGCGGCGCTGCGGCGATCCGCGTTTTCTCCCAACATCAAAGAGCGGCGAGACTATTCCTGCGCCGTATTTGACGCAATGGGCAAGGTCCTCGCCATGGGCGACCACATGCCCGTTCATCTGGGCTCGATGCCCATGTCGGTCCAGGCAGCGCTCAGCGCGTTCGAGCTTGCTCCCGGAGACGTTGCGCTACTGAATGACCCATACGCAGGGGGAACGCACCTGCCAGACCTGACGATGGTGATGCCCGTCTTCGCGCCGCGTTCCTCTAGCCCGCTGTTTTACATCGCCAATCGCGCGCACCATGCCGACATTGGAGGCGCGCACGCGGGATCGATGGGTCTTTCGCGCGAAATATTTGAGGAAGGCTTGCGCATCCCTCCCGTAAAAATCATGGAGCGTGGCCGCATCGCGCGCGACGTGCTGGAGATTCTTCTCGCCAACGTGCGCACCCCGCGTGAGCGCGAAGGCGACCTGACCGCGCAGATCGCCGCCTGCCGCATCGGTGAGCGCCGCCTCATGGCGCTCGTTGCGAAATACGGGAGCAGGGAAGTGATCGCCTACGGGCGACACATGCTCGACTACTCGGCCAGGATGATGGCCGCCACGATCTCATCGATTCCCGACGGAGTTTACCGCGCCGAAGATTTTCTGGACGACGATGGCGTCACGAACAAGCCTCTGCGCATTGCCGTCACGATCCGCATTCGCGTAAAAAATGCGGAGGTCGATTTTACGGGAAGCGCGCCGCAATGCGCGGGCAGCGTCAACGCCGTCGCAGCCATCACGGAGTCCGCCGTCTTTTACGTTTTCCGGTGTCTGCTGGATGAACAAGTCCCGGCCACATCCGGCCTGATGCGATCGATCCGCGTGATCGCGCCCGCCGCTACGATCGTAAACGCGCTCCCGCCCGCAGCCGTGGCAGGCGGAAACGTGGAAACATCGCAACGCATCGTGGACGCGCTTCTCAAGGCTCTCGCCCGTGCGATTCCGTCGCGCATTCCCGCCGCAAGCCAGGGCACGATGAACAATCTAACTTTTGGCGGAAGCGACGCGCGTCACGGCGGCAAACCTTTCGCCTATTACGAAACGATTGCAGGTGGAACGGGCGGAGGCCCGGGCCACCGGGGAAATAACGGGGCGCACAGCCACATGACCAACACGCTCAATACTCCCATCGAAGTTCTCGAGCATATTTACCCCGTCCGCGTTCAACGTTATGCGCTGCGGAGAGGTTCGGGCGGGAAGGGAAAATTTCCAGGCGGCGAAGGCATCGTGCGAGAAATAGGAATGCTGGCTGACGTCCAGACGGGAATCCTATCGGACCGAAGGACACTACCGCCGTATGGCCTGAAGGGCGGCTCTCCCGGCAGTCCGGGAAAAAATGAGATCGTCATCGAAGGAAAGACGCGACGTCTTCCTTCCAAATACACATTCCGAGCCCCGGCAGGAGCACTGATCCGTATTGAAACACCGGGCGGAGGTGGTTGGGGAAAAGCGCGGAATGCGCCGAGGCCAGCGCGCAGAAAAGGAAAAAGCCCCAAGGCGTCATCGCCCTGAGGCTTTTCTGGAACTTGGAAAAAGAAAATTGCAGCTAAAACTCAACACCCTCGGGCTTTTCAATCGGCGAAGGCATCTGCAGGCGCGCTTTTGCGAGCGACTTGATCAGTACGTCTTCGACGTTTTCGGCGGAAGTATTTCTGGCGGTGGCGAGTTCACTGACGAGGAGGAATTTGGCCCGTTCCAGCATTTTCTTTTCGCGGAAGGAAAGCGGCTTGGTGCGGCTGAGCGATACTAGGCTTTTCAGTACGGCTGCTACTTCAATCAGCTCGCCGGTTCGCATTCGTTCGGAATTCTCTTTGAACCGGTGTTTCCAATCGTGGTGCGAATTCGGCTTGCCCTTTTCCAGAAAGCTCAGAACCTTAAGTGTTTCTCCGTTTCGAATCACGTGCCGCAATCCAACCGATTCGGCGTTGGTCGCGGGAACCATGACTTTGAGGCCGCTGGCTAAAATCTTAACCATAAAATACTTTTCCGTGCGTCCATTCAAAATCCCGAAATTGATTTGCTCGATCATCCCAACGCCGTGGTTAGGATAGACGACCTTATCCCCTATCTTATAATCCATGGTCGGAAGCCCCCTCGAGGTAAGCTAAGAAAGTTTGCACCCTGCGGATAGTGAAGTCAAGATATTTGTTCTAGAATCAGCAAGTTATGCGATATTTTGATTCGAGATTGGTCCCTGAATTGCACAGCATTTTTTACGTAGATTTAACAGGTTCCCTGTAGACGGATAACTTCCTTCCTTAGATCCCGGCTCTGCATGCATTAGAATGGCTAAATGCTGATTCTGGCCGTAGATACGAGCACTCGAACGGGAAGTGCTGCTGTCTTGCGCGACTCCGAGGTCCTGGCCGAGGTGTCCGGATACGAAGAAACGCCCTATTCTTCGCGGCTTTTTCGCGATATTGCCGTGCTGCAAGACAGGGCAAACTTCCGCCTGGATGAAGTCGATGTATTCGCGGTTGCAGCCGGCCCCGGGTCTTTCACTGGGCTGCGGGTCGGTTTGACGGCGGTGAAAGCCTGGGCGGAGGTGCATGGAAAACCCATCGCAGCGGTCAGTGGGTTGGAGGCCATTGCCGCAGAATCCCTGGTGGGTGAAACTCCCGGCGCTCCCGCTGCCCACCTCATCGCGCCATTCTTGGATGCCCGCCGCGGACAGATCTTCGGCGCAATTTATCGAAGAAATCCCGGAGACGCGACGGGGCTCTCACTTGCGAGCGACGAGTCGATCCTCTCGGCAGCCGAGTTTCTGGAATTGGTGAATGCGAAGTCGCCCCAAGTCGTACAGCTTGTCTCGCCGACACCGGAAGTCCTCCCAGTCACTCTCCTCAGCGAAGTTCTGCCCGGTGCGCGGATCGTGCAGGTGTCGGCGGCTCTGGCTCCCGCAATCGGGCGGCTAGGATTTGAAAGAGCCAAGCGCGGAGACTTGGTCGATTCGATCCGCCTCGATGCCAATTACGTGCGGCGGTCCGATGCCGAATCGGCATGGAAGGATGGGTAATGCCCGCTCCAGGCGAGAAAATTGGCGACTCCCCAGCCGTCACGGTGCGGCGAATGACCGCGTCAGACGCTTCCGCCGGACATTTGATACTGAAGGAAAGTCCCGAGGCGTCGATATGGTCAAGAGAGAGTCTGCTGGAATCGGTTTCCCACGGGATCGCCTGGGCGGCGGAACTGAATGGACGCGTTGCGGGAATTCTAATCGGGCGACTTGCCTCGGACGAATTCGAGATATTGAATTTGGCTGTCGGGAAGGCGTTCCGGCGGCGGGGAATTGCAAGTCAATTGGTGAACTCCGCTCTGGAACACGCCCGAGCGGCAGGCGCGCGGCGAACCTATCTCGAAGTGCGCGCTTCCAACGAAGGCGGGATTGCCTTTTACATGCGCGTGGGATTCGGGGAATGCGGGCGCCGGCCAAACTATTATCGCGATCCCATCGAGGACGCGGTGCTGCTCGTTTCGCACACTGAGGAAAAAATTCCGTAGTTTTTGTTGAAATATACTTGGCGGGCGCAATGCATTGTGCTAGCTTCGACTCGTTATGTAACACTCCATTCACAATTCGGATTGGTCAGGAGGCACACTATGCCGACCTTGAATCGAGAGATACGCGAGCAACTTCTGACATATGACCAAGAGTTTCAGAAACTCACGCAATTGCATTCGGAATACGAAGACAAGCTAAGACAGCTTTCGCAATCCTCCTACCTGAATCTGGAAGACCTTCAGCAAGAAGCTACCCTCAAAAAATTAAAGTTGCGAGTCAAGGACGCGATGGAGCGCCACATCGCGCAGCGCCTGCATCCTCCCGCAGCGCGCTAACTCTCCGGGCATTGCCAAATTGAGATAGAATATTCGCAGTCGCACCAGGAGTGTCGCCGTTTTCCCTCCTGACAAGGACGTGCATGATAAAAGACGGCTACAAGTTTGCCGCAGGCCCGCTGCTCGTCGGCATCATCGCTGTCGTATTCCAGTGGAACTGGCTTGGCGGCGTGCTGATCTTCCTCGGTCTTTTTATAATGTTTTTCTTTCGCGATCCCGAAAGGACGCCCCCGCCGGATCAGGACACGATCGTTTCCCCAGCCGACGGGCGCGTCATGGAAGTCGTGGAAGAGCCGCTCAACGGGAAACCGGGCCGCCGGATCAGCGTGTTTCTCTCGATCTTCGACGTGCACGTCAACCGCTCGCCGGTCGCGGGACGCATCACATCCATCGAGTATCGCACCGGGAAATTCTACGCGGCCATGCGCGGCCGGGCCTCGGCGGAAAATGAGCAAAATTCGTTCCATATTCAGAGCGACCGCGGGGAAGTGGTCTTCAAACAGATTGCCGGATGGATCGCCCGCCGTATTGTCTGTTGGAAAGCGGTCGGCGATTCCGTGATGCGGGGCGAGCGCGTAGGTATGATACGCTTTGGTTCACGCACGGATATTTGGCTTCCCGA
Source organism: uncultured Acidobacteriota bacterium (assembly GCA_963768275.1). Lineage (GTDB taxonomy): Bacteria > Acidobacteriota > Terriglobia > Acidiferrales > UBA7541 > Palsa-360. Next base: position 158,002 of record CAVYHH010000028.1, read on the forward strand.
GGGTGTCGAAATTCAGGTTCGGCCCGGTCAGCACGTGGCGGGGGGTACCAGCATCCTGGCGCGATGGAAATGAGCGACTTCGAACAGCACGAACTCGGGTTTCCCGGCGCCCGGCGCGCCAATCTCAAGCTCCGCCGCGGCATCTACCTCTTGCCCAGTTCCATGACCGTGGCGAACATGCTGTGCGGCTTCTACGCCGTCATGGCCACGCTCAAGGGCGGCGGCACCGATTTGGACAATGCGGCCAAGGCCATCGGCCTGGCGATCGTTTTTGATTCCTTCGACGGTTTTGTGGCCCGAGCGACCGGCACGAGCAGCGAATTCGGCAAGCAGTTTGACTCCTTGGCCGATATGGTCAGCTTTGGGATCGCCCCGGCGGCTCTAGCCTTCACCTGGGGGGTCCGCGGCATTGCCGAGACCGACTTCCTGGACATCAGGCGCTTGCATCAGATCGGCTGGTGGGTGGCGCTAGTCTTTGTGATTTGCTGCGCCTGGCGCCTCGCCCGGTTCAACATTCAGGGCATGGCGCCCGGAACAGGGTCAAAATACTTCGTTGGGCTGCCGTGCCCGGCCGCGGCGGGGCTGATAGCCGCGACGGTGCATGCGATCAAATCGCCGATCGAGGACTGGCGCTGGTCGGTCTTCTGGATGGTTGTTGTGATCGGGGATGCGGCCCTGATGTCCAGCACGGTGCGCTATCGCAGCTTCAAGGACGTCCCGATGGCGGCGCGCCAAAAGTCGTTCCTGGTCATCGTCATGGCCCTGCTCGTCTGGCTGATCGTTGCTTATTCGGAAATAGTACTGATGTTGATGGCGACAGTCTTTGTCACTTCGGGTGTCACGCTTCATCTAATCCGCATGGTTCGCCATTATCTAGTCTCGCATCCTGCCAAGACATGACTTCCCCCAAAGAGGCGGTTCGGGTAGCCATCGCGGGGGCGTCTTCTCTGCTCGGCAAGGAATTGAATTTGTGGCTGGAAGAATCGAAATTTCCCGCAAGCGATATTCGTCTGCTCGACGAGGAAATCGTCGCTGGAACGCTCACCGAAGCCGGCGGGGAACCGGCCATCATTGAAACCGTCACGGAAGACAGTTTCGAGCGCGTGCGATTTGCGTTCTTTACGGGATCGCCGGAATTCTCGAAGCGGCACGCCGCGGAAGCGCGCCGCGCCGGCGCGGTCGTGATCGACCTCAGCGGAGGCCTGGGGGCTGACGCGAACGCCCGGTTGTGGATCCCAACGTTGGACGGCGTGCTCGCCTCGCCCCAAGAAAACGTTCCGCCGGGCGAGCCGCAAAGCTTGTTTGTGGTCCCCTCAGCTCCCGCCGACGCGGCGATTTCCATTTCCGCGGCGCTTGCCCCAGCCGGACTCGAGCGCCTCGTCGTGACCGTGCTTCAGCCTGTATCGGAGCATGGCCCGGAAGCGATCGAGGAACTGGAAAGCCAGGTCGTGAAACTCCTGTCCTTCCAACCCGTGTCGCAAACCGTTTTCGATACGCAAGTCGGGTTCAACATGCTTTCCAGCTACGGCCCGGAAAGCAGAATAAAGCTGGCCGATGCCCGCGCAAGAATTGCGAGCGAATCTCGAAGGTATCTTGCAGGGCGCGTCCCAGTGCCCGCTATCATGCTTGTCCAAGCGCCAGTCTTCTATTCGCACGCCTTCACGGCGTATGCAGAATTCAAGGCCGCTCCCGCGCTCGATGATCTGGCGTCCCGCCTGCAGCGCGCAGGCCTGAAAGTCGTCCGGCCGAAAGATGAGCCGCCCGCGAACGTGAACGTCGTTGAGGAAGTCCGGCCCGTGCTGAGGCAACCGGAGCGCGACCCGGGCATCGAAACCGGTGTCTGGCTGTGGGGGGCCGCGGACAATTTGCGCGTCCCGGCAGCCACGGCCGTAGCCATCGCGGAAAAGCTGCTCGCCTCGTAATATAGGAACAAGTCGCGCAGCCGAAAATACCGATTCGCGGAATCCAAATTGCAGCCGAAAGACCTAATCGACGTGCAACGCAGAGACACAATCAAAGCGCGAGCGAGGGAACCGATCGAGGCCCGGATGAATTACGTAATTGAGACACCGGCCCCGCGGAATGGCTCTTATTTCAAATTTCAAATTCCGAATTTCAGATCTCAAATTTCTAATTTCAGATTTCAGATCTCAAATTTGAAATTTGAAATCCTCCCTCTGTGCCTCTGCCTCTCTCTGGCCCTGTTCCTCTCCACCTGCGGCTATCACGTCGGCGGAACGGCCTCCGACCTGCCTCCCGGCCTGAAAGTCATCGCGGTGCCCGCGCTCAAGAACGACACGCCCCGCTATCGCATCGAGCAGCGCATGACCGAGGCCGTGGTCCACGAATTCATTGCTCGCACAAAGTACCGCATCGTTTCTTCCGAGGATTCCGCGGACGCGGTGCTGCATGGCGAGATCACCAGTTTCGAGGCCATTCCCGCGGTGTTTGACACGACTCCCACTACGACTCCCAACTCCACGTCCGTTCCGACGGTAAATACGACCACGGCGCGCGCCACCACGATGCTAATATCCGTTCATATGAAGGTATCGCTTGAAGAGCGCGAAACGAAAAAAGTGCTCTACAAAAACGACGACTATCTTTTCCGCCAGCCCTACGAAATTTCCACCGATCCTGCAAAATTCTTTGACGAGCAGGGGCCCGCTCTTGAAAGGATGTCGCGTGATTTCGCGTCCCGCCTCGTCGCCGATGTTCTGGAGAATTTCTGATGGCCACGGTTTCCCCTCACGAACTCCTGGCGCGTCTCGCAAAAGGGAAGCCCATTCCAGGGATTCTCCTGGTGGGCAGCGATAGCTATCTTCGCGACATGTGCCGCAAGAAGCTAGTCGACGCGTACGTGGCCGAGGGCACGCGTGATTGGGGCGTTCGGAAATTTTCCGCGGACGATGATGACATCTCCGCAATCCTCGGTCAGGCGCAGACGATGCCCATGCTCGCGCCGCAACAAGTGATTTTCGTCAGCGAGGCGGAAGCCTGGGAACGACTGGGAGACGATTCGCGGGATTCCCTCGTGAAGCAAATTTCCGAATACCTGAATAATCCCGCGCCGTTCACCGTACTCGTTTTTGAGGCAACCGCCCTGGATCAGCGGATGCGCCTCGCCAAAATGTTCGGCGAGAAGACGCTGACTGTATCAGTGGAGCTTTCGAGCGAGCCTGCTGATCGCGCACGCCTCGCGGTCCCCCTGTCCCTTGAAATGGCCAAGGAATTGGGCACGACTCTCGAACCCGACGCGGCGGACGAGTTGTGCGACATTCTCAATGGCGATCTCGCGTCGATCCACACGGAACTCGAGAAACTGTCCGCCTATGCGGGCGACCGGCGAAAGATCACGCGAGCCGACGTCGATCTCCTGGTCATCTCCGCGCGAAAGTATGAGGTGTGGGATTTGGCGGACATGCTGGCTGCGCGCCAGCCGGCGCAGGCTCTGGAATTTCTGGACAGGCTGCTGCGCGAGGGCGAAGCGGCGCCTGCTTTGCTTGGCGCGCTGGCCTGGATGTACCGAAAACTTCTCGAGGCGCAGGAATTGCCGTCCGGCGCGCAGGGATGGCAGGCAGCCGGCCGCCTCAAGATGCGTTCCGATGCGGCGGAACTCGCAGTAAAGCAATCGAGAAAATTTCCGAAGACGCAGCTCACGAACGGTCTAGCGGCGCTGTACGAAGCTGACAGCCGCTTAAAATCCGGCGGAACAAACCAGCGCGCGGTGATGGAATTCTTGGTAACGCAGCTCGCTTCTCCCACACCCGCGCGGCGATGAATACCAGAAGATGCGATCAATAAGATTTTCTGAGTGCAGGTTCCAAATTAACCAGGTCAAATAGAATGCGGAATGATTCGATTCCGATCTGGTTTTGGTAGCACAGCCACTCTTGGCTGTGTGGTTTTTGCCATCGCTGTTGGAAGGTGTAGTCTGCGCGTGCGGCTTACAAAATCACACAGCCAAGAGTGGCTGTGCTACTCAACCTCACGCTTTCGCGGCAGAGGCCAGTCCATTTACGGCCACGCTCAACCGCGATTTGTAGCGATTCCCCGTATTCTCCTCAAGCACGCCTTTGCTGATCGCGCGGTCAATCGCGGATAGGGTGGGGCGAAGCAGAGTCCCCGCCGACGTGGAATCCTTCGCGGCAATCGCGGTGCGCAGCTTCTTCATGATCGTGCGCACGCGAGTCGTGTTCGCACGATTGATTTCCGCGCGCATGCGCGCCTGTTTGGCCCGTTTGATTACCGATTTCTTACGCTTCTTTACTTTAGTAGGTGCGCCCTGCGCCATTCAATTCTCCTCTTTGCATTGATTGCCATGCAATTACACTAACGGAGGCGCAAGTCTTTGTCAACGAACGTGGCAGGCCCAGTGCCGGGCCCGGTTCATGAAAAAAAATGGCCAAGGGATGCAACGCGCACGTCTCCGTTGTATAGTACCGCGCATCCGTAGAAGAGGAGTCGATCATGGTCTTCAAAAAGATTGTTCTCACGGTATTGCAATTGGCTGTCGCGATGGCTTCATTCAGCGCGGCCGCGCCTTCCGCTTTTGCGCAGGCCAAATGGGAGAAACTCGCGCCCTTTCCGGAGCCCGCCGAAGAAATCCTGGGCTCGGCGGCAGGCGGGAAGATGTATGTCTTCGCCGGCTTTATTCCAGTTTGGCACCCGAAAGGATTGGTCTACGAATACGATCCTGCCACCGATCACTGGACCAAGAAAAAACCCATGGCGCTTCCGTCGCATCACGTCGCGTTTACGGAGTATCACGGGAAGATTTACGCGTTCGGCGGATTCGTGTATCCGCCGTCTGGTCCTGCGGCTTGGGTGCCGATCAACAACGCTTGGGAGTACGATCCGGCCAACGACTCATGGAAGGCACTCGCGCCCATGCCATCCAAGCGGGGTTCGCCCGTGGCCACCGCTGTGGGCGACAAAATCTACGTAATCGGTGGCGTAAGCGTTGCTCCCGGTTCCAGCGATACCGCCGTGAGTCCAACAACGCCGCAAGTTTCAGTCGGGACCGTTGAGGAATACGATCCCGAGTTGAATACCTGGCGCACGCGAAGTCCCATGCCGACCCCGCGCAACCACGCGGCCATCGGCGCGGTGAATGGAAAGATTTACGTGATCGGCGGACGTGTCGGAGCGGCGTTCATTGGCCTGGCGTCGGATACTTCCGTTGTCGAGGAATACGATCCCGCCACCGACAAATGGAGCGCCACGCGCGCTCGCATGCCCTCGACGCGCAGCGCCCTCGGATACGCCGTGATCAACGGACGCATCTACGTGGCCGGCGGCGAATTCCAGGATACGCACATCATGGCGACGTTCAAAGCCGTCGAAGCCTACGACCCGGCCAGCAATACATGGTCAGTCATGCCGCCCATGCCCGTCAGCAGGCATGGACTCGCGGCGGGCGCGATCGGCAACAAGTTGATCCTGGTGGGCGGAGACGTGCAATCGTCCGGCACTGGGGTCGATGTCTCCACCAGCGAAGTTGACGCCCTCACGATTCCGGCCGACGATCGTTAAGCCGCGCGGCAAGATTTTCTGAAGAGCCAGGAGCCTCTGCTATCTTATTGGTGTGCAATGTTTTGTGCATATCCTTGACCCCTCTGTCCCTTTCAAGTACGCTTTGAAGTACCCTCTTGCGAGGGCGGAGGTTTCAACCGCATCGGTTGGCGGCATTCTGAAGCCCGGCCAGCCGAATCTTCCATGCGACGCACCGTACAAATTGCAGGCGAAGTCGAGTCCCTCTTTGGCACTTTAGACGAAAACGTCAAATTGCTGGAATCCGCGCTGCACGTCACCACGCATTTGCAAGACGACCGCCACCTCGCCATCGAGGGCGAAGCCGCCCAGGTTGATCGCGCCGTCCGAATCGTCACGGAATACAACCAACTGGTAAAAGAAGGGCGCCGCATGAGCAATGGCGATGTGAAAGCCATGATCAAGGTGGCGACGCAGGATTCCAAGACGACGCTGCGCCAGGTCCTCGAGCCCGGAGCTCCGGCGCGTCCCAGGATTTTCGGAAAGAAAAACGTAACGCCGAAAAGTCCCAACCAGCGGCAATATATGGAAGCGATCGAGAAGCACGACATGACATTCGCGGTTGGTCCGGGCGGCACCGGAAAAACGTATCTGGCCGTGGCCATGGCGGTTTCCGCGCTCCTCACCAAGCAAGTGGACCGCATCATCCTCGCGCGCCCCGCCGTCGAAGCAGGCGAGCGGCTCGGATTTCTTCCCGGCACGCTTCAGCAAAAAATCGATCCGTACATGCGCCCGCTCTATGACGCGTTGTACGACATGCTGGACGCCGACAAATTGGAGCGATTCCTCGAGAAGGGGATCGTGGAAGTCGCGCCGCTGGCGTTCATGCGCGGCCGCACGCTCAACGATTCGTTCGTCATTCTGGATGAAGCGCAGAACACGACGAGCGAGCAGATGAAAATGTTTCTGACGCGCCTCGGTTTCAACTCCAAGGCGGTGGTCACGGGCGACGTCACGCAGATCGACTTGCCCGCCGGACGAAAGTCGGGCCTGGTCGAAGCGCTGGAAGTGACGAGCCGCATCGAAGGGATCGCCTTCATCAAGTTCGACGAACGCGACGTCGTGCGCCACAACCTGGTGCAGCAGATTATTAAGGCCTACGAAGAGTTTGGAGGAGGCGAGGCTCGGCGCAACGCTTCGCCTGAAAACGGCAAGTCCGATCCTCCCAACTAACGGGTGCTCGGTTTTGATTTATGTAGCGCCCGCCTTCAGGCGGGCATCTCGTGGATTCAAAAATGCCAACCTAAAGGTTGGCGCTACAAAAACCTGATGTAATCTTGGAGCCCGTCAAGAAAATGTCCGAAGTTCGATGATCGTCAACCGCCAGCGCCGCGTCCCCGTGGCTATCCACCCTTTGCAGCAGTTCTACGAACGCGCCCGGCGAGAGCTCGGCTTCTCTCCCGATTCCGTGACCATTCAGCTGATTAGCGACGATACGATGGCGCGGCTCAACGAAACGTTTCGCAAAAAGCATGGGCCCACGGATGTGCTCTCCTTCCCCGCAAATGGCGCTCGTCCGGCGCATGGCGCGAAATATATCGGCGACATTGCCATCTCGCCGGAAACCGCGCGGCGCAATGCGCGCCGCTTTTCGCGGTCCTTGCCCGTTGAAATGCGAATCCTGATTCTCCACGGCATGATTCACCTGGCAGGGTTCGACCACGAAACCGACCACGGGGAAATGGACCGCCTGGAGCGCCGCCTGCGAAAACGGCTGGGAGTTGCCGGTCGATTGGGAGCTGCCGGAAGATGATGACGTTTCTCTACGTGCTCGGAGTCTCGGCCCTCGGCGTGGGTCTCGTCATTTTCTCGTACCTCGACCGGATCTACCGCGAGCTGGGCCGCGTGAATACAGGCCGCGTGCGCGAGCATCTCGAACTCTTCGAGGCCGAGATCGAACCTCACTTCGGCCTGGAACGCACGCGCGCAACGACCGGATTTCGATTGCTTGCAAATCTATGGCTGGTGCTGGTCACGGCCGAGACCGCGCGGGGCGTGATTGTGTTTGTCCCCGGCACTTGGGACGCGTTGCTGCAGGCCCTCGTCTATGTTCTCGTCGAAGTGCTCCTGCTCTCGCAATTTATTCCGGACTTCCTGCTGGCGCGCACAAAAGGACGCTGGCTCATCCGCCTGGCATTAATCATTCGAGCGTTTCTCTGGATCGTTTGGCCGTTTCGCGTGCTTCTCGAGCTTGCGAGTTCCTTGTCACGTATCTCCGACGAACAACACGCCGACGGTTCGCCCGCGCAAGAAGAAGGAATCGGAGCGCTCGTCGATGCGGCCGAGCAGGAGGGAATTCTCGATCCCGGCGAAGCGCACATGATCGAGCAAGTCGTCGAGTTCAGCGACAAGCGCGTCCTGGAATTCATGACGCCGCGTCCCGATGTGATCGCCATCCCCGCCAACGTTACGGTCGCCGACCTGCGCAAAGTCCTGATCAACACCAAGTTTTCGCGTATTCCCGTTTACGAAGATTCCCTCGACGACATCACCGGCATCGCATTTGCCCGGGACTTGCTTCAAATCCCCGAAAGCGAAGCTGCGACGCGAAAGGTGCGGGAACTCGCGCGCCCGGCTTTCTTCGTCCCGGAAACCAAGCGCGGTTCGGAGTTGCTGAAAGAAATGCAGCGGCGAAATCAGCAAATGGCGATCGTCGTGGATGAACATGGTTCCGTCGCAGGCATCGTCACGGTCGAGGACCTGGTGGAAGAAATCATCGGCGAAATTGGCGAGGACGACCGCGTTCCGTCTCCCGACGCCGTGCGCGAACCGGACGGAAGCCTGATCCTGCGCGGCAGCGTGTCCGTCGAAAAAGTTCAGGAGTTATTCGGCGTGGAATGGAATGTCAGCGGAGAAGAATCCGCCACGACCATCGGCGGCCTGCTCAATCACATCTCCGGCCACGTGCCCGCCGCGGGAGAACATGTGGACTACGGCGGCCTGCGCTTTGAAATTCTGGAAGCGAATCAACGCAAAGTGCTGCGTGTACGAGGACGTCGCCTTCCTTCTGCAGTAGCAGCCAACTGATGTCTGAGACCCTGGGAACGCCAATCTCCCGATTGGCGGGCCGGCTGACGGCAATCAGGAGATTGGCGTTCCCGGGATCCACCCCCAAGTCGCTCGGCTCTTTCTCTGTGCCCTCTGTGTTCTCTGTGTTAAAGCATTTTCCGCGATTTAACTGATGAGCTTGGCAATCAGAAACGCCGCGGTAGCCGCAAGCCCGCCGATCACGACAGTTTGCAGCGCGCCCTTGAACGGGCTGATCCCGGTGAAGGTCCCCTTCACCCAGCCGAACACAGCCAGCGCCAGCAGCGTCACTGCCACCGAAAAATAAAGTCCCCTTTGCACGTCGGAGAGCAAGATGTACGGCGCGAGCGGAATCAAACCGCCGACAATATAAGACGCAGCGATAGTCAAAGCGCTGACGCGCGCACGTTTCGGCTGAGGCTCTTCGAGACCAAGCTCGAATCGCATCATGAAATCCACCCAGGATTTTTCGTTTCCGGTGATGGCATGCACCACGGGAGCCATTTCCGCTTCGCTCAGCCCGTAATCGCGGAAGACCTTGGCGACCTCCTCGATTTCCACATCTCGCAATTCCACAATTTCGCGGACTTCCCGCTCGCGTTCCGAAGCGTAATGTTCCTGGTCGGTCTTCGCCGCAAGATAACCGCCGAGCCCCATGGCAATCGACCCCGCCGCAATTTCCGCGAATCCCGCCGTAACCACCAGCGTCGAAGCATGCGGATTCGAGGCGATGGCCCCCGTAATTCCCGCCGCAAGCGCAAACGGCACCGTCAGCCCGTCCGACATCCCAATGACAACGTCGCGCACCGATTCCGGCGCGGTGAAGTGGTGTTCCGTGTGCGGTGTGGCGGGCATCTCAGTGACTCCGGCGATTAAGCATTCATTTAACGACGAACAGTCTCGCAAAAGGCATCGAGCCGGGAAAGTGTAACATGCCCTTAGTCGCTGCTGAATATGCGTTCGCGGTTCATGTAGGACAGCCACTCTTGGCTGTCCGCTTTCACGCTACCGAGACTGTGCGGGGACAGCCAAGAGTGGCTGTCCTACAAAAATCGCAAGCGGATCCACTACATACCATTCGACCGATGTCTTTCCGCGCCTCGCAGGGTATCATGCGAGCATGGCGCAACAAATCAAGTCGGGATATGTCGCGGTAGTGGGCCGGCCGAACGCCGGGAAATCGACGCTCGTGAATCGCCTGGTCGGAGAAAAAGTGGCGATTGTTACGCCGCGTCCGCAGACCACGCGCAACCGCATTCAGGGAATCGTGAACCGCCCGAACGCGCAAGTTGTGTTGATCGATACGCCGGGCTTGCACCGCCCGGAATCCGCGCTCGGCCGGCAAATGATGGGCGAAGTGGACGCCGCGATCGATGCGGTCGACATCGTGGCGCTCCTGCTCGACGCCAGCGAAGAGTTCGGCCAGGGAGACCGCCGCGCCGTGGAGCGCGTGCAGCGTTTTGACGGCACGCGTTTCCTCTTGCTCAATAAGATCGACCGCGTTCCCAAAGCCGAATTGCTCCCGATGATCGAGAAACTGGCGAAAATAGGAAAATTCGACGAGATCATTCCAATTTCAGCGCTGAAGGGCGATGGAGTCGATCGCGTACTGGAGAAATTTATCGAATATCTCCCCTCGGGCGCGCCGCAGTTTCCAGTGGACCAATACACGGACCAGCCGGAACGCTTCCTGGCGGCGGAAATTGTCCGCGAAAAGGCGATGGAAGCGACGACGCAGGAAGTCCCTCACGCCGTCGCCGTCATCTGCGATGCGTTCGAGGAAACAGAAAAGCTGATCCGCATTCGCGCGACGATCTACGTCGACCGCGAAGGACAAAAGGGAATCCTGATCGGCAGCGGCGGCGGCACCCTCAAGAAAATCGGCACCTCGGCGCGCAAGGAGCTGGAATCCATCCTCGGCACTAAGATTTTCCTGGAGCTGTACGTGAAAGTGCTGAAGAACTGGCGCGAAAATCCTCAGATCGTCCGCCAGCTCGACTGGCACTGGCAGCTGGAACGAATGGCCGGGGAGAAGTAAGGCTCCGTATTTTCAGGCAGCCGGCCAACTCAAGTACGTCTGCGAATATCTAACGGAGGAACTATGAAGGGATCGGCGCTTTTAGTTCTGCTATTACTCGCAACGAGCGCAATATGCGCGCAAAAGCCAGACGCGTACTCAATAAATATTCATGTGCGGTCATCGTATTTTCTCCATGCCAATGGTGTCGTATCACAGATGCTGGATGTTACCATCGACGGGAAAAAGTATCAGCTAGTCGGAATCCAAACTGGCGAATTGTTAGCCCTTGGCGACTACAAAGCTAAACTTATCAAAGATGAGCACAGGACCACGTACGAGTCTGATCAAGTCTACGAGTTTCTTTTCCCCGACAAAAAGACCAGAAAGTTCTCAGTCGTGGGGCAGACCGAGTGAGGTCACCCGGGGGATTCTCATCGGCAGCGGCGGCACCCTCAAGAAAATCGGGCGCGTCGCGGATCTGTTCCACAACCGTCTGGACTGATGGCGGTCAGGTGATCCGTCCATTCCATGCATCTTCAACCCACGCAATCAACCGCTGAATAGTTTTACAAACAGAGTTGTGTAGTAGGATTGGCCCGATCAATAGGCTCCCTGGAGGCCCTCTAATGGAACAGCCAATCACGGATCAGACCTCATCAACAATTGGAAAGCGGCGGAGCAGGCGTTTCCCCTTCATCGCCCCGGTGGAAGCGACGTGGCAGGACGCGGACGGCAAGATTTTACGGGAATCCGGACGGGCCACGGAAGTGAGCTCTCAGGGTGGATTATTAGAGATGAAGATTTACCCTGCCGTCGGAAGTCAGATTGAGTTGACGAATCTCCTTTCGCATGAATCCTCGCACGCTCGCGTAGTCGGCGTGCGTCGTAACAGCGAGGGCCGCTTGTTAGGGGTTGGCGTCGAACTACTCGTGCCCAATGAATCCTTCTGGGGCGTGAATTTCCGGCTAAAGAAGGCCTGCGCCGAGCTTGTCAATCTAGAGTATGACATGCGCTCGGGGCCGGTCGATCCCAACATCCTCCGGGAATTCCGGGATGCCGTGGACAATGTGCGCAAGACGGCGTGGGCCGTTCAAGAGTGGCAGGAGCGCCAATCGCGGGAACAAGATCCAGATACCGTACTCCCCTTGCTGACGGCGGAGCGCATCCGCCGCGCCACTCAGCTCTGCGACTCCATAACCGCGGACTCGGCAGCGCACGAAATAGCTCGCGAAACCGTGGGGATTAACGAGTTCTTCCAGGCCGTCGAGCGTGTCCACCAGAGCCTCCTTCCAATCTTCAAAGATCGCAAGGATGAAAGCTGATAGACCTTCAAGTCTTGACAAACGCATTGTCGGAATGTGGCTTGGAACCAGTTTGGGGCAAAAGTCACTTTCTGATAAGACTCTTCACGACTGGGCAGTCCGCTCAGTGATGGGCATCTTTCTCGCTCGGAGTGATGCCCATCAATCTGTTGTATTTCTCATACTGCGAGGGCGACCAAATCATCTCCCGGACGTCGAAACTGGGCGGCTGCAAGTCGAAAACGAGTTTGTCGAGCGCGACCCAAGGTCTCGTATACATTTTTGGATCGTCAATCGTCACGCTGAGCTCCAGATGATCGCGATCCGGGCGGTGGAATCGCTCCTCCACGCGCAGATCGGCGCTGTGCGGGCGGCCGATTCGATCGATCCAGGTATCGTCAAGGATCCCATTGGTTTCGACCACAAACGTATAGTCATCCGTCCACTTGCCGACCGAATATCCATACCATCGCGGCTCTGGATTTTCGAGAAGTTTGCGGCCATCGGTCCAGATCACCCGCCAGACTTTATTGAATTGGTAAAGGATGGCCATGTTCTGCGTCGATCGGTAGATCTGAATCGTTCTCAGCTCATAGAGATCTTCGCGAGGAATTCCTTGGGGATCGCCATCCTTGAAAACGGGATCATTTGTTTCCCCCGGGAGAACGGCTTTGGTTCCGGAGTTTGGCTTCGCGCGCGCCAGCATCTTCAGGCCCAGGGGAGTGTACGGCGGTTGATGCTCCGGTTTGCCGTCATCCGGCATTGCTTTCGCGCCGAGCATGCCGATTCCGGTCAAGCCCGGGTCCCAAATTCCGGAAATATCGCGTCGTGGAGCGGGGGCCGGCTTCCGATCCTTCGGGAGTGCGATGATGGGGCGTTCCCAGCCGTCGAGCTCTTGTCCGCCTTCCTCTTGATCCTGCGCCGTTCCCGATTGCGCGGAAGCGCCCTGCACGGCGGCGCGCGACGCGGCCATGCGCTCCTCAGGGTGTGCCATCGCGGAGAAAAGTGGCGAGAACATCATGGCGGAAGAAAATATCAACGCGGCCAGCACAACCCCTGAGGCAAACGGATTTCGCCGGGCTGCCCCTCGAAACTCAGCGTAGGCAAGTACAACCCACTTCCGGCGCTTGCGTAATTTCTTTAACATCGGGCGCCCCTTATTTTCAGTAGAACAGCAGTGAGTAATGGCGAGTGGCGAGTCGCAGGCCATTCGCCACGGTGCTCGTCACGGTTTGGCGGACTCGTCGGGCTTGGCTGGGCCTGGCGTGTATCCCCGGCCTTGCAGCTTGTGGCCGTCCGGGAGCGTAACCTCGACGATGCGCCCAACGTGCACGGCAGTCTTGGACGGCACCAGCATGACGATAATTTCGTCACCCACCTTGATGGAGTCCTTGGTCCAGCCGCTGCGAATCATGCTGGACGGATTTTCCGTCTCGGTGACCCAATGCACGGCCTGGCCGCTCTCATCATTGGCGTCGAACTGAAGGATGCAATGGGGATTGGACCACAGCCAGTCCGTGACAGTTCCCTTGACCGTGACTTTTTTGTCCGAGTCGTATGCGGCCCCGCCATGGTGCGCGGCGAGCGGCGAACAAAAGATGGATACAGCCAGCCCGAGGAAAAAAACGACCCGGAGTTTGCCGTTCAAGACTCACCTCCATTTTTCCGTTGAGGATCAGGCCCACGCACAAGCTTCTAGTGTTCCCCTTATACACCCATTTTGAACCCAGTCGCTAGGACAGACTGCCGCGAGAAGTGACTCAGCTTGGCCGTGAAGTTGCCCGCTACAAAATCATCCTCCCCGGAGGCTGTTGGGTTTTGTAGAGGCCGCCCGTTTTTCGGGCGGGCAGCCGTTTGCAACTTCAATTTCTTCGACAAGATCAGCCGCAAAGTTCCGCCCGGAATGCGGGCGCAAGAAGAGTGCAGAACAGTCAGTGGCAGGCTTAAGATACTAGGCGCTGTGAGCATCTCCTCCAACGAACTCTTCGCCGTCCTGACGGCAATCAGCTTCGCCGCCGGACTGAACGTGTACGCGACAGTGGCCACGCTGGGAATCTTGACGCATGTCGGAGTGATCCCGCTGCCGCCGTCTTTGCACGTACTCTCCAGTTGGTGGGTGATTGGGTGCTCGGCGATCCTTTTCCTGATGGAGTTCTTCGCGGATAAATTCCCCGTCTTTGATCTGCTGTGGAACGCTCTGCATACGTTCGTCCGTGTTCCAGTAGCCGCGCTGCTCGCTCATGCCGCCACGTCTCAGCTCTCGCCAGGAATGCAGTTGCTTGCAACTCTGATGGGAGGCGCAATCGCACTGGTAGCGCACGGCGGCAAGACCGCCGTTCGCGCGGCAGTGACTCCCTATCCGGAACCTTTTTCCAATATCACATTGAGCCTGGGGGAGGACGCGCTCGCTGTGTTCCTGACATGGTTCGCCACCAGGCATCCTTATTGGGCCGCGACGATCGCCCTCGCCTTGGTGTTCGTGATCCTCGTTTTGATTCGCTGGGTCGTGGGCGCCTTACGCAGCATGTTCCGCAGGGCCAGGAAGGAAATCGATCTTCTCTTTAACGGAGTTTGACGGCACGCCTTGATGAAAAATCTCATCGCTACATCATTCCGGTTGGCGAACAGAATCAATTCGCGTTTGCTCGTCCCGCGGACATTTGCATGCAGGATGGAAGTTTTGTACATTGACCGCACTTTACCGCGCCTGAGACGCTGACGACGCTTCCCTGTAACCGTTTTCGCAGGCCCAACGTCCTCTATCCACGGTAGGGACGGGTTTCCCGCACCGTTTTTTCGCGAACAGGAGGAACCAACCATGAGGAGACAGACCAGCACGGCGCTGCTCGTTTTGCTCGGCTCGTCGGCATTCGCGCTCGGAGCCGGCACTGCTTCGGCGCAAGACAATCTGGCGAAGTTCGTCGTCACCGGCGACGCGGCCAAGAAGGCCATGACCCGCGAAGAGATTTCGGCGGATACCGCGGAGAAGATCACCAAGTCGTGCCTCGATTTTGCGGCGCAGAATAAAATTGCCGTCAGCGTTTTCATCCTCGCTCCGTCCGGACAAGTGGTGGTCGCCCATCGCATGGACGGGCAAAATCCCGTGAACGTGGAGACCGCGCTGTGGAAGGCGCAGACCGCTCTTAAGACGCATGGTTCCACTCATGCGGCGGCGAATCGCTATGCGGACGATATTACCGGCGAGCTTACGCGCATCAAGTTCGACGCCTACTGGGTTTCCGGCGGCCTCCCGATCGTCGTGGATAACGTTCTGATCGGCTCCATCGGCGTGGGCGGCTCGGGGCTGGACGAAGAGTGCGCCAACGCGGCACTCACGGCCGTGCTTGGGCCGCAGCCTCCGCTCGCGGAAAAACTGCCGCCGCGGAATGGCCGGGGAGCGCCGCCCGCGCAGCCAGCGCAGCGCTAACCGCAAGCCAACGTTTTGTCATTCTGAGCGAAGCGAAGAATCTCTCTTCGGTCTAAGTCAATCGCACAGAGAGATTCTTCGGCGAAAAGCACGCCTCAGAATGACAAGAAAAAGTTTATTCCGCAGCCTCCGGATCCGACTGCGTTGGCGCAGGCTTTGATGAGTTCTTGTCAGATGCACCGGCAAAGGTGATGCCCGCCGCGGGTGCCGTGCATGCACATCGTCAATTCACTTTGAACGAATGCCTTAGCATCTGGGAAGGAGTTTCCAAATGCGAAGTTTTTTGTTGGGCTCGACTCTTGTTCTGGCGTCCCTGTTGTTCTCCGTGGGCACACACGCGCAGACCGGCGACAAGCCGGAGGCGGCGAAGAGCCAGAGGGAAGCGCCTGCCTCAGGGCTGTCGGGAATCTGGACGACTCGTGCGCCTCGCGGCGTCGGTTGGTACAACTATTCCCTCGCCGGCCCGGATGTTCCCATGACTCCTTGGGCAGCCGAGCAATTTAAGGCCAGCAAGCCGTCGTTCGGCCCCAACAATTTTGAGGATTCAAACGACCCAGCCTACGCTTGCCTTCCGCCCGGTCCCTTGCGCGTCTATGCCTTCGTGGGCGCCGAGATGCAAATCGTGCAGCTTCCCGGCCGAGTGCTCATCCTGTTTGGGCGCGATGTGCGCCAGATCTATACCGACGGGCGCGACCATCCCAAGAATTTGCAGACTTCCTGGATGGGCCACTCGATTGGCCATTGGGAAGGTGACACGCTCGTCGTCGATACCGTCGGCATCAAAGACAAAAATTGGATCGATCGGATGGGCCACACGCACAGCGATCAGTTGCACGTGGTCGAGCGCTTCCGGCGCGCCGACGCCGGCACGCTGAACCTCGACATGACTCTGGACGACCCCAAGGCGTTTACCAAGGCCTGGACCGCGCAGAGAACTTTTCGCCTGAGGCCGCCGAGCGACAGGATGGTGGAACGATTCTGCGAAGAGATATTTGATCATGAGACTTTTGGGGTCAAAGCGATTCTGCCTTCCAGTGAGTAGGTCCATCGGCGCAACTTTTCGAAACTTTATTCCAGCCGCGCGGCTTGCGTGAGTTGAGATTGCGCCGCCATTTCCCAGCTCTGTTTTCCAGGTGTAGTTCCTTTCCTTGGCTCAAAGTTCCCACAGGAGCACCTAAGACCATCAACAGCAGCAAAAAACGTGCAACTCGCCCAATTCCAAAGAGGAAGTATTGTCGGATTAACTGATTCCAATGTGGTGCATCTACCGGTTGAGCTGGTACTAGTGAGAGGGACTGTCGTGCAATCAATCGCGGTCAAGTGCGAAGGTGTATACAACATACACTAGCAAGAGATCCCGGGAGGATGTTACTGTGAAAAAAGTCTGGTCCGAACGGGTTGACGTGTTCCCGATCAGCTACGTACATAGCGCCCAACAATACAATAAAAGTGGCGAATTTATAGACCAGTCTGCTTCTGCTAAAAATTAACCGAATAACAAAAATAACGCTCAGCACGATTTCACCGGCATGATCGATGCCGAATGCGCGGAAGTCGCTGCTCACGTCAATGATCTCAACATGGGGGTTATAAGCCAGGCGCCGGGCCCTAGAAGTTCACAGTTTGACAGAGAAAATTGGTGGACGGCAAGCAAATAAGCAGCACCGAGAACGAAGTGGGTAGGATAGGCCATAGTTGTGAGCCTTACTCTTCTGTCTTAATTCCAAGCGAACGCATGCGGCGGTACAAGTGGCTGCGCTCGAGGCCCAGCGCTTCCGCCGTGCGCGTCATGTGCCACTGATTTTCCTCCAGCTTGCGCAGAATAAATTCCCTCTCGTACGCGCTGCGCGCCTCGTGCAGCGTCGCATTCGGCTGCTGGGCCATGCGCGAACTGGCACGGAAAAGTTCCGGAGGAAGGTGCAGGGGCTCGATCTTGTCTTGCGGGACCACGATGACCAGGCGTTCGATCAGGTTGCGCAGTTCGCGGACGTTTCCCGGCCAGTGATAGCGCGCCATCACGCCGAGAGCTGCGTCGCTGATCTCCTTTGGCTTGCGGCCGTACGCGGCGGCGAATTCCAGCATGAAATAGCGCGCCAGGATCGGAACATCCTCGATGCGCTCGCGCAGCGGCGGCAGGGTGAAGGGAATCACGTTGAGGCGGTAAAAAAGGTCCTCGCGAAACCGGCCATGCGCAATCTCGTCTTCAAGCGTTTTGTTGGTCGCGGCGATCACGCGCACATCGACGCTCACGGTTTGATTGGAGCCGACCGGCTCGAGGCGCTGTTCCTCCAGCACGCGAAGCACTTTGGCCTGCGTGCGCAGGCTCATGTCGGCGACTTCGTCGAGAAAAAGAGTCCCCCCATCGGCCTTCTCAAATTTCCCGACTTTATTCTCAGTCGCCCCGGTGAAGCTGCCTTTCACGTGACCAAACAGCTCGGATTCGATCAGTTCCTCGGGAATCGCCGCGCAATTCACTTCGACAAATGCCCGGTCAGCGCGCAGGCTCGCGGCGTGAAGAGCCCTCGCGACGAGTTCCTTGCCCGTGCCGCTTTCGCCATAGATGAGGACGCGCCCGTTCGTGGGAGCCGTCAGCGCGATCTGTTGGCGCAATGCACGCATCGGGACGGTATCCCCTTGCAACTGCGTGCGTCCCCCGAGTTCCTCCCGAAGCTGCCGGTTTTCCTGCGCCAGGCGATGAACTTCGAGCGCATTCTTAATGACGAGAATGACTTTTTCCAGGGAGAGCGGTTTCTCGATGAAATCAAACGCGCCAAGCTTGGTGGCGCGCACGGCCGTTTCGATGCTGGCGTGTCCGGAAATCATGACGACCATCGCGTCCACGCCGTTCTTGCGTATGCGCTCCAACGTGTCGAGGCCGTCGATTCCATCCAGCCACACATCCAGCAGGACCAGATCGATGGAGCGTTTCTCGAGCAGCGAGAGACATTCTTCGCCGGAAGACACCGCCAGCGATTCGTATCCTTCGTCGGACAGGATCGACGACAGCGCCTCTCGAATCCCTTGCTCGTCATCCACAATGAGAATGGAATTTGCCATGAAAGTGGAAAATTATCCGATGCGCGGGGACATCGGGGCCGATGCGACCTCCGCCATGGGAAGTTGAAGAATGAATTTCGCGCCGGTCGGCAAATTATCCTCGACGCGGATCGAGCCGTGATGCTCGGCCATGATGCGGCTGGCGATCGCGAGGCCAAGCCCCGTGCCGCGATCTTTGGTTGAGAAGTGAGGCAGAAAAAGGCGATCCTTATCTTCCGGAGATATTCCGTGCCCGCTGTCGGCAACGATGATCTCCACGATTTCACGATCGCTGTTGAACCGCGTGCACAAGAGCATTTCCTTAACCGACGAGCCTTCCATCGATTCCGCGGCATTGTCAATCAGATTGACGAGGACTCGCCGCAACTGCTCGCCATCGGCGCGGATGGCCGGCAGATCGGGCGCCAGATCTTTTCTCACACGGATCCCCTCCAGCCGGCCTTCGAAAACAGAAAGCGCTTCAGTCACAATTTCATTCGGTGAAGCGGGCGAAAGCTTCGCGGTCGGGAACCGCGCAAATTGCGAAAATTCTCCGACCAGGGATTCGAGCACGCGGACCTCGCGTTCGATGAGGCTCGAACACTCGCCCACCAGCCGCACGAGCTCCGGCGGTTCGTTCTTTGGGGGATTTTCGCGATGCCGGTCCAGGTAGCGGGACAATCGCTGTGAAGAAAGCTGAATCGGCGTGAGCGGATTCTTGATTTCGTGAGCGATGCGCTGCGCCACTTCCTGCCAGGCCGCCGCTTTCTGCGCGCGCAGCAAGTCGGTCAAGTCATCCACCACGACGACGTAACCGCGATTCGACCGGCGCGGGCCAAGCGAGCTCACCGTCACCGCCGCCCGCAGCAGCCGCCCCGCCGCCGAAAATTCCAGCTCCTGCGTCGCGGTGCCCAGGCGAAGCGAACGCCGCATCAGGACATGCACGGCGTGTGCTGTCTCTTCTCCCAGAAGTTGCACGAAGTTCATCGCCTGCCGCGATCCCTCGCCAAACATGCGGACGGCGGCCGGATTTACGCGCCGGATCGTTTCCGTTTCGTCCACAGAAATCACGCCCGTCGGAATATTTTCGAGGATCGTTTCCATCAGCGTGCGCCGCCGCTCCAGCTCCTGAACCGCTTGCTGCAAGTTCTGCGTGAAGATGTCGATCTGCCGCCGGCTGTCACCGAGCTGTTCGGTCATGCGGTTGAAAGAGCGAACGAGCGTCTCCAGCTCATCTTTTGCCTGCACGTTGACTCGAGTTTCGTAATTGCCCTCGATGATTTCTTGCGTTGCCTGTGCCAGCGCTTGAATGGGGACAGTGACCTGTTTGGACAGGAAGAACGCGGCCCACGTCGCGGCAAACATCAAAAGAATAGTGAAGAGCAGCAGAGTGGCCAGCATTTGATTCTTGTACGTGCGCAAATGCTGGCGTTGCTGCTCGTAGGCAGCCGTCTGAGTTTCGATCTCCTTGATCCGTTCCTGAAAATCGTCGGGAACGATTCGTCCTGCCAGAAGATCGCCGTTTGCCGTTTTGGCCCGGCCAGCAAGAAAGATCTTGCCGCCGTATTCCCAAAGTTCCGCGCCGCCCGGCATTTGCCGGACCATCGTGGGCGGATTAGGCCTCGAACTCGTCCCGGAGGCCGACTGTGGCGGCTGAAATTGGAGATTGGGGTTCACGGCAACGGCGAATGGATGGCCGCTGTCGTTCACTTCCCAGGCCAGGTCTGCCCCTCGCGCGAAGGTCTGATCGAACGCGTGCATCGTATCTCGCGCGGTATCGCCGGCCGTGGCCCCGGCCACTTCCTTGGCAATCCCCGACATGCGTTCGGCATCGGCGCGGCTCAATTCGTTGACCAGGGAGCGGCTGGATTCGGTGGCGATTTCCAGAGGGCGCGGAAACCACAGCACGAGCGTGCGATTCAGCAGCGCGTAGCTCACGAAAAATAAAACGATTACCGGAAGGAACGAAACCGCGATCGCTCCCAAAACCATTTTCGTCTTGAATCGGGAGCCCGGCTTGTGCGCCATCCTCTCCGCAGCCAGCCGCACCAGCGTGCGCGCCAGAATAAACAGAAACACGACCAGCGCCGCCACAAGGAACATGGACAGCGCATAGAGAACAACTTGATCGGTCGGCTCAAAAGGAAGCGTTAGCGACCCCAGCGTGAATACTCCCGCCAGCAGGAACACGAAGGTCACGCCGCCGATGGCCAGCAGGACCTGCGATTTGCGGCTCGTGCTCACGCCAGGCTCCCCGAAAGCGAAGTCGCTTCCCGCGCGATCTGGGTAGAAATGGAAAGCGAAGAGTTTGCCGGAAGAAGCGGGCGAAGCGGACAGCCCTCGCAGCGAGGCGCGCTCTTCCGGCACCAGTTTTTTCCCGTGTTCACGATCAGCGCGTGAAATTCATTGAACAATTCCGGCTGGCGTGGAATCGAAATTTCAACGAAGGTGCGAACTTTTTCGTAATCCGCCTTGCCATCCGTGATCCCGTGACGTCCGAATATTCTGTGCGTATAAGCATCGACCACGAACACGGGATGGTTCCCGGCATACAGCAAGATAGAGTCGGCGGTTTCCGGCCCAATTCCATGGACGGACAGAAGTTTTTCGCGCAGCTCCGGCGTAGGCGTCTGGAACATACGCCGCAGCGAACCCCCATACTCAGTTTGAAGAAAACGAACGAAGGCTTTCAATTTTTTCGCTTTTTGGCGGAAGTAGCCAGACGACCGCACCAGCGCAGCAAGCTGCGGAGTTCGCATGCGCAGCATCGCCGAAGGAGTCAGCACCCGCGCCGACCGCAAGTTGGCGATGGCGCGCTCGACGTTGCCCCATGCGGTGCTTTGGGTCAGGATCGCCCCCACAATCACTTCGAATGGTGTTTTTGCCGGCCACCAGCGCATCGGGCCCAGCGCCCCGGACATCGCTTCATAGTAGCGCAATAGTTCGCCAGAGGGGGGAAGCGGTAGTGCCGCAAGGCCCAAACTCGGCGGGACAAGCCTCTTCCGCCTGGTGTTTCTCCCAGGAACGTACTGTTTTGCTACCTTGCCGATCGCTTCTACCATTCCTTCGGAAGATAGCGGTCGCCGTACGTCTAGTCAAGACAAGGTCTTGCAGGTGGGACCAACTTGCCTGTACCAAAGGACAGGTGACCTCGTAGTGTCCCTTTCAGTACGACGCGCCAAAATGTGGCAATGGCCATTCTCATCTATCTGCTAATTTAATCTTACCGGGGGTGTGGATGCCCCGGGGAGTCCTCAATCTAATGTCATCCCGGCTTGGCGAAATTCTGATCAAGGAAAACTTGATCACGGCCGACCAGCTCCGGCAGGCCCTGGAACATCAAAAGGCAAGCGGCGGCAGGTTGGGGACGTGCCTGATGAAGCTCGGCTTCATCAGCGATGATGAAATTACGGGTGTGCTTTCTCGCCAGTACGGGGTTCCCTCCATCAATCTGAAGTTTTACGAGGTCGACGCCAACGTCATCAAGCTGATTCCTCAAGACACGGCGGTCCGCTACCAGATTGTCCCGCTGTCGCGGGTCGGCTCGACGCTGACCATTGCGATGACCGATCCGACCAACGTCTTCGCGATGGATGACATCAAGTTCATGACCGGTTTCAACGTAGAGCCGGTCGTGGCCTCCGAGACGGCGATCGCCGAGGCCATTTCGAAGTTCTACGGCGAGGCGCAAAGCGAAGAAGAACTCACCAAGGTGATGAAGGACCTTTCCGGCGAGGATGCCGCGGACCTGGAACTCGCCGCCGAGGAACAGGAAATGAACCTCTCCGAGCTGGAACGCGCAGCCGAGGAGGCTCCGATCATCAAGCTGGTCAACTTGATCCTGACCGACGCGGTCAAGCGCGGCGCCAGCGACATTCACATCGAGCCCTACGAAAAAGAAGTTCGTGTGCGGTTTCGGATAGACGGAATCCTGCAAGCTGTCATGGCGCCGCCGATGAAGCTTCGCGACGCGATTATCAGCCGCATCAAGATCATGGCCAAGCTCGACATCAGCGAAAAGCGGTTGCCGCAAGACGGCCGCATCATGATCAAGTACCGCAAGGACGGCAAGATCAAGGATCTCGACTTCCGCGTTTCCACGATTCCAGCCCTCTATGGCGAAAAGATCGTGATGCGGTTGCTCGACAAAGAGAATCTGCGGCTGGACATGACCAAGCTCGGCTTCGAGCAGGAGTCCCTGACCAAATTCGAGCGCGCCATACTTCGTCCCTATGGAATGGTGCTGGTGACCGGGCCGACCGGTTCCGGCAAGACCAACACCCTTTATTCTTCCATCGCACGTCTGAATACTCCCGAAACCAACATCATGACGGCGGAAGATCCTGTCGAGTTCCAGCTCGCGGGAGTCAACCAGGTTCAGATGAAGGACCAGATCGGGCTGAATTTCGCGGCGGCCTTGCGCGCTTTCCTGCGCCAAGATCCCAACATCATTCTGGTCGGTGAAATCCGCGACTTTGAAACAGCGGAAATCGCCGTGAAGGCCGCGCTCACGGGCCACCTGGTGCTTTCCACGCTGCATACGAATGATGCTCCTTCTACGATCAGCCGATTGATGAATATGGGCATCGAGCCGTTTCTGGTGGCCACTTCGGTAAACCTGATTTGCGCGCAGCGGCTGGTGCGAAGGATTTGCTCGAACTGCAAGGAAGTGCTTAAGGTTCCCGAGCAAGCCATGCTCGACGCCGGATACACGCAAGAGGAACTCAAGACCACGGAGATCTTCATCGGCAAAGGCTGCGGAACGTGCAACAAGACCGGGTACAAGGGGCGCGTGGGCCTTTACGAAGTCATGGAGATCAACGACGAATTGCGCGAATTGATTTTGGTCGGCGCATCCGCGCTCGAATTGAAGAAGAAGGCCACGGATAACGGAATGCTCACGCTGCGCCGCAGCGGGCTGACCAAGGTCGCTCTGGGAATGACAACCATCGAGGAAGTGGTACGGGAAACGGTGTTGTAGGAAAGGTGAAACGATGTCTGGAATCACACTCAGTGAATTGCTGAAAAAAATGATCGAGCAGGGGGGCAGCGACTTACATATCACCACCAACAGCGCGCCCAGGGTCCGCGTCCACGGAAAACTGAAGCCCCTGGATATGGCGCCGCTGACGGCGGCGGATACCAAGGCGCTTGCCTACAGCGTGCTGACCGACGCGCAGAAGCACAGGTTCGAGGAAAACCTGGAACTGGACTTCTCCTTCGGACTGAAAAATCTGGCCCGCTTTCGCGGCAACCTGTTTCAACAGCGGGGCGCCGTGGGAGCCGTCTTCCGCACGATTCCCTGGGAGATCAAGAATTTCGACGCCCTCGGGCTTCCCGCCATCGTGAAAGGTTTGTGCGACAAGCCCCGCGGCCTGGTGCTGGTCACCGGCCCGACCGGATCGGGCAAGTCCACAACGCTTGCTGCCATGCTGGACAAGATCAACAGCGAGCACGAAGAGCACATGATCACGATCGAGGATCCGATCGAATTTCTTCACAATCACAAGCGCTGCCTGGTGAACCAGCGCGAAGTCCATTCGGACACGCATTCCTTCGCCAATTCGCTGCGCGCTGCCCTTCGCGAAGACCCCGACGTCGTCCTGATCGGCGAAATGCGCGACCTCGAAACCATTGAATCCGCCTTGCGCATCGCGGAAACGGGCCACTTGACTTTCGCGACCCTGCACACCAATTCCGCCATTTCCACCATCAACCGTATCGTGGACGTGTTCCCGTCCTATCAGCAGCCCCAGATTCGCGCCCAGCTTTCCATGGTGCTCGAAGGAGTCCTTTGCCAGTCGCTGCTGCCGCGGGTGGACGGGCGCGGGCGCGTGATGGTTCTGGAGGTTCTGATCCCCAATCCCGCTATCCGCAACCTGATCCGCGAGGACAAAATTCACCAGATTTATTCGGCCATGCAGACCGGAACGGGCACGTCCGGAATGCAGACCTTCAACCAGGGCCTGGCGAACGCCTATTACGCGAAGTTAATCACTTTGGAAATCGCCTTGTCGCGGTCGTCAAATCCTGAGGAGCTACAGGATATGATCAATCGGGGAGTGACAGGTGTGACATCGCCCGCCTCGCGCGGGCCTGCCCCGGTTCGACGCTAACACCGGGTGCGGGCTGTACTTGCAGCCCGCCGGAAAAAAGTGCGGGCTGTACTTGTTTATCCTGAGGCACGAAGGGCAGCCCGCCCGAATCGGGTGCGGGCTGTACTTGCAGCCCGCCCAAATAATGTAACTGCCGTCTCCGAAGTGTCGGAAGAGGATCGGGCAGGATGAATTCTTAGGAGGGAAGGACGATGCCAGTTTTCACATATCGAGGCACCAATCGCGACGGGACCAGCGTCAGCGGTGAGTTGGCGGCCGCGAGCAAGATGGAACTCATCAACAGTCTCAAGCGCAAGCAGATCAACGTCACCAAGATGTCGGAGAAGGGCAAGGAATTTAGCTTGCCGACGTTTGGCGGAGGCGTCGATTCCAAGGAATTGGCCGTCTTCACGCGACAATTCTCGGTGATGATCGACGCTGGATTGCCCCTCGTGCAGTGCCTGGAAATTCTGGCCGGCCAACAGGAAAATAAAGTCTTTCAAAAAGTCCTGACCGGGACGCGTTCGGCGGTGGAAGGCGGGTCGACGCTGTCCGCTGCCATGCGCCAGTACGAAAAGGTTTTTGACGCTCTTTACGTGAACCTCGTCGAGGCGGGCGAGACAGGCGGTATTCTCGACACCATTCTGCAACGCCTTTCTTCGTACATTGAGAAGAACGTCAAATTGAAGCGCGCCGTGAAGTCCGCGATGGTCTACCCCATCGCCGTCCTGTCGGTTGCCGCCGGCGTGATCGTCTTGTTGTTGTGGAAGGTGGTGCCGATCTTCGCGACTCTGTTCCTGGGCTTGGGCGTTGAACTCCCGCTGCCCACCCGCATCGTCATCGGCCTCAGCAATTTCGTGGGCAGTATCTTCGGCTTCCTGATCCTGGTTGCCTTCATCGGGGGCATCATCGGCATGAAGGTGTGGTACGGAACGCCGGTCGGCCGAATGGCCATCGATCGAACACTTCTCAAATTGCCCTTGATGGGAATTCTGCTCCGCAAGATCGCGGTGGCGCGATTTACGCGCACCCTCGGCACGCTGATCTCGAGCGGCGTCCCCATCCTCGAAGGATTGGAAATTACGGCGCGAACGGCCGGAAACGCGGTGATCGAGAAGTCGCTCATGGAAGTTCGCAAAGGCCTGGAGGCAGGCCGCAACCTTTCCGATCCGCTCAAGGAAACCAATGTCTTCCCGGGGATGGTTACGCAGATGATCGGAGTCGGCGAGCAAACGGGTGCCATGGACGCGATGCTCCAAAAGATCGCCGACTTCTATGAGGACGAAGTCGACGCGGCGGTAAAAGACCTGCTGGCGGCCATGGAACCGATGATGATCGTGATCCTGGGCCTTGTGGTGGGCGGCATCGTAATCTCCATGTATTTGCCGCTGTTCTCGCTGATCGGACAACTCAGCAAAGCTCACTAGAGGCGCACAAATGAAATGTTGAGCGGTCTTAAAGAACGGGAGGGCGGTCCGAGGCGGATGGCCCTCCAACTCTCCCCGGCTCGAGTCTGACGGAAACTTTCAATCGCGCAAAGGACGCTGGCTGACAAGCACGTCTCCAATGGAACTGACACAAAATGTCGCAGCGTGGCTCAGCTGGCTTTCCCGTGTCCGCTTTTTCCTGATTACCCTTCTGCTCGCCCTTGTGATCGTTCTCGGCAAGACGAGCCAACTCGAAGTTTCGACCCGCTATTTCATTCCCTTGATGATCCTGTGGTACACCCTGGCGATTGTTTACACGATTTTGATGCGCTGGATGCCCGTGGCCTCGTGGCATGCCGGCGTTCAATTAGTCTTTGATTTGCTCGTCGTGACTTGCCTGATTTATCTGACCGGGACGCAGGACAGCTATTTTGTCTGGCTCTACCCGCTGGCCATCATCGTCGCAAGCATTTTATTTTCGCGTAAAGCCACTTTTATGGTGGCGGCGCTGAGCTTCATTTTGATCGGCGGCCTGGCCGAACTCGTTTACTACAACCTCCTGCCACGCATGCAGCTTGCCGTGCCCAGCGGCCGCCAACTGCAGACCTGGATCTTCAGCAATTTGTTTTATTTCATGGCGGTGGCCTACCTCTCGAGCCTTCTGGCGCAAAGTCTGCGCCGTCACAGCGCGGAACTCGAAGTCAAGCGCGGGGAACTGCAGGACTTGCAGGCATTCAACGAGGACATTATTCACTCCATGCGCGGCGGCCTCCTCACGACGGATTTGGAGGGCCGAATTCTACTGCTGAACCGGACGGGAGAGGAAATTACAGGAAGCCAATTCGGAATGGTGAAGGGGACTCCGATGCAGGATGTGTGGCCCTCTTTCTGGCTTCCAGGCGATATGACCGAAGACGGCAAACTCCCCCAACGGCGCGAAGTGGATTTCATGACGCCGGATGGCCAGCAGCGATTCATCGGCATATCGGTGTCCCCGCTTCGCACAGGAGAGCGCCGCACGACCGGCTACGTATTCAATTTCCAGGACCTGACGGACCTGAAACGCCTGGAACAGGAAGTCGCCACCAAGGAACGCATGGCGGCGCTCGGTCGCCTCTCCGCGGCGATCGCGCACGAAATCCGCCAGCCGTTGACGGCCATGGCCGGGGCCGTTAAGGAATTGGGCCGCCTGGTGCCGCTGGAAGAGGATGAGCAGCACCTGGTCGGCATTGTGAGCCGGGAATCGGAGCGTTTGAACAAAATCATTACCGAGTTCCTGAATTATTCGCGCGAAAAAACCTACGACTTTTCGGAAGAAGATGTCTCGATTCTTTTAGACGAAACTTTGACGCTCCTGGAACGCAACCCCCAGGTCGATGGAAAGTATCGCATCGACCGGTCGTTTACGGGAACCGAGGTTCGCGTTCGGGTCGATCGCAACCGCATCAAGCAAGTGTTTTGGAATTTGTCCGACAACGCTCTGCGCGCCATGCCGGGCGGAGGAGTTTTAACGGTGTCTCTGGAAGCCGCCCCCTTCTGGGTCCGCATCCGCTTTCGCGACACGGGAATGGGCCTCGACCCGAGGCAGCGCGCGAAAATCTTCGAGCCTTTGCAATCCAATTTTGAGGGAGGCACGGGCCTGGGACTCGCCATCGTGTATCAAATCGTGCAGGCGCACAGCGGGCGCGTCAGCGTGTTCTCCGAAAAAGACAAGGGAGCTGAATTTACCGTGGATCTGCCTCGCGTCGCCTGACGCCCGCGCTCTGGAAGGAAGTAGTCGCATGGCACATATTCTGGTCGTCGATGACGAGCGGTCCATTTGCGAATTGCTGGAGATCACCTTTCGTAAGGAAGGGCATCGCGTCGAAGTGGCCTTGAACGGCGAGGCCGCGCGCCGAAAGCTCGAATCTCAGATTTTCGATATCGTGATTTCCGATATCCGCATGCCGGACACCACCGGCGTCGATCTCCTTCAATTCTGCAAGGAAATATCGCCGTCGAGTTATTTTCTCCTCATTACGGGCGTGCCCACGGTGGAGACGGCGATTGCCGCGATCAATTCCGGGGCGGACCGTTACGTAATCAAGGATCATGACCTCGTCGATCAACTGCGCCGCGCCGTGCGCCAGGTGGACGAAACCCTGCGCCTCAAAAGCGAGGCCGGCTACTTGCGGCGCGAGTTGCGCCGCCTGACGGGCCAGGACAACATCATCGGCCATAGCGCGAAGATGCGCGCGATCTTTGACATGATCGTGACCGTCGCTCCTCAAACCAGCCGCGTCCTGATTACGGGAGAGACCGGCACGGGCAAGGAGCTTGTCGCGCGCGCAATTCATGAAAACAGCGCCCGCAGCAAGGAGCCTTTCATCACCATCAATTGCGGAGCCTTTCCGGAAACCCTTCTGGAATCCGAGCTGTTCGGTTACGTCAAGGGAGCTTTCACGGGAGCGAATGAGAATCGGCAGGGGCTGTTTCGAGGGGCGCACGGCGGGACGCTTTTCCTGGACGAAATTGGAAATATGAGCCTGCCGATGCAGGTGAAATTGTTCCGCGTGCTCCAGGAGGGCAAGGTTCGTCCGGTCGGCTCCAATGAAGAAACGGAAATTGACGTGCGCGTAATCGCCGCCACGAACAAAGACCTGGACAAAGCCATTGCCGCCGGAGAGTTCCGCGAAGACCTGTTCTACCGATTGAGCGTTATTCCTTTCCATTTGCCGCCCCTCCGGGAACGAAGGGAAGATATTCCGCTTATGGCCAGGTCCTTTCTGGAGCGGTTCCGCAAGACCATGGAGAAGCCAATCGAGGGGATCACGCCGGACGCCATGGGGCTGCTGGAAGCCTACGACTGGCCCGGAAATGTGCGTGAGCTTGAGAATACGATGGAGCGTTCCGTTGCTTTGGAAACGGGAAGCATGATTTCCGCCGCCGTCCTTCCCGAAAAGATCCGCAACAAGGGGACACAAGATGTTCCGGCAATCTCCGGGTCCGGCAATGGCCATGCCCAAATTCCGGAGGCAGGAATGGATCTCGAAAAACACATCCAAGAGCTGGAGAAGGCGTATATTTTGACGGCCCTGGAAACGTGCGACGGCGTGGGAACTCGCGCAGCGGAATTGCTCAAGATGACCTATCGGTCCTTCCGGCATTACTCCAAAAAGTACAACATTCGCTAGTCGGCTGAGAAACGGATTCAAGTCGTCGGGAGCGACGCTACCGGTGTGACGCTCTCTTGCACATGCGAAGTGCGCCCGCGCAACAAGGAAACCAGGTGGGCCACGCTGTAAGCCGAGAGGACGATCAGGATGGGATCCATGGGAAAGCGATACCGCAGCGTAGAATGGGTCAAGTAAAAAACAAGCGGGAAGATTAGAAGGACCATGACGAAAGGGGCTGCTTCCGGAAGCCGGTTGCGATTGACAAACATCGCCCCAAGCCACGCCAATAGCGATAGCAGGACATTGATGGCGAAGATGGCTTTGGGATAGAGCGACGATCTTCCCCAAATGTCCGCGGGACTTTCCGTCACGGCAAGCCAGGTCTCCATAAACCTCCGAAAGATGAAATTCAAAGTGTCACCCGGGTGTGTCCTCATGAAAACGAAAGCCTCGTGTTCTTTCGCCGCCATGAACGCGACTTCCCCCATGCGTTTGTATTTCGCCCACTCGGCCGGATCGTCATCGGGATGCAGCCACGGCGACCACGTATCCGGCACGTTCGGATTATTGCCGAGCCACAATTCCAGCCCGAAATTCGAGCGCAGCGGGATGAACTTGCCAAACACGCGATAATTGCGAACCGTCCATGGAACCAGGCCAATGGCAAAGACCAGAAGCATTGCCGCAGAAAACCTGATCCGCGAGGAAGAATTGCTGTGTGATCGCCACAAGGCCCAACCAGCTAGAAAAGGGAAGAGAGATAACAACGACGGATTGATCAAGACTCCCGTCACCCAAAGTGCTCCGTATCCCTCCCACGGCCATATGGATTTCGCTTCCCGCATGGCCAAGGTCGCCCAGAAAATTAAAGCCAGGAAGAGAGCCGCGAGAGCCGTATCCCAGATCCAGGTGATGGCGAAGAAGAACGAGGCTGGCAGAAAAACCCAAGCCCAAGCAGCGCCGGCCGCGACGTTTTTACCAAAGACTCTATTCGCGATGCCATAAATGGGGAACACCGTCAGTGCGCCAAACACGCAATTCAAAGTCTCGAGGATGAACCTGGACTCGTCACTGAAAATTCCCCAGATCTTGAAGACTCCAGCCACCAGATAAGGGTAAATGGGAGTAAACCAAGCCGTCGGCCCGGTGTCGCCAAAGCGCAGCGGGGAAGAGAACCCGCGCCCGGCGGCGATCGATCTCGCCACCAGTCCTAGTTCATACCCGTAGGGCAGGAAGGCTCTCACAGGATTTGGCGTCGCGTGCCACATGTAGGACATGTAGAAGAAGACAGCCATGCGCGCGGTATACGCGAACAGGACGATGAACGCGGGATAACTCAGCAGGCGCTTGGATTGCTGGACCATAGGGATCTGGAAATTGATTCGAATTGAAAAATTCAGGTTCGCTTACTATCCACGAGCCAGTTTAGGTTTTGCGGTCAAAACTAGCAATTGTCTCGTGCTGCTTCCACACTACTTGCTTGTTGTTCTAGTAACCGGCGGAGCGGGCCCCAGCTGTTCGTTTCTGAAGTCCAAAGTGAATTCAGAACGCCCGTAAGCTTTCCGAATCAATCAAATGCGGCGAAATGAGGCCGACGCAGAATGCCAACTTGTGGCGCGTCAGAATGACAAATTTTGACTCAATTGGATCGTGTCCAGTCAAAAGGGTCTGCTAAATCGAGCCTATAAGCCGGCCGCGGATACGGTAACATCCGTATTATCTGCGCCTTAGACTGTTTGGACTCATCGGAAATCTTCATTGGGACAATTGGCATTGGGGTTGCACGTAGTAGGGCGATCCCCGGTGCGGGACGCGAATTTAAAACCAACTACGAGACTCTCTAAGGAGCGAAATTGATGCGGAATAAACAGAAGGGTTTTTCACTTATCGAATTGCTGATCGTTGTCGCGATCATTTTGATCATCGCGGCAATCGCCATCCCGAACCTGCTGCGCTCGAAGATGGCGGCCAACGAGGCCTCTGCCGTTGCCTCGCTGCGCACGTATAATACGTCCATTGTGGCTTATCAGACGACCTACGCGACTGATCCAACCACGAACATGTCTCAATTGGGCCCCTCGACCACGCCGTCTTCCACTGCGGCGGACCTGGTTGACAACCTGCTTGGCATCGCCGCTCCGATCAAGAGCGGGTACGCTTTCACGTATACGCCAGGCGGGGCAGCTGCGAATGGCAGCGTCTCGACGTACACGATTATCGCCAACCCGACCACTCAAAACGTGACCGGTCAGCGGACCTTCTTCACGGACCAGAGTGGTGTGATTCGCCAGAGAACCGATGGCACCACCGCAGCGGCCACCGACACGCCGATCGGCGGCTAGTTCCTGAAAGAAGTTCACTTGGGGGAGAAAGGCAAGCGCCTTTCTCCCCCATTTTAACAAGTACGCGGATCATGGGCCCGAAGTGGAGCTAAGCACTACACAAGAAATGCACACAGGAGATTATGGCAATGCGACGGCTCAAATCGACTAAGGGGTCCAAGCGCAACAACCGCCCGGAAGCGGGGTTCTCCCTCATCGAATTATTGGTCGTCGTAGCCGTGATCCTGATCATCGCGGCCATCGCAATCCCAAATTACATTCAATCTAAAATGCGCGCGAATGAGGCCTCGGCGGTGCAGAACCTGCGCAACATATCGACGGCCGAACTCCTCTACTCCTCGACTTACGGCATCAATTTCTCGGCCGGCCCAGGTCTTTCGCAACTGTCCGGTAGCGGAATCAACCCCGATCAGAATAACGCCGGATTGATTGACGAAGTCCTTGCGAGTGGAGTCAAAAGCGGTTACGTGATCACGTATATTCCACTTACGTTGGACGCGAAAGGGCACACGGCCACCTATTCGGTGAACGCAGACCCGATTTCGCCCACTACGGGGCAACGCCATTTTTATACCGACCAAACCTGCGTGATTCGATCGAATATTGCTGTTGCCGCTGGACCAACCGATCTCCCGATCTAATTACCGCTTCGATCTTTCCCCATTGCCAATGGCCGCATCGCCGTCGTCACGCCATCTTCCTGCTATAATTTCATTGTGAATCGACGAACGAAAGCAGGGCTTACCGCGCTGGCCTTTGCGAGCGCCGTTTTTGCTTCGGCAAGCCGATCCGAACCGGCTTCAAAACAAACCTCCGATTCCGCGAAATCATTAGCTCATCTCTTGGAAGATCATTACCGCCAGCCGCGCACCCTTCAGGCTATTTTCCTGGAACGCTATAGCGAAGGGCAAAAGCAGGCGAGGGTCGAGTCCGGCACCGTGTACTTCCGGCGCCCGGGACAAATGCGCTGGGAATATGACTCGCCGGAAAAGAAACTCTTTCTCGTGGATGGGAAGACGACGTGGTTTTACGTTCCGTACGACCATACGGTGACGAAGGCTCCGGTCAAGGAGAGTTCCGATTGGCGCACCCCGCTGGCGCTCTTGACGGGGAAGGCGGATCTTTCCCGTTTGTGCAGTCAGATCGACCTGGTCAATCAAAGTGGAATTCCCAGCGGCCACGCGGTCCTTCGCTGTCTTCCCAAGCAAGCAAAGAATCTGTCCGAAGGGATTGAGTACACCGAAGTTCTTCTAGAAGTAGATACCTCCTCGGGAGAGCTCGCCCGCATTGAAATTCGGCAGCCTGGCGCGATTGAGCTGGAATATCGCTTTGGAAACTGGCAGTCGGACATTCCCTTGGCGGGGGACTTCTTCCATTTTCAAGTCCCGGTCGGAGTTGCCATTGTGGATGGCGCATCCCTGTCCGAATCACCCCTATAGGGGTCGACTCGTTCGCATATTTTGGAGGCCCGTCAGTGGGTTGAAAAAATGAAGCGGCGTCCCGACCGGCTCACTGGGCTGTGGATCAGCGTGGGACGCCGCGTAATCGAACCGGAGAGTTTCGTCTCCAGCTCGTGCGTGGGGGATCAATTTCAGAATGTCAAACGCCACCGAATTGTAGTAACAGAGGCCCAGGTAAAGCAAGAGCCGTATTCCTTTGACCGGGAATTCACACGGCGCTCATAAATGAGCAATGTCTTTCCCATCGGGCGACGCTAAGATTAGTCGGGCTGGCTTAAACGTGCAGTTATCGCCCAGTGCACGCAGCCGTGGGGCCAGCTTTCTGCATCTATAGGGGTTGAGGTACACTCACGACATGGCTGAGTTTCTCTGTAAGGTAGCGGACGGCAGCGGAAAAGTCTTCTTGCAGGTAGAGCCCGCGGAGTCTATGACGGAGGCTCGCCAGAAGCTCGCCGACCGCGGCCTTTTCGTTTACAATGTCCGGCCGCGAGCCGGAGTGCTCGGTCAGTTGTTCGGCCGAAAGCGCCAGAAGTCAGTCGACGGAAATGACTTCCTTGTCTTCAATCAGCAATTCAACACTCTGATCAAGGCTGGAATCCCCATCCTGAAGGCGCTCGACCTGCTAACCGAGCGCGCGGCCGCCGAGCGGCTTCGGCCCGTTCTCGGCGAGGTGCGCCGCCTGGTCCGTGAGGGCACCACGCTGTCGGAGGCACTGGAACAGCAGGGCGTATTCCCGAAGGTCTACACAGTATCCGTTCTGGCGGGAGAAAAGAGCGGCAACCTGTCCGGAGTCCTCGAGTATTACATCGCCTACCAGAGAGTCACGACCGGGTTCCGAAAAAAGCTCATTGCGACATTGATCTATCCCATTATTCTTATTTCCGCTGCGACCGGCATCGTGGCATATCTGGTGAGTTCAGTGATCCCCAAGTTTGCGGGCCTTTACTCCGACCTGAATATCAATTTGCCCCAGGCGACTCGCATCCTGATTGCCCTTACGGTTACGTACAGGCCGTACTTGATGGGGGCGATGGCGATGTTGGTGTTCCTCGCCGCGGCTGTGTTTGCATGGTCCCAATCCGAGCAGGGCGGATTGGCCATGGAGCGGATCAGGATGCGCCTGCCGCTGATCGGAGAAACGATCACGAAATTCCAGTTTGCGCAATTTTGCCGTACCCTCTCGACGCTGCTCGCGGGCGGCACTCCGCTCGTGCAGGCCATGGAGACCGCGGGAGGAGCGATTAAAAGCCGCCTGATTTCGGGCACGATTACGCACGGCGCGCAACTCGTCCGGGAAGGGCAGTCTCTGCACAGCAGCCTCTCCACCACGGGGCTTGTGCCTGATTTAGCTTTGGAGATGATCGAAGTAGGGGAAGCCAGCGGGTCTCTTTCGGCTATGCTCGCCAGCGTCGCCGAATTCTATGAGGACGATGTAAACACTCATTTGGCGAATTTGGTGGCCCTGATCGAGCCTGCCATCCTGATTTTTATGGCGATATTGATTGCTTTCATCCTGGTGGCGCTGTACTTGCCGATGTTCTCCTTGTCCGCCGGCGGCCAGGGGTAGGATAGATAGCCATGAGCACAACGGACCAAACACTAGCGACCGCATCCGATCCGCAGGGCGAGCGCGAAAAGTCGCGCCGCCTGGCGGAACGATACCGCTGCGGATTCGTCGATTTGTTCGAACAGAGGATCGATCCGGAGCTGTTTCGCAGCATTCCCGCGGAGTTGATGTTCCGATTCAACTTTGTGCCGATGGAGGCTCAGGGAGGCGCTCTGGTGATCGCAGTTGCCGATCCTAGCCAGGTTCTGCTCAGCGACGAGTTGCCGCTCCTGTTGGGCAAGAAGTTGATCCTAAAGGTCGCCACGCCCACCCAAATCAGCGATCTCCTGAAACGCACCGAGCAATCCCAGCGGGTTCTGGACCAGGCGACCGAAGCCTTCACGCTTACGGTGGTCGAAGAGGATGAAGAATCCGATTCGAACATTTCCGCCGACAGCTTGTCGCAACAGGATTCAGCGGTCAGCCCGGTGGTTCGCCTGGTGGACACCGTGATTTTCACGGCGCTGGAGCGGCGCGCTTCCGACATTCATATCGAGGCCCGGGACATCGAGGTTGCCGTCAAGTACCGGATTGACGGCGTCCTGGTTCATGCGATGACGCCGATTTCCAAAGACTGGCTCTCCACGATTATTTCACGCATCAAGGTCATGAGCGAACTGGACATCGCCGAACGGCGCGTGCCGCAGGACGGGCGTTTCCGCGTCCGCTATAAGGGCCGCTTCGTCGATTTCCGCGTTTCCATCATGCCGTCCATCCACGGAGAAGACGCGGTCCTCCGCGTCCTCGACAAGGAAACGCTTTCCGAAAAATTTCAAAATCTCAGCCTGGATGTGGTCGGTTTCTCCGGCGAGGAAATGCGAAAGTTTCGCCGGTACATCCGCGAGCCGTACGGCATGGTGCTTGTCACCGGTCCGACCGGTTCGGGAAAAACGACGACGCTTTACGCCGCCATCAACGAAATTAAAACCGACGAAGACAAAATCATCACGATTGAAGATCCTGTTGAATATCAAGTCCGGGGCATCACCCAGATTCCCGTCAACGAAAAGAAAGGGCTGACGTTCGCCCGCGGTTTGCGGTCGATCTTGCGGCACGACCCGGACAAGATCATGGTCGGAGAAATTCGCGATAACGAAACCGCGCAAATCGCCATCCAGTCGGCGCTCACCGGACACCTGGTGTTCACCACAGTGCACGCGAATAACGTCACCGACGTCATCGGCCGGTTCATCAACATGGGCGTCGAGCCGTACAATTTCGTTTCCGCTCTGAACTGCATCCTGGCCCAGCGCCTGGTACGCGTGGTTTGCGTGCATTGCAAGAAGGTCGTACGCTATTCGCCGGAAGTGCTGCGCGCTTCCGGTCTCGATCCGGCGGAATGGGGTTCGGTGCAATTCGTCGAGGGCGCGGGCTGCCTGGAATGCTCCGGCACGGGATTTCGCGGACGCAGCGCCATTTCCGAACTGCTGGATTTGTCCGACCATATTCGCGAGATGATCATCGACCGCCGGCCCACATCGGAGATCAAGCGGGCCGCCGGCGAGGAAGGCATGACGTTTCTGCGGGACTCCGCGCTGCAGAAGGTGCGCGAGGGCGTCACGACGCTCAAGGAAATCAACAAGGTGACTTTCATTGAGTAGCGGCGACAGCATCCGGCAGGGAATTTACCAGAACCGATTCGTGCGCCGTCTGGCGCGCTGGCTCGATTCCATTCCTCATCCTCTCATCGCCTGCGAAATTGCCGCGGATTATGTGGCGGCGGCGCGATGGACGCGCGGCGGAATGGGGCTGGACGGGTTTGCCATCGAGGCGTTGTCGCCGGGAGCGGTTTTCCCGACGCCTGTGGAGGCGAACATCATCGAAGGCGCGGAGGTGCGGTCCGCGGTGGGCCGCGTCTTCTCGCGCCTGCGCGCGAAGAACGAAGATGTCGCTCTGCTGCTTCCGGACTCCGTGATCCGCGTCTTTGTGTTGCACTTCGACGTATTCCCCCGAAAGGCGGAGGAAGCCATTCCGATCCTGCGGTGGCGCCTGAAAAAGAGCGTCCCTTTTGAGGCCGAAGAAACGCTGATCTCCTACATGCGCCAATCTCCTCGCGAGGATGGAGTGGATATCGTTACGGGTCTGGCGCGTCTTCGCATTGTTCGCGAGTACGAATCTTTGGTAGAGTCGGTGGGGATGACCCCGGGCGTGGTGATGAGCTCGACGCTGGCAGCCATCCCTCTGCTTCCGGATGGGCGGCCCTCTCTCCTGGCGCGCGTTGCCGGCTCGACCCTGACGACCGCCATCGTTCGCGAAGGGATGCTCTGTGGATACCGCTGCATCACGCTTCCCGCCGACGCGCGGCAGGTGACGCCGCAGGCCCTGCTGGATGAAATTTATCCGCTGGCCGCCTACTATCAGGACTCCTGGAGCGAGGGCATCGCTCAAGTCCGCCTCGCGGGCCTGTACGAACGCATGCCGGAATTCCAGGAATCGTTCGAACGCGAATTGAGGTGTCCGGTGCGATCTCTGCTTTCGGCTGCCGGCGACGAAGGACGAATTCGCTCCGATGAGCAGCCGCTGGTGGACCGCGGACTGGAAGCCCTGATCGGCTGGACGCTGAATCGCGGCGCATGACCGGCCAGGGAAAAGAAAGGCGCAACCGCACGGAATGAAAGTTCGGCTCAATCTTTCCACGTCTCCGCTGGAGAGCAACCGGCGCTTCGCGCTGGGCGCCGGCGTGATCGGCACGATTGCCATCGTGGCCCTGGTCGTCCTTTCGTATCGCACGTTCTCGGTCTGGCGAAGCGACAAATCGCTTCGCGCGCGGCAGGATGGCCTCGAGCTTCAAATCGCGAAGCTCCAGCAGCAGCGCCAGGGGCTGTCCGAATTCTTTGAAAATTCGCAAACCGTGCAGCGCCGGCAGCGCGCCGCCTATCTGAACTCGCTGATCCAGCAAAGGGCTTTCCCCTGGATCAAGATTTTCATGGACCTCGAGCGGATTCTTCCCGAGGGCGTGCGCGTGGTCAGCATCGAGCCCAAGCTGGCGGGCGATAACGTGCAGTTAACCGTCCTGGTGGGCGCCATGACCGACGAAGGGAAATTGAAATTCCTGAAGGCTCTCGAAAATTCACCAGAATTTTCGCACATCGAGTTGCTGAGCGAAACGCGCCCAATCAGTGCGACGCAGGCCGATCGCGTCATGCTCACGCTTCAGGCGCAGTATTCGGTGATTTGAGATGAAACCGGTCATTCTACATCGCAACAACATGATCCGGTCGGTGCTGGCCGTCATATTGCTGGCGGACGTCGTCCTGATCGGCGTCCAATGGAAGCTGAACAGTTCCCCCCACGTTCAACTCGGTGACTTAAACCGGCTGGACATGATGGTGAAGCAGTATCGCGCGGATAACACTCGTCTGGAAAGATTCAAGGCCGAATTGCCTGCCGATGAAAAGGAGTGGGATGAATTTTTTACGACGCATTTTCATCCGGCGGGAGCGGGGTATTCGGCGATCAGTGAAGACTTGGGAGACTTGTCGCGATCCGCGGGCTTGCGGTCGGACGCGATCTCCTTTCACCAGCATAGCCCCGACGCGCGGGGCCTGATGCAGGTGGATATTTCCACGGCTGTCGAGGGAGACTACGACAGCCTGGTTCAATTCCTGAATAAACTCGAACACTCCGACAATTTTTACGTTCTCGACAGTCTCGCCCTGGCCTCCAGCAGCCTGGGGAAGCTTCGCCTGAACGTGCAACTGAGAACGTATTTCCGGACGACGTGACATGACCACGCGGACCAAAACGATCGTTCTTGCAGTGTTGCTGGTAGTCCTTGCCGGCACCGCTTTCAATTTTTACCGGACGAGGTTTTCTTCCGACGAGGCCGCTCCGCCGCCGGTTTCTCTGGACGCGCGATTTACCCCTCTCAACGTGGACAATCCCGCGTTGCGCCTGGATATTCTGAAGCGCTTCCTGGCGCTCGAATACAAAGGCGTTCACCGCAGCATTTTCAGCGCGACGATGCCTCCACCCCCGGCGCCTCCTCCCTCAAAACAGGTGGTTGTCGCCCCACCCGGGCCTCCTCCAGGACCGCCTCCTCTCACGGTTGACGCCAAATACTTCGGCTACGTCAGCGATTTCGGCGGGAGCCACCGGCGGGCGTTTTTTGCTACGTCCAACAACGAGGACGTCATCATTGCGGGCGAAGGGGATACCTTCATGGGCCGATTCCGTGTCGTTCGGCTTACGAACACGACTGCCGACGTGGAAGAGGTTTCTTCGGGCCGCCGCGCTACGCTGACTCTGGAGGAACCTCCCCCGAACGGGTAAGCTCGATGAATTTCGTGACACAAAAAAAGCGCCGGCGCAGCCAGGCAGGCTACACCCTGCTGATGGTGGTTTTCATGGTGGCGGCCATGATCATCGCTGCCGCCGCTGTCGCTCCGAACCTGCTCACGCAAGGCCGCCGCGAAAAAGAAGCGGAAATGGTGTGGCGCGGGCAGCAGTACGCGCGCGCGATCGGCCTGTACTACCGGAAATTCGGGAAGTATCCGACTAAAGTAGAGGATCTCACCAAGCAGACCAACGGCGTCCGTTTCCTTCGCCAGGCCTATACCGATCCCATGAACAAGGATGACGGATCCTGGCGCTTCATTTACGTTGGTCCGAACGGGCAATTGATCGGAAGCCTTCGCCAGACCAGCTTGCTGCAGACCACGCTTTCCACACCGGGGCCTGGCGGAGCGTTGTCCCTCGGCGGGGGATTGCAGCCTCTAGCGCCACCGGGGACGGCGCCTGGCACAGCTCCGGGAGCAGCACCCGGCATGAATCAGACGCCCGGCGTGGGTCAAGCGGGACAGCCAACCAACCCGGCGTCGGCCGCGAATCCGTTGGAATCCCAGCCTCAACCGTTGGATGGAACTGTCATGGGCGGGAATATCATCGGAGTCGGCAGCAAAATCAAAAAGCCCTCTTTGCGGATTTATCTAGGAGGCGACACCTACCAGCAGTGGGAATTCATCTGGAATCCAACAGGGCAAATTGCAGTGCCGGGGCAGACGCCCGCAAATCCGAACGCGAATCCGACTGCCGCTCCAAACGGAGCCAATCCGAACGGGACCAATCCGAATCCCCCGGACGGGCAACAGCCGCCGCAAGGCCCGCAAGCGCCAGTTGTCGGTATGCCGCCGCCTTCCCAGTAGGACAGGCTTCAGCCTGTCGGGTTTCGCCAAATCACACCCAAAGCTCTTCCCGCAAACGACGTCGTATGCTAGGCTGTCACGAATAATGACATACTACCGGCGCCACTTGCCTCACTGGCTCCCACCCAACCAGGACATTTTCATCACCTGGCGCCTCCACGACTCACTCCCCGCGCAATTTCGGCCATCAACCCGCATGGAATCGAGCGGCAAAGCCTTCGTCATTTACGACCGCATGTTGGACCAAGCGCGAACCGGACCCGTTTGGCTGAAGGATTCTCGCATTGCCCAGTCCGTGCTCGCTGCACTAGATTCGGCGCAGCAACGGAAAATGTTTGCCTTGCGCGCCTTCGTCTTAATGTCAAATCACGTTCACGTGCTACTTGCGCCACAATCGCCGATCGCCCAAATCACACAGCAAATCAAAGGCGCAACGGCAAGAGAAGCGAATCTCATTCTGGGCCACACCGGCTCGCGATTCTGGCAGGATGAATCCTTTGATCACTGGATCCGAAATCCCGAGGAATGGCAGCGCGTTCGGACTTACATCGAACGAAATCCTGTAGCGGCGGGCCTCGTTAGCAAGCCAGAGGACTGGCCTTGGTCAAGCGCTTCGCACCCAATCGGGTAGGGTTCATGTAGGACTGGCTTCAGCCTGTCGGGTTTGATTTTCCTAAGATTGGCAGAAAAGCGACAGGCTGAAGCCTGTCCTACTATTGCAAATCGACAATTTGGTTTGACGCGCGATAGGTGTTGCGGAATTTTTCCGTTACGCGGCGAACGTAGTCGCGCGTTTCACGGTAGGGCGGGACGGTGCGGTATTGTTCGACGCGGTCGGGGCCGGCGTTGTAGGCCGCCAGGGTCAGGGCGAGATCGCCATTGTAGCGCAGCAGAAGTTCCTTCAAGTATTTTGTGCCCGCCTCGATATTTTGCTGGGGATCGAACACGCGCGTCACGCCAAATCGCGCCGCCGTTTGCGGCATCAATTGCATCAGGCCGCGGGCGGATCGCCAGGAAACCGCATTGGGATTGAAGTTGGATTCGACGGCAATCACGCTGGCCACGAGTTCTGGAGCTACCCCGTGAGCGCGCGCGGATTCGGTAATGAAATTCGCGTATGGCACATCGAGCGATCTTACTTTGACGGGCAGGAAAATATCTTCCGGATCGACTCGCACGAGCGCGTCCGCGGGAATCTCCAGCGTGCCGCCGGCCATCGTCAGGTGGAGCGTGTCGCCGACGCGCTCGTATCCGGTCACGTGGATGCGCTGGCCGGTTTGCAGGACCATGTAATCGGCGCGCGCGCAGGGAACGAGGGCCGCGAGGGCCACGATCGCCCCGCAGAACCATTTCCCGAATGGAGGGAACTGCTTCACGTCACGCATCTCCAAATGCATAAAGCTCGATGGCGGCGGCGACGCCGCCTTGATCGTTGCTTAGGGTCTCACGCCATCCGAGAGTTTTCAACTCCGGCACGCTGTTTCCCATCACTACCGGAAGGCCAGCGAATTGGAGCATTTCCATGTCATTTAGGTTGTCTCCAATGGCCATGACGTCTTCGCGCGACCATCCACGCCGTCGCACCCATTCGGCCAGCGTCGCGCCTTTGGAACACCCAGCGGCGATGACGTCCACGAGGCCAAAATCGCGCTTGTCGTAGACGGTCATGGCCAGTGAATACTCCTCGGCGAACGGCAAGCGCGAGAGAAATGTTTCCACCTCGCGCACCTGGTTGACGTAGCCCGTGAACATCACCTGGATGGGATCTTCGGTCAGGCAATCCCGAAGAGGAGACATCTGCGAAAGGTATTCCCGGTTCCGTGCAAAGTATCCCCCTCGCAAAGGATCGTCCCAGTCAATCTTTTCGTAGATGACCTGGCTTTCGCGCGGCCGGTTGAAGCACACGGAGGCCAGTTCGCGAAATACGGCGGCCTCATCAAGCACACGCGCTGCGATGCCGCGGGGCAGCAAATTGACGAAGTGAGTGTCCCCAGCGCTGGATTTTACGAGAGCGCCATTGTTGACGATCATCGTCAGCGGGCAAGGGAACTGACGCGCGATCGGCGTCGCGAAATCGTAGCGGCGTCCCGTCACCAGGGCGATTTCGATTCCCCGGGCTGCGGCTTCAGCGACCGCGTTGCGATTGATCGCGGGCAATTGGGACCGCTCGTCAAGGAGCGTCCCGTCGATATCGAGCGCAATCAGTCGGACTGGCATCTAGATAGTTTACCGTGTCTGCGCCCGGTCCGGGCAGATTCATGAAGTACAGGTGTGTGGCTACTGCACTTTAGGACAGACGGGAAGGATCATTGCTTGGCGGGAGGAGTCACGGTCGTTGGGACCGTGGCTGTGATTTTGACGGACGGTTTGCTTTCGATCCCTTTGAGGTCAACCGACGTGACATAGTACGAATACGTTTGGCCTGCCGCAACGGTTCTGTCGGTATATTCCGTGCCGAGAACGATTCCATTCGTCAGCCTGACCGGATTGCCGGATCCGGACGAGCGATACACGTTGTACCCGGCAACTTGAGATTTGCTGGCGACCCAGGAGATCGTTACGGAGTGCGGGTTGACAGGCGCCGCGGGCGTCTGGGGGTCCGCGCCCTTTTTTCCGCACCCGGCCACGAGCGATAGCGCTACAAAAGAAACCAGGCAAAAGCCGCGCAGACTCGGCGAGAAATGGACGAGGTTTCTCATTCGGAAAGCCGAACCGTGACGGAACCTCTCATCCGGTTCGTGCCCTGCACAGTATGCCAGAGAAAATTGGTGGACGGCAGGGGATTCGAACCCCCGGCCTTTAAATCGGAAATTGAGGGCGCCCCGTCCTTCGAGGTGAAGCTGTGAAGTAACTCAAACTCGGAAATGGCCTCAAAAACTTTTCTCAATTAGAAGCCCTACAAGCGATTATTCGCACCTCGGTATACATTTTGTATCATCCCAAAAACCCGCAAAAACATTGGCAATTAGGTTTTTTCACAGCTTCGGTGTGAAGGGCGGGGTTCTTGGCTTAGATGTTGTGATACAAAGTCACTCGTGACCGCACCGGCGTCACAATCCTGAGGGCACACGAATCCAGAGCAAAAACGCCGCCCTTGAAGAGCCTCAAGGACGGGGCACCCGAACACCGGCCATCATAACTCACAGTTGACTTATGGGAATGGTATGATTCGCCCGTGCAGCGACTCCTAGGAGAACAAAGGCCGGGCCACCCATCCTGCTCTTTGATCAAAATGGTCAATCCGTATCGGCTATCTCTCATTTATGCGGAGCCTTGGAGGGATAAACTTGCACGACTTTCGGAGTTTCATACGGGTGGAACAGAAACACTTTGTCAAACACACCGCCATCTTCGTTGGTCACTGCCATTGCCACTTTGCACGCCAGCGCTTGGTAATCAAATCCCGGTGCGTCAATTGGGGTGTTGTGGAGGAGTGCCTCATCGCAGTAGTAACAAAGCAGGTAGAGTTCATCGAGCGTATGCATTGTGTGCAAATCTCTATTTTGGTAGTCCTCTATTTTTGAGCAAATTCGATCTATCGCGGCCTGGACCATCCATTCCGGCGAGTATGCTCTGCCAGCGCTCCGGAAAATGACCCACGGCTGTCCTTCCGGCAGAAATTTCATCCGTTGCCGGGGGAATACCCAGAGGGAATTCAAATACTTTGCGAGTAGCGGGAATCCAGTGAAGTCGGTGACGGGCGCACCTTGAGGGTCGTCCCACTCTGGGTCTGCTACCGCATTCTCGCGGATTAGGAGTTCGTAGAGTTCGGCTCGAAACTCAGACTCGTCTTTGGACGTAAGCCGTCGTGCGTTCGGGCCGAGCCAGACCCAACCGATTCGATCTGGTCGTGGCCGAAGATCACTCCCGATAGCATCCAAGTAGTTCTTTTCAAAGGATTCACGTGCCTTGCCTGACTTGACTTGGTCATGTTCGACCCACTTCGTGAGTTCGATACCGACCCTCTTTCCGGAGGCAGTTACGCACAGGACATCGGGAGGGTCAGGTCCGTCTATAGCTGTCCCGATTTCACAACCTGCGAAGTCAGGTTCTGCGGCCAGGAATCCGTTCCAAGCCGCTCGCTCGTCCGCTCTCAGCATGACTAGGATTTTACTCTTACGGGTCGGAATCTAGACAGGATGATGTGGGTGACATTCGGATTCACTCTGTTTGCTTTCGTGTCGATGCGCTTAACTCTCGTCTCTAATAAGCGAAAGCCGAGAAAAGTCTGCTCAAATCCTCCGGCTGTGCCTGAACGTCGGACGAACCGGACCGCACATAAACAACGCCATTTAGAAGGTAAGCAGGACTTTCGCCGCGAGCAACAACGATTCTAGCAACGACGAGCTCCCGCGCGTCTGTGAATGAGACCTCAATTGGAGGATTCGGCTTAACGCGAGTGCGAACCAGCTGCCGTATTTTTCGCTCAAATCGATCTTTCTGCCGAAAGTCGAATCCTAGACCTTTGATCTTACTCGAATCGTCGACGCCCACGAAAATGACTCCGTCGTTGGTGTTTGCGAACGCGACGATGGTACGCAACAATTCGTCGTCGGAATTACTTGGTTTTGTCTCATCTTCCGAGAGGCCTCGCTTGAACTCCACATCTTGCCCTTCGCCCAAGCGACACGCCTCTTCTAGGCCTGGCACGTGTATGTTTGTTACGGCGAAGTAATTTCTCAGGAATCTCCGACTCAAAATGCGAGCGATCGCAGCCGTTATCATGAAGCCCAATACCGCGAGGGCTCCGAGCCACCAGACATCGCCGAGCGATACCAACGACACCGCCATGAGCCCGCCATTTTCGGTGGTCTGAACAACATAGAGTTGCCCATTCCAATAATAAAGATGGCGACCTGGTATCGGGATGCGCGCATCCTTCGCCAAGAACATCGGAATCCAGGGACCCCATCTTAAGACCTCACCCGTTTTTGCATCCAGAACCGCGAAACCGTCTGCGGCGAGCTTTTGGCTGGACCCCGCTCCCCGCAATATGTTCGGTAGGTTTTCGGCCATGCCAGTGGCTTCACGCTGAAGCTCCAGATCGATGCTTCGAATTTCTGAGGCCGAAGCGGTCAATATTCTCCACGGAGCTTTCTGCGCGTAGCCGAGGATTATTTCGACGTTTCGATCGCCAGAACCTGCAGCTTGTGAATACAAACGCCACACCTCCCCGTCGAGGGTC
Source organism: uncultured Acidobacteriota bacterium (assembly GCA_963768275.1). Classification (GTDB taxonomy): domain Bacteria; phylum Acidobacteriota; class Terriglobia; order Acidiferrales; family UBA7541; genus Palsa-360. The sequence goes on from CAVYHH010000028.1 coordinate 202,780, forward strand.
ATATACGATGTAGGTTGGCGAAACTGCCTGACGAATGCGGTATCGACAAGATCCAGTTGCGGAAATCGGATTAGCTCTTCCTGTTGGGAGGCTGGCACATCTACGAAGTATCTGGTCTTTTCGTCTATGAAGTAGTCTGGGCCTTCCAGCCAAGAAGTGGTCGTATATGAACTGGTATCACACGTTGAACCAGCACAGTTGACTTGGGACAGCGCGCGCTGATTGATCATCTGCGCTTCCTGCAACTTAGCCACCACGGGGATACAATAAGCAACTGCTGCAATTACCGCCCCCACTGACCCTATACAGAGCGAGAACGCAAGTATCTTGCGGTTAACGCGCCGTCGGACGGAAAACGGTTTGGTCATCTCCCTCGGAATGTTGTCGGTTGACACAGTCGCCCCTTGAATTGTGTAAACTTATCAGGTTTCGGTGCGCCGTCAAGGATAGAGGGGGCGTGGTCATTATTAAGAGGGACTAATGGCTGAGTTAGGCTGATTAGATGACGTTGTCGGCTCCTCCTTCCGAGTAGACTTGGTAGCGCTAACGACCAAGGCTCGGAAGAAAGGAGCCGAGCAATGAAGATTATAGGATGTGATTTTCACACACGCTACCAACAGATTGCCATGATGGATGAGGCTACCGGGGAGCTGATCGAGCGGCGATTGGATCACCAGAGCGGGGAGGCCCAGGCGTTCTACCGGGATTTGCAAGGACCGGTGCGGGTGGGCATCGAAGCGACGGGTCCGATTCGCTGGTTCGAGCGGTTGCTGGCGGAACTGGGCCACGAACTGTGGATCGGAGACTCGGCGAAGATTCGCGCCAGCGAAGTGCGCAAACAAAAGACGGATGAGCGCGACGCCCGGCTCATTCTGGATCTGCTGCTGGCGAAACGCTTTCCGAAGATCTGGGTACCCACGCCGGCCGAGCGAGACCTGCGGCAGTTGCTCTGGCATCGTCACAAGCTGGTTTGCCTGCGCACGATGCTGGGCAATCAACTGCACGCCCTGGCCCTGAGTGAGGGACTGTGCCGCAAGAAAAAGTTGTTCACCAAAAAAGGCCGCGTGGAGTTGGTGCACTTGGGGCTAGCACCGTGGGCCAGCCGGCGGCGCGAAGAACTTCTGAAACTGCTCGACCAACTCGAACCCGCAATCGCGGAGTTGGATCGCGCGGTTCTGGAAGAAGCCCAGCGCCGGGAAGATGCGGTGCTCCTGATGACCCATCCTGGCATTGGACCAGTGACCTCGCTGGCCTTTGTTCTGGCCATCGGTCCGATCGCTCGTTTCGCTCGCAGCAAGAAGATCGCCAGTTATCTGGGACTGAATCCGAGCGAGGACTCCAGCGGCGGACGGCGCAGACTGGGAGCCATCAGCAAACAGGGCAACACCATGGTGCGCTGGCTGCTGATCGAAGCCGTGTATCCCGCGGTGCGCAAAGATCCCGCGCTGCGGCAGGACTATCAACGTTTGAAATTCCGTAGAGGACACGCAGTGGCGAAAGTGGCCATCGCGCGCAAGTTAGCTGTGCGTATGTACTGGATGCTGCGTAGTGGAGCAGATTACGCACGGCTGGTTCGCAGGCAAGGCAGCCCGGGGGCCACCCTGATGGACGCAAGTTCATCGCTCGGCTGATTGGGCGCCTTGCTCCCGCGAGCGATCGCGGGGTCTGCAGAATGAATCATGGTCGGAAGCGATTGACCGAATAGATGGCTGGTGGAACCAGATTCCACCGCTAGATTTACGCAGCGAGCCTTGGTCAAAATGAAGGAAAGAGCAAAGGCCCTTTTAAGTAAGAACAAAAACGAGCTGCCCGCAGCTCATACACTCTACGTGTCTCTTGACAGAGCCGACAACGTCATAGAGGGTGGCCCGGGCTCTAATTGATTTTGAATTGGCGGGTGCCCCAGTCTTCGGTTCTTGAAGGCTGGGGATTTTGACTTTTGCCTCGCGGTTGAAATGAGCGCAAGGGATCAAGAATTTTGGTGGACGGCAGGGGATTCGAACCCCCGGCCTCATCGTTGCGAACGATGCGCTCTCCCAGCTGAGCTAGCCGCCCACCGAACTGGTGCGATTTTAGCAGGGCGTAGTCAGGATTCCAAATTCTGGCGGGCTCCAAGTAGAGCCCGCACCCGACCAGCTTCGCCGTAAAATTTGAAGGATGTGAATCTTGCGGTAACTATTGCTGCTGCGCGCTGGATCCCGCGTTGCGTTGCGCGATGATCTTCCGGGCGTTTTCGTACAGCGCGCGGGCTTGCGGCAAGGACTCGACCGCCTTCTGAAGTTGTACGTCGTCGTCGAGGTCCACCTTGGCGCCTTCGGTCAGGCCAAACACGGAGATGAACGCTTCCTTGCGGATTTCGCGCTTGATCCAGCTGATATTTTGCGCGATGTCATCCTCGGTGTAGGGGACTTTTTCCTTGTCGAGGTAGGCGCGGAACGTCTTCATCGCGCTATCGCCGGCGACAAAGTCCTTGGTGATTTCCGGCTTGGTCCCGAGGAAGTAGGTGGTGAATCCGCCGACTCCGCCTTGATAGGCGAAGAAAACCTCGTGCCGCAGGAGCGATTCCTGGAATGGGTTGAGCTTGCCCGGCGCTACGGCAACATCAGGGGTAATGCCGCCTCCACCGGTAACCTGGCGGCCGCTATCTGTCAGCTTGACTTCGGTGGGAGGCGGGTTCTTGTGATTGTAGAGGTAGTCGTAGAGCGAAATATCTTTGTAGTCCCGCTGGATCAGGCGGCCGCTGGGCGTGTAGTAACGAGCGGTCGTCAGCGCCAGGCCGGTGTTTTCGCTCAGTCCGGACACGGTCTGAACGAGGCCCTTGCCGAAGCTTTGCTCGCCGACCACCAGGCCGCGGTCATGGTCCTGGATCGACCCGGTCACGATCTCCGAAGCGGAGGCGGAACCGCCGTTGACGATGACCACCAGCGGAATGGTGACGCCGCGGTTGCCGCGCACGGCGTAGTAGCGGCGCTCGGCCGATGCGCGCCCGTGATGGGAAACGATCAGCTGGTTCTTGTCGAGGAACATGTCGGAAACAGCCACGGCTTCATTCAGCAAGCCGCCTGGATTTCCGCGCAGGTCAAGAACGAGGCCGTCGAGTTTGGTGGCGTCCAAATCTTTCAGCGCCATGGCGAGTTCGGTATCCGTGGTCTCGTTGAATCCGGAAAGCTTGATGTAGCCGATGCCGGGCTTGACTTCAAAATCGAGGTCGACGGAATGTTTGGGAATTTCGTCGCGCGTCACGGTGAAGCTGAGATTTTCGGTGTAACCGACGCGTTTCATCGAAATGTGAACGACTGTGCCCTTGGGACCCTTCAGCATGTCGGCAACTTCGGAACTGCTCAACCCCTCCGTGGATTTTCCATCCACAGCCATGATCACATCGCCCGGCCGAATGCCCGCGCGGAACGCAGGCGAGCCCGGCATGGGCGCGAGCACAAACGTGAAGTTATCGCGCGGCACGATCGTCATCCCGACGCCGTAATATCTTCCGCGCTGGTCTTCGCGAAGATTGGCGTAGGCGCGGGGATCGAAAAAGCTGGAGTGCGGATCAAGAACGCGCAGCATTCCCGGGATCGCACCGGAATAAATGGCATGATCGGTATCGACAGGAATCGCGTAATCTTTTTGGACGATCGACAGGACATGCGTAAAGGACTTGACCGAGTCCTGCAGGTTGTTTACATCGTTGGACGTTGCGCGTACTGACGGACCGTAAATGCCCCCCAGGACTGCGGATACGACCAATACACCTATGACGAGCAGCGCTCCACGCCTCTCACCCTGCATTTCGCCCTCGCTTTCCTGCGGCACGGCGCGTTGCCATGCACAATGCCCATTAGTATAGCATAGAGCCTGAATTGACACCCCTTCGCGCGTCCACTATGATTCCACATGGGTATTAGACGGAGCGGGCTGGACTTGTTCTTCCCAGGCGCGAAGGGGAGCCCGCCGGATTTTAGAGCGGATTCGTATTCAAGGGCGGTTCCCGGCCGCTTGAATTCTCTGCGATCGATCCAAAAAGGCACAGAGCACTGGCCATGTTGAGTCTGCCTCACTTAGTCGTACTGTTTGTCGTGGCCCTGGTTATTTTTGGCCCTCAGAAGCTGCCGGAACTCGCCCGCATGCTGGGCAAAGCCACCGCGGAATTCCGCAAAATGACCAACGATTTTCGCTATGCGCTTGAGGATGAAGTTCGCGATCTCGAGCGCCAGACGCGCATTCGCGATGAGGAAATCGCAACGGCGGCCCGGGCTGCGCAGATGCCTGTGCCCGCGCCTTCGCCGGCTCCGGAAGGTGCGGTGCCGCGCGAGGAGCCGGTTGTTTCTGAGTCCGCGCCTGCCGAGCCTGCTTCTGCCGAGCCACAAAACGAAGCGGCCCCTTCGCCGCATGCCGATGCCGGCACGTCACAGCCGCCTGCGCCTGAAGCGGTAAGCGTTCCACACGAGAAATCTTCTGATGACAATGCCGCAGTCTGACCCCTCCACACCGGCGCCCGAGCAAGAGCCGGGCGGCAAGATGTCGTTTTTTGAGCACCTTGTGGATTTGCGCAAGCGGCTCATCAATTCCGCAATCGCCATCGTCATCGGCGCCGGCATCGGCGTCACCATCTCCCAAAAAGCGATGGACTTCATTTCTCGTCCGATGCAAGAGGCGTTGCGCAAGCAGCATCTGGAAGACAAGCTGATCTACACCAGCCCGGCGGGCCTGATCAATATCATCATTACATTCGGAATCTACATCGGCGTCGTTCTCGCCGCGCCATTCGTGCTGTATCAAGTCTGGCTGTTCATAGCGCCCGGGCTTTACAAGCACGAGCGCAAGGCGGTGACCACTTTTATTTTTTCGTCCGTGTTTCTCTTTCTTGCGGGGATCTCGTTCGGCTATTTCATCATGCTCCCGTACATGCTGGATTTCCTGATCGGGTTTCAGGGCCCGTTCCGGCCTCTGATCAGCATCAACGAGTATTTTGATTTCATTTTGATCGTGTTGCTGGGGCTGGGAATTATTTTTGAATTGCCTGTGTTGATTTTCTTTCTCGCGCTGTTCGGGATCGTGACGCCGAAATTTCTGTGGAAGAATTTGCGTTACGCGATTCTGATCATCGCGATCGTCGCCGCGATCGTGACGCCCACGCCGGATGCGACCACGATGCTCGTCTTCATGGCGCCCATGGTGCTGCTGTATTTTCTGGGCATCGGAGTGGCCGCGCTCGTGGTGCGAAACAAAGAGAAGCGCGCGGCCATGGCCGATCAAGGGGCGCGTTAAATGAAGTTGCGATTGCACGGGTTGGGACGGGGGACGCTTCTTTTCGCGGCGCTTTGCTTTGCGTGCCTCGCCGCGTGCGGGCATTCTTCGTCATCCGAAAGCGGCGCGCAAGCAACTAGCACTCCCCAGGCGGCCACGTTTCCGCCCGCGCCCGCGCCGGATACGACGGGTGGCTTTGACGGCGCCCGGGCGTACAAGCATGTCGAACAGCTTGTGGCCATCGGACCGCATCCGGCCGGGTCCGAAGGAATTCGCCGCGCGCAGCAATACATCATCGCCCAGCTGAAAAGTTTCGGATGTCCGGTGGAAGAGCAGGATTTTCACGCCACGTCGACGCCGGTGGGCGACGTGGCCATGAAAAACATCCTTGTCAAAATTCCCTCCACGAATCCCAACATTCTTATTTATTCGTCGCACTACGACACGAAGCGGCTGGACAACTTTGTTGGCGCGAACGACGGCGGCTCGAGCACGGGCGTTCTGCTGGAGCTGGCGCGTCTGCTGTGCGCGCGAAAAAATGCGGCCACGATCTGGCTGGCGTTTTTTGACGGCGAGGAAGATTTTAATGTGACTTGGAACAATCGGGATGATACTTATGGCAGCCGCGAACTCGCCGCGAGCCTCGCCGTATCGGGCGAGTTGAAGCGCGTCAAGGCCTTGATCCTGGTGGACATGGTTGGACCGACAAATCCGATTTACCGGCGCGAATCGAATTCGACCCCGTGGCTGACGGAGCTTATATGGTCCACCGCCGCGCGGCTTGGCTACGGCAAAGTATTTAACAACGAATTGAACGCCATCGAAGATGACCACATCGCATTTGTCAAGCGCGGTGTTCCCTCGGCGGACATCATCGATTTTGAAAATTCTGTCCTTGAATACTGGCATACCCCTCGCGATACGCTCGACAAGATCGATCCGCGCACGCTGGCGATCACGGGTCACGTATTAATTGAGACAGTGCCGGAGCTGGAAAAGAGGGTTAAGTAGCACACGCTTCAGCCTGTGGGGTTTCGTCCTTGCACGGACCAAAACCCACAGGCTGAAGCCTGTGCTACTTAACCCAAATCCTGCGTTTGAACGAAACTATTCCCTGAAGCACGCTGCAGTAGAATCCCCAATTGATCAGGAACATCAGGCTGTATCCGAGCGAGCGATGGAACCTATGAAAGAGTTGCGCTTGGATCCAGTTGGCGATCACCACGCCCGGCAACCCGACTGCGCCCGTCCACATTCCCGGAGTGGAATGAAGGCCGACCGTGCGGGCAATCAGGATCAGCGCGGCGGTCCAAATGAGGGCCAGGACTAAGGCCCAGATAACGATTTTCACGCGGCTCCTCGATTCCGTGAAGAGTGGCGATTCGCAGGGCTTGCTTGCATTAAGACCCACAGGCTGAAGCCTGTGCCACTAAGGCTGCGCCACGGGCTTTTCGCTGTCCAGCCAGCGCATTTGCTCTTCGCCGTAGCGGGTTCCGGCGACGGCGCCGGCTGGGACCGCGCGTTCGATCTGAGCCAGGTCCTCGGGCGTCAATTTCAAATCGAGCGCCTTGAGCGATTCGGCCAATTGAGTGCGGCGGCGCGCGCCGATCAGCGGGACAATGTCAGCGCCACGGGACATCACCCAGGCGATCGCTACCTGCGAAGCGGTCGCGCCCTTGCTCGCGGCGATCGCGCTCAGCGTGTTGGCGAGCGCCTGGTTTTTCTCGTAATTCTCGCCGCGAAATCGCGGCAAGTGTTTTCGGATGTCCTTTGGCGAAGTCACCGGAGATCCCGAAAGCAAGCCGCGCGACAGCACACCGTAGGCGGTAATTCCCATTCCGAGTTCGCGCGCCGCGGGCAGGATCGTCGCCTCCGCGCCTCGGCTGACGAGGGAATATTCAATCTGTAGGGCGACGATGGGAGCCGCTTTGTAGGCCCGGCGAATCGTCGCCGCGGACGCTTCGGAAATGCCAATGTGGCGAACGTAGCCCGCCTGAACGAGGCCCGCCAACGCTCCATAGGTTTCCTCGATTGGTGTGCGCGCATCGACGCGCGACGGTTGGTAGAGGTCGACGTAATCCGTTCCCAGACGGCGCAAGGTATAGGAGAGGAAATTTTTTACAGCTTCGGGGCGCAGGTCGTAGCCGTTGAACGACCCGTCCGGGCCGCGCATGGCGCCAAATTTAACGGCGAGAAACACGTCCTTGCGCCTGCCTTCGATCGCCCGCCGGATCAGCATTTCGTTGTGTCCCATTCCGTAGAAGTCGCCCGTATCGAGCATCGTGATTCCCGCATCGAGCGCGGCGTGAATCGTGGCTATGCTTTCCAATTCATCCGAAGGCCCGTACATGTCGGACATGGCCATGCATCCCAGCCCGAATTGCGAAACTAAAGGTCCATTTTGTCCCAGGTGTATCGTCTTCACGTTTGCCGAATCCTCCCCATGAAGCAAAATAATGCCAGATCACTTTACGCTATCGCCATCTCGAAATAAATGCCGGGAGCAAGCCAATTCGTTGCGTCGAGGTCAGGGGAAGCGTAGGATGCACAAACGAGACGTTCAAATCGGAAATTCTTGGTGACGCGAGTTTTATAGGAGGAATTGTGAAGTCACAACTGTCTCACATCGGATTCATGCTGGCCGTCGCCGCCATCGTGGTGATGGCGATGTTTGGAAGCAGGGCGTATATCCACGCTGACTCCCAACCGAATTCGGCGCCCAACCCGTATCGCGCAGTGGAGGGTTGGGGGAAGCCGCTGCCGGACGGAAGGCCGTGGGGATCGACGAATGCGCTGACGGTCGATTCAAAGGGCAATGTCTGGGTTGCGGAGCGGTGCGGCGGAAATTCCTGCGCCGACTCGACACTGGACCCAATTCTTGAATTTGACTCCTCCGGCAAACTTCTCAAGAGTTTTGGCGCAGGCATGTTCGTCGTGCCTCACGGCGTCTATGTCGATAAGAACGGAAATGTGTGGGCGACGGACAATTCAGGAAAAGATGGGAAGGGGCAGCAAGTAATCGAGTTCAGCCCCGACGGAAAAGTTTTGATGAGGCTCGGGAAAGCGGGCGTCGCCGGAGATGGCCCGGACACGTTCAATCAACCAGACGGGGTTGTGATCGGCGCGAATGGCGACATCTTCGTCGCGGATGGCCACACCGCCGGGACGGGCAACGCGCGCATCGTGAAATTCTCGAAGGACGGGAAGTTCATCAAGCAGTGGGGAGAGCACGGTACGGGCTCGGGCCAGTTCGAAGTTCCCCACGGCATTGCCATGGATTCCAAGGGACGCATATTTGTGGCGGACCGTGGGAACAAGCGGATCCAGATCTTCGACCAGGAAGGAAAATTTCTCGACCAGTGGACGCAATTTGGCGTGCCCAGCGGTGTATTCATCGATCGAAACGACGTGCTCTATGTGGCAGACTCGATGTCCGAATCGGATGACCCAAAGCGTCCCTCTTATAATCCCGGATTCGAGCAGGGTATTCGAGTGGGGAGCGCCAAAGACGCCAAGGTAACGGCATTCATCCCGATTCCTCCGCCGCCGGGTGTGCCGACCAACGCTCCGGAAGGTGTCGCGGCGGATGCGAGCGGCAGCGTGTACGGCGCCGACGTCGTCCTGAAGGATGTAAGAAAATACGTCAAACAATAGAAGCAGCGATCGGGATGGGAGCATTGCCGTTCCTATGTTGATCTCATATAGAACCCAATCTGGAAATCGACTCGGCGGTCCTAGGCATTTAGGAGGTCGGGGCTTCAGCCCCGACTCCCGGGTATGGGCAATAATTGGCTTTAGCCACTGAAGCTTCAGTGGCTAAAGCCCACGTCCACGCGTCGCTCTTCGTCCGACCTGAAGGTCGGACCTCCTAAACACCAATCTCAAATTCAGCCGTAGAAAAGAGGCTGAAATTAGAACAGAATCCAGAACCGTTTGTGTAGCTTCGCGCTTCGCCATTTGTGTTACATTTTTTGATGTCCTAGGAGGCACTTAAGGGAAATCACCACCGAAGAAAACGGATGAAGAGAATTTCAGTTCGGGCGGCGAACGGGAAATACGATGTGCTGTGCGGCCGGGGGGTGCTGCGGGAATTGCCGCGCCTGGTGTCCCGCATCCGGCAAGACGGAGCGGTTTTTGTGATTTCGTCGCCGCGGGTGTGGAGGCATTGGGGCTCGCGCATCGAACGGCTGCTTGCGGACGCCCGGCGCGCCACGATTTTGATCGATGACGGCGAAACCGCGAAAAATCTTTCCACGGTCGAACGGGCCTGCAGCGATCTTGTTCGCGCGGGGGCGGACCGCCGCGCGCTCATCGTCGCCGTCGGGGGAGGAGTGGTCGGCGACGTGGCTGGATTTGTCGCGGCGAGCTATGCGCGCGGAATCGCTCTGATCCATGTTCCTACAACCGTCGTGGCGCAAGTCGATAGCGCGATCGGCGGAAAGACGGGCGTTAATCTTCCGGAGGGAAAGAATCTCGTCGGAGCGTTCTACCCGCCGAAGGGCGTTGTAGCTGATCCGGGATTGCTGAGCAGTTTGCCGCCGCGCGAATTTCGATCGGGAATCTACGAAATCATCAAGTACGGCGTGATCGGCGACGCCAAACTTTTCCAGTTTCTCGAACAGAAACTGGAGAAGGTGCTGCGCCGGGATCGCGCCGCTCTCACATTTGTGATCGAGCGCTCGGTGGCGCAGAAGGCGCGAGTTGTTTCCGAAGACGAGCATGAATCGGGGTTGCGCGAAATATTGAATTTCGGGCATACCTTCGCGCACGCTCTTGAAAGCGTCACGCGCTATCGAACGTATCTTCACGGCGAGGCTGTGGGATGGGGCATGATCGCGGCGGCGCGGCTGGCGGTGGAAAAGGGCATGCTCTCGCCTCGTGAGGAAGAGAGAGTAGCAAGATTGATCGCGCAAGTGGGGCCGCTGCCGGCGTGGCCGTCCATACCCGCCGAGAAAATAATTGCCGCGATGCAATCCGATAAAAAGACGCGCGCCGGGCGATTGCGTTTTGTGCTGCCCCAGCGCATCGGCCGGGTGCGATGCGGCATCGAGGCCGAAGAAGAAATGCTGGTGCGGGTGCTGCGCGAGTGCGCCATCGCCTCGGAGCAACCCGAAACTCGGAAGAGCCGCCGCAAATGAAATCCGCATCCGAGAGCGGCGTTCCCGGCACGCGTCCGGAAGGCGTCCAGGACGAAAGGGAAGTGGCGGCTCACGTCCGGGAAATGTTCGGCCGCATCGCGCCGCGCTACGATCTCCTGAATCACCTCCTCTCCCTCGATATCGACAAGGTATGGCGGCGCCGCGTGGCGAAGCGATTCAGCGCGGTCCTCCACAACCCGGCCGCGCGCGTGCTCGATCTGTGCTGCGGCACGGGCGATCTGGCATTGGCGTTTCGCAAGGAAGCGCCGGTGGGAGCTGAAATTGTGGGGTCCGATTTCGTTCCTGAAATGCTGGCGCGCGCGCGATCCAAAGCCGCGGCATGCGGCGCAAGCGTTACGTTTGTCGAGGCGGATGCGCTCGCTCTTCCGTTTGGCGACGGAAGCTTCGATCTGGTTTCCTGTTCGTTCGGATTCCGAAACCTTGCAAATTATGAGCGAGGGCTGGTTGAAATCCTGCGCGTGCTGAAGCCGGGTGGCGTCGCTGCAATTCTCGAATTTGGCGAGCCCCCGGGAAAAGTGTTTGGAAGTCTTTACCGTTTTTATTTCCGGCAAGTGCTTCCGCGGCTTGGTGGGCTGATTTCAGGGAACGGCTCCGCGTACACGTATCTTCCGAGTTCGGTCAGCAAATTTCCATCGCCAGAAGCGTTGCAAGGCTTGTTCGAGCGAGTTGGATATACTGATGTGCGGTTTGAACGCTGGACCGGCGGGATTGTTGCGCTGCACACAGCGATCAAGCCGTAGGCGGGTTTTGGTAGCACAGGCTTCAGCCTGTGGGGTTTCGTCAGCGAACCCGGGCCGACCGCGTTAGCCAGGACTGGTGCGCGTGACTGGTTGGCGGGATCGACGCGCCAGGCAAGATCAAATGGGAACCCACAGACTGAAGTCTGTGCTACTTAGTTCTCCAAGCCTAGAAGGCGAATCTTGTTCAGCAACGTTTTGTAGGAAACGCCGAGCTGTTCGGCGGCGCGCGTCTTGTTCCACTTTGAAGATTTCAGCGCAGACTCGATCTTGAAACGTTCCACGTATGCCACGGCGCGCGTTCCCACATCCTGCAGCGTGCCGCCCCAATCAAACGCTTCCGCCAACATTCCCGCGGGCATATCGCCATCGGGAGGGCGCGGGGCGGGAAGTTGCAGGTCCGGCGCTTCGATGGTCTCAGAGTCCGTCAGAATGGCCGCGCGCTCGATCGTGTTCTGAAGTTCGCGGACGTTGCCGGGCCACGAATAGCCGCGCAAAGCGGTGCGGGCGCTCGAGGCAAATTTCAAATTCGGCTTGCGGAATTCGAGCCGGAAACGCTCCAGAAAATGGTCCGCCAGCAACAACACATCGTCGCCGCGCTCACTCAAGGCCGGGATGGTGATAGGGACCGCGGCGATACGAAAGTACAAATCCTCGCGAAACGTTTTGGAGGCGACCGCTTCGCGAAGGTCCTTGTTCGTGGCCGCTAGAATGCGAACGTCGATGTCGACGAGCTGCGTTCCGCCGACGCGCTCAAAGCTGCGCTCTTCCAGGACGCGCAAAAGTTTGGCCTGCGTGCTGAGCGGGAGTTCGGCGATTTCGTCCAGAAAAATAGTGCCGCGATTGGCCAGTTCCATCTTGCCGACCTTGCGCGAACCGGCGCCCGTGTACGCGCCGCGTTCATGGCCGAACAGCTCGTTTTCGACGAGCCCTTCCGGAATCGCGGCGCAGTTCAGCGCAACGAAGGCATGCTGCCGCCGCGGAGAAAGATGATGGATCGCCCGCGCAAAGAGTTCCTTCCCCGTGCCGCTTTGCCCCAGAAGCAAAACCGTGGAATCGGTGGCGGCCACGCGCTGCACCTGGTGCGTGGCTTCCTGCATGCTTTTGTGTTCGCCGACGATTCGCGGAAAGCCGTATCGTTCCGCGTATTCCTCGCGGAGCAGAAGATTTTCGCGCAGAAGTTCCTGCTGCTGGGAAGCGCGGTCGACCAGCAGATTCAAGTGGTCCAGGTCCACGGGCTTCTGGATGAAATCGTAAGCGCCATCCTTCATCGCCGTCACGGCTTCTTCCACCGAGCCGTATGCCGTGATCAGGATGACGGGAATGGTCGGGTCGGCCTGTTTGGTTTCGCGGAGAACTTCGAGCCCCGAGCATCCGGGAAGTTTCAAATCCGTCAAGACGAGCAAGTAACGGCGCGCGCGAACTTTCGCCACAGCGGAGGAGCCGTCCGGGGCTTCGTCCACAGCGTGGCCCGCGCGCTCCAGCGCCTTCTTGAGCATGGCGCGCAGCTCAGGTTTGTCTTCGACCAGAAGCAGGGGTTCCATTAATTTTCTTTTATCACGATTTCAAGCCGCGAAGTGACCGGCCCTTCGGCCTTGTGCGGAGATCGCTATAGGGCGAATACCGGATGCTCGGATCGAACCGCAGCGCCGATTTACGCGAACTAAGGCTGTGGCGCTGGCGCGGGTGCCGGAGCAGGTTGTTCCGGAGCGGATTCTCCTGGAGCGGGCTGCGCGGGCGGTGTTGCCCAGCCCGGATCGCCGCCTGCTCGACGCATTTCGTCTTCAAGATTGGAGATGTCCATTTTATCTTGATCAACCACTGCTGCCTTTGCGTCAATCTTCGCCTTTGAATCGTTCAAGTCCTGGCGTGAATACTCCTGTTTCAGCTGAGCCGTCGGATCGGTGTAAAACTGGTCCTGCTTCAAGTTGAATTCGCGCTGCAGGATGTCGAGTTCGTGCTGATCGTCCGCGAGTTTCTTGTTGGCGGCGGCAAATTTGCTCCGCCAGTAGGCTTCGTCCTTGACAGGCGCTTTGTCGCCGGGTTTTGTAGTATTCTCATCCGCGGCCTTATTGGCTTGGTCACCGGACGGGGCAGGCTCCTCGCCAACGACGTTGACTGTGCCGGTCAGCGTGCCAAGATTGTCGTTATCGATCGTCATCTTGGCTTTCGGGGCGTTCTTTTTCTCAGCCTGGGCCTTGCGAGCCGCATCGGCCACGCTTCCCTGATCCTGGTCCTGCGCAGCAAGATAGGCCGGGGCGGCCAGCAGCAAGGATCCCAGAGCCAGGGTAATAAGTCTCTTTGTATTCATAGTTTTTGGCCGCCTTTCGGTGGACAAACGGCGGATCTGAGCACCCCTAGTTTAGATGCGGGCGGCGGCTGAATCAATCGCTCTGACTGCTTCGCGTTCAAATGGTAACCATACGATGAATTCCGCTCCCCCCAGGGGCTGGTTGCGCGCCTCAATCGATCCCCCGTGCTGGACAATGATTTTTTGCACGACGGCCAGGCCGAGGCCGGTTCCATTGGCCTTCGTTGTGTAGAAGGGCATGAAAATCTTGGTCAACGCTTCGGCCGGGATGCCCGGGCCGTTGTCCGTAATGGAAATTCGCTGTCCCGGGAGCGGGCCGGATTTGTCAATCTCGCCGCGAATAATCACGCGCCCGCCGGCGGGATTGTCGGTTGCGGCTTCCGCGGCGTTGCGCGCCAAATTGAGAATCGCCTGCCGCAGCAGGGCATCATCGCCGGAGACATCGCCGAACTCACCCATGGTCACGAATGGAACTCCCGGCACAACCTCGCTGATTTCCGCCACGATTCGCTCGATCATTGGGGTGATGGATACTTGTTCGTCGGCGAGTTCCAGGGGGCGCGCAAATTTCAGGAATTCCGTGACCACGTGGGTCAGCGACCGCGTCTGCCGGAGGATCAGTTCGCCGTGCTCGTGCAAATCGGTGCCGGGCTGCGCTTCGCTCCGGATCATTTGGGCGTAGCCGGAAATCGTCGCCAAAGCGTTTTTGAATTCGTGCGCGATGCCCGCGGAAAGCTCGCCAAGGGCGGCCAGATTTTCCTTCATGTGAATCTGCTTTTGCAGAGCGGCGAGTTCGGTCAGGTCGCTCAACAGGCAAATCGCGCCGGTGATTTCGTTGGCGTTGTTCTGGATCGGAGAGATCGTCACGCCGAGCTGGCGCAATTCGTGCGAGGGGGTCAGGTATTCGACTTCCTCGCGGCGAAACGTGCGGCCGTGTTCCAGGCATCCGGCCACGAGTTCGGTCAGGCGCGATCCGGCGCCGAGGACTTCGTTGAAGCGGCGATACGCGAGGGATTTCACGCCGAGCGCGGCTTCGGCCGCGGGATTCGCGCTGGTGATCAGGCCCGCGGAATTTACCAGCAGCAAGCCCGCCGGCATGTTGCGCGTGACGGCTTCGCTCATGCGCTCGGTTTGTTGCGCGCGCTCGCGTTCGGCGCGGTGCAGGGCTTCGAGTTCTTTTTCCTGTTCCTTGAGTTTTTTGATGACGGCCTGCATGGAGGCCGTCATGAACGCGGCGGGATTGTCGCTGCGCGGCGTCTCGGCGCCGAGGCCGTCCGATGATTTTGGTCCACCGTGAAAATATCGACGCGCCATGACGATCGCCATGAATGCCGCGGCCAGGAGAACGATCAGCAGCACTCCGGAGAGCACCCACAAGGAGTTGACCGAAGGAACGGCGGCCGAAAATAAAATTTCATATTTCACAGGTCACTTCACCGCCAGCAAGGACAGATACCACCGGAGCGCGGGCGTCCCGAAAAAAACCACCAGAAGCGCGCCCGCTCCGAGGAATGTACCAAACGGCAATTCGTAGTCCTGCCCCTTTTTCGAAACCTTGATCAAAATGATACCGACCACGCTCCCGAGAAGCGAGCCGAAGAGGACCGTCATCATCGTGCGTTTCAAGCCAAGAAACGCGCCAACCGCCGCCATCATTTTCACGTCGCCTAAGCCCATGCCTTCGCGGCCACGAATGCGAAAATATCCTTCCGCTACGATCCAGAGCAAACCGCTTCCGGCCAAGGCTCCGAGGACCGCATCGGCAAACGAAAGCGCCATTTGCGGAGGCGGAAAATCAAACCAGCGACTCGCAATCCACAGCGCCGTGCCATCGAGCGACTTGGTGAAAAAACTGAAGAGCAGGCCCGCGCCCAGGCCGAAGAAATTCACTTCGTCGGGAAGAATGCGCTCGCGAATGTCGGTGATGGCCAGGACAACGAGCAGCGCCGCGAACACGGCCCACTTCAGCGCGTCCACGGTCGGCCCGAAAACAAGGTAGCAGCCCAGAAACAGAATCCCGGTGAGCAATTCAACGGCCGGGTACATCGCGGAAATCTTGGTCTTGCAGTTGCGGCATTTGCCGCCCAGGAAAACCCAGCTCAGGACGGGAATATTGTCGTACGCCGCGATCGCCTTGCCACACTTCGTGCAACTCGATGCGGGCAACACGATGGACTTGTCCGCCGGAATCCGCAGAATGCAGACATTCAAAAAGCTTCCGATGATCAGGCCAAATAGGAACGCGCCAAGAGGGATCACTCCACGACTCTGCCACACCCGCCCCCCGCCGACAACGCTTGCCGCACGCAGCGGGAAGCAAACAGGTAACACCGGTGGGTGGAACGATCATTAGTTGCCAAGAGTCCCGGAGGGACGACAGACCGTAGCCCACCACGGAAGTGGTGGGAGAGCAGGCAGACGATTTCAGGTGAGTCCCGGAGGGACGACACAAGGACCGCGCGTAATGTTCGAGCAACACGCGGGACGTGATTGGCCAATATCGTATGTGTGAACAAAATGTGCCCCCCTGCCGGGGTTTAATCGTCGTGGTCGGCACGTTTTTCCCACCACTTCCGTGGTGGGCTACGATGTTCCGTCCCTCCGGGACTCTCGATCTCGAAAATGTCCCGCCACCACATGACATCCCGGTTTGACACGCCTTTCGCACGCACCTATATTCGAGATTCGTCCGTGTAGTTTTGTAGAGCCCGCCTTTGGGCGGGCATTGTGGATTCAAGCAGATGCTCGCCTGAAGGCGAGCGCTACAGGGTTTGACCCCGCGTTATGTCCTGGCTGGAACAAAAAATTCGGCGCTACGAGCACGCCCGGTGGACCACCGATGATAATCGCCGGGTCTATCCCTTTGAATGGGGCCTCGAGCACATCGGCGGCAGGGCCGACGAGCCCGATCCGCGCGGATTTCTGAATAAGTGGGTTGAAGAAACGCTGGCGCACAGCGACGAATGGTTCGCCACGACGCCCGCCGACGACTACGTGCTGCATCCTCCCCAGAACGGCGCTTCCGGAGGGCAGGTGCTCACATTTACGAGCCAGATTGCGTCTCCGTGGGCAAATAATAATCTCGTGCACGCGCGTTTTTTTCGTGCCAGGGCTACCGGACCTGCCGTCGTTCTGCTTCCGAACTGGAACGCCAAGTGGCACGGCCAGGTCAACCTTTGCCGCTGGCTGACAAAGCTCGGCATCAGCGTCCTGCGCCTCTCGATGCCGTACCACGATTACCGCGTGGCGCCGGGCCACGAGCGGGCCGATCAACTGGTTGGTTCCAACGTGGGACTCACGATTCAGGCCACGCGCCAGGCCGTCAAGGACACGCGCCGGTGCTTGCTCTGGCTCGGACAACAGGGATACGGAAAGCTGGGCCTGGTTGGGACAAGCATAGGCTCCGCGGTCGGGTCAATCACCATGGCGCACGACCAGACCGCGCGCGCGGGCGCGTTTCTGCATGTATCCACCTATTTTGCGGACGTGGTGCGAACGGGGATGACAACGGCGCATGTGTGGGAAGGTTTGCGCACGCACGTGACTGAGGACGAATTGCGCCGCTACTGGGCGCCGATCAGTCCCGTCCCTTACTTGGACAAGCTCCGAAATACCGGACAGCGCATGCTGATGATCAGCGGGCGCTACGATCCGACGTTCTGGTACGAATTTACCGAGGAAATGTTTAAGACCATGCGGAAGAAGGGAGTGCAGCTCGAAACGATGACGCTGCCGTGCGGGCACTATTCGCTGGAGCTTGCGCCTTTCGCGTTTCCTGCGGGACTGCGGCTGGGACTTTTTCTTTTTGAATCGCTTGCCTGATTCACAGGTGGCACAGGCTTCAGCCTTTGGGTTTTGGTAGCACAGCCACTCTTGGCTGTGTGCCTTTATTAAGTGCTGCAAAAACCACACAGCCAAGAGTGGCTGTGCTACTTGGACGGCGATTCCGCATTTTCAAAATCGAAATAGCGGCGATACTTTTCGGGCAGCGGCTTGGGGCGGCCGTTGCTGTCGCAGACGACGTGGATCGATTCGCCGGTGGCCAGCAACTCTCCGGTTTCGTCGTGGCGAATCTCGTAGCCAAAAGTAATCGTGCGGCGCTTGGCCGAAGTGACGCGCGTGCGAATGCGCAGCGGATCGTCGTAGCGGGCCGGGCGGCGATAGCGGCATTTCGCTTCGGCGACGACGGTGAAGCTGTCATCATCGAGTTCCATGTGCCGGTAATCGAGCCCGCGCTGGCGCAAATATTCGACGCGCCCAATCTCAAAATAAATAAAGTAGTTCGCGTAGTAGACGATGCCCATCTTGTCCGTCTCGGCGTAGCGGACGCGCACCACGGTGTCAATGAATTCGCTCATCGGGAGGGAAATTGTAGCAGAAGGGCGGCGCGGCGTGCTCTGGCGGGACCGGTTCACTTGCCGCTCCAGCGAGGCGGGCGCTTTCCGAGGAACGACTCGAGTCCCTCGCGGAAATCCAGGGTGGAGCGAATTCGCGCGCTTTCCGCCGCGGCGAGTTCGAGTTCGCGGGCAATTTCGGGCGCGGCAAAATCGCAGAGCAGCTTCTTGGTCATCGAAAGGCTCACCGGGCTGCAGGTGAGCAAATTTGCCGCCAGGATTTGTGCCGCAATCGTCAATTCTTTCGCTGGGACGATTTGCGTGACGAGCCCCAGGCGATGCGCTTCGGCGGCGTCGATGGTCCTTCCTGTCAGGAGCAGATCGCGCGCGCTTTTTTCGCCGATTTGGCGCACGAGAAAAACGGAGACCACGGCCGGAAGAAATCCGATGCGCACTTCCGGGTATCCGAATTTTGCCTCCGGAACGGCAATCGTGAAGTCGCACAGCGTGGCGAGGCCGCACCCGCCGGCAATGGCGTGCCCATTCACGGCGGCGATGGTCGGCTTCGGGAAACTCCAGACGCGCAGGCAAAGTCGCGCAATGCGGTCCGCATCTTCGCGTTGTTCGGCGGGGGATTGCTCGGCGAGCGCCTTCAGAGCTTCGAGGTCCATGCCGGAGCAGAATGCTTTTCCCGCGCCGGTCAGAATCAAGACGCGAGCGGGGCTCGCTTCGACTTCGTCGAAAGCGGAAAACAGTTCCGCGATCATTTCCGCGGTGATCGCATTGCGTTTCTGCGGGCGGCTGAGCGTAATCATGGCGATTTCGCCGGAGTATTCGAGATGGATCGTTCGGTAGGGCATTTTAAGTAGGACGGGCTTCAGCCTGTCTGGGTTTAGTCATTTAATTTAACAAAGTAACAAAAAGCAGACAGGCTGAAGCCTGTCCCACTAAACATTCATTGCGCCTGCACCGCGTGCGAATACTTGGCGCGAATTTCTTCGGTCATCGTGATGACCGGCCCGAGCGCCTCCGGGCGAACCCCCGCGTCCGCACCGCGAGAGGCAAGCGCCGCGAGAATCGTTTCCGTGGCGATGTTGCCCACCAGTTCGTCGCCCGCGAAGGGACATCCGCCAAGCCCTGTGAGCGCTCCATCGAACCGGCGGCAGCCGCCATCGTAGGCCGCGAGAATTTTTTCCGCGGCGCCCTCCGCCCGGCTGTGTAGATGAACGCCCAACTCGATGCCCGCTACGCAATCTTTTACGGTGTTATACAGCGCGCCCACGTATTCCGGAGGCGTGGTTCCGACCGTATCGGCGAGCGACACGCTTCGCACTCCGATGTCCTTGAGCCAAACCAGCGCGTCTTCGACAATCTCCGCGCCCCACGGTTCCTCGTACGGATTGCCGAACGCCATCGAAATGTAGACGACGAGTCCATGCCCAGACGCTTTCGTGGCCTTTCGCAATTGCTCGACAAGCGCGCGGGATTCTCCCCGGCTCATGTTGGCATTGGCGCGGCGAAAATACGCCGAGATGGAGTACGGATATCCAATCGTCGTCACGCCCGGAGTTGCGAGAGCGCGCTCGAGGCCACGTTCATTCACGACGATTCCGATGATTTCGGGCTGCGCAGTGCCAGCGGGAAGCCCGGCAAGAAACCCCTTCATCACTTCTTCGCTGTCGGCCATTTGCTTTACATGCTTCGGTGAAACGAAACTGACGGCGTCGATATGCTTGAAGCCTGCGGCAGCAAGCTTAAGGAGGTATTCGACCTTGAGTTCCGTAGGAATCGTCTCTGGCAGCCCTTGCCAAGCGTCCCTTGGGCATTCGACAATTTTTACAGTGTCAATCAACTGAGGCCTCTGAAGTTGTGAGTTCCTAGCTGAACATTAAGTTTGTAGCACGCCGGTCTTAAATTCCTTTACCTCAGGATTCAGGGCCGCCGCCTCCAGCGACCATATCAGCGCCTCGCGTGTCTGGGCAGGATCAATGATGGCATCGACCCATAGTCGCGCTGCGGCGTAGCGAGGGTCGGTTTGGTGTTCATAGGTGGCGCGGATGGATTCTTTTAGTTCTTTCTTGTCGGCCTCGGAGAGTTTTTTCCCTTCGCGTTCGAGCTGCTTGATTTTGATTTCGACCAGCGTGGACGCGGCGGAATCGCCGCTCATCACGGCGTAGCGCGCCGTCGGCCAGGCGAAAATGAATCGCGGGTCGTAAGCTTTGCCGCACATCGCGTAGTGCCCGGCGCCGAAACTTCCGCCGCAGATCACCGCGATTTTCGGGACGACGCTGTTCGAGACGGCGTTCACCATTTTTGCGCCGGCGCGGATAATTCCGCTCCACTCCGCTTCCTTGCCGACCATGAATCCGTTGACGTCGTGCAGAAAAATGAGCGGCACAAGATTCTGGTTGCAGTCCATGATAAATCGCGCGGCCTTTTCCGCTGATTCCGTGTAAATCACACCGCCAAATTCGATGCGGCGCTCGCCGGTCGCGGCGTCGATGGTGGGCACGTGCTTCTTGTTGTTGGCGACGATGCCGACGGCCCAGCCGCCAATTCGCGCGTAACCACAGAGCACGGTCTTGCCGTATTCCGCGCGGTACTCCTCGAATTTGCTGCCGTCGACGATGCGGGCGATCACTTCGTGCATGTCGTATTGGCGCGCCGGGTCGGAAGAAAAAATGCCGTAAATTTCCTCGGGCGGGAACAAAGGATTCTCGGATTCCTTGTAATCAAAGCGCGCGGCAAGAGGATGTCCCATCTTGTCCACAAGCGCGCGGATGCGGGCGAGGCATGACTCGTCGTCAGGCTCGCGGAAATCGACCGTACCGCTGATTTCCGCGTGCATCTTCGCGCCGCCGAGTTCTTCCGCGGAAACTTTTTGCCCGATCGCCGCTTGCACAAGCGCCGGGCCCGCAAGAAAAAGTCCTGAACCTTCGGTCATCAGGATGTGGTCGCACATCACGGGAAGATACGCGCCGCCCGCGACGCACATCCCCATGATGGCGGTGATTTGGGGAATGTGCATGGCGCTCATGACGGCGTTGTTGCGGAAGACGCGGCCGAAATCGTCGGTGTCAGGGAACACATCTTCTTGCAGCGGCAAAAAAACGCCGGCGGAATCGACCAGGTAAATCGTGGGAATGTGATTGTCGATGGAAATGTTCTGCGCGCGAATCACTTTTTTCGCGGTGAGAGGGAAGAAGGCTCCTGCTTTGACCGTCGCGTCGTTGGCGATGATCATCACGAGCCGCCCGCAGATGCGCGCGAGGCCGGTAATCGCGCCGGCGGCCGGAGCGCCCCCCCACTCTTCATACATTTCGTACGCGGCGTAAATTCCCAGCTCGAAAAACGAAGTGTGCGGATCGATCAGCTTGGCGATGCGCTCGCGAGCAGTCAGACGTGATTTCTTGTGCTGCGCTTCGATGGCTTTCGCGCCGCCGCCTTGCTGAATCGCGGTTTCCTGGTTCTTGATTTCGGTGACGAGATCCACCATGCGGCGGGTATTCTTCTCGAAGCCGGGCGAGTTTCGGGTGACCTTGGTTTCAACGACGGAACTCGTCAAGTGGAACTCCTCCCGTAGTATTTCCCGAAATGCACGTGAAGACGGCGAATCGACAGTATAAGCTGATTCCGCCCCGCTCTGCATGGCTTGCGAAGCCGTGCCGTTTCCGACTCGTCATACAGGGCAGCTCCCTAAGCGCCGGCCATATCCCAATAGGAGGGATTGCCGGGCAACGCAATCAGCCTCCGCAAGAGCCTTGGCCGGCCATCCCCTGTGCCAGCAGGAAGCCCCAGACGGCGTTCCGGGGAAGAATTGACTGGGCACTGCCATGGCGGGGGCCAAAGAGGGCCCCTTGCCCTCCTGAAGAATGAATAAGTTAGCGGCCCCATTGCTTGGGGCCGATGCCTCAGGAATCAGCCTATGCTAGCGAAGTGTCATTCGGGAAAACATTTTCCCATATGTGGAAATCGACTAGACCGTCAGAGGCTTGTGGCGGCGGGTTTTGTTCCCTAACGGTACAAATATAATGAAGCAATTAGAGATAGCGTGCCAATGCGGAACATTCACGGTTAGAGGTTTGGTACTTCTCCTGCTTAGGCAAGAGACAGGGTAGCGTAATGAGCAATTCTCTTCATCAATGCTGCACCCCCGGCTGCGGGACCCTGGTCCCCGCAGAGCTAGAGTTGGACGGATTCTGCGTTCCGCACTTCCTCTTGTCGGCGGAAAAGGCCTGTTCCGAGATGCGCCGAGAGGCCGCCACGGGTGAGTCAAATGCCACGCGGCGAGCGGAACTGGAGGCCTATGTAGCCGCCTCCGCCATGAAGCTTGCCCTTATCGGCACCGGAAGTGTGCGGTTGTCCGATGAAATGAAGAAACGAATTCTGACCACATTCCTTACCCTGATGATTCTCCGGGAGAATCTGGACCGTCCCATAAACCCTTTCCTGCCGCGGCGACGAACTAGCAGACCGGAAGCAACCGCGGCCTAAGTTGCAGCTCCTATCTGATCGAACTCCAGCGTCACGTTTCGTCCGTCATCTCTAAAGAATCCGATTTGACTGCTCGCCAGCGCCATTCCTTATAAGCCTTCCGCCGCTGATTGTCTTTTTTCACCAACGAACGGCAACGGGATTAGAGTTTCAAAATTTTCGCCGCCGTTCCGCCCAGAATCAATTTGCGCTGGTCCGGGCTCAAGTGAAGTTCCTCGACCACTTCGACCGGATGGTCGTAGCCTACTGGAAAGCAATAGTCGCTGCCCATCATGATTCGGTCGACGCCCACCTGGGAGATGATGTATTCCATCAGCGGTTTGGAATGAGCGATGGTGTCGTACATGAAGCGATGAAGGTACGCGCTGGGTGTTTGCGCGGAGTGCTTTGCCGCCGGGATCACATTCCAGCCGTGGTCGAGCCGGCCGACGATGTTCAAGAGCGCGCCGCCGGCGTGCGGCAGGACGATCAAGAGATTCGGATGGCGGTCGAGCACGCCGCCAAAGATGAGATGAGAGGCGGCAACTGTGGTGTCCAGCGGATAGGCAACCAGGTTGGTAAGAGAAAGCGGCTGGAGCCGCTTCCCGCCGAGGATGGGCGGCAAAGGATGCAGAAAAACCGGGAGGCCGAGCGATTCGATGCGAGCAAAGATTGGCTCGAATAGAGGATCGTCGAGGTCGCGGCCTTCGATGTTGGTTCCCATATAAACGCCGCGCACGCCGGGGAGTTTGCTCGCGCGATTGAGCTCGTCCACGGCGCGGTCGGGATCGAGCATCGGCAGAGTCGCGAGGACTACAAATCTGTCGGGATTGGCCTGGTGCGCCGCGACCGCGCCGTCGTTCCAGGTGCTGGCGAGCTTGTGCGAAAATTCGCCGTCCGCCCAGTAGACCATCGGGCCGGTGAGCGAAAGCGCATGAACAGCCACGCCTTGCGCGTCCATGTCGGCAAGGCGTTGCTTCAGGTCGATGAATTTTGCCGGCAACGGCCCGTTCGTTTCGGCGGGAGTCTTGAAGAAGAAGCCTTGCTCGGTCATGCGGAATTCGGCGTTGTAGCGTTGACCATCGGTATTGAAAAGATCGAAATAGCTCTGCGGAAAGTAATGAGCGTGGATGTCGATCGTGCGCACACCGGTAGTTTTGCGCGCGGCTGGCGAGGCAGGTTCGGCGAGCAATGACTCGCTTACACCGCTCATCGAGCTCACAGCTGCCGCGGCAAGTCCGCCTTGCAGAACTTTCCGGCGTGATACTCCAGGATGGCAACTACACACTGCGTCTTTCTGCATGGGATAGTCCTTTTCCGAAAAGCAATCTCCGATTTGGATGGGTCTTGCTCTCGCGAATCGTACGCTTTTCCTGCGCCGTGCACAACGAAGATGGGTTCAGTAGCACAGGCTTCAGCCTGTGGGGGTTAGTCCTTGCAAGGTCCAAACCCCACGGGCTGAAGCTTGCTCCACTAGACCGCATTTCGTTTCCCGCTCCTGAGTTGAGGTATCTTAGTAATGTTTCGCGATGCGATGCAGCCGAATCGCCGCGAGCAGCGTCTCATACGGAGTGGGTCAATCGTTGAGGAGAATCGGGATGAATTCCGCGCTACGCAATCGTTTGCTCATCTTGTGCCTGTCCGTCGCTGTCGCGGCGGGATCCGTTTTCAGTCAGGATGTGGCAAAGAAGGCGCCGCCTAGAAAGGCTCCGGCGAAGGTGGCCACTCCCTCCGCGGAAGCGTCAGCCGAGATCGCGCTGCCCACCATCAAGTTTGAGAAATACACGCTGCCGAACGGATTGGTTGTGATCCTGTCCGAGGATCATCGCCTGCCGCTCGTCTCGACGAACATCTGGTATCACGTGGGCCCCGCGAACGAAGTGCCCGGACGCACAGGTTTCGCTCACCTGTTCGAACACATGATGTTCGAAGGCTCGAAGCATGTTCCGGGCAATTCCCATATTCGGTTTCTGGAGGGGGCCGGCGCTTCCGACTTGAACGGCACCACCGATTTTGACCGCACGAATTATTTCGAAACGCTTCCCTCGAACCAGCTGGAACTCGCGTTGTGGCTCGAATCCGACCGCATGGGCTATTTACCCGACAAGCTGGACCAGGCCAGCCTGACCAACCAGCAGGACGTTGTGCGCAACGAGCGCCGCCAGAACATTGAGAACAGCCCGTACGGGATCGTGGAAGAAGGCGTGTATCACCTGCTCTTCCCGAAGAGCCATCCGTATCATGCCGATGTGATGGGTTCGCACGCGGATATCCAGGCGGCAAAGCTCGAGGACGTGCGCAATTTTTTCAAGCTTTACTACGCTCCGAACAATGCCAGCCTGGCCATCGTCGGCGATTTTGATCCGGCGCAAGCCAAGCAGTTTGTCGAAAAATATTTTGGGCCGCTGAAGCGCGGCGCGCCGGTGCCGAAGATTACCGCCGTAACGCCGCCCATAACTTCCGAGCGGCGCGCCGTGATCCACGACCAAGTGGAACTGCCGCGCGTCTACATGGCGTGGTTGACGTCTTCCATTTTCAAGCCCGGTGACGCGGACGCCGACCTGGCATCGGAAATTCTCGGCGGAGGCAAGTCGAGCCGCCTGTACAAAAAGCTGGTCTACGAAAAACAGATCGCGTTGGACGTCAGCGCGTCGCAGCAATCGCTGGTTCTCGGGTCGGTCTTTGAAGTTGTCGTCACGGCGCGGCCCGGACACACGGCGGCTGAGATGGAGAAAGCGGTTGACGAAGAGCTGGCTGCGTTCCGGAAGAATGGGCCTACCGCCGTCGAGCTTGAGCGCGCGCGAAACGGGATCGAAACGGGAATGATTCAAGGCCTCGAGCAGCTGGGCGGATTCGGAGGCGTGGCCGACCGCTTGAATGAGTACAACCACTATCTTGGAAATCCCGGCTACTTCCCGCAGGACGTGCGCCGCTACCAATCGGCGACGACGGATTCGATCCGCGCGTTCGCGGAAGCGCAACTGAAACCGACGGCGCGCGTCGTCGTGTACGGAATCCCCGGCAAGCCGGATCTCGGTCCGGATGTGCCCACGCCGAAAAATCAGCAGAAGGGCCAGAGCACGGGAGGGGAATCGGTCAATGCCGACGCGGCGTGGCGCGAGAATCCTCCAAAGCCCGGCCCCATGCACGCACTGAATCTTCCCGTCCCGGATATTTTCAAGCTCTCAAATGGGTTGACTGTCTATTACCACTACCGCGCTGGGCTTCCGGTAGCGGCGGCGAATCTGGTTTTCAATACGGGCAGCGGAGCGAATCCCGTCGACAAGCCGGGCCTCGCGAGCTTCACGGCGAATATGCTGCAGCAGGGAACGGAAACGCGGAACGCCATACAGATTGCCGACGAAGCGGCGCTGCTCGGTACGGCGCTTTCGTCCGGCGCGAACATGGATTCGTCCAGCGTCGGCGCGAGCTCGCTCACGAAGAATTTTTCTGGAGTGCTCGATCTGATTTCGGACGTCGTTTTGCATCCGACGTTTCCGCCGGACGAAGTGGAGCGTCGGCGCGCGTCGCGTCTGGCTGCGTTTACAGACGAGCGCTCCGACCCGGAGACGATCATTGCACGGACCGGTGTGTCTGCGCTCTTCGGGCCGCACAATCCCTTCGGGTACGACAATTCGGGCACGGAACCTTCGATCAAGGCGATGACGCGCGAAGACATGATGAATTTCTGGAAGACCAACTACGTGCCGAACAATGCGGCCCTGGTCGTGTCCGGAAATATTCCTGCCGACGACTTGAAAGCACTGGCTGAGAGCAAGTTTGGCGCGTGGAAGGGCGGCGAGCTTTCGGTGCCGCCAATCGGGGCGCCGGAAACCACGAAAGCGAAAATCATCATCGTGGATCGGCCCGGCGCGCAGCAGACCATGGTGCGCCTGCTGCAGCTCGGAGTCGCCCGCGCGACGCCTGATTATCCCGCGCTGGAAGTAATGAATTCCGAGCTCGGAGGTCTCTTCTCCAGCCGCATCAATCTGAACCTTCGGGAGGAGCATGGCTATACGTATGGGGCGGCTTCCTTTTTTGTTTACCGGCGGGCGCTCGGATATTTTGGCGCCGGCGGTGGCATACGGACAGACGTGACGGCGCCCGCGGTGACGGAAATCTTGAAGGAAATTCATCGGATGATCGACACTCCGATGAAACCTGATGAGCTGAGCCTGGCCAAGGATTCCCAATCGCGTTCCTTGCCCGGGATTTTTGAAACGAATAGCGGGGAAGCGGGCGCGCTCTCCGAAATTTTCGTGTACAACCTGGCGCGCGACTATTTCTCTACTTTGCCGGAAAAGCTGAATGCCGTCACCGCGGAGGACGCCGAGGCCGTCGCGAAGAAATACCTGCACCCCGATCAGTTGATCTTGATATGCGTTGGCGATCGCGCCAAAATCGAGCCGGAGCTCGTAAAGCTTGACCTCGGTAGCGTCGAAATTCGAGACGCTGACGGCAATGTCGTGAAGTGATCTTAAGTAGCACGGACTGAAGTCTGTGGGGTTCCGTCAGTGCTCCCACGCCACCAGCGAAAACCCAAATCGACGTGCCGGACGAAAGCGACATGCGAGCCAAGATCAAGTGGAACCCCACAGACTGAAGTCTGTGCTACTAAATCTTCCGTGTGGCCCGTTGTCGGACGAAGTCCACAATATTTTGCGTAGATGTGCCGGGAAGAAAAATTTCAGCCACTCCCGCCTTTTTCAGACCGGCAATATCGGCTTCCGGAATCGTTCCGCCGAGGAGCACGGTGACGTCGCTCATTCCTTTTTGTTTGAGCAGATCGAGCAATTGCGGAACGAGCGTGTTGTGCGCGCCCGAAAGAATCGATAGGCCGATCACGTCGACATCTTCCTGAACTGCGGCGGAAGCGATCATTTCCGGCGTCTGGCGCAGGCCGGTGTAAATCACTTCCATGCCGGCATCGCGCAAGGCGCGGGCAATAATCTTCGCCCCCCGGTCGTGGCCATCGAGCCCGGGTTTTGCAATCAGCACTCGTATTTTTTTCTCAGGCATTTGCCTCCAAAATGGCGGCAGTTCTAAGTGATCGACGCTTCTTCGTGCGTGCCGAAAACGTCGCGCAAGGAGTCGCAGATTTCTCCGAGCGTTGCGTATGCCTTCACGGCGGCATAGATGTGTGGCATCAGGTTTTCGGTGCTTTGTGCCGCTTTGCGCAGGGCGGTGAGCTGGCGCGCGACTTCGTCACTCGACCGCTGGGAGCGCAATTTCCGTAGCTGAATAGACTGCTGCGCGCGGACCGATTCGTCGATGCGCAGGATTTCGATGGGAGTTTCTAAGCCCGTAAAGTCATTCACGCCGACGATGATTTTCTCTTTGCGGTCCACCGACACCTGGTAGCGATACGATGCGTCGGCAATTTCTCGCTGCGGGTACCCACTTTCGATGGCCGGAATCATGCCGCCCATGTCGTCGATCTTGCGGATATATTTCCAGGCGGCTTCTTCCATTTCATTCGTGAGCGTTTCGACGAAATACGATCCACCAAGAGGATCGACCGTGTTCGCGACGCCTGTTTCATGCGCGAGAATCTGTTGCGTCCGCAGCGCGAGCGTCGCGGCAAACTCGGTCGGCAGCGCCCAGGCTTCGTCAAGTGAATTTGTATGCAAGGACTGCGCGCCGCCCATCACGGCCGCAAGGGCCTGCAAGGCGGTCCGGACGACATTGTTGTATGGCTGCTGCGCGGTGAGGGAGCAGCCGGCCGTTTGCGCGTGGAAGCGGAGCGCCGAGGAACGCGCCAATTTCGCTCCGAAGCGCTCGATCATCGTCTTGTACCAGATGCGGCGCGCGGCGCGATATTTCGCGATTTCTTCAAAGAAATCGTTGTGCGCGTTGAAGAAGAACGACAAGGCCGGCGCGAAGTCGTCGACGGCGAGGCCCCGGCGGACGCCCCATTCGACGTACTCGATACCATCGCGCAAGGTAAACGCCAATTCCTGAATCGCCGTCGATCCCGCTTCGCGAATGTGGTAGCCGCTGATGGAAATCGGGTTGAACTTGGGCGTGTGGCGCACGCCGAATTCAAACGTATCGATCACCAGGCGCATCGAAGGCTTGGGCGGATAGATGTATTCCTTTTGCGCGATGTATTCCTTGAGGATGTCGTTTTGCAGAGTCCCGCTGAGATGCTTCCAATCGACGCCTTGCTTTTCGGCGACGGCCAGATACATGGCCCAAAGGATCGCGGCGGGAGAATTGATGGTCATTGAAGTGGAAACGTTTCCGAGAGGAATCTGGTCGAAGAGCGCTTCCATGTCGGCAAGGGAACTGATCGCCACGCCGCACTTGCCGACCTCGCCCTCGGCAAGGGAATGGTCCGAGTCATAGCCCATCAGTGTCGGAAGGTCGAAAGCAACGGAAAGGCCCGCCTGTCCTTGCGAGAGCAGATAGCGGAATCGCTCATTCGTATCTTTTGCGGAACCGAAGCCGGCGAATTGGCGCATGGTCCAAAGACGGCTCCGGTACATCGCCGGGTGAATTCCGCGCGTGTAGGGAGGCGCCCCCGGCAAGCCCAGTTCGCGGTCCGCATCCCAACCGGATAGGTCGCTGGGCGAGTAGAGTTTCCGAATTGGATATCCAGAAACCGTGGTGAATTCGGAAGCGCGCTCGGGTGATTTCTCGCCCGCAGCGCGACGCGGTGTCGATTGTCGATCGGAGGACATGGGTGAGCCGGTCAAGCGTTCAACACTACACACAGAAAAACTATGCCTGAGCGCAGATTGATTCTAGGCGAAGCAGCAGGACAGGACAAGGCAGTTCAAATTTGGAGTAAGCCCTGCTTGGCGGTTTTCCCGGGAACGCCAATCTCCCGATTGGCGCAGCGAAAATCGCCCGCCGCGGCGGGGAGATTGGCGTTCCCGGGTTTGTTCGCCAGACGAATCTACTGCCCGCTGCCAACGCCGGAAGGACGGGCCGATGCCGCTGCACTCGCGCCAGACTGCTTGACGGGATCGACGAATAATTGGCCGGTGGCCGAAGTGCCGGGGATCAGCGTGTCCTTTGCAGGATGGCCGGACTGGGCGTCGGCAATCGTGATGTTATAGACCTCGAGCGTGCGGGCCATGGCGCGGTCGAAGTTCACTTTGCCCTCGACGAGGTTGACGCGCGCGCGAACCTCGGCGGATTCCGCGGCAGCCAGAGTGTTTTGATCAGACACGATATTGAAGAGCGTGGAAGCGCCAACCTGATATTTCTTTTGTTCGGCATCCAGGGTTTGCTGATCGAGGTCGCGCGTCTTGATCGCCGCGGCCAGGGTGATGCGGGCCTGCTCCAGGGTAATTTGCGCGTTGTGAACGTCGATGGCGGCGTTATTCACGATTTGTTGGTAGTTGGCCTGGTCCGAGCGCGCAGTCAATGTGGCGATAATGTTATTCGCTTGCGCCGCGCGATTGCGAATCGGGATCGTAAGATTGATCGCCGCGTTATATTCGGGATAGACGCCGGTGAATTGCTGGTTCAGGGCTGTTGCCAGTCCCGTGAAAATCTGCGGGGGAGGGGTACATGTCGTCGCGGGTGGCACGGGTGTGCAGGTTGTCTGCGGGCGGCTATTGCCCGCAAGTCCTTCTGTAGCATACTCACCGGACAGAGTCAGAACGGGGAGCAGCGCGTTCTTTGTAGCGCGGACGTTGATGTCATCTCCCTTGATTTGGAGTCCCGCCTGCAACACGTCAGGGCGCTTCGTGGTGGCTTCCTTGATTAAGTCTTCCAATGGGATCTTTTCAACTTCGGGGGGCGCCACGTCCGCTGTGTCCGTGGGAATAATTTCGACCGTTCGCAAGATAGGAGAATTCGGGTCCTTGGCGATCAAGTTCAAGAGTGTGAGTTGATCCTGAAGGACTGTGGTTTGCGCGACGATTAAAGCCTGTTGAGCTGTGGCGAGCTGGGCCTCGGCCTGGACGATCTCCAAGGGGGCCAGAGTTCCAACGTCCACCTGTTTTTTATTGTCGCTGTATGTTTTATCCGCCAGCGCGATTTCCTCTCGCGCCACGTCCACATTTCCGCGAGCAAAGACGAGTTCCCAATACGCGTTGCCGACCGCGGTGATGGAAGTAATTACCTGCTGCACGAGGGTCTGATCGGCGATGCTCTTATTTACCTTCGCAATGCGGATGTAATGCTCATTGGCGAGCAGCCCGAAACCGTTCAGCAACTGTTGGCTGGCGAGGAGGACAAAATTGGATTGCACGAACGGATCAAAAAAGGTAGCTGTGCTCGATGAGGATCCTCGTGTGTTATTGAAGGACGCTGAAAAAGAGGTACCCGTGTGAAACCCTTGGCTATATTGCACGTCGCCAACCGTAGTGTGGGAATTCAATATGTTAAACGTGCCGAACGAGGCGGCTCCGCCGGTCCCGGCAATGAGCGGGTTATTCACGGGAATCGTTTTCTGATCCAAGCTAAAGGCCGAAGTAACTAGGGGATCGAAACTCAGC
This sequence comes from uncultured Acidobacteriota bacterium, assembly GCA_963768275.1. GTDB lineage: Bacteria > Acidobacteriota > Terriglobia > Acidiferrales > UBA7541 > Palsa-360. The sequence goes on from CAVYHH010000028.1 coordinate 233,494, forward strand.
GCCGGGATAGTCCCGAGGGCGCCTATCGGCCCCGAAGTAGGTGCGCCACCACTCAAAGTATGAAGAATGCTGGCTTCTGCGAGCCAGGGAGTATACCGCGAGATGACGATGGCCAAATTGTTCTGGAGCGCGAGGTCCACGGCGTCCTGCAGGCTGATGCTCAGTTTGCCGTCTTTGACCATCTGCTCGATGCGCGGCGCATTCGTCAAGATAGGCTCAGGCACCGACGCCTGGGTATAGGGCGCTTTGATATTGGGGAACCACCGCTGGCCGAAGCTGTAGTTCTGATTTGACACCTGGATGGTCAGACTAGGCGGCTGAGGCTGCGCGGGCGGCGTGGATTCTCCCTGCTGTTGGGCGAAAACGGGTGCGGCGGGCATCAAGGCCATCAGCACGGCCAAAAATAGGGCAAAAGAGACACGGCAAAACCTTCCAATCATGTTGATTCATCCTCTCCGAACAGTGTTCCGCTTTTCTACCTCAGGCGATCAAAACGGCGTACGGGAGCTAAGTATTTTAAACGTCCGCCGGGATGGATATGTTTCAACTATATTTCCGGCGATTGCAAAGCTTTCGGCCGAATTTTTGTGCCAGTTCTGAAGCCCGGCGAGGCTCCGGCATTCAACGCAAATGGGGAGACACCCCGCTCCAGAATCTGGCGGCCCCTAATCCCCAATTGGCGGCCGTGCCTCGCTGAAAGGCCCGAAGTATTGGACGCGAGAAAGCGCGTAAGGTCAAGGCCCGATGTCGATACGCGGGAGGACCTTCGTCAATCTTTCCGGCCAGTATCTTGACAAGGGCGCGAGGGGCCGATAGTCTTGGCGCGCGATGAGACCTGACGCCGCCATTCGAATCTTCGAGGAAGTGGGCGCCATCCGCCACGGGCACTTCGAGTTGACCTCGGGGCTTCATAGCGACAAGTACGTGCAGTGCGCGCTCGTGCTTCAATATCCGAAATATGCGGAGCAATTGGGGCGAGCGCTGGCCGCGGAGTTCATGGATTTGCGCGTGGATTGCGTCGCGTCTCCCGCCCTGGGCGGACTGATCATCGGCCATGAAGTGGCGCGTGCGATTCCGCCGCGTGCCGACGGCAAACCCATTCGCGCGATTTTCGTGGAACGGGATTCCCTGGGGACGCTGACGTTGCGCCGCGGATTTCGAGTCGAACCGGACGAACACGTATTGGTCGTGGAAGATGTATGGACCACGGGCGGCTCGACGTGCGAAACGATTCGCGTGCTGGAAGAAGCGGGCGCGCGCGTGGTGGCCGCTGGCGCGTTGATCGATCGCAGCGGAGGAAGAATCGAGTTGCCGGTGCGCACGGAAGCCCTCGTCGACCTCAAAATGGAAAGTTACGACGCCTCCGAATGTCCTCTTTGCCGCAGCGGCGGCGTGGCCGTAAAGCCGGGCAGCCGCTACGCCCGCTCGGGCGCGTGATAGGAACCACGGATTCACACGGATGAACTCGGATAAAAGAAAGAGAAAACCTAATAAGAGAGAAAAAAGAAATATCCGGCGCCAAATAATCGCTACCAAATACCCCAGTTGACTCCGATCGGCCATCAATCCAGCCTATCTCAGCATTTTTTCCTGTTTGTCTCTTGTTTTTATCAGTGTTCATCTGTGTGCATCTGTGGTTCCATTGGTCTCCGGCCTCATGAGAAATATTAAGTTCACCATCGCTTACGACGGGACGGATTTTAGCGGGTGGCAGGCTCAGCCCGGGCAGACCACGGTTCAAGGTGTGCTGACGGATGTTCTGGAAAAGCTGACGCAGCGCCGGCTGGCCACCTACGCCGCGGGACGCACGGATGCGGGAGTGCACGCGGCGGGGCAGGTCGTGAATTTCAGAACTCAATCTCCCTTGACTACGGGAGAGTTTCAGCACGCCTTCAATTCTTTGCTGCCCCCTTCCATCCGTGTGAACGCCGCGGAGGAAGTTGGTCCGGACTTCCACTCGCGCTGGGACGCGCTGGCGAAGACTTACCGCTACCGGATCTTTCGCGGGCGCGTCGTTCCACCCTACCTCTGGAGATACGTACAGCATGATCCCTACGAGCTGAACTTTGAGGCGATGGCTGAAGCGGCTCGCCATTTTATCGGCGAGCACGACTTCACCACCTTTGCGGCCTCGACGGGTTCGGAAGAAGACGACCGCGAGCGGACGACCGTTCGGACGATCTATCGCTCGGAATTGCTGCGCGTGCCGAACGCCGATCCTCGCGACGGAGCGGAGGAATGGGTTTACGTCGTTCGCGGAAAATCATTCATGCGACATATGGTCAGGAAGATGCTCGGAACGCTGGTCGAGGTCGGGCGCGGGAAACTCGTTCCGGGCGATTTGCCGGAATTGATCGCGCTGCGCGATCGCTCGAAATCCGGCCCGACCATGCCGCCGCACGGACTTTGCCTCGAAAGTGTGGAGTATCCGGACCCCGCGAATTCCCTGGCTACGAGCGTTAAGTAGCACAGCCACTCTTGGCTGTGTGGTTTTTCCATCGCGTAACAAAGGCACACAGCCAAGAGTGGCTGTGCTATAAAAAAAACGGCCACGCCTTTTGTCATTCCGAGCGCAGCGAGGGATCTCTCTTTATTTTCGCAGCGCTAGATCGAAGAGAGATTCCTCGCTGCGCTCGGAATGACAAAAGGAATATTCTTTCCGCAGCCTGTTCGGCCTGGGGACAATTTCTAGACTTGACCAAAATCAAAACCCACAGACTGAAGTCCGTGCTACCAAAGTCGCGCTTGGTTTCGGTGGAAGGGTTCGAGTAAGATACAAAAGAGATACGTAGGAACCGATCCTGAACGCGCATCCTGACCGGAGAGGGGAAACGACGAATGGCCGAGGAGACCACACCGCAAGGCGCATCACCGGCAGCACCGCCCCCGGCGCCTCCCGCAACTCCGCCCGCAGCGTCTGCGGCTCCCGCTCCCGCCGCGACGGAAACCGCACCGCCGGAACAGAAGATCAAGGTGCGCAAGCCCAGGCAGCGCTCCTGCGATGAAAAAGATGCCAAGGGAAAATTGTGCGCCGGGCATCTCAAGCGGTGGTACGACTATCCAAAGGAAGTGCAGGCCAAGATCGGGAAGGACGCGGAAATTTACCGCTGCGAATTTTGCAAAACGCTTTACAAGCCCGACCCGAAGCAAATGCCGCACAGCTATACGTTGCGCTATTAGTGGTTCATGTAGCGCCCGCCTTCAGGCGGGTATGTGCTTGATCCTGGAATGCCAACCTGAAGGTTGGCGCTACAAATAGTCCGACGAATGACGGCTCCGACACAGACTCTGTCGGCCGGCTCAAAGCGGCATGCGCAATACGTGAGGGGCCTGATCCACAACTGAAACAAGGCAGAACTACCGGCCACATGCCCTGAAGGGGTCTCATGTTATTCAACCATTGCGGCAGTAAGGCAAGTGCGAACCATCCCTCCGAGATGAGGGCAGATGCCCGCGCGGCCGAGTAAGCCGTGAAACGATTCCTCATACTACTTACGGCGGGAGTGGCAGTGACTTCGTTCATTCAGAATTTTTCGCGCAAGGCCGCCGCGTCGGATACGCCGGCCGATCCCCGCATCGCGCGCGTAATGGAAATTCTGCGCGGCAGCACGATCGCAACGACTGAAGAACAAATCCGCATCACGGAAATTCCCGCGCCGCCGTTCCAGGAGAGCGTGCGCGCTGCTTACATGAAAAAGGTGCTCGCTTCCACGGGCCTGCGCGCGGAGATGGACGACACTGGAAATGTCATCGGTGAATGGCCCGGATCGTCGCCTGACATCGTGATGGTGACGGCGCATCTGGACACTGTGTTTCCCGCGGGCACCGATGTGCACGTCAAGCGCGAAGGCGGCAGGCTCCTCGCTCCGGGCATCTCGGATAACGGCACGGGGCTGGCGGCGCTCGTCGCGCTGTCAAAAGCTTTCCGCGAAGCGAAAATCAAAACCACGAAAACGATTTTATTCGTCGCGGACGTGGGCGAAGAAGGCGAGGGAAATCTTCGCGGGATGCGCGCGCTCGTGGACGCCTACAAGAAGCGCTTGAAGTATGTCCTGGCCCTGGATGGCTCGGCCACCGAATACGTGACGACGGCAGCGCTGGCGTCGCGCCGCGTGGAAATCACCATCACCGGACCGGGCGGGCACAGCTGGTCGGACTTTGGAGCGCCGAATCCGATCCATGCGATGGGGCGGGGAATCGGGCGGTTCGTCACGGCGCATGTTCCGGAATCGCCGCGCACCAGTTTCAACATCGGCGAGATCGAGGGCGGCACCTCGGTGAATTCGATTCCGTCGAGCGCGCACATGAAAGTGGATTTGCGCTCCGAATCGGAGATGGAACTGGCCGCGCTGGAAACCCTTTTGCGCGACGCGGTGAAGGCGGGTGTTGACGAAGAAATGTCCGCGGCGCGCGAGCGCGGCATGGCGGGCAGCTCGAACATGTTGAATCTGAAAATCAATGTTTTGGGAGTGAGACCCGCGGGCGAACTCCCCGAAAATTCTCCGCTCCTCGCCGCTTTGCTCGCGGCCGACAACCAGCTCGGCAATCGTTCGCGCCGGGAGCGATCCTCCACCGACGCCAATATTCCTCTCTCGATGGGGATCCATGCCATTTCGCTGGGCGCAGGCGGACGCAGCGGCGGCGCTCACACCCTCGAAGAATGGTACGACCCAACGGGCAGGGAACTCGGCTTGCAGCGCGTCGCCTTGACCGTTCTCGGCGTCGCCGGCTTGGAGCCCTAAGAAGTTTTTTCTGTTCTTCGTGGGTGAGCTTCCTGATCGAGTTCCTGCTCAATACTCCTCATCACTTCAGAAATCTCCACCCCCAATCTTGGATGAAAATCGCAATGGGTGGGCCACCCTCTATGACGTTGTCGGCTCTGTCAAGAGACACGTAGAGTGTATGAGCTGCGGGCAGCTCGTTTTTGTTCTTACTTAAAAGGGCCTTTGCTCTTTCCTTCATTTTGACCAAGGCTCGCTGCGTAAATCTAGCGGTGGAATCTGGTTCCACCAGCCATCTATTCGGTCAATCGCTTCCGACCATGATTCATTCTGCAGACCCCGCGATCGCTCGCGGGAGCAAGGCGCCCAATCAGCCGAGCGATGAACTTGCGTCCATCAGGGTGGCCCCCGGGCTGCCTTGCCTGCGAACCAGCCGTGCGTAATCTGCTCCACTACGCAGCATCCAGTACATACGCACAGCTAACTTGCGCGCGATGGCCACTTTCGCCACTGCGTGTCCTCTACGGAATTTCAAACGTTGATAGTCCTGCCGCAGCGCGGGATCTTTGCGCACCGCGGGATACACGGCTTCGATCAGCAGCCAGCGCACCATGGTGTTGCCCTGTTTGCTGATGGCTCCCAGTCTGCGCCGTCCGCCGCTGGAGTCCTCGCTCGGATTCAGTCCCAGATAACTGGCGATCTTCTTGCTGCGAGCGAAACGAGCGATCGGACCGATGGCCAGAACAAAGGCCAGCGAGGTCACTGGTCCAATGCCAGGATGGGTCATCAGGAGCACCGCATCTTCCCGGCGCTGGGCTTCTTCCAGAACCGCGCGATCCAACTCCGCGATTGCGGGTTCGAGTTGGTCGAGCAGTTTCAGAAGTTCTTCGCGCCGCCGGCTGGCCCACGGTGCTAGCCCCAAGTGCACCAACTCCACGCGGCCTTTTTTGGTGAACAACTTTTTCTTGCGGCACAGTCCCTCACTCAGGGCCAGGGCGTGCAGTTGATTGCCCAGCATCGTGCGCAGGCAAACCAGCTTGTGACGATGCCAGAGCAACTGCCGCAGGTCTCGCTCGGCCGGCGTGGGTACCCAGATCTTCGGAAAGCGTTTCGCCAGCAGCAGATCCAGAATGAGCCGGGCGTCGCGCTCATCCGTCTTTTGTTTGCGCACTTCGCTGGCGCGAATCTTCGCCGAGTCTCCGATCCACAGTTCGTGGCCCAGTTCCGCCAGCAACCGCTCGAACCAGCGAATCGGACCCGTCGCTTCGATGCCCACCCGCACCGGTCCTTGCAAATCCCGGTAGAACGCCTGGGCCTCCCCGCTCTGGTGATCCAATCGCCGCTCGATCAGCTCCCCGGTAGCCTCATCCATCATGGCAATCTGTTGGTAGCGTGTGTGAAAATCACATCCTATAATCTTCATTGCTCGGCTCCTTTCTTCCGAGCCTTGGTCGTTAGCGCTACCAAGTCTACTCGGAAGGAGGAGCCGACAACGTCATCTAATCAGCCCCCAGGAATGCGTTTGTCCAGATTCTCGGCCAAGTCCGGGACCGCTACGAGTTCTCGCTCGTGGGCTACGTGGTCATGCCGGATCACGTTCATTTGCTGATCGGAGAGCCGGCCAAGGGAACGCCCTCAACGGTGATTCAGGTTTTGAAACAGCGAGTCTCACGCCGCTTGCGCCGCAAAAGGAGAGCGATCGCGGGACAATTGAATTTGAACTTTGAAAGTGGCGGGCCCTCACGGCCGCGAATGTGGCAGAGGAGGTTTTACGACTTCAACGTCTGGAGCCTGAAAAAGAGAGTCGAAAAGCTGCACTACATGCACATGAACCCGCTGAAGAGGAAACTGGTCGACCACCCGAAGGATTGGCCCTGGAGCAGCTTTTCGTTCTACGCGAATCCCAAACACGGATTGATCCGGGTCGATCCCGTGCACTGAATCGAACCCACCCAGAAAATTCAAAACCCAGACCCTCTAAAAACGAGAGGGTCTGCCACCCGGAAATTCAAAACCGCCTCAAAGCCTGGCCCACCCGCCCGCCCGAAAATTCAAAACCGCCCCAAAGGCTGTGCCGCCCGCCCCGCTTAGAAATCACCGGCTGCGCAATGACGGCCCGCCCTGATTGCTTCGGATAGCTCTTCAATGCGCCGCCTAATCTGGTCTTGGCTCGCGCAGACTGCACCGGAGTCTAATCCTTCGAACGATTGTTTGTCATTCGCGACCAAAAGCGCGACCTCAGACCGACATTTTCTCTCTAATTCTCCGGGTTTCAATTGTTTCAAATAGATTTTCGAATGGGCTGAATGCTTCAGTACATAGCATTCATAGTCTTCTGAAAGGGCTCCATCCATTCGAAACCGGAGCAATCGTAATAAAGCGGCTACGGAGATAGGGGTCTCTCTCGCTCCGATCAGTGCCAGCGCGAGTTCTGCCCTGTTTGCCCCAACGCAGGCGATTGGAATTTTCGCACACAAGTCGTGGCCAGCTGGAGTCGCAAAAACAGCGATCGACCCGAGTATAGATTTCTCGGCCATCTCTACTTCTCGCTGTTCTCTAGTTTCGGCGAACACCGAAATGAGAGAAGTAACGAAAAAAAAGGCGATTATACAAAATGTCAATTTCCGCCACAGCCTCATATACTCAGGCCTTTCGTCTAGTTGGACACTTTCAACGTGCTACCAGGTTCCGAATCTAGAAGTCGATTGAGCTTCTTTATGTCGCTCGGGAAACCTGTAATGCATCCTTCCGAACAGAATGGAGAACTAACGGACGGTCCAAATGGATTGGCACAACTGTGCGTGCGAAAGAGATCGGGGTTGCGGCCAGAAGTATCGGTACCAGGCAACGGAACCAATACCCTGCCATTCGGCTTGCCCGACCAGCCGTTGTTGTTCCACTGCCACCGTCCCTGGGGAATCGGTCCTCGATTTTCAGTGTGTGTGCAATCCGGATTATTCTTGCACTTGGTACCGCCACCGTTATTTCCGGACGCCACATGGATGTCGACTACGGCGTGCCGAGGGTCGTCTGGGAAACAGGTGAGCCTCTGCCCAGAGATCGAATATTCACAGTGGGCAAGCCCCAATGGGTCCACGGAGATGAGTGGGTTGTTACCTACATAAACGTACGGATCGGGCCCATCGGCATATCCCTCGGGATCGAGAGAAGCAAACCTCCCTACGCTGGGATCGTAGAATCTTGCGCGGTTGTAGTTGAGATTCGTTTCGGTGTCGAACTCGCGCCCCGTGTACTGGAACGGATTAACCAACGAACCAGACGAGGCAGTCTGCCTACCGAAGGAATCGAACGTATAACTTTGGATCAGGGTGCCGGACGAATTGGCGAGCGAAGTAACTGAGCCAAGTCCATCGGCATTGTAATAGCTCGTCGCCGAACTGCGTAGCATTGCCAGTGGTTCGTCAATGTTATCCGTCTGCGAATAGCGGGCAACCACGGCCCCAGAGGAATTGGTTTCCTCGATGAGGTTGTCGGCGTCGTAAGCGAAGACGCTAGTGGCTGCCGAAGAAGATTTCTCGATGCGCCTCCCGAACGGATCGTAGCTGAACGTCACCGTGCCGCCGCTATCTGGCAGCGTCACGCTCGTCAAGCGGTTCTCAAAGTCCCAAGTGTAGCTCGTTGTGTTCGAGCCGACCGTCTTGGTCAGGGTATTGCCGTTGCTGTCGTAGGTGTAGCTGGCGTTTGAAGTTGCCGTCAGCTCGTTCGATGCGTTCGTTGTGTACGAAGACACTCCCAGCGACGCCGTGCGGTTGCCCACCGCGTCGTAGCTGTAGCTCTCGGTCGTGTTGTTGGCCTGGGTCACTTGCGTCAACTGGTAGATCGCGTCATAGGTGTAGTTCGATGTCACCGCTGCCAATTGATCCGTCTTGGCCGTCCTGTTTCCAGCAGAATCCAATGTGTAGCTCGCCCCGTCAATGGTACTCCCGGACAGTTGGTGCAGCACCGAGGTCAGGCGGGACAGGTCATCGTAGGAGTAGTTGGTGGTGACGCTGTTGGGCCGGGTCATCTGCGTGCGGCGCGACAGGGCGTCATAGCTGAACCCGAACGAGCCGCTGCCGAAGGCCGACGGCGGAGCCAGCGAGGTCAGCCGGTTCAGCGTGTCGTAGGAGTAGGCCGTCGAGCCGCTCTCCGGGTCGGTGAATCCGGTGCGGTTGGACGCCGCGTCGTAGGTATAGGCGCTCGTGAAGTTGCGGCTGGTGAGGAAGCTGTAGCTCGTCGTCGTTCCGATCAGGCGGCCCATGTTGTCGTAGGCGAAGGCGTACGTTCCCGTCGGATCGTTCACCTGCGTGATCTTTCCCACCAAATCGTAGACGTAGTCGACCGCAGTGGTGTCGGGATAAGTCTTCGAGGTGAGGCGATTCAGCGCGTCGTACAGGTAGGTGATGGTCTGGCTCTTGCGGTCGGTCTTCTGGGTCAGGTTGTTGTCGGCGTCGTATTGATAATTCTCGCTCAGCGCGGACGGGAAATTGGTCTGGGTGACGCGGCCAAAGGCGTCATAGGTGAACGCCGTCTGGTTGCTGTTCGCGTCGGTGATGCTGGTCAGGTTGTCTTCGGTGTCGTAGGCGTAGTACGTGACATGGCTGGCCGCGTCGGTGACGCTGGTCAACCGGTCGGCGTCGTCATAGGCGTACGACGTGGTCTTGCCGTTCTGATCGGTCACCGAGGTTCGCCGTCCGCGAATATCGTAGGTGAAACTGGACGTGGTGGTATCGGGATAGGTGATGGTCGTGAGTCGGGACATGGCGTCATAGGCAAAAGTGGTCTGATGATTCAGCGCATCGGTGATAGTGGCGCACCTCCAAAATCCCCAGGTACACGGTTCAAGGTGGCATTTGTTGTGCGCCCCATATTCAGTTTTGAAAAGTCGTCGCGGAACTTTCAAGGCTGGCTGCGAAATTCAACTTCTTGCATTTCTCCGTCCCAAGATCTTCCTGAAACGAGGAGGTAGGAAATGCGCGCGGTGCGGCCGCGCAGGCTCGCGCAGGTTGTGCCTTTCGCGGCGGCGGCCGAGCTTGCGGACTTGATCGATAGTTTCTCCAGATTGTCCGAGTGGAGTTTCATGGTGATCGTTTGCGCTTTCAGCGTGACCTGGATTTGCGGTGCGCTCGCGCAGTTTACATCCGTGATGGTGCCCATCATCGAATATACCTTGGAGGATTCGGCGAAAAGCGGAGGAACGGGAGCGGGCGCGGCCTTCGGCGCGGGCGACGCAGTTGTGGTCGTGGACGGCTTCGCCTCCGGTTCCGTTTTCCGTTCGATGCGCAGGCCCGGATCAGAGGTCGTCTTTGGGGGCGCTGTACCGGCGGAGGCGGGCGCGACAGGCGGCTGCGGCTTGGTCATTCGCGCGACGAGTTCGCCTGCCTTGTCGGCCGTGGCTCGGTCGGTTGCCGATTCCTTGGCGCTCACGGCCATCTTGCGCGCTTCGTCGGGGTGGCCCGCGCGATCCAGAAGCGCCGCGAGCTGCAATTGGTAGCGGGATTCGCCGGGCGCGAGCGAAGCGGCGCGCTGCGCGTCGGTCATCGCCTTCGGAAGCGTCTCATCGCGCTGCGAGTAAATCATCGCCAGGTAGTACCACGAGGGAGCGAAGTCAGGATTCAGCGCTGCAGCCTTTTCAAATGCAGCCAGAGCTCCTGGCGGGACGCCGGCATTGCCCGCTTGGTTCATTGCCACGAGTCCCTGGCCGTAAAAGTTGAGCGCGTCGTTCGGGTTGAGCTGCGCGGCGCTCTCGAAATGTTTTTGCGCCTCGTCCAGATCGTTTTTTTTCAGAAGGATGTAACCCAGGCTCTGTTCCGCCTCGGCAAGCGAGGGTTCGTTCATCAGAGCTTCCTCGAGCTTGTCCTGCGCGTCTTCGCTCCTCCCGCGGAGGGCCAGAAAATCCGCCGTGCGCGCTTCAATTTCCGGCGCGGTAAGCGTTCGAGGAGCGATTCCGGAATCGCCTCCTCCTGTTACAGCAAGGTCGGTTGGGGCTCCGCTCACATTTTTGACGAAGGCGTCGAGCTTCGCTTGCAGCTGGTTCAAATCGCCGAAGGCATCGCGCGCCGCTTGGACCGAGTCCGCTCCGCCCTGGACGGAAGTGACGTACCGCTCCATGGCCTTTGTCCCGGTAAATTGCGGGTCGCTGATCAAGAGGTGCACCAGAACGCGCGACTCCGCAAAATACACCGACCCTTTATTTCCGGGACTGTAGTAGGGCGACCTGCGGTCCACGTGCAGGACCAGGTCGAGCGGGAGTAGCGGACTCTCGGACAGAACGCTCAAATCGTCGGGATCGGGTCTCTCGAGGCGAATGCCGCGATCGCTAAAGGTCACGTTGCCGTAAACCGTCGAGAAGCCTTCCTCGAGCCACGGAGGCAAATTGCGGTAGCTGAGTTTTAGAATTTCCTTCGCATAGTTCTGAAAAATTTCCGTGTAGCGAAAACGGCCTGAGGCATTCGCGCGAATCCCGATATACGTTTTCTCCGCGCCGACAACCATCAGCCCCGGAGGCTGGTCGTGGCGCTTGTCGTTCGGAAATTCGGGAGCCAGGTGCGCAAAGGAGTCCCCATTTCTCGCGGCGAGGATGCGCACCGGGATGCCGGTGCTGACCCGCGCAAACGGCATGGTGGATTGAAACACATGGAGGAGCGACTCAAACTCGTCTGCAATCCGGCGGGCCGTTTTTTCCCCGCCGTCGCTGGCCACGATGAAATGTTCCGTGCGGATCTCGACCCAAGTCTCGATCTTTTCCTTCTTTTCTTTTTCCGGCTTTTTGTCCTTATCCTTGTCCGCGCCGCGCGCGATGGGGCAGAGGAATGCCGCGAAGAGAAACAGGGCTGCCGGGATGGCCTTAGCCCGAATGGAAGTACAGAGTGAGCCGATCATGCTGTTTGAATGCGACCTGGATCTCCGTCAGTTTACCAGACAAGCCTTCCGGCAAGCGCAGGATTCATCAAGTATACGATTCCATTGCGGACGCGCAAGTTGCCTTTGGAGCGCCGGATCAATAGACTCGAACCTTCCATGAGACCCGCGCCCGGAAAAATTAGTTCTCACGCGCGAATTCCACTCCTCGACCGGACCTCGCGCACCCGGTGAGCCCCCGTTTCAAAGCTCATTGCGCGTTGCTGCTCTGTTCTTTTCTATGGGGTGTGACTTTCGTCGTGGTGAAGGACGCCCTCGCCGATATTTCCGTGTTCGGCTATCTGGCGGCGCGTTTCGTGTTGGGCTCCCTGCCGGTGATCTGGATTTACAGGAAGGACCTGCGGAACCTCACGCGCGACGAATTGTGGGCGGGCATTCAGGTCGGCCTTTTCATGTTCGGCGGCTACGCGTTTCAAACCGCGGGGATTGCCCGCACGACCCCTCGAAAGCCGCCTTCATCACCGGATTGAGCGTCGTGCTCGTGCCCGTTTTTCTTGCCGCGTTCTGGCGAAAGAGAATCGGCGCCTGGGCCTGGGGAGGGGCGGCGGCCTCCTTCACGGGACTTTATTTCCTCACGGTGCCGAGGGAAGGGCTTGCGGATCTCAATCGGGGCGATTTACTGGTGATGGGCTGCGCGGTGCTCTACGCACTTCAAATCATCTTCATTGCGCGCTTCACCGGAAAATATTCGCTGGGGGCATTGAGCTGCCTGCAAGTGATCCTCGCGGGAGTGGGTTCCACGATCGCCGTGCCCATCTTGAATGTGACGGGCTGGGAACATTTCTTCGTCCGCTTCACATTCCAGATGGAGTTCGGCGTGATTGTCACGGCGCTTTTCACGACCGCTCTTGCCTATCCGCTTCTCGTGTGGGGACAACGGCATACCACCGCGACGAACACGGCGCTGATTCTTACAACCGAACCTGTATTCGCCGCGATCACTTCCTTCTTCGTGCTGCATGAGCGGCTCGGGGGAAGAGCGCTCGCCGGAGCGGTGTTGATCTTGGGCGGGATTTGCATCGCCGAATGGAGGGGGGCGATTCCATCCGCTGGTTCATGAATTCAAGGCGGGATCTTTGCCCATGAATCATCAAGCTTCAAAAGGTTTCCGGGGAGCAGTGTTACTTGCTTTGTTTCTCGGACTCCGGCGCTTGCGAAACCGCCGATCGCAGGGCTATATATTTCCCCAGCAACTCATCGAGTTCCGGCGCGAAGATGGGTTTCGAAAGATATCCATCCATTCCCGCCTCAAGGCACCGCTCGCGGTCGCCTTTCATGGCATGCGCGGTCAGGGCGATAACCGGAGTGTGAAACCCGGTTTGTTTCTCGCGTTTCCGCAGCTCGCCGGTTGCTTCGAACCCGTCCATTACTGGCATCTGCATGTCCATCAAGACCAAATCGTAAGATTCTTGCTCGAGCGACTCCAGCGCCTCACGTCCGTTTCCAACGATCTTGGCGGTGTGCCCCCGTTTCTCGAGGAGCCGCGCCACAAGTTTCTGGTTCACAGCGTTGTCTTCGGCGACCAGGATGCGGAGGGATGCCTCGGCGTTCCCGGCGGTGGCGAGCGAGTATCGCGTAATCAGGGGACCACCGTTTTCTTTTTCCTCGAGAAGCCGGAAGATCACATTCCGAAGTTCGGATTGCCGGACGGGCTTCATTGCATAGGCGGAGATTCCCAATTCCTCGCATCGGGCCGCATCGCCTCTTTGCCCCGCGGAGGTAAGCATCATGATCTTTGCCGTGGAGAGCTTTGGCTCCTGGCGAACGCGTTCGACGAAGGAAAAACCGTCCATCTCGGGCATCAGCACGTCCGTAATGATCACCGCGTACTGTTTGCCCGCGGTGGAAGCTGTGAGAAGCTCCACAATCGCCTCCGCGCCGCTCTTTACGGATTTGGGCAGCATTCCCCATCTTTTCAGCATCAGCTCGAGGATTCTGCGATTCGTAGCGTTGTCGTCCACGATCAAGACTCTCACTCCTCGCAGAAGATCGTACCGGTCGCCGGGGCCCGTCTCCACTGGTTTCGCGGCGGGGACCAGAGGCAACGTAAAATGGAATTTCGTTCCGGCACCGGGCTCGCTTTCCACCCACATGTTTCCGGCAATCATGCGGACCAAGCGAATCGATATAGATAGACCTAGTCCGGTGCCGCCGTACTTGCGAGTCGTGGAAGTATCGGCCTGGGTGAAAGGCTCGAAGATCGATTTCTGCTTTTCGGGAGGAATTCCGACTCCCGTGTCGGAGACAGTGAAATGAAGCAATTGTTTTCCGGCCCCGCCCTGGGACACAAAGACTTTTAGCGCGACCTCGCCCGCGTCGGTGAATTTGATGGCATTGCCGATCAGATTGACGACCACCTGACGCAAGCGGGTCGAATCCCCCTGGATGGCTTCCGGCACCTCCGGCGCGATGTCGCAAAGCAACTCCAGTCCTTTTTCCTCCGCGCGGAAGGCCAGGGTTTTTATGGTCATCTCCATCGCTTCGCGAATGTTGAAATCGATCGTTTCGAAATCGATTTTCCCGGCTTCGATCTTGGAGAAATCGAGAATGTCGTTGATCACCGTGAGCAGGGAATCGGCCGAAAGCTTCACGGTTTCGAGGTATTCCTGCTGCTCGGTCGTCAGGTCGGTTCCCAGGGCGAGTTCGGTCATGCCCACGACGCCATTGAGCGGAGTGCGGATTTCGTGGCTCATGTTGGCCAGGAATTCGCTTTTTGCGCGGTTGGCGGCTTCCGCTATTTCTTTAGCCTCTCGAAGATCCGCTTCCGCCTGTTTCCGGCGGGAAATGTCGAGGGCCACGGTTCCAATCAGCAATTCGCCGTCCAGCCCCTCAAGAGGGAATCGGAAAGCCAGCCAGTGATGGAGGACCCCATCCGGGGTGGGGATCGCTTCTTCGAACTGCATCAGGTGTTTTGTCGAAACCACTTCCTGGTCATGAAGCCGAATCTTCTTAGCGATTTCCGGGGGAATCCAGTCGGCCAATGTCTTCCCTTGTACCTCTTCGAGATTGATGTCGTAGATCTTCGCCATGGGTTCGTTAATATATAGAAATCGGCCGTCCCGGTCCTTGATGGTGGCGATGGCCGGGATATTGTTCATAAAAGCCCGGTAACGTTCCTCCGTCTGTTGCCTTTGCCTTTGGGAGAGTTGCAGGGATTGCAGCATGCGATTGATCGCGCTTCCCAAATGGGAGAGTTCGTCGCTTCCGGGGCAATTCACTTGCGCCGTTGCGTCCCCGCTGCTGGCGATGGCCGCGACACTTGTACTCAAGGCGGTGAGCCTGGACACCACAGACTTCTCGAGCAGGAGCATGATCGCGGTTGCAAATACGAGCCCCGCGATCCCCAGAGAAACTACGAAGTACAGCTGACTGACCTGGCCCTGCCGGTAGATTCTCCGGGGTATTTCCGCTTTCAGAATCAAGGCCGGCTTTCCGTAAATGTCATGAAGTAAGGTGTAGCCACCCAGAATAGATTCGTTGATGGGGTGGACGTAAATGTCGCCCTGAGCGGGCAAATTTTCCCGCGCCTCGGAAAAGTCATCGGGCAATTTCTCTCCGTCGACCCTGTGGACCGAGAGGGAGAAGTTGGTGATCTTTTCCAATCCATTTATGTCGCCCCCGCTTTCAAGATAGCGCGCGGAGAACATGAAGCCGCGAATGGGGCCCTCTTTATTTGGCCTGATGATCGGACGCGATACCACCAGCAGTGGCCCTTCGGGAAGGAGCAACACTCCGGTAACTTTACCGTTCGTTGCTGCGGATTGAATGAGCGAATCGGTGGTCGAGATATGCGCCTTCAGGCTTTCGGGAATGTCGATTGCCCGCTTGGCCACGGGGTCATAACCTCGCGAAGCGATGATGTGGCCCGAAGTGTCGATCAGGAATATGAAATTGAAGCGCTGCGTCTGCGTTGTGCCGGTGGCATCGGCTCCCATTAACCAATGAAGAAGCTCGGGAGTCTGGGTGGACATACCGTCGTATGTCTCGTCCGTTGACGCACGGTCGTAGGTAAACCGATCCATCGCGGCAAAGTCCTGGTCGAGGGCGTTGAGAACACGCTGCACGTCCTCGTGGGCGTTTGTTTGTTCGAGTTTAATGAATCCTCCCAAGAGGTAAGACCGGGAGGCGGCGTAAACCACAACAACGGCACCCAGGCACATGATCGTAACGATCAGCAGGGTTTTTCGGCGAACGGTCATCAGAAACAACCTTCCTTGCTCCTGGCCCCTGAACACAGCTCTCGCGATGACAAGGGCATTGAGTTCTTGTCGCAACCGCGTGCCCATCCTGCCAGCGAGCTTCTTTCACTAAGTTGCTGTGTGGCTTCGGCTTGCAGTCACAACAAAAAGGATTCCAGAGGAGGCCGTCTGACGGTTGTTCCAAAATGGGAGAATTGGTTCTGAACGGGACTGGATTACTTATTTGGTCCAAATTGGATGGGACGCGGGAGTCTACTCGCTTCCCTGAAGCGGAGCTGATCTATTTCCCGGTGGCGTATTTTGCGTCGACCGGGGAGTACATTGTGGCGCCCGGCCGATGCGATTTCTCGTATTCGGAGATTTTAGAATCGTGTTTCAGCGTGAGGCCAATTTCGTCGAGTCCCTCGAGCAGCATGTGCTTTCGGAATTCATCGATCTCGAAGCGGCAGCTGAACCCGCTCGAGTCGGTAACCATTTGCGCGGGCAAATCGACGGTCAGGGAATAGCCCTCTTGACGTTCAGCGCGGCTGAAAAGTTCATCGATCTTGGTTTCTGGCAGTGTCACGGGAAGAAGGCCGTTCATGAAACAGTTGCTGTAGAAAATATCGGCATAGCTCGGCGCGATCACGACTCGAAAGCCATAGTCGGCGACCGCCCACGGGGCATGCTCGCGGCTCGAACCGCAACCGAAACCCGCGCGCGCGAGCAGGACGGATGCTCCCTTATATCGCGGCCAGTTCAGGATGAAATCCGGATTGGGCTTTTCACCCGGGAGGTAGCGCCAATCATAGAACAGGACTTTGCCATAACCCTGCTTGGTCTGGAGCTTCAGGAATTGCTTCGGCACCATTTGGTCGGTGTCGACGTTTACGCGGTCTAGGGGGAGAACTAATCCTGCATGTTTTGAAAATGGCTGCATCTCTACTCCATCCCTTCTTCATGTAGCGCCCGCCTTCAGGCGGGCATCTTCTGCAACCAAAATGCCCGCCTGAAGGCGGGCGCTACACTGAGCCCTCAGGCTCTAAAATGTGCGCTACTCCTGCGCATCCACGTTCCAATCGCGAATGTCCACAAAATGGCCGGCAATCGCGGCGGCTGCGGCCATGATCGGGCTGACCAGGTGCGTGCGGCTGTCCTTGCCCTGGCGGCCTTCGAAATTCCGGTTCGAAGTACTGGCGGCGCGTTCTCCGGGAAGCAGCACATCCGGATTCATGCCGAGGCACATGCTGCATCCGGCATCGCGCCATTCGAATCCGGCGTCCTTGAAAATTTTGTCGAGCCCTTCGGCCTCCGCCTCCGCTTTGATGGTCATCGAGCCGGGCACGATCAGGGCTCCCTTAAGGTTCTTGGAAATGTGTTTTCCGGCAACCACGCGGGCGGCGGCGCGCAAATCGTTAATTCGCGAATTAGTGCAGGAACCGATGAACACGCGGTCCACCGGAACATCGACAAGCGCCGTGCCGGGTTTGAGATCCATGTACGCCAGAGCGCGCGCGACGGCCTTCTGATCGCCGGGATCTCGGAAAGAACCCGGATCGGGCACGCGGCCCGTTACGCCCGTGACCATTCCCGGGTTTGTCCCCCATGTGACTTGAGGCGCGAGCGCCGACGCATCGAGCTCGACCGTAGCGTCAAATTTCGCGCCGGGATCGCTAGGCAGAGCCTTCCAGGTTTGCACGGCTTCTTGAAATTCTTTTCCGCGGGGGACGTATGGTCGCCCCTCCAGGTAGGCAAACGTGGTGTCGTCCGGCGCAATCATGCCGGCCCGGGCGCCGCCTTCGATGGACATGTTGCATACGGTCATGCGCCCATCCATGGACAGGGCGCGAATCGCTTCGCCGGCATACTCGAAGACGTGGCCCGCGCCGCCTCCTATGCCAATCTTTCCGATCAAGGCGAGAATGATGTCCTTGGCGGAAACGCCTTTGGCGCGTTTTCCGTTGACGACGATGTGCATAGTCTTGGATTCAAATTGCTGCATGCACTGCGTGGCCAGCACGTGTTCGACTTCGCTCGTTCCGATGCCGAACGCCAGAGTGCCGAACGCGCCGTGCGTGGAGGTGTGGCTGTCGCCGCAAACAATAGTCTGCCCGGGCTGAGTCAGGCCCAGTTCCGGTCCAATCACGTGCACGATGCCTTGGTTGTGGCTGAACATATCGAACAGCGTGATGCCGGCCTCCCGGCAACTGCGTTCGAGGGCGTCAAATTGTCCGCCCGCTGCTGTATCGAGGATCGGCAGGTTCCGGTCCTTGGTGGGAACCGAGTGGTCCATGACGGCAAAGGTCAGGTCGGGCCGGCGCACTTTGCGGCCAGCGGCCTTCAGGCCCGCAAACGCTTGCGGAGAGGTCACTTCATGAATGAGATGGCGGTCGATGTAGATGAGCGAAGGTTCCCCGGGCGCCTCGCGGACCAGGTGAGACTCCCAAATTTTACGGTACATGGTACGCGGATTCATATTTGTGCATCCTAATTTAGCAGGCCTGGGCGCGACATGCGGGTTTTTTGTCCATGGTCATGATCTACCCGCACAAGGTCCATTTGACCCGAAATGGGGGTGTAGATCAAATTTATAATGATTGTGAGAGCCATAAACTTGAGTTATGGGGGAAATCTCAAGCATGCGCAGCAGGTACGCTTCCATTGTTTGCGGGGAAAAATATCTTACGTTGTCATTCCGAGCGAAGCGAGGAATCTCTCTTTGGTCTAAACCCAAGGAAAGAGAGATTCCTCGGCACGCAGCGTGCCTCGGAATGACAGGCTCTTAATTCTTACGCAGTCTGTTAATTCACGGTTGCGCCCTGGAAAACCGCGCGCAGGTCAGAGGGTGCGCGCAGGGATAAAGTGAGTGGTATAATCTCCACCGGATGAATCGGGGAGAAGAACACAAGGCGAATGGCTGAAGAGGAGTGAAGATTATGGAAATGCAACTTCGAGAATTTGCCGCCTGGGTACGGAATCGAAAGATTCTGGCGACCCTGTTGATCACCTTGACGCTGGCGATCGGCATGGTCATTGGCACGGTGATTTCCGGCCATGTCGGTGCGGCGCATCCCTCGATGGCCGTGGGCGGAACGCCGCTGGCGATTCCCGATCCCGTGCAGCTGTCGAGCGCCTTTGCCACGATTGTGAAACAGGTGCAACCCGCGGTCGTGAATATTTCGACCACGCAGGTGATCGAGCAGCGCGGAAAAGGGCGCGCGACGCCCGGCCAACGCAATCGCGGCGGCGAACTGGGTCCCCCGGATGATAACGATCAAGATCAACAGCCGTTCCAGGACTTTTTCAACCGCTTCTTCGATTTCCCGGATCAAGGTCCGCAGGCGGAGCGCAGTCTCGGATCGGGCGTGATCGTCGACAAGAAGGGTTTCATCCTGACGAATAACCACGTCGTGGATCAGGCCACCAAAGTCCAAGTCACGCTCAACGGGGAACAGACCCAGTACACCGCCAAAGTCATTGGGATCGACGAAGAGACCGATCTGGCGATCCTGAAAATTGAAGTGGGCCACGATTTGCCCTTCGCCAAGCTCGGCAATTCCGATTCCGTGCAAGTGGGTGATTGGGCCTTGGCCATCGGCAATCCGTTTGGCTTCCTGCAAGGCAGCGTCACCGCGGGCATCATCAGCGCCAAGGACCGCGGCAACGTCGGCCAGCAGTTTCAGCGATTCATTCAGACCGACGCGGCCATCAATCCCGGAAATTCCGGCGGCCCGCTCGTGGATATGGCGGGGCAAGTGATCGGCATCAACACCGCCATCATTACCGGCGGACACGGCAATGAGGGCGTGGGATTCGCACTGCCTTCCAATACCGCCATCGGCGTCTACAACCAGATCATCAACAACGGCAAAGTGACGCGCGGTTCGATCGGCGTGAGCTTCACGGAGACGCAGGGCAGCAATCCGATCGTTCTGAAGGAACTTGGCGCGTCGTACGGGATCGTCCTGCAGCGCGTGGAAGCAGGCAGCCCCGCGGAAAAGGCGGGCCTCCAGTCGGGCGACGTTGTTACCAGTGTGAACGGAAAACCGGTGCACAATGGAAATGACCTTGTGAACCCGATCGCTTCGACGCCCATCGGAAATTCCGTCCGAGTCACCTACTTGCGCGACAAGAAAGAACACGAAACCTCCATCACCGTCGCCGACCGCACCAAGATTTTCCCGGATCGCACCGCAAACGGAGGCGGCAATGACAGCGGGCCGACGCCCGCCGAGTTCGGCCTGCGCCTCGAGGATCTCGGAACCGACCGCGCGCGGCGCGCCGGGTACGAGAATATGAAGGGCGCGCTGGTCACGGCCGTCGACCCGGCGAGCTTCGCCGAGGATATCGGCTTTGCCCGCGGCGACGTCATCACGGAGGTCAACCACACCGCGGTTACTTCCGTGGCCGAGTATCGGCGGGCCGTTTCGGGCTTGAAGCCGGGACAGGATGTCCTGTTCAAGGTGCAGCGGCGATCGGGCAGCGACCAGTTCGACACGGTCTATCTGGCCGGCGTCGTACCGGCTCCCGAGAAATAAGTTGGGGCGGTGAATCAAGAACAACGATGAGCAAACGAACCTGGCTTTTCATCTTTGGGGCCGCGCTCCTGGTGAGCGCGGTCTCCGTTGTGTCCGGCGCAGGCCATCCGGGCGCGGCGCAGACTTCCTCCACGACCACCAAGAAGAAAAATACTTCTTCAAAATCCAAGAGGAAACCCAAGGTCAAAGGGCAAACCGCGCCCACTCCCGATCGCATCAGGGAAATTCAGACCGCCCTCCAAAAAGATGGTTCCTATGAAGGCGAGCCCACAGGGAAGTGGGACGCCGCAACTACGGAAGCAATGAGAAAGTATCAGGACAAGATCGGCGTCAGTCCGACAGGCAAGATCGACGCCGTGTCGCTCAACAAGCTTGGACTGGGCTCTGATACCGCGGGTAAGGGCGCTCCGGTGCCGGCTGCGTCTTCTTCGGCCGCGCCCGCCGATCCGCGGGCACAGTAATAACAATCCACTCGACCACTGTTTGTCGTATGGCGCTCGTTGGCTTCGGCCAAGCGCCTTCCCGTATGGAGAGATGCGAAAAATACGAGAACGGAAAAATGCGGGATTGCCTGCTGTGTCCTACTTGGAGGAATCTTTGCCGCTAATAAGGCTGCTCATGTTGACGCCGATTCTCCAAGAAAACGTGTTGAAGGCGAAACTGATGCTGCGCGTGTATCCCGCGGACAGATTTAGATAGGGCTTGGGACGGAACGTGAGTCCCAGGGTGAAGCCGTCGTCGTGGTTGATGGCCGCAGGGCCTGTTGTCAGATGATTGACCTCGAAGACTCGTCCGTTCTGGCCACCGGAGCCCGTGGCGCCGGCGATCACATCGCGGCTGTAGATCCTTTGCGTTCCCCACGGCGCGATGTCATATCCGGAGACGAGCAAACTGAAATCGTGGGTCAAGTCCACATCCGCGCCGGCTTCGACGTGCGCAAGGTAGCCGAACGATGTAAACGGCCGGTGAAAGAATTCCGTGTCGGAAATGCTGTTGGCCACGCCGGCGTCCACGAAAGGTACCAGGATGACAAAGTCGTGATCGATGCGGTTGTTCCAATCAAAGGTCGCATGCCCGGTGCCGAAACCTTTGGCGGGGTCGCCGGTGGGCGCAGCGCCAGTCAACACGGTATTGTAATTGAACAGGAAGCCGTTCCAGGATGCGCCTAGCTTGACGAAGGCGTCGCCGATGCCTTCGCTGAGCGTGGCTTGGTTGGGAAAAATGGCGCGGTTGAAATAAACCGGCATTCCCGCGCCCACGCTGAAGCGCCCCAAGTGTAGCGTCGCCGAGGAATTCAGCACCATTTCCTGGCCGCTGGCGCCGGTGCTCCCTTCGAAGGATTCGTTCCAGTCAAGTAGATTGTTGGCCCTTCCCGTTGGAACGCTCGAACCTTGTGCGGCGGCCGTTAGCGCGCCGGCAAGAATCAGAATGGTTAGATGCAGGCATTTTACGGGTTTATGGATTTTCATCTGTCGAGACCGCTCTCCAAGAGATTTCATGCTTAGCTTGCTGAGAATCTTTAATAAGTAGCTTATCAAGGCGGGGGATTTGGCACCTCAAATTGATTGAATCCCTATAGTCAAGTAGTAATGAGAATCCGCGCGTCCCCGCCGATCATTGGCCGATTGGCGGCGAGCACGAAGTTTCGATTCCAGCGGGAGATCGCGGAAAGTGCCGGCTAAACCGCGACGGTCCACTCCCGCATCGGGTGCGCTCTTCCACAGTCCAGACATCCCGTCGTTGTGAACTGGGCCGAGCAGTGCGGGCAGACAGCCTGCGACTGAAATGTGTCGAAGGGTTTCGCGCATTTCGAGCAGCGCCAGTAGTCACCCATGGGCGGCGACGTCTTGCAGGATGGGCAGAAATATCCGCCGTGACGCGGCAGCTTTGCGAGACGCAGCAATGCCCGCGCCTGTTGCAATCCGCGCCAGCAATTCATCAAGATAAACGCGGCAAGAATTCCAAACCAGGCGGATTGCATGCGCAGCGCGAGGAGAATGAGCCCGGCCACACCGAGGAATCCGATGACCGTGGCCGCCATCAAACTGCGGGCGCGGCCCATCACAAACCAGAGCAGGGATCGCAGAATCTGGCCGCCGTCCAGTGGATAAATGGGCAGCATATTGAAGATCAGCAGGCCCAGGTTGATCAACGCGACTGTCCGCAGCAGCAGGAAGGCGTTGGGCATCGACTGCGCCAATCCCTGCGATCGCATCAACATCCCTAACATCTTCAGAATTGGAACGAAAGCCACGTTGACCAGCGGCCCGGCGGCGATGCTCCAGAGCGTGGCACCCGGCCGTTGCGGCGGGTTCACGTAGGCGACGCCCCCAAGAGGCCAGAGCACGATTTGATTCGCCACGCCGCCGACCTGCCGGCAGGCCAGCGCGTGGCCGAATTCATGAATCATGACGATCAGAAACAGCGCCAGGTACTCCAGCACGTTCCAAGTAATCGAGGAATACGCCCTCTGCCGGCCGCCGATCTCGTAGGCCGCTACCAAAAACCACGACCAGTGCAAAGACAAATCAATCCCGTTGAAGCGGAATAGGCGAATCGAGTTTTGGCGGATGCCATTCATTCGCTAGACCTACAAGACAACTCCCTCTTTACTCCAGACGATTCTGGCCAGTCTCGTCGCGGTGTTTCTTCAGATACTCCATGAACGGTGTTCCGCCGGTTCCGACGGCATGCGGGTTCTTGGCATCGGTCTGAGCCTGCTGGAAAATGTAGGTCGCGGCATACTCGAAATGCAGGGAGCGAAAGTTTTCCAGAGCTTCCACGCACGCATTGTAGGCGGAGGTCAATGCGCGCCGTCCTGCCCGCTGCGCAAAGGGCCGCACCGATGCTCGTTTTTCCAGCGCCTCGAGGAAGGCGCGATGGGCCGGAGGCATGTAGTTGCGCATCTCCTGGAGATACGTTCTGAGTGCATCTTCCTTGTGTCCCACGCCGAGCATCGCATCGAGGGCCGGGACGATGGAGCTCTGGGCCCCGGTTTCACCGCGGAACTGCTGGGGGCGGCCACCGTAGGCTTCAACCCCGTCGTATATGACGCCCTCAGGAAGATCGGGATGGTTCTTCCACCCGTGAATGTAGGGCCGAACCCGGTGGTAGTAGATGAAAGGCTCACACCATTCCGGCATTCTTCGCAGCGTGGCGTACATGGCGCGCAGCGACGAGTCCACTTGCGCGAGCAGGGCTTCCAGCCGTTCTGCGTCGCTCTCTTCGGCGGCGTCGAGACAGGCGCTCAACGCGGCCATTGCCGGACCGGCTTTTCGCTCGATTTCCACGTGAATCAGGATGAACCATTCCTCGTCAATGCCGCCTAGAAAATTTTGGATGAGAGCGAGGTTGCCGCATTCAATCTCGCGCGACGGATCGAAACGGAAGTAATTGTGAAGCGCGTAGCTGCTATAGCTAAGGACTGGGGGCCGGCCCAGGCTCCCGGCAACGTGGTACCAGGGCACTGCAAGCACAGCCGGCAAAATCAATGCGGGCCGAGGGCCTCCCCAGACATAGGCGTGTCCCAGATAACTCAGGAGGAGCATGGCTCGTTCGCGTTCGCGAGAGTCGTTGATCGCCGCAACCGGGAAGGGAGGAAGGTCTGCGATCGCGCCGCGAACTCGATCCGATACGAGGAGTTTTGGCAAACGCAGAGCCAGTTCTTCCCAATCGTCGAAAGCCTTGGGAAGACGCCTCAGTGGATCTTGCAGGGGAAGAAAACCGCGCTCGTGATTAAGCTTGGGAACGGTAATAGAGGGTGCCATTCATGAAATTCCTTATCCCGCTTGGTGGCCGAGCGGTCTAGCAGGAGGTGCTCGACTCTTGGGTCCTTACAGAATACAGAGTTTCCTCGGTAGCGGATAACGCCATCTGGGACATCGGTGCCGTGGCAGGTAACAAGATGGGTGGATGCCGATCACAAACCTTTAATCGTTAAGAAGGGCCATTATCATAGGGACACACAGACAACTTGCAATTGATTCGACTTGTTTGACGGGCTCTGGACCCTCTGCTAGATTGAATTGACACGCGGAAATAATCCCGCCGCGACGCGGTTTGTGCGATCTGCCAACCTTTGCCAGGCCCCAATCGTCCGCAGGAGGCAACATGACAACCAGCGCCGTTACGAGGAGTCACAAGAACTTTATTAACGGGGAGTGGGTCGGAGCGCGCCGCGGGAGCACGTTTGAGAACCGCAACCCCGCGAACACGGGCGAGCTCGTTGGGATTTTTCCCTCTTCCACGCATGAAGACGTGAATGACGCGGTGGATGCGGCCAAGGCCGCGTTCAAGCACTGGCGCCTCGTTCCCGCGCCGCGCCGCGCGGAAATTTTGTATCGCGCCGCCGAAGCTCTAGTGAAGCGCAAGGAAGACTTGTCCCGCGATATGACGCGAGAGATGGGCAAGCCGCTGTCCGAGACGCGCGGCGACGTGCAGGAAGCCATCGACATGACGTATTACATGGCCGGGGAAGGGCGCAGGCTCTTCGGCCAGACGGTTCCGTCGGAGCTTCCCAATAAATTTGCGATGTCGGTGCGCGATCCACTGGGCGTTGTGGGAATGATTACGCCGTGGAATTTTCCCATGGCGATTCCGTCGTGGAAAATCATGCCTGCGCTGATTTGCGGAAACACGGTGGTCATCAAGCCGGCCGAGGATACGCCGCTTTCCACCTACAATCTCGTTCAGATCCTGATCGAATCGGGCTTGCCTGCCGGCGTCCTGAATATCGTAACGGGCATGGGGCCGGATGCAGGAGCGCCACTCGTCACGCATCCTGGCGTGGCGGCGATGAGCTTCACGGGGTCGTCGGAAACGGGGCGCATTGTGAGCACGGCGTGCGCGCCTTTGTTCAGGCCGTGTCACCTCGAAATGGGCGGCAAAAACATCATGATCGTGATGGACGACGCCAACCTGGAACTGGCCGTTGAGGGCGCCGTGTGGGGCGGCTTTGGAACGAGCGGGCAGCGCTGCACGGCTGCCAGCCGCGTTGCAGTGCACACGAAAGTTTACCGGGAATTTCTGAATCTTTTTGCGGAGCGGACACGGGCGCTCAAGCTCGGCGACGGACTCGATCCGGATACGGATGTGGGGCCCGTGGTGAATAAGACGCAACTGGAAATCGTCATGAAGTATGTCGAAATCGGGAAAAGCGAGGGCGCGCGACTGGTGGTAGGCGGGCATCGCGCGGAATCCGGTGATTTGGGGCGCGGCTGGTTTCACGAACCTACGATTTTTGCGGATGCGGATCCGAAGATGACCATCGCGCAAGAGGAAATTTTCGGTCCGGTGGTGGCCATGATTCCGTTTTCCTCGATGGACGAAGCGATCGAGATCGCCAACAACGTGAAATACGGCCTCTCCGCTTCCATCTACACGCGCAATGTGAATCAGGCGTACCGCGCGATGCGCGATCTCGAAACCGGAATCGTCTACGTGAACGCGCCGACCATCGGAGCGGAGATTCAGCTTCCGTTCGGTGGGACGAAAGGGACAGGCAACGGTCACCGCGAAGCCGGAACCGCGGCCATCGATTTCTATTCGGAATGGAAAACACTCTACGTGGATTATTCCGACCGCTTGCAGCGCGCGCAAATTGATAGCGCGTAGTGAGTGGCACAGGCTTCAGCCTGTGGCTTTTAGTTGTAGCAAGGTTGACCGCGCTCCGACCAAACCCCACAGGCTGAAGCCTGTGCCACGAAAACCTTCTCCGGCCTGACACTTGCGACCCGTGTCCAATTTGACGGCGGCGTCAACAACGCATAAAATCATTGCAGACGTGTTACATTCGTGAGTCGTGTAGCCAATGTCCGAATCAGCGCCAAATAACGAACGCAACCGGCAGATTTTATCCGCCATCGTCCGTGTATACATTGAAACCGGGGAACCTGTGTCTTCCCGTTCGATTTCACGGCGGCACGTGGAATCGCTGAGTTCGGCGACGATTCGCAATGTGATGGTGGACCTGGAAGAGCAAGGCTTTTTGTATCAGCCGCATACGTCGGCGGGCCGGGTCCCGACGGCGACGGCTTACCGGTTTTTCGCCCAACAGATTATGGCCAAGGCCACCCTGAGCCTGGAAGACGAGGATAGGATCCGCGGGGAATTCGCGGCGGCATCGTCGGGCGAGGAAATAGCCGAGCGGGCCGGGCACGTGCTTGCGGAAATCTCCAAAGGGCTTGGGATCGTCGTCTCGCCTCCCATCTCGAAGACCGTGCTGGAGCACATCCGTTTCGTGCTGCTGCCGGATGGACGCATCGTAGTGGTGCTGGTTTCGACGGGCGGCAACACGCGGGACAAAGTGATTCGTCCCGAGCAGGTGTTCAGCCAGCAGGACCTCGATTACACCGCCGAGTATTTGAACCATCACTACACTGGATTTTTGCTCGAGGCGATTCGCGCCGACCTTCTCACGCGGCTGGCCAAGGAAGAGGAACAATACGCGTTGCTTGCGCGCAATGCGTTGGTCTTGTGCGATCCGGGAATGCTGGGGCAGGGTTCGGCGCAGCGCGTGTACATTGAAGGTGCGGCGCAAATGGCGGCCGCTCCGGAATTCACCGATCAATCGCAATTGCGGGATGTCCTCGCGGCCATCGAGGAAAAGCACAGGATCATCGCCCTGCTCGCCAACTGCATCGATACGCCGGACCCGGTGCACGTGCAGATTGGCGTCAAGGGGATGGACCGGGCGGGCGAACATTTAGCATTGATCAGCGCGCCGTATTCGTTCCAGGATCAATCGCAGGGAACGGTGGGGGTCCTCGGTCCCATGCGCATGCAGTATGAGCGCGCGATTACGGCCGTGGCGTTTGTCGCTCGCGCTTTCAGCGAGACTTTGGATCGGAGCTAGCCAACGTGGCGGAAGCGAAACGAGAAGAAGAAAAAGTGATTCCCATCGACGGAGTTCGCGGCGAGCGAGAACTCGATTCCGAGCAGTCTTCGGACGATCCCCCTTCCGTCGATCCACCGGCAAGCGGTGAAACCTCCCTGGCTGAGGAACTCCAGAAGCTGAAGGCCGAGAAGGAAGAATTGATGCAGACGATGATCCGCCGCCAGGCCGATTTCGAGAATTTCCGAAAGAGGACCGAGCGCGATCGTCAGGAAGAAGGCCGCCGCGGCGTCGAGAGGCTGATTGCCGATCTCATTCCTGTGCTGGATGCGTTCGATCGCGCGCTGCAGGCGCACGACGACCCGGATTACGAGGAATATCGCAAGGGAATCACGTTGATCCGCAAACAGCTCTGGGATGCGATCGCCAAGCACGGCGTCCAGCGCATCGACGCGGCGGGGAAAATATTCGACCCGCACCAGCATCAGGCCATTGAGCGCCTGGAATCCCGGGATTTTCCCGACGGTTTCATCGTGGCCGTATTTCAGGACGGGTACTCGTTTAACGGGCGCGTTCTGCGGCCCGCGATTGTCCGCGTTGCAGTGAATTCCGAAGAAGGCGGGAACTCCAACACAAATGAAAATTAGGCCAACCGGGCGGCGCAGCCGATGAGTGAAAAACGCGACTGTTATGAAATCCTTGGCGTGGGACGCACCGCCAACGCAGAAGAAGTGAAGTCCGCGTATCGCAAAGCGGCTCTGAAGTGGCATCCCGACCGCAACCCGCACGCCAAGCAGGAAGCCGAGGAAAAATTCCGCGAAGCGACGGAAGCGTATTCGATTCTCTCCGATCCGCAAAAACGCGTCACCTATGACCGCTTCGGCTATGCGGGCCTGTCTCGCGGCGGATTTGATGGCAGCGTCAATCAAACCATCTTTGACGAATTTCAGGATATTTTGGGGGATTTCTTCGGATTTGAGGATATTTTCGGCGGCCGGCGGGGTCGAAATCGCTCGCAACGCGGCGCGGACCTTCGCTATGACATGAAATTGAGCTTCGAGGAAGCCGCCTCCGGCGTGAACACGAAAATCCGCATTCCGCGGCTGGAATTTTGCGAAGCCTGCAACGGCACGGGCGCGAAAGCGGGCACCGGCGTCGTGGCGTGCGTAACGTGCGGGGGCCGCGGACAGGTGCATTACCAGCAGGGCTTTTTCACCATTTCGCGCACCTGCCCGGATTGCCGCGGGGCGGGACAAATCGTGCGGGAAACCTGCCCCGGTTGCCGGGGAAAAGGCCGCATCGAGCGCAGCAAGTCCATCGATTTGAGAATTCCGCCGGGGGTCGATTCGAATACGCGCCTGCGGATACCGGGCGAAGGCGAGCCCGGCGGCAATAGCGGCCCCGCCGGCGACCTGTACGTCGTGCTGGACGTCAAACCGCACCCCTATTTCGAACGCAGAGACGCCGACTTGTACTGCACCGTGCCGGTTTCGATCGTTCAGGCGGCGCTCGGGACGGAAATCGTCGTGCCCGGACTGAACGGCGAAGAGACGGTCAAAATTCCCGAAGGAACGCAGACTGGGGAGATCATTCGCCTAAAGGGAAAGGGCATGCCCGATCCGCACGGCGGCGGCAAGGGCGACCTGTACGTGAACATTCACGTCGAGATCCCCACGAAACTGACGCGCGAGCAGCGCCGCTTGTTCGAACAGCTTGGAGCCACGCTGCCCGTGGAAAACCAGCCCGCTCATCGCGATTCCTCGCTCTTCGAAAAGGTAAAAGATATTTTTGGGTAGGACGGGCTTCAGCCTGTCGGGTTCTTGCAGGATCTGCAAACTCAAAGGCGACAGGCTGAAGCCTGTCCTACTTCACCCCTAGCGCTCCCATAAAAACATCGCGAAATCTCAAGTCATCCGCGTCGATTGCGACCTGTGCATTGGCGCGGCGATTCTTGACTTCCACGGTCCGGCCCAACTCCCCTAACTTGTCGCTGATTTCGATTGCCAGCGGGCGGAACGTCACGACCGCGGGATTCGCCAGGGCCGCGGCCGCGAGCGAGTCCTTTGCAAAGTAGAATCCCTGGCGGATCTGTTCATGGTCCGAGGCGAGCACTTGGGCCACAAAGCTTGCGAGCGGTGTGTTGGCGCGTGACTTGAATTGCTCCAGTAGCGCCATGTCGATGGGAACGCGTTGCGTGGCGTCGAGCGGCACGAGACGAATCGGCGCGCCCGATTGGAACACAATTTTCGCCGCTTCCGGGTCGATGAACATGTTCCATTCGGCGGACACGTTGTTTGTCGGGAACGCTCCGCCGTCCCCCAAATCACCGGATACGCGGACGGCGCCTCCCAGGATGACGATCTGACGGCCGGTGCGGGCCGCGCGGGGCGTCTTAGAAAATACTTCGGCGAGGTTTGTGAGAGGGCCCAGCGTGAGCACTTGCACCGGATGCGCGGCATCCAGCAAGCGCTTGAGCAAAAAGTCCGCCGCGCTGCGCGGCTCGACGGAACGCTTTGGCTCCGGAAGATTGATTCCGGGAAGTTCATCGGAAGCGCTGCGCCACTCCGCGGGAAATTCCTGGCTTCCGGCAAGCGGGTTTTCGCTTCCGAGGAAAACGGGGATGTCGCTTCGCCCTGCAAGTGCGAGCAGGCGCAACACATTTCTTCCCCCTGCCGGTACATGCGCCATCCCATTCGCAATGGTAATGGCCTCGACGTGAACGTCAGGCCGGGACAACAGGAAAGCGATGGCCATCAGGTCATCGGCGCCGGCGTCAGTGTCGACAATCACGGCGCGGCGAAGCGGCAAGGACCGAGGCGGCGCCTGGGCTGGGAGTTGTGCCGGGCAAACGACAGCAACAATTACCAGGAGGAGAGTGGAAAGGGCCGTATACAGCGAGGCGCAGGCCGGCTGGGCGCGCGATGCCATCCGATTGATATAACATAGCGGCACATGCGAAGGCGATTCTTTGTGGAAGAATTTGAGGCGGGATCGGCAACTCTGCGCGGCGAGGCGGCGCACCATCTGGGACGCGTGCTGCGCGCGGAGACCGGGCAATTGTACGAACTCAGCGACGGGCAGTGCGTGTGGCTTGCGCGCGCAGAAAGCGTGGGACGGGACGAAGTCCGATTCTCGCTCGTCGAGCAGCTGCCCGTGCCCGTTGCGGCCGTTCGGACCGAATTGCTTCTGGCCATCGTAAAGTTTGACCGGTTCGAGTGGGCGCTCGAAAAGGCAACCGAACTCGGCGCGGAGGAAATCGCGCCGCTTGCGGCGGACCGCAGCGAAAAGGGCCTCATCGCAGCGGCAGCGAAGCGCGCCGAACGATGGAAGCGAATCCTTGCCGAATCCGCGCAGCAGGCGCGGCGCTTGCGCGTCCCGGGACTGAAGGACGCCGAGAAACCGCGCGACGCGTTTCGGGCGTCGGCGGCTCCGCTAAGACTGCTGCTCTCCGAACGACCCGGTGCGAGGCCTTTGCGTGAAGTACTCGAGCCCGTGGCCGCGCCACGTCGCGAAAACGATGCAAAACGCGTGGCCATCGCGATCGGCCCTGAAGGCGGATGGACCGACGCGGAATTTGCTTCCGCCGCGACTTGTGGATTCGTAGAAGTTGCGATCGGAGCGAATATTCTGCGCACGGAGACGGCAGTGTGCGCGGCGCTCGCGGCGGTGCAGTATGCATTTGGAGCGTTCCGGCCGGGCGACGTGCATGAGGATTCACAAACGAGTGAGTAACTTCCGTTTTTGGTGGCGCAGGCTTCCAGCCTGTGGGTTTTAGTTCATGGAAGGACTAACCCCCACAGGCTGAAGCCTGTGCTACTTAAACAAGTCCCACTGGAGAATGCATGAGCGGCAAGGAGAAAGATGCGGGCGGGGAATGGGACGCGAAACTATATAACGCGAAGCATGACTTCGTCTGGAAATATGGCTCCGATGTGGTTTCGCTGCTGGAGCCGCGCGCGGGCGAGCGCATCCTGGATCTGGGATGCGGGACTGGGCATTTGACTTCGCAGATTGCCGAATCCGGCGCGCAGGTTACGGGCGTGGACCGTTCCGCCGAAATGGTGGCCGTGGCGCGATTGGCGTATCCAAATTTGAAATTTGAAATTTCAGATGCGAGGAACCTGACATTTCGGGATGAGTTTGACGCTGTCTTCTCCAATGCGACGCTGCACTGGATTCATGAGCCTGAACTCGTGCTTCAGGGTGTGTGCCGAGCGCTGCGAAAGGGCGGAAGATTTGTCGCGGAACTTGGCGGCAAGGGAAATATTCGAGCCATGCAAGATGCGTTTGATCGCGCGCTTGTGGAAATCGGCGCAGCAAAGGACGGGGAAGTGAATCCATGGTATTACCCGAGCGTGAGCGAATACTCGACGCTTGCGGAACGGAACGGACTCGAAGTGCGGTTCATCACGTTGTTCGACCGGCCGACGGGCCTGGCGGATGGCGCTTCGGGGATGCGGAACTGGATCGTCATGTTTGGCGCGGATTATCTGGCAAAAGCCGGTGAGGCGAGGCGCGAGAAATTCCTCGGCAAAGTCGAAGAGATGCTGCGTCCCAAATTATTTCACGACGGACAATGGTGGGCCGACTACCGGAGGCTGCGGCTGGTGGCTTACAAGTGAGAAGTTCCATCCGATCGGTCCAATTTATTTATCCCAAGTGCGTTTGCTGGCGAGAACGGACTGAAATTTTTGTAGCGTAGGCTTCGAACTGCGGGTCATGGTCCTTGCAAGGACTAACCCCCACAGGCTGGAAGCCTGTGCCACTTCTACTGCAACCCGATTCTTCGATTTCATCCCATCGGAACGAAAGACTTACAAGACATAGCGGAATCTAATACAACGTTCGCTTCCGTAGGACTGGCGCGGAGCGATAGGGCATGGTATAAATTTAGATGTTCTCACGTAAGGACATGGAGCCGAACGCCGATATCAGCACGACTGTCGCGCCCGGAGCGGCGCAACCGCTGCGGCGCGAGCTTCGAAGTTGGGGGCGCGATCTCGTCATTGCGCTCAGCCTCGCTATCGTTATCATCATTTTCTTCTACCAGCCGGTGAAAGTCGAAGGCACCAGCATGACTCCCCAGATCTCCGATCAGGAGCGAATTTTCATCAACAAGTTCGTGTACCGGTTCGAGCCGATTGAGCGCGGCGATGTCGTCGTTTTCTGGTATCCTCTGGACCGCTCGAAGTCGTTCATCAAGCGCGTTGTCGGATTGCCGGAGGACACAGTCGAAATTCGCGACGGGCAAGTCTATCTGAACAGCAAGCGCCTGACGGAGCCTTACATACCGCCGGAGTCCGATGATTTCGGGACGTATCCGCCCACGCAAATTCCGAGGGGCGAATATTTTGTAATGGGGGATCACCGCACCAGCTCGAACGACTCGCGGATTTTCGGGCCGGTGCCGCGAAAGTTTATTTACGGCAAGGCTGTGTTTGCGTATTGGCCGGTGGATCACTTCGGTTCGATCCCGGTTTTTGCAGAATCCGTAAAATAGCTCCGCCTTCGCTCCGGAAATTCACCGGAGCTACGGCGGACAAGCCCGCCAAAGTGCCCGGGCGAAGGCGGGCAAGTCCGCCAAGGTGCCCGGCCGAAGGCGGGCAAGTCCGCCGAAGCGCTCTGGCGAAGGCGGAAGGAAGAGGATCCACTGTCGGAAGCAGAGGCACGGAAGGGAATTCTTGCGCTCGAAGACGGGCGAATATTTCAGGGCCGCGCGGGGGGAGCGATCACCCGGCGCGGCGGCGAAGTCGTTTTCAATACCAGCCTCACCGGGTATCAGGAAGTTTTCACCGATCCGAGTTACGCGGGCCAGATTGTCTGCCTGACCTATCCACACATTGGAAACGTCGGAACGAATATCGATGATGAGGAGTCTCCGCGGCCGCACATCGAATCGCTCATCGTTCGCGAATTTTCCGCCATCGCTTCCAACTGGCGTTCGGGCGAATCCGCGCAGAACTATCTGGTGCGGCACAACATTCCGGTTCTTTGGGATGTGGATACGCGCGCGCTCGTCCTGCACATTCGCAAAATGGGAGCGTTGCGCGGCGTGGTGTCAACCGACGGCACGCCTGCCGAAATTCTGCTCGCCGAAGCGCGGGCCTTGCCCTCGATGGCGGGACTCGAACTGGCGAGCCGCGTCTCGTGCGAAAAGCAATATGGCTGGGACAAGGGCTCGATTGAATTGACGGCTTCTCCGTGGCAGGAAGCGATGGGCGAGGCGCAATCGGGCGTGGAGGCGCGGAAATTTCGCGTAGTGGCCTACGACTACGGCATCAAGCAGAACATTCTTCGCCTGCTCATCGATCACAATTGCGAAGTGACGGTGGTCCCGGCGAAAACGTCGGCGGAAGACGCGCTCGCGCTGAAACCCGACGGCGTCTTTCTCTCGAATGGTCCGGGCGATCCTGAGCCTGCCACCTACGCGATCGAGACCATTCGCAATCTGCTCGGCCGCGTGCCGGTTTTCGGAATTTGCCTGGGGCATCAACTCTGCGGCCTTGCGCTCGGCGGCAAGACATTCAAGCTGCGATTCGGCCATCACGGATCGAATCATCCGGTGAAGAATCTTTTGACTGAGCAGGTCGAAATCACGGCGCAGAATCACGGGTTCTGCGTGGACCCGGATTCGCTGCCGTCAAGCGACGTCGAAGTCACGCATTTGAATTTGAACGACCACACGAATGAAGGATTGCGGCACCGCACCCTGCCGCTGTTTTCCGTGCAGTACCACCCCGAGGCGTCCCCCGGGCCGCACGATTCGCACTACTTGTTCCGGCAATTCACAGACACCATGAAAAACTGGAAATTATCCGGCGCATTGCGGCGCGGGAGCGCTCGAGGATGAAGCTGGTGTATCCGTCACCGGGGTTTTGGTATTGCATTGCAGCCAGCGCATTCGCGCAGGCACCGCAACAGCAGAAACGCCACCGACCGTGGAGCGATTATGCGGAAAGTTCGGCGTACACGCACGATATACCGATAAAGGGTGAGCCTGAAGATCTATCGCTACAAAGAGCAAGATCGTGCGCCACGTAGCTGTGAGTTTGTATCCTGCGCAGTCGAGCACGGTCAGTGCTGTGAGGGCGTTGCGCCGGCCTCAACGACCATGACTGGCCACTGGGGCTCCTTTCGAATTCAAATCGAAGGCAATTCCAGGAGGATTCTATTGGCTTGCAGGTTGAACCTGGAGCGGCCATAAGTACTCGAATTCGCATTCAGTTATGCAGCCCGAAGCGATACTCGGACCAGCTTTGCTACCAAACATATTGGGAAGTAAATGATGACATAGGGAATTTTTCGGAAAGTGACGTTTCTTACAGTCGACTAATTATGCCCAAGCGCGCGGACATCAAGAAAATAATGATCATCGGCTCCGGTCCGATTGTGATCGGGCAGGCGTGCGAGTTTGACTACTCGGGTACGCAAGCGTGCAAGGCGCTGCGGAGCGAAGGATATGAAGTCGTCCTGGTGAACTCGAATCCGGCGACGATCATGACCGACCCGGAAATTGCCGACCGGACTTACATCGAACCTCTCACCAAGGAATATCTCGAAAAAATTATCGCGGTGGAAAGGCCGCAAGCGCTCTTGCCAACCGTGGGCGGGCAGACTGGTTTGAATCTCGCCGTGGAGCTTGCCGAGGGCGGCGTTCTCGAGAAATACGACGTCGAGTTGATTGGCGCGTCGCTGCGCGCGATCAAAGTGGCCGAGGACCGGCTCTGGTTCAAGGACGCGATTCGCAAGGTGGGGCTCGACGTTCCGGCATCGGCGCTGGTGAACAATGTGCAGGACGGGCTCAAGCTCGCCGACCAGCTCGGCTATCCCGTCGTGATCCGGCCATCGTTTACGCTGGGCGGGACGGGCGGATCGATTGCCTACAATCGTGAGGAATTTTCGGAAGCCATTGCGCATGCTCTCGACTCGAGCCCGGTCCACGAAGCGCTGGTCGAGGAATCGGTGCTGGGTTGGAAAGAATACGAACTCGAAGTGATGCGCGATTATCGCGACAACTTCGTGGTCATCTGCTCCATTGAAAATTTCGATCCCATGGGCGTGCACACGGGCGATTCGATCACCGTGGCGCCCGCGCAGACGCTGACGGACAAGGAATACCAGCGGATGAGGGACGCCGCGGCGGCGATCATCCGCGAAGTCGGCGTCGAGACCGGCGGATCGAACATCCAGTTCGCCATCGATCCCGCGACGGGTCGCATGATCGTGATCGAGATGAACCCGCGCGTGTCGCGCAGCTCGGCGCTGGCGTCCAAGGCCACAGGCTTTCCGATCGCCAAAATCGCGGCGCTGCTCGCAGTAGGACTGTCGCTCGACGAAATTCCCAACGATATTACGAAGAGAACGCCATCCTGTTTCGAGCCTACGATCGACTACGTGGTCGCCAAAATTCCGAAATGGCAATTCGAGAAGTTTCACGGCGCGGATTCCACGCTCGGCACGCAGATGAAATCGGTAGGCGAAGTCATGGCCATCGGGCGCACGTTCAAGGAAGCGCTGCAAAAAGGCATCCGGTCGCTCGAGCCGAGTTCGCCGTGGCGCGCGCCCGTCGATACGCCTGTGTCGCTGCTGCGCGAAAAAATCGCGACGCCTCGCCCGGACCGCATCCACTGGCTGCTCGTTGCGCTCGAGCGGGGGATTTCCGCGAAAGAAGCGGTCGAGCTCACGAAGATCGATCCGTGGTTCATCGAACAATTGCAGGAAATCATCGCGGTCAACCGCAGGCTTGCGTCGGTCACGGTAGAAACGGTCCCTGAAGATTTGCTGCGCGAAGGCAAACGCATCGGCACGAGCGACGAGCAGCTCGCTCAAATGTGGAAGACCACTCCGGCGGCCGTGCGCCATCGCCGCGCCAAGGCCCACATTTCGCCCGTGTTCAAACGCGTCGATACGTGCGCGGCGGAATTCGAGTCCTTCACGCCGTACATGTATTCGACGTACGAAGACGAGGACGAGTCCGAACCGACCGATCGTCCGAAGATCGCCATCCTCGGCAGCGGCCCGAACCGCATCGGGCAGGGAATTGAATTTGATTATTGCTGCTGCCATGCTTCCTTCGCGCTGCGCGAGGACGGCTACGAAACCATCATGATCAATTGCAATCCGGAGACGGTTTCGACCGACTACGACACTTCGGATCGCCTCTACTTCGAGCCGCTCACGCTTGAGGACGTTCTCTCCGTCGTCGATCGCGAAAAGCCGCAAGGAGTGATCGTGCAGTTTGGCGGGCAAACACCCCTCAACCTGGCGCTGGAATTGAAGCGCAATGGCGTGCCCATCATCGGCACCGCGCCCGAGTCGATTGATCTTGCCGAAGACCGCCGGCGGTTTGGGCGGCTGCTCGATGAATTAAAAATTCCGCAGCCCAAGAACGGGACGGCGCTCGTGCCGGAAGAGGCGGCTCGCGTCGCCAGCGAAATTGGTTTCCCCGTGCTCGTGCGGCCGAGCTACGTGCTGGGCGGGCGCGCGATGGTGATCGCGTACGATTTGAATACCGTGCAGGAATACGTGGCCCAGGCTGCGCTCATGGGCCCGGCGCGGCCCGTGCTGATCGATCAGTTCCTGGAAGAAGCGACGGAAGTGGATGTGGACGCGCTGGCCGACGGCGAGGACGTGATCATCGGCGGCGTGATGGAGCACATCGAAGAGGCAGGCGTGCACTCGGGAGATTCCTCGTGCGTGCTGCCTCCGGTTACGCTGTCGCCTTCGGTGCTCGCGCGAATCCGCGACTACACGAAGCGGCTGGCCAAGGCATTGCAAGTCGTTGGCCTGATGAACGTGCAGTACGCAATCCAGCGCGACACGGTCTATGTTTTGGAAGTGAATCCGCGCGCCTCGCGCACCGTCCCGTTCGTCAGCAAGGCCACCGGCGTTCCCCTCGCGAAAGTTGCGGCGAGGCTGATGGCTGGCCGCAAACTTCGCGACATGAATCTCCCCGTGACCGTGACCGACGGCGTGGCGGAGATTGTGGTGAAGGATTATTACTCGGTGAAATCTCCCGTTTTTCCGTTCAATAAATTCCGCGGCGTGGACACGATACTGGGGCCCGAGATGCGCTCGACCGGCGAAGTCATGGGCGTGGCCAAAAGCTTCGGCCAGGCGTTTGCCAAGGCGCAACTCGCCGCGGGGCAGCGCCTGCCGCGCAAAGGCTCCATCTTTTTGAGCGTGAGCGACCATGACAAGCGCCACTGCGCGCCTCTGGCCAAGGAA
The DNA here is from genome assembly GCA_963768275.1 of uncultured Acidobacteriota bacterium. GTDB lineage: Bacteria > Acidobacteriota > Terriglobia > Acidiferrales > UBA7541 > Palsa-360. Next base: position 270,911 of record CAVYHH010000028.1, read on the forward strand.
TTGCACGCCCTCGGATTCCGCTTGATCGCAACGCGCGGAACCGCCGCGGCGCTTGAAGCGGCGGGAGTTCCGGCTGAGCCCGTGTACAAAGTCAACGAAGGCCGGCCGAATATCGTGGACCTGGTCAAGACCGGTAAAGTGGACATGATCATCAATACGCCGCTCGGGCGCGAATCGTTTTACGATGAGAAGTCGATCCGGCGCGCGGCGATTCGCTACAATATTCCTTGCATCACCACGCTGTCCGCCGCGAATGCGGCCGCCCGCGGAATCCGCGCTCTCGTTGAGCAAACCTTGGAAGTGTCGCCGCTGCAGTCGCTTCATTCCAAGAAGGCAGCAGCGCCGCAACTGCCTTCCGCGCGAGATTGAGTCCAAGTAGCACAGCCACTCTTGGCTGTGTGGTTTTGCGATTGTCGATAGTCGATGGATGCCTGAATGTTGCGAAAAGCTCACAGCCAAGAGTGGCTGTGCTACAAGGGCCATCCGCTCAGCAAAAAGGAAATCTGCATGGGACTCAAAACGCAACTCAGGGAAGCGCGGAAGAGGGAAGTCGAAGCCAAGGTCGCGGTGCTTGCGCCCTCGATGGTTACAGTCTGAATCCGAACGAATTCCACGTCATCCAATAGCCTTTGCGAATGCGCCAAGCAGGTTTGCTGTGCGGACACAAGGATGGAACGCCTGATGGAGTGTAGTTGGATCTCACCGGCCGAGTTGCCTGAAATCACGGACCTCTATTCCGCATTTCTTTCCGATTTTTCCCGCGTCTCTGATTTTTATCGCCATCCCCCAACCGCAAATGGAATTGACGAGTCGATCCGCGAGATGCGGCTCGAAGACCCGGTTCGCCGCGCCGTCGTGGACGTTCTGAGGAACCAGAATTTATCGTTTGGCCCGGACGATGCGACCGCGCGAAATCTGGACCGATTGCGGGACGGCGCAGTCGCAGTGGTGACAGGGCAACAGGTGGGATTGTTTGGCGGCCCCGCGTACAGCATTTACAAGGCGCTCACGGCCATTCATGTGGCGCGCGAATTGAACGAGCGCGGCGTAAACGCCGTCCCGGTCTTTTGGCTCGCGACCGAGGACCACGATCTCGCGGAAGTGGATCATTGTTTCTTCCCGAAGCGCGGCGGCTTCGAGCGTTTCGATCTTGCAACCTCTGGCCCTGCCGACCGGCGAGTCGGCGACATTCACCTGGGCGAGGCGGTTCGGGGCCTTTCGGCGCAATTGGCCGCGCTCCTTGAGGGATCGCGGGCCGAAGAAGTCGGCCGGTGGATCACCGAAAGTTACGCGCCCGAAGAGACGTTCGGTTCCTCGTTCGGGAAACTGATGACGCGCATCTTCGCCGGGCGCGGTCTTATTTTTCTCGATCCCATGTCGCCGGACTTGCACCGTCTGTCTTTGCCGACGATGCTTCGTGCAGTGAAAGAACACAAAGCACTCGCCACGGAACTTGTCGCGCGATCCGGAGCCCTTGAAAAGGCCGGCTTCCACGTACAAGTGAAAGTCACAGAGCAAAGCACGCTCGTTTTTCGCATCGTCGATGGGCAGCGAGTACCCCTTCGACCGGTGAATGGCGGGCTTGCGGCTGGGAGCAAAACGGAGCCGGTCGACGAGACGCTGAAAGCCATGGAAGAGCGCCCGGAGGATTTCAGCCCCAGCGCGCTGCTTCGCCCCGTGATTCAGGACACGCTGCTGCCGACGGTTGCCTTCATCGCCGGCGCCGCGGAAGTGGCCTACCACGCGCAAACTTCGCTGATCTATAAGAAGCTTCTCGGACGGGCCCCCGCAATTTTGCCGCGGGCCGGTTTTACGCTCGTGCCGTCGCACGTGTCCAATTTACTCAAGAAATACAATCTGGACGCGCGGGAAATTCTTCAGGGGCGCCAAAAACTCCGTGCGCGCCTCGAGGCCGAGGCGCTGCCGCAAGCGCTCTCGGCGCGTTTTGATGACGGCGAACAGGCGATCAAGGCTCTCGTCGATGGCCTGCGCGAACCGATCACCATGCTGGACCAGACACTGGTGGGCGCGCTCGACAACGCATCCGAGAAAATGCTCTATCAGCTTGCCGGGTTGCGCGCGAAAGCCGGCCGCGCCGAAGGGTTTCGCACCGGCATCCTGAATACTCATGAGAACGAAATCGCCAGTTCGCTGTTTCCCAACAATGCTCTGCAGGAGCGGTCCTTCGGATTGCTTACCTTTCTCGCCGCGGAGGGAACGAAGCTTCTCGATGATCTCGACGGCCACATCAAGGCGGGAACAGGGGAGCATTGCTTCCTTTTCCTTCAACCTGCCGCGAAGTAGCACAGACTTCAGTCTGTGGGGTTCCATTTGATCTTGGCTGGCGCGAGCGGCCTGGGCGGGTTGACGGAAACCCACAGACTGAAATCTGTGCTACTCACCCCCTATGTATTTTTCGCGGCAACATCACTAGAATGGCGTCACGACCAAGAGTTCCGGAGTATGCTGGCGTGGTAAGATTTTTGGTCAGCGGCCATCTTACAAGTCGTGAGCGGAGGATTTTTCGGATGAAACTCACTCCTGGAAAGCGCAAGGGACTCGAAGCGGTATCGGATTCGCGCGGCGTGATTGCTGCAGCTGCCATGGATCAGCGTGGTTCGCTCAAGAGCGCGATCGCCAAGGACAAAGGCATCGATAAGAAAGCCGTCACGCAAGCGATGATGGAGGAATTCAAGGGAGCCGTCACGCGCGTTCTGACGCCGCACGCCAGCGCGATTTTGCTCGATCCGGAATACGGCCTTTCAGCGGCCAAGCAGCGCTCCAGGAACGCCGGCCTGCTGCTCGCTTACGAAAACAGCGGCTATGACAACACGCGCCCCGGGCGATTGCCGGACTTGCTCGATCACTATTCGGTCCGGCGTCTGGTGGCCGATGGCGCCGACTGCATCAAGATTCTTCTCTACTACACGCCGTTTGATTCTGCGGAAATTAACGATGCCAAGCACGCCTGGGTCGAGCGCATCGGCGCCGAGTGCACGGCTGCCGATGTTCCGTTTTTTCTGGAACTCGTCGGATACGAAGAAGGCGTTGACGAGAAGGGGCCGGCCTTTGCAAAAAAGAAGCCGGAATGCGTGATTCGCAGCATGGAGGAATTCAGCAACCCCCAGTACGCGGTGGACGTATTGAAAGTCGAAGTCCCGGTGACCATGGCGTTCGTCAAGGGAACGCAAGCTTGCAAGGGCGATTCCGTGTACTCGCGCGACGAAGCCAAGGATCATTTCCGCAAAGCTGCCGCGGCGGCAAAAAAACCGTTCATCTACCTCTCGGCCGGCGTGAGCAACGAAACGTTTACCGAGACGCTGGAGCTGGCCGCGGAAAGCGGCGTGAATTTTTCCGGCGTGCTGTGCGGGCGCGCCACCTGGAAAGACGCCATCCCCGTCTACGGCATGTACGGAGTGAAGGCGCTCGAAGAGTGGCTCGGCGATCAGGGCGTGAAGAATATCAAAAACGTCAACAGCCGGCTGGCCGCCGCGAAGCCCTGGTTTTCATTCTACGGCGTCACATCGGCTTCGGCATTGGCGTAGTGCTTGTTTGCCCGTCCGCGCAATAGATTAACATCTTGATGCCAGAAGTCCCGGAGGGACGTCATACCGTAGCCCACAGCGTGAGCTCCCGCCAGAGTGTGCGTGAAAACGCGGTTTTGATTTGTGTAGCGCCCGCCTTCAGGCGGGCAACTGCTTGATTCCAAAATGCCCGCCTGAAGGCGGGCGCTGCAAAAAAGGTGCCAATCTTGAGTTCTCACGTACACTCACCAGGGTCGGCACAAAAGGCTCACACACAAGAACTCGCCCATTCCAACTGTTCGCTCAGCCGAGCACTACCGTTCTCCCTTATGCTAAATTCTACGGCACATGACGCGACTCGGCGTATACGTGCAGGTTCCGTTCTGCCAGACGAAGTGCACCTACTGCAACTTCCACACCGGTGTGTTTTCAAAAGAATTGTACGCGCCGTATGTCAAAGCGGTTTGCCGGGAGATCGCCGAATTCCCGCGCCTGGTCCACGAAAATAAGATTGCGATCGTCCCGGAGGCCGGGATCGACACCGTGTATTTCGGCGGCGGAACGCCCAGCCTTCTGGAACCCGCGAGCCTCGCGCAAATCATCACGGCGATTCGCGCTTCTTTCCCGTCGCAATTCGAGGAAGTGACGCTCGAAGCCGATCCGGAAACCATCTCCCCCGAAAAGGCAGCTGCGTGGCGGGAAGCGGGATTCAACCGCATCAGCATGGGCGTGCAATCCTTCGACGACGCCGAACTGCGCGCCGCGGGACGCATGCATCGCCGCGCGGATGTTTTCCAGGCAACGGAAATTCTGCGCGCCGCGGGATTCGGTAATCTCAGCTTCGATTTGATTGCCGGACTTCCGCATCAGACCGAAGGCAGTTGGGAAGAATCGGTCGAACAGTTGCTGCACCTGCGGCCCGAGCACGTCTCGATTTACATGATGGAAATTGACGAAGGAAGCCGCCTGGGGCTGGAAGTGTTGCAAAGCGGTGAACGCTACTCCGCGAAGGCGCTGCCCACTGACGATGCGATGGCCAATTACTACGAGCACGGCTGCCGGCAACTTGCCGCCGCCGGTTACGAGCACTACGAGATTTCGAATTGGGGCTTGCCCGGTTTCGAATCGCGTCACAATCTGAAGTATTGGCGACGCGAACCGTATTTCGGATTCGGCGCGGGCGCGCACTCCTTCAACGGTTCGCAGCGCTGGGCCAATGCCCACGATCCTGCCGCGTATGCGGATTCCGTCCTGCAAGGGCGTTTCCCCGTCGAACAGTTGGAAACCGTGTCTGAAGGGCAGGCGCTTGAAGAAGAGCTGTTCCTGGGCCTGCGGCAGCTTGCAGGGATCGATTTAAAAGGCATCGAGGAAAAATATGGAGCGCATTTGCGCCCCCGCGTGCAGGATCTTGTAGCGCAAGGGTTGGTCGAATGGGACGGGCCGCGCCTGCGGCTTTCGTCCGACCGGTTGACTGTTTCGAATGAAGTGTTCGTCCATTTGTTGGAGTAGGAAGGGAAGGCGTAGCGCATGGCTGTGGCCCTTGCCGTTTCGAACGCATGGCCCGTCCGGATTTTTGGTTTACTTGCTGCGGCAATCGCTGCGATTGCACCGGTCGCGAATGGACAGACGGCGGCCTCGAAGGCAGATGTTTCTCCCACGCACAAAGTTGCCGGTCCCGCGCCTACGGTGGCCGAGGCGGAGCGCTTCATTTCGCAGGCGGAAACCCGCCTGCTCGACTTGTGGATCAAGAGCAGCCGCGCTTCTTGGGTCGCGGAAAATTTCATCACGGACGATACCGAAGCGATTTCGGCGGACGCTGAAGCGGCTGTAAAAGCGGCGACGGCCGACCTCGCGCGTCAGGCCTTGCGGTATGAAAAACTTCCTCTTCCTCCGGAAGTGGCGCGCAAATTCAAGCTTCTGAAATTGTCGGTCGATATTCCCGCGCCGCGCGATCCGGCCGCGCAGGCCGAGCTTGCCAAGATCGCCGTATCGCTCGACAGCGATTATGGCAAGGGAACCTGGTGCCTCGACGACAAGAAGGAAAATTGCAAGGAATTGCCGGACATTGAAAAAATCATGGCCACGAGCCGCGACCCGCAAGAACTCTTAAATGCCTGGAAAGGCTGGCACGCCGTCGCGCCGCCCATGCGCGAGCGGTACGTCCGACTCGTCGATCTTGCCAATCAGGGCGCGCGGGAAATGGGTTTTCCCGACGTGGGCGCCATGTGGAGGTCGAACTACGATATGCCGCCGGATGATTTTTCCAGAGAGCTCGACCGACTGTGGGCGCAGGTCCGTCCGCTGTACGTTTCTCTGCACGCCTACGCTCGCTGGAAGCTGGCGGAGAAATATGGAAAGGACGTCGTTCGCGAAGACGCTCCAATTCCGGCGTACCTCCTTGGAAACATGTGGTCGCAGGAATGGAACAACATCTACCCGCTGCTCGCGCCGCCAAACGCGGACTCAAGACCTGATGTTGGCACCGCGTTGCGAGCAAAAAATGTGGACGCGAAGGGGATGGTTCGCTACGCGGAGGGATTTTTCACTTCGCTCGGCTTCGAGCCTCTGCCCGCGACGTTTTGGGAACGCTCGTTGTTCACGAAGCCGCGGGACCGCGAGGTGGTTTGCCACGCCAGCGCCTGGGACATCGACTTCAAGAACGACTTGCGAATTAAAGTATGCATCGAACCCACGGCCGAGGATTTCACGACCGTGCACCACGAGCTTGGCCATAACTTCTACCAGCGCGCTTACAACGATCTCTCGCCCTTGTTCCAGACCAGCGCGAATGACGGATTCCACGAGGCGATCGGCGACACGATCGCGCTGTCGGTCACGCCGGAATATCTGAAGCAGATTGGCCTGATCGAGACCGTGCCGCCCGCTTCGGCGGACATCGGTCTGCTGCTCGATCGGGCGCTCGACAAAGTGGCTTTCCTGCCGTTCGGCCTGCTCGTCGACGAATGGCGCTGGAAAGTTTTCTCCGGGGAAATCAAGCCCGCCGACTACAACAAATCGTGGTGGGAACTCCGGCGGAAATATCAAGGCATTGCTCCTCCTGTCGCTCGCAGCGAAGCCGATTTCGATCCCGGCGCAAAGTACCACGTGGCCGACAATGTTCCTTACGCGCGCTACTTCCTCGCTACCATTTTGCAATTCCAATTCCATCGTGCATTGTGCAAGGAAGCGGGATACACGGGCCCCCTGCATCGCTGCTCGATCTACGGAAATAAAGCCGCGGGGGCGCGCCTTGCCAAAATGCTGGCGATGGGAGCGAGCCGCCCGTGGCCGGACGCGCTCGAAGCCCTGACCGGCGAGCGGCGGATGGATGCCACCGCCATGCTCGATTACTTCGCGCCGCTGAAGAAGTGGCTCGATGAGCAAAACGCCGGGCACAAGGTGGGTTGGAATTAAGTAGCACAGGCTTCAGCCTGTGGGGGTTGGTCCTAGCAGGATCGCGCCTTTTTCCCACGAAAATCCACAGGCTGAAGCCTGTGCTACTTAACCCTTGCGTCTTCGGAACTTCTCGCAACCCTCGCAAAAAAGCTCACTACATGCCTGTGGTATAAAGGAATTGAGCGCTGATTGAGGCGCCGTTTTCCTGAGGACCTGTGGACTTTTCCTTCACCGACGAGCAGCAGCAACTTCGGCGCAGCGTGCGCGAATTCGCCGAATCGGAAATCGCCCCGCACGTCATGGAATGGGATGAAGCCTCTCAGTTTCCGTCCGAACTGATTCCGAAACTCGCGGAAATGGGCTTGATGGGGGTGATTTTTCCGGAGGAGTACGGCGGCGCGGGTCTTGGGTACGTCGAGTATGCGACGGTGATCGAAGAGCTTTCGCGCGTCGACGGCTCGATCGGGCTGATCGTCGCCGCGCACAATTCGCTGTGCACAAATCACATCTATAAATTCGGAACGCCGGAACAGCGCAAGAAGTACGTCACGCCTCTGGCGCAAGGGAAGAAACTCGGTTGCTGGTCGCTAACCGAGCCGCAAGCGGGCTCCGACGCCGGCGGCGCTCGGACCGCCGCGGTGCGCAAGGACGGGGGCTGGGTTCTCAACGGCTCGAAAACGTTTATCACCAATGGCCACTACGCGGACGTTTGCGTGGCCATGGCCGTGACCGACAAGCCGAAGGGAACGAAAGGAATTTCCGCGTTCATTGTGGAGAGGGGCAACCCGGGTTTTCGCGCGGGCAAAAAGGAAAACAAGCTGGGCATGCGCGCGAGCGACACTTCGGAAGTAATTTTCAGCGATTGTTTCGTTCCCGCGGAAAATCTTCTGGGCAAGGAAGGCCTCGGCTTCGTGAACACGTTGCAGGTTCTGGATGGAGGCCGAATTTCGATTGCCGCGCTGGCGCTCGGAATGGCGCAAGGCGCTTACGAAGCGGCCGCCGGATATGCGAAGCAAAGAAAGCAGTTTGGAAAAGCCATCAGCGAGTTTCAAGCCATTCAATTCAAGCTTGCCGACATGGCCACAGAGATCGACGCCGCGCGCTGGCTGGTTTACCGCGCGGCATGGCTTGCGGATCAGAAAGGCCCGCGCTTTACGAAAGAATCCAGCATGGCCAAATTGTACGCGAGCGAAGTGGGTGTGCGCGTGGCCAACGAAGCCGTGCAGATTTTCGGCGGATACGGGTTTGTGAAGGACTATCCCGTGGAAAAATATTACCGGGACTGCAAACTTTGCACCATCGGAGAAGGGACCAGCGAAATTCAACGAATGGTGATCGCGCGGCAGATTCTGGACGCGCGCTGATTCGGTTTTCGTGTGCGGGCTTCCCACCGGTTGTGATAACTTCCTTGCTTCGTTCCAGTCCGGATTTCTCACCGAGGATTCAGATTTTGCCGGCCGCACCGTGCAATGGGTTGGGCGCGCTTTGTCTGGTGGCGCCGGCGTCTCGCCGGCGTTTTTGCGATGAGTGGTGACTGGAAAAATCGCCGGCGGGACGCCGGCGCTACCAAATTCTATGTCCGCATCCATCGATACGTGGGCCGAGCAAATACGCACTGGAGATGTCCGCGCGGTTTCCCGCGCGATCACGGCAATCGAAGACCACGACCAGCAGGCGGAAGATCTCTTGCAGCGGATTTTTCCCGACACCGGGCGGTCGTTTGTGATTGGAGTGACGGGCGCGCCCGGAACGGGGAAGAGCACGCTCGTCGATCGCCTGGCTGCCTGCTATCGAGCGCAGGGGAATCGCGTCGGCATTATTGCGGTCGATCCGACGAGTCCCTACACGGGCGGCGCCATTCTCGGCGACCGCATACGGATGCAAGGCCATGCCAGCGACCCGGGGATTTTCATCCGGTCGATGGCGACGCGCGGATTTCTCGGGGGCCTGGCGCGGACGACGGGCGATGTCGCGCTGGTTCTCGACGCCGCAGGAAAGCAATATGTGCTCGTCGAAACGGTGGGCGTGGGCCAAGATGAAGTCGATATCGTGCGCCTCGCGGACTGCACGCTGGTCCTGCTCGTACCCGGCATGGGCGACGACGTGCAAAATATGAAGGCCGGCCTGATGGAGATTGCGGACATCTTCGTTTTGAATAAATCGGATCGCGACGGTGTGGAACGCCTGGAGGCGGAGCTGGAAGCGATGCTGCAACTCGCCCCGGAACGCGATGGCTGGAAGCCAACGATTATTCGTACTGTGGCCACGGAAAATAAAGGCGTGGACGAACTTGCTTCGGCTATCGCCAAGTACCGGCAACGATTCGATAACAGCGCGGAGCGGCAGGAGCGGAAAATCGAACACTGGAGGTCGCGGCTTCTAGCGCTCGCTGGGGAGGCTGTTTTGAAACGCGCGGTTTCGGGCGCGGACGGCGAAGCCGCGCTCGATAGATTGGCGCGCGAAGTCGCCAGCCGCGGAAAGGATCCCTACGCAGCCGTTCGCGAATTGCTGGCGCGCGCGGACGGCGCTCGGAAAAGCGCATGAAACTCGGCGACCTCGAATTCTGGCTGCTCACGGATGGCACGTTCCGGCTGGACGGCGGCGCGATGTTCGGCGTGATCCCCAAGCCGATGTGGGAGAAAGTTGAGCCGGCCGACGCGCGCAATCGCATACTCATGGCCATGAACTCGCTGCTGATCCGCGCCGGTGAAAAATGGATTCTGGTCGAGACCGGCGCGGGCGACAAATGGGACGCGAAGCGCTCGGACATTTACGCATTTGATGGCCCTCCCCGGCTACTGGACAAGCTTGTGACCCATGGCGTTCCACCGGAAAAGATCGACATCGTCATCAACACCCATCTTCACTTCGATCATTGCGGATGGAATACGCGCATCGTCAACGATGAAGCGATTCCAACGTTCCCGAACGCTCGCTACTATGTGCAGCGCGGTGAATTCGAGCACGCCAAAGCTCCCACGGACCGCGACCGCGCCAGCTATTTTCCGGAGAACTTTTTGCCGATGGAGAAGTCGAGGCAATGGTTGCTGCTCGATCGAGATACAAAAATCGTTCCGGGAGTGGAAGTGATTCGAGCGCCGGGCCACAACGCCGACATGATGTGCGTCCGCTTGACCGGCGACGGGAAAACAGTTTTCTTCACGGCAGACTTGATTCCCACGGCGGCCCATGTCCCATTTCCCTGGATCATGGGGTACGATCTGTACCCGCTCACGACGCTGGAGAACAAAAAGAAATGGATTTCCCAAGCGGCGCGTGGCGAGTGGCTCGTGATTTTCGGGCACGAGGCGAGGACCCCGGCTGGCTACTTGAGCGAGCGTCAGGGGAAGTACGAACTTGAACCGGTCATGATCGACGTCTAAATTCGCTTTCACGCGAGGATCAGGGAATGGCAAAGAAGGCGCAGGCCGCAAAGCGGCGAGGAGCAAGCACCGGTGCGGTCCGCATCGGCATCATCGGCGGCAGCGGCCTCTACAACATGCCGGGGCTCGAGAAGCCGCGCGAGGTGCGCGTCAAGACGCCGTTTGGGAATCCGAGTGACGCCCTCGTTGTGGGAACGCTCGAGGGTAAGCGTGTCGCCTTCCTTGCCCGGCACGCGCGCGGGCATCGCTTCCTTCCGACGGAGATCAACTACCGTGCAAACGTTCACGCGATGAAACAACTGGGAGTCGAGAGAATTATTTCCGTGAGCGCCGTCGGCTCCTTGCAGGAAGATTTGAAGCCGCTTGATTTTCTGATTCCCGACCAGTTCTACGATCGCACGCGCCACAGAATCTCCACGTTTTTTGGCGACGGCGTAGTCGCGCATGCGGGCTTTGACAAGCCTGTCTGTTCGGTGCTTGCGGGAATTCTCGGCGCCGCTTGCGACTCCGCGAAGGTGCGCGTCCACCGCGGCGGCACTTACATTTGTATGGAAGGGCCGCAATTTTCCACGCTGGCCGAATCGCATGTGTATCGCCAGTTGCGCTTTGAAGTCATCGGCATGACGAATCTGACGGAAGCCAAGCTCGCGCGGGAAGCGGAGATTTGCTACTCCACGGTGGCGATGATCACCGATTACGATTGCTGGCATCCCGATCACGCCTCGGTCACTCTCGAAGAGATCATTTCCAATTTGAACAAAAACGCGGAAAACGCGCAGAACGTGATCCGCGAAGCTGTGCGAGCCATACCGGCCGAACGCACCTGCAAGTGCGGACGCGCCCTCGCGCACGCGATCATTACCGACCCCGCCGTGATTCCGGCCGCGGCGCGCAAGCGCCTGAGCGTGATTGCCGGAAAATACCTGACTCCGGGAGCCCGCTGAAAATGTCCTTACTCGTTGTTGGATCGGTTGCGTTCGATGCCGTCGAAACTCCGCATGGCAAGGTGGACCGCATGCTCGGCGGCGCCGCCACGTATTTTTCCGTCGCCGCGAGTTATTTCACGCATGTCAATCTGGTCGGAATCGTCGGCATCGATTTCACCGATAAAGACGAGTCGATCTTCAAAGGCCGTCGCATTGATACCCAGGGCCTGGAACGCGCGGACGGAAAGACTTTCTTTTGGGCGGGCAAATACAGTGAAAACATGAACGAGCGCACGACGCTCGCCACGGAATTGAACGTGTTTGCGGAATTCAGGCCGCGGTTGCCCGAACCGTACCAATCCTCGACGCACATTTTCCTGGCCAACATCGATCCGACGCTGCAAGCCTCGGTGCTGCACCAAGTCAAGCGCCGAGCGAGGGTGGTCGCGCTGGACACCATGAATTACTGGATCGAACGCACGCCCGCGGAATTGCGCGAGACCCTCAAGCATACCGACATCCTGGTGATCAACGACTCGGAAACGCGCCAGCTCTCGAACGAGCACAACTTATTGCGGGCTGCCCGCCACATTTTCAAGCTGGGCCCCAAAGCGCTGGTCATCAAGCGCGGAGAATACGGCGCCATGCTGGTCCATCAAGATCGAACGTTCAATGTGCCCGCATTCCCGCTGGAACAGGTGCATGATCCGACCGGCGCGGGGGATTCGTTCGCGGGCGGCTTCATGGGCTATCTGGCAACGGCGCGCAAAGTGGACGATGCGGCGCTGCGCCGCGCCATGGTCTATGGTTCTGTAATGGGCAGCTTCGCCGTCGAAAAATTCGGACTGGAGCGCCTGCGGGCGTTGAAAAAGTCGGAAATCAGCGCCAGGGCGCGCCATTTTCACAAGATGACGCAATTCACCCTGTAACGGGCTTTGCGCTAGCTCAGGCCGAATTGCAATCGGAGCAACATTCGATACGTTGAATGGACTTGCGCTTCGCTGGCCCGTTGTATACTTCCTTTTTGCCGCCCCCTTCCATGCCGAAACCTCGCAAGCCGCTGGCGCTCGTCCCGGGGAGCACGATCGCCGTGGTTGCGCCGGCAAGCTCCGCGAAGGAAGAACGCATCCAGCGCGGCTGCGAAACTTTGGAGCGGCTCGACTACCGGGTGAAAAGATACGCGTCGAAAAGCAAGCCGGAGGGATATTTTTCTGCGCCACTCGCGGAGAGGCACAAACATTTGCAAGATGCTTTGACGCGCCGCGAGCTTCGCGCGGTCTTGTGTACCCGGGGCGGATACGGCAGCGCGGAGATTCTGGACGGGCTCGCCACGGCGCGCCTCAAACAGGCCAGGATTTTTTGCGCGTTTAGCGATTTGACGTCGGTGCACATTTTTCTGTGGCAGAAGCTTCGCTGGGTCACGTTTTACGGCCCGCTGGTGGCCGGAGGCTTCGACGCAGGCCCAAATGCCACGGGCGGCTTCGATCCGGACACCTTCATGTGGGCGATGACGGCGACAAACAGCGGCTGGACCGCGCCGCTTGAAGGTGAAACGTTCACGCGCGGCGCAGCCGAGGGAACACTGCTCGGCGGATGTATCACATTGATCGAAACTTCGATTGGCACGCCGTGGGAGCTCGATACGCGCGGCTCTATCTTGTTGCTTGAGGACGTGGGAGTGAAACCATACCAGCTCGATCGCTCGTTGTTGCACATGAAGCAGGCGGGAAAATTTGAAGGCGTGCGCGGAATCGTCCTCGGAGAATTTCCCGAGTCCGACCCTCCCGAAGGCAGCTCCGTGACGGTCGCCGACGTTTGCCGGCGCATTCTCGGCCCTCTGCGCATTCCGGTGGTCTACGGAGCGCCGGTGGGCCACACGACGCGACCGATGCTGACCATTCCGCTCGGCGTCCGGGCGAAACTTCAGGCCTCGGGCGAAGGGCGTCTCGAAATTCTTGAACCGGCGGTGCGCGCATGACGCGTCCCATGCATTTTCATCTCTCAGGAATCGGCGGCGCGGCCATGGCGCCGCTCGCCGGCATGCTGGCCGAAAGCGGGCACCGCGTGACGGGCTCGGATGCGGGCGTCTATCCGCCCGCATCGACGCTGCTCGACAGCCTGGGGATCCGCTGGACGAACGGCTTCGACGCCGCCAATCTCGATCCTGCGCCGGACATCGTTGTCCTCGGCAATGCATTGTCGCGCGGCAATCCGGAAGTCGAAGCGGTCCTCGATCACAAAATACCGTACCGGTCGCTTCCGCAAACGCTCGAGGATTTCTTTCTGCCGGGCCACGACTCGCTTGTCGTTACCGGCACGCATGGAAAAACCACGACGACGTCGATGCTCTCCTGGATTCTGCATCACGCCGGGCGGCATCCGAATTTCCTGATCGGCGGCGTGGCCGAAAATTTTGGGCGCAGCTTTGGCCTGGGTGGTGGCGACGAATTTGTTCTCGAGGGCGATGAATACGATTCCGCGTTTTTCGATAAAGGGCCGAAATTCCTGCACTATCATCCGCAGGAGGTCATCATCACATCGCTCGAATTCGATCACGCCGACATTTATGACAATCTTGCCGCCATCGAGCTGCAATTCCGGCGCATGGTGAATCTGGTCCCCCGGCGAGGACGAATCGTCGCCTGGGGCGAGAGCGACACCGTTCGCGGAGTAGTGCAAAAAGCGTATTGTCCCGTCGAAACATATGGCTTCACGCCCGGAGTAGATTGGCTTGCGGGCGACCTGGAAATTTCTGACGGCGAGACGCGGTTCCGTGTTTCGCGCCAAGGAAACGAAGTGGCACGCGTCAGGATGTCCCTTGCCGGCCGCCACAATGTCTTGAATGCGGTTGCGGCCATCGCGATTGCGCACGGCCGCGGCGTCAGCGGCGAGGCTATTGCGGACGCCATGGCCGAGTTTCGCGGCGTCCTGCGGCGCCTGGAAGTGAAAGGGGAATCGTTTGGCGTTCTGGTCGTCGACGATTTCGCGCACCACCCGACGGCGATTCGCGTGACGATTGATGCGGCGCGGCATCGCTGGCCCGGCCGGAGATTGTGGGCGGCGTTCGAACCTCGTTCCAATACCATGAGACGCAGGGTTTTCGAAAACGATTTGGCCACCTCGCTCGCGACAGCGGACGCAGCCGTTCTTGGTGCGGTGAACCGGGCAAATCTTTTGAGCGATGAAGAGCGGATGTCTCCGACTCGTGTTCTTGAAACGATCCGCGGTTCCGGCCGCAAGGCGGAAGGATTTGATTCCGCCGAAGAGATTGCGGAATATCTCGCCGCCGAAACGCGGCCCGGCGATCTCGTCCTCGTGATGTCCAACGGCAGCTTTGACGGGCTCTGCGGAAAACTGCTCGGCAAGCTGCAGGAACGCGGCGCCCCGGTGGGGAAATTCAAGGCATGAATTTCCACCCTCGCTTCTGGCCGCGCGCCGCAATCCTGGCGGCAGTTCTCTACTTTGCGTCGCCCGCGCGCGCCACCATCGATTACACGGTTTCACTGTCTCATCCCGAAAGGCACATCTTTGGAGTGACGATGCGCATCCCGAAGGTGCGCGATCAAGTCACGCTCCAAATGCCCGCGTGGAACGCCCTCTACCAGATTCGCGATTTTTCCTCGCACATGATGCAGGTCAGCGCCACGGATGACGAGGGACATCCGCTCCCGCTGCGGAAGCTTGACAAAGATACCTGGAGCGTCTCGGGGAACGGCACCGTTACAGTGAGTTACCACATTTTGTGGGACGAGCCGGGCCCCTTTGCGTCCCAATTGAACATGGATCACGCGTTTCTCAATTTTGCCATGGTGTTGTTGTACGTGCCGGACCGCCGGGCCGAGGACACAAAAGTGGCGTTTGATGACGTCCCCGATGGTTGGCGGGTGGCGGTCGAACTGGACGCAGCCGGAGCGAGCGCCGGCCATCAATCCGCGGACTATTTTGCCCCGAGCTACGACGCGCTCGTGGATGCGCCGGTGGAAATCGGCCATTTCGACGAGTATCGGATGGAAGCAGGCGGAAAGCCCGTTCGCATTGTCATTCACGGCGATGCCGGAGACCGCTCGCGGCTGGTGGAATCGCTCAAGCGCATTGTCGACTATGAAGTTTCGTTGATGGGCGGCGCTCCGTTTCGAGAATATCTTTTCCTGTTTCACGTGGGGAGCAATTTCGGAGGCGGCGGGATGGAGCACATGAATTGCACCGCCATTTCCGCCGACGTCGCGGCGCAATTGCCCAGCTACTCGGCGCATGAATTTTTTCACGCCTGGAACGTGAAGCGCATCCGGCCGAAATCCCTGGAGCCGGTGGATTACACCAGGGAAATGTGGACGCGCTCGCTCTGGTTCGCCGAAGGCGTGACCAACACGTATGGAGCCTATGCGCTCGAGCGCACGGGGCTGTGGTCCCCGCAGCAGTTTTACACCAACCTGGCGGACGAGATCAGGGAGCTTCAGTCCCGTCCCGCGCACCGGTGGCAAAGCGTGGAGCAATCGAGCCTGGATGCGTGGTACGAAAAATATCCGCTCTACAATCGCCCCGAGGAAAGCATCTCGTATTACAACAAGGGGCAGATCGTAGGCGTGCTGCTGGATATCCTGATTCGCGACCGGAGCGACAACCGAGCCAGCCTCGATGACGTCTTGCGAGCGCTCAATGTGGAGTACGCGAAGGCGGGACATTTCTATGAGGAAAGCGAAGGCCTGCGCGCGGTCATGGAAGAAGTGATTCGCAAGAAAGCGCCATCGGCGGATGCCGACCTGAGCGATTTCTTCCGAAGCTATATTGCGGGATCCGACGAAATCCCTTTTTCCGATTTCCTGGCTCGTGCCGGATGGACGATTCGCGATACGAGCCAGCGTCGTGCAACGCTGGGTTTCTCTGTCAATCGCGACAGCGGGGCCTCCCTGACCATCACATCCGTGGATCGCGAAAGCGGCGCGAGCGAAGCGGGCTTGAAAGAAGGCGATGTTCTGATCGCTTTGAATGGCGAATCATTCCCGCGCGCGCCGGAGCGCTGGCTCCGCGATCACCAGCCCGACGAGCGCGTTACAGTAAAGGTCCAGCGGGGCGGGGAAGAAAGGAATTTTTCCTTTCCGCTCGGGCGGCAAACCGACGCGGCGTACCAGATCACGGAGATAGCGTCCCCCACGGAAAGGCAGCGGCGCATACGAGACGGCATCCTGCGCGGCACAACCACTCCCTGACATGATACGCACGGCATTTGTTGCAATCGCGATGGGACTAAGCACGCTTGTGCTTGGGCCGCCGCTCATTTTGTTGACGCTCCTGACCAAGTCGGCCACGCTCATGTACTGGACCGGCGTGAAAATGGTTGTAATCGTCACGCGAATTGCGGGAGAGAAAGTGACCGTCGTAGGCCGCGAGAACATTCCCCCGGGCGTTTGCCTGTTCGCCGCGAACCACACCAGCAACGCGGATGCGCCGGCCATTGTGGGCGCCATCCCGCGGCGCATCGCCATACTTGGAAGGAAATCCCTGTTTGATATTCCGATTGTGGGCGCCGCATTTCGCCTGGCAAAATTTGTTCCCGTGGACCGCGAAGATCGCGATGCCGCGCTCGCCAGCGTCAAGCAGGCCGTGGAATATATCCGGGAAGGATTTTCTTTCCTGGTCTATCCCGAAGGGACGCGCAGTCCGGACGGGCGCCTTCAGCGGTTCAAGAAGGGTTCTTTCGTCATTGCCATCGAGGCGGGCATCCCGATCGTGCCGGTGGCGTGTTCCGGAGCGCATCGCATCATGAAAAAAAACTCGCTCATCATCCGGCCCGGAAAAGTGACGGTGCGATTTGGAAAGCCGATCGACGCGTCGGCATATACGGTCGAGCAACGCGACGAACTTGCGCAACGCGTCCACGACGCCGTTGCCGCCGATCTTCCCGAAGACCAAAAGCCTTCCGTGTAACCGCTATTTCGCCGCGACTCTTCGCTTGGCTGCTTTCTTCTTGTCTAATTCTCCGGAAAGCCTGCGCAAGGTCTTCTGCATTTCGGGCAGGCGCTTCAGCGCCGCGACTACTTTCAGATACAACTTATTTTCCATGGCGGGCGAGCTGGACCACATCGTGCCCGGCGGAGCATCCGCGTGCAAACCGCTCTGCGCGGTGATGATGGCGCCGTCGCCGATATCGAGGTGTCCGGCCGAACCGGCTTGCCCCGCAAGAATGCAGCGGTTTCCCACGTGCGTTGACCCGGCGAGGCCGACCTGCCCGCACAAAATCGTGTCCTCCCCAACTTCACAGGCATGGCCGACCAGCACGAGGTCATCGATCTTCGCGCCTCGGCGGATGCGCGTTTCTCCCACCGTCGCGCGGTCGATGCAGGCGTTGGCCTGAATTTCGACGTCGTCCTCGATCACCACGGGCGCGTTCTGCATGATCTTGTGCCAACGCCCATCCGCGCGTTTTGCGAAACCGAAGCCGTCGCCGCCGACAACCACGCCATTCTGTAGAATCACCCGATTGCCGATGGTGCATCTCTCTCTCACCACCGTTTGCGAATGCGCGAGAAAATCATCCCCGATTCGCGTGTCCCGGTAAATCGTTACCAGGCTATGCAATACCGCGCCACGGCCAATCTGCACCCCTTCATCCACAAAACAGTGCGGGCCGATGTGCGCCCCTTCGCCGATCTTCGCGGACTTCGCCACGACCGCGGTCGGATGAATTCCCGGGGGATAGGCCACCGGAGAGGAAAACAAATCAATCGCGCGCGCGAAATCATAGTACGGGTTCTCCGAGCGAAGCGCAGCGAGAGGCGGTAGGCCGGGCCGCCATTCGATGACCGCTTTTTCATCGACAAAAACGGCTGAAGCGAGCGTCTTGGCAAGTTCTCGGGAGTATTTCGGATTCGACAGAAACGTAATTTCGCCGGCCTGCGCGTTTTCGATCCCCGCCACGCCGTGAACTTCCACGCTTTCGTCGCCTTGCAACTTGCAGCCCAATCGCGCGGCCAGGTCGCCGAGTTTCATGTCACGCTCTCCTCAAAAATTCGGTTCGGCAGATTACCAAATCCAAAAAGGTACGCCGCTCACTGTACATCATTCCCTAGCGTCTGAAGTAGGTGGTAGGAACCTGGGAAATTGTCTCGCGAGAAATTCAGGCTAATCGTTAAACAGTCCCGGCTGCGGCGGCGCTGCGGGCTTGCGGCGCGCAATTCCCACTACACCGAGTACTGTCATTTCCGTCAGCGCGGTGCGCGGGATAAAAATTCGCAGCGTCGTGCCGTGTAAATCGGGCGGCGTAATTTGCACGCCGCGATCCAGCAGGGAGAGCAAATCATTGGGGACGACTCCCTCAATCGTGTCTTCGTCGCGGAACTTCAAGCGGACCCACAATCCATCCAGCTTGGGCCTGGAGAGGAAGGCCTTGCGCTCGGGCTCAAAATCGTCGGCGAATTCGCGCACAAAATAAATACTGCGAACATCTTTCACGGAAAAACTCCGCTGCTCCCCGTCGGGCGTCAGCAACTCGAGTGTCTCCGCTTCGCCGAGCTTGCTAGGGTTCAAGTAGCCGCGCAGGACGTTGCGATCGAGGAATCGCACGACGACTTTCTTGTGCGTAGAGGCTGGAGTTCGTACTTTCACGTAAGGGGACCCGAAGCGCGGGCCTTGCGAGTCGAGCGCAACTATGTTATGTTAAGCGGTCTTTTGCTGTCAAGTGTATATTTTTCAAAGGTTTAGACAGAGGCTAAGACTGGGGGCCTCGCTCTTTTGACCGAAACCGCCACCCATAAACGGCAGATCCTCAAATCTGCATCCATCATCAGTGTCATCACGGTCGTCAGTCGGATTCTCGGCTATGTCCGTGACCAGCGGTTAACGCTTCTTCTAGGCACCAGCGGCATAGCGGATGCATTCGTATTGGCCTACCGGATTCCGAATGTTCTTCGGCGGCTCGTTGGGGAAGGCTCCATGACGGCTTCCTTCATTCCGGTGTTCACCGACTACATGAGGAATCGCACCCGGGAAGAGACCTGGGCGTTCGCAAACCGTTTATTTTGGACGTTTTCCGTGATTCTGTCCGCTCTGACCGTGCTCGGGGTCATTTTTTCTCCTCTCTTCGTCCGGTTCTTCTCTATGTTCGGAAAGAATCAGGTCCAGCTGGATGCTATCTATTTGAACCGCTTGATTTTCCCGTACGTCTTGTTCATTGGGATGGCGGCGCTGGCCATGGCCATCTTGAACTGTTTTCATATCTTTGGGCTGCCGGCTGCCACGCCGATTCTGTTGAATATCTCCTTTATTGTCTTTTCGGTAGCAGTAGTATGGAAGCATTTTTCGAGCCCGGCGGCGGCGCTCGCCGTGGGCGTTCTGGTGGGAGGGATCTTTCAATTCTTCTTGCAGGTCCCCCAATTGGTGAAACGGGGAATGAATTTCCAATTTGCCGTATCGTTTACGGACCCGGGAATTCGGCGGGTAGGGCGGCTCATGGTTCCCGGGTTTATAGGAATTGGCATTGCGCAGATTAACTTGCTGGTGGACACAATTTTTGTGAACGCCAAGGTGATGCCGGAGGGAAGCCTGGTGTCTCTCTACGTAGCCGACCGCGTGACCGAACTCGTCCTGGGAGGTTACGCCATAGCCGTGGCGACGGCCATCCTTCCGATGATGTCGCATCAAGCTTCGGCGGGGGACTACGAGGGAATGAAGAAGACGTTTCTTTTTTCTCTCCGCATCGTTTCGTTTATCACGATTCCGGCCGCGGTTGGCCTGGTGATCCTGCGCGAGCCCATCGTGCAGGTGCTATTCCAGCACGGCTTGTTCGTTGCGGAATCCACGCGCTTGACGGCGCGCGCGCTGCTGTATTATTCGATCGGGCTGCCCGCGTTCGCGGCGGTGAAATTAATCGTTCCGGCGTTTTATTCGACCCAGGACACGCGGACCCCGGTGCGCGTGGCCGTGTTTACGATGCTTGCAAATATCCTGCTCAATGTGATTTTCCTATTTTATTTCTTCGCCAAGCTGAAAAACGGCGGGCCCGCGCTCGCCAGCGCCCTGGCGGGCTATTTCAATGTTTTCACTTTGTTTGTTATTTTTCGTTTGCGGTTTGGGCGGCTGGGAACCCGCGACATTGCAGCCTCTCTCGCAAAAATCGCAGTCTGCGCGGGTGTTATGGGTGTCTTCTGCTGGGGCGCCTTGCGGTATTCGCAGTTTGACAGCATCGAGCACTTTCTGCCCCGGCTGCTCGTTTTCATTGCGCTCATCGGCGGAGCGACGCTGACGTTTCTGGGGCTTGCGTGGGCCATGCGTTGCGCCGAGATCAGTGAAGTGTACGGCATCGCATTTCATTCGGCCGGGACGGAATCGGGGAAGCAAGGGATCGTGGGATAGATAGCCATGGAATCGACCATCCATGTTTTTCTGAGCTATTTGCGCGTGGAAAAAGGCCTTGCGCAGAATACGATCCTGGCCTATGGCCGCGACCTCAAGCGGTTCGCGGAATTCCTCCGGAAACGCCACAAAGAACGGATGGAGGACGTCACCCGGGAAGACATTGTCGATTTCCTTTCCAGCCTGTACAAAGAAAAGCTGGACAGCCGCTCCGTGGCGCGGTATCTGGTTTCGCTCCGGGGACTCTATAAATTCGGGATGATGGAAGGCACAGTCGACACGGACCCGACGGAAAATCTGGAGTCGCCCAAAGTCCGGAACAGCCTGCCGACGTATCTGCGGGTCGAAGAAATTGACAAGTTGCTGCAGGCCCCGAACCTTGCGACTCCGATCGGGCTGAGGGACCGGGCTATGCTGGAGGTGCTGTATTCCACGGGACTGCGCGTCTCCGAATTGCTGAACCTCCGCATTTCCGACATTGATATGCGCATCGGCTGCGTTCGCTGCATCGGCAAGGGAGACAAGGAGCGCCTGGTGCCCATCGGACGCAAGGCCATCGAGGCCGTCGAGCAATACCTGGCCCAGGGGCGTCCGAAATTCGCCAGGCCGTCGAGTCCGCCGCCGCACAATCAGAGTCTGTTTCTGACGAGTATCGGCAGGAGGCTCAGCCGCGTCAGCATTTGGAAGATCCTGCACGATTATGGAACGAAGCTGGGCTTGCGCGGGCGTCTCACGCCGCACAAGCTGCGCCACAGTTTTGCCACGCACCTGCTCGAAGGGGGTGCGGACCTCCGCTCGGTCCAGCTCATGCTGGGCCACGCGGATATTTCCACGACACAGATTTACACGCACGTGGTCGAGGAGCGCTTGAAACAGATTTATAAAGCGCATCACCCGCGCGCGTGAAGGCCAAAAGCCAATCCACGGGAGCGTTTCCGTGGCGCGATAAATTCGATCGGGTGCGGGGACGCAGAGAAGTTAGCGGCGTCTCCGGCCGAGGACGGTATACGCATGCCTGATTACATGTTCCAGCTCGAAAGCCGCCTCTCTCCGGAGCAGCGAGCCGCCATGGTCCGCATCCAGGAACTCGCCACCGAGGCCGAGGCCAATCTGTATCTCGTCGGCGGCGCCGTGCGTGACGTCGTCTCCGGAATGTCCATCCGCGATCTGGATTTCACGATCGAGGGGAACCCGTCGCGCATCATTCGCGAACTGGAAAAGGGGGGCGCGAAAGTGACGCGGGAAGACGAATCAGTACGCGCCGCCGAGTTACTCCTCTCCGGTGAAGTGGATGCAAGCATTTCGGCCGCGCGCGAGGATATTTACGCGCGCCCCGGAGCCAAACCGGAGACTCGATTTTCCACGATCATGGAAGATTTGCGGCGCCGCGATTTCTCCATCAACGCCATCGCCATTTCCTTGAATCCGAATTCGCGCGGCCTGCTGCTCGATCCTACCAATGGCCTCGCCGACCTCGAGCGCCGCGAGATTCGCGCGCTTTCGATTCACAGTTTCACGAACCAGCCGGTGCGTCTCTTGCGCGCCCTGCGCTATGAGGCCCGGATGGGATTCAAGATGGAGTCTCGCACCAGGGACTGGTTCAACCTGGCGATCGAGCGCGAATTGCAAGAGACGATCTCGCAGGAGGACGCTGGCGGCGAGTTCCGGCAAGTCACCCGCGAAGAGAAGCCGGCGGCAGTTCTCAAGGCTTGGGAATCGAATGGCCTGATGGGAGTCGTGCATCCGCTGCTGCAGAAACGCCATCCCGATTATGACGCCATCAACCGGATGTTTCGTGTTCGCGAGGATATGGTTTCGTCGGGACTGCGCCCGCGTCTGTTTGCCCCGGTCACCATCGCGATTCTCGGCCGGCTGAAGGACAGCGAGCGAAAATCCGTGCTCGGCCGCATGTCGTTTCCTTCCTCGGAGCTTCGCGCGGTGCAGGATGTGGAACCGGAAGCCCTGAAAATTGTGAAGCTCCTCTCCGGCCCCAAGACGGCAGCCGCGCGCGACGCCTACGCATTCCTCGAGAGGGCTCCGCTGGAATTGCTGGCCTACATTCTTGCTGAATCCAACAACGGGAAGGCCGTTGGGAAAATTAAGACCTACTTCAGCAAGTGGAAGCCAATTCGACAGGCGCTGCCAGGAGTTGCCACCGAGCTCGAGGTTCTCGGCATGGAGCGCGGCCCGAAGTTCGATAAAGTTGTCGAAGACTTCTTCCAGTTGCAGCTCCTGGGCCGGGCGCGTAAGCCCGAGGACCACGCCAAAATTCTGCGAAAACTAGCCGGGATCAAGGAACTGCCCAAAAAAGTGGAAGAAAAGAAGAAGCCGGAAAAACCGAAGAAGAAGGGCGAGGCGGCTCTCAAGGCGGAAACTGCCGCGGCGGCTGGGCCGGTGACTCCCGCGAAAATACAGCCTCACCGTATGGCGCCGGGGAAATCCTCGCCCGCGCCAAAGTCGAAACCGAAACCTAAAACGAAGAAGAAATAAGTAGCATAGCCACTCTTGGCTGTGCGGGTTTTGCGATCGTAGTTAAGTCTAGTAGGGTGTGCCTGTGATTTACAAAACCGCACAGCCAAGAGTGGCTGTGCTACCCATCGGTGTCTGTAAGATTTCCTGTTGAAAATGTGGGGAGAAAAAGCAAGGGTGTCTCCAGAACCAACGACCCTAGCAGGGGGTCGAAGAGAGGAGACACCCTATGTGTATTTCGCCTAATGGGAGAGTAGCACTGCGGGAGTTGATGGAACAAGCCTGGCAACAGGTGGAAGGGCAAGCTCGGGGGATGCTGAAGCGAGCTGTGGAGGGATTACTGCAAGCCGAGCGAGACCGGCGGGTGAGCGAGGCGAAGCAGCGGGGCGAGAAAGTGTACCGTTGGGGTTACACGGTGCGGAAGTGTTGGACCACGCTGTGGGGAGGCCTAGAGCAGGTGCGCGTTCCCCGCCTCCGGCGGGCCGGGCGGGAAGAGATCGGGCTGGTGGAACGCTATGAGCGGCACGGGTTGGACCAGATGTTGTTCGCGCTGACGGTGGGCGGACTCAGTCAGCGCAAGGTGGTGGGTTGGGTGCGGCGGTTTCTGGGCGGGACGCTGTCGCCAGCAACCATCGGAGCGGTGCTGGAACAAGCGCGAGAGCAAGTCGAGCAGCGGCGCAGCGCAGCGATTGCGCCGGGACGATATCGAGCCATCGTGGTGGACGGAATCTACTTGCGCTATCGGCGGAGTGTTTCGCAACCCGGACGCCAAGGCGTGCTGCTGGTGGCGGTGGGGGTGCGCGAAGGCGGCGGATTTGAGGTGCTGGACTGGCGGGCGGCTTCGGCGGAAACCACCGAAGACTATGAAGAGTTGCTGACACGATTATGGAAACGCGGGCTGGAGAGGGTGGAATTGATCGTGAGTGATGGGCTGACCGCGATCGTCGGTGCGGCGCAGATGGTGTATCCCACGGCTGGGCATCAGCGTTGTCTGGCGCATTGGTTTCGGAACTTGGAAGCGCTGACGCCACGATTCACTTGGTGGGAGCGGCGGAAATTCCGGCGGGAGTTCTGGTGGATCTGGGACGCGGAGAACCAAGCGCAGGCGCGGGACTGGGCGCGGCGATTCTGCGCGCGTTGGCGGTGGTCGGCGCCAGAGATGGTGGAGAAATTCCAATTCGAGCTGGAAGAGGTGCTGGCGTTTTTCAACTTCCCAGCGCCGTGGCGCCATCGGCTGCGCACCACGAACCTGGGCGAAGGCTGGTTCAAACATTTGCGCCGCTATTTGAGCCGCTTCCCTGGATGTCGTAACGCCGAGCACAGCGAGCAGGTCCTAGGCTGCTTCCTGCTGGCAGCGGAATCCATGCATCGCTGAGGACTTTATGAACCGGAGCACCCTCCAACTCACTTTCAACAGGAATGCTGGACAATGCCTACCCATCGTGTCACCTTGACATTATCGCTCCCTCAGATATGCTTAAAAAAGAGCCCGATCTTCTTCTGGAGGGTTAACCCGTGAACTTCGAAATCCACGATGCGGCCCTTGAGGCCAGAATCCAAAAACAGCTTCAGGCGACCGGTTCCGGCAGCGTCGAGGAAGTATTGCTCCGTTTGCTGGAGACACAGGAAGAACAGGACCGTTGGCTTTTGGAGAACCGGGAAGCAATTGTCGCAAAGATCAGGCGCGGGATCGAACAACTCGATCGTGGCGAAGGGATCCCGGAAGATCAATTGGATGCTCACTTGGCGAAACTGAAAAGCCAATTCTAAATGAGCGTGCGCTACGTTCTTGCGCCCCAAGCCGCACTCGACCTCGCCGAAATCTGGCGTTATGTTAAAGAGCAGACAAGCGTCACGATTGCGGATCGCGTGGAATCGGCCATCCGCGAAAAAATGCGTCTTCTTGCGGGAACTCCGGGCGCCGGGCACCGCCGCAAGGATTTGACGGACGAGCAGGTGAAATTTTTCCCCGTCTACTCGTATTTGATCGTGTATCGGGCCGAGACGAAACCGCTCCAAATCGCTTCCATTCTTCACGGCCGCCGGGATGTGGAGCAAATCCTCAAAGGCCGCTAATGAGCGACAGCGCGCCGCTAACCCCAAAAACTAAATCGGGCCGTAGCCAAAACTCGCGCGCGAGATTAGAATAGCCTCCGGCATGGAAACTCCCAGATTCGTTCACCTGCATCTGCACACGGATTACAGCTTGCTGGATGGTGCGTGCGACCTCGAAGAGGTCGTCGATGAAGCGGCGCGCCGGAAAATGCCGGCCGTGGCCGTCACCGATCACGGAAATCTTTTTGCGGCGGAATCGTTCTACCACGCGGCCAAGACGCGAGGCGTGAAACCGATCATCGGCTGCGAAGTGTACGTGGCGAAGGGAAGCCGGCACGATCGCGGCGAGACGCCGCAGCGCGATGCCGCCAACGGCCACGCGAATCCGGCGGCGGCGGAGCCGGGACAGCGCGGCGCGAATCACCTTGTCCTGCTCTGCGAGAATGCGGAAGGCTACCGGAATCTGATCAAGCTGGTTTCCGCTGGATACTTGGAAGGCTTTTATTACAAACCCAGAATCGATTACGACCTGCTTGCGAAACACAGCAGCGGATTGATTGCCTTGTCGGCATGTTTGCGTGGAGCGGTCACTGAAAACCTGGTGGAAGATAAGCCGGATCAGGCCCGCGAAGCCGCTTACCGCCTGCGCGACATTTTCGGGAAAGGGAACTTCTTCCTGGAAATTCAGGACCAGGGTCTGGACATCGAAAAACGCGTCAACCCGAAAATTGTGGCGCTGTCGCGCGAAACCGGCATTCCGCTCGTCGCTACGAACGATTGCCACTATCTGAAGCATTCCGACGCGCACGCGCAGGAAGTGTTGCTCTGCATCCAGACCGGCAAGACCATGAGCGACACGCACCGGATGAAATTTGCCACCGACCAATTTTTCTTTAAGACCGCGGAAGAAATGGCGCAGGTGTTTGGCGAACTCCCCGAAGCGCTCGAACGCACGGTGGCGATCGCCGAGCGCTGCAACGTGAAGATCGACGCCATGCAAAATTCTTTTCCGGACTTCCAGGTCCCCGAAGGACACACGGTCGACACTTATTTCGAAGCCGTTTCCCGCGAAGGTTTTGCTTCTCGCGTGCCCGTCCTCGAGGCGCGCGCCAAGGCCGGCATGCTCCGCAAAACGCTGGCCGAATATGAAACGCGCCTGACCAATGAAATCCGGATGATCCAGAAGATGCGCTATGCCGGATATTTTCTGATCGTCTGGGATTTTATTCGTCATGCGCGGGCCCAGGGAATTCCGGTGGGGCCGGGGCGCGGGTCCGCGGCAGGGAGCCTGGTGAGTTACGCGCTTCAGATTACGGACATCGATCCGCTGCAATACGATTTGCTGTTCGAGCGTTTCCTCAATCCGGAACGCGTGTCCATGCCCGATATCGATATCGACTTTTGCATGCGGCGCCGCGGCGAAGTGATTGAGTACGTCACGGGAAAGTACGGCCGGTCGAACGTGGCGCAGATCATCACCTTCGGGACCATGGCGGCCAAAGCGGCCATCAAAGATGTGGGCCGCGCCATGGACTTGCCTTACGGAGAAGTGGACCGAATCGCGAAGCTCGTTCCAGCACAGCTCAATATCACGCTGGACGAAGCGCTGAAGCAGGCGCCGCAGCTCAAGAGCCTGATCGAGGGCGACGCCCGCTATACGGACCTGATGGCCGTTGCCAAGCGCCTGGAAGGCCTCGCGCGGCACGCTTCCACGCACGCCGCGGGCGTCGTGATTTCGCCCGAGCCGCTTACCAACATCGTCCCGTTATACAAGTCGAACCGGGATGAAATCACGACGCAATACGACATGAAGGGCCTGGAGCATATCGGCCTGCTTAAGATGGATTTCCTGGGCCTGACGACGCTCACTGTGCTGGACGACACTGAGCGCATGATCGAGCAGAATCGCGGCGCCCACGTCGATCTGAGCACGTTGCCTCTGGATGACGAGGCCACCTACAAACTTTTCGCCCGCGGAGAAACGACGGCGATTTTTCAATTTGAGTCGCATGGCATGCGGGACATCCTGCGCCGTTACCAGCCCACGCGCCTCGAAGATCTCACCGCACTCAACGCCCTGTACCGCCCCGGCCCGATCCAGGGCGGCATGATCGACGACTTTATCAATCGCAAGCACGGAAAAAAGAAAGTCGCCTACGACCTGCCCGAATTGAAGGAAATTCTCGAAGAAACCTATGGCGTGATTCTGTACCAGGAACAAGTCATGCAGATCGCCAACCGTCTGGCCGGCTTTTCACTCGGCGAGGCGGACATTCTGCGCCGCGCGATGGGCAAAAAGAATCACGCCGAAATGGCGGCGCAACGTGAAAAATTCCTGGCCGGATGCGCGACGCGAAAAGTCCCCGCGAAAAAGGCAGAGAAAATATTTGATCTGATGGCGGAATTCGCCGGCTATGGTTTCAACAAGTCGCACTCGTGCGCCTACGCGTTGCTCGCCTACCAGACCGCGTATTTGAAGACGCATTATCCCGTTGAGTTCATGGCCGCGCTGCTCACCTCGGAAACGGGGAACACCGAAAAAGTGGTGAAGTACATCAACGAAGCGCGCGGGATGGGCATCACGGTCCTGCCGCCCGATGTCAATTCGAGCGATCTCGATTTCACTCCCGTGGGCGAAGCGATCCGCTTCGGGCTCCGCGCAATCAAAAATGTGGGAGAAAACACGGTCAAGGGAATTCTCGACGCGCGCGCGGAACTCGGGCGCTTCACCTCGATCTACCAATTCTGCGATCACATCGACACTCGCCTCTTGAACAAGCGCGTCCTCGAAAGCCTGATCAAATCGGGTGCGATGGATTCGCTCGGATCGCGGCGGTCGCAGATGTTCGCGGTGATTGACCGGTCTATGGAAAAGGCGCAGCGCCGGCAGCGCGAAAAAACCAGCGGCCAGCACGGCCTGTTCGGCGGCGCCTCGGCGGCAGCGGAGCCCGAGGACGAGCCGTTGCCGGACCTCGAAGAATGGCCCGAGCACGAAACGCTGGCCGCGGAATTCGCGACGGTGGGCTTTTATATTTCCGGACATCCGCTCTCGAAATTCGGTTCCAAGCTCGCGGAACTGGGCGCCATCGATCTCGCTGCCGTCGAAGGACGCAGGAACGGCGAAGAGATTACCGTCGCGGGCATCGTGGTGGCGATGCGCAGCATGCGTTCGCGCAAAGGGGAGCGCTGGGGAATTCTAACGCTGCAGGACATGACCGGAGTGCTCGAAATACTCGCTTTTCCGGAATCGTTCGCGCGTCTCGAGGCCGTATTCAAAAGCAACGCGCCGCTGGTGCTGAAGGGCCGCGTCAATGTGGAAGAAGCCGGCACGCGCCTCGCGGTCATGGACGCGCGGAAACTCGAAGACATGGGGCAGCGTCCGCCAAATGTGATGCGGGTTCGCGTAAATCTGGAGTCGGTGGATGCCGGGGTGCTCGATGAACTGAAGGAGCTATTCACGAACAAGCCTGGCTCGTGCTCGGTCGCGTTCGATCTCGTTTCGCCGGAGGGAGCGGTAGCCACGCTTCGCGCCGATCAGCGCGTGCGCGCGGATCAAGATCTTGTCCGCGAAGTCTGCCGCTTGTGCGGCGATAATGCCGTGCAGCTAGAAGCACGCGCGTAGCTCAAGTAGGACAGGCTTCAGCCTGTCGGTTTTCAGGACGCGAAGTCAGGCAAAATGCGACAGGCTGAAGCCTGTCCTACTGAAATCTATGGCCCGAGAATCACGAAAACAGGAAATCGAAAGGCTGGAGAGGGAACTGGCCGACCTGCAGCGCATGGCGAGGCCGGAAATTCCTTCCGCGGACCTCGACCGCGTGCGCGGCGAAGTGGCGCAACTGCGGCGCGACTTCTACGAGCACATGGGCGCGTGGCAGCGGACGCTTCTCGCGCGCCACCCGCAGCGCCCTTACATGATGGACTACGTCCGCCTCTTGTTTGAGGATTTCCATGAACTGCACGGCGACCGCGCGTACGGCGATGACGCCGCAATGGTGACGGGATTTGCGCGTTACCGTGGGCGTCCCGTCGTGCTCGTCGGCCAGCAAAAGGGAAGGGACACCAAGCAGCGCGTGGCGCAAAATTTCGGCCAGGCTAAGCCCGAAGGCTACCGCAAGGCGTTGCGCGTCATGCAACTCGCCGCGAAGTTTGGCCGGCCGATTTTTACGTTCATCGACACGCCGGGCGCCTATCCTGGAATCGACGCGGAAGAGCGCGGCCAGGCGGAAGCCATCGCTCGAAATTTGCGCGAGATGGCGCGCTTGCCCGTTCCGATTGTCGTGACCATCACGGGAGAAGGCGGCTCAGGGGGCGCGCTGGCCATCGCCGTCGGCGATCAAGTGAACATGCTCGAGAATTCCGTCTACTCCGTCATTTCCCCCGAGGGCTGCGCCTCGATTCTCTGGCGCGATGCGGCCAAAGCGGAAGTGGCCGCGGAAGCGCTGAAAATTACCGCTCCCGACTTGAAGGAATTCGGAATTATCGACGAAATTGTTTCCGAGCCGGAAGGCGGCGCGCATCTCGATCACGAAGCTTCCGCCGCGCTCCTGGGCAGCGTTCTCGACGACTCGCTGCGCGACCTTTCGCGGCTCACGATTCCCGAACTCCTCGAACGCCGGTACGAGAAATTTCGCCGCATGGGACAGTTTTTCGAGGCCGCTCGAATCTGAATTGCCGCCTGTCTTTTACCGTTTTCGACTCCCAAAAGAGCGTTGCTGTTTTCGCACCACGTTGCAGCATCGTTATTGTTGCGCCGTGCCCTGTCGTCATAGTCTTGGAAGACGGAGACAGGCCTCTCATGTCAAAGCAAACGGGACCGCAAGTGTCGGAAACATCTGCGTCAAATGGGACGACTCAGGTTTTTCGGCCCTACGAACGGCTGGTAGAAATTAAAGTCTTGGGAAAAGCGTTTCAGGTCCCGGAGAAGAACACGATTCTTCGCTGCTTCCAGTACATCAGCCCGGAAACCATCCCGTACGGCCGTTTCTGCTGGAATCAGGATTGCCAATATTGCCGTGTCGTCGGAAAACTCACCGATGAAGACCGCCCGCACGATCTCCTGAGTTGCAAGTTTCTGGTGAGCGCAGGCATGGAAATTACCGAGATCAGCCCCGAACTGAAGTATTGCCTCCAAAATAAGCTGGGGAAGTAACCTCCGGTGTATTTCGTCTAGCAATCTCAATTTCCCAAACCAGGGTTCCGGCGCTGAAAGCGCCGCAGCATTTTAGCCCAGGGCAACGCCCTGGGTTTCGGAAACAAACAATGATTCTGCGCCCCGAAGGGGCGCAAGGGACCCTCCACCCCTTCAGGGTGGAGATGCCGCATTGGCCCGATGCCCGGGGCGTTGCCCCGGGCTATCATCCTCCGCGCCGTTGGCGCGGCAACGTAGCCGAAGTTTCAAGTGGGGAATCAATTCGACTCAGTAGGCGGAAAGACGAAGTTTCAAAACGCGGGACTATTCAACAGTCGCAACTTTTTCATCGCGCGCGTGTTTGTCTTAGCGGACTCGCTTTTTGAGTTTGCTCCATGCCGCGGCCTGACTCCTCCCCTGGACCCTCAGGCTGTGGGGTAGAGCATCGAAGGGCGCGCCGTCCCCGATTACGGCGCGCCCTTCAACTTTTTTGCGGTGCGGGCGTGCCCGGTGCCGCCGTCCCACGGTCGCGCTAGCCATCTTGCGTTTCCCGTACCTCTTCCGCTCCTACTTGCTGTAGGATGTTGAACGTATATGGGAACATCCCCAAATTACCTGCCTTGCGACGGCTGCGGTCTTCCGGCGTCGCCGGAGCACATCGCGGGGCGCGTAAGGCGGCTCGAACTCTCCACGCGATTTCGGCCGGTGCACATGGGCGTTTTGTTCGTTGCTTTGGCGCCCCCTGCTCGCCCCGAAGACGATTTTTATGGCCCGCCGGAATCGAAGGAATTCTTCGATCCCTTCCTCGCGGCCCTTGAAATTTATTCTTCCACGGATAGAGCTGCCCTGGGGTCGGACGCACAAGCCGCCGACACAGCGAGACTCGCGGAATTTCAGCGCAGGGGATACTACCTGGCTTATCTTTCGGAATGTCCGATTCCGGAAAACGGGGAGTCTGCCGCGTCAACGGTAGCTCGCCTCGGTCCGACGCTCGTCCGGCGAATTCGGTTTAATTACAAGCCAAAACACGTTGCGCCGCTCGGTCAAGAACTCTTTCCCTTGGTCGATATGTTAAGAGTCGCAAGTATTGGCCCCCTGCTGACACTGGACCGGGGTCTGGCATTGCCCACCCCAAGGACAGGCGACCGGGAATGGATGGAACTGTTCCGAAGGTCGGTGGCTACCGCGGCACCTCGCGAAAATCTTTCTTTGGGGTATGATAGAATTCAAGTTACATCGTCAGGACGTGATTTGGGAGCAGGGGGCAATTCGTGAAAACCAAAGCGAAGTTCGGTATCGGAGTCGCGATCATCCTTGTCACTCTTTCCTGCTTGGCCTATGTCGGCGCGCAGCAGAGCAAGACCTACTACCACACGATCTCGGAAATTCCCACGCTGAATGGGACGGCGCTGCACCAGCGCCTGCGCGTGGGCGGCGACGTGAAGAACGGTTCGATCCAGCACTATTCGGGCCGCGTGGATTTCGTGCTGGTCGAGCAGGGAAAAGCCCTTCCTGTCAGCTACGTTGGCACCGATCCACTGCCCGACACGTTCAAGGATGGCGCGCAATGCCTGGTCGAAGGCAAAGTGCAGCCCGACGGACGATTCGTGGCCGAGACGGTTCAAGCCAAGTGCGCGTCTAAATATGAAGCAGCGCCGGGCGGACAGGCGCAACCGGGTAGCGCAACCGGGGATTCGTATTCAGGCGGCAAAAGCTAGTCTGCTCCGCGTGGTCGTAGGAAAGTTTGGGGGCTGTCCCAATCGGAGTTACTCGGACAGTCAAATGTTACTCCGCATGATGCAGGTGAACAGTACAGAATTGAGGACCTGACTTGGATCTGTTCGGTTCCTACGCGTTATTGTTGGCATTTGCTTTCGCGCTCTACGCGATTTTCGGGGGCATTGCCGCGATCATCACCCGGCATCCCCTCCTGATTAAATCCGCGCGCAATGCCGGCTTCGCGGTATGTGTTCTCATCTGGATTGGAACCATCAGCCTTTGGTACCTCTTCTACACCGACAATTATTCGATGGCGTACGTTGCAGCGCACAGCAACCGCTCGCTCTCCCCCTATTACAAATTTTCCGCGCTCTGGTCGGGCCAGGAAGGCTCGCTGCTCTTCTGGAGTTTCCTGCTTTCCATTTATGTGTTTTCGGCACTCTATACGTATAGGGGAAAACACCCGGAGTTGATGCCGTACGTTGGAGTGGTTCTGGCAGGAGTTCAGATTTTCTTTCTGACGATGAATAATTTTATCGCCAGCCCCTTTCAAGTGTTTGCGGGCTCGGGCGCCGGAGGGATTCTGCACTTGGCGACGCGCGCCGACGGCAGCGGCCTCAATCCGCTTTTGCAATATCCGGAGATGGCCATCCATCCGCCCACTCTGTATTCGGGTTACACGGGGTTCACAATTCCGTTTGCGTTCGCTCTGGCCGCGCTGCTTGGGCGATATCCGGGAGAGAAGTGGATTCATCTGACGCGCCGCTGGACCATGATCGCATGGGCTTTCCAGTCGGCCGGAATTTTGCTCGGCGCGCACTGGGCGTATGCAGTGCTGGGGTGGGGCGGTTACTGGGGCTGGGACCCGGTCGAAAATGCGTCCCTGATGCCGTGGCTTACCGGAACGGCATTTCTGCATTCGGTGATCATGCAGGAAAAGCGCGGGATGATGCGCGTTTGGAATGTTTGGCTGGTCTTTCTCACCTTCATGTTATGCATCCTGGGGACTTCGCTGACGCGCAGCGGAGCGGTCAATTCGGTCCATGCCTTTGCGGAATCGAACATCGGCCACTGGTTCTGGGGTTTTCTCCTGCTGATCATTCTCGTGTGCATCGCGGCCTACATTAAGAATCGCGATTATTTGCGCAGCGACAATCAACTGGACTCCATGCTCTCGCGCGAGTCCAGCTTCCTGTTCAACAACCTGATTCTCCTGGTCGCCTGCGTCGCGGTTCTGGCGGGGACGCTCTTCCCGGTGCTTTCGGAAGCGGTGCGCGGGTCGAAGATCAGTGTCGGCCCCCCGTTTTTCAATCGCGTGAATATTCCCATCGCGATGTTTCTCTTGTTCCTGACGGGCGTCGGCCCGCTGCTCGCCTGGCGAAAAACCTCAACGGAAAGCCTGAAAAAGAATTTTGGATTTCCGCTGATCGGCGGCTTCGTGGCGGCCGGAATTGGGGTTGCTCTAGGGCTGCGCGAATTTTACGTGACGCTGTGCCTGCTGCTCTCCGTGTTTGTGACGCTGACGATTCTTTCCGAGTTTTATCGCGGCGCGCGCGTGATCTCCGCGCGAACGGGATCCAATCTGTTTTCCTCGGCCTCGCAGCTCACCATGCGGAACACGCGTCGCTACGGCGGATACGTCGTCCACTTCGGAATGGTGCTCGTCTTCATCGGCATCTCCGGCCAGGCGTTCAATCAAGACAAGCAGATGGACATGTCGGCCGGCTCGGAAATGAACATTGGGCCCTATAACCTGCTACTCCAAAATTACGACTCCACTTCGGAACCGAATTACAGCGCCGAACGCGCCACAATCGACGTCTCCAAGAACGGCCGCTCCGTGATGATGCTCTATCCCACGCGGCGCTTTTATCCGTCCAATCAGGAGTCCGGCACGATGGTGGCGATCGCCTCGACGCTCCGCGAAGATCTCTATGTGGTTTATGCCGGCACGAATCCGGACACCAATCTTCCCGTGATTCACGCGTACCTGAACCCGCTGGTGAAATGGATTTGGCTGGGCGGCGCGGTCGTCGTCCTGGGAACGATTCTTGCTCTTCTGCCGAACCGGCAGGCGGTCATGGTCCTTTCTTCTGCCTCGGTGGGAGCGTCCGCGCCCGTGCCGGGAGGCGCGCAACCCGCGCAAGTGCCCTACTCCGCGCGATCGCAATTGCCGGATGGTCATGACTAACCGCCGGCGACTTGCGCTCATCTGCGCCGCGTGCGTGGGCATCGCCTCGGCTCTCGTTCCCCTGCACGTGGACGCGCAGAAAACCGATCGCGCCAAATCCCTGGGCACGAAGCTGATGTGCATGTGCGGCTGCGGCCAGATTCTCACGCAGTGCAATCACATCAACTGCCCGTCGTCCGGCCCCATGCTCAAGGAACTGGACGCGCACGTAGCAAAGGGCGAGGCCGACGATCTGATCGTTCAGGATTTCGTGCAGGAGTACGGCGAAAAAGTTTTGAGCGCGCCGCCCACCAAGGGATTCAACAGCATCGCCTGGTACATTCCGGGTGTGGCGTTTGCGATCGGGCTCGGTATTGTGATCACTCTGATTCGGTTGTGGCGGCAGCGTGACGTGGCGCGCCTCGCGACGGCATCGAGCGCCCCGCCCGTTCCCCATACGGCGGCTTCCGAACTTCGCGACGTACAGCTCGAACGGGCGCGCAAGCAAGTCGATCGCGAGACCGAGGACTGAAGAAGAATGACGCTTGCCCTCATGGCGGTGATGTTTCCGGACACGGTGATGCTCTCGGCCTGCGTCGTTCTCACGCTCGCTGTGGTCATTTTTGTTTTTTGGATTGAGCCCGACCCGGGAGATTCCGCGCCGCGCCGCTCGCAGCTCGATCAGCTGCTCGAGCGCCGGGACTCGATCTACGATAATTTGCGCGACTTGAAATTTGAAAATCGGGCAGGGAAGTACGCCGAGCAGGATTACGAACAGATGAGGGATTCGCTGGAAAACGAAGCGGCGCAGGTGCTCCTGGAAATTGAACGAGTGACCGGCAATCAGGCGCCGATCCCGCGCCGGGACCCGGCCACAGCCGCGAACCCTCGGCAGTAAAAATGCGGTTTTAGTAGCACAGGCTTCAGCCGGTAGGGTTTAGGCCTTGCAGAGACCAAAACCCACCGGCTGAAGCCTGTGCTACTAAAACCGACCGCGAGAATTCGCTAATTCAAGTTACGAGGATTTATTTTGCGCATGAAATTGTGGGACTATCAGATTCGCCGGCGCCTGGTAAGCGTCGTTGCTCTTCTGTTGCTCGTGTCGGCGGCAGCCCAGGCCGGAACGGTTTCCGGCGTCGTCCACAACGGCACGAACAGCAATAAGACCGCCGCAGGCGTGGATGTTCTGCTCATCCAGTTGCAGGGCGGCATGTCGGTAGTGGCCAGCACCAAGACCGACGCCGATGGCCGCTTTCATTTTGACAACCCCGGAATTGGCCAGGGCCCGATGCTCATCCGCGCGGTGTATCGCGGCGTCTTCTTTCATCAGCCGCTCACGCCGGGGACCTCGAACCTGGATGTCACGGTTTTCGAACCCACCACGAATCCCGCGGCCATCCAGGTTCCGTTGCGGCTTCTCGTCTTTCAACCCAACGGGGACAAGCTCATGGTCGGCGAGGAATATTCCATCCAGAACAACTCGAATCCTCCCGCCGCTTATTTCAAGCAGGACGGAAATTTCGAGTTCACGATTCCGCAGGGCGCCGAGATCGACCAGGTTTCCACGTTTGGTCCTTCGGGCATGCCGGTCCGCCAGGGCACGATCGACAAGGGCAAGGGCCGCTACGCGATCTCTTATGCGTTTCAGCCGGGGCAAAACGGCGTGCGCATCTCTTACATCCTTCCGTACACCGGCAATCAAGCCCAGATTCGCGAATCATCCACATACGATGCACAACGCGTCCTGCTCGTGATTCCGCCGACGATGCAGGTGGCCAGCGCCGGATTCAACGCCGCGGGCACGGAGCAAGGCTACAACGTATTTTCAAAAGAATCCTTGAAGGCGGGAGCCGGATTTGACGTCTCGGTCTCGGGAACCGCGCCTCCTCCCGCGGAAGCTTCGGCGTCCTCTTCGCCGGATCAAGTGAACGGCCGCGACTCCAGCCCGGAAACGACGATCGAAACTGCGCCGGCGCGCATCGGCGACGAGAAATGGATTTTGCTCGGCGGCCTTGCGGCGATTTTTGCCGTAGGCGTTGCTTTGCTCTTGCGGAAACCGATTCCGGAAGTAGCCAGCGCGCCCGCGACGCCTCCGGCTCCCAAAGGCCGCAAGGCGCAGCGCGCGGCGCAAGCGGCGCAAGCAAAGGCAGCGGCTGCCGTGCAAGCACCTCCGCCCGTCGAGAAGATCACGCAAGAAGTAAACTCTAATCTGGACTCCCTGAAAGATACGTTGTTGCGTCTCGAATTGCGGCGCCAGGCGGGCACCATCACGGACGCGGATTATGCGCTGGAGCGCGGGCGCGCGGAGCAATTGCTGCGCGATCTGGTCCAGGGCTGAGCCGTCGCGCGTGTCCACACCGCTTGCATCTTCCCCGAAGGGCGGCCCCGGCGGCGGATTGCAAATCCAATTCAGCGAAGTCGAAAAGCGTTACGGGATGCGCCTAGCGCTGCGTGGCGTCAGCCTCTCGATCGCAGCCGGAGAATGCGTCGCCCTCGTGGGCCACAACGGTTCCGGCAAGACCACTCTGCTGAAGATTGCGGCGCAACTGACGCGGCCTACACGCGGTAGAATCGCATTCGACCTCGGAGAGAATCCAATCTCGCTCGAGGAAGTGAAGAGCCGCGTCGGAATGGTCGGCCATCACACGCTGCTCTACGAAGAGCTGACCGCCGAGGAAAATCTCATCTTCTTCGCAAAATTGTTCGGGTTGGAAAATCCAGCCGAAAAAGCCCGGCAGGCGCTCCAACCGGTCGGCCTCGCCGGCCGCGCCACGGATCTCGTGCGTACATTTTCGCGCGGCATGCGGCAGCGCCTCTCGATCTCGCGCGCTTTGCTCGCCTCGCCCGGATTGCTTCTCCTCGATGAAGCGGGCACCGGCCTCGACCCGGAAGGGCAGCACTGGCTTGGAGCGACCATCCAGCGGCTGCGCGATTCGGGCTGCACGATTCTGATGAGCACGCACGGGCGAAATGAAACGCAGGGCGCGGTCACGCGCGCGATTCGCCTGGACGGCGGAAAAATTACGCACGACTCCGGCGCGGGAGGCAATCCCAGGGAAATCCTGGTCATGGCCGCTGTCCGCGAGAGCGGCGAAGAAGGCGCGCCATGACCCTTGCGCGCGCAACCAGCGTGATCCTCGCGAAGGAACTGCGCACCGAGTTCCGCTCGCGGGAATTGCTGGGCACAACCGTCGTCTTCGTTTTAATCGTGATCGTCCTGTTCAGCTTCACGTTCAACCCGACGTCTTCGGAATCGCGCCGCTTCGGCCCCGGCCTCTTGTGGCTCGCGTTCTTGTTTGCCGGCTCGCTGATGTTGCAGTCCTCGTTTCTGCGCGAGCAAACCAACGACACGCTGGCCGCGCTACGCCTCGCCCCGATCGATCCATTCAGCATTCTTGCAGGAAAAATGGCCGCCAATTTTCTGTTCTTGCTTCTCGTCGAAGTGATTCTGCTGCCGGTGTTCGCTGTGCTCTACAACGTGGCGATCCTCGCGGTTCTTGGGCAATTGCTTTTGGTCCTGGCGCTCGGCACGATTGGGCTGGCCGCCACGGGCACGGTATTTTCCGCGGTCGCCGCGCAGGCGCGCTTGCGCGAATTGCTTCTTCCGCTCCTGCTCCTTCCGGTCCTGGCCCCGGTGCTCATCGCCAGCACGGAAGCCACGATCGGAGTCCTGCGCGACCCTCCCGAATTGTCCCTGGTATGGTTGACGTTTCTGGCATGCTTTGACGTGGTATTTTTGACGGCGGCCTGGATGGTCGGCGAATATTTGTTGGAGGAGTGAAATGGCAACCGAAGCGCAATCCGAAACCCCAACCGGCGCGGTGATTTCCGCGCCGTCGGTCCTCGTCGTTTTTCTCCTGCTGGCCGCGGCGAGCTACGGCGCGCTGATCTGGGCGCCCACGGAAAACACGATGGGCCTAGTGCAGCGCATTTTTTATTTTCACGTGTCGAGCGCGTGGACGGGCTTCGTCTCTTTCATTTTGGTCTTCATCGGCAGCGTTGCTTACCTTCGCACGCGCGCTCTCGAGTGGGA
Source organism: uncultured Acidobacteriota bacterium (assembly GCA_963768275.1). Taxonomy (GTDB): domain Bacteria; phylum Acidobacteriota; class Terriglobia; order Acidiferrales; family UBA7541; genus Palsa-360. The sequence goes on from CAVYHH010000028.1 coordinate 309,062, forward strand.
TTGGCTCAGCGTGGCCTCCGCCGAAGTGGGCGTCGCATTTTTTACGATTGTCCTGGTGACCGGCCCCATCTGGGCGAAGCCGGTCTGGGGAATCTGGTGGACCTGGGACGCGCGCCTGACGTCTTCCTTCTTACTGTGGGTTTTGTTCGTCAGCTATCTCGTGCTGCGGACGCTCGTCGACGAGCCCGAGCGTCGCGCCCTGGTTTCCGCCGTCTTCGGAATTTTCGCGACGCTCGACATTCCCCTGGTTTATTTCTCGATCTGGTGGTTCCGCACGCAGCATCCGCAGCCGGTAATCGGCGACGGCGGATCGCTCGACGCCCGCATGGGTTGGGTGTTGCTGCTGTGCTGGGCGGCGACGCTCGGCGTGATGACGGTGCTGATCCGCTTGCGCTATCGCCTGGAAGCGTTGCGCGCCGAAGTGGATGCCATTCGCATGGAGGCTTCGCGAAACGCGTAGAATTTTGTAGCACAGGCACTCTTGCCTGTGCGGTTTTACCAATCGTCGATCGAGCTGTCGATGCGCGCAGGTTGCGAAAATCGCACAGGCAAGAGTGCCTGTGCTACTGGACCCCGGTTGAGGGAGACACAATGAAGAATCTGAATTTTCTAGCAGCGGCGTACATCGCGATTTGGCTCGTGTTCTGCGGATACGTTTTGTCGGTGGCCCGCCGCATGGCGAATCTGAAGGACGATATTCGCCGTCTGAAGCAGGACGGAAAGTAAATCAATCCACGGCAAAGGGCGAACCGAGAAAGTGACCGAAAAGAAAAAAATCGGCGTGGTGCTGTTCCAGCTGGGCGGGCCGGATTCCCCGGACGCCGTGGAACCATTCCTCTACAACCTGTTCTGCGATCCCGACATCATCGATTTTTTCGGCGCCTGGTTCGCGCGCCGTCCGCTGGCGCGCTACATCGCCAGAACCCGCGCGAGCGTCGTGCGCCATCACTATGACGCCATCGGAGGACACTCCCCGATCCGCCTGCTCACCGAGCGCCAGGCGCGCGCCCTGGAAGCCGCCCTGGCCCCGCATTGCGACGCCAAATGCTTCATCGCCATGCGCTACTGGCACCCGCTCTCGGCGGAAGCGGCCGCGGAAGTGAACGCCTGGAACGCGCCGGACCTAGTCCTGCTGCCGATGTATCCCCAATATTCCTTTGCAACCACATCGAGCAGCCTGAAGGAATGGAAGCGCGTGTTTCAACCGAACGGCAACGCGCCGCGCGCCCGCACTGTGGAGACGTTTTTCGATCACCCGTTATACGTCCAGTCGATCGCGGAAAAAATCGCGCTCACGCTCACGCACTTTGACGAGCCGGACCGCGCGCACATCGTCTTCAGCGCGCACGGATTGCCGCTCAGCCTGATCGAACGCGGCGACCCGTACGCCCGTCAAGTGGCCGACACCGTAAAGCTTGTGATGCGGTGCGGCGCGTGGAAGAATGGGCATACGCTGTGCTTTCAGAGCAAGGTGGGCCGCCGCAAATGGCTTTCGCCTTCGCTCACCGACACGATCGACCAGCTGGCCCGCGCGGGCGAAAAAAATATTCTCATCGTTCCCATCGCTTTCGTCACCGAGCACATCGAAACCCTGCACGAAATCAACATCGAAGCCCGCGAACAGGCTCACAAGCTGGGCATCGAGCAATTTGAAATGATGCCCGCCGTCGGCGATTCGCCTACCTTCATTTCTGCGCTCGCCGATGTGGTTCTCCGCTCCTTGAGCGATACGGCCAAGTAGTCCTCGCACACAGCCAAGCAAAAGCAAAGGAATTCACCACAGAGGACACAGAGGGGCGCAGAGAAAAGAAGGAACACCACATTTTTGTCATTTGTGTTTCTCTTTCCTATCTCTGCGTTCTCTGTGCCCTCTGTGTTAAAAGCTCTTCCGCGTGAGTCCTCCAGGCGAGCACCTGCGCGCTGGCGGCAACCTCCATTCCGCCACCCGCGTATGGCGCGGTCCAGAAAAAGAACCACAACAAAAACACCCGAAATCGGAATTCGCCTTGACAGGAAGGGGGTTGCGGAAATATAAGAAGTTGTATCTAAAAACTGTTTTTAGGACCCTGGTTCATCCATAGTCTCGATTTAATAATATTTATCGAGAGGTCTGATAGCGGAAATATGGCCGACCCTGTAGAAGGAAGTGCCCCGGCTCCTCCAGCAGCAAAGGCCGGGACAGTAGTAGCTCCAAAACCGCCAGCCGCACCGAAGCCGGCGGCAAAACCCAAAGAGAGCGCGGACCCGCCGGATCCCATGCGGAGGCGCGTGATTTGGGGAATGATTTACGGCTATCTCGGCATCAATCTTCTGATGTTTTTGCGGTTTTTCTTCCCGCGAGCGCTGTACGAACCCAATACAATTTTCAATATCGGTTACCCCGCGGATTTTTCAATCGGGATCGATCAGCGTTTTCTCATGACGAATCGCGCCTGGGTCGTTCGCGAACCGGACCGTATCTTCGTGATCTTCGCGCGCTGCACGCATCTCGGCTGCACTCCGGAATGGAAGCCGGCGGAGAACAAATTCAAGTGCCCGTGTCACGGCAGCGGATACGACAGTGAAGGCGTCAACTTTGAAGGTCCCGCGCCGCGGCCCATGGATCGCGCAAAAGTGAATCTCGATCCGACCGGGAAAATCGTTGTGGATACGAGCAAGCTGTTCATGGATGACCCGCGCGCCGGAGTTAATCAGTTCAACGATCCAGGCGCGTATCTGCCTGTGTAGTAGGACAGGCTTCAGCTTGTCTGGTTTTTGAATGTCACCTCGTCAAACCCGACAGGCTGAAGCCTGTCCTACTTGGGGGAGCAGGAATGGCCGAAGAAAACGGCGAAAAAAAGAGCACAGGGTTGCTCGACCGTGTCCGCCAGGACATTACAGACCTTAAAGATACGATCAAGGAAAAGGGCAAGGAAGAAATCGAGGGCCTGAAGGAACCGGAAAAGACCCAGGTTTTCCGATCCATTTTTCGCGTCAAGCACGATGAGACGCCGCGCAATCGCGCGCTCTCGGTCCTGTCCAACGTTTTCTTCCACCTGCATCCCGCCAAGGTCAACCGCGACGCCGTAAAGTACAAATTCACGTGGGGCATGGGCGGCATCACTTTTTATCTCTTCATCGTTCTCACCTTCACCGGCGTCCTGCTGATGTTCTACTACCATCCAAGCAAGGTGCAGGCCTTCCGCGACATTCTGTATCTTGAAAACGACGTGCCCTTTGGAAAGCTGCTGCGCAACATGCACCGCTGGGCTGCGCACTTGATGATTATCGCCGTCTGGCTGCACATGTTCCGCGTTTTCCTCACGGGCTCTTACAAGCGGCCGCGTGAATTTAACTGGTGCATCGGCGTCCTCCTGATGGTCTTGACGCTGCTCCTTTCTTTTACCGGCTACCTCTTGCCTGACGATCAACTGGGCTTCTGGGCGGTGACCGTGGGCACCAACATGGCCAGAGCCACGCCCTTGTTAGGAACGGAGGGGCCGTTCGGCGCGCTCCTGGGCATGACCCCGTACAACGATGTGCGTTTTGCCTTGCTCGGCGGATCGATCGTCGATGCCAATGCGCTCTTGCGCGCCTACATCTGGCACTGCATCGCGATTCCTTTGATTGCGAGCATCTTCATGGCCTTGCATTTCTGGCGCGTCCGCAAGGACGGCGGAATCTCCGGGCCCGCGCCGGTCATGCTCGAATCGGAGATCAAGGAAGAGAATCGCAACCGGCCGGTGATCCTGCGGCCGAGCGGTATGGTTTAGTAGGACAGCCACTCTTGGCTGTCTTTTTTTGGCGATTTTCTGGGCAATGGAAAAGCGGACAGCCAGGAGTGGCTGTCCTACAAGTTTTGACAAACTAAAAGGCGGGTTCGAGGCCGATATGAACTGGCACCAGATATGGGAGGTTGCATCCGCTCCGGATAACGTGCCGATCGTGGCGCTGCTATTCCTGGTCCCGTTTTACGTTTGGTACGCCTTTCGTCAGGCGTTCGCGAATGACCGCTTGATCGACAAGCTCTCCGCTGACCCGGCGCTGGCGAAAACCGAACACCGCAAGACCGAGCCGTGGAATCCGAAGTGGGAGCGCGAAGTTCACACCTGGCCGTACTTGATGCGCGTCGAACTGGTCGCCGCGGTCCTGGTCACGGCGCTGCTCATGGTGTGGTCCATCACGCTGAGCGCGCCGCTGGAGGAGCCGTCCAACCCCAACGTCACCATGAATCCCGCCAAGGCCCCGTGGTATTTCCTGGGCCTGCAGGAGATGCTCGTCTATTTTGACCCATGGATTGCTGGTGTGATCATGCCGACGCTCATCATCGTCGGCTTGATGGTCGTGCCGTATATCGACGCGAATCCTCTGGGGAATGGCTACTACACCTACAAGCAGCGCAAATTCGCCATCTGGACGTTCCTGTTCGGATTCATTGGTTTATGGGTCTTGATGATTGTAATAGGGACCTTCATACGAGGCCCTGGCTGGATGTGGTTCTGGCCAGGGCAAACATGGGACGCGCAGCGGGTCGAGTTCGCGGTGAATCGGAACGTCGATCAGATTTTCGGGATCAACGGGTCCTGGATCGTTCACTTCATGCCCGCGTCGAATGCCAGTTACGCGCCGATCCTGGCGCGCATCATTTTCGGAATCTTCCCGCTGGCGCTTTATTTCATTGTCGCGGGATACCTGGTGCATCGCATGCTTTTGCTGACGGAGTTCAGCAAAAAGATTTTCAAGCGCATGACCCTGTTGCAAATGATGACCATGGAACTGTTCTTGATCCTGATGCTGAGCCTGCCGGTGAAAATCCTGCTGCGGCTTTTGCTGCGCATTAAGTACGTGTGGGTGACGCCGTGGTTCAGCATCTGATGGATCTCAATAAAATTAAGGAGGCACGGGGTGCCTGAGCAGCTTCCTCCTGACGATCCGATTACAAGCCGGCCGATGGCTGGGCTGGTCCTGATTTCCGTTTTCATCCTGATGCTGACCGTGTCCTGGTCGCTCTACGATGAATTCTACGGCTTGCGCCCGTGGCGCAAGTATCAGGCCGAATTCTCCAGCGCGTATTCCAACTACTTGGACAAGCAATACAATCAGCGAAAGGCCGCCGAGCAGAAATTCTACGCCACGCCGGAATACATGAAACTGGTGGCCGACGTGAAGGCCGCCACCGACGCCGCTCGAACCCAGGATCAGGAAATCGGCAAGCAAATCGATATGCTTGACCGCCAGCGCGCGGCCATGACGGACTCTTTCACCACTTCGCGCGGCCTGGTCGGCTCTCTCACCTACCAGTTGGAACAAATCAACGAAAAAGACAAGAGCGGCAAGGACTCCAAGCTCAAGGAACTGAACGAAGCCAAGGCGCAGACGTTTGACGTGGCCTGGCCTGTGGAAGACGGTAAGATCGAACAGCAGAAATTTAATTACGACAAGCTCAACGGACTGTTCGTTTCGATCATGCAATCGAAAGCAAAGCTCGTCGCCCAGCGCGGCGATGTCGATCAGCCGGCCAAAGACGCGCAAGACAAGCTCAACGAATATGTGAAGGAGAACCTCCCCGGCTTGGCCTCCAAGGATTTATTTTCCCTGAGCCAGAGCATGAAGAGCCTGGACATTCACATCCGCCAGGTCAACGTGAATCCCACCGGGACCTCGCTCAACAATCTGGGCGGCGCGGGACTCGTCGATCGCTGCCAATCCTGCCATCTTGGAACGGACCCGCTGATTGTTCCGGTCACGATGACGCTCACCAAAGCGGACCTTGGCGTAGCGAAGAGCACCGACGCGCCCTTCTCCAGCCACCCCGATCCGGAAATGATGAAATATCATACGCTGGAAAAATTCGGCTGCTCCCCTTGCCACGGCGGAAATGGGCGCGCCCTCGACACGGTCGAGAAGGGCCATGGCCGCTACGAACACTGGCTCTGGCCGCTCTACTATAAAGAGAATTTTAATGCCGGCTGCCAGCAGTGCCACGCTTCCGACATGGTCACGGAGCACGCGCCTGTCCTGAACAAGGCGAAGTCGCTGTACCGGGAAAAGGGCTGCATCGGCTGCCACCGCTTCCAGGGTTTCGACAATCAGGACGAGGAACTCGTCAGCGCTCGGCAGGCCATCACTCAACTGGAAAACCAGAAACAGGACGACCGCTTGCAGGTCGCCCAATTGAACAAGAAGGGCGACACCGCTCCCGACAACGCTACCGCGAACCAGTTCTACACCGAAGCGACGAACCTGACCGTCACGATGTCAGGGATGGACGCCAAAATCGAAGAGCTCGACCGGCGCTCCGGCAATCTGCTGCGCGAAATCAAGAAAGTAGGTCCGGACCTCAAGGAAGTCCGGATGAAGATTCACAAGGAATGGATTCCGAACTGGCTGAAGCATACGCACGAATGGCGGCCCACCACAAAGATGCCGCAGTTCCGCCTGCAAGACGACGAGATTCAGGCGATTTCCGCGTACATCTGGCAGTCGGCCATCACCGGCCCCGAGCTTCCCAAGCAAGCTCCCGGAAACGCCGCGAACGGCAAAGTGCTCTTTGAAGAGCGCGGCTGCGAGGCCTGCCACTCGATCGGCGAAGGCGCGAACATGGTCGGCGGAGATTTCGCCGCGAACCTGTCTCGAGTAGGGGAGAAGGACAACTACGATTATCTGGTTCGATGGATCCTGAATCCTCGAACGCGCACGCGCCCCTACAGCCCGTTCGAGCACAAGGATCTCGGCCCGGAAGATTACGCCAAGCACAACCTCCCATTTGTCTTTGACCTCGATCATTCGCGCAGCCCGAACGATGGCCACGAGATCGTCGTCCAGCAAATGACGGTTATGCCGAGCCTCCGCCTGACCGTGGAAGATGCGCGCGACATCGCCAGTTACTTGGAAACTCAAAAGCACGCCGACTCGCCCTTTCCAGCCGCGGATTTCATGGACGATCCAAACCTCAAGCAGCATGGCAAGGAATTGATCCAGCACTACGGCTGTGCCGGATGCCACGAAATTTCCGGCCTCGAGGATGAAGGCCGAATCGGCACGGAATTGACGAATGAAGGCAGCAAGCCGATCGAGCGTCTGGATTTCGCGCTTCTCACCGAAGACGCCAAGCTCGGCGTTCTTCCAGACGGCAAGAAAACACCCCCAGGGCGCGGCGCGTGGTACGACCTGAAGGGCTTCTTTGATACCAAACTGACGGATCCCGCCGTATTCGATCGCGGGAAATACAAACCGGACCCGATGGACCGGCTGCGCATGCCGAAGCCGAACGTTACCAAGGAAGATATTGACGCACTGACTACCTTCCTCCTCGGCTCCACGGACCCGACTCTGCCGCAGGAATATATGTACAAGCCCGCCGACCAGCGCGCCGCCATCCAAAAAGGCTGGTGGATCGTCACGAAATATAATTGCATCGGCTGCCACCAGATCGGGATCGGGCAGCGATCGGTGCTGATGGGCCTGCCGCAGTACCAGGGTGAAAACAAACAGAACCTGCCGCCGGTGCTGACGAGTGAAGGCGCGCGCGTCAGTCCCGATTGGCTCAAGGCCTTTCTCGCCAACCCGTCGCTGAGCACCACGGACGTAAACCGCAACGGTGTGCGCTCTTATTTGCAGGTGCGGATGCCGACGTTCTTCCTGTCCGACGACGAAATCCGCACGCTCGTCTCGTTCTTCCAGGCCATGTCCAGCCAGCCTCAGCCCTACATTCCAACGAAGATCGAGCCGATCACCACGGCGGAAAAAGAAATGGCCCGGGACTTGTTCACCAGCACGGCCGCGCCTTGCCTGAAGTGCCACGCGACCGGCGATCCCGGACACGATAAGAACGCCATCGCTCCGAATTTCCTCTTCGCCAAGGAGCGGCTGCAACCCGCATGGACCGAGCGGTGGATCACCAATCCCGCGCTTATCGCTCCTGGAACGGCCATGCCCTCCGGGCTATTCAAACGCGACGGCGATCACTGGGTCTTCTCCGGCCCTGTGCCAGCAAGCTTCAAGGGGTACACGGGAGATCAGGCGAACCTGCTGGTGCGTTACATGTTCGAGTTGACGCCTGAGGAGCAGCGCGCGCTCATGGGCCGGACGCCTTCCGGCGGCGGCTCGGGTGGAGCAGGGAAGTAGTAGGGATTATTCTACTTGCTATAATGGGCTACGATATTCTGCATTCGAAGAGGAGGAACTGTTTCGTGAAGAAAACAAGATTGGGCATGTACTCGCTGGCAGTCGGGGCGTTCGCTATGGCTCTTACCGGCTGCGGCGGGAACAAACAAGAGTCAACGGAAAACACCGCCGCGCCGGCGGCAAATGCTCCGGCCGGAAAAGCAGTCGACGCCGCCACGGCCGGCGAAGTCACAGGATCGGTAAAGCTTGATGGCGCCGCGCCGAAGGCTAAGAATATCAACATGGCTGCCGAGCCAGCCTGCGCCAAGGGCCGCACCAGCCCGGCGATGACCGAGGAGGTTGTCACGGGAGACGGCGGCGCGCTTGCAAACGTCGTCGTATACGTGAAGACTGGTCTGGAAGGATATTCGTTCCCGGCCCCATCTGGTGCAGTGACAATTACTCAAGAGGGCTGCCAGTACCACCCCCACGTCGTCGCTATGCAGGTTGGACAGAACATTGACGTCGTAAACAAAGACCAAACCACGCATAACATCCACCCAATTCCTAAGGACAATCGCGAGTGGAACGAGTCTCAGCCTCCCGGGGCCGCGCCCATTGAGAAGTCGTTTACGCGCGAAGAAGTCGCTATCCCGGTAAAGTGCAACGTTCATCCGTGGATGAAGGCCTACATGGCCGTCATGCCGAACCCGGATTTCCAAGTCACCGATAAGGACGGCAAATTTGACCTGAAGAATCTGCCGCCAGGGACGTACACAGTGGTCGCGTGGCATGAACTCTACGGTTCGAGCGACCCGCAAACCGTCACCATTGGTCCCAAAGAGACAAAAAACGTGACGTTTACCTTCAAAGCCGCGGCCGCAGCTGGGGACTAAGGCGTAAACCTCTCCGCGTCCTCTGTGTCCTCTGTGTTGCATTCCGAAAAGCCCAACACAGAGCGCACAGAGGGCCACAGAGAGCCACAGAAAAAGCTGCAGCGAATCGATACCGTCCTAGCAAGGTAGTTCACGGCTTGGCGGCTGATATTCAGGATTGGGACTCCCCTTGGAGCCCACCGCATAGAATGAAGACTTTGTACAATGAGGCCTTGCATCGCTACGCTGTCTTCACAGCCTCTTGCACGTTTGTCCTCTTGATCGCCGGCGCCCTGGTTACTTCGAACGATGCAGGCCTCTCCATTCCGGATTGGCCGCTCGCCTATGGCTCTTTGACGCCGCCCATGGTGGGCGGGATCCGCTATGAATTCACGCATCGCGTAATCGCGACGTGCGTGGGCCTTCTGACGATCGGACTCGCCGCGTGGCTATGGAGGGCCGAAAAACGTTCTTGGATGCGCTGGCTGGGCTTGGCAGCCCTTGGCGGGGTGATTGCGCAGGGAATCCTCGGCGGCATGACCGTTCGCATGTTCCAACCGCCGCCAGTGTCCGCTGCGCACGCCACGTTGGCGCAGCTGTTCTTTTCCACGGTTGTCGCCATCGCCGTCTTTACAAGCTCCTGGTGGAACGGCAACCTAGCGGAAATTGACGACCCGGGGTCGCCCCGCGTTCGAACGCTGGTGGTATGGACGCTCGTGGCAGTCTTCCTGCAATTGATTTTAGGCGCGGCGTTCCGGCACAAGGCGTTTGGAATTATTCCCCACTTGATTGGCGCCGTCGTTGTTACAATCCTGATCTTTATGACAGCGGGGGCGCTCAAGAGACGCTTCGGCGATGTCCCGGCGCTTCGGAGTTGCGCGCGTTACCTGCACATCCTGATCGGAGTACAGCTTTTGCTGGGAGCGGGCGCGTATTGGTCTCGGCTCTACAGCGCGCGCTCCCCGCAACCGATCGCGCCGACGGTCGCCTTGACAGTCGTGCACACGGTAACCGGCGCTCTGGTGCTGGCAGTGACACTGGTGACAGCCTTGCTCAGCTATCGTATGCTCAGGGCGGGCAGTTCGGTGGCGGAGTCCGCACCGGCTTCCGAGCAGGTTGCCCATTGAGACTCGAATGAGAACATCGATCCAATCCGCAGGAACAGCTGCATCGGAGGCCAGCCGGCCTGCGCTTTATTTGGCGCTGACCAAGCCCGACGTTTCTTTCCTGGTGGTTATGACCACGGTGGCAGGCTACGCCCTGGGAACGCGTGGTCCGCTGGATTGGCTGCGGATGGCGCACACCGTATTTGGGACCACGCTGATTGCGGCGGGGACGTCGGCCCTCAATCACTATTTCGAACGCGATACCGACGCCTTGATGCGCCGTACGGCGTCGCGCCCGCTGCCCTCCGGGCAACTGAGGCCTCGCCAAGCGTTTTGGTTTGCCCTGTCCCTGCTTGCATTCGGCACGGTGTATCTCGCATTGGCCACGAACGCTCTCGCCACGTTTTTGGGCATTGCCACTTCTGTCTTGTACCTGTGCGCCTACACGCCGCTGAAACGGCGCACCACGCTGGCTACATTTGTCGGCGCGTTTCCGGGCGCCGTCCCGCCGCTGATCGGCTGGGCTGCCGCCAGAGGGACGCTCAATCTCGAGGCGTGGTTTCTGTTCGCGATGCTGTTCTTGTGGCAATTCCCGCATTTTGACGCGATCTCCTGGGTGTACCGCGAGGATTACAAGCGGGCGGGAATCAAGATGCTTCCAACGGTGGACCCCGAAGGCACGCGGACGTTTCGCGAAATCCTGATGACGGCGGCGTTGCTCGTGCCCGTCAGCCTGCTGCCCGCGGTGACGGGGCTGGCCGGGGCGCGCTACTTTTTTGGGGCGGTAGTTTTGGGGCTCATGCTGGTGGAAATGTGCTTGTGGGCCGCGGCGTCGAAGACGAACGTTCGCGCGAAGTGGCTCATGCACGCGACCGTGCTTCACCTGCCGGTGCTGTTGGGATTGCTGATCTACGACAAATTCACCCGTTAGTTTTTGGCGCGCGCGGGGCGCTGTGAGAGGCCATGAAGGGACAGGAAAATGAGGCCGAGTTGGCCATTATGTCTGTTGTGATCATCATACTTTCGATTTTGGGAATCATCGCCGGTTTTTCCAGGGATCTTTTCGGCGGCATCGACGGACTGCTGATCCTGGCTGTCGCCCTGATGATGCTGTTGATTTTTAGCCTCCTCCTCTTGGTGCAGGCGAAGCAGCAGGGATGGATCGGAAAGCGCCACAAGGATGATGGCCAAACGGGTCCTCCGGCCGCGGCAAAGTAGCTCAACGATTGGTCTGGATTCTGTAGCGCCAACCTTCAGGTTGGCATTCTTGGTCGATGCGGATGCCCGCCTGAAGGCGGGCGCTACAAGAGCTACGGAAGGGAACTGTCCCATTGATCTCCCCGCCTGCGTTAGACGCTGTCCTCAATGGCACGAGCGCCATTCTGGTCACGGTGGGTTACGTCATGATCCGCACGAAACGCGTCCTCGCGCACAAGACTTGCATGCTCGCCGCGACGGCCACTTCAGCGGCCTTTTTAATTTCCTACGTCACGTATCACTACCACTTGTACGCCTCGGGCGAGGGCCCGGTGCATTTTCCGGGGACGGGCGCGCCGCGTTACGCCTATCTGACGATGCTCACGACGCACACCATCCTCGCGATCGTCATTGTCCCGCTGGTGATTCTTTCTCTCGCGCGCGCCCTGCGCTCCAATTTCCCGGCGCACAAGCGCATCGCGCGGTGGACGCTTCCGCTTTGGGCCTACGTCTCCGTGACCGGCGTGTTGATTTATGTAGTGCTCTACCAGATTTATACGCCGCGCCCGTAGCGCCGGCGTCCCGCCGGCATTTTTTCACTATGTAAAGAATAGAAAAATTGCCAGCCCCTCTTGCATCGGGGCCAGCGAGACGCTGGCGCTGCGAAAACCTGCGTCACTTGAGTTACGATAGGACGATCGAAGTGTTCGCGAGAAACTTTGGTTAGGCCGAATGTGCGATGAATAGCATTCCTCATTCCGCGGAATCTCCCTCAGCCGCTTCCAAACCTGGGATGGCCCAGAAGTGGCTCGTCGCGATTCTCGTCCTTACCTTTGCGTTTGTGCTGATGCCGTTCCTGCTCTGGTACATGACGACGTTCACCCGCCCGCTGAACGACGCCGACCTCGCCACGTACTTCCAGGATACGGCGCATCCCCGCCGCGCGCAGCACGCTCTCTCCCAAATTGCCGACAGGATCATGAGCCCGAATCCCGGCGTCCGCGCATCGGCGAGAGTCTGGTATCCCGAAGTCATCAGATTTTCGGAGCAGGGAAGCGATGAATTGCGAGTGACCTCGGCGTGGGTCATGGGGCAGGACAACCAGTCACCCGAATTTCACGCCGCACTTGTGAAACAGCTTGCGGACGCGAATCCGATGGTGCAACGCAACGCCGCTCTCTCCCTCGTGCGCTTCGCCGATCCCGCCGGCCACGCCCTGATCGCGGGAATGCTCACGCCCTATACGGTATCGGCGCAGCGCACCGGCGTTCTCTCGATTCGCCTGAAACCCGGAGATGTAATCAATCCCGGCACTTTGCTCGCACACATCACCATTGGGAATGACAAGACAGAAGTTCGCTCCGATGTTCCCGGCACGATCCGCCAGTGGATCCCGTCCGAAAACGCGCAAGTCAAAACGGGCGAGCCCTTGTTGCTCGTCGATCCCAGCCCCGAGATGGTTTGGGAATCCCTGCGCGCCCTTTATTTAATTGGCCAGAAGGATGACTTGCCCGCCGTCAATCCCTACGTCCGCGGCGCGGAAGGCATGCCGCCGCAGATTCAGCAGCAGGCCGCGCTTACCGCGCGCGAAATCTCCGCGCGGCAGCAGTGACTGGTGACTAGTGACTAGTGACTGGTGAAAAACCAGCCATCATTTGCGTTATTTCATGTTTGACGGGATTGAAATTTTCTGATCAGAGTCGAAAAGCGCAGCCGGCAGAACAGCGGGTTGCCACTTCTTGGTTTTCACGAATTACGAATCACCAGTCACTAATCACCAGTCACCAGTCACATCTTCTCAAAACGGCAGCGTCCCGTTCGCTCCCTCAAAGTCGGCGAGAGGTACCATGTCGATTGCATCCCACGGGCAGCCTTCCAGAAACGCGCCGTCGGGGCCTTTGCTGGTGCAAAGTTTGCAGCCGATGCAGAGCAGGGGATCGACGATGATGCGGCCAAACGGGGCGTGGTCTTCGTCCGGGGCCCAGTACATGCAATCGGCAACCGGGCAGTACTCGACACAAGCAGGCGAGCCGGCGCATCCCGTGCAGCATTCATTGATGACCGCGAGAATGTGGGGCTTGCGCTTCCGCTGGGTCGTCGTGCCGGTGGAAATGGGCGAATGCTTGACGACAGTTCCCGCCTGAAATTCCTCGATGCTAGGAGCCGAATACGCCACGTCGAGCCTCCAAAATAATTGTTTCTGTAACATATTCTTGCCGACGCACCACGACTTGTCAATGCTCGTTCCGCTCAATCCATACGGATTTGTGCGCTTTCCGTCCTGGTTCGACAGGCGTTAGATTACAAAATTTACATCGCCATAACAAAACCGTCACGCTCCATTAACAATAGACAATTCAAATAGCGCCCTAGAAATGAGCGCATCCGAACGCTGACGCCTCCTCCGCCCGCGTCACGATTTTCGATGCGCTGTCGGAATCTTGAACTCGCCGCACAGGGGAGAAAAAATGAGTTATCGTTCAGCCAGGCTATCCAGGTGGATGAGTATATTCATCTTCGTTCTTTTGCTTCCTGCGCAGACGAAGCAGACCCTCGCGCAGGGGCAAAAAGGCGCGGTCACTGGAATTGTGACGGACGACAGCGGCGCCGTCCTCAAAGGCGCGCAGATCTCGATCGAGTCCAAGGACATCAACGTCGTTTCTGATGAACAAGGCCATTTCTTCATCAGCGGCGTTGATCCGGGGAGCTACGCGCTCACCATCAGCTACGTCGGGTTCGCGATATTCAACGACACCGTGAGCGTATCCGCGGGGCAGACGGCAAACGTGGAAGCGAAGCTCCAGGTGAAATCGCAAAATGAATCCATCCTGGTGACCGCCCCGCGCGTCACGGGCGAAGCCGAGGCGGTCAACATCGAACGGTCGGCAGACAATCTCGTGCAAGTTCTGCCGGCGGAGGTGATCCGGAGCTTGCCGAATGCCAACATGGCGGACGCGCTGGGCCGGCTGCCCAGCGTAACTTTGGAGCGCGACGAAGGCGAAGGAAAATACGTACGAGTCCGCGGAACCGAGCCGCGACTTACCAACGCTACCATCGACGGCGTGGACGTGCCGTCCCCGGAGTCCGGCGTTCGGCAAGTTAAATTCGACGCGATTCCTGCCGACCTCGTCGAATCCGTCCAGATCAGCAAAACGCTGCAGGCCAACATGGAGGGGGACGGAATCGGCGGCTCGGTGAACCTGATTACCAAGACGGCGACCAATCTCCCAACGATTACGATCGACAGTATGGGCGGCTACACCCCGATCATCAACGGGCGGGGAGAAACGGAAGAAGCAGGCACGATTGGCGAGCGGTTCGGACCGAACAAACGTTTTGGCGTCCTGATCGGCGGCTCCTATGACTGGAACGGCCGGGGCATCGACGACATCGAACCCGTTCCCGACGTCGCGACGCTAGCGAGTGGCCAGCAGGTGAGCTGGAAAGACGGGATGGATGTTCGCGAATATCAATATTTCCGCACGCGCTGGGGACTTGCCGGAAGCACCGACTATAAAATTTCGGAGGCCTCGAACATTTACATGCGAGCCTTCTTTTCGGATTTCCACAACTACGGAGACCGGTGGGCCTACTCGCTGACGGACAATACACCGGGGATCCAGTTGCTCAACGCTGGGAATGTTGGCTGTTCCACCGATAGCACCGGCACGACGACGACGAACTGCACGGCCCCGCCCTCTTTCAGCACGCAAGTCCGGAATCCCGCCATTGGAATCGGAAATCTCATGGTGGGAGGCGTGCACGACCTGACGACGACGTGGTTTGCGTGGGATGTGGCCGTTTCACGCTCCTACCTGGGGAATTCGTCCTCCGCGACTGCCCGTTTCAATTCCACGCTCCCTTCAAGTTCGTGCCAATATGATCCGAGCAATACCTCCAACGAATTCCTTCCCCGATGGAATGACGCGTGCTATTCCGAAGCTTACAACCCTTCCAATCTGGCTTTAGATAGCATCGATCGGAGCCTTGGAATTACGGCGCAACTCAATGTTGAGGCGTCCGGATCGGGCGCCAAGCGCTATCACATCGGCTCCAAATTGGCGACCATCGAAATCGGAGGACGGTTCCGCAACGCGCACAAATTTAACGATGGCTATGACTTGACACTCACTCCGACCGGCACGGTTCCGATGACGACATTTCCGAGCCAATTGACCAACACGAATTACTACAACGGCGGCCAATACCCACTGGGCCCCAACCCCACCTATCAAGAAGTGTTTAACTTCGCGAATGCGAATCCAAGTCTTTTTACATCCGATAGCACGCAAGGACAGGATTCCCAGGAATACGACATGATCGAGAAGGTCACCGCCGGCTACATCATGAACACGATCGATTTCTCGAGCCGCTTTCGATTCATTGCCGGTTTGCGAGTGGAAGCAACGGACGAACACATAACCAATTTTTCGATCGGCAGCGCTCCTTGCGCTTCGGGAACCGGGACGTGCAGCAGCATTGCCCCGAATAGGTTCTCCGGGAACTACATCACTCTCGAACCCAGCGCCGCGCTCAAGTATGCGATCACGCCGAATGACAATCTTCGCCTCATCTATGCGCGCGGACTTTCGCGGCCCGACCCGGACGAAATTGCCCAGGCTTTGCAATGGACCGACTCTGGCAACGGGGCAAATCGATTTTCGGCTCAGTTTGGAAACGCGAACCTCGTCGCGGAGACGGGCGACGATATCGACGTCCTGTACGACCACTATTTCAATACGTTTGGCATGGTCTCCGCGGGATATTTTTATAAATATCTCCGCAATCCGATCGTCAATCAGCAATTCGAACTCGCCAATTTTCAGCCACCCGGCGGGCCGCTGGGCAATTATCTGGGAACCGAACCGGTCAATGCTGGAAGTGCGTGGGTCACCGGATTCGAGGCAGCTTACCTGCAGCACTTTACGTCACTGCCCGGGGCCTGGGGAGGGCTGGGTTTGTCCGCAAACTATGGTTACACGGCGTCGCGAGCCAACGGCATCCCCGGCCGCTCCGACCATCCGAGGCTGCTGGACACTTCGCCAAACGCGTTCAACATTAGCCCGACGTATGACCGGGGCCGCGTTTCGCTCCGCGTGGGTGTGTCCTACAACCAGGCAAACATTTACGCCTACCAGTTTTCAGACGGAATGGCAGGCGGTGTGACTGGGCCACTGAGCGACGTCTATTTCTACTCTCACATCCAAGTTGACGCGGAAGGCAGCCTCCGGATGAACCATGGGCTGACCCTCGTCGTGTACGGGTTGAATCTCAACAACGAAGTGTTCGGGTTCTATCAGGGCAGCCCGCAGTACATGATCCAGCGTGAATATTATCAGCCGACGTTTTCAGCCGGTTTGCGTTGGGAACCGAAGCGGGAGAAGTAGTTAGCACGCCGCGGCGAGGAATTTCTCAGTCCCGAGGCATAAACAACGGAGAGATTCCTCAGTCGCCACAGGGATTTCGGAAGAACAAAATAGATTACTCTTTCCGCAGCCCTTCACGAGTTTGGAAAGCCTGCCGGCTACTGCTTGTCGTACACATACGTGATATTCATCCGCTTACCATTGGCGCCAGGCTCGTTGACGGTGATGGTCCGGGTCTTGCCGTCAGCCGAGATGACTTGGGTTCCCGTAATGATCGTCTTGCCGTCCTTCTTCTCGGTCAGCGCCATGGTGTGGTCGTCGAGCGGCTTATAAGCCCGCGTGTCAACCGTTGGAACACCAACGAGAGCGTAATCTTTGCCGTCGAATTTGCCCCTCCACTCGTTATGCGATGGCTTGCCGTCAGCGCCGACGCCGTCCACGGTGATTTTCACGCTGTCGCCCATGGCCGCGATGACGACTACATTGTTTTTCACGGCTCCGGGGCTGATCTTGGACTTGGCCTCGTTCAGCTTCCAGGTCCCCATGTTCACGTCGGCGGCGAAGCACGCCGCGACGACAGTGAAAAGCGCCGCCACGGCAAGCAAGATCGTCCTGTTTTTCATCTGATCGCCCCTCACGTATCTCTTTCTTGATTTCAAAATAGGGAATTTTCGAGTTGGCGTTTGCCTGGCGTATCCTACGCCTCTACGCCGCGCGACTCAACGAATTTGGGCAGTGATTGAGTTTCATTCTGGATGACGCAAAGGGCTGCCCGCCCAAGAAACGGGCGGCCTCTACAAAATCCTACAGCATCAAGGCAGGAAGATTTTGTAGCGGCCGTTCCGTCCCGCGTTCTTCGGGACGGAACGGGGATGCTCATGCCTGACTGCAGAGCAGACGCCCCCGTCCCGACAAGCAGGATTTCCAGTAGCGAGTTTTTTCGGCACGTCACACTCTGAGGAACGAAAGAAAAACAAAACCGGCAATCCAGAAGTGGTTTCCAGCTGAACATGAGGTAAGCTGGACACCCTTGCGGGAACCTTCTGACATTGGCGTTGCGGTGAGTCAGGTTTCTCCTGGCGCGGGCGCGGCTATCAACAAGCCTGCACAGGTGCTGTTTGCCAGTCTGATCGGAACGACGATCGAGTTCTTCGATTTCTACATATTCGCAACAGCTGCGGTGCTTGTTTTCCCCAAGTTATTTTTTCCGTCGACCGATCCGGCCTCCGCCACGCTCGCCTCGCTGGCAACATTTGCGATTGCGTTCTTCGCGCGGCCAATCGGGTCGGCACTTTTCGGGCACTTCGGCGATCGTATTGGGCGCAAGGCGACGCTGGTCGCGGCGCTGCTCACCATGGGGCTCTCCACGGTCGCCATTGGCGCTCTGCCGACTTATAGCAGCATCGGCGTGGCCGCGCCCGCGCTGCTCGCGTTCTTTCGCTTTGGGCAGGGACTGGGCCTAGGCGGCGAGTGGGGCGGCGCCGTACTGCTCGCAATCGAGAATGCGCCGCCGGGAAAGCGCGCCTGGTACGGCATGTTTCCGCAGCTTGGCGCGCCGGTCGGATTCCTGTTTTCCGGTGGAATATTCCTGGCGCTCTCGAGGTGGCTCACCGACGTGCAATTCTTCAACTTCGGCTGGCGCATTCCGTTTCTGGCAAGCGCCGCTCTGGTGCTCGTCGGCCTCTACGTGCGGCTGACGATTACGGAGACGCCCGTGTTCCGCGACGCCCTTAGCCGGCGGGAACGCGTGAAGGTGCCGATGCTGACGGTGTTCCGCGAGCATCCGCGAACAGTGGTCGTGGGCACGCTCGTAGCGCTCGCAACGTTTGTGATCTTTTACCTTATGACGGTCTTTGCGTTGTCCTGGGGCACCACCGCGCTCGGCTACAGCCGCGAAAAATTTCTGGTGATGCAATTGTTCGCCATCGTTTTCTTCGCGATTTTCATCCCCGTAGGCGCGGTCCTGGCCGAACGAGGACGCCGCCTCACGCTTCTATGTGTCACCGCGGCAATCGGCGCGTTCGGACTCGTGATGGCGCCGATGTTTCTAGCCGGGACGACTGGGGCCGTGCTGATGATGACGCTCGGCCTATCCTTGATGGGCCTGACCTACGGCCCTCTTGGCACGGTTCTGTCCGAGCTTTTTCCGACTTCGGTGCGTTACACAGGCAGCTCCCTGACTTTCACCTTCGCCGGCATTTTCGGGGCTTCGCTCGCGCCATACATCGCCACGTGGCTCGCGAAAAACTACGGCCTGCAGTACGTCGGTTACTACCTCACCGGGGCAGCAGCTCTGACTTTCATCGGTCTCCTCGCCGCGCGCGAAACAAAGGACGAGGAATTGTGACTGGTGACTGGTGATTAGTGACTGGTGGAAACCCACTTGGCCACCACTGCCACCCCTGCGTGTAGGATTCTGCTTTTGACGAGTCACAAATCACGATTCACGGCTCACGGTTCACTAGTCACCAGTCACGAATCGCCGGCGCCCTCGCATTGCAAATTATGACAACCAGGCGTAAGCTAGCCACCAGAAACGCAAAAGGGAAGTAAGGCGTGTGATCTCCCCCGCCTCCACACGCGAGTTGGCTTATGAAATCTCGACTTAATATCGCGGTGTCGGTTGCCGCTCTTGGAGCGGCGCTGTTTGCGCCTTCCGCGCCCGCTCAAGGTCGCCGCGGAATGCACTCGCCCGCTGCGTCTCCTCGAGCGCGCTCATCCTTCCGGCTCAGCGGGAGAGACGGGTTCGATCGCCCGAACCAGCGCCGCTTTTTGAATGATTCCGCGTTTCTATTCCCTTACTTCTACGCTGACGACGAATTGGATTACGGGCCGGTTGCGCCGGAGGCGCCGCCAGTCCAGGTGGTTATCACGCAGCCCCAGCAGCCCCCACAACCGCCTGCGGCCAGCTCGGTCGAGTCGCTCCTTTTGGAAAACCATAATGGCCAATGGGTGCGCGTTCCGACCGGCAGCGAAATGCCGGCGATTCCGCAATCGACGAAGCCAGATTCTTCTAAGGCATCGGCCCCAAACCCTGGATTTGTCGAGCTTCCGGTGGCGGCCCCGCCGATCCCGGCATTGCCTCCGGCTGTGATTGTATTTCGGGATGGGCACACGGAAGATTTCGCAAAATACATGATCCAGGGCGATGTGCTCTTCACGAACGCGGATTACTGGAGCACTGGTTCGTGGACGAGAAAGATTCCTTTGTCTGAAGTAGACATCCCCGCAAGCCTGAAACTCAATAAAGACCGCGGCACGAAATTTAATTTGCCGTCCGGACCGAATGAAATCGTAATCCGTTTCTGAATCCCCGCCCGGCTCACCCGATCGCACCCATCTCCGCAATCACCGCCTGCGTAAACTCCTGAGTGGTGGCCGTTCCGCCAACGTCGCGCGTGGTGTGTTTGCCTTCGCGATACACCTTGTCGAGAGCGCCCAGAATGCGGCTCGAGGCGTCCACTTCGTTCAAGTAGTTCAGCATCATCGCTGCGGACATGACGATCGCCGTCGGATTCGCTATCCCTTTGCCGACGATATCGGGCGCTGTCCCGTGAACCGCTTCAAACAACGCGGCGACGTCTCCAATATTGCCGCTCGGCACAACCCCCAATCCGCCCACGAGTCCTGCAGCGAGATCGCTGACCACGTCCCCGTAAAGATTCGGCAGGAGCAGAACGTCGAACTGCGCTGGATTCATCACCAATTGCATGCACGCGTTGTCCACGATCAGTTCGCGATATTCGATTTCTGGATATTTCTCGGCTACCGTGCGGATCGAATTCAGAAACAGGCCGTCGGAAAGTTTCATGATGTTGGCCTTGTGGATCGCATGAATTTTCTTGCGCCCATTCTTGCGCGCATATTCAAAGGCGAACCGCGCAATGCGCGTCGAAGCGCGCTCCGTAATGATTTTCAAACTTTCCACGACACCCGGAACGACTGTGTGCTCGAGCCCCGCGTACAGGTCCTCCGTATTTTCCCTCACGATAACGAGGTCCACTCCGGACCAGCGGGACGAAACGCCGGCAACATTGCGCACCGGGCGCAGATTGGCGTAGAGGTCGAGTTCCTTGCGCAGCGCGACATTGATACTCGGAGGCCCCTGCGCGACCGCAGTCGCCATCGGCCCCTTCAGCGCGACATGCGTTCGCCGCACCGATTCCACCGCCTGCTTGCGGGGAAACTCCCCAGTGCGTTTTCCGCCTTCGAGTGGCGCCGCAAATACTTCCCATTCCACCGAAACGCCAGAGGCCTCGACAATCTGCCTGGCCGCGTTCGCGACTTCGGGTCCGATCCCATCTCCAGGAAGCAAAGTAATTTTATGAGTCATAATTTCAATCATCTTAAGGGAAAGCCCGCAAATTGTCGAAAATCGCCATCAAATGAGCGCAGTCTCATTGCCACCTGGTCATCGCACTGAGTCCCGAAGGGACGACATACCGTAGCCCACCACGAAGTGGTGGGGAAGGCGTTCAGACCACAAGATAAGCCCCGGCAGGAGCGACACAGACGACTACCCGCCCGAACCTTCCGCCCGTCCACTGCATCAAATGTTTATAATGAGAAACATGATTTGCCGCACGAGGCAAAGCACTTGCCTCCTGTGCTATAATAAGGCTGCACCAAATATCGCCGAAACCGGCAGGGAGTGAAAACACTGAAATGATTACAGTTACTCCAGTGGCGACAACGAAAGTAAAAGAAATCATGGGCCAGCAGAACCCCGCTCCGGTAGCGCTCCGCGTGGCCGTGGTAGGCGGAGGCTGCTCGGGCTTCAGCTATCACATGGCGTTTGAGAACTCGGAGAATCCGACCGACAACGTCTATGAATTCGACGGGCTCAAAGTCCTCGTGGATCAGATGAGCGAAATGTATCTGGAAGGCGTCTCCATCGACTATATCGAGACGCTGGAAGGCGCTGGCTTCAAGTTTAACAACCCGAATGTCAAGAGCACCTGCGGCTGTGGCAGTTCGTTCAGCGTATAAGAGCGCCGCAATACTCCCTCGACGATTCGGACGCGTTTGTCCATGGGCCTTTGCGAGTCATCGCACAGGCCCATTTTCTTTTGCATCCCCGGCTTGTGCCAGCTGCCGTGAAATCGTTGCAATGCGCTACCGTGCCCCGTATCCTATAGGGCGCTCATGAAAATCGCTCTCGCGCAATTGAATCCCACCGTCGGCGACTTCGCCGGAAATTCCGCCAAAATTTTGGAATTCGCGCAGCGCGCCGCGAAGCAGGGCGCGGACTTGGCCGTCTTCTCCGAGCTCTGTCTATGCGGCTACCTGCCGATGGACCTGATCGAGCGCCCTCAATTCATCGACCGGAACGAAAGGGAATTGGCCTGCCTGGCCAAGCAGTTGCCAATTCCCTCCATCGTCGGATACGCAGCCCGGGCAACAGGTTCGACAGGAAAATCCGCCGCCAACGCCGCGGCCCTCCTGGCAAACGGAAAAATCGAATTCGTGCAGCACAAAATGCTGCTCCCCACCTACGATGTGTTTGACGAATCCCGGTATTTTCAGCCTGCCGCAGCGCAAAATGTCTTCTCCTTCGGTGGCCAAAACCTCGGCATCACCGTCTGCGAAGATATCTGGAACGATAAGACGTTCTGGGCGAAACCCCTCTACGAGCGCGATCCCGTCGCTGAACTGATCACCAAGCGCGCCAGTCTGATCATCAATATCTCCGGCTCTCCGTACACGATCCATAAGCGAGCTTTGCGTTTGGATATGCTGCGCGCGCTTGCCAAGTCGCACGGCCGGCCCGTTATCTATGTCAATCAGGTCGGCGGCAATGACAGTTTGGTCTTCGACGGAGGTAGTGTAGTTGTCTTACCCGACGGCCGGATCCCCGCCCAGGCGAGCTCCTTCGTAGAAGACCTCGTACTCTTTGACACTGAGACAGGCTCGGGTGAGTTTCACGCGCAGCCCGCCACCGAGATGGATCTCGTCCTTCAAGCGCTCATTTGCGGAACGCGAGACTACGTTTGCAAGTCCGGCTTCCGCGCCGTGGTAGTGGGCCTCAGCGGTGGCATTGATTCCTCCGTAGTAGCCGCCATTGCCGTGGCAGCCCTGGGCCGCGAAAACGTCCTCGGCGTTTCCATGCCCGGCCCATATTCCTCGGAAGGAAGCCGTGCGGACGCCCGCCAGTTAGCCGAAAATCTGGGTATTGAGTTTCTGACCATCCCGATCACGGATGTCTTCCGTTCCTACCTGACCGCTCTGGCAGACGCTTTCCGTGGCCGTCCAGAGAACGTGACCGAGGAAAATCTTCAGGCCAGGGTGCGTGGAAATTATTTAATGGCGCTCTCGAACAAATTTGGTTCCATGGTTCTCAGCACCGGCAACAAATCGGAAATGGCGGTAGGGTATTGCACTCTCTACGGAGACATGGCAGGCGGCCTGGCAATGCTTTCCGACGTCCCCAAAACAATGGTCTATGCGCTCGCCGAATTGATCAATCGCGACAGGGAACTCATCCCTCGCGCCTCCGTCGAAAAGCCGCCTTCCGCCGAGCTTCGCCCGAACCAAATGGATCAGGATTCCCTGCCTCCGTACGATGTTCTGGACCGGATCCTAAGGGCGTATATCGAAGACGTAAAGAGTCCCGAAGAAATTGCCAGCGAAAACAATTTCGATATCGGTTTAGTCCGTTCGATCGCCGGCAAAGTCGACCGAAACGAATACAAAAGGCGGCAAGCCCCACCCGGCCTGAAAATTACATCCCGGGCTTTCGGATTGGGCCGCCCCTTCCCAATCGTTCAAAAGTTCAACCCCTGAGAGGAGCCTCACTGTGCTACGAAAATTGATCCTTTGCGCTATCCTATTCCTTTCGGCATTCCAGCTTCCCTCACTCGCTCAAACCACGTCGGGAAAGGAAAAATCCCCAGCTCCAAAAGCAGCCGATTCGCCAGCCGCGAAACCAGTCACCGTCGAGACCCGCGTCGAGCAATACCTAAGGAATTTGTACGCCTGGGGTCCCACCTATGATGTCAAAGTGGGTCCATCCAAGCCCTCACCCATTCCCGACCTGCTTGAAATTCCTGTAACTGTCTCTCTGGGAGGCCAGTCCGACACCGCCGTCGTCTACGTTTCAAAAACGGGAAATTTCCTGCTCCGAGGAGAACTCACAGACATGTCGGTGGACCCCTTCGCCGACACGCGTTCCAAGCTTCACGTTGGTAATTCGCCGTCGATGGGCCCGGAAGACGCCAAGGTTACCCTAATCGAGTTCGCCGATTTCGAGTGCCCCTCATGTCGCCAGCTCGACCTAGTTCTGAGAGAACTGCTGCCGCGCCATCCAGAGGTCCGCCTTGTCTTCAAACACTACCCTTTGACCGACATCCACCCCTGGGCGATGACCGCCGCAATCGCCAGCCAGTGCGCGTACCAGCAAAATGCCGCCGCCTTCTGGAAAATGCACGACGCCATCTTTGACGCCCAAGACGTAATCAGCCCCTCAAATGTATGGGATAAGATGCTGGACCTAGCAACCCAACAAGGATTGAACACAGAACTCTACCGAGCCTGTATAATTAAGCCTGAAACCGCGACCCAAGTAAAGACAAGTATCGATGAAGGCCATGCCCTGACAATCACGGCTACACCAACCACGTTCGTAAATAGCCGCCGAGTCGTAGGCCCCGATAAATCTCTGATAGAACAGTACATTACATTCAGTCAGTCTTCAAATTAGACATAATATAGCTTATAAGACAGCTTGTGTCAATAGGGATGTTTGTGCTTATGAGTGGAAAATGCGCTATTTGATTTCGGGGACGTGGAAGTTTGGATAAGTTGTGGCTGCTGCTGATTTTGCGGGAGCGACGCGAAATTGGGATGATGAACTTGAGCGCGTGCTGGCGGATACTGGATAGCGGTTGGAGCGAACTTTCGGGAAGTGGCGGGGGGGCAAGGTCATGGCGCACGTGGGGCTGCTGCGTGGAGGTAAATGAGGGCGGGACCCTTCTTGAGGGCGGAAACTAAGCAGCTGTTTGCGATGCTGGAAGGGATGCAGAGCGAAGACGGAAAACGGCAGGTTTGACACAGAGATTTTGCGGCGGAAAGTCATCGCGGGATTTTCGTTGGGATGGATCGGGTCGTGTTTGGATTTCGAGGGCAGTTTCCGCGGCTGGAAGAGGGTTCTGGGAGATTGGGAGCTGTTTTGCGCGGACGGAAAACTGAAAGCGATGGGGGGCTCTGCTCGATGGGTAATGAAGTCTTCTGATAAATAAACAGCTACCTAAGGCCGTCAGGGGCTAAAGCCCACTTTTTCTTGGTCTTTTAATGTCGCGACTGAAGTGGCTGCGGAAAAACTCTCAACGAGTCATTCCGAAGGGCTGGGTTTGGCCGAGGAATCTGCTTTTTCTTGGGTTTGGCGATGAAAAGCAGATCCCTCGGTCGCCGCGGCGACCTGGGGATGACAAAAAAGCACTTTTTCCGCGGGCTGTGAAGCCGCGACCCACAAAGCCTATATTTGAGATGGCTTCATTTCAAAACTGGTCCACCACTTATCGTTATGTAACGCCACGGAACTGCATGCCGTCCTCTTCCCTCTTCGATGTCGAATCATGCCTGCCACACAGGCGTGAAAATTTCTGCGGGACGAACTTCTAGTGGTGGGCGATGGCGGCTGCGGCGGCGCCGGCGGCGACGCCGATGGCGAACCATTTGGCGGCTCGCTTGAGACGCAGCAAGAATGTTCCACCGTGGGCGACGGCGGTGGCGGCGTCGCGTTCGTGCAGGAGGGCGGCGGATCGAGTTTTTTCGTCTGACAAATCTTTTTTGAGAGCGTCGTTTTGGACGGCGGTTGCGCGGCAGTCTTGTAGATCGTCATAGAGCGGGACGAGATCGGGTTGCGGGATGGAGATCGTGGTCGAAGGGGGTTCTCCAGGAGGGAGCGGGGCGGACAGGTTGGGATCGTGAATGGTTACGGGGAGCGGGAGAATAGGCAGGACGGAGGGGAGTTGTTTGGCGGCTTGTTGTGGGGTTTGGACGGAGCGCTCTTGCGCTTGGATGGCGGCTAGGGCGGCGGCCAGCTGAGAGTCGCGCTGCTTTTCGCGATCGCCGGCTTGCTGGATGACCGTGTTCTGCGAGGCGAGCGTGGCGGCGAGTTGTTGGGAGTCGTGACGAGCCGATCGCCAGGCGTCGGCGAGGAGAGCTATGGCGATCGATGCTGCCAGGAGAATGGCGATGTTTGTCGTGGGTTTCATGGGGACGGGATCGGCCGATAGTGATTGAGGTGCGGCGCGGCAAAGCTGCTTTGTTCCCTGCTGGGCTATTTGTCGCGCCGTGGGGCGGCTGGAGGGAGGGAGAGTTGAGAGTTGAGAGTTGAGAGTTGAGAGTTGAGAGTTGAGAGTTGAGAGTTGAGAGTTGAGAGTTGAGAGTTGAGAGTTGAGATTGTTGATCTTGAATTTGAAATTTCAGATTTGAGATTTGAAAGTCTTGATTTGAACTTTTGGATTTGGGATTTGAGTACTACGTTCTTGGGTTATGGATTCGAGTTGTGGCGATTCGGCGAGGACTGCGTTCTCCTTCATCCGACCGAACGACAAACCGCAAAAAATTTTGATGCGTTATCCGGGGCGGGACGAATAGTTGCGTTTGCGGGCCAGGACTTCGGCGGGATAGTTTGCGTCGGCGCCGCCGTTCCAGGCTAGTAACGCTGCGGGGACGTCGTCTTTGGCTCGCGCCATCCTGGCGGCCAGGATGCGGCAGCCGAACTCGATTCCGGTGGCGGGATCGCAGAGTTCGGCGAGCGACGATTCCTCGAAGCCGAATTCCCGGGCCACTTGCCCCATCACTTGCATCAGGCCCCACGACATGGCGCGCGTGTAGGCTTCGGTGGGGCTCAGTTTTCCTGCGGTGTACAGCGGAGCGATGTAGCGCGACAGGAAGCCGGGCTCGTAGCGCACGGCCCAAGGATTCCAGGCGGACTCCTGCTCGATGACGGCGCAGACGAGCGCGGGATCGAGGGCGTGCTCGCAGGCGATGTGGCGGGCGAGGTCGATGATTTCGGGTGGGACGGTGTCGGGCATGGGGGATGAGGCGTGACTGGTGATTGGTGACTAGTGACTGGTGAACCGTAAGACGTGAATCGTGATTTGTGATTTGTGAATCGCGAAAGGCAGAAACCTTCATGCAAATTTTGCAATTATGGCTAGGTGGGTTTTCACCAGTCACTAGTCACCAGTCACTAGTCACCGTTTTCTGTCGTTGCCGTTCAGCTCGAGGAACTGGACGGGCGGAGGCTCTTTGAGCTCAATGCCGAGCTGGCCGGCGATCTGGCGCAGGGCGTGATAGAGGTGCGGGAGGTGGTTGATGGCCATGTCGCGAACAAAGGCGCGGCGAATTTCGTCGTCGCGGGTGCGGCGGTGCAGCCAGCGGAGGAAGAAGAACAATTGGAGGCACGAGGGGAAGCCGACAAAGATCCAGTAGGGGTTCATAGGTTTTGGTAGCACAGACTTTAGTCTGTGGAGGTTCGTCGGAGGACTCGGGCCGACCGCGGTAGGCGGATGGGTTGGGTGTGAGAGTTGTTTGTGACAGTTGCGTGCGACAATTGCGCGTTACAGTCGCATGTGGCTGATTTACGGAATTGACATGGTTGCCAAGATCAGATGGAAACCCACAGACTGAAGTCTGTGCTACTTAGCCCCTCAGGCCGAACGACAATCCTCCGGGGCCGAAGCCGAGGCTGAATCCGCTGGACTGGGCGTTGCGCGCGCTGGCGTCGAGAAGCTGCGCGGGGACGCCGAGTGCGCGGCCGAGAAGGCCTGCGTCGGTGCCGTAGAGGCCGGAAAGGCCGGAGAGGGCCGACAGCGTGTCCGAGCGCGAGGCGTTGGCGAAGGCGATTTGATTTTGCTGCGCGAGATTCGCCTGGTCCTGGCCCTGGGTGCGCGCGAGGGAGTCGATGAGTTCGCCGTAGCCGGCGGAGTTGCGCGCGCGCGCGGCGCGGTTGGCGGCGTTTTGCGCGAGCGCGTCAAAGGAGGAGGACAGCGCCGACTGCGAGAGATTGGCGATCGCCGATTGCTGCGCCGGCGTGTAGCCGGGATTGGCGAGCAGGTTTTGATAGCCGGACGCCGCCTGCGAACCGAGCGCTTGGCTCGATCCGTACATCTGCTGGTTCATGGAGTTTTGCTGGGAGAGTTGCTGGTCGATCATTTGTTGCGTTTGGGCTTGTGCGCCGCGTCCCATGAGACACCTCCGGTGTGGTGACTGGTGATTAGTGACTGGTGACTGGTGAACCGTACTTCGTGAATCGTGATTCGTGAAAAGCAGAATTCGTCGTGCGATTTGTGCCGTGATGGCCAAGTGCGTTTTCACCATTCACCAGTCACCGATTCACACTTGTCGCGAAAAGCAGGGCCAGGGGTCGTGCGTCCAGCCGAGGCGGGCCAGGCGGCGGCCGAAGGCTCGCGCTACTCGCGGCGGGAGAAATGCTTGGACGTCGTCGAGGCCTCGGGCGGTGGCGCTGCGCTGCGCGGCTTCGTGGAGCGCGAGGAATCGCTGCCATCGCTGACGGGGCGTGCCGGCGGCGGGATCGTGCAGCAGGTAGGTTTCGGCCGTGAGGCGCAGAAGGACCGCCATCGCAATGCGACTCGGACTTGGGCTCGTGGATGATTCTGGCGGGGAATTGCGATGTGGCTCTTCCCTGCCCTCGGCTTCCCTATTTTCCTCGCGCGAATCGTCGAGTTCATCTTCAAGGACTAATTTTGCTACGAACAGCGGGCTTTCGAGATCGGGAAACGGGTACCCGAAACCTTGCGCACCGTGCATGCGGCGAAGCGCGTCGAAATCGGCCGGAGTGTATTCGCGAATTCGCATTTGGTGGAACAGGCTTCAGCCTGTGGGGGTTCGAGCTTGCAAGGACCAAAACTCACAGGCTGAAGCCTCTTCCACTGGGCCTTCACGGACTCTACGGGCTTGCATTCAAGAAGTTTTTTTGAGGAAGCGGCACAGGTTTCCCCAATCTTTCCTGCCTCAGTGCTCTCTGTGGTGAAATTATTTTTTCTTACCGCAAGATTACAGGGCCGCTGCTGCTCTGCGCGACCTGGCCGAAGCCAGAACCGCCTTCGCTGCCGGAGGCGGTGCCGCTTCCGTTCGAGGGCTGCAGCGCCGGGCCCGCGGCCGTGCCGCCTCCGGTGACGGCGGTGGGCGGTGAGCCGAAGGTGACCGGCTCGGAAGTTTCCGAGCCGAGATATTGCGAGTAGGCGCGCCAGTAGAGCGTCTGGTTGCCCATCGAGATGCGCAAGTTGCGCGAGCTGCCGAGAAAATGCACGTAGGGTTGCCCGAAAGCGGGCGTCGTGTCCGATTCCGCGAAATAGAAAATGCCGCGATTGAGCGTGGAATTGTCCGTGATGGCCAGATCGAAAATTCCGTCCGCGGCGGTGACGTTCAGGCTGCCGATCGGCGATGGCGCGGCGATGGAGCCCGAGGGATCGACGCCGGTCGCGCGTCCCACGGCGTTCACGCCGTTGACGAGCTGCGTCAGCGCTTCGTACACGTAGGGCGAGTCGCTCTTGATCTGCGCGAGTTGGCCGATTTTGAGCATAGTTTTAGGTAGCACAGACTTCAGTCTGTGGGGTTCCGTCAGCGAACCCGGGCCGACCGCGTGAGCCAGGACTGAGGCGGGTGACTGGTTGCCAGGATCGGCGTGCCAGCCAAGATCAAATGGAAACCCTCAGACTGAAGTCTGTGCTACATAGGCGAATCCTGAAAACTTGGACTACAGCCCGGGGTTAGACTTGTGGCCATTTTGATATTTCTTTTTGGCCGCATACCCCTGCCGAACCATCCAGGCGATGGCAAGAAGGAATATCAAATAAAGCAAGAAGTTCATGAGTCCGATCCCATTCTGACGCCAATTTCGATCGGTAGTAACCCCAATATGGCGAAGCCGATAACCAGGAGCAATCTGGCTTGCGTTATGGGCGTCTCTCGAAGAAGAGAATCCCAGGGCACGAAAACCAGAGTCAGGATTTCAATATCTCGGATCGCCTCCGCCCACAACTCATATCGCTTCCTCTCGGCCATAAGATTATTCTTGTAAACCAAAGAGGCCGGAAAAGTGAATCAAATTATTAGCACTTCATATTGATTAATTCGGATCGTGCACTGGCATCCACGGATCGGGTTCCAGTGGCGCAGGCTTCAGCCTGTGGGTTCGGCGCGCGCAAGGACGGTCGGGTTCCAGTAGCCCAGGCCTCAGTACGCTTGCTTTCGCTTTCTCTGCCGTTCTTGCGCGGCGGCTACCAATTCCGCGCTGGGATTTATATTCACAACAAAGTACCGTTTGATCCAGTCATGTTTCAGCTTGCATAACTGGTCGTCATCCATGAACACGGTGAGGTAATCCGGCCCCGTGACATGAAATGCGCCGGGTTTGCCGTGCAGATAAATGCGGCCGCTGCGGCCAATTTCGTACATGCGAATCACTTCCCCGTCCGGCATCAGTTTATAAACCACCCAGGACCGGGAGTCGTCTAAGACCTCCGGCTGAAAATTGACATTTACCGAGTACAGATTGCGATCTTCTGGAGACCTTTCGCCCACATCGTCGACATACTTCTCGAGATTCAAGGAGTATATTTCGTCCTGTATGGCTTCGATAGTTGCGGTTATCTCCGTCTCGCGAATCGGGCGCTTTTCCTGTGGTGGTCGTGCCGCCAAGGTGGCGGCTAAACCGATCGAAAACAGTAGCCCCAGCGGTACTCGGATGTTCATGCAGAACTCCTTCCCGCCTAATCATAAACCCGTATCCAGACTTTGGCACCTTTCGGGACATCCCCGCCACCAGCGACGTTCCGGATTCCGCGAAATAGAAAATGCCGCGGTTGAGCGTGGAATTGTCGGTGATGGCCAGATCGAAAATTCCGTCCGCGGCGGTGACGTTCAGGCTGCCGATCGGCGAGGGCGCGGCGATGCTGCCCGAGGGATCGACGCCGGTCGCGCGTCCCACGGCGTTCACGCCGTTGACGAGCTGCGTCAGCGCTTCGTACACGTAGGGCGAGTCGCTCTTGATCTGCGCGAGTTGGCCGATTTTGAGCATGGGTTTTCAGTAGCACACACAATCGTGTTGTGCGCTCCACGCACGGTTGGACACTTTGTATTTCGGCGTTTGTTTTTCAACAGAAAAGACTGAGAGATGAGGATACTGTATTCACTCGCCATTGAGGCAATACGATTCCGTTTTGTCCAGTCTTAGATGAAATCAGGAAACTCTATGTTCATCACGAGGCCTTTGGCGGTTGTGCTTGCTTCTTGATTTCCAGTTCGATTTTAAATTCAATTGGGCTACCAACCATCTGTGAATCTTCTTCGAGCCAAGTGCGCACCGTGTAAAATCCGGCTTGTCCAAGCGGAAACCCCTGCACTCGTGCGATCATTTGAGACCTACGCTTGGGCTGCACGTTTATAGGCATTCGGGTTATTTGTCCAAAAGGACTTTGGTCTGGATAAAATATTTGTGTACAGAGGAAATATGTTTTTAGTTCATCGCCGGGCTCATTATCCCAGGCTGAATAAATCGCCCACTCTCTTGGAGCCACCGCGTTCTTTGGGATTTCAGGCAAATCTGCAGGAACTTGGAGGATAAGCTTATTGAACATACTTATCAAAGAAGGGACGCCCTGTGACGCTGGTTCGCCTTCTACAGGTTGATCAGTAATGACTTTTTCACAAGCAACGCAGACATAAGGCTTTAACATTGGCTATGCGGCTGCACTCAAGGAATAAACTTCTTCACGAAGTTTGATTTCACTTGGCTTGGAGATTGCCTCAGACTGGCTCCTAAATTCAGTGTGGAACGAGGGCACGGTCATTGCAAGCCCAGCGTGGATTAGCTGCATCCATGGGTTCCAACCTAGTGGAGGGTTGCCAAAAAACCAGCGTGCCCCGCAACGGATCCACCTTTCCCGCAGTTGTTCGTAGGATAAATCAGCGTCGTCGTTGCCAAACTCAGTCCCGCAGCATGGACAAATATCATAGTCCGCCGGCGGATAGGGCATCTCGGCATACATGCAGACTGGACAGGTATACTTCATAGATCGTCCCTCGAACATTCGTACGAAAAAAATCGGGCTGATCCGCCTCGATTGGCCACCTTGGCTGCCGAAACCGGATAAAACGTCATTATGAACGCTGGGGCGACATGGGCTACGCCAAAGTGGCGATTTGAATCCTTGAATCGTAGCCGATGAGGGTAATGCTGCCTAATACATTCTCTCGTATCGGCATCGCAGCCCCCGAACATGAATTCCTCAGCCATCCGTTCGTACTCAGCGGCGTCATTAAGGCCAAATTTGTGGCCGTGTTTCTGAAAGTGTATGTCACGCCCCATCGTGCTGGCAAACGGCATTCGGCAGCCACCTAATTGGATGCTCCTTATATCATACTCAGATGAGTTTCGGCTGATGTCAATGAAACGAAGCCCACTCGTAAGCGGTTTGGTTACAGTGTTCCCTTGATGGTTCGGAGCACCTAGTAATGTAAGTATACCAAATCCTTTTGCGTTGCCATGCGGGTTAATTCCCTCCCCTTACTGGCGCCCAGGGGTCCGGCAGCAGCGACGGGATGAATCGCTCGAGCTTGAACCAGGCGCCGGGAGTGTTCGTGCCTGCCTGGAAGGCGACGCGCTCGCCTAGCAAGTTGATTGGCAGCTCGAGATCTTTTGAGCTGGGGGAAGAGAGCGGCAACGGCGTGAGCGCTGTGGGATACGCTTCGTTGTCGACGAAGGCGGAGAGGTTCAAGTTCCCTGCCCCTTCGGCGTACAGCGCGAGGTAGGCGAAAAGTTTTCGGTGCGAGCGGACTTGATAGGTCTGTTCGAGATCGTGGCTCAGGAAAAAATATGTAGTGTAGTAGGAAATGATGGCCGCGCCATCATCGGAAAATTGCGTGTCGGAGAGCTGATAGATTTTTCCGTTGCCCGCGCCGCCGACGAGGCTGTTGCCGAGAAATACCTGCGCGGTGCCGTCGGAGCGTTCGGCGAGCGCACACGCATTCGCGGTGATGTTCCACGGGCACCACTTGCGCGAGCGGCCCACGGCGTACAGTTTTCCCGACAGCGTCGAGAACAGGATCGAGCCGAGCGATCCGATTTCGCCGGCGCTGGACAGGCTGCGGTAATCCAAAACTAAAATTAAATTCGGCGAAGTGGCCGCGCCGGTGGGCACGCCGCACAGGATGCGCTTGTTGCGCGTGTCCACGCGCACCCACAGCGTTTGCCCGGCGGCCCAGTTGATCGTGTCCCACAGCGGCTGAATTTCCTGCGAAATTTTAATGGGCTCGCCGCCGTCGAAAAGGTACATGCCCGCGCGCCCGGCGATGACGGCCCAGTCCTCGCCCATGTCCACGCCTTGCACCGACGGCGTGCCCACGGCGTTGGACACTTCGTTGATCGTCCAGGACGCGGGCTCGTTCACGCCGTCGTCTTCGGTGACGTGCAGCGAGCGGTCCTTCACGAAGTAGAGGCGCTCGCGCAGCAGGAACGCCGCGCGCACGGTCTGCCCGTCGTTTTCGGAGACGCTCATGAACCCGGTGACGCCGTCGTAGCTTTCGGGATCTTCGGCGAAAGACGCGCGCACGAGCGATGTGTTGTACGGCTCGGCGGTGGGGAAAATTTCAATGTTGTCGACCAGGAATCCGGCGTCGTTCGTCGGCGTCCCGTCCGCGTAAACGCGCAGCAGCAGGTCGGGCGGAATCGTGGTGAAGCCGGCGGACGGCGTGATCGGCGCGACAAATTCTTTCCACGCGCCAGCGGTGATTTGCGCGGCGGGAACGGAAATGCCGGTGGTCGAAATTCCCAGCGACGCGCTGTAAATGTGGACGTGCAGCGTGCCCTGCGCGAGCGCGCCCGTCATGCGCACCTTGACGCGCGCCGAGTAGCCCGTATTCGCTTGCAGGCGAGGCGCGCCGTTTGAATCGCTCACGGCGGACTGCGTCATGAGCCCGCGCGTGGCCGTCGCGCCATCGCCGAGGATCGCGTAATCGCCGCCCCAGATCGCTTCGCCCGTCGAGTCGGGGCTGCCGCCCGCGAAAAAGGTTGCGTCGGGAGTCCAGCCGAGCGGGACATTTCCTCCCGCGCCGCCAAATGCGCCATCAAACGTGAGGTTGTCCCAATTATTTTGTTTGTTGCGCTCGCCCCACCAGAACAGGCGCTCGGAATATCCGATCACGCCGGCGCATTCGCCGAGCTCCACGAGTTGAAACAGCGAATCCGCTTCAATCCCAGCCAGGAGCGCGGTGTCCGAAAAATCCACGACGAATGAGGACGCGCCGTTGTCGAAAACCTGCATCTGCGGCGCGCCGTCCAGCCCCGTCGTGTAGTAAAACAAATCGCCGCCCGATCCCGTGAACGCCAGAATCCGCGCGACGACATTCGGCAGCGTGGCCACCGAAGGAATACCCGTCACGATCGCGCGCCGCCCGCCGGCCGCCGTCCAGGAAACCGGCGGCGACGGGCGCGTCAGGTAGCCCTGCCGCGTCACGAAAATCACCGCGCACTGATGCACGCCCGCGTTGACCGACCCCACCGGCGCGGCGGTGCCTCCGCTCGATGACGAATTGGAATTGGTCTGCGCGTAGGTGAAGTGCAGCGAATCGATGATCGACGCGATCGGAAAAGTTCCGTTGTAGGTCGTGTCCGTGACGCCCGCGATGACGACCTGGTCGGTCGCGAGCATTCCCGTCGGCGTCGCCGTAGTCACCGTCACGACATTCGACGTGCGCGAAATCGCCGAAATATTCGCGATGACGTCCATGACGGCGGCGGGGCCAGCGCCCGGGCCGATCTGGCTCACGCGATCCAAATTTGTGCCGTCGTACTGGCGCGGCATGTCCAAACCGAAGTTGCCGTCATGCTGCGCGATATACTCGCGGGCGAAAAGAGATGTGGAACTCGCCGCCGCGTTCGGCGTAAGCCCCGCCGCGATTTGCGTCAGCACGCCGGGAGAATTCTCGCCCCACAGCGTTCCCGCGGAATCGATCGCCAGCAGCGTCTTCACAAGATTCGGCTGCGTGAATGTCTTCAGGTAATTGACCGTGGGATTTCCCGCGATCGGAGAATACACTGACAAAAGCCCGGGCCGCGTTTTCACCGCGCCCTGCACAAACGCGACGTCCCGGCAATCGGGCGACAC
This sequence comes from uncultured Acidobacteriota bacterium, assembly GCA_963768275.1. Classification (GTDB taxonomy): domain Bacteria; phylum Acidobacteriota; class Terriglobia; order Acidiferrales; family UBA7541; genus Palsa-360. Next base: position 343,828 of record CAVYHH010000028.1, read on the forward strand.
TCCCTGCGGCAGATCGGCCGCAGACATGTCGGTGACCAGCCCGCCGAACAGATCCAGCGGCGCGTCGATTGTGCCAGCGATGCTCATGGTTTAAGTAGCACAGGCTTCAGCCTGTGGGTTTTCGTCCTTGCACGTAGTTTCACTGGTCGGTTGATTTGCGGAAAAGCCACAGGCTGAAGCGTGTGCTACTAAATCAGCGGCGCAAATCCGGCGCGCGACGAATACGGCCTGCGGCGCCGTCCGGTTTGCTGCTCGCGCTGCGTGGCGCGCACCAGCAAATCCTCGAGCGCATCGCTCGCGGCGATGTCCCAGCGCTCGGCTTGCGGCGCGCCGCGCGCGGCGCCGGCCATTGCGGCGGCGGCGTACGCCAGCGCTTCCTGGGCGTTGCGGATCAGCACGGGGCTGGTCGCATCGACCAGGTCGGGAAAAGAAGTCTGGAAGCGCAGGCGAATTTGCGTGTCCTGCGTGGCGCCGAGAAAATACAAGCCGTCGGCACGCCATTCCCAGTAACGCAGCGTCTGCCCTTGCGGCTCCGACGGCAGACCATCGTGATCGGTCAAGTCCGTCATCTCGATGAAATCATCGGAGCTGAGGTTGGCGCGCTCCCACAATTTCACCGGCACGAGCAGGTTCGGCGGCAACTGGTTCGGCGGCGCGGTCGCGTCCGTGATCGAAACTTGCGCCGAGGCGTCCACCACCGTGACGGCGGGCACGACCAGCAAAACGTCGTCGCTCAAAAAAGTTCCCGACTGCACGTTGGCCAGCGCCCGCTGCGCCTTCCGGTACGCGGAGTTCACATACGGCAGCAGCACCGTATCCGTGAACAGGTTCCCCGCCGCGTCATTCAGCAGCGAGCGCACCAGCGCCGTAATCTGCCCGGCAGTGTTGTATGCGGTAGTTCCGACGACTGGCATTCGTGGACCTCGTGATTTGTGATTTGTGAATCGTGATTCGTGAAAACCGCTCGGAAGTCATGATTCCTAATTCATGAAAGACACTCGCAATTCATGTTTCGTGAAACCACGAATCACAAATCACGAGTCACGAATCACGTCCCCTGCGGCAGCGGCGACTGTTTCAAATACGCCGCGACGCCGATGATGCCGGACATCATCGCGCTGACTCCCGCGATCGCGAGCGTGGAATGCAGGCCGGCCTGCAGATTGAAATGCTCCGGATCGATTCCCACCGCCGCGAAACCGGTGATGACGCCGTTGGCGCCGCCCGCAATCGCGGCGGCCACCAGGCCGCGCCACCACAGTTGAAAATTTGTCCATGCGCTCATGAGGTCCTCGTCCGATTCGCGTGATTCGTGATTTGTGATTCGTGAAAACCGTGCGCGAGCCGTGACGCTTAACTAGCGCTCGCCGCCCGTAAATCGTGATTTGAAATTTCAAATGTGCAATTTGAAATTCGTGAAAACCGAATCGCCCAACTTCCAATCCGTGAAGGCAAGACAGGTTTTCGCGAACCGTGAATCACGGCTCGCGAGTGACCCACGATTCACGACTCACAAATCACGACACACGTTTTACTTTACGGTGATGAGGGGAGCGCTCGGGGCGTTTGGGTTTGCTGGCACATTGGCCGTTGCCGGCACGGAACAGACCGATTCTTCGCCCAGCGAGTCGACGGTTGTCACGCAGTAGCTGTAGCTGGTGCCCGCGGCGACGCTCGTGTCCGTGTACGTCAATCCCGCGTTGAGAGCCGTGTTCAGCTTCGCGTAGTTTGTCGGGCTCGACGGCGAGCGGTACACGTTGTATCCGCTGATCGTCCCCGACCCGCCGACCGGCGATGGCGCCTGCCAGGTCAGCGTGACGCTATGCGCGGTGCCCGTGGGAGCGCCTTGCGCGCCGGCGCTATCGCCGGCGAGGAAGGCGAACGTGAGAAGTAGGATGCACACAGCTCGAGGAAAGAAATGGAGTAAGTTGCGCATGTAAGGAGTCCTCTGTGTTTAAGTAGCACAGACTTCAGTCTGTGGGGTTCCGTCAGCGAACCCAGGCCGACCGCGTTAGCCAGGACTGAAGAGTGCGAACGTTTGAAGAAAGTGACACGCCAGCCAAGATCAGATGGAACCCCGCAGGCTGAAGCCTGTGCTACTAAAAACTACTGCTTCAATTCCACCAGGAACATTTCCGGCGTAATGGCGTCCGTCGCCGCAACATTGAACTGCAAGTTGATCGTCACCGCGGACGCGGTGCTGACCGCCGCCGTATCGAGCTTGATCGAGTTGTTTCCGGCATTGCTGTCCTGGCCCACCGTGGAAATGGTCTGCGCGCTCGTCGAGCCGGAATTATTCATGACGAGGTAGGTGATGTGTTCGAGTTGATTGGCCGCGCCGGTTGGGCCCACGGCCGTCGTGGAAGTCCCGCCGAACGAAAGCGTGTAGCTGACCGCCGCTGTGCCCGTGGTGTGCTTGGCCAGCACGGTGATGATGATTCCCTGCCCCGCGCCCATCACGCCCGCGGGAAGAGTACACGTATAGTAAGTCGCCGCCGCCCCTGTTCCCGTGACCGCTGAAGCGGGACCCTGGTAAGCGCACGCGGAACTATCGGCGCTGCCCACGGTTAGCGCGGCGCCGTTATTTTCGATTTTCTTCCACCGGTGCGCGGTCGAGTCGGCATACAGCTCGTCGACGCTCGCAATTCCCGAGGGAGCCGTGGTCTCCGACGCGGAGTAGAATTTATAGCTGTGCACGCCGCCATCGAACGGAAATTGCACGCCCGTGAGAGGCGCGGCGTATTGCGCCGCGGTGAGATTGAACCCGAGGAAACCGGTTCCCAGGCCTCCGCTGAACCCGCAGAACAGGCACGAACTCGCGTTGTTTTCTTCGGTGAGCCAGGAACGCATCGCGTTGCCGATCGGACGCGGCGTGCTTCCCGCGCCGGACGACGCGCCGGAGGTGGTCGTCAAAGGCCAAGTGCACGTGCCATTCGTTACATTGGTGGAGTTGAAGAAGTTCGGTTCGCTGCCGGCGCTTGTGCCGAAGTAGAAATTGCAACTGGCCGGAAAAAAAATCGCCGTAGTGGCGGACAGATTGATGGAGCTGGAGGCCCCGACGGTCTGCGAAATTTCCGGGCTGGGCGCGGATTCGCGGCCGGCCGCGTCCACCGCGGTTACTTTAACGTAATAGGTTCCGGCGGAAAGCGATCCGGAGCCGGTGGAAGTGACGCTCGCCTGGGGCCGGCGAAACACATGGCCGATGATCTGCTCTCCGGCTGGTCCGCTGGCATCGTTCCCTCCGCTGGTCAGAACTTCCGTCGTCTGGACATCGTAGCCCGTCTGCGTGATGCCCAGATCGCAGCCGGAATAGCTGCCAAAGATGTTTCCCCAATAGCCGATGCTGTTGTTTCCGCTCCCTCCGTTGCTCGCGTTCTCGTAAATCCAGTTTCGACAGTCCACCGGATTTCCTGAATTGGTGGAAGATCCCGCCAGTTGCGAGAATCCCACCGTCTGTCCATGAACGAAGATGTTGGTTCCGGGCAGAGTGCCGCAAGAGGAAGTGCTGTAGAGAAGCGTCTGACTGGCAGCCATGACATCGCCGGTTACAACGTTGTCGAGAGTCAATCCGCCGGGAGCGTTGCAAGTGGCCAGGTTGATGAAGCCCAGGTCCTGGTTATCCTCGATGTCCGTCGTGCCGTCGAAAACAAAATTTCCAAATGGACCGCCGCCGCTCGGGAAGGGGATATCCACTCGGATCGTGTGGCTGATGAAGGAATTGTCGCGGAAGTCATACACGCTGGTATGAGCATTATTGGTCAATCCCAGGAACCAAATCGCGGGAACATTGGTGTTCGCGCTATTTCCATTCCAGTTGGTGCGGTCGAACATGCTGAAAAAAGCGTTGTTGTCCACCTGCAAGATTGGTCCGCTGCCGCCTTGGCCGAAATACACGTCCTGCGTGGTAATGTCGCCGCCGGAATCCGCCATGATGTCCGTTTGCGCGCCGGACACGCAGACGTGGCTCAAATCCAGTCCCCCGCCGTACACGACGAAAATTGCGCCCAGTGTCTGGTAGCCGAGGATGTTGCTGCAGGACAAAATCCAATTGTGAGGCTGATAGACTCCGCCCGTTCCTTCAATGGAAATGTGCCCTGTCGTTCCCGAAGTTCCGAGATTTCCTTCGATGGGCAATCCGAACAGTTCAATCGCTCCAGCCTGCACGATCTTCACTCCATCGATTCCCGAGGATGGAAAAGGGATCGTGGACATGTACCACAGGCCTTCCGGAATATAGACGGTCCCTTTGTTTGTGATCTGCGGGCTTCCGTCATTCGCAACATCCGAAATCGCCTGCTTGATGAACATGCTGTTGTCGGGAATCGCGAAGACGCTGGACACCGAGTTTGACGCGGCCGCGGCAAGCACCAGGCTCGTGGTTCCGGCGCCCGAAGCGATCGTAGTGATCAGCGCCTGATTGGTGACGCCCGAAGGCGGCGTGGTTGGCCAGAATCCGTTGAACCCGGTCCAGGTATTCGTCTCCGCCCCTTTGTCGATGATCCCGCACAAGCCGCCGGCGTTGAAACCAAAGCAATCGAAGGAATATCCGAGCGGCGCGTAACTTCCGCCGGCATCGCTGTAGACGAGATATCCGACAGCTCCCGCGACTCCCTGCCAATACACGCCCACGTAGTTGATCGGCGTGCGCGTGGCCGGCGCCGTGGTGACCGTGATGGCCGCGCTCGCCGCCGACGTTCCGAAATTCGCGTCGATGGCCGCGACCTTGTAGTGAACCGTTGTCGATCCTGCCGTGCCAATGACGTTCGGATTCGGCGCTGTGCCTTGCGCGGGAGTGGAAAGAGTGGATGCGGGGCCCGCATTGGCAATGAAGATCCCGCAGCCATTCTTGAAATTATTGTCGTAAGCGATGGTCAGAGCCGTTGTGCCGGAACTGATCGTTCCAGTGGTGTGAGCTCCAGTAAGCGCCGATTGATCGCAGCCGCCGGCGGGCATGTAAGCCGTGATGTCGCGCCACGGATCTGATCCCTTGAAACGCTGCGGGGCGGTCCACTGATTGTCCTGAGACGTTGACGGCACAGGCGAGCCGCCGACTGTAAGCGATCCGGTAACCGCAGCCGATCCGTTTACCGTGAGATTGCCGGTGAGCGAAAGCGAAAATGCGGAGATGCCGCTCGTCGTGGTGACGGTCGTGAATGTCGGCGCGGTCGGATCGCTGGGGAGAATCACGTTGGGGAGCTGCTTCGTGGTGATCGAAGGCCCGCTGATCTCGACTTCGTAGCGCCCCGGCGCGGCGTAGAACGTGTAGTTCCCCAGCCCGTCGGTGGTGGTCGGATTCGCCAGCGCCTGCGTCAGCCCCGCATCGGAATAAATCAGCGCCAGCGGCGAGCACGGCTGCCCCGTAGCCGCGGAGGTACACACGCGAACGGTGGCTCCAGCCATCGGCCGCCCCTGCGCGTTGAACACAACGTCGTCCTTGCGCGATCCCTGCGCCCGCGCATCCACGGCGCACAACGCGACCAAGATGGCGAACGCTGCGAACCAGAAAAAATGTTTCATCATTCCATTCATTTCCATGAATCCTCTGTAAGAATGTTGTATTCCGGAAGGCCGGTTTAAGTGGCACAGGCTTTTTACCCTGAGCATTTCGGAAGGGCAGCCTGTGGGTTTTAGTTATGCCAAGGCTCGATATCCTAGCAACCAACCCCCACAGGCTGAAGCCTGCGCCACTAGCCGCTAAGCTCGTCGCGGTGCCGGCGTACGTTCCGGGCGCGCCTCGGTTGCAATGGGAGCGCCAACGGGCGGCTGCATGAGTCCGAGCGCGAGCGCCTTGTCGCGATTGAGAATCGCGTGGCACGATTTGCACACAGCAACTCCCGGCTTGACGCGCTCGCCGCACCCGGGACACTCCTCGGTCTCGCGCGCCTGGTAATACCATTCCTTCTCCAAGCCCAGCCGCGCCGCGGCGCGCCGCTGCAAATCGTGAATGAAGAGAAACGAGTGCGAGCGTTCCCACTCGCGGTCCGCCGAGGCCACCAGCGCGCGGTAAAATTCGTCGAGCTTCTCCTGCGCGCTCCGCAGCTCGCCTTCGGTCGGCGCGTCCCCCGCGCACACGAACACGCCGAGGAAACTGCGCTCCCCCGCGTCGGAATTGATTTCGCGGCAAATATCGTCGGCAATTTCGCGCGCCGTAATGGGCAGCGGCAGCGTGCGCTTGTCGCCATAATCCATCACCGCCGTGCGCGGCGTAATGCGCGTCAGCGCGTACGCCTCTCCCTCGGCGCGCCCCGCAATCTGAAACGTCCCGTACATCCGGTGCGCCATGTAGTGCTGTTCGGTGATGTTTGCAATCACTGCGGTCTCGCTATGCATTTCGTTTCTTCTCCTCGCGGAAATGTGACTGGTGACTAGTGACTGGTGACTAGTGATTTGTAATTCGTGAGTCGTAAGTCTCGCGGTGTAGATAGCCCATGTACTTTCGTTCGGAGCGCCCAATTCGGCCACAGCTCCGGTTTTCACCAGTCACTAGTCACCAGTCACTAGTCACCTTTCACCACTCACGACAACACGCCCTCGGCGTAACTGTCGTACTCGCGCTCCTCGCGCCGCGTGCGCTCCTCGAGCGCTTCCCTCTTCTTCGCCGATGCGATGCCGCGGCTGGTTTCGATCGCCCGCGCGATGTGCCGCGCCACCGCCGGCGTCAATTGCACGAACTCGCCGCGCGGCCCCTCCAGCGTGAAGCAGTGCTCGTAATCCCCGCGTGAAGGATACGGGCCGAGCGCCGCAACATTCCGCCCGTTCGCAATTTCGAGAGTCTGCGCGTGCCACGCTTCGGGCGAGCCGTAGCTTTCCGGCGGCATCCACCGCTCGATGTGCCAGCGATTGTGCGGCAAATATTTCGGCTCGCGCCGCAGCTCCACTACTTCGCGGATCAGTTCCCCGGAAACAGGATCGCGGTCTTCCCACTTCCCCCCAATCCAGTCCAGCCGCGACCATCCCCACACCGCGCGGTAATTCGCCTCGCCAAACAGGTTGCGCCCGCCGGCAAGAGCAAGTGCGCGCGCCACGTCCGCGGGTGTTTCGTGCGTTTCTCGCAAAATAAGAATCATGATCTGCCACAGGGAAATGTAGAACTGCAAAGGCTTGGAACCACAGATGCACACAGATGAACACGGATAAGAACAATTCAGGAACATCAAGGGAAGAGAAAGATGGCTAGCAAAAGCATTTCTTTTCACAAATTCCTATTCTCTTTGTTTTTTATCCGTGTTCATCTGTGTTCATCTGTGGTTCCTTCTTCCGGAGGTTGGTTCTTCACGTCAGCTTGCGGAACTGCGCCGAGAACGTAATCACGTCGCCCGTGGCCGACGAAGGATACGCGGAGCCGCCGGTGAATTCCGCGCCGCTGGACCCTGTCGTGTAGCCGCGCATCTTCCAATTGTTGGCCGCGGCGCCCTGCTGCATTTGATACTGATTGGGCGTGCCGCCCTGCACGGTGAAGCTCGCCTGCACTGGCCCGAACGCAGGATCGTTCATGCTCGAGTCGATGATTTGACCGCGCGCCGCGATTTGCTTGACCAGTTGCGTCCAGTCCACGGTGTCACCGCCGGAAGGATAATTCCCCGAAAGCACCACGGTGCCGAACGCGTAGATTTGCGTCCCGCCAGGATCAACATCCGTAAGCGTAAGTGTGACCGACATGAGTCTCTCCTTGTCTGTTCGTTTAGTGCATGTAGCAAGTTGTGGGTGGCAGGTTGCAGGTAACAGGCGGCAGGGAAATTCAAAATCGAAGACCCTGCCACCTGCCCCCTCCTCACTAGTACCCGCTCGGCCGCGCCAGCGTATCGATGAAGCTGCCGCTGCGCGGAGAGTCATTCCACACCTGAAATCCGGTGTCGAAGTAGAAGATGAACGACGCGGAGATGCCTCCGCTGGCGCCGTAGATCGGGAACACGGTTTGCCCGCCCACCTCGAAGAAGTCGATGTCCTTCATCACCGCGCGGCCCCAGTGCGACAGATCGAGGAAATCCACGCGCGTCTGATCGGCGTTCACCGAACTCTTGATCGGAATGCCGGACATCGTTTTCTTTCCGGAGAAGAGCATGTCGAGGTCGCTGGCACGGCCTCCGGGCCCTTCCTTGACGATCTGCGAAACCGTGATGCCCAGATTTTCCCAGGCATGTTCCTGCTCGACGCTAGTGTAGGCGATGAGTTTTCCTAGATGGTTGATGCCCAGCGCCTTGCGGACCTTGTTGATCGCCAGGCGCGCGTGGCCGGGAACCAGCGCGGCGTTCCCTGCGTTGACGCGCGGCGTTTGTAATTGTTGCGGGTACGTGGCCCGGTTGAGGTTGAGCCATGTGCCGGTGGTGGCGTTGTTCTGGTGATACTTGATGCCGAAGAGCGACACGGGCGACGCGCCGGTGAGGCCGTCATGCACGATCACGTCGTTGACGGACGTGCCGCTTGGCACGTTGTCCACGGTGATCGTCTGCGTTGAGGAAATCGGATCGGCCGCCGTCACGCTGGAAACGACGCTGGCCGCGACGTTGCGATTGGTGGTGAGTGTCGGATCGTAAATCTGGATCGTCTGCCCCACATACACGAGCGCTGCGCCCGTGGGCACGGCCATCGTGAACGTGTTGCTGGCGATCGAGCTGATCGTGCCCAGCACGCCGTTGCCGGCGGTCTGGATCACTTTGTCGAGGAACGAACGAAATTGCTTCATGCCGTTGGCGATTTCGCGCTTCACGGCATTTTCGATGGCCTTCTCCCGCGAGTTGGACGCGTATTCGACGAGCTTGGTAATCTGCACCGCGAACCGGAAAAAAATCGGGGAGACTTGCGCGACATCGTACGTAGTGCCCGAGCCGAGCCCCAGGTCGCCGCCGTCGGCGCTGTAGCTTCCGGCCTTGCCGCCGGGAACGAGTTGCAGCGGCAAGCGCATGTTGCGCGAGCTGACCTTTTCGATATCGCCGCGTTGCTGGATCATGCTGAGCAGAACATCGTCGCGCTCGTAGAGCAGGGGCACTTTGTCGCGCACCTTCTCCAGTTGCAACGCGATGGTTTGTGCGTTGTTTTGTTGTGCCATGATGGCTCCTTGTGTCTATGAAAGTATGAATGCGGAATGAATGGTCGTGCTGTGTTAGGCCTGAGTGAAAGTGGCTGGTGGCTGGTGACTAGTGACTAGTGACTGGTAAAAGCCGATCGAACCTGCGTTGTGCGGCGGTCGCCTTGATTTTTCACTAGAAGCCATCTCATATATAGGCATTGTGGGTCGCGGCTTCAGCCGCGACATTAAGACACCAAGAAAATGCGGGCTTTAGTCCCTGGCGGCTTGTCGAGTTTAGGTCACTGCTTTTTCCTGAGATGATTTCTAGTCACTCGCCACTAGTCACATTCCCAAAATCTGCTCGTCGCCCATCGACGCGTAATTCACATCGCGCGGCGACATCTGTCGCAGCGCCCAAGTGGCGCAGGCTTCCAGCCTGTGGGTTTTTGTTATGCCCAGGCGCGTGTTCCTAGCAACCAACCCCCACAGACTGAAGTCTGTGCCACTAAATTCCCAAGATCTCTTCGTCGCTCATCGACGCGTAATTCACTTCGCGCGGCGACATCTGCCGCAGCGGCATGGAATCGAGCGATCCGCCGGGCGCGGCGATATCGACGCGCGCCGCCGCGGCTGCTTGCCGCGCAGCCTTGGATCGCGCCGTGTTCAAAACCGTGCTCGTCCATTCGCCGATCACGCGGCGCGCCACGCTGGGCACCAGCTGCTTGGCGCGCCCAGCGAGCAGCGACGCGACGCGCTGCTGCTCCGCGCCGCCAAACCTCCGGTCGCGCAACACTCCTGCAACTTGCTCGGAAAGCGCACGGTCCGCCGCAAGCGCCCGATGCACTTCGTTAAAAATGTCCTCGCCGATCCGCCGCGCCGCCCCGTCGGCCACGCCCTCCGGCATCACGCGCGCCAGCGTCTCGCCGATCGACCCGCGCACGTCCCGCGCCACCGCGTCGTTGGTGGCCCGCTCGAAGCTGGCGTACGCGGCAGGGTCGAAGCGCGGTGACTGGTGATTCGTGACTGGTGACTCGTGACTGGTGACTGGTGAATCGAGAGCCGTGACTCGTCCCGCCGGCAATCCTTGCGCAGCCGATGCTTCAAGATTTCCAACCTCCAACCTCAAGCCTCCACCCTCTGATTTCTGCCCCATCCCCGCCAGCACCTTGGCCGCCTCGGCAAACATCGACCGAAACGCCGCCGGATTCGCCCGCGCTAGCTCCGCAACCACCTCCGACTGCGCCCGCGCATCCCCCGAAAATATCGCCGCGTCGATCCGATCCACAGATTGCGTGGCTTCGCGCAACGTCAAAACATCCCGCACGCCGCCAGGCAACAATTCCTTAATCGCGCGCGCCTCCTCCGGAGAAGAAAACGCCGCGCGAAATTCCCGATGCTCGCGCCAAAGCTGCTGCGCCTCGCCCCCGTGCTTCGGATCCGCCGCCAGCGCCTGCATCCACGAGGGCATCTCCCCAGTGGCACAGGCTTCAGCCTGTGTGCATTTCGCAGCCTCAGCCTCAGCTGCCCCGCCCGACTCCGCGGCGCCATTCTGTTGCGCGTCGTCGCGCACACCACTGTCGCTTTCCTGGCGGCCAAGCCCGCCGAAGCCGCCGTTCGGCGAAGGCGGGTCGATCCCCAAAATTTCCTCATCGGTCAGATAGGCCGCGCCAGCCTTCGTGCCAGGATTCGTCGCACTCGCCGGAGAAGCGGCCGCCCCGCCCTGCGCGCCGTCAGCCCCAGCCCAATCCAGATCCACTTGCGTTCCACTGCTCATCGTTTCACTCCTCGTTATGACAATGCATTCCTGGTGGCGCAGGCTTCCAGCCTGTGGGTTTTAGCTGCGCCAAGGATCGATCTCCTCGCCACAAAACCCCACAGGCTGGAAGCCTGCGCCACTTGGCCTCTTCATTTGTTGCTCTTTGGGGGATTTGCTGAACCGGGAGCGATTGCGGCACCTTGCGCGGCGTACGCCAGCCCAATGGCCCGCAAATGCGCTTCCGCGTGAGCGCGCACGTTCGCGAAGCCCGCGGGATTTTCGACGCGCGCAATTTGCCCCGCATCCGAATTCGCCCACCGCCGGCATTCCTCAAGCTCCACCGCATGATTGTCGAAAAGCAAATCGACAGGGACGGAGGGTTCCAGTAGCACAGACTTCAGTCTGTGGGTTTCCACCAATTGCTCCCGGCCCGTAGCCGATGGACTCGACTTGCTCCCCGAAGATTCTGGCGATTCGCTTTCATCATTCGGAACCCGACAGGCCGAAGCCTGTCCTACTAAAAGCAAATCAATCTCGCGCAACTGCTTGTTGCGCGAATCCTCTCCCGGCACGACCAGGTCCGACAAGCCGAGCACGCCTTTCACGAAACCGATATTCGCGGGATCGGCGAGCGCCTGCTGGATCATCGGATCGGACGACGCCATCAGTTGCTGCACGACGGCGCGCTGCTGCGATTTCAAGCGAGGAAAAGTTTCGTCGCTCTCCGGATGCGCCTGAATGTTGCCCTTCAAATCGGCCAGGCGAATCCAGCGCGACTCAAATTCCCCGCCCGGCCCGAGAATCGGAATCTCCGCGTCCTCGGGACGATTTTTGCGAAAACAATCCACCGACAAGAGCATCACATCCGCGTAAAAAGTTTTCAGACGCCGCCACACGAGCCCCAAACGCCCGAGCGCCTGATCGCGCGCCATCGCGTAGCCCGAAGCGGTTTTTACCGATTCCATTTCTCCGCCAAACACGGCGGGAAAAAGTCCGGTGAGAAATTGCGAGACCGGCCCCATCAATTCCTGCTGATGCCGTACGAGGTCGGGCGGCACTTGCGCCGGCGCGGGCTGAAAAAATCCCGCGGCCAGCGGCTGGCCGGGACGCGCGCGCGCCGGATAGTGCGCCGCAGGCTCGGCCGTTTGATTGGCGAGCGCGTCGAAATCCAAAACTTGCGGATCGGCGTAAATCGGCGGGATGCCGTACTCGTACGTTTCCGCCTGAATATTCGAGAGCGTGTTGTAACGCTCCTGAATCTGCACCAGCGAATCGCCCACCGACGGCCGGTTCTGCCCGTCGCCGGGCAACGCGTGCATCACGCGCCAGCGATCGTCCATCGATTCGTTGCGCGATTCGCAGTACGTGTCGCCCGCGTATGCGACGTAGCAGCCGTCGGGAAACAGCGCCAGCAGCGCGTCGCGCACCGATTTATCCTCGAGCGCGTAGAACGACCACGGCCGAATCCACGTCCGCGAAAACGTGATCAAATTAAATAGCGCGTCGCCCGGATGCGTCGTCGGCAATCCCTGCGCGATGGCCACGCGCGTCGCCCGCGCATACACGTCGTCGGACTGGATCGGCCCGCCCATCTGAATTTTGTCCGCCGCGTGCGGGTAGCTGGCCTTCAGCTTCGCGCGGTGCACCTCCATCGACCACTGGAGATACGGATACTCGTGCATCTCGTTCGCCCACACCGGCGTATTCAGCTCAAGCCCGCCGACCACGGAAATCACTTCCTGGCCGTTCGACACGCGCCGCACGCCGGTAATCAGCGGAACCGCCACGCGCGCCGCGGGCTTGAAATGCTCGGGGCCAAGAGACGCCCCGCAGTTCCGGCAAATCACGGGAGGAAGCAGACCAGATGTGACTGGTGACTGGTGACTAGTGACTGGTGATTCGTTCAACACAGAGCGCGACTGCGCCGAATTGCTGTAGCCCGGGTCTTCAGACCCGGGGATTTCTGCCGCGCCCGCGACAACTTCCCCGCCACTGAAGAGTCGGGCTACAGCAGGATTCCCTGCCTCCTCGCTTCCTGCTTCCCTGCCTCCTGCTTCGGATCCCACCGTCTGCTCTGCGCCGCACTCGGGACACACATACGCGTCATCGCCGAGCGGCACGAAGTGTTCTTCAATCACCGGCTCATCGTGCGAACCGAACCGCTGCGCATCGGCCACGTACCGCACGTAGCCGCCGATTTTTCCGTCGGTCCACAAATAAAACGCCACGCCGGTCAGCAAATGCTGCACGCGATTATTTTGCTCGACGAGGTCGCAAACCTCGGAAGCCGCGCGCGCCGCCGTGATGTCCCCGATCGCCTGCGCCGACTGGGGATAAAATCGAGTTGCGGGAACGTCCTGGCTGAGAATGGAAATGAACGAAAGCCCAAACGCCTGATACAAATTCGTGACGAACTGGTAGCGCGGCATTTCCGCCGCGGCGCTATCATCGTAAATTTTCGATTCGTACGGCAGGTGCCAGGTCATGTCCTGCGGATTCCACCAGGCGTACTGCAAGCCCTGCCAGAACAGGCGCGCCTGGCGGATCCGCCGAATCTCGTGCCGCCGCGCGACGATACCCTCCTCGCGATACTGCACGACGAGCTCGCGCAGCGCGTTCACCAGGTCCGGCCGCAGCTCCTCGAGCCGCTCGTTGTTCGGCCCCAGCGCCAGCTTCGCCAGCGCTTCCTGCGCGCTAGCCGCGGGCTGCTTGCCGTCAATCCCCAGCGGCGCGCGCCCGGCATTAGCGCCCTGCGCGGACAAGCCGCCGTCAAGCGGCGCAACGCTGCCGTCGTTCGGCGCCTCATTCTCGCCGTTCAAAATAGCGAAGTCGTCCAAATTGTTCGTCGGATTCGTCATGGTTTTAAGTAGCACAGACTTCAGTCTGTGGGTTTCCAATCAATGTTCCCAGGCCGCTCCCTGCGCGCTCACCGTGCCCATGGCCTGATCTGCGGATTTAACGCCCGGGCTCATCCGCGGAACCCCACAGACTGAAGTCTGTGCTACTCCAAGCGGTTAATGTTGACGTTCCCAGCCAACTGGGATAGAAGGAGTCCGGTCTTCGCTCCAAACAGGCTCCAAGCACAGCTGCACACTCTCAAGCAACAATGGAGGCAACCATGTTCGGTGGCTTGCTCTGGTGGTGCATCGTCGGATTGATCGCCGGTTTTCTCGCAGGAAAAGTAATGAAGGGCGGCGGCTTCGGCGTGCTGATGGACATCGTCATCGGCATCGTCGGCGCCATGATTGGCGGATGGCTTTTCGGCCTTCTCGGCATTTATCCAGGCTTCGGACTGATCGGCTCCATCCTGGTGGCCTTCGTCGGAGCGTGCATCCTGCTCTGGCTCGTGCGCCTGATCAAGAAAGCTTGATCTAACTCGTGGCGCCGGCGTCCCGCCGGCGATTTCCGCGCCCTATCGGCAAATCGCAAATTCGCCAGCGAGGCGCCGGCGCCGCGATTCGCTCCGCTAAACAATTACCTTTCATAGTCAAATCAGAGCGTCATTTCTCCGCCGCGCCCCGCCCGACCGCACTTTTTCCGGCCGCCAATTCCCTTTCGCGCGCGATCTGCGTCCAGGTGCGCCGCCGCACCGGAGCGAGTCCCACAACGCCGCGCCGCGCGTCGTCCTCGGGCGAAATCGGCGGAAAGCCCGCGGTGCCGAGCAGCGAATTCACCAACGCTCGATTCTCCGCGCGCAGCCGCGCCGTTTCTTCCTCCAGCAGCAGCACGTACCGCCCGCGCGCATGCCGCCCGAGCCATGCCATCATCTTGTGCCACATAAAATAGTCTGAAAATCACAACTGACTGTCGCAGTCATGTGGCGCAGGCTTCCAGCCTGTGGCCTTTAGTTGCGCCAAGGCTCGATCCCCTCGCAACCAACCCCCACAGGCTGGAAGCCTGCGCCACTGCAAGCCTGCGCCACCAAGTGCCTTTCCCCGCCGGAGAAAGCATGCTACTATGTCACGAATGATGACATTCTACCGACGCCGCCTGCCGCACTGGCAGCCGCCGGGCCAGGATATTTTCATCACCTGGCGCCTCTTCGGCTCGTTGCCCAGGCAAATGCCCCCGCCAAAAACAACTTCCTCTCCCGGCGCGGCATTCGTCCATTACGATCGCATTCTGGACGTGGCCAGGACAGGCCCACTCTGGCTGAAAGATCCACGCATCGTGGAATTCATTCTCGCGTCCCTAAAAAATGGGCACGACCGAAGATTATTCAATGTGCGCGCGCATGTCGTCATGGCCAATCACATTCACGTTTTGCTCACGCCAATCGTCCCGCTCGCCCAACTCACGCAGCTCGTCAAGGGCGCGACAGCGCGGCAGGCGAATCTCATTCTCTCTCGCACCGGGACGCGCTTCTGGCAGGATGAATCGTTCGATCACTGGGTGCGGGATCCAGGTGAGGGGCAGAAAATTCGCGCCTACATCGAACGCAATCCGGTCTCCGCCGGACTGGTAGCCCGCGCGGAAGACTGGCCCTGGTCCAGCGCCTCGCACCCGATTGGGTAGGATTTAGGTGGTGCAGGCTTCCAGCCCGTGGCTTTTAGTTATGCCAAGGTTCGATCTCCTCGCAACCAACCCCCACAGGCTGGAAGCCTGCGCCACTTAAAACATCACCATCCTTGCGGGCGCCACCTGCGCGGCACCACCGGCGCTACCCGGCGCAACTCCTCCGCGGAAAATTTCTTCAGCCAAATGGCGCGCGAGGTTGGATCTACGGCGGTGATGCGCTCGGCGGCGAGCACTTCGGCCGGCGCGCGGCCCGGCTCGAGCGCGGACTTCAATCCGTAACGCGCCGAGTCGGCGGGATCGTCGCCGTCGCACTTGAGCGTGTCCTCGATGTTGGCGGGATCGCGCGTGAGCGTCGGCAAATTCTCGATGAGGCGCGCGCAATTTTCTGCGATCAACCAGCGATCGGCTTCGAGCGCCTGGTACATCAACATCCAGCCGCCCACGCGATCGTTGTCGGCCGGAGTCGGCCGCGGCAAGCCCGCGGCGGCGAGTCCGTCGCCGAGCTGCTCGGCGATCGAAGCATCGGCGGTGCGTTGCGCGAACGCGTCGGGCGAAAGAAAAATGTCGCGAATGCGCTCGGCGCGACCGAGGCGATCGACGCTGCGTTCCGCAATCGCCGCCGCGAGCATGCGCGGCGAGAGCCGGTTCTGCACGAACTCGCGGTACGTCACAAATACGCCGTCGTTGCGCGTCGCGTGCCAGTAGACCGCGCTCGGATGCTCGAATCCCCAGTCAATCGAAATCCAGCGCGGCGTCCACGGCTCGAGCTGCACTTGCTCGGCGCGAATCGTGTGCCGCGACGGCAAGAAAATATCGAAGTATTGTCCGGCGTAGACGTCCCACTCGCCATCAAGAAACGCGCGCCGCAGCGCCTCGGGAAGCTGCCCCAGCGTTTTCTTGTATTCATCGTCGTGCGCGAAGTACGGATTGTCCGCGATGGTGGCGTGAATAAATTCGTAGTCGCCGGGATCGTACTGGTCGGGCCGGTCCATCCCGGGAGCGGGCGCGCGATCGACCCACAGCGCCTTGACCCAGGCGTGGCCGATGTTTCCAGGGTTGGTCGCGCCGGCCATGCACGGCTTGGCGCCTTTGATGCGGCAGCGATTGCGGCTGGTGAGAAATTGCCACTGCTTCAGAGTGAAGTGTGTAAGCTCATCGACCCCGATGAATAAATATTCGGCGCCCTGGTAACGGTAAACATCGTTCTCGGTGTCGCAGTAGGCGAAGCGCGTCGTCGAACCGTTCAGCCACGTGACGATGTGCTTGGCTTCGTTGTATTTCTCGTACATCTCGCGCGGCACATCGCGCCGAAAATAGGTGATCAGCGAAGCCTCAAGCTCCGGAAACGTGCGCCGCAGGAGCAGTGTGTCCACGCCCGGATGGAGATGCGCCTGGTAGATGGCTTCGTAGAGGAGCGCTTTCGTTTTCCCCGGCCCCGCCGCTCCGCCGAAAAGGCGATATTTTGCAACGGAATCGTGAAATTCCTTCTGGCGGTCGAATGGCTCGTACTTGAATGTCTTACAAAATTTGTCGAAGTTGCGAATGCACTTTTGCTCCTTCGATTTGTCGGCCTTGGAGCGCATGGAATATCAAGTTCATCGCACGATTCGGCGTCTGCTGTAGCCCGCCTCTTCAGAGGCGGGGGGTTTCTGCCCCTACCAGCACAATTCCCCGAGTCTGAAGACCCGGGCTACAGCAAAATTAAGACGCCTTCATTTTCTTCCCGATGTAAAACGCGGCGGCGCCGGCGATGAAGCAGATCCCGATGGCGTAGTGGTGCAGGCTGAGGACAACGCCGGTGATGAACGCGCCTGCCCCGGCGATCTGCACGTAGAGCCCGATGGAATGCCATGATGGCATTGCAGAAGTTGTGGTCATGATTTCTCCTGGATATCCGTTTTCAAATGTCGCAGCGAAATTCGGTGGCGCAGGCTTGAGTGGCACAGGCTTCAGCCTGTGGGTTTTGGTTATGCCGAGGCTCGATGTCCTAGCAACCAAACCCCACAGGCTGAAGCCTGTGCCACTTAAATGCCAACCTCAATCGCAACATCCTCGCTGGAGCAGCGTCGGCTGCGCATTCGCCGGGTACACGTACGCGCCGATTTCCCAGCCGCTGCCAAATGAGTTTTGATTGAGGAGCGAGACGCCACCGGGCCACGACGACGACGGCGACAGCGCCATCTGATACGTGGACCCGAGATTCACTCCCGCGTTGATGGCCGGAGAAACGGCGAGCAGCGCGTAATTTCCGGTCGACGATAATGGAGACGCGTTCACCAGTGCAGGATCGGCGCTGAAGGAATGCGCGTCCTGCGAACTATTCGCCTGCCAATTCGCAAGCGTGTACGCCGTGCCGCCCCAGCTGAACGGCGTGCCGGACGCCGAAAAATAATCGTTGTAATCGAACGCCGAGCCGGTTTCCGACGTCGAGTCCACGGCAGCATAGCCGCCCGCGTACACGATATTGTTTTTCACCAGCGTGCCGGTCGAAGTGCTGAGCGCGCTGATCGCGGGATTCGTCATCAGCGGCGCAAAGATCGTATTGTCGTAAAGAATATTTCCAGCCGCCCCGAAAAAGTAAGCCGCGTTGCCGCCGCTGTTGCTGGAATAGGATTGGGACGCGTCGATCAGGTTGTCCCACATGGTCACCTGGCCGCCGGTTCCCTCGCCGTCGTTGCCGTTCTGGCCGACGTAGATGCCCCACTCGAAATTTCCATAAAGAATGCTGTGCGAGACCGTGAGTGAAGTTCCGCTGTCGCCCACCAGCACGCCGTAGCCGTGCGACAAAAATGTGTCCGAGCGGTACGGCCCCGCGGTGCTGTACATCACGCAACTGTCCACCACGTTGCCCGTCGATCCGCCGTGCGCCACAATCACGCTCCACACGCCGCCCGTGACCACGTTGGCCTCGCGCAGAAACGTGTCGTTGTAAAACGTGGAATTTTGTACCGTGTTGCCCGTTGTCCCCGGGCCATAGATGGTTACGGGCGAGGTGCCGTACGAGTTGTAGCCCGTCACGTTGGTCACCACGTTGCCAGTCGCGCCGGTGTACACGGATAAATCGTGGCGGAAATTGTCGTGGATCGAGAGGTTGCGCACGATGCTGTTCGCGCCTGTGAGGATCAGGCCGCCCAGGTTGGTTTCCATCGTGCTGTCGGTGTTGTAGGTTTCCGCTTCGTCGATCGAATCGAAAATCAAGAAGGACTGGCCGTTGTCCCAGGCGGTGTGTCCCGGGCTCGACGCGGTCACATAGTCGTAGAGCTTGCCGTTGGTCGCAACGTTCGAGCCGTCCGAAGCATGAATGTAGAGATACGTCCCGTCGTAAAACCAGGAGCCGGCCGTTTGATCCACGCCCAGCGGATTGTTCGCCAGCTTCAGCAGCGTGTCGTTCTCCCACACCGCGACCGGAGTGCTGGCCAGGGCCGCATAGTAAGTGAACGCCGTGATGTTCGTCGCCACGATCGAGGCGAGAATTACATCGCCGCCGGCAAAGGAGTAGCCGCTCACTGTGGCGCTTTGCGATTGGTCGGGGCCGCTGAATAATTCATACAGCGATTCGCCGTTGCCGCCGTAGTACGCGATGTTCCGCGACGTGCTGTACAACGTCACTACCTGAACGACGGTGTTATCCAGCGTATAAAAGATCGGGTCCGAAGTGGCCGTTGCGCCGGCGGCAACCGTCGTGCCGTTCATCCCGCCGTTCCAGGTGATGCGCGTGATCGCGCTTGCGTTCGGCAGCGTCGTAGCCGGACCGATGCCGGTTCCGGTGATGTTCAGCGCGAGCGTGGGCGAAGCCGTTACGCTGATCGTGATCTCCACCGCCGGGTTGCTGATCTCTCCGACCGGGATGCCTTGCCGGAAATTAATCGTGGCGGAGTCGGTGGCGGATGTACCGAGACTCGGCCGGTGAAAAATCGTGGTCAGCGTGTTTGGCGCGAGCGTGTACCCGCTGGTGCTGAGATTCGTGGATCCCTTGAGGATCGGATTCGCGCCGCTGCCATACGCGCCAAACGTGATGGGCGATCCGCTCGAGCCGGAGGACGGAACCGTGAGCGCTGTTCCGTACCAGACGTCGCCGCGATTGAACAGGATCGAGTCGCCCGGCGAAAACGTCGAGCCATTCACCTTCGCGATGGTCTGCCAGGGCGTGCCGGAGCTAGTTCCGCTGTTCGAGTCGCTTCCCGCCGCCGCGACAAAGTAAGTAGTCGCCCGCGCGCTAGTCGCCGCTAAAAACAAGCACGCAAAAATCAAGGTGGCAGGTAGCAGCTGGCAGGTGGCAGCTGGCAGGTAGCACGTTTCAGGTGTGAGGCTTTTCCCTGTCACCTGCCCCCTGCCACCTGATACCTTATTCCACCACATAGCTAATCCCGCCGGACACTTGTCCAGAGCCGGAATTGAAGATGCACAAATTGTCCCCGCTGGTTCCTTCCGCGCCCAGGGAAGAATCCCCGTTGCCCAGCGCGATCCCGCCATTCGCCGCGAAATTCCAGCCCGCCGCCGCCGTGGCTCCGCCAAAGCCGCTCACTCCCGCGGTGCCCGTGGCGCAAACCGAGCCCGTGCCTTCGACCAGCGCGACATTCGTCGCCGCGGCCGCCACCACGTGGATCGAGCACACATAAATTTTCTTGGACGACGTCCCGGCCACCAGCTGCGTGTTCCCTGTCTGGCTGATGCTGGCGTAAAGTTTGGTCAGTCCCTTGCAAGGATCCAATCCCTGCCCCGTAGCAAATTGCCCCTGCGCCTCCGCCAAAAATTCCGGCGCGAAAGCAGCCCGCAAAAGTAGCACAGGCTTCAGCCTGTGGGTTTTCCGCAAGTCCTCCACACCCTGCCCCGGCGCAGCCGCGCTGCCAGCCCGCAACACCCCAAGCCCCGCCGCAAGCAACAAAATCCCAAACGGCCACCATTTTTTCGCGCGCGACCTCCGAGAACTTTCCGGATCTTCGGCAGGCAAGCCCGCCGAAGCTTTAGCGGAGGCGGGCGCAGTCAAATCCAGCAGCCCGCGCAACACGCCAAATTCAATGGCCACCGCCGCAGCTTCATCCGCCTTGGCATCGCCCGTATTCGGCGCGACGATCCGCAATTCACGATCCGAGTGCACAACTCCTCCCGGACGATCCACGATCACGGGCGCCGCCGCCAATTGCGTCACGTGCCGCAACACAGCCGCCTCCAGCGCGCTTTCCACGGAATCAAAATGTATCCCTCCTTCGCTCCGGAAATTCACCGGAGCTACGGCGGGCTCGCCCGCCGGCGATGAGTCAGAAGCTGGCAGCTCCAATGTCGGTGAGTTCTCGGCGGGCTCGCCCGCCGTAGTCCGCCACGTATTTTGGCGGACGAAGGCGGGAGAGGAAGCGTCCCGATGCGACCGAGGCGCTTCCTCGCGGGCTGAGGCGTCGTGGTGGTGCGTGGGGGGATCCGGCCGCAGGAGGGCGTCAGAGGTGTGGTGGGCCGGGGCAAGATCGATGGTGATGGCGTAGCCGGCAAGCGGTCCGCCGGCAACCGCGTCGGCGGGAAGAAATTCCGTTACCGCAAAGCCCGCGAGCCGCAGCAGATGCCGCGTCGCACGCGCGCAATTATTTTCGCCAATAATTTTGATTCGCATGGTGTGGGAGACCGTGATTTGTGATTCGTGTGTCGTAATTCTTGGGTGGCTCGGCCTGGGCGTTAGCGAAGGGTGACTGGTGACTGGTGACTAGTGACTGGTGGAAAACCTGCGGCCCATTACTCCGTGAATATCCCGGGAGTTTGGCTTTTCACGAATCACAAATCGCGATTCACGAATCACCAATCACGAATCACCAGTCACCAGTCACTAGTCACCTCACGAAAGTGAGCAGCGCCGGCCCCGTGCCGCTGGCGACCTGCAAGTACGCGATCGTGTCGCCGGCGTAAAAGCGCGTGCCGGAGCCGCCGTCCTGCACGCCGCCGGAATGCCGCGGCGCGGAAACGGTCTCGATGCTGCCGGCGGAAATCGTGTCCTGCGTGGTCGCGTCTGCGGAGTCGGTGCGGATGCGCAAATCGATCAGCACCGAATTTTTGATCGACACGGCGATGCAGTCGACCGGCGCCACCACCGCGGTCCAGGAAACGGTGTCCAGCGCGATTTGCTTTTTTACGTAATTTGGATTGGAAGCCATAAAAGTGGGTGACTAGTGACTGGTGAACGATGACTGGTGAAAACCCTTTATCCCAGCGCTGCGTGGATGGGGTGTGCATCCCACTCTTGGCGAATCACAAATCACGATTCGCTCCTCGTCCACCTCAGGGTGAACGAATCACCAGTCACTAGTCACCGGTCACTTCCCTCTCCGATCATCCGCGTGCGGTGACCAGCGTCACATACAAAGGATTAAGGATTCAGCTAGCTTGGGCTTGGGGGTAAATCGCCATGAAAAATAAATCTCCATTCAACCCGGTTGTCGGCCAACTGGAGCATCGCGGCGGTAAAAAGCTCGGCCAATTGAGCACCGAGTTCTTCCACAAAAAAAGAGAAGTGCGCAAGCATCCGACGCGCGGCTTTCGCGGCAGGAAGGGATAAGAAGAAGTGACTGGTGACTGGTGATTAGTGACTGGTGAAGACGACTCTAATCGTTGCAGTGGGGGGACCGCATGTTTCTTTTTACAGGAATTACGACATGGATCACGAATGACCCTTCGCCGGCATCAGGGCGAGGGATTTGCGATTCACCGGTCACTAGTCACCAGTCACCTCCCTACGGCAGCATCTTCGCCGTCAGCGCCGCGCCGCCGGTGGAGGACGTCACCTTAATTCGCAGGAAGCGAGCTCGGACGCCAATCACCGTGCGCGCTTCGCCGGCCGTAGCCGTGGAAGTATCGATCGTGAAGTATTCCGAATCCACGTCGGCCGCGGCTCCTTGCAGGACGATGCTGATCGCCGAGGGCGCGGTGCCAAAAATCGTTTGCCAGCGCACGGTGTGGGCCTGATCGGTCAGGCCAGCGGGCTCGGGAATCGCAAATTGGGCGCCGGCCGTTCCGTTGGCCGGAAAGGCTTCGGCGTTGAAGCTGAAACCGACGTCGCCGGGAAACAAAGAAAGCGGCGGGGTGGAGTTGCTGTAAGCGGGCATGTTGCCTCCTGGGCAGGACAGGCTTCAGAGCCTGTGTCGTAACTCCCAAATTTTTGTAGGGCGCGGCTTCACAAGCTGCGGAAAATCCGGGTAGCACAGCCATCCGCCGCGGCGGAGCTGTGTGCCTTTGTTAAGTGCTGGAAAAACCACACAGCCAAGAGTGGCTGTGCTACGAAAACCGAGCCTGCGCTACGGGGCGGAGATGATTCGGAAAGCTGCCGGAGAATCCGGCGAGAAGGTATAACTCTGCGAAAGGAAATGTATCATAAGTGGACTTTATTTGTCAAGTATTTTCTATAAGCCCCGGAATCAAGCTAAAGAAAGGGGGGCTGGATACCGATTTCTTAAGAGACGCCAAGAAGCGCCCTGCAGCACCCTGAACCGGAAACGCCGGAATCGGCGTCGTGGTTCTGGGAATTTCAAATGTGCGATTTGAGATTTGAGATTCTAAAATGCTTCCTTTCAACCGCGCCGCGAGCTCAGAGATTCAGAAATCTTACGTGTCAAATGTGCGCTGCGGAGCCGGACATTCTGAAATCTCAAATTTCAAATCTGAAATTTCACATTTGACATTTTCAATCTGGACATTCCCGTTCCGTGCGCTATGCTGACTGCACCAGGAGGCTCTCCATGCGCTACACAATCTTGCTCGCCGCAATGCTGATCTTTGCAGGTGGCGCGGCCGCGCAATCCAAGGCGGCGGCCAGCCAGGACCAATTCCCTCCCAACTTCGTGCCCTCCGGCAAAGACATGTTCAAGCAGTACTGCGCCGCCTGCCACGGCCTCAACGCCAAGGGACATGGCCCCGCTCGAGCCGCGCTCAAGGTTCCCGCCGCCGATCTCACCACGCTCACCAAGCGTCACGGCGGTGAATTCCCCTACGACCTGGTCACCAACATCCTGCGCTTCGGCCCGGGTGTCGCCGCGCACGGTTCTTCCGACATGCCCACCTGGGGCGGCATCTTCCAGTACATGGACAATTACAACCAGGCCGTCGTTCAGAAACGAATCAAGAACCTCTGCGACTATCTGGTTTCCTTGCAGGAGAAATAGAAGCGCCCCATCTTCCGTCCCTTGAGAGTCTCGGTGAGAATCCTGTTCCGGTTTATGTAGCGCCCGCCTTCAGGCGGGCACTTTGGAATCGAGCAGATGCCCGCCTGAAGGCGGGCGCTACAAAACGTGTCAATGACGATGACCACAGTTAGCGAATCTCGCCGGCAGCGTCGATGCGCGGCAGGCCCGCCTTCACGACGCCTTTGCCGTCATCTCCCGAAAATATTTGGAAGGCGGAAACACTCCCGCGCGGGTCAGCTCGCGGCCCACAAGCCTGCGAATCTCCTCCGCCCAATCCGCCCAGGTCAATTCGCTGATCCCCAGATGGCGCCGCGCCGCGTGATAGTCCGCGCCGCCCAGGTAATACACTCGAAACATCGCCATGCGGCTCGCCCTGAACGGTTTTTGTGAAGTGCTTGCCCTGAGCAAAGTAGCACAGACTTCAGTCTGTGGATTTTCTGTCAGGGTCCCCGAACCGCAACCGCTGGACTCGCGGCGTCCCAGCGCGGGCGTTGCCCTTCCGCCTTTGCGTATGAACCCCCGCCGACTGAAGTCCGCGCTACTTTCGTCCCCCAACGCCCGCTCCCCCGCTCGCGCAAAATCGCAAACATACTCGGCCAGCCGCGGCATCCGGTCCGGGCGCCACTGGTACTTCCCGGAAGCTTCCGCATTCAGCGTGGGAATTTTCGCGTCGATCGCTTCGCGCGCTGCCAGGTACACATCATGACAAACATCAAATGCAAACGTCGCCAGCATGGTTCGCCTCCTCCACACTTCCTGACGTGCAATTCCGATTTGTCAACCGCCCTCGAGTAGGACAGGCTTCAGCCTGTCGGTTTTGAAGTCTGTGCTGCAAGAAAAGTAAACCTAGACAGGCTGAAGCCTGTCCTACCAGATCTCACGGCGACCTCGACCCAGCCCGCGCCGCATCGCGCCGCCGAACCCGCTCCAGCACTTCCGGCCTCACCCGCGCCGGCCCGCACACTGGTCCCTCTCCCACGCGCAATTCGCGCGCCACTGCCAGCTCTTTCGCTGATTTTGCCTCTGAATTTGAATGTGAATAAGAATTTGAAAAAGAACTTGAATTGCAAAAATCGCTTCTAGTTAATTCCCTTTCCCGATTTCCGCCTCCCGAACGGCCCGCCGCGTCACCCTGGCCGCCCCGCCTCTCCTCCCAACCCGCTCCCAAATTCCCATTCAAATTCCAATCCAAACCCAAATCCTGTGCTTGATCCTCCTCAACCCGCCCCTTGAGCCCGCTTCTCTGCGCAACCTGAGAGCCCCGATGAGCCATACCGCCCAACTCACGAGCCGCACCGGGCGCCCGTCTTTCGCCGACACCCGAATTCCCAAACCGTTCGGCAGCTCCCCCGTTCGGTTTCAAATGAGAATTCCGATTGCCGCGTTCCTCCCCGCGATCCGCGAAAAGCTCCCGCTGTTCGCTCGGTAGCGAACTCGCAACGGCCCTATCAAGCCCGCGCTCTTCTTTCAAAACTAATTTCTCAAATCCGCAATCCTCCCCGCAGTCAGCGCCCGGCGCCCGCCGATCGCTCCGTTGCGAACCTTGCGCGCGTCCCGCAACCCCCTGCTCTTCTCTCAAATCTGAAATTTCAAATTTGCAATTCTCTATCCGATTGGGTTCTTCCCGCTGCGCATCCCCGCGAAACCCCACTCCCGCCAGCGCCGCGCGCCCCCGCGCGAACCGCGCCATATATTCCGCCAGCCGCTGCTTCGGCACCGGCGGCGCAAACCGTTCCAGCCGCATCCTCCACGAAGGAGGCGGCAGCCGGCCAGGGACATCGCTGCCGGTCCAATGCGCGTAGCGCTTCCCCTCGTGCTCCCACACGAACAGCAACCCCTTGTCCTGAAATTCCGCAAACACCTGTTCGAGCCGCTCGATGGTAAGGTTTCCGCGGATGGCCGCAACGCGCCCCCAGATCACGCGCAAATTCGTCAGCTCGAAACATCCCGACGCGTCCGCCAGCCCATACAGCCACGCGTACTCAGCTTGCGCCCATGCCGCACAAGCGGCCAGCTTGTCCGACCCCCACATCGCATCAAAATCCAGCACGCGTTTCGGCATGAGTCACCTCCGCATCCGCGCGAATTCAGCGCCGCCTCGATTCCCGGATTTTTTCCAAGTTCGCAAAAAACATTCGCGCTTCCAGTAGGACAGGCTTCAGCCTGTCCCCTTTTGATCGTCCCGCGTCCAAAAATCCCGACAGGCGAAAGAGCCTGTATGGCACCCGCCAAATCTTTGTAGGGCACGGCTTCACAGGCTGCGGAAAAAGCACCTTATTTTGTCATTCCGAGCGAAGCGAGGAATCTCTCTTTGGTTTAAGCTTCGGAAAAGAGAGATTCCTCGGCGCGCAGCGCGCCACGGAATGACAAAAAGTTGAGTTTTTCCGCAAGCTCTTCAGCCTGTCGCCGTTTAATCGTCCCGCGTCCAAAAACCCGAAGGCCAAAGAGCCGTTTTGGCACCCGCCAAATCTTTGTAGGGCACGGCTTCAGCGGTGCCGTAAAGTATGAAGATCAGATCCGGCTTTAGCCGCCGGCCTGCCCACGACGCGACGTCCACGCGTTCAGAAATTTCACACCCTCACGCGCCCACCGCCTCCAGCCGCGCTTCCACATCCTCGAGCTCCCCGCCCATTCCGCGCGTAATGCGGTACTCCCAGACGCACTCGCCGCGCCCATCCGTGCCCGGCCGCTCCGGAGAAGCTCCTTCGCGATGCCGCTTCACGACTTCGTAGCCCCCATTTTCCGATTTGCGCAAATGCCGCAGCTGCGCGGAAATCGAAGCCTCGCCGTAACGCGTGAGCGCACGCAATTCCCCGAGCGTCAGCCACGTCTCGCAGTCCGCAGCGGAAAGCATCACGTCGCGAATAATCTCCCGCTGCGAACGCAATCGCCGCGCGTCATATTCGCCGGGCCTGGACGCCACGCTGGCCCGCACCTCCACAGGAATCCGCGAAAGGTCCGCCGCTGCAGCTTCCCCCGCGCCGCTCCCACTGACCTCTCCGCCGGCGCCCGGCGAACTGCGTGCAATTTTCTCGCTTACGGTATTCGCCCCAATCGCGCCGCCAACATTCGCTCCCACGCTCGCCCTCCCACGATGAATCGCCATTGCGCCCGGTTCGCGCCAAGTAGCATCGCCGCGATCCAAGCGCGCTCCTCCGTCCGACAATATATTTTGTGCCGTTCGATCATTTCGTGGCCCACAAGAATCAGCCCTGTCATTCATCGTCTCCTCCTTCGTTCCAAAATATGATTTGTCTGTCCCCAAAAAGATTTTCTCCCCCTTCCAAATCCCCACCCTGCCAAGCCCCCCTCGATCAACCTCCGCGGCATCGCCTCATTTCAACCCGGCCTCAAATCAGATATTTCAAATTTCAAATCTCAAATCTGAATTGAAGCCATCTCAGATCTAGGCATTGTGGGTCGCGGCTTCAGCCGCGACATCAAAAGACCAAGGAAAAGTGGGCTTTAGCCCCTGACGGCCTGTCGCGATTGGTGGCCGTTTATTTATGAGCGGACTTCCTCTCAAATCTGAAATTTCAAATCTCAAATCCTCTCTCCCTGCACTCTTCTCGCAGCCCTTTCGCGCGCGCGCCAATGATTCTTCCGGGCATGCCGTCTGGCCGGCCATGCGCACTGGCGAAAACACCAGCGCGCACGCGAAAACACTGCAATTCCCGCCTATCGCCTCTCTGCACGCTCATGTCCGATAATGCTCATTTTTCTGGCCTCCCTTTGGCCTCGTCCAATTCGCCAGCCGCTACAATCGTGTTTCTGTTTACTTAACATCTATCTACCCGTAATCTGACTGGCACCCACCCACGTCTAGCCGCATCCTCCCGCTGGTTTCTCGGTCTCCCATTCCCGCCACGCCTAAACTCACCGCGTCTCATAACATGAGCACTGCCTTCACAGCCGCCGCCAGCACGCCATCCGTCTCCGTTGCCGGAATTATCAGTCACACTAAAATTGAAAATGTAGACGCGTCCGCCGCGGCAATTTGCGAACGGTTCGCCTCTCTCGGACAATCAGCCCGCCCAGATCTTCTTCACTCCCCTTGAGGCGCCGCCGCAACCAGGCCGTCCTCCGCCCGCGATCCGATAACAGAAACGTGATCTACCTCCTCGTTACATCCCACTCGCCCGCGCCCCTTCCGGCGCGCACAAATTATCCACAGCATATCCACAACGGGGGGCTAGACACGATTCGTGACAACTCAGTATCGTGCACAAGTGTTTCAGTGGCCGGCCCTTTCGGCCCAGCCCTAAGATCGGAGCTTTGGCCATGACCATATCTCGGTTTACTCCGCCGCTCGACTATCTCCAGGCGGCTTCCCGCGCCTCGTTGCAAAGTTTTGAACTGGCGCGCCTCAACCACGCTGCGAACCTGCGCCAGGAAATTGCCGCCCTGATCGACCAATGGATCCAGGAGACCTCCGAAGCCATGCTCGCCCGCTGGATGCTCGATCACCACAAGTCCCTGCAAACCTCTCCCATGACTGCCTCCGAAGTGGTCCGCACGATGTTCGATCCCCCCACCACTCTGTTCCCTGAATCTCAACCGCCCCTGTCCGACATCGTCCCCGCGCCTCCACGCTTTTCCGATTCGCGCGCCGCCATGAAGGGATCGATCCCCCGAAAACCTCAAAAACAGAGGCAATCCGCCACAGGCTGACCGCCCCGCGGTCCGTTGCTTCCACCAACCGGCAAAACTGAGGGGCGCCAATCGCCAGCCGGCTCCAAACATTTGGCGCACCTTCTCCACAAAGCCCCCGACGAAGGGAATGAAACCAGCCCCCGCCCCCTTCGCGCCGCGCGCCGCCCCACTCTTTATTTGAACCGCATTCCGTCGATCCAGCATTTTCAAATCATCCTCGCGCCCTTCCGGATCAGCCAGCCCGCCTCTCCCCAATTATTTTTTTCGCTAGCCATCCCCCTCTCTCCCGCCACAAAGCGCGCCCGCCTCGTCTTCAACAAACGATTTCGTCAAGCCATAAAAACGTTTGGCAATCAACCTCTGTCTTACTCGCCGCATTCTCACGGGCCGCCGTCTCACTCACCGCATTCTTACTGGCCGCCGTCTTACTCGCGGTATTCTTACTTCCCGCCGTCTCACTCGCCCCTTTCTTGCAGTCGCCTCCTTTCTTGCACTCTCCCCCTCCCTAACCCTCACGCACCCCTCTGCGACAATTCAAATTGCCGTCCCTTTTTTCTACATTTCCGTCGCCGAACTTCTTCCCATCGTTCCCCGTGCAACTCCTCAAACATCTCGCACTCCCAACTAGCCGCCCAGCGAGTTCCCCCGCCCTAATCGTTACCCACATTCTCCCTTCGCCTATTACAAGCCACAGCCATCCCACGAAACCGTCGCCACCTCAAACCGCAAACCGAAAAACATTAATATTTCTCAAGCGCGCATTCGTCATACCGTCAACAAGCAATGTCCCCATAAAGTTGTCTCCACACCTCCAGCCACCCCCGACAGCGCGCGTCTCCTCGAAAAAACAATATCCATTTCACTGACCTTCAATAATCGCAATTTCCCCAGCAAAACCTCATATTCCTATGTCTGCCCCACCTCTTATAGCTTATAAAGTACGTAAAAAGGAGAGCCCGACAATAGGCGGTGGAGATAATCACGTGCGAGAATAGGGCGGTTTAGCGGCAAGGTCGGCAGGTGTTTATTACTTGTGTTTGGCGCATGCATGGCGCGAGGTGACTTTGACCTGCACTTTTTGGTGTTGATTTTGTGATGGCTAGGGGTTCTAGAAATGAAAATGAGATTGGAAAAAGATTTACTTGGTCAGCATGAAGTGCCTTTTCATGCTTACTATGGGATTCAAACACAGCGCGCGGTTGAAAATTTTCGGATCAGCGGGTACCGGGCACATCCATCGCTCATTTGCGCGATGGGGATGATCAAGAAGGCAGCTGCGCGCGCGAACCGTGAATTGAGACTGATTGATGAAAAGCGCTCGCGGGCCATCGCGCGGGCCGCCGGAGAAGTGATCGAGGGGAAGTGGAATGAGGAGTTTGTCGTCGATGTGTATCAGGCGGGGGCTGGCGTGTCATTTCATATGAACGCGAATGAAGTGATTGCGAATCGGGCGATAGAGCTGCTTGGTGGAAAACGGGGGGACTATGAATTATGTCACCCGAATGATCATGTCAATTGCTCGCAATCGACCAACGACGTCTTCCCTACCGCGATGCGACTGGCGTCTGTCTTTCTATTTAATGATGTACTTCGCGCGGTGGCGGAGCTTGCGAAATCATTTTCTCGAAAGGCGAGCGCGTTCGATCGGGTCTTGAAATCGGGGCGGACGCATCTAATGGATGCGGTGCCGATTCGATTGGGACAGGAATTTGCAGCTTATGCTACCTCAATGCGCCGGTGCGAGGGAGTGTTGGAATACGCCCTCGGATTACTTAAAGAAGTTGGCCTCGGCGGATCGGCGGTGGGGACGGGCGTGAATACGCATCCGAAGTTTCAGAAGCTTGTGGTGAGACACCTGAGCAAGATTTCGGGACAAGAACTTCGCCCGACCGACGATCTTCGGTATGCGATGCAGTCGAACCTGGCAATGAGTGTTGCGTCTTCCGCGCTTCGCAACCTGGCGCTGGAACTGATCCGAATCAGCAACGATCTTCGCTTGCTTTCGAGCGGGCCGAATACGGGTCTTGCGGAGATCGAATTGCCTGCGCTGCAGGCGGGATCTTCCATCATGCCGGGGAAAGTTAATCCGGTGATGGCGGAATTGACCGCGATGGTGGGATTTCAGGCGATTGGAACGGATCTGGTCACCGCGATGGCTGTTCAAGCGGGGCAACTGGAGCTCAATGTGATGATGCCGGCCATGGCTTGGAACGTGTTGCATTCCGCGGAAATTCTGAAAAACACGATGCGGGCGCTCGCAACGAAGTGTGTGGACGGCATTTCGGCGAAGGAAGAAAGATGCCGCTACTATGCGAACGCCACGATTTCCATTGCGACGGCATTAAATCCATATATCGGATATGCCGCAGCGGCCGAGATCGCAAAGGAAAGCGTGAAGACTGGGCGGCCTGTGGCGGAAATTGTGCGGGAGAGGAAGTTGCTAGATGAAAGAACAATGCGGGAAATCCTTGACCCCATGAGAATGACGTCGCCAACGGCGCCTATTAAGAAGGGCTTGCGGGAGACGAAAAGAAAAACGGGGAAATCCTAGGGGGAAGTGGGGGCTTTTTCGAGCAGCTTTTCTTTGCGATAGATCATGGAATTGATGTTGGACGTGGCCAATTCGAAGCCATGACCGTGGGTGATGGCATCGGTCGGGCAGGCCTCCACACAATAACCGCAAAAAATACAGCGCGAATAATCGATGTTGTAGACGCGGGCGTAGCGCTCCCCGGCAGAAATCCTTTGCGTATCGGTATTTTCCGCGGCCTCGATGTAGATACATCGCGCGGGGCAGGCCGCCGCGCACAGGAAACAGCCGACGCACTTTTCCAGTCCGCTTTCGTCCCGGTGGAGAACGTGGATGCCGCGGTATCTTGGTTGGAAATGGACGGGTTCTTCGGGATAATTTTCCGTGACGGGTTTCCGCAGCATGTTGCGGAAGGTCACGCTAAAGCCTTTCACGAGCGTGACGAACGTTTCGCCAGCTTCTTTGATGATGGACGGCATCGAATTTCAGTGTAGCAAAGTCATGGATGCGGGGCAAATTGGACAGGCGGAGCAGATAGTCAGTTGAATACGCGCGTGCAAAGGGACTGTGCCGCCCCTACGGGGCTTATTTATCTAAATTAAAAACTTTCCCACCGCTGCGCGGTGGGCTACGGTATGTCGTCCCTCCGGGACTTTCGTCGACAGCACATTCACCTACCGCCGACCCACAACTGGCCGCCTCGACCTTAACAATCGCTCACGGCCTGCCCCACTCTTTACTGCGAGAATGGATACATCAGCCAGCCGATTCCGATTGCGACGAGCAGGAAGGCGAGAAACGCCCATAGGGTGTATTTCACGCGCTCGGCGGCGCCACGCTTGGAAAGAAATGCAAAGGTTAGCGAGACGACCAGCGCGAAAAACAACATCGCTTCAAAATGGGTGAGCTTTCCAAACAAGAAATTCATCTTGGTTCGCTCCCTCGACCGATATCGTATGCTTCGAGTACGGTCAGGAAGTTGAGCATGCCTGCGGCTGCGAAGAGCCGTGTGCCGTAGTCGCCCGTGGCGTGGGCGACGTCGGGCCCTGCGGCCTGGATCTGGTGCGCGAGAAAATAGAAAACTCCGACGCCGAGGTCCGCAAAAAATCCGAGTCGATCGAATAAGTCTTCCGCGCCCGCGCTAAAGACCCCTCCCCGCATGGCCAGGCCCGCGCATGCCAGGCCACCGATACACAGAAAATACACGGCGGCTTTGCTCCATCGCCGGAGGACCAGATGCCCCAGACCGGGAACGAGCCAACCCGCGATTGCGGCGATAACGCCCATCATCTGGTTCGTTTTGAACGCTTCTCTTTTCATCGTTTCATCCATACCGGTTGCCCTCTTGTTCAAGCCAGCAGCTTCAGAATTTCAGCCTGGACGGCGCCTGTCACTTCCGCTTTGCCTTCCGCGACGTACACGTTCACTTCACTACGGACGCCGAATTCGGGCAAGTAAATTCCTGGCTCGATCGAAAAGCAAGTATGCGGGATGATGCGCCGAATGTCGCGCGTTTCGAGACCATCCATGTTGGCGCCCGCTCCGTGCACTTCTTGGCCGATGTTGTGCCCCGTGCGATGCACGAAATATTTCGCGAATCCCGCCTTGCGGATCACTTCGCGCGCGGCGCGATCGACTTGCCAGCCTTCGATCGCGCGGCCGGCGCTCACACTGTCCTTCACAAAATGAACAGCCGAGTCGCGGGCTTCCCGCACAATCGAGAAAATCTTGGCACACTTTTCGGGGACTTTGGCGCCCAGAAATCCAGTCCAAGTGATGTCGTAATAGACGCTGTTCGGCACGGGCGTTTTGGCCCAGATATCCAGCAACAACAGATCGCCTCGCCGCACGGGGGACGAACCCCGCTCCCGCGGCTCGTAGTGCGGGTCTCCTGAATGCGGCCCTACGGCTACAATCGGCGGAGAATCGGAGATCACGCCGTTCGCGCGGAATTGGCCGAGGATCCACTCTTGCAGGTCGAACTCGGTGAACGAATCTCCGGCAGAGAGGCGCCGCGCTGCTTCGGCAAAGGCCGCTTGCGTGATTGCATCGATGACGCGGCCGGCGGCTCGATGCGAGTCGAGCTGCTCCGGCGTCCAGGCCGCCTCAAATTGTTGGACGAGGTCCGCCGAACTGACAACCTTGCAACCCTGTGCGCGAATCAGCTCAACCGTGCCTGCGTCGACCAGCGAAATATACGGTATAGAATTCTTCGGCGAATATTGCATCGCTACTTTTTTCGCGCGGCCGACCAGCCTCTTCAGATTTTTTTCCAACTCCTCCGCCGCGGCGTAAAGCATCTTGTCACCGGGCAATGAATCGAGCGTTGCGGCTTCGATCCGGTGCACGAGTTTTCGCGGCGCGCCTTTCGCCGGAATCATGTAGAACCACCGGCGCTTGGCCAGGGCATGGTCGAGTCCCAGAACGCGGTAGGCAATCGGATCGCGGTGCAGGATGTCGTAGAAGAGCCATCCGTCGATCTTCTGCTGGCGGAGAGCGGTCTGGATGGCTTCGATGTTTGGCATAGAGAGACGGATCGGGAGATCTTGCCGCAGTTTATGAGTCTTTTCCGCCGAGGAGTTCGCGAATCATCGCGGGTGTTACTCCGTGAATTTCCACGCGTTTATTGCGACTGCGTTCGCCCGATGCGATTCTAACAGCCGTCAGAGGCACTTTCAAACGCGACGCCAGCAGCTTGCGGAGCGCTTGGTTCGCGCGGTCGTCCAGAGGCGGCGCGGTGAGGCGAATCTTCACTCCATCCTGGTACTCGCCGACGATTTCGTCGCGGCTCGCTCGCGGCTGCACACGAACCGCAAAGCTGACCGTCCCATTCTTTTCAGTGATCAGCACGGAGAATTACGGCTCTCCTCTCGCCCCGAACAGAGCTGTTCCAACTCGCACTTCGGTTGCGCCCTCTTCGATGGCGATCTCGAAATCCTGGGACATGCCCATTGAGAGCGCGGGCAGAATTTCCGGTCCCATTTGGGCGCGCACCGCATTTCGCAAATCACGCAGGCGGCGGAAGTAGGGTCTCGCTTCCTCGGGGTCATCGAAATACGGCGGCACACCCATCAGGCCGCACAATTCCAAGTGAGGCAGACGGATAATGGCTTCTACAAGGCGAGGTAGGTCTTCGGCATCTACACCAGATTTTGACGGTTCTGGATCGAGCTTCACCTCGATCAGCACGCGCAGCCTGTTTCCGGGAGCGAAAACTTTCGATTCATTCCTCGTCTTTCTTCCCTCGGTGTTCTCCGTGTTCTCTGCGGTGAGATCGGCTCTGGCGCGGTCCAGCTTCTCAGCCAACACGGGACTGTCCACCGAGTCGATCGTGTCGAACAACTGGGCGGCTCGCGCGGCCTTGTTTTTTTGCAAGTGGCCGATCATGTGCCACGTCGCGTCGAGCACCGACAAGTGGGCCAGCTTCGATTCCCGCTCCTGCACGCGATTCTCGCCGAAATGGCGGACTCCGGCTTCGTATAGCTCCTGAATTTTCCGCGCGGAATGTGTCTTTGAGACCGCGACAAGTGTGATCTCCTCGGCACGACGGCCGGCGCGAGAAGCGGCAAGATCGATTCGCTCTCGCACACGCGCAAGATTTTCGGCCAATTGTCCGGACGCGGAACTCATTGCGCGGATTCTAGCATGCGCGGTAGGCAATTCAGTTTTAGTAGCACAAGCACTCTTGCCTGTGCGGGTTTCGCTATTGCCGGTAGATTGGTAGCATGCGCGTGCGACTCACAAAACCGCACAGCCAAGAGTGGCTGTGCTACTCGACTTCCTTGCGGCATTGCGGCGCTCACGCTAGACTGACGAAACCATCATGGCGGACCGCGGAAAATTAATTGCTCTCGAAGGGATCGACGGATCGGGAAAGCTGACGCAGCTTGATTTGCTGGCGCGCGAACTCGATGCGCGGGGGCTGGCTACGTTCCGCATCAGCTTTCCGCGCTATGAATCCTTCTTTGGAAAACTTGTCGGGCGTTATCTCAACGGAGAATTTGGGGCCCTGGACGCAGTTGACCCGCACTTTTCCGCGCTGCTCTACGCCGGCGACCGCCTGGAAGCGAAGCCGGAGATCGAAGCGGCGTTGTCCTCGGGGAAAATTGTACTGGCCGACCGGTACATCGGCTCGAATCTGGCGCACCAGAGCGCGCGCATCCCGCAGGAACAGCGCGAAGAATTTCTTGCCTGGTTGAGGCGCCTCGAATACGGTCTTTATGACCTGCCGGTGGAAGACCTGGTAGTTTATCTGCGCGTGCCGGTTGCGGAGGCGCAGCGCCTGGTCGGCCTGAAGTCCGCGCGCGCGTACACGAGCCTGAAACACGATATTCAAGAGGCGGACATCAGGCACCTCGAAGAAACTGCGATAATTTACGATCGGCTGGCAACCGAAGCGAATTGGGCGCGCATCGACTGTATCAATACGTCTTCCGGCGTTTTGTATGCGCCAGAGGAAATCCACCGGGCCGTTTTAAGGGCCGTGGAAACCCGCGTTCTGTCCCAGGCTTCGGCCGGACGGTAAAAAGGACCTTTGTGAGTTTCTCTGATTTTCTCGGCAACCCGCGCGTCGTCACCGCGCTTCGCGGCATGCTGGCCTCCGAGCGCGTTCCGCATGCGATGCTCTTCTCCGGCCCGCGGGGCGTTGGAAAATTCACGCTCGCGCGAATGTTTGCGCAAGCAGCCAACTGCCAGCGGCTGCCCGATGATTTTTGCGGCGAGTGCGAACCATGCCGCAAAATCGGGCTGCTCGCCGATCTTCGGCCCCTCGTCGAGCAGGGGCTCGCGCAGCGCGGCGAACGGCCCGACGCGGCGACCGTCGAGCGGGTGCCGCTTCTGCTGGAAACGCATCCCGACGTGTGGGCCATCGTCCCCGACCCGGTGCGGCTGAAGGAGCCGGTCGCGCGGCCCGTGCTGCACGTGGGGCAACTCCGCGCCGTTCAACGCGCCGCGTATTTCAGACCGCAGGGGCGACGCCGCGTTTTCCTGATCGATGGCGCGGAAACGATGCGCTGGGATCTGGCCAATATTTTCCTGAAAATTCTGGAAGAACCGCCCGAGTCAGCAACTTTAATTTTGCTTGCGCCCAATCCCTATCAACTATTGCCCACGATCAGGTCGCGCTGCCTGCAATTTTCCTTCACGCCGCTCGGGGCAGCCGAAGTCGAGAAGATTCTGGCCGCGCGCACGAATATGAAACCGGAAGAGCGCAAGCTCGCCGCGCAATATGCAGAGGGCTGTCCTGGCGCCGCGATCGAATTGGATCTCAACGCCGTCGCGAAGCTGCATCGCGATGCCCTGACGATCCTGGAGCGCTCGGTGGAACTACGCGGCGTCTCCGATTTATTCGCCGGCACGGCCGCGCTTGCGAAGAGCCAGGAAATCGCATTTGAAAATATTTTGGAAGTGTTCTATAGTCTGCTCACGGACCTGCTCGATCTGTCCAGTTCTTCCGCGAAGAAGGTGTTGCGAAACCCGGCGTTACGCAAGGAACTCGAAACACTTAGTAAGAAGGTAGATGTGGCGTGGATCACCAAAGCCGTCGATGGATTCGACGTGCTTCACGCCAGGACGCGAAGGAATATCAACAGGTCCTTGGGACTGGACGCAGTGGCCATCTCCCTGACCCGCCCCACGATGGGCACGAAAAAATCTATTTCTCGGTAACGGAAACGTACCCCGATTCGTCTATGGTGCATCATAGGTGGTGAGAAATCTCGTCTTGTCTGTCGAATATCATAATTTAAGGAGTTGTCATCGTGAATCGTAAGCTGTTTCGCCCCACACTGACGGAAATGAAAGAACCTCATCCCAGTTCGAGCCGATCGCATTCTGCGACGAATGGCCCGCAGCCGCACAAGAAACCGGCTCCGCCCGAACAGACGCACGCGGAGAATTTCTATTGGATCAAGCAAATGCAGGCCCGCACACCGGTGGTCATCGTACTGTCGGATGGGGAAACTCTCCACGGCGTTGTGGAATGGTATGACAGAGATTGCATTAAACTGACGCGGACGGGCAGCCCAAATTTGTTAATTTATAAACAATTCGTAAAGTATATTTACAAGGATGGCCCCGATGCCGCCCTCGGCGGGGCCAACGGGCAATAATTTTTCATTCGTCTACGAGCCTGATCAAATTCTGAAAATTGCCCCAGTCAACGTGCGCTCCGTGGCGCAAAGTTCTGAACGTTCGTTTAACTTGCCTCATGTTTTGCCCTGGGAACGCCAATCTCCCGATTGGCGTTGCGCAACCCGTCCGCCGCTGCGGAGAGATTGGCGTTCCCAGGGAGAACTTCGGGCTTGCGGTTTTACGGTTTCGGCAAATAGATAGAAAACGTCATGAGGGCTTTGCTGACGAGGCGTCCGTCCTGGTCGGTCACATCGCAATCCACGACGCTGGTGGTTCTTCCCTGCCGCAGAACGCGCGCGTCGGCCTTGACTACACCGTGCTCGACGGCCTCGAGAAAGTTGATCTTCATCTCAATCGTGGCGACGCGCGCCCCTGACGGGGCCGCCAGGAACGCCGCGAAGCCTCCGGCCGTGTCCGCCAGCATCGCCATAACCCCGCCGTGGACCACGCGGTGAACCTGCTTGTGCAGATCGAGCACCGGCATACGGAAAACGGCCCTGCCGCGCTCGGCCTTCACCAATTGGAATCCAAAGTGGTTGATGGGATTGCTGTGGCGCAGGCGTTCGGCTGCTCGCGCCAAGTCGGCTTTGGACAATTTTCCTCGCGGCTTCATGGTTTCGCGCGCCTCATCGCAACACCGAAGTTATTCTCTCTCAACGCATTAAAATGTTGTCACCCCGGAGCCTCGCCTCGCGTCCAATATGTCGAACATCCGGGCGGGTCCAAGGTCCGGGAATCTAGCATTCCAGCGGGGTGGGTGCAACAGATTCTCTGTCCAGTTCAGGGCTGTGTTTGTTAGACTTTCGCCGGCTGGAATTTCGCGGGCCGGTCATTTCGGTGGCATTACTTTGAGGAGAGAACGGGCGTCTTGCCCGATTTGTGATGAAAATTGGGATCACATGTTACCCAACCTATGGCGGCTCGGGCGTGGTTGCCACGGAACTGGGTATGGAACTTGCCGCGCGGGGCCACGAAATCCACTTCATTAGCTACGCCCCTCCCATCCGGCTTACGGATACCAACGATCGCATCCAATTCCATGAAGTCGAAATTTCGAGTTATCCACTGTTCGATCATGCGCCCTACGCGCTCTCCCTGGCCGTAAAAATGATGCAGGTGGCTGAAGTGGAAGGCCTCGATTTGCTCCACGTCCATTACGCGATTCCTCATTCCGTCAGCGCCCTGCTGGCGCGGATGATGGCAGCGCCGAAGCCGTTGCCCTTCATCACCACGCTGCACGGCACCGACATTACCTTAGTCGGAAACGACCGCAGCTTCCTGCCGATCACCAAATTTTCGATCGAACAATCCGACGGGGTCACAGCCATCTCGCATTACCTGAAGCAGCGCACGATCGAGGAATTTGACATCAAGCGCCCCATCGAAGTGATTCCCAATTTTGTGAACTGCGATCTGTATCGCCGCACCCCGGACCCGGCCCTGCGCGCCGAATGGGCCCCGGACGGGGAGCCTGTCCTGATGCACCTGTCGAATTTCCGGCCCGTCAAGCGCCTCACTGACGTTATCGAAATATTCGCCATGGTGCGCGCGAAAATGCGCGCCAAGCTCGTGCTCATCGGAGACGGCCCTGACCGAGGCGCCGCCGAATACCTGATCCGCAAGAAAAAGCTCGCGCGAGACGTCCATTTCCTCGGCAAGCAGGACCGCGTCTACCAGTTCCTTTCCCAGGCCGACTTGTTCCTGCTGCCTTCGGACATGGAATCGTTCGGTCTCGCGGCGCTGGAAGCCATGGCGTGCGAAGTCCCGGTGGTGGCAACTAACGTGGGCGGCTTGCCTGAAGTGGTCGAACACGGAGTCGACGGTTATCTTTTTACGCCCCGCGAAGTGGAAATTGGTGCAAGATACGCCCTGGAAATATTGTCGCAAGCCGATCGCGGCCGCGCCATGGGGCAAACCGCGCGCGTCAACGCCAAGAAAAAATATTGCGCCAATGACGTGATTCCGATATATGAAGCGTACTATCGCCAGGTCATCGGAGCCTTGGCCGCGACGCACGCGTAATTGGGGCTGGGACAAAAGCGCTCGAGCCGCTCAGGGAGAATGTGTTCATATGGGGTGCAGAAAATTGCGTATCCGCAGGGGTCTCCGCGTCTGCATTCTGATTTTCGGACTACTTGGCTTTGCGGGGATGCCCACACCCGGCCGGGCCCAGGTTACCGCCTCGATTACCGGAACCGTGGAAGATGCCTCAGGCGCCGTAATTCGAGAAGCAACGATTAGAGTAAGAAGCCAGGAAACAGGGGCGACGCGGACGGTCGCCACGGATGATTCTGGCAACTACAGGGTCCTTTCCCTACCTCTCGGACCGCAGGAACTCAAAGTGGAAAAGCAGGGCTTCAAGTCGGTGGTACGCACAGGTGTAAGCCTGGAAGTAGGCCAGGAAGCCGTCGTGAACTTCCGTCTGGAACTGGGCGAACTCGTCCAGCAAATGGCCGTTTCCGAAGAGGCGCCGGTCGTCAATGTCACCACCGCATCGGTTGCCGGAATGGTTGATGAACGCCAGATCAAGGTATTGCCCCTGAACGGCCGCAGCTTTGACGACCTGATCGCTCTCAACCCCGGCGTGATCAATTACACGTCTAAAAGCCCCAATACCAGCACCAGCAACGGAAATACGTTCTCCGTAGCCGGGCGGCGCACCAGCGAAAATTTATTTCTGTTGAACGGGATCGAGTACACGGGGTCAAGCCAGCTTGCCGTCACTCCCGGCGGCACGAGCGGCTTATTGCTGGGGATCGACGCCGTCCGCGAATTCAATGTGCTCACCGACACCTACTCCGCTGAATACGGGAAGCGCGCCGGAGCGCAAGTCAGTGCCGTCACGCAATCCGGAACGAATCAATTTCACGGCACCATTTTTGAGTTCTTGCGCAACAGTGCTCTCGACTCGCCTGGACCCTTCGACCAGGGGACAGTTCC
Source organism: uncultured Acidobacteriota bacterium (assembly GCA_963768275.1). Taxonomy (GTDB): domain Bacteria; phylum Acidobacteriota; class Terriglobia; order Acidiferrales; family UBA7541; genus Palsa-360. The sequence continues at coordinate 383,523 of CAVYHH010000028.1, forward strand.
TCTCTTCCGCAGGAACCAGTTCGGAGGCGCGGCCGGTGGCCCGCTCAAGAAAGATCGCCTTTTTCTATTTGGCAACTATGAAGGATTTCGCCAGTCGCTGGACGTGAGCAGCGTGAGCGTCGTTCCCGATACAAACGCCAGGATGGGGATTTTGCCGAATCCCTGCACCGGCGTCCCTACTCCCGTGCCAAACGCGAATGCAACGATGGAGCAGTACGCGTCCCTCTTTTGGCCGCAACCCAACGGCCCCGAGCTGATGGTTCCCTCGACGGGAGCTTGTGCCAATCCCCCGGCCACTGTTCCGAGCGGGACGACGAAAGCCTTTTACAATCCCAACGAGCACATTCGGGAGGATTTCGGAACACTCCGAGTCGATTACAACGTCGGAAAGAACGATACACTATCGAGCGCGTACACGATCGACAACGGAACGAGCCTAATTCCATTGGCCGATCCGGTCTTTGCATCATTCACGCCGCTGCGCATGCAGGTGCTGAGCCTGACCGAAACACATGTCTTTTCTCCTGCCATCCTCAATACAGCCACGGTTGGATTTTCACGAGCCTCCTTCGCGCTCGGATCAGTCCCTCTGACTTCAATCCCTGCCAATCTCTCGTTCGTGACCGGGGCGGGCCCGGGAGGCATCGTCGTCGGGGGCGGAGCAACGACTACCGCAAATGGCACGATTACTTCCGCAGGTCCCAACAATGCGGCAGGGGTATCCAATCACAGGAATCTTTTCACTTACCAGGACGATCTCCGGATCAGTCACGGAATGCACCAAGTCAGCATGGGCGTCTGGTTTCAACGGCTTCAGGACAACGAGGACAGCGCTTCACGCCAACTAGGGCAGGCCACGTTTGCCAGCTTGACGACTTTCCTTCAGGGACAGATTGGCAACACTCCATTTCAAGTCGTGCCGCTCCACACGGAATTGGGGTGGAGGAGCCTTTTCGGCGCGTGGTACATCGAAGATTCAATCAAGGTTCGGCGCAATCTGACTCTCCAGGGCGGCCTCCGCCAGGAATTCACCACGGGCTGGAATGAAGCCAATGGCAGGGCTGCGAATTACGTTACTAACTCCCAGGGCGTGCTCGTAACGACTCCCATTGTGGGCGATTCGGCCTACACGGCGAACAACGCCATACGATTGTTTAGCCCGCGCGTCGGCCTCGCCTGGGATGTCTTCGGAACCGGAAAAACCGCGGTTCGCGCCGGCTATGGAATGTATTACTCCCTGATTGACGATCTCGCTTTTCAGATGAATTCAATTACGCCCTTTAATGGCTCCGCTTCGTTTGCAAACATATCCCTATTCAATATTCCTGGGTTTCCCTTTACTTCAGGAGTGGCTCCCCCACCATCCTGCGGGCCGGGAGTTCCTTCCCCCTGCACGATTTTTGCGCCCGTGGGAATACAAGCGAACCCGAAAACGCCCGCCGTTCAGGAATGGAATCTTACGGTGGAGCAGCAGCTGAGCCATAACACCTCGCTGCGCGTCGCCTATGTCGGCTCCTTCGGCGTGCATGAACTGCTCAGCATCGATCCCAATACGATTCCCGCGCAAATTTGCACCTTAGCGGCAGGTTGCAAGTCCGGCGGCAACGGCGCCGTGCAAGGAAACGTCGCGCAAAACGCCGAATACATCCCCGGAATTGGAACGAAACGTCCGAACCCTTTTCTCTCGGCTGGATTTTTTTGGCTTACCGAAGGCAACAGCAGCTACAACGCGCTGGAAGTAGATGTAACGCATCGCATCAGCAAGGGGCTGGAATTCCGCGGCAACTACACCTGGTCGAAAAATCTGGATATCAATTCCGGGCTGACTGGAGCGCAGGCCAACAATCAGGCTCAGATGGTCCTTGACCGCAACGATCTGCGCAGGGACTGGGGCCCGTCGGCGTTGAATCCCGCCAGCCAGGCCAGCATTTCAGCCAGTTACGAGCTTCCTTTCGGCCACAGCCAGCGCTGGCTGAATGACGTCTCCCGAGTGGAGAGTAAATTTGTTTCGGGTTGGCAGTTGAATGGCATCGGAACATTCCTCTCCGGATTCCCATTTACTCCGTTGATTGGATCGAATCGCTCCGGCGACGGGGACACCAGAAATCCGGACCGGCCTTCCCTTAAGTCTTCCTTCACGGGCCCGATCGTGACGGGAAATCCGAATCAATGGTTCAATCCTGCCGCCTTCGTTTTGCCGACGCCCGGGACTTACGGAAACTTGGGGAGAGAAACGTTGACCGGGCCGGGACTGGCGGATGTCGACCTGTCACTCTTCAAGAACACCGGCATCACGGAAAAGACCAACCTGCAATTTCGCGCCGAGTTCTTCAACATTTTGAATCGCTCGAATTATGGCCCTCCCAGCACAACTGTTTTTTCGATCACGCCGGGTGCGCCTCCAGCAGTCAGCCCCTCCGCCGGCCTAATCACAACGACAGCAACTTTTGCGCGCCAAATCCAATTGGGATTGAAGCTGATTTTCTAGTAGCACAGGCTTCAGCCTGTGGGGTTCTGCTAATGCGCCCAGGCCGCTCGCGCCAGCCAAGATCAAATGGAACCCCACAGGCTGAAGCCTGTGCTACTTCCATTATATTTGCGTCGCGGGAAGAATGATGGAAGGCTCGGAGGTGGTGGGCACAAGCTCCGGAATTTCGATGCGGGTGCGCGTTCCCTCGCCTTCGCGGCTGGAAATATCCATGCGGAAATCCGCCCCGTAAAGCACGCGCAGGCGCTCGTGAACGTTGCTGATGCCGATTCCGTCCTCAAACACCTGCGCCATGCGCTCCTTGGGAATTCCGACGCCGTTGTCTTCGATCGCGATGATCAGGCGGCCGTCCTGCGATTCGGTGCGAATGGTGAGTTCGCCGCCGCCGAGTTTGGCGGCGAGGCCGTGCTTCAGGGCATTTTCGACGATCGGTTGCAAGAGCATGCTCGGCACGAACGCGTCGAGCGTGTTCTCGTCAATCTGTTTGTGAATCACGAGGTTGTCGCGCCCGAACCGAGCGACTTCGATATCGAGATAGTCATCGATGAAGTCGAGTTCCTCTTGCAAGGGCACGAACGTCTCGTGCTTCCTCAAAAGCCGCCGCAAAATATTGCTCAGCTTGATGACCACGCCTCGCGCCGTGTCTGGATCGTAGCGGATCAGTGAGGACACTGTATTCAGCGTATTGAACAAAAAGTGTGGATTGATTTGCGCCGTCAGCGCGTCCATGCGCGCTTTCAGCAGCAACTGCCGGTGCTGCTCGAGATTCATTTCCAGGCGAGTATTGCTCCAGATCTTTATCGGCACCGCGACGGCCATGACCGTGGACAGCAGGACCAGTGCGATCCCCCAGCTCTTCCCGCCATTCAGATAAAACAGCCATTGCGGTTTGGTGGCGTGTCCGAGCGCCTGGCGGCCCAGCTCCAGAACGACGCACGCGCCCAGAGGAAGCATTTCCCAGGTTACTTTTCTCCCGCGGAACAGGCGCACAAGCCAGCGCGGCGTGCTCAGAAACGTGTACGGTCCAAGCCTCCAAATCTCCTCCGTGTTTGGCACGGCCTGGCGAATCAAGCCGCCCACCAGTCCCGCCGTTGCCGCGACTGGCATCGAAAGCCACTCATGGTGCACGAACGCCGGCAGGCTGATGATCGATCCCCCAAGCGGGCCAACGACGCGCCCGCCAAGCAAGCCAAGGAGGAACGACCCTTCGAGCATCAAGTCCGCGGCGCGATACGGTTGCCCCAAAATGCGCAGAAACACGCCGAACAAAAGAGGCGGCGTGACAAAAAGCATCAGCTTCAATTTTTGGTCCGTATCGCGGAGTTCGGTGAAGAGCACCTTACGGAAAGTGGCCGAACGCGCCAGCCACGCGCAAATCGACGCCGCCGCTCCGACGTGGAGCAGAAGCGTGAGCAGCAAGTCTCCGCCGAAAGTGAGAGTTTTCATGAGCCTGGCCCGCTGCGGCTACGTTAGCCAATCACCGCGCCGATGTAAAGCGCCGCTTGCGGCGATCACCTGATATAATACGGGGCCTTTATGTCACGCAAAACAGGACAACGAGCACGCGCTTCGCGCAAGGGGAAGAGTGACGGAATCCGGATTGTCGCCCGCGCCAAGCTGCCCACGCGATTCGGTCCGTTTGAAATTCTCGGCATCGAGGGAAAAAACGGGCGGGAAAGCGCCGTGGCGCTCGTGCACGGACGAATTCGCGGCCAATCGCCGCTCGTGCGCATCCACTCACAGTGCCTTACCGGGGATGTCCTCGCCTCAGAACGTTGCGACTGCCGCGCGCAGCTCGAACTTTCCCTGCGGCGCATCGCCGCGGCGCCTTCCGGCATCCTGCTGTACCTTCCGCAGGAGGGGCGCGGCATCGGCCTCATGAACAAGCTGCGCGCCTATGAATTGCAGGACCGCGGCATGGACACGGTGGAGGCCAACGAGGAGCTTGGCTTTGCCGCCGACTCGCGGAATTATGGATTTTCCGCCGCGGCATTGCTTCTGCTGGGCGTGCGCCGGGTGCGATTGCTTTCCAACAATCCGGATAAAGTGAAGCAGTTAGAAAGCTCGGGCATTCATGTCGTAGAGCGCGTACCGTGCCGGCCTCGCACGTCGCGCACTTCGCGCGCCTATATGGAGACTAAGAGGACGAAACTCGGTCACCTGCTCGATCGCTTGTAATCTGATTGTCACGTTCACGGAGGAACGCTATGCCGCCCGTCGTCCATTCCGGCGCAATTTTTCACAATGCTACTCCCGCGAAACTCTACGAACTCTTCATGAATTCGGCCAAACACACCGCCGCAACAGGCATGCCTGCCAAGATCAGCCCCAAAGTAGGTGGAAAATGGTCCGCCTTCGGCGGAATGATTCTTGGAAAAAATCTCGTACTGATCCCGAATCGGATGATCGTGCAAACGTGGCGCTCCTCGGAATGGAAGAAGGCGGACCCCGATTCCATCCTCATCGTCAACTTTGAAAAATCGGCCAGCGGCGGGGCGCAAGTAGATTTGGCGCACGTGGGCGTTCCGGAATACGATCAGGATGGCGTCACGAAGGGCTGGGTGAAGTTTTACCGGGAGCCGTGGAAGGCGTATCTCGCCTCTCGCAAGACTTAGTCTTGTGCCCTGGCTCCTCAATTATGAGATATCAACTTGTTTTGCAGTGGTCAACGGCATCTGGATTAAAGGACTACGATTCTTTAATCGAGATCGAGAACCTGCTCCTCCAGAAATTAGATAAACAGTACGAGGTCGATGGCCATGACCTTGGTTCAGGGGAAATGAATATCTTTATCCTGACGAATGATCCAGCGGGCTGTTTCGAGCAGACGAAAGCAATCCTTGGGCATCGCAATGCATGGGTAAGGATCCGGGTGGGTTATCGCGAAATTTCGAGCGACGAATTCGTCATTCTATGTCCAAACCACTTAATGAAATTTGATGTCATTTGAAAACGAGAGCCTCGATCTAAATACGGCGCCTTGGGGAAGAGTGTCTGCCCCTCTTCAACTTGTGAATGTGAAAGTAATGTTAGTCAATTAAATCCAGCCTGGCCAAATCTCTTTCCGTCCAGCGGGCTTAAATTTCGATGATGCTTTTGAGCGTGCCGAGGCGAAACGTATCGGAGGAATGGTGGAAGGACAGGGTAACGCGGCGGCCATCGGCGTGACGGTAGTGCCGGTGACTGCCCTTTTGCCTTTGCAATTGAAACCCATCTGCGAGTAGGGCTGAGGCTAACTGGCGGGCAGTAGCAGAACGAAGCTTTGAATAGTCCACCGTCATACAGTGACGGCTACGACTGGTTGATCGATTTCAGTGATACGTGGCGGCAGCGACTCACCGTCTTCTAGTAAGGCCTCGATCACCATCTGCGCCACTTCATGGATGTTTCTCAATGCCTCTTCTTTCGTGTTCCCCCACGTAGCCGCGCCTTTGGCCTCCAGTTCGGGAATAAAAGCCCGCCAGACATCCTCGTCCTGCTCCAAGACAAGGCGAAAAACGTAGGACTTCACTTTTTCCTCCCTTGATCCAGAGCGCCGCGTATAGTCTACACCCTATCAATCTGATGAGTAGCGTCAAGTGAACGGCGGAGAAGCACTTGGCCGCATAGCGGCAATTGACCGCGAGCGGTCGGGAATCTCCTAGCTACCCTCCGCCGACAAGGTGAACAATTTCGTATCGATCCCCTGGCTGCACGGCGGTGGCGATCCACTGCGATCGCGGAAGGATCTCCAGATTACGCTCGATGGCTACCCGGTCGGCGGGGAGGCCCAGGTGCAAAAGCAGGGCGGAAACGCCAAGCCCTTCGGGCACTTCGTGTGTTTCACCATTCACTACAATTTGGATTCCTGGATTCATTACGATACCGGGGCAGGAGTCTTATCGCGGCGCCTCGATTTCAGGCGGAATCGCAATTCGCCGTGGCGGGAGCCGTCGGTGGCGCGAACCACGAGGGACGACCCATCGGCCACATTCACAGGCATGGGAAATTTCAGCGTCGCGCAGCCATCGACGTCCGTATGCACATCCGCACAACGGATTCGATGGTTTTCACGTTCCAGGCAAGCCTGAACATCGGCATCGGCGACAGCTTGCTCCGAATTCTTTTCGCACAATTCGACTTCGAGAGTCACATTTCCCGCGGCAAGCCAGCTTTTCGGATTCGTGAGGCGCAGATCGAGGCTGTCGCTCGCGCCGGCATTCTCCGCAGCCGGTGGCGCTTTTTCCTTGGATTGAAACGGGAGCGTTTCGCCCTCGAGTTCGGCAATCACTTCGCGATGTTGCTGCGCCAGGCGCTCGTGCAGCTTCTGCGCCAGAGTCCCTGCTTCCATCCCGTGAGCAAACTGCTCGTAACTGGTGCTGCGCTTGTAGACCACCCGGCCGGCCATATACACAACCGTGTCGAGAAAGGGATGCGAAGGGCCACGGTCCTCCGTTTGGACGTGATAGATAGCCTCTGCCACGCGCACGTTCGAGTTGAAACCGAAGTTCATAGGACCGCCAGCCTTTCCCGTATACGAATGGTGACACAGTCATTTCTTATCCGTAACTGGTTCAAAGAAAATACCGATATATCTTATTGGTGCATTTGACCGCTTGGCGCTTCATCGCTATTATAGCTTGTGCTCCGATGACAGGAAACGACCTCCAAGCCTACGCGCCGCTTCTTTTACACCTCATCCTGGCGATGGCGCTCTCGGGCATACTCCTTACGCTTTCCTCGGTCGTGGGCTGGCGGCGCCCCTCCAAGGTGAAATCGCAAGCCTATGAATGCGGCATCACGCCGACGGGCGATGCCCGCGAGCCGTTTTCCGTAAAGTTTTATCTGGTCGGAATCATATTTATTTTGTTCGACGTGGAAGCCATCTTCCTTTATCCATGGGCCTTTATCTTCAGGTCGTTGCGGTGGTTTGGCTTCGTGGAGATGCTCCTTTACATCGGGATCCTGCTCGTGGGTTACTTCTATCTCTGGAAGAAAGGGGCGCTCGACTGGAATCGCCCAGCCGCACGCCGGGACCGGACTTCGTGACGGAGACGCCTGACCTCGAGCAAAACCCCATCATCGCGAAAATCCGCGGCTGGCGGCCTGAAGCCGTCGCGGGAGTGAGTTCCTTTCGCGGCGAGATTACCGTTGTCGTCTATCGCGAACATCTGCGGCCCCTCGCCGAATTTATGATTTCCGACGCCGACCTCGCGTTTACCTACCTTTCCGATGTGACCGGCGTGGACCGGTTTCCCATCGAGCCGCGCTTCGAGCTGAATTACCATCTGCTATGCATGTCCCGGCGAGAAACGATTCGCCTCCGGGTCCGCTTGCCGGGCGAAGATCCTGTCATCGAATCAGTCGTGCCCGTTTGGCCCACCGCGAATTGGCATGAGCGCGAGATCTTCGACCTCCTGGGCATTCGCTTTGAAGGCCACCCCAATTTGCGGCGCATGCTGCTGCCCGACGATTGGGAAGGCTATCCCCTTCGCAAGGATTATCCCGTGGAGGGTCCTCGCTGATTTCCGTTTCTGAAACGAGAAAACCTGCGCCATGACCACCGTTCAAACCGCCACCGGCCCCGAACAAACCATGGTCCTCAACATGGGGCCGCAGCACCCGTCGACGCACGGCGTCTTGCGCGTGCTCCTGGAGCTGGACGGAGAGAATATTATCAAGGCGGACGTGGACATCGGATATTTGCACACCGGGATCGAAAAAACCGCCGAGGCGCTGACCTATTCGCAGGCCATCACGATTACCGACCGCATGGATTACCTCGCGCCGCTGTCGAACAATCTGGTCTATTGCCTGGCGGTCGAAAAATTGCTTGGGCTGGAAGTCCCCAAGCGCGCGCAATACATCCGCGTGCTGCTGACCGAACTGACGCGCATCGGCTCGCACCTGGTCTGGCTGGGCACGCACGCGATCGACCTGGGCGCGATGTCGGTGTTCCTCTACTGTTTCCGCGAGCGCGAGGAAATTCTCAAAATTTTTGAACTCGTCAGCGGCCAGCGGATGATGACCAGCTATTTCCGCATTGGCGGCCTCGCGCTCGAGCCGCCGGTCGGCTGGACCGATCACGTCCAGAAAATTATCCAGACGTTCCCTTCCCGCTTCGATGAATACGAGGAACTGCTGACCAAGAACCGGATCTGGATCGGGCGCACGCAGGGTGTGGGCGTGCTGAGCGCCAAGGATGCGATCGCGATGGGAGTTTCCGGCCCGTCGCTGCGCGGCTCCGGCGTGGATTACGACGTCCGAAAATATTTTCCCTACTCGAGTTACGACGAATTCGATTTTCAGGTGCCCGTGCGCAACGAAGGCGATTGCTACGCGCGCTACCTGTGCCGCGTCGCGGAGATGCGCGAGAGCCTGAAGATCGTTCGCCAGGCCCTCGAGAAAATTCCGCCGGAGGGCCCTGTGAAAGCCGATGCGCCCGGAATTGTTCCCCCGCAGCGCGAAAAAATGAAGACGGAAATGGAAGCGCTGATCTACCACTTCAAAATTTTTACAGAGGGATTCGCGCCTCCGCCAGGCGAAGTCTACCAGCGCATCGAATCGCCGCGCGGCGAGCTGGGCTGTTTCCTCGCCAGCGACGGATCGCCGAAGCCGTATCGCATGAGGATGCGCACTCCCTCGTTCGTGAATCTGCAAGCGCTCCAGAAGATGGTCGTGGGCCACCTGGTGGCCGACGCGATTGCCAGCATCGGGACGCTGGATATCGTTCTCGGGGAGATTGACCGCTGATGAATTTGCCCCCGCAACTGGAAACGAAATTCCAAACGCTCGAAAGCCGCTACCCGGTGAAGCGTTCGGCGCTCATCCCCATGCTGCTCTACGCGCAGGATCAGTTCGGGTACGTCAGCGATGAAATGATCGGAGAAATCGCCGGGCGGCTCGGCCTGAACACGCTGCAAGTGACCGAAACGATGGCGTATTACTCGATGCTTCGCCGCCAGCGCGCCGGAAAATTCCACGTGCAGGTCTGCACGAATGTTTCCTGCATGCTTCGCGGCGGCAACAAGCTCTACGAATTCGTTCAGAAAAAACTGGAGATCGGCCACAAGGAAACCACCGAGGACGGTGTATTTTCTCTCGAAGAAGTGGAATGTCTCGGCGCCTGCACCGGCGCTCCGGCCATGCAGGTGAATTACGACTTCTACGAAAATCTCACCATCGAACGCACCACGCAAATTTTCGAGGCGCTTGAAACTGGAAGAAAGCCGCAAACTTCCACGCCGATTACGGGCTCGGTGAAAGAGCGGCATCCCGCCGAAGTGCCCGTCATCAGCCGGCTCTTCGGCGTCAAGGATTCGCACAAACTGGAAGTCTACCTTGCGCATGACGGCTATAAAGGGATGGAGCGCGCGCTCAAGGAATTGACTCCCGAGCAGGTCATTGATGAAGTGAAAAAATCGAATCTGCGCGGGCGCGGCGGCGCGGGATTTCCCACCGGCATGAAGTGGAGCTTTGTGCCCAAGGAATCGGCCAAGCCCAAATACGTTCTGTGCAACGCGGATGAAAGCGAGCCCGGCACCTGCAAGGACCGCCCGCTGATGGAAATGATGCCGCATCAGTTGATCGAAGGCGTCGTCATCGCCGGCCGCGCCGTCGGCTCGCATCAGGGATACATTTACGTTCGCGGCGAGTATCGCTACGTCCTGGACATCCTGGATGGGGCCGTCGAGGAAGCCTACAAGGCCGGCTATCTCGGCAAGAATATTCTTGGCAGCGGATTCGATTTCGACCTCGTCACGCATACCGGAGCGGGCGCGTACGAGTGCGGCGAGGAATCGGCGCTGATGGAATCGCTGGAAGGCAAGCGCGGCTATCCGCGCATCCGGCCTCCGTTCCCCGCCGTCGTCGGGCTGTACGGGTCGCCGACTGTCATCAACAACGTCGAGACGCTCTCTTCCGCTCCGGAAATTCTGCGCCGCGGAGGAGAATGGTACGCGGGCATCGGATCGCCGAAAAACGGAGGCACGCGCCTTTTCTGCGTTTCGGGGCACGTCAACAAGCCCGGCATCTATGAATTGCCGATGGGTTTTCCTCTGCGCAAAATTATCGAAGACGTAGCCGGCGGAATGCGAAACGGCAGAAAGCTCAAGGCCGTCATACCCGGCGGAAGTTCCTGCCCGCTGCTGACGGCCGAGGAAATTGACGTCAATATGGATTACGATTCCGTCGCCAAGGCCGGGTCCATGCTCGGCTCGGGCGGCCTCGTCGTGATCGACGAAGACACGTGCATGGTGGACCTCGCGCGGCGCATCATGCATTTCTACGCGCACGAATCCTGCGGCTGGTGCATTCCCTGCCGCGAAGGCACGGGCTGGCTGCGCAAGATGCTGGACCGCTTCCATGCCGGCTTCGGCCGCCCGGAAGACATTACCCTTGTGGGCGACCTGGCAAAAAACATGCTGGGCCGCACGTTCTGCCCGCTCGGTGATGCCGCGGCGATGCCCACCATCAGCATCGTCAAGAAATGGCGGAACGAGTTTGAAGAACATCTTTCCGGAAAATGTCCGTACAGGCCGGCCGACGTCATGGCCGCGGTCCGCTGAGGATCCCGGGGCAAAATGGCCGATTCAAAAGATATCACGCTGAAGATTGACGACCGCGACGTCACGGTCCCGCCCGGGACGCTGGTGATCGAAGCCGCGCGCCGCATGGGCATCGAAGTCCCGTCGTTCTGCTATTTTCCTGGCCTGTCGTTGCAGGCAGCTTGCCGCATGTGCCTGGTCGAAGTGGAAAAGGCGCCCAAGCTGCAAACCGCGTGCACACTGGTGGCCATGCCCGGCATGGTCGTGCGCACCAGCACGCCGCAAGTGCATGAAGCGCGCAAGGGCATGCTGGAATTCCTGTTAGCAAACCATCCGCTCGATTGCCCTGTGTGCGACAAGGGCGGCGAGTGCGAATTGCAGGACATGGTTTTCACGTATGGCGCGGACAAGAGCCGCTTCAACGAAGAAAAGCGCCACGTGCCGGAGCAGAAGTGGTCGGAAGCGGTTTATTACGACGCGCCGCGGTGCATTTTGTGTTTTCGCTGCGTGCGCGTGTGCGACGAGGGCATGGACGTCAAAGCGCTTGGCGTGGGCGCGCGCGGCTCGCAATCGGTGATCATCCCGAACGGCGAGGATCATCTGGACTGCGAAGAGTGCGGCATGTGTATCGATATCTGCCCGGTCGGCGCGCTCACGAGCGGCACCTACCGCTACAAAACGCGACCGTGGGAAATGACCTACGTCTCCACGGTCTGCACGCATTGCTCGAACGGCTGCAAGACCACCCTCAGCGTGCGCAACAATGAAATTCTGCGCGCCAATAATCGCGATCTCTCCGGATTCAACAAGGATTTTCTGTGCGTGAAAGGCCGCTTTGGATTTGATTTCACGAAGCACCCGGAGCGCCTGAAGCTGCCGCTCGTTCGCCGCGACGGCCAGCTGGTGCCCTCAAGCTGGGAAGATGCCCTGGCCGAAGTTTCCCGGCGTCTCGCCGAGGTACACAAAGCGTCCGGCGCGGATTCGATCGGCTTCATTGGCTCGAACCGCACGACGAACGAAGAGAATTATTTGCTGGGGCGCATCGCGCGCGCGTCCATCGGCACGAACAACATCGATCATCATCGCACCGCCGATTACGCGAGCCTGATCGCTGCGCTCGGCACTCAAGCCGGCGCCGCCTGCGCCACCATGACGCAGCTGTACGAGGCGGATGCCGTATTGCTCGTCGGGCACGATCCGACCGAGCAAAGCCCGCTGGTCGCCTGGCAGATTCGTTCCGCCATCCGGCACCGCGGCGCGCGCCTGTACATCATCAACTCAAAATCCATCAAGCTGCTTCGCAAGGCCCGGGGATTTGCGGAAGTGCCAGAGGGCCGCGAGGCGACCGCCGTCCGATGGCTCGCAGGCGGCGAAGCGCAGCTCGATGCCGGGACGATCGAGCGGCTTTCCTCGCTGAAAGCTTCGCTCGAAAAAGAGAGCAACGTGGTCATCGTTTTCGGCGCGGAACTAAGCGGCGCCGCGGTCCAGGACATCGCAAAATTCGGTTATTCCCTGCCCGGCCACACGCGGTACATGGCTCTCGGCGACTATGCGAATTCGCGCGGCGCTGCGGACATGGGCCAACTTCCCGACATGCTCCCTGGCTATGTCCCCGTTACAGACGCGAAGGCGCGGGAGAAATTTGGCGCGCTGTGGGGCGCAAAGCTGCCGGAAAAGCCCGGGATGAATGCGCGCGGAATGCTCGCGGCAGCAGCCAAGGGAGATTTACACGCGCTTTATGTCGTTGGCGCGAACCCGGTAAAAACGTTCGGCGTCTCCGCAACAGGCCGCCTGGGCAAGCTTGATTTACTCATCGTGCAGGATTTGTTCCTCACCGAGACCGCGCAACTCGCCGACATCGTTCTGCCCGCAGCCGCCGCGTACGAGAAAAACGGGACCATGACCAATTCCGCCGGCGAGGTGCAACTCGTGCGCAAGGGCGGCAACGTCATGGGCACGCGCTCGGATTTCGATATCCTGCGAATTCTTTCATTTCAACTGGCGCAGCACGGCCTCGGACAGGCCATCCGCCTGCGCACGCCGGAGGCTGCCTTCGACGAGATCCGCCAATGGGTCCCGGGCTACAACCTCGCCATGGCGACGCTGCTGCTCGGAGAGTCGGAGCGAACTTCTCCCGTTTCCGCCGCAAACGGCAACGCGAAATTTGATGTCCCGGTCGGCTCGATCTTTTCTTCGGGAGACACGCTGTTCACCAGCGGCAGCTTGAGCCGCTATTGCACCATGGTTCGTTCTCTGCCCGAAGCAGCCGAGGAAGAAGTGGAAGTGGAGGCGCGCCCGTGAACGAGCTAGCCGCGCAGCATCCGCTTCTCATCGTCGTGCTGCCGAAAGTGATCATCCTGCTTTTCGTGCTGCTGACGGCGCTCGCCTATCTCACCTGGTTTGAGCGCAAAGTCGTGGCGCATATTCAGGCGCGCTGGGGACCATATCGCGTCGGCCCGCACGGCTTGCTGCAGCCGCTCGCCGATGGCGTCAAATTTCTGTTCAAGGAAGACGTGACGCCGGCCGCCGCGGACAAGTTCGCCTATTTTCTTGCGCCGTTTCTGGCGCTGTCTCTCGCCATCACTTCGATCGCCGTGATTCCCTTCGGGCCGAAGGGATTGACGATGTTCGGCCAGCCGACGCCGACGGGCATCACGAATTTGAACATTGGCCTCTTGATTTTATTCGCGATCACGTCGATGGGAGTGTACGGCGTGGCTTTGGCCGGCTGGTCATCGAACAGCAAATATCCTCTGCTCGGCGGCCTGCGCAGCTCGGCGCAAATGATCAGCTATGAACTCGCGCTGACGATGTCGGTCGTGGGCGTGATCCTGATGGCTGGCACTTTCAACCTGAGCGAAATCGTGACCTCGCAGCAGGGTTTTCATTGGGGATTCGTGCCGCGATGGAACCTGATCGGCTCGCCCATGCCGCAGATTCTGGGATTTTTTCTGTTTTTCATCTCCGCGGTGGCGGAGACCAATCGTGCGCCATTCGACCTCGCCGAAGCGGAATCCGAGCTCGTCGCCGGGTTTCACACTGAGTACGCCAGCTTCAAATTCGCCATGTTTTTCATGGCCGAATACGCCAGCATGATTACCGTTTCCTGCCTCGCTACGATTTTATTTTTCGGCGGATGGCTCTCGCCCTTTCCGCAGACATCGCTGTTCGCCTGGACGCACTTCATTCCCTCGGCGGTGTTTGCCCTCGCGGGCCTCGCCTTGATCGTGCATGGCGTGCGCTATCTCACGGTGTTTGGGCGGATCGTATTGCCGGTTCTGGGAGTCGCACTGTGCGGACTTGGAGTATTTTGCGGCCAGCCGGGAGTTATCGATTTTATCCAGGGGCCATTCTGGTTTCTGCTGAAGATCGCGATTTTCCTGTTCATTTACGTGTGGGTGCGCGGGACGCTTCCGCGTTTCCGTTACGATCAACTGATGAATTTCGGGTGGAAGCTGCTTCTCCCGCTTTCGATCTTGAACGTGGTGATCACGAGTCTGGCGATTGTGCTGACACAACAATGAGATTCGAGTCCAAGAAAATGCCGGGAGGGACGCCCCGAGGGATACGATGATCACGCCGCAAATCGCGATGTTCCTGGTCCTCGCCGCGGTGACCGTGGCGGGAGCGGTCAGCCTGATCCTGCAGCGGCACCCGATTCACAGCGCCCTGTCGCTGATCGTCGTCATGGTCGCGCTCGCGGGGCTTTATCTATTGCAAGGCGCGGAATTCGTTGCCGCCGTGCAGATCATCGTGTATGCGGGCGCGATCATGGTGTTATTTGTTTTCGTCATCATGCTGCTCAATGCCGGGGAAGAAGAACGCTCGAACGTGAGCCGCCTGGCGCGCTTTGTGGGCGTGCCGCTCGGGGTGGTGTTCCTCGTGGAAGTGGCCTATTGGATTGGGCGGGCCACGTCGCACCTCGGCTCGGCGCCAGCGGAAACGGTCTCAACGCGCGACTTGTCGACGCTGCTCTTCCGCGAATACGTGTTCCCGTTTGAGCTGACGTCGTTTCTGATTTTGATCGCTTTGCTGGGCGCCCTGGTCCTGGCGCGCCGCGAAGATTCCAACTAGGGCCGGATTGTTTCGGCCGGGGCCGTGTAGCGCTCGCCTTCAGGCGGGCATTTGCTTGCGCCAAAAGTGTCCGCCTGAAGGCGGGCGCTACACGAGTCAAAGAAGCACTCTGGGGGAGTTGTGGTTCCGACTTCGTACTTTCTGGTGCTCAGCGCCGTCCTGTTCGGATTGGGCGTGATTGCGTTTATTTTCAAGCGCAATATCCTCACCATTTTCATGTCCATTGAGCTGATGCTCAACGCCGTCAATCTGGCGTTCGTTTCCTTCAGCCGGTTGCTCGGCCAGCTGCAGGGGCAGGTGTTCGTCTTTTTCGTGATCGTCGTGGCCGCGGCCGAAGCCGCCGTAGGCCTGGCGATTATCATCCTCATTCACCGCAACCGGGGAACGCTCGACGTGGAAAACGTGGATTCGCTGAAAGACTGATGCCGGTTCTCACTTATCTCTGGATCATTCCGCTGCTGCCCCTCCTGGGCGCCGCCGCCAATGGAATATTTGGCGGGCGCTGGCCGAAGCGCATCATTTCCGCCGTCGCGCTTTCCTCAACCACGCTGTCGTTTCTCGTCGCGCTCGAAGCGGTGCGCGAATTCTTTACGCTTTCACCAAATCAGATTCCCTGGATCAGAACCTATTTTACGTGGATTTCCGCTGGAGGATTTCAAGCAGACTTCGCGCTACAAGTGGACCAGCTCACTGTGATCATGCTGCTGGTTGTCACCGGAGTGGGCTGGCTCATTCACATTTATTCCACAGGATACATGCACGAGGATCCAGGCTACCGGCGGTTTTTCTCTTACCTCAACCTGTTCATGTTCTTCATGCTCGTGCTGATCCTGGCGGCCAACTACCTGCTGATGTTCGTCGGCTGGGAAGGCGTAGGGCTGAGCAGCTACCTGCTGATCGGATTCTTCTTTCTGAAACAATCCGCCACGAACGCCGGCAACAAAGCGTTCTGGGTAAACCGCATCGGCGATTTTGGATTCCTTCTGGGCCTGTTCCTGATTTTCCGCACTTTCGGCTCGCTCGATTTCTCGATCGTCCTGCCGCGCGCCGCCGGCATGGCCGCTGATCCCGCCGGACAGATCGGCACGCTCACGACGATTGCGCTTCTGCTGTTTGTCGGCGCGGTTGGAAAATCCGCGCAGCTTCCGCTCTACGTCTGGCTGCCGGACGCGATGGAAGGTCCGACGCCGGTCAGCGCGCTGATCCACGCGGCGACAATGGTGACCGCGGGCGTCTACATGGTCGTGCGTTCGCACGCGATTTTCCTGAACGCGCCGGTGGCCATGCAGGTTGTCGGCGTGATCGGATGCGCGACGGCGCTGTTCGCGGCCACGATTGGCCTCGTGCAAACCGACATCAAGAAAGTGCTTGCCTACTCCACGGTCTCCCAGCTCGGATACATGTTCCTGGCCTGCGGCGTGGGCGCGTTTGGCGCGGGCATTTTTCACTTAATGACGCACGCATTCTTCAAAGGACTGCTCTTCCTCGCGGCGGGCAGCGTGATCCACGCCATGGGCGGCGAGCAGGACATGCGCAAGATGGGCGGCCTGCGCAAGAAAATTCCGGTCACGTTCTGGACGATGTTCATGGCCACGCTGGCAATTGCGGGCGCGCCCGGCTTTTCGGGATTCTTCAGCAAGGATGAAATCCTGAATGAAGCGCAGCACGTGAGTCCAGTGCTTTGGGGCCTCGGAGTCCTGACCGCGGGGCTCACTTCGTTTTATATGTTCCGCCTGTTATTCCTGACCTTCTTCGGCGCCGAGCGGTATGACGAGCACCACGTGCATGTGCACGAATCGCCGAAGAACATGACGATACCCCTGATCGTTCTGGCCGTCCTTTCCGTATGCGGTGGCTGGATGGCCGCGCCGCAGCTCGTGGGCGGCGTGAACCACTTCCAGCAATTTCTCGCGCCCGTGCTGGCAACCGGCGGCGGAACCGGCTGCCGCCGCGGCCGAATCTTCTGGAGGCGGCGGAGAAATTTTGCAGGCCCTGCTTGGCGCGCCCGTGATCGCCGGACTGCTCGGTTTCTTCCTGGCGTGGTGGTTCTATATCAAGAGCCCGGAAGCGCCGAAGAAGCTGGCGGATTCGCTTTCCCCGCTGTACAAACTTTTCTCCGGAAAATATTTTGTCGACGAGTTGTATCAGGCCGCGATCGTGCGCCCGCTGGTCTGGATTTCCGACAAAGTTTTGTGGCACGCGATCGACGAGCGTGCCATCGACGGCGCCGTGAACGGCGTCGCCTTCGTTTCCCGCGAAACGGGCGACCGCGTGCGACGCGCGACGACCGGAAACATTCGCAGCTACGCCACCTGGATCGTCCTGGGCGTGCTCGTTTTCACTTCCCTGCTGCTCTGGATGGTGGACTGACGTGCAGCAAACTTACTTGCTTTCGGTTCTGACGTTTCTCCCCGTCGCGGGCACGCTCGCTCTTCTGCTCTTGCGCGATGACGATCATCTCTGGATTCGCCGGCTGGCGATGACCACCGCGGTCGTCGAATTCGCCCTTTCGCTGCTGCTCCTGCGCGGCTTTGACGCACACTCCACCGGCTACCAATGGGAAGAATTCCGCGCCTGGATTCCGCAGCCGCCAATTCACTATCACCTGGGCATCGACGGCCTCAGCCTGTTTCTCATCCTGCTGACCACGCTGCTCACGCCGATTTCGATCCTCGCGTCCTCGAAGTCGATCGACCAGCGCGTGAAAGGCTTCTTCATTTGTCTGCTGGTGCTGGAAACCGGAGTGATCGGCGTCTTCGTTTCGCTCGACCTGTTCCTCTTCTTTTTGTTCTGGGAAGTGATGCTGATCCCGATGTATTTCCTGATCGGCATCTGGGGACACGGACGCCGCATCTATGCCGCGTTGAAGTTCGTGCTGTACACGATGTTCGGCTCGATCCTGATGCTGGTGGCGATTTTGTGGCTCTACCGCGTCACCGCCGTCGCGGGCTATCCGACGTTCGACGTCTCGCAGATTCAGGCGCTGCTCTCCAATGGCACCGTCACTTTGCCGTTGCATACGGAATATTTGCTCTTCGGCGCGTTCTTTTTTGCGTTCGCCATCAAGGTGCCGCTCTTCCCTCTGCACACGTGGCTGCCGGACGCGCACACCGAGGCTCCCACGGCGGGCTCGGTGATGCTCGCGGGCGTCCTGCTTAAGATGGGCATCTACGGCATGCTGCGGTTCTGCTTGCCGCTGTTTCCGGACGCCGCGCGCCAGTTTGCGCCGTACATTGCGGTACTGGCGATCATCGGCATCATTTACGGGGCGCTGGTGGCCATGGTGCAGGTGGATTTGAAGCGGCTGGTGGCGTACTCCTCGGTCAGCCACCTGGGATTTGTCGTCCTCGGAATTTTCGCGTTTCACCCGATTTCCATTCAGGGCGCCGTCTATCAGATGCTCAATCACGGGATTTCGACCGGCGCGCTGTTCCTGTGCGTCGGGATGCTGTATGACCGGCGGCACACGCATTTGATCTCGGAATTCGGCGGCCTTGCCACGCCCATGCCGGTCCTGGCGGCGCTGTACTTGTTTTCTTGCCTTGCCTCCGCAGGACTACCGATGCTCAACGGCTTCGTCGGCGAGTTCCTGATTCTCGCGGGCACATTTCAGAAACATGCGAATTGGGCATCCTGGGCCGCGCTCGGCGTTATTTTCTCGGCCGTCTATCTGCTTTGGTCGTACCAGCGCGTGTTCTTTGGCAGCATCACGCAAGACAAGAACGGCAGACTCCCGGATTTGGAAATGCGCGAGCGCGGAATTCTGTTCGTGATGGCTGCGCTCATTCTGTGGATGGGCATCGGCTCGCCATTCTTCACGCGGCGCACCGAAGCCTACACGCAAAACGTTTTGCAACTCATGCAGCGCCCGCAGGCGTACAACGCCGGCGGCGCGCGCACTCATGGCGCGAGCAGCATGGATCTGGATCATGCGCCCCGTGACGCCGCACGGCCTGAACGCCGCGGCGTACAGCCGGCGCGGCAGACTCGGTGAAATTGAAATAAATGTTCCCACCCATCCAAGACCTGTACAGGATTGCGCCCGAGATCGTTCTCTGCGGCTTCGGGATGCTGGTCATGCTTCTCGCGCCCGTGGTCTCGAAGGCGCGCCACGGCGTGCTGGCGGGCATTTCGCTCCTAGGAGCGGCGCTCGCCCTGGCCTCGACGTATTTTCCCTTGGTGTATCCGGGCCCCGCCTATTCCGGCCTTTTCCGGGCCGACGCCTTCAGCCTGTTTGTCCACTGGATCGTGTGCGGCGCGGCGTTCCTCGTGATTCTCGGTTCGATCGGCTACCTCCAGCGCGACGATCTGGACGCCGCCGAATTTTGCGCGCTGATTTTGTTCGCGACTGCCGGCATGGGCGTGATGGCTGGAGCGCACGAGTTATTGACGGCCTTCATCGGCCTGGAAATGAGCTCCATCTCCTCCTACATTTTGGCGAGCTACCGGCGCGACGCCCCGCGCTCGAACGAAGCGGCGATGAAGTATTTTCTGCTGGGATCGTTTGCCACGGCTTTTTTCCTGTACGGGATCGCGTTGTCCTTCGGCGCCACGGGATCGACGCACCTCGACTTGATGACGCCGCTCGCCAACGATTCCGCGCACACCCTCTTGAAGATCGGCCTCGGATTTATTTTTGTCGGCCTGGCCTTTAAGGTCGCCGCGGCTCCCTTCCAGCTTTGGACGCCGGACGTTTACGAAGGCGCTCCCGCGCCGGTCACCGCGCTGCTTTCGACGGGCCCCAAGGCTGCCGCATTCGCCCTGGCGTTGCGCATCATGGCCAGCGTGGACGCCGCAGCGCCGCTGTGGTTCTGGGCGTTGTGGGTGGCGGCCGCGCTCAGCATGTTCGCCGGAAATTTGTCCGCGATCGTGCAGACGAGCGTGAAGCGGATGCTGGCCTACAGCTCGATTGCGCACGCGGGATACATCCTCGTCGCGCTCACGGCCGCTGCCGCCACGGACCATCCGGAAGCGGGCATTGCCGCCGCGCTGTTCTACCTCGTCGGCTATGCTCTCGTGAAGATGGGCGCGTTCCTGATCGTCGCGCAACTCGGCGGGCCAGGCGAGCGCCATGTCGACATCGAGGATTTTACAGGGCTCGCGCGGCGACAGCCCGCAATGGCCGCATGTCTGTCGCTGTTTCTGCTTTCACTTCTGGGATTGCCAATCACGGCAGGGTTCCTAGGAAAATTTTACGTCTTCAATGCCGCCCTCGAATCCAACTTGATCTGGCTGGCAATCCTGCTGGCCCTGAACAGCGTCATCGGCGCTTACTACTACTTGCGCGTCATCGTCGTCATGTACATGCGCGAGCCGGCGACGGAAATAGTCGCCGAGCCCGTCCCATGGACACTCTCCGCCGTCTTGTGGATCGCCGCCGCCGGCACGGTCTTCGCCGGCTTGTTCCCCGCCCGGATCATCGATTTCGCCGCCAAAGCCGCGCTGAATATCCGGTAGGTTTTGGTGGAACACGCTTCAGCCTGTTTGCTTTGCTGTCGCGCGCGCGAAAAACCCCACAGGCTGAAGCGTGTGCCACTAGAAACAAAGCGGCACGCCCTCGAAAGTCCGAGAGCGTGCCGCAGAAAACCAAAAGCGATATCTCTAACTAGACCTTCACGATAATGATAACGAGGGTCAAAAGCGCGAGCGTCTCGATGAACACTAGACCGAGAATCATCGCCGCGCGGATGGCTCCTGCCGCCCCCGGATTGCGGGCCATGCCTTCACATGCCGAAGACGCCACACGCGACTGCGCGATTGCACCGCCGAACGCCGCCAGCGCCATACCGAACGCCGCCGAAATAGCCACCCAATTCGTGCCCATTACCGGAGCGGCCGCTGTTTGCGCAAATGCAGCTGGGCTCGCAATCAATACGCCTGCCAGTGCACCAATCGTGTACAGAACTTTCCTCATCTTTTCCTCCTATGAATTGCCGCCAAGCGGTGGTTCCCGGACCATCGCAATACATCCGGTCTCACTTTGGAGCGGCCCTACGACCATAATGCCGAATTAGTGCTCGTCCGCTGTTGCGATTCCGATATAAATGGCGGGCAACAGCGTAAAAACATAAGCCTGAATGATTGCGACAAAAATCTGCAGAGCGATAAAAGGCAGCGGGAACAGCGCTGGGAAAATACCTAGGCCCACGCCCAGTAGAGTCGACTTTCCGAGGCCCCAAATCACCGGTTGGACGAATAAACCAAGGAAAATCACATAAAGCAAATCGCTCGCGAATATGTTAGCCCAGAGGCGGACCGTTAGGGAGAGTAGGCGCGCTGCGGTGCTGATAAGCTCGACAGGAAAAAGTAGAATGCCCAATAGCCAGTCGCCCAACGTTTTCGGTGAGCCAGCGAATGTAAGCAAATAGTAGCCAACAGTATGATGTTTAATTCCTTGCCAATTGAAATACAAAAAGACGACAATCGCACAGCCCAAGGGAACCGAAATTTCTCCAGTTGGAGCGGAAAAGAGTGGAAACACACTCAATGCGTTCGAGAGGAGAATAAAAGCGGCTACCGAGCCGACCATCGCGACATACTTCCCTTTCTTGTCATGCGCATTTTCGATAAGAAGATCGCGGATCCCGAAACCAATGGGATTAGTTATCAACAATTCGGCGATTTGTTGCGCGCCGCCCGGGTTATCAACCGACAACCTCGGCTTCAGCCAAAGAGTCGCAAGGACCGCAACCAAAAAAACCACTATCGACATCACGACGTGTTCCGGAATTGGCAGGTCAGGGTGTGAGGGTTGAATATGGATGGCGTGAAGAACGCTTAACGCGACACCGCCCAAATAATGATTTACGAACACAGTTAGCCATTTTACGTGCTCCGTCATCTACCCATCTCTCCAGTTAGTGCGACTTGGAATTTGACCCCAGAACTTCCATCAAACTCGCCAAAATCGCCGCTGCACCTAGTGCACACAATCCCACAACCATGCTCAAAACGGAAATCTTGAATACTGAAAAAATAACATACACAACAAGGGCGATCAAGGCGTACCGCGCAAACAATCCGAAATAGCTACTGATAGGGACATGCGCTTCCGGAGAGCCTGCCTGCGCCGTCGAAGCTCGTGCGACTGAATCCATCGCCCGCTCCAACCAGCGAAAATTAATCCATGCGAGCAAAGTTCCAATTAGGACTCCCAACCCCACACGAATTGAATATAGGAAACTCGTTCCAACAGACGTTGCACCGCCCAGCACAAGAGTAAATTGAGCGATTCTTCTTTCGGTCAATTCATGTTGTTTCACGACCGCTGTTTCCATCAATCGCCCCTCGACACGCGGCGCAAAACGTCGCGCACCCCCGCATAGAATCCGAGTCCCCCTAGAATCAGCGTCAGAATCGGTTTAGTGTGTAGCCACCGGTCGAGTAAAAATCCGAAGAGCCCACCCACAACGATTGCGGACACGAGTACTATCGGCAATTCCAAGGCCGTTGCGAATTGGCTGGATACAGAATCGGGCCGTTTTCTAGGCGATGGAGAGGAAGGCGAGCCTGGATCTTCAGTGGCCACTGAAACCTGATGGGAAAAACAGCGAGTAAGTCGCCAAGCGTACGAACGGTTCCGGGTAGACCCCGGCGGCGACGGTCACGAAGCACATCACGGCGAAAGCAATCCTCTGCCCGATGCTGACGATCGGCAACGGCGCGTTGCCCGGCTCGTACAGATATGCGTGCGCGACGATCCGGAAATAGTAGTACAGCGCAGGCACGATGTAGAGCGCGCCGAACAGCGCGAGGCGAACGTGCCCGGTATCGATCAGCGACTGCAGGATGAAATATTTTCCGAGGAAGCCCGCCAGTGGCGGAATCCCGGCAAGAGAAAGCATGAAAATCAAGAGCATCAGCGCGGACAGCGGGCTGCGCCGGTACAGGCCGTTCAAGTCGTCCAGCTCGTCGCCGATGATTCCCTGCCGCTGCAGCACGATCAGCACGGCAAACGCGCCAATGGTCATGAACGCGTAAACGAAAAGATAAAACGCCACGCCCTTCATGCCGGCCAGAAAACCGAGCGGGCTCGACGCGGCCGCCACGATTCCGAGCAGGACGTAGCCCACATGGGAAATCGAGGAGTAGGCCAGCATGCGCTTCACATTCGTCTGCGTGATCGCCGCCAGGTTCCCAACGGTGAGGGACGCGATGGCCACGCCGGCGATCAGCATCTCCCAATCGACTCGCACCGGCCAGAACACGGTGAGCAGCAGGCGCAGTAACAGGGCGAAGCTCGCCGTCTTGGACGCCACGCTGATGTAGGCCGTAATCGGCGTCGGAGCGCCCTCGTACACGTCAGGAGCCCACTGGTGGAACGGTACCGCCGCCACCTTAAAGAAAAGCCCTGCGGCCACGGTAGCGAGCGCCAGAAGCACGAACAGGTCCGTGTGGCCCCTTGCCTCCACCGCGACGGCAATCACGTCCAGATTGGTTCTGGGAGGCAGCGACTGGCCAATAGAGCTGAGGTTGGCCATGGCGCCGATCCCGTAGAGGATCGAGAATCCATAGGCCAGAATCGCCGAACTGAACGCGCCCAGCAGCAGATATTTGACCGCGCCTTCGTTCGAACGCTTGTCGCGCCGCAGGAATCCCGCCAGCACGTAAAAGCTGATCGCCATCGTTTCGAGGCCGACGAATTCCACGATGAGGTCATAGCCGGACGCCATGAACATCATGCCGACCGTCGCGAAAAGCATCAGGGCGTAATATTCGCCGTGATTTTCGTCTTCGAGTTGCAGATAACGCACCGAGAGGATGATGACCAGCGCCGTCGCGATCAGGAAGATGGCGCCGAAAAACACGGAGAACTGATCGACGATCACCGAATTGCTGAATCCGACGGGCCCGCGGTCAGCTATCCCGCGCAACCCCGGCACCGCAAAGATCCGCAGAATCGGGATTTGCCGAAGGAAGTTGTTTATGAACGTCGGTAGACCTACCAACGTCAGCCAGCTGAAAATCACGCCGAGCATGGCCATCAATGCGTTGAAAAACTTATCGCGAGCCTCCAGTAGATAATCGGTGAGCAGGATACCCATCGCAAACAGGACCAGCATCATCTCCGGCAGGAGCAGGCCGCCGCCGCCCTCCTGCATGAACGAACCAAACGGTGCGAAGATGCGTTGCATTAGTTGGAGGATTTGGCTCATCAGCTCTTCTACTTCTTCTCCGTTTCCGGAGCAGGAGATGTCTCGGTACTGGACGGCATATTCATTCCGGGCATACCTGCTGTCCCGCCGTTTGCATCCGCGGGAGCCAGAGCGGGAGTAGCCGCTGGAGCGGCTGCGCGCTCCGCGCCGTAATACCCGGGATTGATCTGCTCGACGATCTGCTGCACGGGCCGCTCCAGCACGCGGAACAGCGGCTTCGGATAAATGCCGATCCAAAAGCACAGAATAATCAAGGGAACCAGCGTCGCGTATTCGCGCGCGTTCAGGTCCGGCAAATGCTCGTTCGCGGGATTGGTGACCGATCCAAACATCACGCGCTGGTAGAGCCACAGCAAGTAGGCAGCGCCCAAGATAATGCCGATCACGGCCCAGGCCGCGTACTTGATGCTGACTTCGTACGTGCCGCGCAGGATCACGAACTCACCGATAAATCCGTTGAGCAAAGGCAAGCCCAGCGAGCTGAGCGTGGCGATCATATAGATGGCGGCAAAGGCCGGCATGGGCGTCGAAAGGCCGCCGTACTCCGAAATCAGGCGCGTGTGCCTGCGTTCGTACAGCACGCCGACGATCAAGAAAAGCGCACCGGTGGAGAGGCCGTGGTTGATCTGCTGGATCACGCTGCCGGAGAGACCGTTCGGCGTCAGAGCGAAAATTCCGAGCGTGCAGAAAGCCAGATGGCT
The DNA here is from genome assembly GCA_963768275.1 of uncultured Acidobacteriota bacterium. Lineage (GTDB taxonomy): Bacteria > Acidobacteriota > Terriglobia > Acidiferrales > UBA7541 > Palsa-360. Next base: position 408,466 of record CAVYHH010000028.1, read on the forward strand.
GACCGAGCTGTAGGCGATCAGCTTCTTCATGTCTTTCTGCATCATGCAGACGAGCGCGCCGTAAATAATGCCGATGATCGAAACGACCAGCATGATGGTGACAATTTTGTGGCGCGCCGCGGCGTCCTGCGGCAGGAGCGGCAGCGAGAAGCGGATGAACCCGTACGTGCCCATTTTCAACAAAACGCCGGCTAGGATGACGGAGCCCGCCGTGGGCGCTTCGGTGTGCGCGTCGGGCAGCCAGGTGTGGAACGGGAACATGGGCACCTTGATTGCAAACGCGAAGAAAAACGCCCAGAACAGCAGGACTTGCGTGCGCGTATCAAACTGCGCGGCGGAGGCGAGGAGCGTCGGCATATCGAATGTGCCACCGCCCGCTTTAAAATACAGCGCCAGGATTCCGAGCAGCATGATCACCGAACCGACCAAGGTATAGAGGAAAAATTTGATCGCGGCGTACAAACGGCGGTCGCTGCCCCACACGCCGATCAGGAAATACATCGGGACGAGCATCACTTCCCAGAACATGTAGAAGAGGAAGAAATCCAGCGCCATGAACACGCCCAGCATGCCCACCTGAAGCAGGAGAAACAGAATGTAGTATTCCTTCGTCCGCATCTTGATGGCGCTCCACGACGAAAGAATCGAAATGGCGCCGAGGAGGGTTGTCAACATGACGAGAAGAAGGCTGATGCCGTCGATGCCCAGCGAGTAGTGCGCGCCGATGGAAGGAATCCAGTCGTAGGTTTCGGGGAACTGGTAGCGCGGCGCGGCCGGGTCCAGGCTGAAGCGCCAGATCAGCGGCAGCGAAACGATCAGCCCGAGGAAGCCGAAAAGATTGCCGATGACGCGGTGCGCGGTTACGCTGTCGCGCGGCACGAACAGCAGCACCAGCGACCCCACCAGCGGCGTGAACAGCACCACCGTCAGGATGTGAGTGTTGTAAAATTCCATCTTCCTGCCTCGCCTTCTTCTGAATCAATTCGTGCGCAAAGCTTCTTTCCCGGCATTTGTAGCGCCCACCTTCAGGTGGGCATTCGTCGCGTCATTGCAGAATGCCCGCCTGAAGGCGGGCGCTACACAAAACAAAAACCGGCCGGCACGCAAGTTACAGCCTGAAACCCGAAGTCCACAAGTAATAGCCCAAAAAAATCAGCACGCCGAACAGCATGAACAACGCGTACCGCGCCACGCGCCCGGTCTGCAGCATCCGCACGGGCCAGCTGAACAGCCAGACGATCCGCGCGGCCAGATTCACCAGGCCGTCCACAATCCAGGAATCCCAAATGCCGGAGATGCTCGAGGTAACGCGCGTCACCCAGCCAGAGCCGTCCACGCCAAGGCCGTTAATAATATTCACGTCGAACGAGCCCAGCGTGAGCGCCAGGTCTTTCATGCGATTTACGAACATTGCGTCGTAAAGTTGGTCCACATAATACTTGTTGTAAATCAAGCGGTACAGGAACGGGCTTGCCGCCGCGATCTTGTCCGGGACTTCCGGATGCTGGATGTACCAACGGTACGCCAGCCAAATGCCGCCGCAGGCGATGAGCACAGATGCCAGCATCAGCAAATATTCCACCGAGGCCCCGGACGCCGCCTGCGTTGCTGCCGCTTCGGCGCCTTCTTCCGCGTGCTTCGCCATTACCGGTTCCAGGAATTTCGAGAAGCGGTCGCTGCCGCCAAGCGACTCCGGCCAGCCGACCCAACCGCCGACAACGGATAGCACGGCAAGAATTATCAGCGGCACGGTCATGGAGCTCGGCGACTCGTGTATGTGGTGCTCGACTTCATGATCGACGCGCGAATCGCCGAAGAACGTCATGTTCACCAGGCGAAACATGTAGAACGCCGTCATCCCGGCCGTGATGAATCCCAGCAGCCAAAGGAACTTGTTGTTCTCAAACGCGTGGCCCAGGATCGCGTCCTTGCTGAAGAAGCCCGCAAGCGGCGGTATCCCGGCGATCGCGATGGATGCAATCACGAATGTTTTTGCCGTCGTCGGAATTTTCTTCCACAGCGCGCCCATCTTGCGCATGTCCTGTTCGCCGGAGAGCGCGTGAATCACGCTGCCCGATCCGAGGAAGAGCAGGGCTTTGAAGAACGCGTGCGTCATCAGGTGAAAGACGCCCGCGGTGAACGCGCCCACTCCGCAGGCGAGGAACATGTAGCCCAGCTGGGAAATGGTCGAGTAGGCCAGCACTTTCTTGATATCGTTCTGCAGGAGGCCGATTGTCGCCGCAAAGAGCGAAGTGACGCAGCCCACGACGGCGACCACTTCCAGCGCCTTCGGCGCCATCGAGAACACGGCGTTCGTGCGCGCAATCATGTACACGCCGGCGGTCACCATCGTCGCCGCATGAATCAACGCGCTGACTGGCGTCGGGCCCTCCATCGCATCCGGCAGCCACACGTATAAGGGAAGCTGCGCCGACTTCCCTGTCGCTCCTACGAAGAGCAGGAGCGCGATTGCCGTGAGCGCGGCATCGCCCATCTGAAAATGCCCCGCCGCGATCGCCGGGCCAAGTTCGGTGAACTGAATCGTGCCGAGCGTGCCCAGCATCAGGAACAGGCCCAGGATGAAGCCTGCGTCCCCGACGCGGTTGACGATGAACGCTTTCTTTCCCGCGTCTGTCGCCGACTTACGCAAAAAGTAGAAACCGATCAGGAGGTAGCTGCACAGCCCGACGCCTTCCCAGCCGACGAACAACAGGAGCAAATTGTTCGCCAGGACCAGCGTCAGCATCGAGAACATGAACAAATTCAGATAGCCGAAGAAGCGATAGTATCCGCCTTCGTGCGCCATGTATCCGGTCGAGTAGACGTGAATGAGAAACCCGACGCCCGTGACCACCAGCAGCATCACCGCCGTCAGCGGGTCCATCAGGACGCCCCACGGTACGTGGAAATCCAGCACGCGCCCGGAATTCGTGTGCATGATTCCGGCGGGAACCCAATCAAACAAGTTGTAATTAACCAGGCGTTCGGTGGCGGGCCGAGAAACGAGTTGCCAGATCGCGCCAAAGGCATAGCACATCGCGAGAAAAGGCGTACCGACGCAAATAACGTTCACTCCCGCATTCGGGAGCCGCCGGCCGATAAACAACATCAGCGCCGCCCCCACCAGGGGAAACAGCGGGATCAGCCAGATATGCGCGAGAAAATATTCCGTCGGCATCATAATTTTAGATTTCTAGAAAGCCCCTGCATACCGCGTTCCGACTCTCAACTCTAAACTGTCAACTCTCAACTCCGCGGTTTCACCAGCCACTAATCACCAGTCACCAGTCACCGCATTTCCTACCACTTCAGCAAATCCATCTCGTCGCCCAGCAGCGTCTCGCGATTGCGGAAAAACGCAATGATGATGCCCAGCCCTACAGCGGCTTCCGCGGCCGCATCGGTGATGATGAAGATGGCGAACACGTGCCCTTCCGCCGAGCCGACCAGCCGCGAGAACGCCACCAGATTGATGTTCACGGCGTTCAGCATCAGTTCGATGGACATCAAAATGATGATCACGTTCCGGCGGGTCACAACACCGATCGCGCCGATCGTGAACAGCACCATGCCGAGCCACAGATACTGGCTGGTGGAAATCATCGCTGTACCCGCCTCTTCATATTTTCTTCTTCGCCATCACCACCGCGCCGATCATGGCCACGAGCAGGAGGATCGACGCGATTTCAAACGGCAGCATATATTCGCTGAACAAAACTTTGCCCACGAGTTGCGTGCTCGGCTCGAGAGCGCTTGCCGGCGCGGGCTCGCCGAACGCGGTATGGGACCGGCCGATGGCAATCGCAATCGTGAGTTCCGCGCCAACCACCAGCGCCAGCAGCAATCCCAGCCACCACTGCCGGTTGAACTGGACCTGGTGCAGCGAAACGTCCACGTTGATCAGCATGATGACGAACACGAACAGCACCATGATGCCGCCCGCGTACAGAATCACCTGCACGATGAACAAAAATTCCGCGTGCAATTGCAAAAAGATGCCCGCCGTCGCCAGGAGCGCCGTGATCAGGAAAATGGCGCTCTGGACCACGTTGCGCCGCGTCACTACCAGGATCGCGGAAACAACGGCCAGCGCCGCAAAAAAATAAAATACGATCTGATCGAGCATTTTTTAAGTAGCACAGCCACTCTTGGCTGTGTGCCTTTGTTTGCTCCCTCAAAAACCACACAGCCAAGAGTGGCTGTGCTACTAAAAGCTACGCTTCCCCAACGATCACGTGCTCTTTCTCTTGCTTGTCTTCCGCCGATGCCAGCCCTCCGGCGATTGCCAGCGTGATCAAAGTCGTCAGCGAAAACGCCGCCAGATGGCTCCATCCCCAGTGCCGGTGCAAAACCAAGGCCACGCCGATTCCCATCACGTTCACGATGGAGAGAGGAATCAAGAATTGCCATCCCAGGCGCATCAACTGATCAAAGCGATACCGCGGGAAGGTGAACCGCAGCCACATGAATAAGTAGATGTACAGCCCCACTTTCAACAGGAACCAGAACGCGCCGTGCAATCCCGGCTTCAACCCGGGAAGCATCGTGCCAACCGCAGGGATCAACGGCACCGCAAGAATAATTGCGGCCAGAATCATGAGCAGCCCTACGGCCACCATAAAAAGCTTCTGCACTTTCACAGGCTGCTTCGGCGCGCGGTAAAAGCAATATCCCCCGACACCCAGCATCAGCACCGACGGCAAACCATCCAGGAAATTAAATGCCGGCGTGCCGGCAAACGGCCGCAACCAGCCGCCAAGAAAGAGCGTCGTGGCAATCGACGCGACAACGACCATGTTTGTGTACTCCGCGAGAAAATAGAGCGCCCAGCGGAAGCCGCTATATTCCGTCATGTAGCCGGCGACCAGTTCCGATTCGGCTTCCGGCAAATCGAACGGAGCGCGATTGGTTTCCGCGATTGACGCGACAATGTAAACAAAAAATCCGACCGGCGCGGCAAACGCAAACCACATACCGTAATCGTTCTGCGCCTGAATAATTTCGCGCGTCGAGAGCGTCCCGGCGAGCAGCAATCCGCCCACAATCGCCATTCCCGCCGCGGTTTCGTAGCTCACCAGCTGCGCCGCGCTGCGCAGCGCCCCGAGCAAGGAATAGTGACTGTTCGAGGACCAACCACCCAGCACAATTCCGAAAATCCCAAGCGCGCTGATTCCAACGATGAAGAGGAGACCTACATTCAAGTCGGCAATCTGGAACCACGGCCCAATCGCGAGCGCCGACATGGCCAGCATGGCCGCCGTCACCGAAATCAGCGGGGCGAACCAGAAAATCATCTTGTCCGCTTCATCAGGGATGATGTCTTCCTTGATGAGCAGCTTCAACGCGTCCGCGATCGGCTGCAGCAATCCGTGCGGTCCGACGCGCATCGGTCCAAGCCGCGCCTGCATGTCCGCCATGACTTTTCGTTCCATCAAAACGATGTATCCGGCAATGAGAGGCAAAACGGCCACGATAATGAGCGCGCAAACCAGCGGCACCCAAATGGAAATCACGAAATGGAGGACGTTCATCAGCATGGCGCTACCGGTCGACTTCTCCCAATACGATATCGAGCGTGCCGATGATGGCCACGACGTCCGCCACCAGGTGCCCGCGAATCATTTTGTCAAACGCCTCAAGATTGATCAGGGACGGCGGGCGAATCCTCACGCGGTACGGCTGCGTGGTTCCGTCGCTAATAATGTAATAACCGAGTTCGCCCTTAGGCGCTTCAATCGCGTGATAAACCTCGCCCGGCGGCGGTTTCAGCACCTTGCCGACTTTGCCCATGATCGGCCCGGCAGGAATATTTTCGATGGCCTGCAGGCAGATGAGCCGCGACTGGCGCATTTCCTCCATGCGCACGATGTACCGGTCGTAGGTATCGCCATTCTTGCCGGTGGGAATTTCAAATTTGTATTGGTCGTACGCAGCGTAAGGCATCGCCTTGCGGATGTCCCATTTCACGCCGCTCGCGCGCAACACCGGGCCGGACGCGCCGTAATCGATCGCTTCCTTGGCGGTGAGGATGCCGATGCCCTTGGTCCGTCCCACCCAGATGCGGTTTTCGGTCAGCAGCGATTCGTATTCGTCCACGCGCTTATCGAAAGGCGTGCAGAACCGCTCCACGTCCTTTTCGAGCTCGTCGTAAGCCTCGTATTGCAGGCCACCGATGCGGAACGCATGCGTGGTCAGCCGCGCGCCGCAAAATTTCTCGAAAATTTTCAGGATCTCTTCGCGCTCCCGCAGGCAGTAAAACAGCGGCGTCAGTGCCCCGATATCGAGCGCATGCGTCCCCAGCCAGAACAGGTGGCTCGCGATTCGTTGCAATTCGGTGAGAATCGTTCGAATGACGCGCGCCCGCGGCGGCGCTTCCGTTCCCAGCAGTTTTTCGACCGCCTCGCAGTAGCCCAGGCCGTTTGAAACTGCGGCGACGTAATCCATGCGGTCCACATACGGCGCGAACTGCTGGTAGCTGCGGTGCTCGGCGATTTTCTCGACGCCCCTGTGCAGGTAGCCGATCACGCATTCCGAGCCGATAACTTTTTCGCCGTCCAGGCGCAGCTTCACGCGCAACACGCCGTGCGTCGACGGGTGCTGCGGCCCCATGTTGAGGACAATTTCGTCCGCCCCGAGCACGGTCTGGTCAGCGTGGGTGGCAAACGGGATGCGTTCGTCGGGCATTCGTTATTGTCCGCTCTCGATGCCCAGGTTTTCGCGAACCCAGGCGGTGTCCTGCGTCAGGATGTCGTAGTCTTTCCGTAAAGGAAAACCCTGCCATTCGTCGGGAAGCAGGATGCGCTTCAAGTCGGGATGGCCCTCAAAGATCACGCCGAACATGTCGTAGACTTCGCGCTCCATCCAATTTGCCGTGGACCAGATTCCTTGCACACTGGGCACTCGCTCGTCGGCGCTGGCGTGGGCCTTCAGCCGCAATCGCTCGTTCTTTGCAAACGAATACATGTTGAGAACGATGTCGAAGCGCTTCTCGCGCTTCGGCCAGTCGACCGCCGTGAGGTCGCTCAGCCAGTCAAATTTCTCATCATCCCGGCTGTAGAGCGCAATTTCGGCAAGCAGCTCCCGCGCGACGACCAGAATGGCTTGTTTGCGATCTGTCCAGGCCTCCAGGATGGCAGGACCGAACTTTTCTTTGTATCGCTTGACGAGGTCGTTATCGAGGGCGACAGGGCCTTCTTTGGGAGGTGCGGGAGGCCGAGGCGGAACAGGCGCAGCCGGAGGTTTTGCGGCAGGAGCGCCGGGCGCAGCAGGAGGCTTTGCGGCGGGAGCGGCAGGCGCGGCCGGAGGAGCAGGCGGTTTAGATGCGGGTTCTCCCCCTGCGGCTGGGGTTTTCGCTCCAGACGGCTCAGACGGTGAACTCGCAGACGGCTGCTTCTCTTCCGGATCGTTTGCCATGAATTAGGAGTAGTGCGGCCGCACGAACACCGCGCGGCCAATATTAAGTTGTAGCTTTTAGCACACGGCGGAAAACAGAGTCAACCTGTTCCGCCAAAATCCACGACCTCACCCATCCTGTATTCGGCCAAAGCTCAAAAAAAATCCCGGTCACCATCCGTGGCCGGGACACCGTTTCATATAGCCGGGGCGCCGCTTACACCCATTCGAGGGCGCCCTTCCGGTAGAGCCAGACGTAACCGACGATCAAGATGCCGAGAAAAACGAACATGCTCGCCAACGCATAGATTTCAGGCAAGCGGAAGCCTGCCTGCCGGGTCGAAAACAGCACGGCCCAGGGAAACAGAAACGTGGTTTCTACATCGAAGATGACGAAGAGAATCGCCACGATGTAAAACCGGACGGAATACCGCCCGCGCGTATCGCCTTCCGCTTCAACGCCGCACTCGTAGGGCCGCAGCTTCGCTCCGACAGCCAGCGGGGTTGGGCGAATGAACCTGAAAAGCACAAGCGTCACGGCCGGAAACGCGGCTGCCAGCAGGGCAAAAATAAAGATCGGAATGTATTGGGTCGGCATACCAATTTATGCGGGCTCCAAGAAGAGCCCGCACCCGTAACGCCGGAAATCCTAACACATCAGTCAAGCGGGAGCCACATTTCGCTCGCCATGCCGGCAAGGAACCGGGAATGACACGTGATGGTTAACTCCGTATGGAATTGGGCAAATGGGCCGTAAAACGTGCTTTCCGGGCAAAGGCGACAGCTACAATCAAGGGAGAGCTTGTTCCGCTCTGAAACGTGTGGGTGACCTTAGGGAGGTTTGGAATGCGTGTGGCTAGTTTTCTCTTGGGAATTTTCTTTCTCTTTTCGGCCTCGGCAGGGGCCCAAGGGCCAGCTGGGCAGGGTCGGAGCACTGCTACAGGGCCCAGCGACAGTTCCGTGAGCGAACATGTCAATGATCCCTGGCAGGTGGCAGCAGGCTACCAGTACAACCGCGACAACTTGCTGGGAAGCCCATTCAATACTCACGGGATAAATTTTAGCGTGGCACGTTACTTTGGACGGTGGGTCGGAGTGGAAGCCCAGCTGGGAGTCGGCTTCCTCGGGACTACTGGATCGACCACGACGCCGCCCAATCTCGGAGCCAAGTCGCTCTTTATAGGGGGAGGCCCCCGGCTGGCCTATCGCAACCGCAGCCGCTATGAACCCTGGGTCCACGTTGTAGTAGGCATGGAACATTACCGCTTTAACCAGACTGCGGGGTTGCTCGGGAGCAACAGCGCCCTTGCGGGCAATGGCGGAGGCGGGTTAGACATCTTTTTGAAGCCTCACATCGCGATCCGGGCTGAAGGCGATTTCATCGGATCGCGATTCTTTTCGACAAATCAGAGGTCGTTTCAGATCGTCGGCGGCTTAGTGCTCGGTTTCTAGTTCCCTGATTCCCGCCTTTTTCCTCTAGTCGATGTGACCCAGGGCACATTCCGGTGTGCCCTGAGTCACTGAGTCCAGGCGCAAAGCAAACGATAAATAGAGGTGTAATTTGGTCATTCCGGGGGTGATTTCCTCCTCTCTTGGGATGGGATCTCGGTTTGACGATTTGCGCGGGAAATGAAGAAGGGGTGCGGAGATGCCAGGATGGTTGCCTGCGTGGGTGTTCCACTTTAGCCAGTGGATGGATCAAACTTCGTTCGGACATGTGATGCGAGAGTCGCTGTACTTATTTCCAATCGTCGAGACTCTGCACGTGTTTGGGATCGTGTCTCTTGTCAGCTCCGCATTCTTGTTGGACTTGCGGCTCTTCGGAGTGGGTCCGATGCGGGACAAACCGGTCGAGAAGCTGGCGCGCTGGGTTTTGCCATGGGTGGTGGCCGGATTTACGGTCCAGTTCGTGACCGGCGTGCTCATGTACTCTGCCGAAGCCACGCGATCCGCTGTGAATTCATTCTTTTGGTACAAAATGTTCATGATACTCGGCGTTGGAATCAATGCGTTGGTGTTCCACACAACAGTGTACAGGCGGGTCGGAGCGTGGAACAACGCTCATGTCGCTCCCCTCGGGGCGCGAATTTACGGCACGTTTTCGATCATCTTGTGGCTGGGGATTATCACGCTGGGGCGGTGGTTCTCGTTCCACCTCACGTAAGTAAACGCGTGGGAAGACCGCAGGTGGCGCCGGCGTCCCGCCGGCGGTTTTCTCGCTCGCTGGCAGAACGCCCTAAAATCGCCGGCGGGACGCCGGCGCCACGAAAATCCGACGATCGACAAAGAACCACTCTTCGGGCGACGGAAAACTAGGCGCTCGACGCGCGCTCGCCAACCAGCCTGGCGGTCATCGTGATTTCGGCCTTGAGCAGGCGCGAGATGGGGCAACCCGCCTTGGCATCTTGCGCTGCTTTTTCAAATGCCGCGGCATTCGCGCCTGGAATTTTCGCGGTCACATCGAGATGCACCTTCGTGACCGTAAATCCCGCTTCCACTTTTTCGAGCGTCACGGCCGCGGTGGTTTCGATCGATTCCGGCGTAATCCCCGCGTTGCCGAGCTGCGCGGAAAGAGCCATGCTGAAGCATCCGGCATGGGCCGCGGCGATCAACTCCTCGGGGTTCGTGCCGATGCCGTCCTCAAAGCGCGTTGAAAAAGAGTATTGCGCGTTGGAGAGCACCTTGCTCTCCGTTGAGATTTTCCCCTTCCCTTCCTTGAGCGAACCGTTCCAGACTGCCGAAGCTTTCCGTAGCATGTTTGTATTCCTCCTGTGCGATTGGACGTCTTAATTTTGAAACTAAATACATAGGTGCAACTCGAGAATTAAGATTCAACGATTAATTCCTTAGCGCGCTGTGTGGCTTTCATGACCGCCTTGATCAAGGTTACGCGCAGTTTGCCGTCCTCCAGTTCGAGGATGCCATCCATTGTAGAGCCTGCCGGAGTAGTTACGGCATCTTTCAGCAGCGCGGGATGATCGCCGGTATCGAGGACCATGCGGGCCGCGCCCATCATGGTCTGCGCCGCGAGCAACGTGGAGACGTCGCGGGGCAGGCCGACCTTTACGCCGCCTTCGGCGAGCGACTCGAGAATAATATAGATGAACGCGGTGCCGCTCGCGGAAAGTCCGGTCACCGCGTCAATCTGTTTTTCATCCACATCCACCACGCGCCCCACGGCTTCAAACATCGCCCGCGCAATTTCCAGATGCTCTTTTCCCGCGTGAATTCCCTTGGCGAGGCCGGTCATTCCGCAACCAATGGCGCAGGGCGTGTTCGGCATGGCGCGAATCACGGGCAAATCCATGCCCAGCTGCTTTTCCATGAGCTGCGTCGAAACCGACGCGACCACCGAGACGATCAGCTTCCCCGGCTTCATCTCCGGCTTGATCTCTTCCAGAACTTCCTTGACTGCCTGAGGCTTCACGGCCAGCAGGATGATGTCCGCGCCGTGCGCCGCCGCGCGATTGTCGGTCGATGCCGTAATGCCCAATTGCTTGGCGAGCGAGCGCGCCTTCTCCGCGTGACGCACCGTGGCGTGCACGCGCTTCGGCTGCACCAGCTTTTGCTCGAGGAATGCGCGCAGCAAGATTCCGCCGATCTTTCCGGCGCCCAGCACGGCCAGACGCTTGTCTGCCAGCTTGCTCGAAAGTGTCGTTTTCATGGTGCCAGCATTGTTGACGAGGCCAAGCCGTCCGTCAACATTCTTCCTTCGCCGGCACTCCGATCTCCGGGATTGACCCGCTTAACCTAGCGACTCATTTAAAAGGTGAAATGTGAGACCTCAGTTCCACCAAGGAGAACATATCTTTCGTGGCGCCGGCGTCTCGCCGGCGTTTTTGCGGGGCGTTGAGAGTAGAAAAATCGCCGGCGGGACGCCGGCGCCACGAAAAACCATCATCATCCGTGAAGGCGGCTCGAAGATTCTGAACTCTCAGGGAAACGATCTGTTCAACTACTTGCTCGCTGGGGGTCCAGGCGCACAGGACCGTGCGGGATATCACTCTACGTCAGGCGAGAACCCCGATGGATTCCACAGGGGTTGTTACAGTGCGCTTGCCGTTCGCGTTGATCTCCATTCGGAAGCCCGCGTAAATTCCGCGCATTTTGCAAAAGCTGCCCCCGAGTGTGGCCCCAGCGAGGCGGGCCGGAGTTAGCTCCGGGAAGAATTGGCCGCCCCGCACCAGGATTTCGCCGCGCCGACCGTCGATGATTATGATTTCGTAGAGGCTGTTGCGGGTCTGGATGACTAGCTTCTCCATATCCTCCATGCGGTCCACTTGGACGCCATTCGTCCACGGGTCCTCAGACCATTTGTCGAGCACCGCGCCAGCCGGGATGGAATCTTGCTCCTGCATTGCGTCTCCCTTCGTTTTACTTTATTGGATGCTCCGGGAGGCCTTTCTGGTCACTTGGAACCTCAACAACGAATCGAATCTAGTCGTGGCGCGCCCCGCCAAGAACTTGAAGGGCGTGCGGCAACAAATCCGCGACGGCGTCGAGAGATTCGAGTGCGCCGCTCGGGCTGCCCGGCAGGTTAACAACTAAAGCGCGGCCTCGAACGCCCGCGACGGCGCGAGAAAGGACAGCGCGCGGAGTTTTTTTCCTGCCCTCTTCGCGCATCAGTTCGGAAATTCCGGGCAAAAGTTTCTGGCAGGCTTCCGCGGTGGCTTCGGGAGTGGAGTCCCTCGGGCCGATCCCCGTGCCCCCCGTTGTCAGGATCAAGTCCGTTGCGTTGCTGTCGGCGAGAAACATGAGGCGGTCTCGAATGGCTGCTGGTTCGTCAGGCAAGACAACTTCGGCGATGACTTCCCATCCGAGTTGCGCGCACCGCTCGCGCAGGCCTGGACCGGAAGCATCTTTGTGAGTGCCTCGCGAAACGGAATCGCTGATGGTGAGGATGGCCACGCGCATGGGAAGAGTTTAAGGTAGCACAGACTTCAGTCTGTGGGGGTCCACTTGATCTTGGCTATCTCGAGCGGGCTGGGCGCATTGACGAAAATCCACAGACTGAAGTCTGTGCTACTAAAACCTAGCTTTGCACGCTCTGATTGGCTTCGTCCATCAGGCGCATGGCTTCCATGAGGAGGCCGGTGGTGGAAAGCGTAGTGGTCGAGCGGTCCGAAGTCGCTCCGAATTCGATTTCAAAATCGCCGTCGAGCCATCCGATGACCTGATAGGCCACCGCGTCGCCCTCCGTGCCGCCCAAATGAGCGTGCTTGCACTGGCCCGCATTGAAGTAAAGCTCCGCCTCTTCCCCGCCGTGGCGCAGGCGCAGGCGGCACGATTTCTGCCCCATTTCGAGGGATTGCATGAGCTCGGTGACGCTCATTTCCTCGAGGCGGCCCTGAATCACTCCGGGGCGCGACGCATGCTTTTGCATTTTTTCCAGGTGCAGGCGGTCCACGATTTTTTTCACCTGGCGGACCAGATCGGCCACGAAAAACGGCTTGGGAATAAAATCCTCGACGCCGCCGCCCACCGCGGGGCGCAACTTTTCCTCGATATCGCCGCGGCTGGCGACGAATACAAACGGAATATTGCGCGTGTTCTCGCGGCTTCGCAATTTCTCGAAGAGTTGACGCCCGTCCAGGCCCGGCATGCGGAAATCGGAGATGATCAAGTCGGGAGGATTGTCGACGGACTTGAGCAGCGCGTCCGCGCCGTCGCTTGAGGAAATGACGGAGCAGTGCGATTCCATGCCGCGGCACATCAGGTCGCGGATCATGGGATTGTCATCGACAATCAGCACCTGCACGCCTTGTGACGGATCTTTCATCGGGGACTACTACTTCTTTCGGTTGTTCCGGCGCAGATAATGGCCGCTCTTGCCGCCGATTTTTTCGACCAAAACGATGTCGGTGATTTCCATGCCCTTGTCCAGGGCTTTGCACATGTCGTAGACCGTGAGCGCCGCCGCCGACACCGCCACGAGCGCTTCCATCTCCACGCCGGTCCGCGCCGTCGCGGTGACGCGCGATGCGATCTCCACGCCATTCTTGCATAGCCGCGCAGTCACATCAATGTGCGTCAGAGGCAACGGGTGACAAAGAGGTATCCACTCCGAGGTGCGCTTGGCCGCCGCAATCCCGGCAATTCGCGCGATTTCCAGGGGGTTGCCCTTGGGAAGCTTCTGCTGCCGGAGAGCACGCAACACTGACGGCGACATCCGCACGAAGCCGCGCGCCAATGCCGTCCGCTCCGTGACGACTTTGGAGGTCACGTTGACCATGGCGATTTCGCCGCGTTTTCGGAAGTGCGTCAGCTCTTTCATGGTCCACTTCAGGGTTAGCGCCACCAATAGGGACCCGTGTGGCAACCCGGATTCCAAACGATTTTGTAGCGCCCGCCTTCAGGCGGGCACTCTGGACTCAAGCACATGCTCGCCTGAAGGCGAGCGCTACATAAACAAAACCTCAGTTCCTTGAAACGATGAAGGCCTAGATCGCCCCACGGCGCGGGAGCACATCTACCCATTCCCCTGGCGCGATTTCAGGACGCTCGGGCCCGACAATCAGAAAGCCGTTCGCCAGGGCCAGGGCTACGATATCGCCGGAGCCTTGCCAGGGCAACTGCGTGACGCGCGCTTCCCTGCCTTCCCATTCGATCCGCGCGGGCAGGAAATGGGTCATCGGTCCCTTTTCGCGCACTGGGGTTGCAAGTTTTGCGCGAAAGACCGGCAGCGGGCGCGCCGTCGCGCCGTTGAACATGTCAACGGCCGGCAAGACGAATAGCTCGAACGTCACCATTGTCGAAACCGGATTTCCCGGCAGGCCAAAGACCAGCTTGTTGCGACATGTTCCAAACACAGCAGGACGTCCCGGCCGAATCTCGACCCCGGTGAAGTGAAATTCCGCGCCGAGATCGGCGAGGACCTGCTCGACCAAATCGTACTTGCCCATGGATACGCCGCCGGAGAGAACCAAGATGTCAGCTTCGAGGCCGCGTTCGATGGCCGCGCGGAGCGCGCCCTTTTCGTCCGGCGCGTTTCCGAGCTGGATTGTTTCCGCGCCCGCCGTGCGCGCCAGGATTTCGATGGAGATGCCGTTGCTGTTCCGGACCTGCAGCGGTCCGGGCTTGGCGCGCGCGTCCACGACTTCATCGCCGGTGGAAAGAATTGCGAGCCGCGGCGCGGCGAATACTTCGAGGCGCGTGGCTCCTGCCTGCGCCGCGAGGGCCATCTCCGCATAGCCCAGGCGAGTCTTTGGCGCGACCAGCAGCGCGCCCGCCCGCGCTTCGCTGCCGCGAGGGACAATGTGATCGCCCTTCTGCGACGCGCGTTCCAGCGTAATCGTCTGGCCCTCGCGCTTCGTGTGCTCAATCATCACGACGGCGTCCGCGCCGCGCGGGATGCTTGCGCCCGTCATAATCTCGACGCATTGGCCGGAGAGGACCGTCGCTTCAAAATGTCCGCCCGCGCGAAGTTCGCCGATGCATTCCAGACGCGCGCCGGGCTTTTGCGCGTCCTCGGCGCGAACCGCGAAACCGTCGCGCGTCGAACGGTCGAAGGGAGGATAGTCGCGATCGGCAAGGACAGGCGCGGCCAGGATGCGGCCGAATGCCTGCTCGATTTCAACTTGTGTTCGCAGCGCCGGCCGCGGGATGGATCCCGCGATCCCGATTACTTTTTTCCGCGCGTCAGTGTAGGACAACATGAGATTTGCTTATCAGATCCATTTGGCGAGTTGCGTGCCGGCGCAAACGATGGTGGCATCGCGGTCCGGCCCGGTTGAAATCATGCCGATTTCCACGCCCAGAAAATCGGAAATAAATTTCAAGTAGTCGAGCGCGGCGCGCGGAAGCTTCTCGATGTCTTTCACACCGAAGGTATCCGACTGCCAGCCGGGAAGCGTGCGATATTCCGGTGTGACTTCGGCCAGATCCTCGGCCGACGCGGGCATTTCCTTGACTGGCGCGCCCTTGTAGCGATAGCCCGTGCACACTTGAATTTCTTTTTGGGTATCGAAGACGTCGAGCTTGGTCACGACCAGCGACGTGATTCCGTTGATGCGCACCGCGTAGCGCAGCACGGCAAGATCCAGCCAACCGCATCTCCGCGGCCGCCCGGTGACCGCGCCATATTCTTTTCCGCGATCGCGCACTTCGGTGGCTTCGAGGTCGGGCATCTCGGTGGGAAAAGGGCCGCTGCCAACGCGCGTCGTGTACGCCTTGGTCACTCCGGCCACGCCGTTGATCCGCGTGGGACCCACGCCGAGGCCCGTGCAGGCGCCGCCGGAAATCGCGTTCGAGGAGGTGACGAACGGATAGGTTCCGAAATCGATGTCCAGCATTGTGCCTTGCGCGCCCTCAAACAAAACGGAACGCCCGGCATCCAGCGCGTCGTTGATCAGCTCCGATACGTCCGCCACGAGCGGGCGAAGCCGCTCGGCCAGCGCGAGATATTGATCGGCGAGCCCCGCGGTATCCAGGGGCACGCCGTAGGTTGCGCGGCACACGGCGTCCTTTTCGGAAATCACCCGCGCGAGTTTATCTCGAAATCGAGTTGGATCGAGCATGTCGCCGACGCGAATTCCGTGCCGCGCCATTTTGTCTTCGTAGGCCGGGCCAATTCCGCGCGATGTCGTGCCGATTTTCCACGCGCCGCGGGCCGCCTCGGCCGCCTTCTCCATTTGCCGGTGATAGGGAAAGATTAAGTGCGCGCGGGTGGCGAGATGCAAACGTCCTGTGATGTCGATCCCGGCTTTGGCAAGCGTGTCCAGTTCTCCGACCAGCGCCGCCGGGTCCACGACCACTCCCGATCCAATTACCGCGTGCTTGCCGGGACGCAAAATCCCGCAGGGGATCAGCTGCAATACGAAACGCTTTCCGTTAAAGATGACGGTGTGGCCGGCGTTGTGGCCTCCCGCGCATCGCGCGATGTAGTCGAATGACGCGGCAAGGTAATCCACGACCTTGCCCTTCCCTTCATCGCCCCACTGCGCGCCCACCACCACGATCGACTTCATCGGCAAATCGCTCCTGCTTGCATTCGCATTTTCATTCATGCAACACGGCGAGTGAGAGCACAGCCCTCGACTCATGCCGCCGGTTCAGCCACACGCCTCCGCGCCACTCCAAAACCACGGATTCTTTAGGAGGGATCAAAGCAAACGCGGACTTACTATGCTACCTGCGGATTAAGGAGAAGGCAAGGCCGCGATACGAGGTGTTGACTCTGTGGAAAACTTTAGGTAAGCTCTCGCGTCGGTACATTCGCGCGTGTCCTATTCCATAGTCAGCATCTAACGGAGGCTCAACTTACATGATCATTGGGGATCGCTTGCGCCAACTGCGCGAGCTAAAGAATTTGTCACAGGGAGATATTGAGAAGAGGACAGGATTAATACGCTGCTATGTCTCACGCGTCGAAAATGGGCACACGATTCCATCGATAGAGACGCTCGAAAAGATGGCGTATGCCCTAGAAGTTCCCATGTATCAATTGTTTTATGACGGCGAGAAACCGCCGGAATTGCCGAATTTAATCAAGCGCAAGTCTGCTGATGACATTGCTTGGGGCAGTAAAGGGAAGGATGCTCGTTGGCTCGCGAAACTTCGACGATTGTTTGGCCGGATGAGTGAACACGATAGAAAAATAGTGATGTTCATAGTTCAAAAGATGGCAAAAGGACCAGTCCGGTCGAGCTAAATCCATAATGCGCGAACGATTTCTTCTCAGCACATTCTCTCTGGGTACGTCTTTCTGTATTCTTCCTGCCAGTGATGACCACTGTTCGTATTGAAAGTCGATTCGCTGTACGAGCCAGTTGGGACTCAAGGCTGCCCCTCCTGCATGGTACTCCGGATGTCCATTTTGGTGCCATTGCCCGATCGGGCACCAAAGCCCCACGTCACCTACCACTTCCACCCGCAAGGGAAGTATAAGGAGATATACGTAGTATAGGACCTACTATCGCAGTCACTTGTCTCAAGGAAGCCGGGGGTATTTGCTTGAGTTTGAAAAGCAAGACAAACATGATATTTTGCGTGGCCTTGCTTACCCTGGGAGTGATTGGCTGGTTCTCTGCTCGAGGAAGCCGCAGCGCGAAGGAACAGGACTCGCTAGTCTCTCACAACCGGGATATCCTCGAGGCCAGCGAACTACTTCGCTCCGACATTTACGGCGCTGCATCATCCCGTCGCGCATACACCCTGTGGGGAGACCCAAAACAAATCGAGGCCTTCAACCTCGCGAGCAAGTCTGCATTGGCGGATTTCGAGAGACTCCATAGATTGACCGCAGATGGTTATGAGCCGAAAATCAACCTTACATCAATAGAATCTTTGGCAAAGGCCCGGCTCTCGCTCTTGAGAGAGTCAGTCGAATCGCATCAAAAAAATTCCAATGACGGCAAACAACAGGATGTCTTCAATGACCAAAGCACAAAGCTAGCTACGCAATTCACGGAAGTATTAGACGCATTTGACCGCTCCGAGCGCGAAGTCCTTCGGCAACGTGCCAAGGTAGCAGAATTGAGCTCCCAGCGCGGGGAGAAAGTCCACGCAGTTCTCGTGATTTCTGTTTTCATATTCTTGATTCTCACGCTAGGAGTGCTGAATCGTGAACTGTCGCGCCGTGAACAAGCGGAACATGCCGCCGCCGAACAGAAAGAGCTCCTCCAATCGATTCTGGATAGTTGCGGCGATGCAGTGATCGTGGCTGACCCTTCCGGCAAAATCATTCTGCGGAATCCCGTTGGAGTCCGATACAACGCAGGCGCTCCTGCGCAGGAACTAAGTAAGGACTATCCCAAACTATTGGGCCTTTATAAGGACGATCGTCAGACGTTATTCAAGACGGAAGAGTTGCCGCTAAGTCGCGCTCTGAAAGAATCATCTGCAACGGAAGTGGAAATATGCGTTCGGTCCCCTGATGCCGCAAAGCCTAGATGGATGCTTGCGGCCGGAGGTCCGCTGGTCAACGCCAGGGGTGAGAAACGGGGCGCGGTCGCTTTTTTGAGGGATATTACCGATCGCAAAGAAGCCGATGAGAAGTTAAAGTATGCATTGCAAGAGTCAGAGGCGCTCGCAAGAGAAAATAATGAGCTGAGCGAATTGGGTGACTCTCTCCAGACCTGTCAAACAGTCGACGAAGCGTACAGGATGAGCGCAAATGCCTTGCCAGGCATTTTGCGTCACCGGCCGGGCGCACTTTGCATACTCAATTCGTCACGCGATCTCGTCGAGTCGGTCGCAACGTGGAATGGTTGCTCAACAACAGAACCTGTCTTCCGTCCGGACGATTGCTGGGGTCTGCGGCGTGGAAAGCAGTATGGAGGAATCGGCTCATCCTTGCCTTGCTCTCATGTGGACGAAACTTGCGACTTGAACTATCTCTGCATTCCACTTTCGGCCCAAGGAGAAACTCTTGGGCTCCTGTATGTGGAAGACAAAATAAGTCTCTTAGGCTACGCGCCCCATGCAGTTGAATTTGAGCGGGTCGCTATTGCGCGCAAGGCGAATGCCGTTGCTGAGCGTATCTCTTTGGCCTTAGCGAATCTCAAGCTTAGGGAAATGCTGCGCAATCAATCGATTCGCGATCCACTTACAGGTCTCTACAACCGTCGTTATCTTGAAGAATCACTAAACCGGGAACTGCACCGCGCACAACGAGCTGGGCGAAATATTTCCTTAGTGATGCTCGATTTGGATCACTTCAAACACTTTAACGATACTTTCGGCCATCAGGTCGGAGACATTCTGCTCAAGGAAGTTGCCGGAGTCATTAAGGGGCGCGTCCGCGCGGGAGATCTGGCTTGCCGCTATGGAGGAGAAGAATTTTCGCTCATCATCGCGGAAGTAGATGCGGAGGGAACGCATAAATGCGCGGAGAGTATTCGCGACGCGATTAAGCATCTTTCGCTTCACAATCGTGGCCAGACGCTCGGTACGATTACGGTTTCGGCGGGAATTGCGACGTACCCTGCGCACTGTGAGGACGCAGAGGGTTTGATACGCGCTGCTGACGAAGCGCTGTATCGGGCGAAGAAAGCCGGCCGGGATCGAATTGTCATCTACGAACCGTTAGAGTCAGACTCAAAGCTTGCAGACAAAACCGCTTAGATGGAAAAACGCGAGCAGAGGGTAGTGGGCTAACCCCTTTTTTCTTGATCTCACCTGCGCATGTGTCTTGTTTTGGTTTTTTAGCACTACACCACCGTGTGACTACTCGGCGGTCGAACTTCCTCGTAATTAGGAATCGCCTCCATTGAGTTTGTTAACCCATCCCCGCAACACTTCTGACTGATTATGTTCCACCTTCAAAAATTTGATGCCCATCCCCATGTTGGACTTGGAATAGACCACTGTCCCAAAAGTAAAAAAAGTCTCGTCGTCGTGCGCAATGCGCATCTTTACGGCGGTTCCCGAAGGCAAGGGATTGAGCGTGTCAATGTAACAGCCGACCAGGCTTAGATCGGAAGTGTGCGCACTCACGCACACACCGGTAGAGAGATCAACTATTTCCGCCGCAGCAGTTAACAAGTAGCGTTTAGCCCGGCGCAGTTCATTAGCCATTGAGGGCCGAAGAACCCCTAGACACGCCACTCCCACGAAAGTGACATGCGAAATCGACACGATTTGCTAAGTCCATTTCCAGCCGGCAACTACCAATCCGTGTCACACTTCTCATCTCTGACTGACCGGCGCAGCATGTTCCAATGCCACAGCGCGTTCTTGATGGCATAAACCAGCGTTATGAGTCCAAGAGTGATGCAAATCGAACCGCCAAGCAGAAGCCCCGCCAACTGATTCGTTGTCCCCTCGTAGATCATTACGAATCCCGCAATCGACAAGACCGCGTATCCGATGATTTCCAGTGATGTCGGCACATTTCGCATTCTGTTGGCCCTTCGGTCGTCGAGCCCAAACCGCTCCACGGAACTATTGGGCTCCGCTTTTTATCCTTTTTGCCTGCGCAAATTCACCGAAACGCTCAGTGGCCTCGGCTTCAGACAGGCGGGTGAAAGCTGGAGCGGAATACACCTTTTTCATTTCAGAACCGCATCCGCATGTCGGGGCAAAGAAGGTTCCGTTTTTATTGGAGGTTTCAGTTTCAACTTCGCGCCGGCAGGTTTTTGACGCACATATGTAGCGTATGCGCATAGACACACATCCCCTCTGCATCAAAACGTCAGGTTCCTTGGTCCCCCTAGGGAGGCGAGACGTAAGCACTATGTTACTTACCGTGCGCGGTATAACAGGGTCTCGCAAACTTGTCAATACATAATTACCCGTACGTGGGTAAGGTTTTTCCACAATCCCGGAACCCCGCTTATTGTCGGTGACCCGTACCTTTTCAGGCACTTACTAGATCATTTCCTATGTCGGTGCGAGGAGGGTCCCTTGCATAATATCTTACAGAAGGGTTACCCACAAACCAAATGATGCACCGAGCCCGGACGGCACAAGCTGAAATAGAGAGCCGAGAACTTCACCTGACATTATTCGTGTGTTCGGCAATTGTTGTCTTGGCTTTTGGCCTTGCACTTCTCATGTATCCGGCAGTGTATGCCAACCCATTCCAGACCAGGACCCCCCAGATCGCGTTCTTTGGGTTCTGTGGGCTAGCTTGTCTTCTTGTGGTGTACATCGTGGATTGCCAGATCACCATTCGGCGGCTTCGACAACAGATAACGATTGACCGTATCCAGGCTTCTGAAGCTTCGAATCGAGCTAGCGCCGACTTATTGGGGACTCTGCCGAACTTCAGCACCTTCGAGGATCGGTTGTCGATGGAGTTCCGCCGTGCGGCCACCGCAAACCTAAATCTCTCCGTGCTTGTAATTGCAATCAAATTGCAATCCGGTTTTTCTGAGCCGTGTCTAGCTTTGTCCGTTCTAGGCGATGCCGCGAAGGCAATATCCAGGCGACTGCGCGACCAAGATTCCATTTACAACCTGCGGCAAGGATACATTGGAGTGATCCTTCCCGGAGCTAATCACTCCGCAGCGAAGAGAGTGTCAACCCGGTTGGTGCAGGGGTTGGTTGACGTTGCAGGAGCCAATGATCGCTTTTCTTTTGAAATCAATTCGATCAGCTATCCAGAACAGATATCAAGCTCACATAACTTAGCACTCGCAGTTTGCGAATATCTACCGGAAGACCTCCCCAAAGAGGCATTAACTAGCGACGTGTAAATTGACATCCGAGATTCAACTGACGTGTTGAGCCTGAAACAGCGCACAAAGATCCGCGCAGTGGACCAAGGGGGTCGAGCAATGCTTCCAGAATACGAACAGCGAGGAAAGTCTGCCCTTCCCCTGGTAGTCGCGTCTTCGGTGCTTATATTGTCTGTTTGTTTCGCTATTAGACGAAGAGAAGTATCGCAATTGTTAACTGCTGCACCGCACCGGCGAATAATATTGGTAGATGATGTTGACCACCTTCCCCCACTTGCATGGAAGGCCATTCCCATGACATTGCCCAGCAGTGGGATTGTGAATATCGATGTACGAGTTATTCGAGGCAATCCCATTGACGCTTTTCTGACGACTCCCGACCAGTTTGACATCCCGAAAAAAGTGGAATGGAATGGTCTGAAAATATACAGAGATATCAGTATCACTGGAACGAGAACGTTCAGATGGACTGGGCGGTTGGAACAGGGTGGATTTTACTTGGTTGTGCGTGATATGACAGTCCCAATACCCACAACGCCGACCTCAGACATTTCTGTTAAGGTGCTACTCGATCCATGATTACTCGCATCGGGACACCGGAGAGCGCAGCGAATAAGAACTTATTACGCGCATATAGTTGGCCCGCTCATACGTCGCAGGGTCCGGCACGTTCCGCTGGCTCATGCTTCCGCGCATTTGGTTGATGGACTCGTATTCGTGCTCTTCCATCCATTGGACGATACCGGACAGCACGGTATCGAGGTGGGCCACCCCATTTTGCAGCAGCGCGGACGTCATCATGGCGACGTGCGCACCGGCCATCACCGACTTCAGGACGTCCTCGGCTTGATGCACGCCGCCCGTCACGGCGATATCCGCGCTGATGTGGCCATAGATCACCGCGGTCCAGTGGAGCCGCAGCAGCAATTCGCTGGGATGGCTGAGGGTGAGGCTGGGGACGACTTCCAGCTGATTGATGTCCAGATCGGGCTGATAGAAACGGTTGAAAAGGACCAAGGCGTTCGCGCCGGATGTATCGATATGGCTCGCGAAATTTGCAATGGCGCTGAAGAAGTGGGAAAGCTTTACGGCAATGGGAATTCTTAGATTTTCCCTGAGCTTGCGCACCAGTGCGCAGTAATCTTTTTCCACTTCCGCGGCGGTCCGAGACGGGTCGGTCACCAGCGAATAGATATTCAATTCGATCGCGTCCGCGCCGGCCTGTTCCATTTCACGCGCGTATCGCACCCAGCCGCCGGACGTCACCCCGTTCAAGCTGGCGATGACGGGAATGGAAACGGATTTTTTCGCCCCGCGAATGAGTTCGAGATACCCTTCCGGACCCAGGTTGTAATCCGCAAGTTCCGGAAGAAAGGTGGACGATTCCACGAAGGCATCCGCTCCGCGCGACAGGTCCGAATCCACGGATTCGCTTTCGAGAATCAGTTGTTCTTCAAACAAGGAGGGCAGAACGACGGCGGCGATGCCGTGGTCCTCGAGAAAGCAGATCTTGTCGACCGAATCGCACAACGGCGAAGACGATGCGACAATCGGATTTTTTAGCCGCAGGCCCATGTAGGTGGTGCTCAGGTCGATCATTCGTCGTCGCCTCCCTTCGTAACCAGGGTCGCGGTTTCAGCCGGTTCCTGCGGCAATTCAGGAGCGGGCTGTCCTTCCCCGGCCATCGCCGCCCTACTCTCATAGACGCGCCACTGCCGCTCGACGTCGTCCTGCGCCAGGCGGAGAAGTTCGCGGGCCTCGGTCGGGTGGCTGCGCGCCAGCATCGAGTAGCGCGCCTCCTCGTACACGAATTGCTGGAGCGGAATGCTGGGCGCCTTCGAATCGAGCTGAAACGGATTCTTTCCCTGTTCGCGGAGCGCAGGATTGTAGCGCATGAGCGGCCAGTAGCCGGAGAGGACGGCGGACTTCTGCTGATTGAGGCCGAACGCCATGTCGTATCCGTGCGCTATGCAATGGCTGTAGGCAATAATGAGCGACGGGCCGGGATACGCTTCCGCTTCGCGGAAGGCTTTCACCGTGTGCGTGTCGCTGCCTCCCATGGCTACGCGCGCAACGTAGACGGAGCCGTAGCTGATCGCCTCCATCGCTAGGTCTTTCTTCCGTGTTTCTTTTCCTCCGGCGGCGAACTTGGCGACCGCGCCGCGCGGCGTGGCCTTGGACATTTGTCCGCCGGTATTCGAATAAACCTCCGTATCGAGAACCAGGACATTCACGTTCATACCGGAACCAAGCACGTGGTCGAGGCCGCCGGCGCCGATGTCATAGGCCCATCCGTCGCCGCCGACGAGCCAAACACTCTTGAGCACCAAGGCATCGACGACATCCAGCAGCTCGCGCGCCTCCCGGCTGGGGATGATGGAAAGCCTCAGTTTCAGTTCGGCGATTCGACCCCGTTGCGCGGCGATTCCCTCTTCGGTGGACTGGTCCGCGCCCAGGATCGCGCCGACCATATGCTCCCCCATCTTGCCGGCCAAGCGCCGCAAAATCTGGGCCGCACAGTCGGCTTGTTTGTCGACGGCCAAGCGCATGCCGAGTCCGAATTCGGCGTTGTCTTCGAACAAGGAATTGGACCAGGAAGGGCCGCGCCCGGCCGAATTGGAAGTGTAGGGCGTAGTCGGCAAGTTTCCGCCGTAGATCGAGGAGCATCCGGTCGCGTTCGCGATGAGCGCGCGATCGCCAAACAATTGCGTGAGGAGCTTGATGTAGGGTGTTTCGCCGCAGCCCGCGCACGCGCCCGAAAATTCGAAAAGCGGCTCGAGCAATTGAACGTCCTTGACTTGCGAGTGCGACAAACGGTTGCGATCGAAATCGGGGATCGACAGGAAAAATTCCCAATTCTTGCTCTCGGATTGGCGAATCGGCGCCTGATCTTCCATGTTGATCGCCTTATGTTTGGCTTCGCTCTTGCTCTTGGCCGGGCAAGCTTCCACGCAGAGGCGGCAGCCGGTGCAATCTTCCGGCGCGACCTGGAGGGTGTAACGGAGAGAGGAGAAATCCCGCCATCGCGGGTCCGCGGATTTGAACTCCGAGGGAGCGCCTGAAAGCTCGGCCGCATCATAAACTTTCGCGCGAATGACGGCGTGCGGGCAGACCAGCACGCATTTTCCGCACTGAATGCAGAGCTCTTCGTCCCAAACGGGAATCTGTTGCGCGATATTTCGCTTTTCCCATCGGGCCGTGCCGGTCGGAAACGTGCCGTCGGGCGGCATGGCGCTTACCGGGAGCGAATCGCCGTTGCCGGAAATCATTTCGCCGAGAACGCCGCGAACGAATGCCGGAGCGATTTCCGGAACCGGCGGCAGAATATCGAAATGGCTGCTGACCGCGCGGGGCACTTTCACTTCGTGCAAATGAGCGATCGACGCATCCACGGCGGCGAAATTTTTCTGGACCACGGCATCGCCGCGCTTGCCGTAGGTTTTCTGAATGGCGCGCTTGATGGCGGCGATCGCTTCTTCGCGCGGCAGCACGCCGCTGATGGCGAAGAAGCAGGTCTGCATGATCGTGTTGATGCGGCTGCCCATTCCCGCCTGCCGCGCGACCGAATAACCGTCGATGACGTAAAACTTCAGTTTCTTTTCCAAAATTTGCTGCTGCACTTTGCGAGGCAGATGATCCCAAACCTGATCGGCGGCGAAGGGCGAGTTCAACAGGAACGTCGCGCCCGGCTCGGCCGCGCCGAGGACGTCCGTGCGCTCCACGAAAGAAAACTGGTGGCAGGCGACAAAGCTGGCTCGCGTGATCAAATAGGTGGATTCAATCGGCTGCGGCCCGAAACGCAGATGCGAGATGGTGACCGATCCCGCTTTTTTCGAGTCGTACACGAAATATCCCTGCGCGTGATTGGCCGTGTTTTCCCCGATGATTTTGATCGAGTTTTTGTTCGCGCCGACCGTGCCGTCCGAGCCCAATCCATAAAAAATCGCGCGCACCGTCCTCGGGTCTTCCGTCGAAAAGGACGCATCGTAGGCGAGACTGGTGTGCGTCACGTCGTCCTGTATGCCGATGGTGAAATGATTTTTTGGCTTTTCCGTTTTCAATTCGTCGAAGACGGCCTTCACCATGGCGGGAGTGAATTCCTTCGAGGAGAGGCCGTAGCGTCCGCCGACGATCCGCGGCCAAACGCGCTCGGCCCGGTCTTTTTCGGAAAGCTCGGCAAACAGGGTGATGACATCCATGTACAGCGGCTCTCCCGGGCTCCCCGGCTCCTTGGTGCGGTCGAGAACGCTGATCGCGCGGACTGTTTTCGGCAAGGCGGCAAGAAAAGCCTCCGCGGGAAACGGGCGGAACAACCGCAATTTCAGCAATCCGACTTTCTCCCCAAGCTTGTTCAGGGCCGCGACCGCTTCTTCAACGGCTCCCGCGCCGGAGCCCATGAGCACGATGACGCGCTCCGCGTCCGGCGCGCCCACGTAATCGCACAGACGGTACGAGCGCCCAGTGAGGGCCGCAAAACGATCCATCGCGTTTTGAACGATGGTGGGCGTTGCAATGTAAAAGGGATTCGCGGCTTCGCGCGCTTGAAAAAAAACGTCGGGATTTTGCGCGCTGCCCCGCAGTTTCGGGCGGTCCGGGGTGAGAGCGCGCTCGCGATGCCGGCGAATGGCGTCTTCGTCGAGCATGGCAAGCAGGTCCTCATCGGAGAGCGGGAAAATCTTGTTCACTTCGTGGGACGTGCGGAAGCCGTCAAAAAAATGCAGAAAAGGGATTCTTGCCTCAAGGGTCGCGGCGTGAGCGATCAACGCGAAATCGCTCGCTTCCTGCACGGAACAGGAGCAAAGCATGGCAAATCCGGTCGCACGTGCCGCCATCACGTCGCTGTGATCGCCAAAGATCGAGAGCGCATGCGTGGCAATGGTTCGCGCAGCCACATGAATCACCGTGGGCGTCAATTCTCCCGCGATCTTGTACAGATTCGGGATCATTAGAAGCAGCCCCTGCGAAGCGGTGAACGTCGTGCCGAGCGCTCCGGCCTGCAACGCGCCATGCAGCGTGCCGGCCGCGCCGCCTTCGCTTTGCATTTCGATGACCGTGGGCACCGTGCCAAAGATGTTGTGCCGGCCTTCATCTTTCCATTGGTCCGCCCATTCGCCCATGGGCGAGGCTGGAGTGATCGGATAGATGGCGATCACTTCGCTCGCGCGATAGGCAACCGACGCGGCAGCCTGATTTCCGTCAAGTATTTCCATCGTCTTTGGCATGGACAATCCCTTCACCAAGTGAGGCGCATGATCGACGCGTAAGAAATGTGATCTTGCGGGACGGAAGGGGTTTGCTGCCCGCAGTGAGGCTGAACGACCCCATGAGTATAAACCCGGATGACGATGAGATGAACGAATGAATCTCGGCGCGATTTCCTTCTCAACACGTTCTATACGCTAAAAGTTGTCTCACAAATGCCTGGCACAACCGAAATGGGAGGATTTAGATGAGCCTTTCAAAGTTCAACCAAATAAATCGAAGGTTTCCGGCGCTGAAGGCGCCGGCGCCAGCTAGTCCAGGGCAACGCCCTGGGTTGCGGAATCCATCGATTGCAGTGTGCCCTAAAGAGTGTGCGTGAGAACTCAAGATTGGCTCGTTTTTTGTAGCGCCCGCCTTCAGGCGGGCACTCTGGAATCAAGCAGATGCCCGCCTGAAGGCGGGCGCTACACGAATCAAAACCGAGTTCTCACGCACACTCTGAATGGGTGCAGGATCCCCCCTCCGCCCTTTCAGGGCGGAAGTTAAGTTGCGGGCACGATACCCGGGGCGTCGCCCCGGGCTGGCATCCTCCGCGCCGTTGGCGTGACATTGTGGCCGTGTTCTCAAGCCCCCAATTGGGATTTCGGAAGATATGTGCATATCTTTTCGGGCAACTCGGAAATTACCGGTCCACTCTGCTAGGGCGCTTTTGAGTATAATTTTTATTAGTGGTAATACCCTTATGACTGAA
This sequence comes from uncultured Acidobacteriota bacterium, assembly GCA_963768275.1. Taxonomy (GTDB): domain Bacteria; phylum Acidobacteriota; class Terriglobia; order Acidiferrales; family UBA7541; genus Palsa-360. The sequence continues at coordinate 435,931 of CAVYHH010000028.1, forward strand.
CATGAGCAAGGCGCATCCACCGATCTGGAACACCGCGCATTTCAATTAAGTCTTTTCGCGTGTTTGGCGATCGTCGTACTGGCCGGGGGTCTTGCCCTGCTCATGTATCCGGCGGTTTTTTCAAGCCGGGAAAATGCGCAGAACAAGGTTCCGCAGATTGCCTTCTTCGGGTTCTGCGCGCTCTCGTGTCTGCTTGTCGCCTACATTGTGGACCGCCAGATCACGATTCGTCGTCTTCGACACGAGATGGCAATGGACCGGAAGCGGTCTACCGAGGCTTTGCGGCAGGCTAGCGCCGACCTTTTGTCCACCATGCCAAACTTCAATACGTTTGAAGACCGGCTGACGATGGAGTTCCGGCGCGCGGCCGCGTCAGAACTGGAACTTTCCGTGCTCGTGATTTCCATCCAATTGCATGCTGCTTTCCTGGAGCCAAGCCTGGGGATGTCCGCTCTTGGCGATGCCGCAAAGGCTATCTCGAGGAAACTGCGCGAACAAGATTCCATTTATATCCTGCGGCCCTCATATTTTGGCGTGATTCTGCCGGGTGTCAGCCAGGAGGGAGTGCAACGAGTCACCGCGCGTCTTGCGGAAGGCCTGTCGGACGCAGCGGGAGCGAGCGATCGCTTTTCTTACAAGATCGAAGCGATCAGCTATCCTGAACAAACTGCCACCGCGCATGATTTGGAATTGGTGGTAAGCGGCTGGCTACCGGAGGACGACAGCAAGCAACCCGAAGTGAAAGAAGCTTACACGTACAAATAACCGCTAAAGAATTGCCGGACGAATTGGAATTGCGCCGGCGAAGTTGAAGGGTCTTGCCGCACCAAATAGGCACAATGTGGCGCGCTTCATCGAGCTTCCTCGACGACTCCCCAATCCAAGCCCCAGAAATTTTCGCAGCCGACAAACTCGACTCCGATTCGCACATCCTCATTGCCCGAATTACCCGAAGGACGTTGCCAGGCAACTCGGGCCACAGCTTTTTCCCCTGTATCAGCCCGTATGACGTGGAGGGTTTCGCCGGCTTTGGCGGGATGTTTGCACCGCACCAGCGCGCCGTAGCGGCTGACCAGCACCGTTTCCGTGTCCTCTTCCCAGGCGCCGCCAAGTTTCTCCGAGCTGATCTTCACCGCGATTGCCGCGACCTTGCGCGGACTCCGCCGCAGATGACGGCCGAGTTCGCTGGCCGTCAGGATAATGTGCAGAAGCTTGGCCCGATCCAGATTATCGAGATCCAGCGCCGAGTGCTCGATCTCATCCGCGGAACGCGTGCATTCGTGAATGAAACGGCGCACCGATTCCGTATCGGTGGCGCTCAGGCCGGGTCCTTTGCGAATTTCGTCGTATTGGTCAAGCCGCTTGTAGCAAACGGAAATGAAATGTTCGCGGCAGAACGCCTCGCCGTCGAGCGAAGCGGCGAGTGCCTGGCTACAATCCGCGATACTGCATTTTTCCGCATTCGTCATATTTCGACTCGAGGAATCAGGAACTTAAGAATTCCACTCTGACTTTGTGTAAGACCTTAGGCTAGCAAGTTTCTCATGTCAATCGCTTACAAGAGAGGCAGGGGCCAGAAGAATAACAGTATTGAATTTTCGAGGAATTAATAAATGGAATGCCCGGGCATTCCGGTCGCCGTTTTCTCGTGACCCGCGACTAGGACTTTGGCGGGACGATGGGCGCGGCCGATTGGATCGTGGTCTGATAGCTGAACGCCATCCGCCACATTCCCTCGCGGTACACCCACACGCGGCTGATGTGCGCAGGTTTGCCGGAATAGGGATTGGCTTGCGCGATCATCACCACGCTGTCGCCAAAATGGATAAAGCGCACCTCAGGATTGGCGGCCAGTTGCGGCGGCGCCGGGCCGAATCCGGGCTTGCTGAGCTGTTCGAGCCTGCCTGCTTTCGTAACAGGCTCTGCGCCGCCCGAAGCGATCAGGACGAATTCGTCGAGGAAGTGAGGAGACCAGCCTTTAGGGTCGTGGTTCGTAACGGCGGTTTCCAGCTGGCCCCAGGATTTCAGGATGCCCTTTTCGGCGTCATCTTTCGGCGTGTAAGGCACGCCCTTGCAGGGATTTTCACAGTCGTTGGTCCCGGGCCCGGGCGGCGGCGCGGCTCCGGAACGTTGCGTGACCTCGTGATAATCGAGCAGCCGCCAGCCCGCCGCCCGCTTCACCCAAATTCGCAGGATGTGCACTTTGCCGCTGGCGACTTGCACGGCGCCAACTTGTCCATAGCTGCGTTCGCTGACCTGAGCGCCGCTTTCATCGCCGAGCGGCGGTTTGGGCCAGGATTCCAGAACTTTTGCCCGGGTAACCGTTTCGCCGTCCGAATTCGTCCAAACAAACTCCGCGTCGAACATCTTTACAGCCGCGGATTTGTCCGTTTTGGCTAACGCCATAACCAGAGCATGGTCAGCGGTCATTACGTCCTGGCTGTCGCCGGGCCTCTCTGGAGAATTCCCGGCGCTTTGCGGCAGGTTCAGGGGGAGACCAATCGTCGGCGCAAGACCCCCGAGCACCACTAAGGCCACATACATCATCCCTGCTACGAACATTCCGCTGAGCAAACTTTTCATGGCCCTTCCTCATTCCATGCATTTTGGTGGAATCCCGGTAACAGGAATTCCACGCCATTATCACAAATTGCCGCCTTGCAGGCATAGCCGTTCACATTTTTCGTAGGCGGTGTCGACGGGTGGGTGTTCTTGGCCCGTCAATTCCTCCTGTAGAGTCTGGAAGTGAACGAGCTTCAATCCATCCGGCTTCGACAGCCAAATGGGGTTGCATTGCGCATTTTCGTTGAGCAGGCAGAGCGTTCTTGCGGATGCGAAATTGCCAGTCATGGGCGCCTCCAGTTCCGCGCAATGCTGCCTGCCATGAGCCATTGCCGTCAGTGACGTGAATCACGCCATGATGTGCGCAATGACCCGCAAAGTCTCGGGCTATCACCGTGATCGGGCAATTCAAGGGGGCAATTGCCGGGCTATTGCAGCATCCAATTCGGGCCGATCAGATCGCGCAGGTCCTTCGGGGTCGCCCAGGGAGCGGAGTTCGCAAATCGTTTCACCCATTCCGGACCAGCGCCTATCTTCACGCGGTCAGGGGTGAACTCCGGCGAGAGCGTGTTGGCCATCAAGGCGTAACTCGCGCCGTCGCGAAGACGCAGCGCTTTCCAGCAGCCTCCCGGCACGGCCACCACGGGCCTTTGACCGGCGGCAAGGTCGAGGCCAAGCGTTATCTTTTCCGCGCGGCCGTCGGGATGAAAGATGAAATAGTCCACTGGGCCGCCCTCGATGAGGATGTGCGTGTCGTCGGGAACCAGCCAGTGAAGATAGTTGATCGGCCGTTCGCGGGTGAGCATGTAATAGTTCTGGCTTTGCACGGCGAGCGCGCGGCCGTCCACGTTCACCCTCTGCTCCGAGCGGCCGATGATCCCAAGATATCCGGATTCCTTAGGCAAAACTGTGAGGTGGAGTGTTTGGATCAGCTCGCGCGCACGCGCATCCGGTCCAGTCTGGGGCGCGGCGCGGAGGACAATCACTCCGGCGATTGCCATCACCGCAACTATCAAAGCGAAGAGATTTTTCATAGGCGCAAGTCTAGCAAGAATGGAATTAGGAATTGAAGAAACTAATCCATTCCCGTGGCGAGGAAGTTGGAGTATGGAGCTTCCCAGTGCCAAAAGAATTCGATCTCTACGATGGGGAATCGCCTTTGCAGAACAGGTGTACAATGGCCACCGTTTGTGGGGGCTTGGTCGGAGTTGCTGTTGGCGTGGAAATTCGAGGAGGAGTCATGGCGGAAGAAAAAAAGTTTGAGGGTGAAGGATTGAGCCGGCGCGAAGTAATGGCGCGCACCGGATGGGCGGGGCTCGGGCTGACTGCCGGAATTGTCGGGGCGGGCGGCCTGGAAAAACTTTGGGCGCAAATGGCGCCGCGCGTCGACGAATCCTCGCCGCGTATCTTCGGCGCTTCTGTGGAAAAACTTCCTCCGATTGATAATCGCTATCCGGTGATGCCGAGTTGGGGCACCGAATTAAAGCAACTCGCGCCGAACGTGTACGCGTACCAGCAGGAAGGCGGCACCGGCCATCTGAATGCAGGAATCTCCAACGCAGGCCTTTTCGTCGGAGAGGACTCGCTGCTGGTGTTCGATGCGCTGGGATACCCGGTGCAGAGCAAAGCGTTCATTGCCGCGTCCAAGAAGGCCGGCGGCGGAAAGCCCATCGCTCACTTAATTAACAGCCACCATCACGGCGATCATGTGGCCGGCAATCAATTCTTCCTCCCGGCGCAGATTGCGAGCCATCCCTATTGCAGGCAGGAGGTCTTGAAGGCCATTCCGAATACGCCCGCGTCGTGGCCGAAACAAGAGGGCCTCGCCGACGGCACCGAAGTGCGCAAGCTCGCGCCGCCGACCGTAACATTTGAAGATAATCTGGTTTACAACATTGGCGGCAACGTCGTGGAGTTCCGTTTCGTCGGGCCGGCGCACACGTGGGGCGACCTGGTGGCCTACTTGCCGCAACACAAAATTCTTTTCGCGGCGGATCTGGCTTTTTTCCACCTCGTCCCCTATTGCCACAACGCGCATGTGTCCAAGTGGATGGAGTCCATCGACAAAGTGATGAAGATGGACGTGGACGTCATCGTCCCGGGCCACGGCCCCGTCGGCGGAAAGAAAGACCTCGCGGAATCAGGAGAGTACTTCCGCTTCCTGAAGACCGAGGTCAAGAAGCGCTATGACGCCAAGATGAGCGCCGGCGCGGCCGCCGCGGACATCAAGATGGGCAAGTATGATAACTGGATGGGGCCGGAGCGGATCGTGATGAACACCGTCCGCCTGTACGACGAATTCAAGGGCACGCTGACTCCGGACATCGATGTGGAAGGCACGAAGCAAGCGATTCTGGAGTACAACTCGATCAAGGCCGGCGGGAAAAAGTCGGCTTAAACGAGTTACGATTTTATAGTTGCAAGGCGCATTCTCTGCGCCCTCGTTTTTCTCGGTGTTCTCTGCGTTGAGAATTTTGCTCTTGCCAACCAGAAAACCTTAACACAGAGGACACCGAGAAAAACGAGGGCACGGAGAAGTTGGAATTGCGAAACGAAGCTCCGTACAAGTTCACGTTAGATGTGGTTCGAGAAGTATCTTGAGTTCGGCTACAAAGCTTTCCAATTCTAAAACTTGCTCCAGCGTCGCCTCCAGTCGCTGCTTCTTCCACACGAACCAGGTCTTTCCTTTTTCCGTAATGCGCACGGTTAAGTTGCCATCCAGGAGGACGCACGGCTCGCCGAACACATGAAATCCGCCGTTCGCGATGGGGTCGAGCAGCGCCGCGCAACTTCCCTTCCGCACGCCGACCGCGTTCGCATAGAGAGGAAATGCGACGAGGATAAACTCCTTCGCGACCAGCCGCTCCAGAATGCCAACCTGTTGTGGGGAAAATTCGTTCATGGAGCTAGGAGTTTAGACGGTCGCAGTGCGTGGAAGGAAGAAAAAGCTTTTAACACAGAGAACACAGAGGGCCACAGAGAAAACCAATTCAATCAAGAGGGTTTTGCGTTCTCCAGATTTTCTCAGCGCTCTCTGTGCCCTCTGTGTTGAATTCCGTGGTTTTGCAGCTTCTTCACGCGACGGCTGGATTGGCCTTACCATCCTCGGGGCTCGACTTCCCATCCTGCTCGAGCATGTCGATGAGGCGGCGCAACGAGTCGATCAGCTCCGAGCGGGTGACGTTGCTTTTGCGGAACTGGATGCGCAGCTTGAAAGCCTCGTTCTCCGGGCGGTAATTGAAGATGAAGGGCTGCGGGCGCGGACCGGCGTTTTGCTCTTCCTGGCGTTCGCGGCGGGCTTCGTCGCGCGTCAGGCCGGCCTGCGCGATGCGATGGATGGCTTCCTGCATTTTGCGTTCGTTCGGCTGGCGCGCGATCTGCAAGAGCAGCGACTTCGAGATGATGCCGCTATCGACGCAAATCTTGCGCAGCGCTTCGGGAATCACGCGCAGCGACATCGTTTCGGTTACCGACGAGCGCGCCTTGGCGATTTTCTTGGCGATATCTTCGTGCGTGTACTCAAACTGCTCGGCGAGCCGCTGCAGGCCGTCCGCTTCTTCAAATGGAGTGAGATCCTTGCGCTGCAAATTTTCGATGAGCGCGAGTTCCAGCGTTTCGGCGTCGTCCGCGATTTTCTCGATGCACGGAACTTCGCGCAGTCCCGCGGCGCGCGAAGCGTGGTATCGGCGCTCGCCGGAGATAATGTAGTAGCAATCGTCGCGCGGCACGAAGCGCACGAGCAGCGGCTCCAGCACGCCCTTTTCCTTGATCGAGTCCGTGAGTTCGCGCAGGTCGCCCAGGAATTTCCGGGGCTGATCGGGGTTGGGCCTGATTTTGTCGACCGGAACCATGCGGCCGATGGCGGCGCCGCTGAAACTGGCGAGATTTTCTACGTAGTGCGCGTCATGCCGCATCTTCAGCGTGACGGGCAATCCCATTCTCTTCGACACGTTGGATAACCTCCAGGGCGAGCTTGCCGTAATCCTTCGCGCCCGGCGATTTGGGCGCAAAGGTCATGATCGTTTCCTTATAGGCTGGGCTCTCCTCCAGGCGCACATTCTTGCCGATGCGCGTCTTGAACAACACGCTGCCGAACACGGAGCGAATCTGTTCGTGAGTGTCGCGGGAGATGTTGGTGCGCTTGTCAAACAGCGTGATGAGCACGCCAAGCACCTTGAGCGCGGGATTGGGCCGCGCGCGAATCCGCTCGTAGGTTTCGAGCAGGTCGTCCGTTCCCTCGATCGCGAAGTACGCGGCCTGAATCGGCACGAGCAGATGCGTCGAGGCCACCATCGCGTTCACGGTGAGGATGCCCAGCGCGGGCGGCGTATCGATGATGATGTAGTCGTAGTCCTTCACGACGGGCGCGAGGGCGTCCTTGAGCTTGAACGGCGCGTCAAATTGTCCGGAGAGCTGCTGCTCGAGCTTGGCCAGCGCCAGCCGCGACGGCGCCACGGAGAGCATCGGGTACTTGGTTGACTTGATCACAGTCGCCATTTCGGCGCGGTGATCGCCCAGCACGTCAAACATCGACGCCTGTATGTCGGCCATGTCGAAAAAAGTGATGCTCGAATTGCCCTGCGGATCGAGATCGATGAGAAGCGTTCTTTTTTTGCGAAGAGCGATTGCGGCAGCAAGATTAATGGCTGTGGTCGTCTTCCCCACGCCGCCCTTCTGATTGGCAATGGTCAGGATGGCGGTCATAATCCGCCCCGACAGAGTCGGGACATAAATCCTCCCTGGGCGGCAACTTCCCCGCAAGATTGTGACGGATTGCCCCCAGCCCTCAGCTCACGCCCAAATCTACTCGCCCATTGGAATGAGTGCAAGCGAAAAAGAGGTTTGCGGCCGGGGTCCAGTTTCCGAGTATGCAGTGACTCGGGCGGAATTGGCGTCCTGGACCTTTCTGAATCTCCCCCGTGTAGCATGGTTGATCGACAGTCAGGTCAAAACGTGGATAGATCAACCGGAAAGCTGAATTTGCGCCACGCATAGCAAGCGCGCATGTGTTTCAACGTATTCTGGCGCTTAACCGCAACGTCCACGTTCGAGTTGGAAAAAGTTGCGAGTAGGCTTCGTGTGAGCACGCTCGCGTCATCTTCGCCGCGAGCCTGCTCTAGCGGCGACACGGTGTAGGTATTGAACGTATCCCCACCTTTGAGCGGCACATCGAACTCAACGAGATGTGTATTGTGCGGCTGGTCCTTGAGCCACCGCGCGACATGGTCACGGGCCCCAGGCGTAAGCCAAATGAATGCGCCTTGTGCCAGTTCGTGCGCACCTGCGGCTTCATCGATGGCCTGCCCAATCAGAAAGTGAGGCGAGACTTCGTAACTTCCGATGGCAATCGCACCCCGATAGGCGAGAGGAACGCTGGAGCGAAGCACCCGGTCGAGAACCCAGCTTATGACATCCACCAGATATACGACGGACATCGCCTCTCTGTTTTCGGTGGACTCGGCGAGAGCCATCGAGACCGCAATAGTATCTGAGAGAAATGCCACCTCACATTGCATCCAAGGCTGCGAAGCGAACTGGTCCTTGATTCGGGTCTCAAACCAATCCTTCGTTTTTCTCAAGGCGGTTAGGACTTCGTCGGGCCTGTGGCGTCCCCAAATGCCGCGAAATCCCAGTGCATCGATCAGCGCTACCGCACCTGTTTTCATGGTGCCTTTCTCCTTGCACCTTACCGGACAGATTCGGGCCAAGATTTGTCTGCGGAAGAGTAATCGGAGCCCCATCGTTGTTATGATACCCCCGTGCCCAAGCTGCTGCCTGATGACGACTTCCGGGCCAAGCGCGTGGTGTTAACGCGTGAGGACTTCGCCTATGCTCCAAAACCGGCTCCGCCTCCGTCAGACGTAGTCAGCAAAGCAACGTGGAAAAGCATAGTCACGCTGCCCGACGACGTAGCAGTCCGGACGTCAAACTATCATGGAACCACACTAGGACAGTTGAACGATTTGTGGAGTGCATGGATCGAGTCTTTCGGCAGCACACCGGATAGCCTGTCTGCCGCCATGCTAGATGCCGGGGATGATTTTCAATCGGCAACATATACGGCCTTAACCGGCTTCTATCGGCTCTCCATCGTGGCCTTGCGGAGTGCGCTTGAGCTCGTCACGATTGGAACGTGGGCTCAGACCTGTGGCAAGGAGAGGGAGTTCCGACAGTGGCGGGAAGGGGCGGCATCCCTCTCATTTGGAAAAGCATGTGATGGCCTCATTGCGGCAACCGAATTGTTGGGCAAACACCTTCGCGGTACTGTGGGCGACAGCCTCTTTGATCAAAAAGATTCGTCGGGCGAGGGGGGATTTGCTCGGAGGATATACAGCGGCGTATCTAACTTCTCACATTCGCGACCAGGATACGCTGACGGCGATATGCGCGAGAGCAACGGCCCGATCTATGTTCGCTCAGTGTTCGAACATGTGGCGTGGATACATTTCGAGGCCATTGGCTTGTGCTTCGTGCTTCTTCTAATCGCCCGACCCAAACTAGCCATGCCTCCCGCGGTCGTAGACCTATTTGGTGATGTGACGCGCCTCCAATCGAAAGTCACTCGCGCTGCGTTTGAAGCCCTCCATACCGGCACCGCATGAGAGACTTTGCGTCGGTCGGTTAGCTTTCGCCTCGTTCACACTTCCGTCGGTTCTTTCATTCTAGTTTCTCGCGTCACGTTCTGTCGGTGCCGGGTGTCCCGCCCTTTGTGATTTTCAAAGAATGGGGGCTTAGATTCCTGAAGTGACGGGAAGTGATGAGATGAGCGGGAATTCAAGGTCGAAAATCCTCACGCTTGCATTAGCCGCAAGAATGGGACGCCCAACGCGTCGGCTTTCAAAACCCCGACAACCCTTTCCCTCGAGCAAGTGACAACTACTCTAGTGAGAGTTATTCTGCGATCTGCAGCAGTACGCGGGTGGCCTACCCTGCGAGTCGGTTTGACCTTACGGGTGGCCGCTCCTTCGTGGTTTCTGGAAGGGGCGGAGGGTTTGGTTCTTTCAATCGATTGAGTTTATTCGCTGGGGAATTGAAGAGAAATCAAGACCCCGACCCTTGAGAACTGAAAAGGTCGGGCACACGGCGCTATTCTCAGGGGTCAACTAGGTTTGAGGAGGGGGGTAGGAGAGGGGGTTGAATTCCAACGTTGGTTAAGACGGTAGAGACTCATACCGTCACAGAACGAGCCGTAAAGTGTGAGCAAGGTGGCGAGCAGAATGACTGGGATGCGCCACCCATGAAGGCTGGGATGGTCCTTCGCTCCCTGCCAGAATAAAAACGAACCGCCTGCTGCCGAAATGATCGCAAAAATAATAAATATCCACGGTGTACCACTGTCGTATGGAATCAGACTCTTATAGTAAAGATCCGTCCTGACCCGCTGCTCCCACTCAAGTGGCGCGATATCGCCCGGAAACAGCCTGCTTAGTTTCAGTTCCAGATAATAATTGTGATAACTGGCCCTTTGTAACCGCTGCGTTTCTACTTTCCAGGCATCGATGACAAAAAAACTTGTCATTGTCGCTCCTACGCCGATTAGCATTGCTGAGACAAACCACTGTTTTTTCTTCTCGCTGCTTAGCGCAGCCACGCCGCCTGCGAGCAGTGCGACTACCGCTGCGAACCCGAATGAGAGAATGTTCACACGACTTTCCAAGGACTGCGTGATTTCAGCTCTGATGGCTTTGTACTCCTCTAGGATCGTCTGGGCTAGAGCCATGTCCCTTTCCTCTTTTTGCTCCGCTGCAGCGTCCGCAACCTGCTTAGATTCGACCGAGAGGGCAGGGCATGCTGACGCAAAGGTTAGGATCGCAACTAGGAGAATTCGCTTCATGTCTGTCACCTCATCGCGAGAACTACTCGCCCGCAATCTTTTGGAACGCTTCATAGGGCTGATTAGATTACATTCTCGGGCGGGTGGCCGGGCTTCTTAATCCCTCCCCGCCAGCGGTATCAGGCTGTGCGATGATACCACTTCCTTAATTCCATATGAAGTTATGATTTTGGGTTTGGGACTCTTGTTTGCAGGGCCTATTCCGCCGGGTGCCCACCTTTTGCGATCTTCAATGGCTGGGGGTCTAGATTCCTGAAATGACGGGAAGCGATGAGATAGTTGGTAATTCAAGCCCGAAAATCCCCACCCTTATCCACTGCGGCGGACAAGGATGGGACACCCGCCCCGGTTTCGGCTAGACTTACAACCTCACTGGCGTGTTGTCAGGATTGGGCCTGCACACCGAAAGGAGATCAAATGGCGAGATTTGTTCTCGTGCATGGTGCGTTCTCCGGCGCATGGATCTGGGGGCTGCTGATGGACCGTCTGAAGGCGGCTAGGCATTCCGTGGAAGCGTTCGACCTGCCTGGATCGGGCGACGACCACACGCTTGCGAGCGAAGTAAGCCTGGATGCGTGCGCAAACCGCTTGTGCGAGGTACTGGCCGCCAACTCCGAACCTGCCGTCGTGGTCGGCCACAGCATGGGCGGCGTCATCGCAACACAAGGAGCGGCACGCTGTCCCGAGCGTGTCGCGGCACTCGTCTATGTGGCAGCGTTCATGCCAAAGGACGGGCAGAGTCTCCTCGACCTGACCAAGCTTCCGGAGGGCGCCGGCGATCAGGTCCAAGCCAACATAGTCGTCGAAGGAGAGCCTCCCGTCGGCGTCATGCCGGCGGGCGTTTCGCGGCAGGCGTTGTATGAATGCTGCGCGGAGGACGTCGCGGCGTGGGCCATCGCACGGCAGTGCCCGCAACCGGTCGCGCCGTTCGCGACGGCAGTCTCCATCCCGCGCGGAGCCCTCGACGGCATCAACCGGTATTACGTGCTGTGTGCGCGGGATCGGGCTATCCCGCCGGCGTTGCAGCGGCGGATGATCGCCGAAAACGTGTGCGCCGACGTCGTTGAGCTGGACACGGATCACACGCCCCATTTGTCGAGGACGGACGAGCTGGCCAAGGCGCTCAACCGATTCGCGACGCACTTGTCCGCAAGCGCTGGAAAGGCGGCTACGAGGTGAGATGGTTGGTGGCACGTTTTGTAGCGCCCGCCTTCAGGCGGGCACTCTGGAATCAGGCAGATGCCCGCCTGAAGGCGGGCGCTACACGAACCAGAACTACAGACTTTAGTTACTCGGCCTTATCGGAATCGGAGGCTTTTCGTTCAGGAAGCGCTGGCGAAAACTCAGTTCATCCGAAATCGTGTAGATGGTTTCGGTCATGACGCCATCGGTTTTTAACTTGAATGTCAGATGCCCATCCCAGGGTTTCGTGTAGGCTTTTGGATCGTCAAATGTAAAATTGAAAACCAAAGTCTCCGGATCGACTCGCCGGATGCGCTCGATGATGTGGAGATCTTCGGTATGCGGGTGGCCGATGGGATCGAGCCAGGTGGAATCCTTGAAGCCCACCGAATCCACCACCAGCGTGTCCCCTTCCCACTTGCCGACGGATTCCCCAAACCAGGTGAGGTCCGGAACCTCGGAATGCGGCTTGTTGAGGGCAATCTCCCGCCAGGATTTGTTGTATTCCCAGAATTGATAAACGTAGTCCGGGGTTTGCACAATTTTGAATCGCATCGGATGGATCGAGGCGCGGGGATAACCATCTGGATCGGCATACTTCAATGCTGGATCCGTAGTTTTTTCCAAGCTGGCATTCGGTCCGTAGACCGGCCGCTCGGATTTCAACCGGGCCAGCGCCCAGGGTGTGTACGGGATATCGCCTTCGGCTCCGGGCTTCTTGGCCATCGGATCTGAAGGACTCAAGGACTGAATGGCTACGCCCTGCCAAATGCCGGATAGATCGGGTACCTGGGCTGCCGGCTTTGCAGAAGTTTTCGCGGAACACCCGGAGATCGACCCAAGCATCCCGAGCATCCATAGAGCTGACCAACAGGATCGATTTCGCATTTTCAAGCGCTCCTCACTGCGCCAAAGCGCGACCAAGCTCTTCGCCGTTGGCCTTGATCAACTTGATGAGGCGCCCGACGCTCCCGCCCTTCTGGGCGGGATTGAACGTCACCTTGATGGCGTCTCCCGGCTGGAGGCTCTTGCGGTTCCAGCCACGGCTCACCATGACCGGCGGGGAGCTTGCCTCCAGGAGCCAATGCTTCACGTTTCCTTTGTCATCTTTGGCGTCCAAACCGATCTCCACGTGAGGATTCGTCCATACGAACTCGGTCACAGTCGCATCTACGGTGATCTGTTTCGACACGTCATATAGCGACGTGCCTCCATGGTGCGCGAAGAGCGGAATAGCGGTCAGAACAAGACCGAGAGCGAGCGCTTTGCCTTTCATTGCCAACCTCCAGTAATTCCTCGAACGCAAGCGAAACCCATGCGTCGGCAAATTGAGAGCGATTCTCCTGCGCCTGGGCATTGGGCCGAGAACGCGCCGCTAAACGTGTTGTGGGTGCGTCTCTGTATGCGCATCATGCTTCGGACAGGCCGTCCTCTTCAATCTTTTTTTACAGGCGGTGGCGGAAGCGCAAGCGAAGAAGCAGTTGGCGAAAGTTTCCCTGCGCCACGTGTTATTCTCTCCCCGGAAAAAGCGGGCCGTGGCGTGCTTTCGGCTTCAGTAGCACAGCCACTCTTGGCTGTGGGTTTTTTGCATTTGTCATTAGATCAGCAGCGTACGTGCGGCCTACAAAACCACACAGCCAAGAGTGGCTGCGCTACTTGGATTGAAAGGCTACGATGAGCGCTGTCGAGCCGGTGCCTCCTCCCACTCCAACTCGGAACGTCGCTGACGCATCTTCTTCCACAGAAGTGGAAGACGGCAAGATTGGAACTGCCGCGCTGCGCAAGGCCAGCGTGCGCCTCATTCCGCTCATCGCCATCGCTTACGGCGTCGCGTATACGGACCGCGTGAACATCAGCTTCGCCGCGCTGCAGATGAATCGCGACCTGCACTTCAGCGCGTCGAGCTACGGCCTGGGCGCGGGGCTTTTCTTCCTGAGCTATGCCGCTTGCGAGATCCCCTCGAACTTGTTGCTGTACCGGTTCGGCGCGCGCCGGTGGATCGCGCGAATCATGATCACCTGGGGCCTGCTGGCGATGGGCATGATGTTCGTGAAGACTCCGGTGGAATTTTATGTCGTGCGATTTCTGCTGGGCATGGCCGAAGCGGGCTTCTTTCCCGGAGTAGTCTACTATCTCAGCCAGTGGTTTCCGGCAAGCGTGCGCGCGCGAACCGTCAGCCGCTTTTACGTGGCGCTGCCGCTCAGCTCTGTCTTCATGGGAGGCCTTGCAGGCGCGCTGCTCAATCTCCAGGGCCGCCTCGGCCTGGCCGGCTGGCAATGGCTGTTTCTGGCGGAGGGTTTGCCGGCCGTGATTCTCAGCGTCATTTTTCTCGCGTATCTTCCGAACACGCCAGCCGAAGCGAAATGGCTCACGGCCGAGGAACGGGACTGGCTCATCGATCGGCTGCGCGCGGAAAATTCCGCGATCGGCGAGCGGCACAGCGAAGGCGCATTGCGCGCCATACTGAATCCCAGAGTGTGGCAACTGGGCATCTACCTGCTTTGCATATACATTGGCTTTTATGCGTTCTCGTTTTCGGCGCCGGTCCTCATTCAACAGGCCACCGGCATGAACAATACGAACGTCGGGTTCGCGATTGCGATCATGGGGGTCTTGGGCGCTCTCGGCCTGGTGCTCAACGGGCAGCACTCGGACCGCGCGGGCGAGCGCTACTTGCATCTTGTAGTCCCCTGCGTGCTGATCGCCGCGGCGTTTGTCGTGGGCGGCCTCAGCGTCGCGCCGATCTTCGCCATCCCGGCTTACGCGACCATCTTCATCGGCTTCAATGCCACGGCGGGACCATCGTGGGCCATCGCTTCCAGCTTTCTGACGGGTAAATCCTCAGCCGCGGGCATCGCCACCGCTAATACCATCGCCATTGTGGGAGGATTTCTCGGTCCCTATTGGATGGGGCGTGCGAAAGATTTCACCGGAAACTATCAGACCGGCCTGTTGACGCTAGCTATCCCAGCGGTCGCCGGCGCAGCCATTTTGCTTGTCATGCGCCACCAGGCCATCCGCACTGCAGACAAGTAGAACACGCTTCAAGCCTGTTTTATTTTGACTTCTTCCGGCGCAGCGAAAGTCAAAACCTGACAGGCTGAAGCCTGTCCTACTCAGAGCTACTCGCCCGTGATCGGTTGGAACGACTCATAAGGCAGCGGTCGAATCTCCGGGTTTCGCATGATGACTCGCGCGCAGGTATTCCAACGGAGAATCGAATCGTCATTGCCGGCCGGGCGCAGAACTTCGGCGCGTTCGAAGTGCTCCATGGCTTCGCGAAGCGCGTGATAGGCCACCGAAGCGCTGCCCGGCCCGCCTTGGTGAAGATGGGCGTGCGCATTCCTCTCCGAAATGATCCCTGCATAGTAAGCGCGCTCGTAGTCGCCCTTGATCTGGGACAGAACTTCGCGAGCCTTCGCCACGGTCATTCCGCTCTCGAACTGATCGGTTCGAGCCAGCAGCAGCGAAATCAGGGCCTGCTGGTGATCGGGCGCTATCGTCAAAATATCCAGGCAGATGCTTTCCGCGAGATTGGGTTCGTTCAGAAGACGGTAGCGTTCCACTTTTGCGATCGCCTCCGGAATGCTTTCCACGGAGATAGGCTTCAAGTCGAAATGCATAAAGACCTCCTATCGCCCATTCGGGCTGAAAACGCGGAACAGTCTTGAGAGTGGATCGAAGAAACGATCCACGACACGTTCCTTCAGGGGAATAATCGCGTTGTCGGTAATGGTGATGTTTTCCGGGCAGACCTTCGTGCAGCATTTCGTGATGTTGCACAACCCGATGCCCTGCTCTTTCCTCAAATCGCCGAGGCGGTCTTCCACATCGAGCGGGTGCATTTCCAGCGCGGCCGCATAGACCAAGAATCGCGGGCCGATGAACTGGTCGTGCATGTGGTGGTCGCGCAGCACGTGGCAAACGTCCTGGCAGAGAAAACACTCAATGCACTTCCGGAACTCCTGCACGCGGTCCACGTCCGTCTGCGCCATGCGCCAGGTTCCGTCGGGCGCATCGGGAGGCCGCGGCTTGAATTTCTTGATGCTCTTTTTCACCCGGTAATTCCAGGAAACATCGGTGACGAGGTCGCGGATGTGCGGAAATGCTTTCATCGGCTCGACCGTTACCGGCCGCTCGAGCGGAATCGAATTCAGGCGCGTCATGCACATCAGCTTGGGCGAGCCGTTGATTTCCGCGGAGCAGGAGCCGCACTTCCCTGCCTTGCAATTCCAGCGCACGGCGAGATCGAACGCCTGCGACGCCTGAATCTGGTGAATCGCGTCGAGCACCACCATTCCCTTCCGAGATTTCGATGGTGTAATCGCGATATTGTCCGGCGCCTTGCTCCCCGCGCCAAATTCGGAACGTTGCGTTCGCCATCACTTCATCTCCTGAATGATCTGCTTCAGTTCATCCGGCATCGGCGGGATAGGCACGCGGCGCAACTGGACCTCGCCAGAAGCACCCTTCGAGACGACGATGTTGAAACCGGCGTACTCGTCGCTTTTCGCGGGGTAGTCATCGCGAAACTGTGCGCCGCGGCTTTCTTTCCGCTCCAGCGCCGCTCGCGTAACCATTTCCGACACAAGGACCAGGTTTTGCAAATCGAGGGCCGTGTGCCATCCGGAGTTGTATTCGCGGTGTCCCGGGACTCCGGCGTTCTCGGCCTGCTTCTTGTATTCCTCGATGGTATGGAGAGCCTGGAGCATTTCATCTTCCTGGCGGACGATGCCGACCAAATCCTGCATGGTCTCCTGCAACGCGTATTGAATGATGTACGGCGCGGGGCCGTGGTTCTCGAAAGGCTTCAGCGCGTGCATCTCCGCCGCCGCCAGCTCGTCCGCATTCACTTTCCCCTGCGTATGTTCTTTCGCGAAGCGCGCCGCGTAGGCGCCGGCCCGCTTGCCGAACACCAGCAGATCGGAGAGCGAATTCCCTCCCAGGCGATTTGCGCCATGCAGCCCCGCCGCGCATTCACCGGCAGCGAACAGTCCCGGAACGTCGGTCATCTGCGATTCAGCGTCCACGCGCACACCGCCCATCATGTAATGCGTGGTCGGTCCGACCTCCATGGGTTCCTTGGTGATGTCGATACCCGCGAGTTGCATGAACTGGTGGTACATGCTGGGAAGTTTTTTCTTGATGTGCTCGGGGGCGTTGGGAATTCTATCCTTGATCCAGGCGATGTCGAGGAACACGCCGCCGTGGGGGCTGCCGCGTCCCTCGCGCACTTCTGTCCGGATGCAGCGCGCCACGTGATCGCGCGTCAAGAGTTCGGGAGGGCGGCGGGCATTTTTGTCGCCTTGCGTATACCGCCAGCCTTCCTCTTCGTTGTCGGCGGTTTGTCCCGCGTAGAGCGGTGGGATGGAATCGAACATGAAGCGGCGTCCTTCCTTATTGCGGAGCACGCCTCCATCGCCTCGAACCCCTTCCGTGACCAGAAGGCCGCAAACGCTCGGGGGCCAGATCATTCCGGTCGGGTGGAACTGCACGAATTCCATGTCCTGCAATCCCGCGCCAGCCTCGTATGCAAGCGCCAGGCCGTCGCCCGTGTACTCCCAACTGTTGCTCGTGATTTTGTAGGCCCGCCCGATCCCTCCCGTCGCCAGCACCACCGCCTTGGCCTGGAACAGATGAAACCTGCCGCGCTCTCGGTCATAACCAAATGCGCCGACCACGCGGTCGCCATCCTTCACCAGCGTCACGACCGTGTATTCCATGAATACATCGAGGCCCAGATGAATTCCGTGGTCCTGCAGCGTGCGAATCATTTCCAGGCCGGTGCGGTCGCCCACGTGCGCGAGCCTCGGATACCGGTGGCCGCCGAAGTTGCGTTGCAGAATGCGTCCGTCGGGCGTGCGATCGAAGAGCGCGCCCCAGGCTTCGAGTTCGCGCACGCACTCCGGGGCTTCCTTGGCGTGCAGCTCGGCCATCCGCCAGTTATTCAGGTACTGGCCGCCCCGCATGGTGTCGGCGAAGTGGACGCGCCAGCTATCGCGGTCATCGGTGTTGGCGAGCGCGGCGGCAATGCCGCCTTCGGCCATAACCGTGTGCGCCTTGCCCAGAAGCGATTTCGTGATCACCGCTACTTTCACGCCTGCCGCCGAGGCCTCGACGGCGGCGCGCAAACCGGCGCCCCCGGCGCCAATCACCAGCACATCGTGCTCGTGCTTTATGTACTCGGCCACTAGAAAATCCTCCAATCGGTCCACACGCCCATCGAGCACATCCGAACGTAGAAATCGGAAAACGCGACCCAGACCAGGCTGAACCAGGCAAAAAGCATGTGGCGGCGATTGAGACAACTGACGCAGTCGTAGGCCTTCTTGCGAACCGGCGCGCCGGAAATCCGGTCGCGAATTCCACCGACCAGGTGGCGAAGCGAGTGACACCCCAAGGCATAGCAGCTAAGCAACGTCACATTGATCAGGAGCACCAGTGAGCCGACACCCATGCCAAAGTGGCCGTCAAACCAAAATCCTTCCCACGCATCACGGGCCAGGATGACGAGGAACACCAACGCGAGATAGAGAAAATAGCGATGGACATTCTGCAAGATGAGCGGAAACGAGCGTTCCCCAAGATACGTCTTGCGAGGTTCACCCACGGTGCAGGAGGGAGGGTCCGCCCAAAAGGCTTTGTAATAGGCTCCGCGATAATAGTAGCAAGTCACTCGGAAGCCGCCCGGCGCCCACAAGATGAGCATCGCAGCCGTTACCCACGCCGGCATCCACTCGGGCTTTATTCCGAACCACGCGTGCAAAGGATCTCCAAACAATTCCGGTGAATACATCGGAGAAAGGTACGGGCCAAACCTATAATGCTGGCCCTGAAGAGCTGCCCAAGTGGAGTAGACAATGAAAGCGGAGAGACCGAGAAAAACAACTAGCGGCTGCACCCACCAATTGTCGACTCTCGAGGTTTGCGCAAACTGCGAGCGCACCAACGGCACGTCAACTTGAGCCATTGCGGTTCTCCTGACTTTTCGGGTCTTGTTCGGCGGTAAAACGGATCGCGTGCTAGACATGCCATTGGGGGGCCCTGATGTTGCAAGGCCGTCCTAGCAGCGCCGGGGCCCGATGTACGTTCTGGCCTGGGTCACCCCCCAAAGATGTCGTGTTGATTGAGGTTGAGTCTGCGGGGGTAGGTACCACGAAAAGAAAATCGGTGTCAACCTGAATTTCCGATTTGCTCCGCGGACTCGCGCGGATCAAGTGGTCGAGACAGGTTGACCGCCAAGTGGGTTCAAGGCAACGATGTGCGGCAAAGCATTGCAAACCGTTTGAGGGATATTCCAGCAAGACGTCCAGAACTGAATCGCGACAGGCAGAAGCCGATGATTACATCTTGTAACGGCCGAGGTCCTCGTCGGAAAGGCCTTCGAGCCACTTGCGGAGTTCTTCGCTGGTGGATTTTTCGGAGATGGCGCTGGAAATTTTCGAGCTTTTCAGGACTTCGTCTTCCACAAAGATGGGGCAATCGACGCGCAGGGCGAGGGCCAGGGCGTCGCTCGGGCGCGAATCGATGGAAAAAATTTCGCCGTTGCGCTCCACCCAGATCAGCGCATAAAACGTGTCGTCCTTCAAATCGTTGACGACGACTTTTTGCACGCGTACATCGAGCCCCAAAAATACGTTGCGCAGCAGGTCGTGCGTCATGGGACGCGGGGTTTGCACTTTTTCGATTTCGAGGGCGATGGCGTTGGCTTCGTAGATCCCCACCCAGATCGGCAGGACCGCGGTGCCCTGCGCATCCTTGAGCACCACGATGGGCATGTTCGTTACGGGGTCCATCATCAGTCCGCGGATTTTCATCTCAACTTCCATCGAATCCTCCTCGGACACTGATTGCGAGTAGCGGGTCAATTTGTTCAGTAGGACAGCCACTCCTGGCTGTCCCCGGTCGTCCCGCACAATCTCATCAGGGCAAGAAGCGGACAGCCAAGAGTGGCTGTCCTACAAAAAATCAGACCACGTGTTCACCGACAAGGCAGTTGGGGCTGGAGCTCGCAACTCGCACTTGGACATATTCTCCCAGAAGGTTCTCTTGCGGCGAAGTGAAATTTAAAATGCGGTTGCTCGAACAGCGACCCGACCACTGGCCAGGACGCCGAGAGGCCCCGTCGACCAGCACCTCAAATGTTTCCCCTACCAGCGCCTCGTTGCGCGCGCGCTGGATTTCACGCTGGCGGTCCATCACTCGCGCGAGGCGGCGGCCCTTCTCTTCCTCGGCAATGGCGTCGGGCATGTGTTGCGCCGAAGTGTTTGGCCGCGGAGAATACTGGAACGCGTACACTCCGTCATATTGCGCGGCGTCGAGCAAGGAAAGCGTTTCTTCGAGATCCTCTTCGGTCTCGCCTGGAAATCCCACGATGATGTCCGACGTCACACTGATCGGCCGGCGCGCCTCACGAATCATGGCAATCTTTTCGAGATATTCCTCGCGCGTGTAGGTGCGCAGCATCTCGCGCAGGATGCGCGTCGATCCCGATTGCACAGGCAGGTGGACGTGGTCGCACAACTCCGGCACCGCATCGATAGCCTCGACGATGTCGCGCCCGAAATCCCTGGGGTGCGATGTCGTAAAACGCACGCGCCGGATTCCCGGAACCGCCGCCACCGCGACAAGAAGCTCCGCAAACGTCATTCGTTTCAACGACGGATCCCGATAGGAATTCACCGTTTGCCCGAGGAGCTGGATTTCCGAGTAGCCCGCGTCGGCCAGCCTGCGCACTTCTTCGAGGACCGAGGCGCTCGCGCGGCTGCGTTCCGGCCCGCGCGTGAACGGCACGACGCAATAGGAACATGCCTTGTCGCAGCCCTCAATGATCGTCAGATAGGCGCGAAAGGGATTGTCGCGCCGCGTAATTTCTGTTTCAAACGTCGCGTCGGTGTCGGTGTCCAGGCCCATGACGCGGCGGTTCCCGGCTTCGAGTTCGGCAATCAGATCGGGCAGCTTGCTGTAACTCGCCGACCCGCACACCAGGCGAACCCAGGGAGAGCGCTCGAAGATTTCCTCCCCTTCCTGTTGAGCGACGCAGCCCAGAACGCCGATAATTTTTTCCTCGCCGGGATATTTCCGGTACGCGCCAAGGCGGGAAAATATTTTCTGTGCGGCTTTTTCGCGAATGCTGCAGGTGTTATAGAGGACCAACCTGGCCGCGTCGATCGTTTCGACTTGCTGGTATCCGCGGCCCAGGAGAACTCCGGCCACTTTCTCGGAATCGTGGACGTTCATCTGGCAGCCGAACGTTTCCAGATAGAAAGTTTTGCCGTCCGGCGCACCAGCGCAAAGCGCCATTGAGCCTTCAGGCGAAGTGGCGTTCGCACCGGTCAGGGTGTCGAGGCGAATATCGAATTGTCCCCGCATCAGTTTCAACTAAATCATATCACAGCCATTTCAGGGTGGGATGGCGCAGGCTTCAGCCTGTGGGTTTAGGTCCTTGCATGGACTAAAACCCACAGGCTGAAGCCTGCGCCACTGGCCTTACAATACATCGTAATACGATGTGTTATACTAACCGAGCACAATCAAGCACTTTTATGTCTGTATTCGTTTGACCGCATTTTGAGCGTGTGCTAGGTTGCCCGTAGGGGCCATCGACCGGCTTTCTGAGGGGGAGACCATTCAGCTATACGCTTTTTTGCTGTACGCCGGCCAACTTGACACGCTTATCGAGCAAACCGGCTGGGTTGCTCGCGTCGTTCTCGCGATGCTTTTGGCCTTTTCTCTTTTTTCCTGGGCGCTCATTCTCCAGAAAATGGGTATGTTCTCGC
Source organism: uncultured Acidobacteriota bacterium (assembly GCA_963768275.1). Classification (GTDB taxonomy): domain Bacteria; phylum Acidobacteriota; class Terriglobia; order Acidiferrales; family UBA7541; genus Palsa-360. Next base: position 457,288 of record CAVYHH010000028.1, read on the forward strand.
GCATCAATCGCCAGACCGCCCTATTCCTTCGCATCTTTCGCGCCAACAGAACCCTTCCCGACCCGAGGCAGATGGGCGGGGGCGGTTCTCCGCTCGAGTCCGTGTATAGCGCCGGTTACCGCGAGATCGAAAGCCAGGTCCGCACCGGAAACCCGAACGGCAAAGTCACCAGCCTCAATGCCGTGACGGTAAGCATGCAGCTCGCCGCCGGCGATGAAGTCCGCAGAATGGAAAAATACATGCCGTGGCTCGCGACGACGGGATCGGTCACGCCCTTCATCGGGCTGTTCGGCACCGTCTGGGGCGTCATGGACGCGTTCACGGGCTTGGGCACTGCCGGGGCCGCAAGCCTTCGGGCAGTGGCGCCCGGCATCGCCGAGGCGTTGATCACGACAGCGGCGGGGCTCTTTACGGCCGTTCCCGCCGTGATCGCCTACAACCACTTCTTGCACGATATCAGGGATCTCAGCTCACGAATGGATAGTTTCGCGTTGGAGGTCACAGCCGTGGTCGAAAAAATATATCCGGGCCATCGCTGATTGAAAAAAGGTGACTAGCCAAGGCCGGACAAAGCGCCGGTCAAAGAACAACGAAGATGCCACAACTGGCTCGCCAAACCGGGACTTCTCTTTCGGAAATCAATATCGTCCCTTTCGTGGACGTCATGCTCGTCCTGCTCGTGATTTTCATGATCACGGCGCCGATCCTGCAGTCCGGCATCGAAGTGGACGTACCGAAGACCAAGACGGTCAAGGAAATTTCCGAATCGCGAGTGGTCGTTTCGATCGACCGCGCGCAGCGCATCTATATTGGCGATGACGCCGTCAACATCCATGAACTGGGTGACAAGGTCCACGCCCAAATGCATAATCCGCAAGGAGAGGCGGTCTATCTCCGGTGCGATAAGACGGTTCCGTTCGGCGCGTTTGCTCTCGTTGTAGACACCATGCGCCAATCCGGCATCCAAAATATTAGCGTCGTGACAGAGCCTCTCGACGAAACGCCTCACTGAGACTTATGGCCTATGCCCCACACCATCCCGGCGCCGAAAGCCTGAAGAAGCCCTTCTTCTGGTCCCTCGTTTTTCACGGGCTCCTGTTCGGTTCGCTGACGGTTTCCACAATCTATTCGCATAGCGGCGAAATGTGGGGAAGCGCCGGAGGAGGAGAAGGCGCCGTTTCCGTGGGCCTCGTCGCAAAGCTCCCCGGAATCATGCTGCCTCGTCCCGAGGCCGTAACCACGAGCCAGACTGTGGATACAAGCAAAGGTCTCTATAAAGCCGAGCCGCCGAAGCCCCAGCCTAAGGAAATCGCGCCCGACGTAAAAAAGATTCCGGAATTCGCAAAGGAAAAGTCTCCTCATTACGTCACTCGCCCGTCCAAAGTTTTCGAGGATAAGACTCCACCTCCGACCAACGCCGTTCCCTACGGCCAAGGAGGCTCCCCGGCGCTTCCCTATTCTTCCACTTTTGCGATGAATAGCGGCCCATCACAAGGCGGCATGGGGATCAGCGGCCCCGGGGGCGGCGATTTCGCTGGCAGATTTCCTTCGTATGTGGACGCCATACGAAACCGGATCAGCAGCAATTGGTTGCAGTCCACGGTGGACCCGGTAGTGCGGTGGGCGCCGAGAGCGAATTTTACGTTTCAGGTCTTGAAGGATGGAACGGTCACCAACGTACAAATGACCCAATCGAGCGGCAATCGCTCGGTTGACAATTCGGCATTGCGCGCGATTTTAAGTTCGAGCCCGGTCTCAGCCCTCCCGTCGAATTATTCGGGGAGCAGTGTGACCGTCGAGTTCTATTTCGATTTTCGCCGCTAGAATCTGTGGGGATGATGGAATGATAAGCAACTCAAATCATAGCCGGGAGAAAACGAGCGCAATTCAGCTGCCTCGCAAACGCTCGGCAAAAATAATTTCCCGTCTTTATCTGTGTCTATCCGTGTTCATCTGTGGTTTCATTTGCCTCTTTGCCTCAGCCCCGGCGTCAGCGCAGGATTGGTTCAAGACTGGGACAGGGCTTGGCGTTTCAAAGGCCCGTGTAGGAGTCGCGGATTTTGCGGCCAAGGACACTCCTTCCCAACCGCTGGCTACTTTATTCAGCGACGTGGTGCGGACGGACTTGGATTACAGCGGCATCCTCGACCTGGTCAGCAAGAGTTACAACCCGTTGCAGACTCCCGGGACGCCCGCCGAAGTCGACTACAAGGCGTGGTCCGGCGCGCCCGCCTCGGCGCAACTGCTCGCGTTCGGCAACTTTTCAGTCAACGCGAACAACGTGGAGATCCAAGCCTGGCTGAACGATGTACGGGACGCTTCCCTGCCGCCGGTGATAGGAAAAGTATATCGCGGAGAGGCCACCGAATCGCAGGTGCGGACTTTCGCGCACCAGTTCGCCGATGAAATCATAGGAAAACTTTCCGGCGGCTTGCCGGGAATCGCGAGCACGCAGATCGCCTTTGTCAGCAATCGCAGCGGCAACAAGGAAATCTGGGCCATGGATTACGACGGCGAAAACCAGCATCAACTTACGCAAATCCACACAATTTCCCTCACCCCTCGCTGGTCCCCCGACGCTTCGCGCGTTGCGTTCACGTGTTACGCGCAGCCGGGCAGCGGCACCGTTCTGTCGGCCCAGATCTGCGTTTATTCCACACTGACCAATCATTTGATTTCCTGGCCGCGCTTCAAGGGCACGAATTCCTCACCCTCGTGGTCGCCCGACGGCACGCAGCTGATGTTCATGTCGAGCATGCTTGGAAATCCGGAGCTCTTCATCGCGGATGCATCTGGCCAGCGCCCGAAGCGGCTTACCTTTTCGAATGGGGCGAATACATCCCCATCCTGGAACCCGAAGACGGGCCAGCAAGTCGCCTTCGTGAGCGACCGTGGCGGCATCCCGCAGCTCTACACCATGAACTCGGACGGATCAAGCCAGGCCAAAGTGGATCTGCCCGACATGGGCTACGTCATCGATCCGGCGTGGTCTCCCAATGGCCAGTTGCTGGCGTTCAGTTGGCGGCGCCCCAATGGAAACTATGACCTCTATGTGATGGAAATTGTCACGCGGCAGCTCGTCGAATTGACCCGAGATGCCGGCCGAAACGAGCGGCCCAGCTGGGCCCCCGATGGCCGCCATCTTGTATTCGAATCCACGCGCACGGGCACGCGGCAAATTTGGTCCATGCTTGCGGATGGGACGCAGGCCCGCCAACTCACCAAACAGGGACAGAACGAGTCTCCCAACTGGTCGCCCAAATGAGGCGCTCCCAGTCGAAGATGGCGGATTCAGGACACACGAGGTCGGACAGCTTAAGTTCGTATTTGCACTCGGAACCGAAGCTCACGTAAATTGTCAAAGGAGGAAGAAGAAGAAAGATGCGGACACGTAAGCACGCCAGGATATTGTTTGGCACTTTGCTCGCGATTCTCGCTCTGAGCGTGGCTTGTAAGAAGCCTGCGCCCCAAGCGCCACCTCCACCCCCACCGCCTCCAGCGGCGCCGCCGGCAAAGCCGACGGTCAATCTGCAGGCGTCACCCAACACCATTCAGAGAGGCCAGTCGGTCACGTTGACGTGGTCATCGACCAATGCGACCACTCTGAGTCTGTCGCCAGGAGTAGGCAATGTTTCGGCGGAAGGCACTCAGCAGGTGAGCCCTACGGATTCGATCACTTACACGCTGACGGCCACCGGGCCGGGTGGTTCGGCCGACGCCAATGTGCACATCACGGTCAGTGCTCCTCCCCCGCCGCCTAAGGCCGCCGAGCCTACGCTGCAGGAGCTATTCGATCGGGCCGTGAAGGACGCTTACTTTGACTATGACAAGGCGGATATACGCACTGACGCTCGCGACGCCCTCTCGCAGACCGCTCAGTTCCTACGCTCGTATCCGCAACTTAAGGTCGTCATTGAAGGCCATTGCGACGAACGCGGCTCCACGGAGTACAATCTGGCTCTAGGAGACCGGCGCGCCGCGGCGGCAAAACAATTCATGACTTCGTTGGGTATTTCGGCGGATCGGATGGAAACGGTCAGCTACGGCAAGGAACGCCCGTTCTGCTCTGCTTCCACCGAGGAGTGCTATCAGCAGAATCGCCGGGCGCATTTCGTCATGGGTAAGTAGCTGGAATCAACCTTCGGGGCTCGCAGGCCGCACGTTGCGGGCCCGCGGGCCCCGGAGAACTTTTAGGAACGAACGAGGAGCCCCCCTCGGAGGAGGTACACCTTGCGTCTCAGATGGATTCTTTTTTTCGGTGCCGCGATGCTCGCCGGAGCTCTTGGCGGCACCTTGTTTGGACCTGCACCTGCAGGAGCAGTGGCGCGAGAGATCATTGAACTCCAGACCGGCGTGACCCAGCTGATTCAGGGCCAGCAGAACATGCAAACGGAGATCACGCAAAATGCCGCCGTGCAGCGCACCCTCATCGAGCAATCGCTGGACTCCGTGAACAAGCTCAATACCTCCATGTCCGCCGTCCAGAAGACCACGCAGGACTTCTCTGCCGCTTCCGGCGCGCGTCTGGACACGATGGGCACGCAGGTGCAAGGCCTCTCGGATAACGTCGCCGACCTGCAAGCGCGGATGGGCAAGCTCGACCAGAAGCTGACGGACATCCAGAACACGCTGCAAAACGTGGATTCGAAATTGGCCTCGCCGGCGCCTGCGCCGGGTTTAGCTCCTCCCGCTGCGATGACCGGACCGAGTGGAACAGTGCCGACAATACCGCCAGGAGGTCCTGCTGCGTCTGGTCCCCCTCCCGCGTCCGCGGATGTGCTGTATTCGAACGCCCTGCGGGACATCAACGGCAAGCACTACGATCTCGCCACGCAGGAATTTCAGGACTACATGAAGTATTACGGCGACACGGACCTGGCTTCCAACGCGCAATTTTATCTCGGCGAAGTCGCCTTCATGCAAAACCAGTATCAAGCGGCGCTGGACGCCTACAACAGAGTGATCGAGAACTATCCGAAGAGTTTCAAGACGGCTTCGGCGCGAATGAGGAAGGGCTATTGCCTGGCCGAGCTCGGCCAGAAGGCCTCCGCCGTTCGCGAGTTGCGCGCCGTAGTTCGCCTGTACCCGGGCACGGACGAAGCCAAGCGCGCCGCCGCCAAGCTGAAGGAAATGGGTGCGACTGCGGGATGAGCAGCCGTGAATTGTGATTCGTGAGTCGTGATTCGTGAAGGAGCTTTCCACTTAGACTTTCTGTCGCGCACTCCCTCTTTCTCTGTGACCTCGGTTTTCTCTGTGTACTCTGTGTCAGCTCTTTCTCCGGCAAATTCTTTAACACAGAGGTCGCAGAGAACACGGAGGGCGCCGCGCTGACGCGATTGGATTCTTCCCACTTCAAAGTCTGCACACCACAATTTGCGCGCCGCTCTTAGGCGTGTTATCTTCCTCAGTCAATTGGAGAAAAAACATGTCAGTCAATAAAGTAATTTTGGTGGGACGATTGGGCCGCGATCCGGAGACCCGCTACACGGGCGGTGGCCAGGCCGTGTGTAATTTCTCGCTCGCCACCGATGAATCCTTCAAGAGCCGCACCGGTGAGCGGCAAAAGCGCACCGAGTGGCACAAGATTGTCGTATGGGGAAAGCAGGCTGAGATTGCCCAGCAGTACTTGAAAAAGGGCGCACAAATCTTCCTGGAAGGCCGCATTCAGTCACGCGAGTGGATGGACAAGGAAAATCAGAAGCGCACGAGCTATGAAATTGTAGCTACGAACTTCCGCATGCTCGGTTCGCGCTCGGAATCGATGGGCGGCGGCGCGGCGCGCAGTGCGGCTGCCGGCTCAGCCGACTTCGACGCCGAAGCTCCCGCGCCGGCGGAGCACGAGCAGGCGGGTCCCGAAGTTACCGACGAAGATATTCCGTTCTGATCTTTAGTAGCACAGGCTTCAGCCTGTGGATTTTAGGCCATGCAAGGACTAAACCCCACAGGCTGAAGCCTGTGCTACTGAAACCTACTCATATCTTAGGGCTTCGATTGGGTCGAGCTGCGCGGCTTTGTGCGCGGGATAATAGCCGAAGAAAATTCCCACTGCGGCGGAAAAAATCACCGCGGCGATGATCGCCTTGCCGGAAATGAGCGTGGGCCATGACAATAAATTGCTGATCAGCGCCGACCCTACGAGTCCAAAGATGATTCCTATAAACCCGCCCATCATGCTGAGCGTCACCGCCTCCACCAGGAATTGCCGCCGCACGTCGTCTTCGGTGGCGCCGACGGCCATCCGAACACCGATCTCTCTTGTCCGCTCGGTGACGGAAACCAGCATGATGTTCATGATCCCAATTCCGCCGACCAAAAGGGAAACCGAAGCGATTCCCCCGAGCAAGTACGTCATCGTTGATTGCGTTTGATTCTGCAGATCGGCGATGTCGGCTTGGGTACGGATCAGAAAGTCATCGTCGTCACCGTTGCGGATGCGGTGCCGCTCGCGCAGCAGGCTGGTAATCGGAGCGACCGCCGCGACGGACGCCTCTTGCGAAACGGCCGACGCGGCGATGAACTGGAGCCAGGTGATCCCGGAAATTTTGCGTTGCACGGTGGTGTAGGGCGCGAAGATCACGTCGTCCTGATCCTGCCCTGTCACGTTCTGCCCTTTCGACTCGAGCACGCCGTCCACGCGGAACGGAAGGTTTCCTATACGAATCGTCTTCCCGATCGGGTTTTCATCCACGAACAGAATTTTTTCGACCGTGGTGCCGAGCACGCAGACATTCGCCGCTAGGTCTACTTCCTCATCGCTAAACGCCGAGCCTTGCTGCACCGGCCAGGTTCGGATGTCGAAATAGTTTGGCGTCGTGCCGGTAATGCTGGTGTTCCAGTTCTGATTCCCGTAGACCACTTGCTGGCGGCTGGAGAGAGCCGGCGCGGCCTGCGCGATGAGCGGAATTTCCTTCAAGATGGCGTTCATATCGTCCACGGTGAGGGTCTTCACGCCGCCGTATCCTTGCCGCACGCCGCCCGCGCGATTGCTCCCCGCCGAAATGAAGACGGCGTTGGTCCCCATGGCCTGGATGCCCTGCTGGACGATGTATTGCGCGCCCTGGCCGATGCTCACGACGGCGATCACCGCGCCCACTCCGATGATGATGCCCAGCATCGTCAGGGCCGAGCGCATCTTGTTGCGCGCCAGCGCCCGCAAAGCGAGACGGAATGTGTTCATGAAGTCCATGTTCGATTCACGCGGCTGCCAAAATCATGCGGTCGTATCCGCCTTCGCAAGCCTTTGGGACTCCTCTTCCGCATCTTCGGCCGCCTGCTGCTCGGCCGTAGGAAGCGATTTTAGCACCTCTCGCGCGTCCAAGCGGTCCTGCACAAAGCTGTCCCTCTTCAACTTGCCGTCACGAAACAGCAGCGTGCGCTTCGCGTATTGCGCGATGTCGGGCTCGTGCGTCACCAGGACGATCGTGAGGCCCTGTTCGTTATTAAGCGTCTGGAGAATTTCCATGATCTCGACCGAGGTCCGGCTGTCGAGATTCCCGGTCGGTTCGTCGGCAAGCAGAATCGCCGGCCGGTTCACCAGCCCGCGGGCAATGGCCACACGCTGCTGCTGCCCGCCAGAGAGTTGCGAAGGGTGATGCCCGGCGCGGTCGGCAAGTCCGACCCGGGTGAGCGCCTCCATGGCCCGCTTGGTCCGCTCCTCGGGACTGATGCCTGCATAGACCGTGGGCAGTTCCACATTTTCAAGGGCCGAAGTCCGCGACAGCAGATTGAATTGCTGGAACACAAATCCCAGTTTTCGGTTCCGAATGCGCGCCAGTTCCGTTTTGGTCATCCCCGAAACGTCGACGCCGTCTAAAAAGTAGCGCCCTTTGGTCGGGCGGTCCAGGCATCCCAAAATATTCATGATGGTTGATTTGCCGGAACCGGAAGGCCCCATGACCGCGACGAATTCCCCTTCATGCACCTCGAGCGACACACCACGAAGGGCCTGCACCTGAATTTCTCCCAGATCGTAGGTCTTGAATACGTTTTCGAGACGAATGACCGGCTTGCCGCCCGCCTCAGATTGGTTCGGTTCGATTGCGATTGTGATTGGATCGGCCATCGGCGCGTCTCGTAGCCCAGGCTAGAACCTGCGCGGCACTCCGGCCGTGGCGCCAGCCGGGCCGCCTACGGGGCTGCGCGTTTGCGCAGACGATGACTTGTTCGCGGATTGACCGATGACCAGATCGTCGCCCGGACTCACGCTTCCGCTTAGGAGCGCTGTGAACGTGAAGTCCGTGACGCCAAGAGAGACTTGCACAGGCTCCAGTTCCTTGTTGGGAAGAAGCTTCCAGATGATCGCGGAATCTTGCCGCCTGCTGTTTCCTCCCGCTCCGGCCCCTCCGCCACCTTGACCTCCATTTGCGCCGCCCGCGCCGGAGCCGCCTTGTCCCCTGCGCCCACCGCCGCCTTGTCCAGCCTGTCCGCCTGCGGCCTGTCCGGCGGCGGATCCACCTGCTGTCGCAGCACTCCCCGAGCTGCCCGCTGCCGCGCCATCTGCAGCCGTAGCCGAAATGCGCCCTGCTGCCGTGGCGCGCGCGGTGTCCTGGATGCCGTACTTGGCGTAGAGGGCGGTGCGCTCGCTGTCCGTCAAATCCGGTTTGAACCGCAATGCGCCGTTGGGAATTTTGACAACATCCTTGGCTTCCGAGACTGGAATGGAGATGTAAGCGGTCATCCCGGGAAAGAGCTTCAAGTCGGGATTATCGAAGGCGACCATCGTGTTGTAGGTCACGACGTTTTGAATCGTCGTGGCGTTCATGCGCACTTGCGCCACGGTTCCGTTGAACGTTTCCCGCGGAAATGAATCCACACGGAAGGTCGCCTGCTTCCCAACCTTAATGCGGCCTACGTCGGCCTCATCGGTATTGGAATAGACGAGCATGTGTTTCAAATCCTGCCCGATGCTAAAAAGATTGGGCGCCTGCAGGCTGGCCGCCACCGGCTGGCCCACATTCACGGTGCGATTGATCACCGTGCCATCGATGGGCGCGCGAATCGTGCAGTAACTCAGCTCCAATTGGGCAGAATCCACAGCCGCCTTTTGGATGAGGACCTGCGCCTTGGCTTGATCTCGCTGGGCAATCGTAGACGCGAGTTGAGACTCGGCCTGTTTCTCCTGCGCTATGGTTGCGTTCTCCGCCGCGACGGCTTCGTCGTAGGCGGCCTGCGCATCGTCATTCTGCTGGGCGGAGAATACGCCCTGGTCCGCCAATGACTTCGTGCGTTTCTGCGTGGTTCCCATATCAATAGTTGTGGCGTGAGCCTTGGCGACGTTGGCCTTCATCGTCCCCACATTGGCTTGGGAAGTAGCGATCTGCGCCTCCAGATTCGCCACGTTTGCCACTGCATTCTGGTACGATGCTTGGGCCTGAGCGAGCGCGACCTGGAACGGAACGGGATCGATTTGCGCGAGGATATCTCCCTTCTTCACTTGGGAATTAAAATCGACGCTGACGGAAACGACGTTTCCCGAAACCACCGAACCCACGGGCACCGTATTGACCGGATTGATCGTCCCCGTAGCTTGCACAACTTGGGAGATGTCGCCGTGTTCCACTTTTGCGGTGAAGTATTGAGCCGTTGTGCGCGCGCCCACCGTGATGTAACTCACCCACAACAAGAGCGCCACCGGAGGCGCGACCAGCAACGCGCGGTGCATCATCGACCGCAGCCAAAGACTTTTGAGGATTTCAACGAGCCGCGCCATTTTCCAAACTCTCTCCGAAACAGAAGACCCCAAGGATCAGAATTTAGTCGTGGCCTTCCGTGGCCTGCCGCTGGCGCCGGTCCTCGTCAATCTGGCGCAATAAGTCTTCGAATTTCGGCCGCTGCTCCGGGGTTAGAATCTCCCGGATGCGTTCCCGGCCCTGCTGGCGGACCTGTTCGTATTCGGGATCGAGCTTTTGGTGCAGCGACGCGTAACGGGAGCGCGTATCATTCAAGATACCCTGAATCTGGTTTTGCTGGTCCGAATTCAGGTTCAGGTCGCGGGTGAACATCGCCATCGTGTGTCCAGGATTGTGGGCCAGAGTGGCCTGAGGCCTCGCGGCTTGGACGCGCATGGTCACCAGGTAGGTGCCCACGCTGCCCAGGGCGACTCCCAGGACGAAGAGTACAAAAACGAGCAGGAATGCCTTGCGGCTGCCTTGATTAGTTTCCATTGTTCCTCTCAGCCAGGGACTGCAGAACTTCTTCATTGCTTACGGGATCCCCGGGCGGCTGCGGAAAATCGTTGGCGCTCAGTTCGGTGCGAATCGAGGTGGGCAAAACGATTCGCCGCGGAGCGAATTCCACCAGATAGACTGAAAGAACGAGCAAGAGCACGGCTGCCGTCAAGGACAACCGGGAAGCCAGAAATTCAAACGGAGCCCAGAACGCCGCGGGTGACTTTGCGCGCGCTTCTTCCTGACGAATTCTTGCCATTGCGTTCGCCAGGAACGCCCGGCTCGGCTCGCTGGCCGGCTCCCAGGCTTCGCGCAGCAGATTGCCCGCCAGCCGCGAATCCTCCAGCGCCGTGCGGCAATCCGCGCAGTGAGTCAGGTGGCCGTCCAGTTCGGAGTCCGGCGCCCCACCGAGGTAGTCCTCAAATCGCGCCTCGAACTTTCGGCACCGCTTCGGAATATTCGGTTTGTTAAACACCTTTTTCACTCCTTCCCTGCCTGAGCCCTTCCCGTGGAGCCGGACGCTTTTGCATCCGCTTCCGGTACATTTCCACGAGCCGGCCTCGCGCCCGAAATAGCCGTACCTTCACCGTGTTGACGTTCAGTCCCAGGATCTCCCCGATTTCCTCCACCGAAAACCCTTCCACTTCCTTCATGACCAGCATGAGCTGGTCCTTTTCCTCAAGTTCCCCTAGCAAGCGCTCCACTAATTGCCGTTGTTCGACGCGCCGCCCGGCGTCTTCCCGATGCAGCGCCCCGCCGTAGCCATGCTCCGGCATGGATTCCAGCTTTCGCACCTGTTCTTCGCTCATGTCTGCTTCGTACACGAGGCGCCGCACTTTCTTTTTTCTCAGATAATCCCAGCATTCGTTGACCGCGATCTTGTACAGCCAGGTGCCGAATGCCGACCGCAGATCGAAGCGCCGGATCGAAAAGTAAGCCTTGGCCAGCGCTTGCTGCGCCACATCCTCCACGTCTTCGCTGCCCCTCAGGATGCCTCCCACGACTGCTAGTACGCGATGCTGGTGGATCCTGACCAATTCTTCGTACGCGCTCACGTCGCCATCTTGCGCGCGGCGCACGAGCACTTTTTGCTTCTCCGCAGGCGTCAGGGCGTCTTTCTCGCTCGCGGCCACCGCCCCGCGAAGGGCCTCTGAATTTGTGACGTTTGCCATGGCTTTCCGGTTACGGATTATTCCAGATCGTTCCGCTTTTTGCCCTTGCAGACACGGTAACTCTATGAAACAATGCCGACATGATCATCGGCGATAGGCTTCGCGCTTTGCGCGAAGACAAAAAGTTTTCCCAAGGGGACATCGAAAAGCGCACCGGACTGCTTCGCTGCTATATCTCGCGCGTGGAAAATGGCCATACGGTTCCGGCCATCGAGACGCTCGAGAAAATGGCTCGCGCTCTGGAAGTCCCTCTCTACCAACTCTTCTATGACGGAGAAGAACCCCCTGTTCTCCCCAACCTTCCGAAGCGCAAAAGCGCTGACGATATCATCTGGGGAAGCGCAGGGAAAGAGGCCCGTCTTTTGAGCAAGTTTCGCAGGCTTATGGGTCGCATTGAAGAAGACGACCGTAGGCTCCTGCTTTACATGGCTCAGAAGATGGCCACCCGCTAAGTCCGGCGGGTATCCGAACCTTTCGGATCGTTCTCCTCTGCCATACCGGCTTCGGGGCCCGAGCGGTATTACTTTCGTTGCTCTGTTCACGACCAAAGTAATACCACCCGGGCCGCAGCCAATCCACCCTTATCCAACGCTGTTTCATTCCGGTACATATTCGCCCTGCTTTTCTTTCCTCTCACTTGGACCTGGTCTTGAATCTCAAATCGCTTCCCCTTGGTTTTGAGTTTCAAATCTCAAATTTGAAATTTGAGTTCTCCTCTCCTTACTCCCATTCGATCGTGCTCGGCGGCTTCGAGCTGATGTCATACACCACCCGGTTTATACCGCTCACTTCGTTGACGATTCTGGTCGAAATGCGCTCCAGAACCTCCGCCGGAAGCCGCGCCCAGTCCGCCGTCATCGCATCTTCCGATTCCACGACGCGCACGGCCACCGTAAATCCGTAGCTTCTTTCATCGCCCATCACTCCCACGCTCCGAACTGGAAGCAGGACGGCGAACGCCTGCCACACTTTTTCGTAGAGACCGGCGCGGCGAATCTCTTCGACTACGATCGCGTCCGCCTCCCGCAGCGGCGCGAGACGCTCTTCCGTCACCTCGCCCAAAAGCCGCACAGCGAGGCCCGGCCCGGGAAACGGGTGCTTGGTGAGCATTTCTTCCGGAAGACCCAGTTCGCGGCCGATGCTCCGGACTTCGTCTTTGAATAACTCGCGCAGGGGCTCGATCAGCGCAAACGGGAGGTCCTTGGGAAGCCCTCCTACATTATGATGCGTCTTGATCGTCTGCGACGGCCCTCGAACTGCCACGGACTCGATCACGTCCGGGTAGAGCGTCCCTTGAACCAGAAATCCGGCGCGGTCCGGGCCGACGGCCAACTGGCGGGCCTGTTCGTCAAACACGGCGATGAATTCCCCGCCGATCCGCTTGCGCTTGTCCTCCGGCTCCACTACTCCTTTTAGACGCGCGAGGAAGCGTTCTGACGCGTCGACGCCGATGACTTGAAGGCCCATGCGGTCGCGCAGCAATTCGAGCGTCTCGCGGAATTCGTTCTTCCGCAGGAGGCCGTTGTTCACAAAAATATTCGTGAGGCGGTCGCCGATCGCGCGATGGACGATGACTGCGGCCACGGCGGAATCCACGCCGCCGCTCAACGCGCAAATCGCCCTGCCCTCGCCCACTTGCTTGCGTATCGATTCCACGGTCTCGGCGATGAACGCCGCGCCGCTCCACAGCGGCTGAGCGTGGCAAATATCGAACACAAAATTGCGCAGGATTTCCGAGCCGCAATCGGTATGGCGCACTTCCGGGTGAAATTGCACGGCGTAAAGTTTCCGCACTGGATCTTCGGCGGCGGACACGGCATTGCCCGTTTCCCCGGTCACGTGGAAGCCTGCCGGCAGCGCGCGCACGTGATCGCCGTGGCTGTTCCAGATGCGCAGCTTCTTCGGCAAGCCCGCGAACAAAGGTGAGCCATCCTTCACGAGCAATTCCGTCCGGCCGTACTCTCTGCGATCCGCGCGTTCGACGCGCCCGCCCAGGTTGTGCGTCATCCACTGCAACCCGTAACAAATGCCCAAGACCGGCAATCCCATGGACAAAATGGCGGTGTCGCATGGGGGCGCGCCGGCGTCATACACGGAATTCGGTCCGCCGGAAAGAACGATCCCGACAGGCTCAAACTTGCGGATCTGCTCGATCGCCGCCGTGCACGGCAGGATCGCGCTGAACACTTGCTGCTCGCGGATTCGCCGGGCGATCAACTGCGTGTACTGCCCGCCGAAATCCAGTACGACAATGCCGCCGCGCTCGCTCATTCTTTCCTCATCGGACCGGACCTTCGCTCACGCATTCCTTTGTAATCAATTCTTCCCCACTCCATTTCGGCGCAATCGAGGTGCGAATCTAAAATTGCAAACTTGAAATCTAAAATCTCCTCAGGCCACCCGGTTGGCAGGCTGCCCCGCGCGAAACGCCTCCAAATTGGCCAGCGTTACTTCCAAAATCCGCACCAAAGCCTCCCTGCTATTAAAGGCGTTGTGCGGCGTGAACACCACATTGTCACGCGCCAGAAGGACGCGGTTGCGCACGGCCATTCGCAGCCGGTCCACATCCAGAGGCTGCTGCAGCAACTGTTTTTCTTCCTTGATCAATTCCTCGCCTTCGAGGACGTCGAGCCCCGCGCCGCCCAGCTTGCCGCTCTCCAGCGCTTCCACCAGCGCGTCCGTGTCGATCAGACCGCCGCGCGCCGTATTCACGATCATCGCGCCCGGCTTCATCCTGGCGAACTGTTCGCGGCCCAAGAGGTGATGTGTCTTTTCCGTGAGCGGGGAATGTAGCGTCACGATATCGCTTTCGGCCAGCAACCGGTCCATCGTCGCATATTCGAAGCCCAAAAGGTCTGCCAGAAACATATCTCGGCGAACGTCAAACGCCAGCACGCGCATGCCAAACCCGCGCGCGATGCGAATCACGTGCAGGCCGATGTGCCCCGCGCCGATCACGCCGATCGTCTTGCCCTGCAGATCGAATCCCGTCAGCTCCGCCAGATCCACGCGGCCGCTGCGCATCTGGAGGACCGACTGGTGCACTTTCCTCGACAGCATGAGCAAGAGCGCGATGGAGTGCTCGGCCACGGTATTCTCTCCGTAGGAAGGTACGTTGGAAACCGCAATGCCGCGGTTGCGGCAGGCCTCCACGTCGATGTGATCGAATCCCGTCGAGCGCGTGGCGATGATTTTGAGTTCCGGCAGCGCGTCCAGCACTTCGCGCGTTACATGAGAATAAATGAATACGGAAAGCGCCTGGAGACCTCGCAACTCTTCCGCTGGAGCCGTCAAAACCCCGGACGCAAAATAGGCCTTGTCGGCAGGCAATCGTTCCGCCAGGAACGTTCGCTCCCAGTCTTTGACTTCGAAGAAGGCCACGTGCATCGCGTCAGCCCACGACCAAGTTGACGAGCTTGTCCGGCACAGCGACTCTCTTGAGTACGCGGTGGCCGTCCAGAAGTTGCGCGATCTTCGGATCGGCCAGAACGCGCTCCGCCAGGGCTTCCTTATCGAGCCCTGCCTCGACGAGCATTCGCCCTTTCACTCGGCCGTTCACTTGCACCACGATTTCCACCTGGTCTTCCGCGGCAAGCTCCGGGACAAACTTCGGCCACGCGGCATGCGCCAGCGTGTCCTGCGTGTGGCCGAGAATTTCCCAGAGTTCCTCGGCGAGATGCGGCACCATGGGATTGAGCATCATGATCAGCAGCTCGAAAACTTCTTTCGCGATTTCGGGGCGCACTCCTTCCTCGAGCGGTTCCTGCGCCTGAATTTCATTGACCAATTCCATGAGCAGCGCCGTGGCGCTATTGAAATGCCAGCGCGTCTCGAAATCGTGCGTTACGCGCCGCAGCACTTGATGCGCCTTGCGCAGCAGAGCCTTTTCCTTCGGCGTCGCCGAATCGAGCGAAGCTGCGGCCCCGCTTCCTACTTGCACCTTGTTGAGCCACTCGGCGTGCTTGGCTACGAGCCGGTACACGCGCTGCAGGAAACGCGCGCAGCCTTCGATCGCCTGCTCGCTCCATTCCAAATCCTTTTCCGGCGGTGCCGCGAACAGCGTGTAGAGGCGGCCTGTATCGCAGCCATATTGCTGCGCCATCTCTTCGGCTCCGACGACGTTGCCCTTCGATTTCGACATCGCCATGCCGCCCTTGAGCACCATGCCTTGCGTAAATAGCCTTTGCACCGGCTCGTTGTGGTTTACCAGCCCGAGATCGCGCATCACCTTGCAGAAAAACCGTGTGTACAGCAGATGCAGGATCGCATGGGTGATCCCGCCAATATACTGGTCCACGGGCAGCCAATAGCGCACCAGAGCTGGATCGAACGGCGCCTTGTCATTGTGCGGGTCGGCGTAGCGGTAGAAATACCAGGACGAATCGATGAAGGTGTCCATCGTGTCCGTCTCGCGCCGCGCCGCGCCTCCGCATTTCGGGCACTTCACGTTCACGAATTCCGGCACGCTTGCCAGCGGCGACTCGCCCAGCCCGGAAAATTTCGCCATCGGCGGAAGCACCACCGGCAAATCCTTGTCGGGAACCGGGACCATCCCGCACTTCTCGCAGTACAGCACGGGAATCGGCGTGCCCCAGTAGCGCTGCCGCGAAATGCCCCAATCCTTCAGCCGGAAAATAATTTCGCCTTTGCCGAATCCGCGCGCCTCGGCGTCGGCGGACATTTTTTCGATCGCTTTGTCCGAAGCGAGACCCGTGTACGGTCCCGAATTCACGAGCTTTCCGTATTCGATGAACGCCGCGGTGAGGGTCTCCGGCGTCAGCGGCTTTCCTTCGCTCGGCTGAATCACGATCGGAATTGCCAACCCGTACTTGGTTGCAAATTCAAAGTCGCGCTCGTCATGCGCGGGAACGCACATCACCGCGCCCGTGCCATATTCCATCAGCACGAAATTCCCGACCCAGATTGGAATTTTTTCGCCATTGAACGGATTGCGCGCGTAACGCCCCGTAAAAAATCCTTCTTTTTCCGCCGTCGCGATATCAGCTGCGCGCGTCAGCCGCCGCCGCAATATCTGCAACTTTTCTTCGATTTCGGCGCGGCCTTCTACGCCCTCGACCAGTGTGGCCAGCAAGGGATGCTCCGGCGCGAGGATCAGCCCCGACGCGCCATAGATCGTGTCGACGCGAGTCGTGAACACTTCGATCGAAGTGCCGGAAAATCCCTCCACCGCAAATCGCACGCGCGTGCCGCGCGACTTCCCGATCCAGTTGCGCTGCATGGTGAGGACCCGCTCCGGCCAGCCGCCTTCGAGTTGCGCGAGCGCATCGAGCAGTTCATCGGCGTACCGGGTAATTCGCAGGAACCACTGCTCGATCTCCTTGGGCTCGACCGGCGTATCCTCGTGCCGCCAGCAACATCCGTTCACCACCTGCTCGTTCGCCAGGACCGTCGCGCATTTCGGACACCAGTTGACCCGGCTGCGCTTGCGGTAGGCGATTCCCTTTTCCAGCATGCGCAGAAAAAACCACTCGTTCCAGCGGTAGTATTCCGGCTCGCAAGTGGAAATTTCCCGCCGCCAGTCATAGCTGAATCCGAACCGATGCATAACCCGCTTGAACGAGGCGATATTGGTGTTCGTCCATTCGCGCGGATGAATCCCTCGTTGGATCGCGGCGTTTTCCGCCGGCAGGCCGAAAGCGTCCCATCCCATCGGGTGGATGACGTGAAATCCTCGCATGCGCCGGAACCGCGCGATCGCGTCGCCGATCGTATAATTGCGCATGTGCCCCATATGCATCGTGCCCGAGGGATACGGAAGCATTTCGAGCACGTAGTACTTTGGCTTCGACGGATCCGCATTCGCCTCGAACGCGTGGTCCGCGTTCCAGCGCGCCTGCCATTTTTCCTCAATTGCCTGTGGATCGTATTCCGCCACGGTTTCTTTCGAGCCTCCGAATGCTAATTGTTCCGCCGATTTTGTAGCCCGCCTCTTCAGAGGCGGGGGTCCTCTTCGCGGCTGGCAAAACCCCGCGTCTGAAGACGCGGGCTACAGCAAAAGCGCACAGCCAAGAATCTACTTGGATTTCTTGCTTCTCCGGCTCTTCATTTTCGCTTTTGTCTTTGTCTTCCTCTGAGCCCTCTGTGTTCTCTGTGTTGAAGCCTTTGGTCTTTTCTTGGACTTCAGCATCGAGAACCCGTTCTCCGCCTTCGGCGCCTGCCGTACGCTCACGCCCACCAATTCCCAAAGTGCGCGCACGTTGCGCCGGTCATCCCCCGGCCTGTCAATGGGAGTCTCCAGAATGAACGCGCGCCCCGGCAATCCCTGCAAGCCGGGACCGAGCCGCGCGTGATTCAGAATCCTGCCAAATGCCGCAAGGCCAATCTTCCCGCGCCCAATATGTTCGTGCCGGTCGACGCGGGACCCCAGCGGCGTTTTCGAATCGTTGATGTGCAGCACATAGACCCGACCGAGCCCCACCGTGCGATCCACCGCGGCAAGCGTCGTCTCAAGCCCTTCTTCGGTCGTAATGTCGTAGCCGGCTTCGAGCGTGTGCGCCGTATCGAGGCAGACCCCCATCGGCAAATCTCTGGTCTGATCCAGGATCGCTTTGATCTCTTCAAATCGCGCGCCCACCGCCGAGCCCATTCCGGACGTATTTTCGACGAGGATGCGCAGGCCGCCGAGCTTCATTCCCTTCGCCGCGTGGCGCATTCCCTGGGCAATTTCGGCTATGGCCTGTTCCCTGTCGGTCCCGAGCCCGGAACCCGGATGCGCGACGAGAAAATCCGCGCCCAGCGATACCGCGCGGACCAGTTCATCATGAAACGCCTGAATCGACCTCGTGCGCATCACTCGATCGGGCGACGCGAGATTAATCAAGTAGTTGTCGTGAATGACGAGCGGTCCGAGGCCAAGCTCCGCGCGGCGCGCACGGAACCTCGCCGCGTCCGCCTCCGCTATGCGCGAGCCTCCGCTCGGCCACATCCGCGGACTCGAAGAGAAAATCTGCAGCGCGTTCGCGCCAAGCTTTGCGGCGGAATCGAGCGCCCCTGCGATGTCTCCCGCAATCGAAGTGTGAATGCCGATGCGGAAGCTACCGTCCTGCCAGGCAGGCGGCTCGGGAATCGGTTCAGGTTCGGGACGATACTCGTCGTCTACGTCGTAGGCGGGTTCCGCGCCGATCAATGGGTCAGCCATTCCCTCAGTAAACCTTGGGGAGAGTAATAAGCTGACTATTCTATCGGATGCATGGTCTAGCGGCAATCACATCCGCGTGTAGGACAGCCACTCTTGGCTGTCCCGCTCAGTCTGGGCTGCGTGAAAGTGGACAGCCAAGAGTGGCTGTCCTACTAAAATCAGGGTTGGATTTGAATCAACTTGTCGTTTTTGGAGTCTCGAGGAGTGTCCGACGAATTCCATCGCGTTGGCCGAGCCGCACGCGACCGAAGGCGGTTCATCATGAGGCCGATCTTCACCGAGCTGCCGATAAAATGATCGACCTTCACAGGGCCCGCCACCTTCATCCCTCTGACCCAATGCAATCCGCTGCTCGCGGCGCATCCGCACTGGGAGCAGTCCGGCGCGCCGCCAAATACGCAGGGCTCGACGCGCGTTTCAAAATCTGCGGAATAATTGGCGGACATCTTTGCAAAAAGGCAGTCATCAGGATTCTTCGGCGGATGGAGAAATGCTTCGGCAAGGCCATCATTAAAGAGCAGCTTCGGATACCGCTTTGCCAGAGATGGCAATTCCCGGGCCAGCTTCACGCGGTCCGCAGGAGCCAGAGTTTCGGGGCTTTGCTCCCCGATTTGAGGAGTGTAAACGCTCACCCAGATGCGATTCGTTTCGGCGCGCTCGCTCCAGAACTGCACGTACTCTTCGAGGTAGCCCGCGCGCTCCAGCATCGCGCGCGTGATCACCCAGTGGATGTTGACCTCGCGGCCCTCGATATTTTTGAGGATGCGTTCGTAGGTCGCCGGCTTGCGCCGGATGTCGTGGTGTTCTGGCAGCCCGTCCACGGAAATCGCCACGCGGACTCGGGGCAGGCTCATCCACTCCGCCGGAACGGGAAGGACCCCGCTCGTCACCACGAGAGCGAAGACTTCCATCCGAGACAACTCCGGAAGGATTCGGCTCAGCTCGCGGTGCCGGACCATCGGTTCCCCGCCGACCAGAGAAACGTGGAGAGGCTTGTGCTTGCGCACCAGCCGCAAAACGCCTTCCACAAGCTTATCTCCGCGCAGGTCGCTTAGTTCGCTCAGCGTGATTCCGCCGCCCAGATGCGAATCGCCGTAGGCATAACATCCGGGACAGCTCAGCGGGCACTCCCGCGTGATCTCGATCGAAAGCATGGGGACCCTGCCGGTCAGGATTCTTCCCCAGGCGGCAAGGACTTCACTCGGCCTAAGACTTGGGTTCGGGACGGTCGAACTCATGAGTGCTTTGATGCTGGCAGTGTGCGTGGGGCTGCATTTATTTTTTGAGTTTTATCCATAATGCTAAGTCTTAATGCCAGTGTTAACAAATTCAAGCTGAAATCCGCCCGATACCGCAACGCGCCTCCGTCAATTCGAGTATTGCTTTCCGAAGCCGCCTGCCTATCCATTCGTCGTTTGTGCTCCGTGACTCCGTCCCTCTGTGGCAGAATCGTTGGCTCGCGATGTTACGCCGCCTCAATTACCGCCTATTGATTACTTTGCTTCTTATCGCCGTCTCGGCCACCGTCCAAATCGTGAGGGAGCGGCGCCCTTCCTTTTTGCGGCCGGGCCTGCGTCTTTACGCGTTTGTGGGCAACGCGGGAGACGGCACCGTATCCGTCGTCGACCTGATTCGCGTCAGCAAGATTGCCACGATCGCTGTCGGTCCTTCTCCCTCCGGCCTGCGGGCGCACCCCAAATTCAATCAAGTCTGGGGGGTCTCGACGGAAGGCGGGTATGCGTTCGCCATCGACACGTCCAACGGCCAGGTTTTGGCGCGCATTCCCGTTGGCCAGTCGCCATTCGCTTTGGATTTTTCTCCAGACGGAAACCGCGCCTACGTGGCCGCTTCGGGTTCGGCAACGCTCGTGGCCATTGATTGCCGGACAGGGCAAATCGTTGCACGCGCACGTACCGGAAAGCATCCTTGGCTGGCACGAGTGACGCCCGACGGCAAGCTGGTCGTTGTCCCGAATCGCGAAGACTCGACCGTGCAAATTTTCGATGCGGCCACGCTCACTTCGCTGGCCACGATCGCGGTCGCCTCCCACCCCGAGCAAATCGTGATCATGCCGGACAATTCCGTCGCGTTCGTTTCCGCTACCGGCTCGAACGAGGTCTCCGCTGTGGATCTAAAGCGGCACGTTTTGGTTGCGAATTTGCAGTTGACCGGCGCGCCAGCCGCGATGTTACTCAAGCCGGACGGCGGAGAACTCTACGTCAACGTTCCCACCTCGCATGGCCTGGAAATCGTCGACACCTGGAGGACCGAGATTTCGGAGTCGATGGTTCTAGGATCGGCGCCAACCGACGGAACCATGACGGCGGACGCTTCCATCGTGTATGTCACCGACGCCGCCGCCAACGACGTCACACCCATTGAAATGGCTACGCGGCATCTCTTGCCCCAAATCCCAACGGGCAGGCACCCCGGCCCTTGCGCCCTCGATCCGAGCGGTGACTTGCTCCTCGTCGCCAACGAAGAATCCGCTGACCTCGCCGTGATTCGCGTGCGCACGCAGAGCCTCATCACCATGATCCCGGTGGGCATGCGCCCGAGTTCCTTGGCGATCAAATTGTTCTAGGGTGGAAACCCGGGAACGCCAATCTCTCCGCCGCGGCGGACGGTTTGCGCAACGCCAATCGGGAGATTGGCGTTCCCAGGAAACTTGTCCAGATGGTTTGTTGCCCTGACGCAGAGTCCTGTTTTTTCGATCCCATCCGCAATCAAATATCCTCAGAAATTTCGATCAGGGGTTGAGAAAGGAAAAGAAAAACGGCTGGCAACATTCGCTGCCAGCCGTTTACGTGAGAATGCAGCCTGCAGTTGCAGTTACCTGTGGCCTCCCCCGTGGGACCCGCCGCCACCGCCGCCGTGGAACCCGCCGCCACTGCCGCCATGGAACCCACCTCCTCCGCCGCCGTGGAAGCCTCCGCCATTGCCGCCGCCCCGAAACCCGTTACCGCCGCGGAAGCCGCCACCATTGAATCCTCCGCCGCCGTGGAAGCCCTGGTTCCCGCGGAATCCACCACCGCCATGCCATCCGCCTCCGCCACCAAATCCACCGCGACCGTAGTAACCGCCTCGTCCTCCATAGAAACCTCGACCACCGTAGCCGCCCCATCCGCCATAGTAGCCGCGCCCGTAAAAGCCATGGAACCAAGGACCCGCGCCTATAAACACGCCGCCTTCAAAATAATCCGGGCCGTAGTAGCCATAAGGTGCGCACTCGTAGGGCGGATAGTCATAGTAACCATACGCGCAAACCGGAGGCGGCCCAACGTAGGCTGGGCCAAATTGAACTGCGACTTGCGCGTGGGCCGTCCCTGCGCCCGCCACCACCACAAAAAGCCCGACCAATACAGCGTACTTTAGATATCGCATATCGAGGCCTCCTCGATCGAACTGCGGCGATTCTGAATTTCCTGTGCCGCGCCTTCCTATTCAATCTGACGCCCTATGAAGTGCAATGGGTGTGCCATTGTTGGATGGAAATGAGTGAAATGTAACTCATTAAGAATCTGTTGATTGCGAGCATCTTAAGGAAGGCCGCTAGACGGGAACTAGCGAAGCATGGCTGTATTCCACCACCCTCGCTGATTTTCAACCACTCATGGGTGTCTCCATACTAATCGTGCTTCAAATGAGGGATTTCCCGTTGCAGAATTTGCGCGCCTCGCAAGCTTCATAACAATGTTCCTGCTGGACTTGACAGTGGTGTATATTTGTACATACACTTGACTTATGGAATACCAGTGGGACCCGGTCAAGGCTAAAGCTAACTTCCGCAAGCACGCCGTTTTCTTCTCCGACGCCGTCAGCGTGCTCGAGGATGAATGGCCCTCACCGTTCGCGATCCTTATTCCGAAGAGGAAGAACGGTGGATCACACTCGGGATGGATTTGCTCGGAAGACTTTTGGTCGTAGTCTATGTGTGGAGAGACGAAACAATACGATTCATTCCAGCGCGGCATGCAACGCCGCGCGAACGGCAAGAATACCAGGGTGCGGGCCCTTCTTGGCGCCCACCGGATGAGGAAAAACCATGAAACCTGAATACGATTTCAAAAAGGCAAAACGCGGGGCTGTTGTGCCTATTCCGAAAGGCAAGACCAGAATTACGATCCGGATCGACCATGACATCCTCGCCTGGTTTCGCGAGCAGGTCGACCGAGCGGGCGGCGGGAACTACCAATCGCTAATGAACGAGGCGCTGAGCGAATACATTCGTGACGCAAAGGAACCACTGGAAGCTACCCTGCGCCGCGTGATCAGGGAAGAACTCAGCCACACGAGTTGATGCATCCGGGATATGGCGTAAGCATGGCTAACCCACAGACCAAGCGCAATTATCTTCGCCGAGCTGGATTTCGAGCATTCCTTCACCGGGGAGAAGGTCCATGGGAAGGCCGCCTTCCCAGAGGGCCACGCCGAGAGAAATGGATTTGCGATTCGAGAGGAAGAACATTTCTTTCGCGACCGACACTTCCAGTATGCGGTCGAAGGCAACTTTCACGACTTCGTCGGGCCCCAGCAAACAAAGGTCGCGCGACTCGACCAGATAGCCCGTCACATGTCCTCCCTCGAAGCGGACGACTACGCGCAGTTCCTGCTCGGCGCGAAACGTGATCCGGAATTCGGCGTCGCGAAGTTCCTTGAGCGCTTCCGAAAAAACGTCCACGCGCAGGTGAAACCGCTTTTCATCGAAGCCGTAACGGATTTCGTGCAGCAGCATCAAGCGCCCGTGCATCGCGCTGCTTCGGCGGTCGGCGGAATACAACCCGGCGCCCATCCATTCAAAGTAGGTCGATTCGCGCCCGTCGACCTTCACGTGGAGATACGCGGTCGGCGGCAGCACGAGCGCGGGCACGGACTGCCGCTTGATCGGCTCGGCCAGGACGTCCGGCGCTTCGGCGCCGAGCGAGCGATACACTTCAGTTAGTAATTTTCTATAAAACGCGTCAAACTCCGCGTCATTCGCCGAGCTGTGCTCCGGGCCGTACCACCAACACCAGTCGCTGCCTTCCGCCGCGAGCAGAGCCTCGTACGAAGTCAGGAGTTGTGTCGGGGTCGGCGCCTTCGGAAAACCGCGCGCCGAATTGTCCGCTTGCTGCGCATAGAAATCGCGAGCGCGGCGAAGATGGTCCCAGGCCGCCACGTCTTCCCCTGCGCCAATCCACACGTCGAAATTGGCGTTGATCCAGGACGCGGGGAAAATTCCGTTATTGCGCGGGATTTCTCCGGCGGCCGCGGCGGCTTCGCTCGCCGTCAGCGCTTGAATATCCGGATCGTTGTCGATTCTCCTGTAAAACTGCCGCAGGAACTCGCGCCCGTTGCCGCGGAAATATTCCCAGGCATTTTCTCCGTCCAGAATCAAAGAAACGGTCAGCGGACGCCCGATCTGAACTCGTTCCCCAATCGCGCGAATGCGCTGGTACAAATCATCGGCCGCCGCATTCGTATCCATCCGGCTGTAAACGAAGCCGACGAGGTCCGAAAGATAGTGATCGCGAAAGAATCCGACCATTTCCCTGCCGCCCACGCGCACGCGCAGCGGCGAATACAGTTTGTCCGCATTGTCCGGCACGCCGGCGCCGTCGCGCCCAAACCCGGCGCCCAGCGTCCGCCCCAGGACGCCTTCATCCGTGGCAAACCACTTGAACCCCAGATCGGCGGCCAGGGAAAGCGCTTCATCCGATACGGATCCCTCGGAGGGCCACAGCCCGTCAGGCGCCTTCCCGAAAACTCGCTCGTGGTAGCGGCGCGCCCGCGCGAGCTGTTCGCGAGCGTCTTCCGGGTGCCGGAACGCGGGCGCGGGCAATGGCGTACCGGGGTTTGACACGCGCGCGATATCGGTGTCGCACACCAGCGGAAGAATGGGGTGATAAAAAGGCGTCGCAGAAATTTCGATTTGCCCGGCGGCAGCGGCTTTCCGGTATTCGGGCAGAACTCGCCCGAGAAGCTCGATCTGCTTTTCGCGAAGCTGCTGCTTGTCCAGTTCCGTGTAATCGGCTCCCTTCCGGGCGAGCGCCGACACCACGGGATCGCTCGCGAGATATTCCTCATCCATCCAGGCAAGTTGAGAAAGTACTTGGAGATCGCGCCAATCGCGCTCACCGAACGTTTGCGTCGCCCGGTCGCCGCCCTGCGAACTCACCCACTGGTGAAGTTCGATATACCGCGGCCACCGCGCCAGAAGATTGTCGTAATTCAGTTGGAAGGCTCGCTGCATAATTTCTGATTTATCTTCAGGCGTCAGGTTCGCAACAGGGCGAAACGCGGCGGTGAACCAGGGCTCGTCAAATTTTCCGCTGGCGTATTCTTCGAGTTGCATCCCCAGCGAGGGCACGACATTGAACGTGGCATGCACGCGCGGAAATTCCTCGATCACGCGGACCATGCCCCAGTAGTCCTTCAGCGCATGAAGGCGCGTCCACGGAAGCACATAACGCCCGGTGGAAGGATCGCGATACTGCGGCTGGTGCATGTGCCACAAGATCATCAGGTGAACGCGATTCATCGGCAGACCGCTCCACTTTTTGATCCGCCCGGCTGCGCACTGAAATTCAGGGCCATCCAGCACAACTCGCTTCCGCGCATCGCCAGCGTGCTAGAATGGCGCCGCTGAACGATGCGCCTCATTGACCGGTACATTTGCCGCCAACTGTTTTCCCACGCCTTCCTGGGTTTGGGCATATTTACGTTCGTATTTTTCGTGCCGCAACTTGTGCGCCTGATGGACCTGGTGGTGCGCCACCCGGGATCCTGGACCACCATCGGCATCCTTTTCCTTTCGACTTTTCCCGACATCCTGATCTTCACGCTGCCAATGGGCGTTTTGGTCGGCGTGCTCATCGCGCTCGGGCGATTGTCGGCCGATAGCGAATTAATCGCGATGAGCGCTCTCGGGATGGGGCGGCGGCGGTTGCTGGTTCCGGTAGGCATTCTGGCGGTCGGCGCGACTGCGATCACTTTCCTCATGACTCTTTGGCTCGGTCCTCTTTCGGTGCGGACATTCCGGACACTGGAAGACCGCTTGCGCGCCGGACAGGCTTCATATCAGGTCGCGCCGCGCGTCTTCGATGAGCGATTCCCCCGCATGGTCCTCTACGTAAACGATATCGACTCCGCCGCCACTCGTTGGAAGGGGGTCTTCCTGGCCGGCACCGACATGGGTGTCTCGCGCCTGACATTGGCCGAGGAAGCGATTGTAATTGCCGACCGCAACGAGGGCAAGCTGGAGTTACACCTGCGTGACGGAAGCGTTCACGAGTTCACACCCTCTGATCCGGGACACTACACCCTCTCCGCTTTTGGACAACGCGACTTGCCCGTGGATGTCAAATCAACCGAAGGCGATCGCGTGTCGGAACCGGGGATTCCCGGCCGAACCATGAGCGCCTTATGGCGAGAGCGCCAAACGCAGCGCGAAGCCAGCGTGGAAATTCAGCGCCGCATTTCTTTTCCCTTTGCATGCATCTCGTTTGCGTTGCTGGCCATGCCGATCGGCGCGCGCCCCCGGCGCGGAGGACGCGCCGCCGGATTCCTGATCACGCTGCTCTTGATTACGGGCTACTACCTGATGTTCACGATTGGCACGGGACTCGCGCGCCAGGGAACGATTTCCATCTGGGCCGGCATCTGGTCGGCGAACGTGATTACGGCAGGGCTGGGACTGTATCTCCTGCCGCGACTCGAGCGCATGCCGGGCAGCAGCCGGACAGGCGCTGCCTTTGAATGGATTTCCAGTTGGCGGGTCTGGAAGATTTTTTCTCGAAATGAGCAACCTGCTTCGGCGACTCAGAACGGCTCATCTACTGGAAGAAGGATTTTCGCCAGGAAAAAAGGCCGTACCGGGATCCCTCAACTCCTGGACGTGTATCTCCTGCGCAGCTTCGTCTATTATTTCGTGCTGCTGACGGTCGGATTTATCCTGCTCTTCGAAGTCTTCACATTTTTTGAATTGCTGGACGATATCGCGCAGCATCGCGCCGGCCTCGTCGAAATCACTCAATATTTTCTCTATCTCGCCTGCTACCTGTTCTACCAGCTCGCACCCCTCGCCGCGCTCGTCTCCGTGCTGGTCACCCTCGGGGTGATGACAAAAAACAACGAGCTCGTGGCATTCAAAGCCAGCGGCCTCAGCTTGTACCGCATCGCGCTACCGTTGCTGCTGGCCGGCGTGTTTCTCGCGGCCAGTCTGGTTGTTCTTGACGATACCTATCTGCCCTACGCCAATCAGCGTCAGGACGCCCTCCGCAATCAGATCAAGGGCCGCCCGGCGCAAACCTACTACCAACCCAGCCGGCAGTGGATCTTTGGTGAAAGCTCGAAGATCTACAACTATGAGCTCTTCGATCCCGACCGTGAATTGTTCGGAGGCTTGAACGTCTTCGAGCTGAATCCGGCAACCTTTGAAATCCGCCGCCGCATTTACGCCGCTCGCGCCCACTGGGATAGCCAACAAGGGCTTTGGATTCTCGAATCCGGATGGATTCGCGACTTCGATCACGGCCAGGTGACCCGTTACACGCCTTTCCTGGCCAACGCATTGAATGAACTGAGCGAGCCGCCCTCTTATTTCAATCGGGAAGTCCGCCAGTCTTACCAGATGACCTGGTGGGAGCTCAAACGCTACATCGGCGATCTGCACCAGGCCGGGTTCGACGTCGCGCGCCTTTCCGTGCAACTACAAAAGAAGCTCTCCTTTCCACTGGTCGCCCCGATCATCATCCTTTTGGCCATCCCCTTTTCGATTCTGGTTGGCACGCGCGGGGCCGTCGGCGGTTTGGCCCTGGGTGTAGGAATCGCCATTGTGTATTGGGCTGCGTCAGCGCTCACGGAAGCAATGGGCGCGGTCGGGCAATTACCCCCGCTTCTGGCCGCATGGGCGCCGGACACTGTCTTCGGTTTCCTCGGACTGTATTTTTTCTTGAAAATGCCGACGTGAGGATGTAATTCGTGAGTTGTGATTCGTGAATCCTGATTCGTGGGAAATCTCACTTCGGCTTTTGTTCTTCTAGTGTTTCTTGAACTTTAATTTGACGATGAAAGCTTCACCGAGGGGTCGAGGCCAATCGACGGAACAAACTTCAACCCGGCAGCGCACTCGAAAAACTCAAGAACAAATAAACCTCAAGTATTACTTAAATACGAGAAGAATCGGTCGCAACCAAGGAACGTATTTTTTGGATGACCAGATCAATGCCAACCTCATTGTGCCCGCCCTCCGGAATGATCACGTCGGCGTGCCGCTTGGACGGCTCGATGAACTCCATGTGCATGGGCCGCACCGTGGTCAGGTATTGTTCGACGACGGACTCGACGGTTCTTCCCCTTTCGCGGATGTCCCGGCCCAGGCGCCGAATAAAGCGCAGGTCCGCGTCTGTATCCACGAAGATCTTGATGTCCATTAATTCGCGCAGCGCTTTGCTTTCAAAAATGAGGATGCCTTCAAGAATCATCGCGGGGTACGGGTTCATGCGGACGGTATGGGAGGCTCGCTGGTGTTTCGTAAAATCGTAAACGGGGCGATCGATGGCCTTTCCCTCGCGGAGTTGCCGCACTTGCTCAATGAGAAGCGGCGTGTCGAAAGAATCCGGGTGGTCGAAATTTTGTCTTGCGCGTTGTTCCAGGGGAAGATGAGGAAAATCCTTGTAGTAATGATCCTGCTGGAGTACCAGAACGCTTTCTGGCGCCAGAGTGGAAATAATCCGCTCCGTGATGGTTGTCTTTCCTGAACCGGTGCCGCCACAAATCCCAATGACAAGCCGCTTCGCCACAATGTTCCCTCGAGAATTTTGCCGGCAAAAAAGTTTTTGTCGGCGAGCCGACTGTAGCAAGAGCTGATACCCGGGAATGCCAATCACCCCGGCGCGGCGGGCGACCTGCACCACGCCATTCAGGAGAATGGCTTTCCCGGGCTGCATTCCCTACATTACTTCTTGCCCTTCTTCTTGCCGCGGGACTTCTTGGCCGCGCGTTCTTCGATCACGGCCTGCGCCGCCGCAAGCCGCGCAATCGGGACGCGGAACGGCGACGCGCTGACGTAATCCATCTCGACTTCGTGACAAAACTTGACGCTGGCCGCGTCTCCGCCGTGTTCGCCGCAGATTCCAATTTCCAATTTCGGACGAACCGATCGCCCTCGCTCAATCCCCCAGCGGATCAGCATTCCGACACCATGGACGTCCAGCGTTTGAAACGGATCGTCGGCAAAAATCCCGGCCTTCTTTTCGTCCACATATTCGGGAAGGAACCGGCCGGCATCATCCCGGGAGAGGCCCATTCCCATTTGTGTAAGATCGTTTGTCCCGAAGGAAAAGAATTCTGCCACCTCGGCGATCTCGTCCGCCAGCAACGCTGCTCGAGGAATCTCGATCATCGTTCCAACCAAATACTCAAGTTTTACTTTTGTTTCTCGAATGACCTGCTGGGCGACTTCATTCGTTCTGTCAGTCAAGATCTGAAGCTCTTTCCGATCCATCACCAGAGGAATCATGATCTCAGGTATAACTTTAATTCCGCTCTTCTTGCATTCAATCGCCGCTTCAATGATCGCCCGCACTTGCATTTCAAGTATCTCTGGATAAGTGATCGCCAGGCGGCAGCCGCGGTGGCCGAGCATGGGATTGGCTTCATGCAATTGTTCAACGCGCCGCACGATCACTTCAACATCGACGCCGATTTTCTCCGCGAGTTCCCGTTGCTTCTCGGGCTCGTGCGGAACGAACTCGTGAAGCGGAGGATCGATCAGGCGGATCGTGACGGGAAATCCGTTCATGACCTTAAAGATGCCGATGAAGTCGCGCCGCTGGTAAGGCAGGAGCTTGTCGAGGGCTTTCTTCCTTGCAAGAGAAGAATCGGCAATGATCATTTCCTGTATGGCGAGTTGTCTTTCAATACTCTTCTCGGGATATTCAAAATCCTTGAAGAACATGTGTTCGGTGCGAACCAGGCCGATCCCTTCGGCGCCCATTTCCAAGGCTTTTTGCGCATCGTGCGGGGTATCGGCATTCGTCCGCACATGGAGTTTGCGGATGGAATCAGCCCAGCCCATCAGCGTCTCGAATGCTTCAGGCAGTTCCGGAGTGGAAAGCTTTACTTGGCCTTGGTAGACCACGCCGTCGTTTCCGTCGAGCGTAATCCAATCCCCCTGGTGAATTGTTTTCCCGTTGGCGTGGGCGGTCTTGGTTCCGTAGTCGATGTCGAGCTGCTCGCACCCCACGATGCAGCATTTGCCCCAGCCTCGAGCGACAACGGCAGCGTGGCTTGTCTTGCCTCCTGTAGCTGTGAGGATCCCCTGGGCGACGAACATCCCGCCGACGTCTTCGGGGCTTGTTTCGCGGCGGACCAGGATCACCTTCTCTCCGCCGTGGACCATGGTCTCGGCCTCTTCCGCGCTGAACACCGCCTTTCCTACCGCGGCGCCCGGCACGGCGTTAATTCCGGCGGCGACTTTTCGCTTGGCAAGGTCTGCTCGCGCTGTCGACGGGTCGACAATCGGATAAAATAATCGATCGATGTCTTCCGGCTTGATGCGCTCGATCGCCTCTTCTTTGGAGATGAGACCCTCTTTCGCCATGTCCACCGCGATTTCAAAGGTTGCCGCGGGAGTGCGCTTCCCCACGCGCGTTTGCAGCATGTACAGCGTTCCTTCCTCCACGGTGAATTCCATGTCCTGCATGTCGCGGTAATGCTTTTCGAGCAATTGGCGCACTTTTTCGAGCTGCTTGTACACTTTCGGCATTCGCATCGCCATCTCATTCAAGTGCATCGGCGTCCGGATGCCTGCAACCACGTCTTCGCCCTGAGCGTTGATCAGAAAATCCCCGTAGAAAATTTTCTCTCCGGTGGAAGGGTCGCGAGTAAAACAAACGCCCGTGCCCGAATTGTCTCCCGTGTTGCCGAAGACCATTTGCACAACGTTGACGGCCGTCCCCAGCAGCCCGGTGATGCGCTCCACACGCCGATAGGTCACCGCCTTGTCGGCATTCCAGGAGCCGAACACAGCGCCGATCGCGCCCCACAATTGCTCCTCCGGATCTTCCGGAAAAGCTTTCCCTGTTTTCGACTTAAAGTATTCCTTATAGGCGGCCACCAATTCGCGCCAGCCTTCCGCGGGAACTTGCGTGTCATCTTTAACGCCGCGCCGGCTTTTCATCCCTCTCAGCTTTTCTTCAAGTTCTTCTTTAGGCAGACCAATCACCACCGACGAATACATTTGGACAAACCGGCGATAGGCATCCCAGGCAAACCGGTCATTTTTTGTGTTGCGCGCCAGGGCTTCGACGGACGTGCTGTTGAGGCCGAGGTTGAGGATCGTTTCCATCATCCCCGGCATCGACCGCGCGGAACCGGAGCGGACGCTTACAAGGAGCGGATCCTTGGAGTCGCCGAGTTTTTTCTTCGTGGCCTTCTCCAGGCGAGTCAAGTTCTTCTTGACTTCCGCGTGAAGGGACTTTGGATACTTAAGGTCGTGCTTTAGATAATGGTCGCAACACTCCGTCGTGATTGTGAAGCCTGCCGGCACCGGCAGACCGATCTTGGTCATCTCGGCAAGGCCTGCCCCCTTGCCTCCCAGCAGATCTTTCATAGAACCGTCGCCTTCCGCTTTCTTGGCGCCAAAAAAATATACGTATTTCACGAGTTCCTCCCTCAGCATTCCCTCAGCATTGAAGATGAAACTGAACTGCTCGTCGGCGCGCCGACGAAGGACGATTCACCCATGCCGCAATCGTCCTCTAATTATTTCCCCTGCTCCGCCGTCACAATCTCTGAAAAATCGGCAATGGTCGAAAACTCCGAGAGCAGCCCCGCAAGAAGCGTCAGCCGGTTCTTCCGGATTTGCTCATCCTCGGCCATCACCATCACTTCATCAAAGAATCCGTCCACTGCGGGACGCAGCTTCGCAATCTCTTGCAGCGCCTCGCGGTACCGGCCCGCCCGCTTCTGCTGCTCGACTTCCTTCATCGCGGCGGCCGAACGCGCGTGCAGTTCTCGCTCCGCTTCTTCCTTGAATAGATCCGAGCGAACCGCAGACAGTTTCCAACCCGCTTCCGGGCCCGCCTTTTCGAGAATTTTTCGGATGCGCTTGAACGAGACGGCCAGCGGCTCGAAGTTCTTGGTCTTCCGGATGGCTCGAATCGCTTCCATCCGGCGGATGGCGTCGACCAGATCATCCGCCCCGGCAGCGAGCGCCGCGTTAACTTCGTCGTAAGCCAGGCTGCCGCGTTCCTTCAAAACGAATCGCACGCGGTCGACAAGAAATTCCAAAACCTGCTTCTCCACTCCCGATGAGACAGCGATCTTGCGCGGACCGTGAGCGAGTGTTCGCGCCGAACGCGCGATCGTCATGGAAAGCGATACAGGCAATTTGGTTTCAACCAAAATCTTAACAATGCCGATCGCCGCCCTGCGCAAAGCGAAAGGATCACTTGAACCTGATGGGACGAGGCCCACCGCAAAACACCCAACGAGGGAATCGAATTTGTCGGCGAGCGCCACGGCTTGCCCGGCAATATTTCTGGGGATCGAATCTTCAAGACCTGCGGGCTTGTAGTGGTCGTACACAGCCCAGGCAACTTCTTCAGGTTCTCCTTGAGATTTTGCGTAGAGGCCGCCGACGATTCCCTGGAGTTCGGTAAATTCGCGGACCATCTCGGTGACGAGGTCGCACTTGGAAAGTTCGGCGGCGCGATCGGCCGCGCCGACGCTGGCATGGGAAATGCCACTGGCGAACCATTGTTCGGAGAACCACCGGGCCAGCTCGCGCATGCGCTCGACTTTCTCGCCGTAGCTGCCGAGCTTTTCCTGGTAGGTCACGGTGCCGAGTTTCGGAAGATAGTCGGCGAGCCGACATTTCTGATCCGTCTCCCAGAAAAACCTGGCATCGGCGAACCGCGCCCGCAGGACCCGCTCGTGGCCCGCGCGGATGAGGCCCACCTTATCCTTATCGAGATTGATGACCGCCAGGAAATTTGGCGCCAGCGTGCCGTCTTTGCGCTCCAGCGCGAAGTACTTCTGGTGGCCGCGCATGACCGTGATCAGAATTTCCTCCGGCAATTCCAGGTAGGACGGATCGAACCCGCCCAGGATTGCCGTTGGATACTCGTTGAGATACGTCACCATTTCCATGAGGTGTGCGTCCTCATGGATCCGCAAGCCCTTCCCGCTTGCCAGGCGGTGCAACTCCCCTTCGATCTTTTTCTTGCGGTCCTCGGGCCGCACCAGCACATAATTTGCCTTCAACTTCTGGACGTAATCCTTTGCGCCACGCACAGGGATCTTTGATTTGCCGAGGAAGCGGTGTCCTGACGAAGCATTCCCTGCCGCGGCATCGCCCAAGGTGATTCGCAGGGGCTTTCCGTCAAGTAGCGCCACGACCCAGCGAATCGGCCGTATGAAATGCAGACCGGCGGCGCCTGTCCAGTACATGCTGCGTGGCCAAGGGATTTCCGCTACCGTTCGAGGCAGGATGTCTTCAAGTATTACTTGAGCCGACCTCCCCAGGATCACTTGTTTCGCGGAAAGATATTCCCCCTTCGGAGTCGAAACAATGACCAGCTCGTCGACTGGGATATTCATTTTTTGCGCAAAACCCTCGGCGGCTTTTGTCGGTCTTCCGGAAGCGTCATAGGCCACGGACTTTGGAGGCCCCGGCATGTCCTTTGTCTCATCCGGCTGTTTGACGCGCAGGCTCGCGCAAGACGCAACCAGCCTGCGTGGCGCGCCGTAGACTTCGATGGGAGAAGCTTGGGTCAAGTTATGGGCGCCCAAATATTTCTCTAGTATTACTTTCAATTCTTTTGTGGCACCTGGCAACATCCCCGCCGGGATTTCTTCGCAGCCAATTTCAAATAGGAAGTCCGCTGTCCCCTTCATCGCGCGCCCCCCGCAATCGCCGCCGCGCTGCGCGCTTCCGCTTGCTGAGCGAGGAAATCGATGGCCACCCGGCAGGCGATCTGGCGGATGCGGCCAATCAGCTGGGCGCGCTCGGTGGTGGAGATGACGCCGCGGGAATCGAGCAGGTTGAAGAGGTGGGAACACTTCAGGCAGTGGTCGTAGGCGGCGAGTACGGGAAAGCGCCTGTCCTGCTTCGCCGACCGCTTCTCGAAAGCATCGAGCAGCTGGCCGGCCTCTTTCTCGTGCAGATCAAAGAGCTTTCGCGTGATGACTGGGTCGGCGTACTCAAAATTATATGCGGAAAACTCCTGCTCTTCGAGAAGCCTTACCTGCCCGTAGCTGTGATCGTCCGACCAGCGAACATCGTAAACGCTATCCACACCCTGAAGATAGGCGCAGATGCGATCCAGGCCGTAGGTCAATTCCGCAGAGACGGGGTCGAGGTCAATTCCGCCGCTTTGCTGAAAGTACGTGAACTGGGTAATTTCCAGGCCGTCCAAGAGGACCTGCCAGCCCATGCCCCAAGCGCCGAGGGTCGGAGATTCCCAGTTGTCCTCCTCGAAGCGCACATCGTGTGCGGCGAGGTCCAGGCCAATCGCCGCCAGGCTGTTCAGATACATGTTCTGAATATCGGGCGGAGACGGCTTGAGAATTACCTGGAACTGGTGGTGTTTGAACAGGCGGTTGGGATTTTCGCCGTAACGACCGTCGGCGGGCCGACGAGAAGGCTGGACGTAGGCGACCCGATAGGGGTCTGGTCCGAGCACACGAAGAAACGTTTCGGGATGCATTGTCCCTGCCCCGACTTCAACATCGTACGGCTGCTGAATGACGCACCCTCGATCGCTCCAGTATTTCTGCAACTGAAAGATGAGGTCCTGAAATGTGGGGCCTTTTACAGCCTTCGATTTTACTTTAGATTTCAACGATTCCACTCTCTCCCGTTTCCAATGTTTTTCTGGAGATTAATTTCTTCTCGATGTGATGCTCCAGAACATCTAATGCATAACTTAAGATTTCTTTTGCGGGCCCTATTGGCGGATTTTCTTTCAACAATCGGTCCAAGTTCCCTGACAGCGCCGTCCTTCCAACTGAAAGTGCTTCTTTAGATATCGGCTTCATCCACTCGTCCCTACAATCTGCGCAATACAGCTCGGCAAATCCTCCTAAATGAAAAGCAGTTTCGAGATTCATCGCCCTTCCGCAGCGCGAACATCGATCGAGCGGTCCGAGCCAGCCTCCGAGCCGCGCCGTCCACAAGCAAAAATATGCAAGTACTACTTGAGATGGCCCATGGGCCCGAATCGCGCGCGCGGTGAGGAGGATCAGACGAAACTGCGCGTCCGCCGCTTCCCTCTCGCCGAGAACCGAATCCGTAATTTCACTGACCAGCGCGAGCCCGATCGAAGAACGATAGTCTCGCTGAACGTCCATGAACGATTCGATCAATTCGCATTGGTTGATGCGAACCAGTTCCCTAGTTTCCCGCTCGAAATACCAGATCCGGATGTAGGCGAGCATCTCCAGGGTCGAGCCAAAGCGGTTTTTCGTAAGGCGCGCGCCGCGTGCGACGCCGCGCACGCGGCCGGACTGGCGATCAAGAAAACTGACCAGCCGGTCTCCCTCGCCGAGCGGAAAGGTGCGAAGAACAATCGCCTCGGACTCCTTGAGTGGCATCCATTTTGTCGGCGCGCCGACCGACCGAGACTCACACGCAGGCAGATTCGCGCGACGAAGTTTTGAATTCGTTACTTACCACACCACGCGAATTGAATCAATTGAGAACCGCAAATAAACCTTACTTTCGACGCGGAATGCCCCGGAATTTTTTCTGAGAAATCTTCAACCGTTTCACAAATTCAATTTTCGTCTAAAGATCTGCGACAAATACTCACCATGCCAAGAGAAGCTGTTGCGCTTGGAAATGACGGATCCTCGTCCGCTTCCCCCGCACTACGGATGATCCACTTGCACGTGGCCAGGGCGCGAACACGATTCCGAGCCGTTGGCCGCGGACTTCAACCCACAAGCCCTGTGTCGAGAATGCGTTATACGCCCTCAAAGTAATATGTTTACTCGCTGCCGCTATGCCGAACAATTATCAGACGCATTTCCCGCTCATTTCCTCTTGCGCCAGAATTGGATTTCCGTAGAGTGTCTCTGTGGCCGAAAGCACTTCCGTCGTCGATATCGTTGGCGTGGGGCTGAACGCTACCGACACGATCATTCGTCTCCCGCATTTCCCTGCCTTCAATTCCAAGGTGGAATTCCGCGTTTCTGAAATTCTCCCCGGCGGCCAGGTGGCCACGGCCGTCACAGCTTGCGCCCATTGGGGACTGAAGGCTCGCTACGTTGGAAAGATCGGCGACGATTCCGCCGGAATCCTCCAGCAAAACGAGATGCGAAAGTCCGGAATTGAGGCGCACTGGATCGTCGTGCCCGATTGCCAGAGCCAGTCCTCGTTCATTTTGGTGGACGAGATAACCGGGGAGCGCACGGTCCTATGGAAGCGTGATGCTCGCCTAGAACTCCTCCCGTCCGAAATCGAGCGCGAATGGGTGGTCCACGCCCGGCTGCTGCACGTCGATGGGCACGATTGCGCCGGCGCTACTGAGGCGGCTCGCTGGGCTCGCTCGGCGCGCATACCGGTTACCGCCGACCTCGACAACCTTTACCCCGGAGTGGAAGCTTTACTTGAGAATGTGGACTACGCCATAGCGTCCAAGGAATTCCATACTAGGCTATGCAGGGAGAGCGACCCGCTCATTTCGTTGCCGGCCACTTCTTCGCGATTCGGATGCCGCTTGACGGCCGCGACCCTAGGCGCCGATGGCGTGCTCGCGTGGGACGGCGCCCGCTTCTACTACTCCCCGGCGTTTGAAGTGAAGCCTGTCGATACAACTGGGGCGGGCGACGTGTTTCACGCCGGCTTTGCCTACGCGCTCTTGCGAGGCGATGACCTTCCGCGCTCGCTGGAATTCAGCTGTGCCGCAGCAGGCCTCTCCTGCATGGGAATGGGCGCACGTGGCGGGATCGCCAGCCTGAATGAAATCGAAAAGTTGATTCGTAGTGGACGGCGGAGACCCGCAGAGTTTACGCCGGACCAACTTGAAGCTGCCCGGATGGCCCGATGATTCCGCTTCGTGTGGACATTCTTCGCACGCGCTTCGCGCTGTTCAACGCTCTGTTGATCATGGTCAATGTATTTGCCTTCCTCCATGAGTTAACCCTGTCTCCTAAAATGGGCCGCGCGCTCGTTTACACCTTCGGGCTCATCCCTGCACACGAGCAATTACTGTTCGCGAAGCACGGCATCAGCCTAGGGGAGGCGATCGTTCCGATGTTCACAAGCATGTTCCTGCATGGCGGGTGGCCGCACCTGCTGGGGAACATGCTGTTCCTCTGGGTCTTCGGCGGAGCCGTCGAGGAAGCGCTGGGGCATTTTCAATATCTCATCTTCTACTTGATCTGCGGCGTTGGCTCGGCCCTCGTACACACGGTTTTTAATCTTGGCTCGAAGGTTCCCACGGTTGGCGCGAGCGGGGCGATCTCCGGGGTGATGGGGGCCTTCATTGTGTTGTTTCCGAGGGCGCGCGTGACGACGCTCATTCCTGCGCTGCTATTGTTTTTTACGGTGCGAATTCCCGCTTATCTAATGCTGGGCTACTGGTTCTTCCTGCAGTTTTTCAGTGGTGTCGCATCGCTGGGGATGACCGATGAAGGGGGAGTCGCCTGGTGGGCCCACGTCGGGGGGTTCGTCCTAGGAGCCCTGCTCGTTGTTGGGGTGCGCACGAAGATGCGGAGCGCTGCCTACAGTTAGACTGGTTTCAGTAGGACAGGCTTCAGCCTGTCTGGTTTTCGCTGACGGTTCACTTGCGGGGAGACAGGCTGAAGCCTGTCCTACTAGGCGAGAATTTCTTTTCTTGCGGTGAGGGCTTCGATGCGGTCGATGCGCGGCTTGTAACCAATCCCGGGGCCGTCTGGAACACAGATCGTGCCTTGCGAGGTGACTGCCACCTCGGGATCGATGACATCTTCAAGCCAGTAGCGGCGGCTGGCGGTCACGTCTCCGGGGAGCGAGAAATTTTCCAGCGTGGAAAGCGCGATGTTGTGCGCGCGGCCAATTCCGGACTCGAGCATGCCTCCGCACCACACCGGGATTTGCTTTGACAGGCACAGATCGTGAATTCGCTTCGCCGGGGTGTATCCTCCGACGCGGCCTAGTTTCATGTTGATGATGCGGCAGGCGCCCAGCTCGATGGCTGCGCGGGCGTGCTCTTCGGTGTGGATGCATTCATCGAGGCATATCGGGGTGTCGAGCCTGCGCTGCAATTCGACGTGGCTGAAAATGTCATCCCAACCGAGCGGCTGCTCGATCATCATCAGGTAGTAGGCCTCCAGGCGTTTCAGGTGCGGCCAATCTTCCAGGCGATATGCGGAATTGGCGTCGACCATCAGCCGGATCCTCGGAAACTGCAGGCGCAGCCGTTCGACGGGAGTGACGTCATTGCCCGGCTTAATCTTGATCTTGATGCGTTGGTAGCCTGCGGCCAGCTCGCGTTCGACGGTCGCGACGAGTTCTTCGAGTGTTTCTTTAATTCCGATGGATACGCCGCACGCGATCTCCTGGCGCACTCCGCCTAGCAGTTTCCAGAGGGGAATGCCCTTTTGCTTTGCCTCTGCGTCCCAGAGCGCGGCTTCGACAGCTCCTTTGGCCATGTTGTGTCCGCGAATCATTTCGAGCGTGGGCCACACTTCGGCGGCGCTGTCGAAATCGCGCCCCTTCAAGAGCGGCCAGATAAAGTCCCGTAGAATATGCCACGCGGTCTCGACCGTTTCGGGGGCGTAGAAGGGACCCTCACCTGCCACGCATTCGCCCCAGCCGACGACGCCATCCGACTCGGCTTCGACGAGCAGCATTCGCCGGTCGGTGACGCGGCCGAAACTGGTCTCAAAGGGGGTAACCAGCGGCATCCTGATTTCGCGGAGGGTGATTCTCTGAACCTTCAAGTTGAACTCCAGGGTTCGAGGATGTAATCCATTCCACCCTTGCTCGGTACGACAGCCGTCGCAGCATACCCCTCGCCCAACAATCTTAGAAACTGTGCGCGCACCTCGGACTGTACTTCCCGAGCTTCCGAGGGGGCGCTGCTTCTCAACTCTTCCACGCTGGAGGGAATGGTGATTCGCGCTGTCCTCTTGGATTTTGGCGCGTTTGCTTGCTTCCCCGCCAGAACCATGAGCACCCGGTCAGACCGGAGGTGCCATTCCGCGACTAGGCGGTCCGTGGGGAGCGAGCCATGCAAAGGACTGGTCGTAATTCCGTATGCGTTCGGCAAATAGCGCCGGGCGATCGCGCCCAGGCGCATGAAATTGAAGTAGGCATTCTTCGTGATGAGAGGATCGAAAGTCCACTCGACGAGGCTGATTCCACGCGCGAGGGCATCTTTTCTCTGAAATAGCTTCAATCGCCGGCCAACGCCGCAATCCCTGTACACTTCCAGGACGGCTGTCATGTGAGAGTGGAGGAACGGCTTGCGGTCGCGCCAGCCGGCAATAGCGAGGGTAAATCCCACGAGATCCGCACCGCGGAAGGCGCCGAGAACCTGACCTCCGGTCTCTGAGGCGACAACAAACAAGGGAATAGGAATTATGTCTACATCCGAGGACTTCCACACCGCTCGTTCCACGCGGATGCAGGCTTCAAATTCTTCAATCCCGCGGCAGGGACGGATCACTATGCCATCGCCAGTTTTCTCGGCGGAGGATGTCGGATCGGCAGTCTTCCTGCGCTTTTGCAATTTCATGATTCGGAATCCATTGAGACCTTTGTCCGGGCTTTCGTTTTTGCCGCCTCCCAGAGTTGTTCCAGTTTTTCTTTCGATAATCCGGAAAGGCTTTGCCGCGAATGTGAAGCTTCCCTTTCCATTTCTTGAAATCGCATCTTAAACTTTAGGTTTGTATGTTTAAGCGCTACTTCAGGATCGAGACGAAGGAATCGCGCCAAATTCACGACTGAAAATAGAAGATCGCCGACTTCTTCTTCGGCGGCGCGGCGGTTGGAAGCAGCGAGCGCTGTACGCAGCTCCGTGGTTTCTTCCTCCAGTTTTTCAAAAATCCCTTCCACGCGCTCCCAGTCAAAGCCGACTTGAGCGGCGCGGCGAGTCATCTGGTAGGCTTCAAGTAAAGCGGGAAGATTTCGCGGGACGCCATCCAATGCGGATGGAGCGGGATTTTGCGAGGTTGCCCCTTTCGGGGATGATGCCTGCTTCTCCTTGGCTTTTAGCTGGGCCCAATTTTTGAGGACTTCGCCGGAGGTTTCCGCCTTCACGCTGCCGAAGACGTGCGGGTGCCTGCGGACCATTTTGTCGTGGATGCCTTTGATGACGTGGGAAATGTCGAACGCGCCGGTTTCACGGGCCATGTCCGCGTGAAACAACACCTGCAACAGCAGATCGCCCAGTTCCTCGGCCAAATCCTGGGAACTCCCCTTTTCGATGGCGTCGAGGACTTCGTAGGTCTCCTCGATCAG
This sequence comes from uncultured Acidobacteriota bacterium, assembly GCA_963768275.1. Taxonomy (GTDB): domain Bacteria; phylum Acidobacteriota; class Terriglobia; order Acidiferrales; family UBA7541; genus Palsa-360. Next base: position 497,221 of record CAVYHH010000028.1, read on the forward strand.
GTACGTTCTGAGGGTTAGGTGAGTTTGTTCGCGGTCCCAGGGGCAGCCGCCGGGGGCGCGCAGGCGGGCTTGGATTGCGACCAGGTCTTCAAAGAGGTCCCCGATGCGCTTCCCTGGGGATCTTGTGGGAACGGTTACGATTTTTGCGGTTTGTCGGCGCGCAGACTTCGTTCCCGCTTTTTGATGAGGCTTTGGGCGCTTTGAGATTCTCTTGCGTTTCGATCGAGGGGAAGACACGTTGGCTCGTCGGCTCCTGAGATGAAGGGAAACTTTACGGCACGTTCAGGCATTGCACAAGGGGCGGTCGCGTATACGGCGGATTAGCTCCATGTGACACGCAGCCTGTGTCGCCGCAAACGGGGCTTACCTTTTTTGGCCTGCCGTCCCCTTCGAGACTTTCGTCCCATCGGGAATAGATGATTGCGGTCGCTGCGCAGCGCTATGCAAATGCTTGAGCGCGACACGATGCGATGCGGGCAAGTTTCTAACATGTGGGCAAATTTCAAACATGCCGGTGAGTACTTGTGAGCGCGTGCGGTGCGATGCTAAACTGCTTGCTCAATCTGGCTGATGCTCGATCGATTACCTGAGGGAGATTCCGTTGTCCGAATCCAAACACGACGAAAGTTTTAAGGTTGTAGACCGCAGGCTGTTCACGCCGGAGGGTGAATTCCGCAAAGAGGTTGCGGAGCAACAGGATCGCGAGCGTGAAACAGCTCCAGCAGCGGCGGGATCGGTCGGCGCGGCGGGAACGCCTGGATCAACAGGAACGGCCGCCCCTGGCACGATTGCCGGAAAGGCTGCGACGCCGAGTGCGATGCCTGCGGCCGCGCCACCTGTTGACGCGCCGAAGCGATCGCCTGTGTTTGAAAATTTGATTCGCTCGCTGGGGCAGAACGCGGCCATGCTTCTTGGCGGATACGCGGACCCGCGCACGGGGCAGCCGGTGCTGGACCTTGAAGGGGCGCGCGAGATGATCGACATGCTGGACGTTCTTCGCGAGAAGACTCGTGGGAATCTGGCGCCGGAAGAAGATTCTCTTCTTTTGGATGTGCTCGGCAACTTGAAACTGGCCTTTATGGAAATGGCGAAAGCGGCCGCGAAGCAAGAAAAGGCCCAGTCCCGGCCTTGATCGAGGATCCGCCCTGCCCGCAACACCTCATTCCGTACTCGAATTGACAGTGCTTGGTTCCGGCACGTCCATGGGAGTGCCAACGCTCACCTGCCATTGCCGCGTCTGCGCGTCCACAGATCCACGCGACAAGCGCCTGCGCCCTTCCGTCCTGCTGGTCCACAACGGGCAGACGGCGGTGATCGACACGACTCCCGATTTCCGGTTCCAGGCGATGCGCGCCGGTCTGGAGCGGCTCGACGCGATTCTTTTCACGCACGCGCACGCCGATCACATTCTCGGATTTGATGACATTCGCCCTTTTAATTTGCGCCAGAAATCCGCGCTCCCGGTGTACGCGTCGCCTGAAACCATTGCCACGCTGAAGAGAACTTTCTCGTACGTTTTTGAAGAATCGCCGGCGGTCAGTACCATCCCGCAAGTCACGCTGCATCCGATCGACGGGCCGTTCGAGGTGATCGGGACGCGGATCGTTCCGGTTCCGGCGCGGCATGGGGACATCGGAGTGCTCGGGTTTCGATTCGGCGGCGCGGCGTACGTCACCGATTTCAGCGTCATTCCAGAATCCTCCAAAGCGCTGCTTGCGGACCTGGACGATTTGATTCTGGACGCGCTGCGCGATGTGCCGCACCCGATGCATCAGACGGTCGAGCAGGCGCTTGCGGTGATCCGCGAACTGAAGCCGCGCCGCGCGTGGTTCACGCACATCGCGCACGAACTGCCTCATGCCGAAACGATCGCGCGCTTGATCGCTGCGGGATACCCCAATGTATCCCTGGCTTACGATGGACTTCATTTTGAGGTTCGCGTCTGATGGCTTTTCTAGTTTCTAATTCCATCGAGGAGTGGGCGGCTCAATGCGGAGACGCGCGGCGCACTGCCGTTACGGTCGGGAATTTTGACGGGCTTCACCTGGGGCACCAGAAGATTTTGCAATCCGTGCGGGACCATGCCCGCGGCGCCGGACAACGCGCCGCGGTGATTACTTTCGATCCGCACCCGATGCGCGTGCTGCGGCCCGAGCGCGCGCCGCTGATGATTCAGACGCTAACGCAGCGGCTTGCGGGCTTTGAGCAGATGGGGCTGGACGCGTCGCTGGTGTTGCGGTTCGACCGAGCGCTGTCCCTCGTTTCGGCTGAAGAGTTCATCGAACGGATTCTCGTTGGGGGCTTGCGCGCGGGCGCCATTTTGGTGGGCGCGAATTTCCGCTTTGGACATCGGGGCGCCGGGGATGTGCGCCTGCTTGGCGAGTTTGGGAAGCGGGAAGGATTTGACGTCGAAATTGTCCCGCCTGTCGAGGTGGGCGGAAAGATTGTATCGAGCACGTCGATTCGCGGCGCGGTGGCGAGCGGCGACGTCGCCGCGGCAATTCCTCTGATGGCGAGGCCGTTTTCGCTGACCGGCGAAATTTGCGCCGGGGCCGGGCGCGGGCGGACCATTCTCTTCCCCACTCTCAATATGGCGCCCGAACAGGAACTACTGCCGAAGCTCGGCGTGTATGCGACCGAATCCGTCGTGGGCGGGAAACTGTATACGTCGGTGACAAACGTGGGGACGCGGCCCACGTTTAATGGAGCGGGGATCACGGTCGAGAGCCATTTGTTTGGATTCAGCGAGAATGTCTCGGGCGGAGCTATGGAAGTTCGCTTCCATGCGAGGATTCGCGACGAACGAAAGTTTTCAGGGCCCGACGAGCTGCGCGCGCAGATCGCGCGCGACATCGAGACGGCGCGGAAATTCTTTTCGGAACGGACCTTGGCGGGAAATTCCTCGCGCAATTGACGCGCTATTCCTTAGTGGGCGAGACGCACCATTGGCGCCGGGCTGCGCCTTTTTCCCCGCACAATGACGATTCGCAAGCAAGGCATTTGAAATTCCAAATTTGAGATTTGAAATTTCAGAATCCAATAATTACGAATTCAGATTTAGGTTTAAAATCTGAAATGAAGTCATCCCGCAATTAAGCCGTCGCCTGAACTCGACGGGCCGTCAGGGGCTAAAGCCCATATTTCCTCGGCGTTTTGATGTCGCGGCTGAAGCCGCGACCCACAAAGCCTATACCTTAGGTTGCTTCATTTAAAATTTGAAATTTCCAATTTGAGATTAGGGATTCGTTGGACTACTTTTTTCTGCACTTTTCGCAGTAGCCGCCGACTTCGGTGCGCGCCGTGGTGATCTCGATGCCGCAATCTTTTTCGATTTGTTTTTTCAGCTTTTCGTAGAGCTGCGACTCGAACTCGCGGACGGTTCCGCATTTCAGGCAGGCCACGTGGATGTGATCGCGGGCGCCGTGGCTTTCGTAGAAGTGCTGGTCGCCGCGCAGGTGGAGCAGGTCCAGCTCGTCGATCAGGCCGTTGCGCTTCAGCAAGTCGATGGTGCGGTAGACGGTCACGCGGTGGACGCGGGGATCGAGTTTCTGCGCGCGGTCGAGGATGGCGCCGGCGTCGAGATGGCGCTCGGCGTTGTCCATCACTTCGAGGAGAATTTTTCGCTGGCGCGTCAGGCGCACGCCGCGCTTGGTGAGGGCCTCCTGCAAGCGGCCGGGGCGGTCATGAGCGTTGATGCGTTCGCCGGTGGAGACTCGATGCGCTGTGGTGGGCATGATTCGGTGAGGTTTGGCGCGTCAATTCAAGATTTGTTTTCTTGCGCTTCTGGAAAATCGTTCCGCTCGCTAATGGCCCGCCTCGATTGCACTTCGCCGGAATAGGTATTTTGTTTTGTCATTCCGAGCGAAGCGAGGAATCTCTCTCCGACTTGACCCGATGAAAAAAAAGAGAGATTCCTCGCTTCGCTCGGAATGACAAAAAAACTTGGGGTCCTTTTTCCGCAACGCCTGAAGCCGCGCTCTACAAGGCCCATTGTAAGAAAGCTTCTAGTGATGCGGAATTAGCTTCAGAACGTCATTGTACATAACGATGGCGAAGACCAGCAACAGGAACACCATGCTGACGGTGACGAAGCGCTCCTTCACGCGCACGCTCAAGTCCCGCCGGATCGTTCCCTCGATGAAGAGCATCAGGATGTGGCCGCCGTCGAGCGGAGGAATCGGCAGCAGGTTCAAAACCGCCAGGTTCACTCCAATCATGGCCATCAAGGAAAGCAGCTCCGCTACTCCTTCGCGCGCGGCCCTTCCAGATTCCTTCGCAATTCCAAGCGGTCCCTCAAGCTGATTCAGCGAAATCTTTCCGCGAAACAATTCGACGACAACATAGGCAACTTGCCGGGTCATGAGGGCATTCATTCCGACGGACTCGACGATCGCGGCGCCGAAGGAAAGTCGGCGTTCCACCAAGTCACCTGTGCGCAAGACGCCGATCTGCCATCGCGGGGCGCCATTGGGAACGTTCACTTGCTGTGGACGGAGCTGAATATGGAGCGTCCGATCGCCGCGCTGAATTTCCAGATCGAGGGGCTGCGAATGGGACTTGTCCACGATGGGCGGAAATTCCGCGCCATTGGCGAGTGTAATTCCGTTGACCTTTGTGATGACGTCGCCCGCCATCAAGCCGCTTCGCTCCGCCGGCGTTCCAGGACTGACGGCGCTGACGATGAGGTGATCCTGCGGATAGCCGAAAACTTCCTCGACGGATTGCGAGGCTGGAACGGAAAAAGAGAGCTGCTGGCCGTTGCGGTCCACCGCGATCGAAAGCGAATGACCGGGCAAAGTGGACATCAGCTCGAGCTGCGCGCGATCCCAGGTCGGATTGCTGACGCCGTTCACCGAGGCGATGTGATCTCCCGGCATGAGCCCGGCCTTCTGCGCAGGGGAATCCTGCAAAACGCCGACCAGATCCATCGGGCGGTCCAAAAACGCGGGCTGCTTGCTGCCGCGCATGTAAATTCCCGCGATGAGAATCACCGACAAGACGATGTTCATCGCCGGACCGGCCAGGGCGATCAGAACGCGCTGCCATCTGGGCTTGGACAAGAATTCGTCGGGGTCGCCCTTGCGATCTTCGAGGGGGTTGTCGCCGGCCATTTTCACGTAGCCGCCCAGGGGCAAAGCGCTCAGGCGGTAATCCGTGTCGCCGCGCTTGTATCCCCAGAGACGCGTGCCGAAGCCGATGGAAAAAATCTCGACGCGAACGCCAAAGGATTTGGCAACGATGAAATGTCCCCATTCGTGCACGAGGACCATGATGCCGAGAACAATCGAAACGGAAACAATCATTACCAGGAAATCCGGCACGGTTCTTCTCTCCCTACTTACAGCAAAGTATTCAAATCAGGCGACCGCGGTTCGCGCGGCCTTGCGTTCGACTTCTTCACGGGCCATCCGGCGCGCATCGGAATCGGCCGCCAGCACGTCGCCGATCGCCGACATCTTGACCTTCGGAGTCCGCGTGAGCACTCGCTCGATCACTTCGGCGATGCCTGAAAACGGAATCCGCCGTTCGAGAAATGCTTCGACAGCCACTTCGTCCGCCGCGTTGAAGGCGCACGGATAGGCGCCCTTCTTGCGCAGCGCCTCGCGCGCCAAACGGAGGCAAGGAAACCGGCGCGTCGAAACTTTTCCAAAATCCAGGCGGCGGAGCTTGCCCCAGTCCAATGCTACATCCTTAGATGCGGCCCGCTCAGGGTAGGTTAGCGCATATTGGATGGGCATGCGCATATCGGTTGGACCGAGTTGCGCCAAGATGGACCCGTCCACATATTCGACCATGGAATGAAGGGTGGATTGCGGGTGGATGATCACGTCAATCTGGTCCGGGCGCATGTCAAAGAGCCAGTGGGCCTCGATGACCTCAAAGCCTTTATTCACTAGCGTGGCCGAATCAATCGTGATTCGGCGGCCCATGCGCCAGTTGGGATGCGCCAGTGCCTGCTCCGGCGTGGCCGCGGCCATTTCGGCCAGGGGAGTCTTTCGAAACGGGCCGCCCGAGGCGGTGAGGATGAGCCGCTTGATTTCGGCGTGCCTGCCGGCGCGCAAACATTGGTGGATCGCATTGTGCTCGCTATCGACGGGAAGGAGTTCGACATTCGCCTGCCGGGCTGCGGCCATCACGATTTCACCAGCCGCGACGAGAACTTCTTTGTTTGAGAGAGCGACCTGCTTTCCTGCTTTCACGGCGGCATACGTCGCTTCAAGGCCCACAACGCCGACCGCCGCGGAAACCAGTGTCGCGGCGGCTGGGTGAGTCGCGACGGCGATCATGCCGGCGGGACCGTGCTGAATCTCCGGCAATTTCGCGAGGCTCGCGGCGCGGAGGCGTTCCGCGAGATTGGCGGCAACGGAAGCGGTCGCAACAGAAACCAGTTCCGGGTGATGGCGGAGAATTTGCTGCGCCAGCTCTTCAACATTATTTCCCGCGGCCAGCGCAACGGCTCCGAACCGTTCGGGCATCGCTTCCACAACGGCAAGGGTTTGGCGGCCGATGGATCCGGTCGAACCGAGAATGGCAATTTGCTTCAAATTAAAATGCTCCAACTCCTGGCGGGCTTCCCTTCCAGATTCAGGGCAAACGAAGTGAGTCCGCCCGCGACCGTCAGTATTTCTTCAACACGACCCATTCGAAATAGTACCAGACTGCGGGGGCTGCGAGGATAAGGGCGTCAATCCGGTCAAGCATTCCTCCGTGCCCCGGGATGATCGTGCCGGAATCCTTGACGCCGGCGTTGCGTTTCCATGAGGACTCGAAAAGATCGCCGACTTGTCCCGCGATGCTGCCGGCCGCTCCCATGGCCAGTACGTGCGCGGGAGAAATTTTGCTCCAGTAACCGAACACGGCTGCGACAAAGAGGGCTCCGAGAAAATTCGCCGCGGCGCCCTCCCAAGTTTTGTTCGGGCTGGTCTTCTGGGCCATTTTCCAGCGGCCGATTCCGCGGCCTACAAAATAAGCGGCCGTATCTCCCACCCAAACTAGGACCACGGTGAATAGAAGAAGGCGCGGGCCCAAAACATCGACACCGTGGAGGCGGACCACGGCACTGAACGGAAGCACGACGAATAGCAGCCCGGCGGCGCTGATCGAAATGGATGGCAATACTTCGGTGAGCGATTTTTCGCTTGCCAGGGCGATCCCGGCGACGCCAAGAACGAATCCGAACAGGATCAATTCAAGAGTGATCCGAGGCGAGCGGTCCAGCAGGTCGCCCAGACGGGTGATGCTGGCCATGCGCGACGCATACCATTGCTGGGCGATGATTACAGCGGCTGCCAGGCACGTCCAGAGCCGGTAGGCTTGAAAGCCCAGGCGAGCAGCGATCGAAAAAAATTCCAGCATCGCAGCAATGGCAACGAACGCGGACAGGATCGCGATGAACCACGTGGGGGTCCACCAGATCGCCGCGACCACGATAGGAATTAGGACCGCGGCTGTCAGCACTCGCAGGCCTGTACTGGAATTCATTGGGTCCTTTCTTTTCTCCGAATGGCCGTCAGGAGGTCAGGGTCAACGTCGTGACGGGTAGTTGGCGATTCTTTTTTGCGTTAGCACCTTGTGTCGCCCCTGCCGAGTGTGCATGAAAACGGGGTTTTGATTTGTGTAGCGCCCGCCTTCAGGCGGGCATCTGCTCGATCCGAAAATGCCCGCCTGAAGGCGGGCGCTACAAAAAACGTGCCAATCTTGAGTTCTCGCGCGCACCCTGCCGGGCCTTGTGCGCCTTGGTCCGCGCGTTTCCCACCCCGACCAGTCCGGGGTGAGCTACGGTCTCGCCTCCCTCACGAACTTCCGGACGGAAGAGACTGTCGCGCCATGCTTTGTTACGAAACCGGGTTCAGCCGCTTCTTCCACTTTCTCGCAATGTGACAAGGAATTCCCGAAGAATAAATTCGGGTGTGCCGCGTTAAGAAACGATTCCACTCGGGAAGAATTGTAAAAGACGGGCGCGCCGGCAAGGAAGACCCGGGCGCGAGGCTGGCTCAGGCCATGACGCGGCGGCGCGCTTCCGCCAGGCCGCCGTAGCGGCGCTCGCGCTTTTGAAAATCGAGCAGGGCTTCATAGAGCTGCGCGCGGCTGAAATCGGGCCAAAGAGTCTCGGTTACATAAATTTCGGCATAGGCGATTTGCCATAGCAGAAAATTACTGACGCGCATTTCTCCACTGGTGCGAATCAGCAGGTCGGGATCGGGCAAACCGGCCGTGTAGAGATGCTGCGAAATCAATTCCTCATCGATGCGGGCATTCGCCAGGCCGTTATTGCGGACGCGATCGAGGATGCGATTGAAGGCATCCACCAGTTCCGCGCGGCCGCCGTAGTTGAGGGCCACGGCCAGCTTCATGCCGGTGTTCCCCGCCGTTTGCTCCATGGCGCGGTCGATGTCCGCTTGAACTTCCTTGGGCAACTGATCGGAACGGCCGATGACCAGCATGCGGATATTGTTTCGATGGATGGTGGGAAGTTCCTTGCGCAAGTATTCGCGAAGCAGGCGCATGAGAAAATCAATTTCCGCTTTCGGGCGGCGCCAGTTTTCCATCGAGAAAGCGTAGAGCGTCAAGGCGGGAATTCCGAGCCGCGCGCACGTTTCAATCACCGTGCGGGCCGACTGGACTCCGGCCCGGTGACCGGCGACGCGCGGCAAGTGGCGCCGCTGCGCCCAGCGGCCGTTTCCATCCATGATGACGGCAATATGCTGAGGGAGCCGGTCCGCATCCAATTCAAGGAGCAGCCGCTCTTCCGCAAGGTCCGTTGGTTTGAGCGATTCCGGTGCTTTCACGCGACTATTCCCGCGAACTACGTGTAGTGGACAGAGGCTGTTTCGCGAGCATCTTGGAAAGCTAACATAGGGCATCTCACGGCGCAATACGCTCGGAACGAGAGTTGCTTGAAGTTGGTAATATCCCATCAGAAAGCAAAAAGATTACGGGAGAACAAAAAAAAGTGGCCCGCCCCAGAGCGATCCGGAGCGGGCCTCTTTCTTGATGGGCGAAGCGCCGAGGAACGAGTTGCTGTCGCCCTGCTGGCTGCCGACTGACTCAATTAGTAGTGAACAACTTCTCCAGTGGTTGGGTCCAGGAACAGAGTGCGCTGGTGCTGTTCCTCCTTTTCACGGCTCCACTGGCCATCATCATCTTTGTCGCCGAAGTCAAACATGTTGTTGAGCGTGCCAGCCTTGTAGTCGCTGGAGGCGCCACCGATGCGGCCAAGATTCCAGTTATCCTCGATGAATCGGAGTATGGAGGATTGGTCGGTAATGCTGTGGTCCACGTAGTTTTTCTTGGCCCACGGTGAGATCAACAGCAAGGGCTGGCGCTGGCCGTACCCGCAGAGGCCCGAAATATTTGCCGCAGGTCCGGTTGTCGGAGTGGTTCCGCAAAGGCCAAAGAAGGCGGGCGGGGCGGAAGGGTTCGGAGCCTGGCTCGACAGGGCGTCGTCCGCGTCATCGGGAACGCCGGACTGATTGACGACCGGGTCCATGGTGTGGTCGTACCAACCATCGGAGTCGTCGTAGGCAATGACGATCGCCGTCTCCCTCCACTCATCGCTGGCCATGATCGCGTTGATCGCGTTCACAACGAAAGTTTGTTCATCGAGTGGATCGGAATAGCCCGGGTGGCCATCCGCATAGGCGGGAGCCTTGAGGAAGCTAACGGCAGGCAGATGGCCATGTTTCAGGGCCACGAAAAACTGCGACAGGTCGTACTGATGGTTGGCTTGGTCGGTCTTGCCGATCATGCTTACGCTGGTTGGCGGCAGGTGGTGAGGGTTCGTGGTGGACGTGTAGAATTCGAACGGCTGGTGATGAGGGATGTAGTCGCCGACGGTGCTGAGATTATCCGGCACCGGCGCGCCCCCGAAGCTATACGTGCCCGTCCCCGCCGATCCGCAAACGGCAAAAGGAGTGGTGGGGGGATTGTAGGGCGTAGTCGGAGCAAATCCACCCATGAACCAGCCCCAAGTGATCCCCTTGCCCTCATTGACAAGATCGCCCATCAGATCGCCCACGTTGGTCCCGCTCATGGAAGCTTGGTTGGTGTTGAACAACTGGCCGTTTGAAAACACGCAATCGTCATAAGCGGGCCGGGCATCTCCGATCAGAGCGCCCGTGAATGCGCTGCCCGCGGGAGCTGTCTGACCACCCCAGATGAGACCGGATGCGCTGGAGTTATTTCCATTTGGACGCTTTGGGAGCATGGTGGCGCCAGCTGTAGTTCCCGAGACGAGGTTGATCGCGCCCGGAGCGGAAGGCCCGAATGTTGTACTCCACGAGTTGTCGCTCATGGCGAAATATTGGGCGTAATTCCAAATGGCCGTGACCGTATTGCCATCGTAATATCCCATTACAATTCCCTTGTTCGCGGTTGTCCCATTGCCTCCGTCGAAGCAGTAACCCGAAAAGGAAAACGGTCCGGTGGTCGCGTTGCCGCCGCTCACCACACTCTTGTTGTATTGCCCAGGAAGAAGCGGGGCGCCAACGGTTATGGCGGGAGCGGGGCCCGTGCCCGACCAAAGCGTGCTCGCGGTTTGCAGCCCACCGTTCCCGCTGCCGGTCGCGGACACGTACTTGTCCACCAGACCGTGATCGACGGCTTCCTGTTCGTTCAAGTAGTTGTGATTCTGGTCGCAGGTGTTCGACTGCGAGCGGTCCAACCGGAAGGGCTGGGTTGCGTTCGGATTTTCGTCGAGCAACCCGGCGGCGAGCAGGTTATTTGTGCTCGGCGTGCCGTCCTTCGCGTGGAAGGCGGGTTCGCCATCCGGATTCGCGGCGTAAGGATAGGTGGCGAAGTAGTGGTCGAAAGAAACGTTTTCCTGGAAGATAACGACGACGTGCTTGATGGGAGTAGTCGTCTGAAAATCGTCCGAATCCTGGGGCTGCGCCCAGAGGCTGCCAGGGGCGCCAATCGCCAAGGCGAGGGCCGTCACGGCGCTTGCAAGTAAACGATGACACTTCACACTCATAGTTTCTCCTCAAAAGGATTTCAAAAATTTGGGCCAGCGCCTAGCGGCCGAGGACACGTTGACGGCCGCTGCCGCCGAGCAACTTGGGGACACAAGTTCAGGCGCGCGAAATGATTGATACGCGCGAAGTGTGAATCGCGGATGAATAGATAATGAAATCTGTTTTTATGGCGCGTCCTTTTTTTGTAACGCAGAAATTGAGAAACCGAAGAATTTAATTATTTTGGATGGCGAGTGACGCCTGGCTTGTGCCCGCGCGACCCGGAATAAGCTCGTCACGAATTTTGGAAGGAAGTCATCTCATGAATAATCGGCCACCTAAACGCGACAGGCCGTCAGGGGCTAAAGCCCGCTTTTTCTTGGTGTTTTAATGTCGCGGCTGAAGCCGCGACCCACAAAGCCTACATGCGAGATGGGTTCATTCATGATTCGTCGCCGGAGCGATCACCCGGATAGTGCCCATCATGCCGCCGTCTTCGTGCTCGAGAAGATGGCAATGATAGACGAATGTTCCGATGATTTTCGGATCACGGAAGTCCATTCGCAATTTCACGCTGGGATAGACGGGGCTCTTGCCGTCCCAGTAGGCCACGTTCACGGTATCGCGGAGAAATGGCTCGTCCACCGGCACTCCATTCCAACCGAGCAGCATGAAATGGATTTGATGGATGTGGAACGCATGCAATTCCTGGGAACGGTTTTCGATAATCCAATCCTCCACGTCTCCCTGCCGCACAATGATATTGGGAGCTGACGAAGCGGGATCGAACGGCGCGGGGGTCTGGCCCTCCACAGTGATGAAAAACACGGTTGGGCTATTCGGGTCAGCGGGATTTTGAGGCTTTTCGGAAAAGTACAGCTTGCGCACGCGCGCGGGCACGACATCCCGGAGCGCGGCGGGGCTTTGCCGCCGCAGCGGGATTGGAGCCGCCGCAAGTTTGAAGCGCGGCTCGGGAGCATCCGCCGCGGCCACGATCGTCGCGAGCGGACGCGAGGGATCATTTTCCCCGGCCGGGCCAGTATCCACGCCGCGCGTCATAAGAGTTGCGTGGGCTGCGAGCGGCGGGCCTTTCAAAATGAATTCCACGCGGCCGGCGGGGGGCACGAGGACGTGAGTCTTCCACAAAAGGCCGCGGCCACCGACGCCGTTGTCGTCGATGGGCACGCCGTCGAGGGCGGCGACACCCAATGGCTGCGGCGAGGCGTCGTATAAGACTTGCAAGTCCACGTAGGTGATTCCCGATGCATTCAAGACGCGCCACACTTCGCACGCGGCGGGCTTCATTTCGACGAGAGCCGGTTTGTAATCGGGAAACGCCACGGGCACAAAATTGAGGGACAAATCTTTTGCTGGCTTTCCGCCGTCGGTGCCGGTGTTCAGGATGTCTCCCTCGGCATCGCGCAAAGTGACGGTGTGCGGCGCGGAATCGGGCGTCGTTGGCTGCGCGTCCGGATGGACTAAATCCTGATCGCGAATGATGAGGACACGCTCCGGCAGACCGGCCAGTTGTGTATTGACACGCTCGATTCCTTCCACGATCAGGGCTCCAGAAGCTCCGCCCTGCACTTGCGCTTTCGTAAAACCGTGAAGGTGGGGGTGATACCAATACAGGCCCGGGGGCTGGTCGGGAGGAATCTGGAAGCGATATTCGAAAGGTGCGGCGGAGGGCCCTACGACCGTATGAAGGACATCATCCTGGTGACAAACCGGAGGAATCATTAGTCCGTGGAAATGCAGGTTTGTCGAAGCTGCCGTCATCTTTGCTTCCGAGCAGGAGTCCGCCTGCATTTGCATCCGCATGGGAGGCGGAGACGGAAGAGAGTGAGAGGACCCCGGCGCTATGTCGTTCTCGAGATTCAGGATCAAGGTATCGCCGGGATTCACACGCAGGGTGGGGGCTTGGGCGCCGTCCTTGTAGATGTAGCAGTAGAGGGTGTGACCTTGGGCGTTTACGGCGGTCAGGAACTTGAGAGTGACCCTTAGCACGCCGTGATCGCTACTGAGGGCTTCCGGCTCGGATGCCCTGCTGCCGGCGATGGGTCGGGGGCAGTTTTCAGGTGCACTGTCTTGCGCGAGCGCGGAAATCTGCGCCCACAGGAATACAAAAGTCAGAGCAATCAGGATTCGGAGTATCCGTGGGCAGGCACGCATTTAATGGAAGCGTAGACGGACAATATTGGCGGGATGTGAATTTCAGGTGACGGTTTCTTTACACGGGTATGACAGCAATCTTAGAGTGCGCCCAGAGGTTTGGCCTCGCGATGGAACTCTTCTCTAGCCGGAAGTTCCGGGCATGGCGCTGGGGTGGATGATGGTGACGTAGACCAGAACGAGGGTGAGGATGATTACGGCGACGGCGGTGACCCATGCGACGACGTTAAAAGTGGGCGTGTTGACGAAGTCGCCCATCAAATCGCGGCGGTTGATGAGCAGGAGCATGAAGATGAGGACGACTGGAAGCCAGACGCCGTTGCCCACCTGAGAAAGGATCAGGATTTTTTCCAGCGGAGCATGAGGGATCAGGATGATCGCAGCGCCCACAACGATCATTCCTGTGTAAAGGCTGTAAAAGATGGGCGCGTCATTGAATTTGTGGTCGATGCCCGCTTCAAATCCCATGCCCTCGCAGATTACGTGAGCGGTGGAGAGCGGCAGGATGGATGCGGCAAACAGTGACGCATTCAGCAAGCCAAACGCGAAGAGCATCGCGGCCCATTTTCCGGCCAGGGGGACAAGGGCTTGCGCCGCTTCTCCGGCGTCATTGATTACGTGATGGCCGGACACGAATAGCGTTGCGCCCGTGCAAACGATGATGAAGAAGACGATCACCATGCAGCTTACGCTGCCGAAGAGCACGTCCATGCGGGCCTGGGCATACTGGCGCGCGGATACACGCTTCTCCACGAAACTCGCTTGCATGTAGAAAAATTGCCACGGTGCAATGGTGGTGCCGATCAACGCGGTCAGCATGAGGAGATAACCGCCCTCGAGATGCATGGTTGGAATCACAGTGTCTCGCGCCGCCAGGAGCCAGTCCGGCTTGGCCAGAAACGCGGACGCCACATACGAAAGATACAGAACGCAAGCCGCCAGGAATATTTTTTCGACCTGGCGGTAGGTTCCGCGGAGGACGAGAATCCAGACGGCTAGCGCGGCAAGCGGGACGGAGACGTACTTGGAAATGTGGAAAAGTTGCATGGAGGCCGCCACGCCAGCGAATTCGGCGCAGACATTGCCCATATCGACGACCAGGCCGGCGAGGATCAAAAAGAATGTCGGGCGAAAACCGAACTCTTCGCGGATGAGATCGGAAAGGCCCTTGCCCGTGACGACGCCCATGCGGGCGCACATTTCTTCGGTGACGTAAAGCGCGATGGTCATGGGAATGAGCGACCACAGGAGCGCGTAGCCGTACATCGCGCCGGCCTGCGAGTACACCGAGATTCCGCCGGCGTCGTTGTCGACGTTCGAGGTGATGACGCCGGGGCCGACCACGGCGAGAAACAGCAGCAGGCGGCGGCGCCAGAAGCGTGTCCGCCTGCCCCAGTCCGAAAGGCGAACGCGCCAGGGTTCTACCCAGCCGGGGACGAGCTTCCACCGCGTGATGAGCGCCGGGGTTTCGGGCGCTTGTTTTTCTCGTTCGGGTTTTCCAAGTACGGCCATTTATAGAGACCCTATGTCCGTCCGCCGCGGCGGATGGACGCTACACAGACCAAATCAGAGTCGCTACTCCGAAATTCAATTTCATCAACGGTGACGGATGCGCGAGACCACGTCATCCACTTCGATCGCGCCGATGGGACGGCCGAGCGCGTCGACGACAGCCAGGCTGTGCAGATTGTATTTGTCGAAAAGTTCAAACACTTCCTTGTCTCCCGCGTCCGGGGGAATGGAAAGCAAGGGCTCCATTTTCAAGGATTCCATCCGTTCGTCCGGCGCCGCGAACAACAAGCGTCCCAAAGGGACAGCGCCGGAGAATTTCGCTTCCCCGTTGATCAGAAAGACGGTATCGAGGCGCTCGACGTCCACGTCCATTTCGCGAATCCAGGCGACGACCTCGTCGCGCGTGGCCGCCTCGCCTACGTAAATGAAATCGGTATTCATCATTCCGCCGGCCGAATTTTCCTCAAATTTAAGCAGCTCGCGCACTTCGCGCGCTTCCTCGCCGGGCATCTCGCTCAGGACTTCGCGCGAACTTTCCGGGGTCATGTCCGCAATCACGTCGGCGACCTGGTCTGGGTCCATCTCTTCGAGAATGTCGGCGGCTTTCTGAGGAGCCAGAGTTTCGACGATCTGCGTGGTCAGGCGTTTGTCCAGCTCGGCGAGAGCTTCGGCGGCGGTTTCCTCGTCCAGAGAGGCGATGATCGATTGGCGTTCGATCGGCGACAGGTCTTCCATGATGTCCGCCAAGTCGGCGGGATGCATGCGTTCGAGTTTCTGGTGCGTGATGCGGAGCTTTACGCGGCGCAGGGGGTCCGTCTCGATCAAGTTGACGAATTCCCAGGGAATGACGCGCGTAGGCAGCTTGGTCGCCAGTCCTTGCACCAAGCCGGG
The DNA here is from genome assembly GCA_963768275.1 of uncultured Acidobacteriota bacterium. Taxonomy (GTDB): domain Bacteria; phylum Acidobacteriota; class Terriglobia; order Acidiferrales; family UBA7541; genus Palsa-360. Next base: position 512,748 of record CAVYHH010000028.1, read on the forward strand.
TGAGGCGATGCCGTGCAGGAGGCGACGCGCGGCCCCCGTTAAGCCCACGTCTACCTGGGTGACGCGTAGCTCGACCGTGCCGTTGATCCGCTGCTCGGCGAGATCAATATCGTTGACGCGCACGACTTTTCGGCCGCTAGTATCGATGATTTGCTGGTCGAGCAAGTCCTTGCGCATGGCCAGCCATGCTTCATTGGGCTGGTAATGTTCGAGGTCCTTTTCTTCCACGTTCAGGCGGATCACACCGGGGGCGACAAAGGCGATGTGATCGTAACGCACGATCAGAGGAAGAAATTTTCCCCGGCCAAGGAGGACTCGGGCCACGCGGTTCGGCTGGTCGGCGGGCTCGATAAACAATTCGTTGACCTGGCCGACGAAATGGCCGTCGCGATCGTAGGCTTCTCCGCCCAGAAGATCGGTAGCGTGCAGCATTTTGCCTCCTTTCCCAAGCCCTCGGGCGGTGGACAGCTACAACCAGGGGCTTGTACTCATTCCGATGTGGCAGGCGCAGCTTCGTGGCCCGCCGGCGCATAAATACACGCAAATGGCTGGCTACTGCGGGATCTTTTTGACTTGAAACCCGCAACCAGGGTGTAGCCCGGCCGCGGGTGGCGGAAAAACCGGGTCTACCCGAGGCCTTTACAACTCACTTTCAAAGCACGGCGGAATTGCGTTTCGACGGCGGTACGCCGGGCCATTTTGAAACATCGTGCCGCCGATCGATTCCTACTGGGAAATGGCTCTAGCTTTTCGGATTCGTTCATGGCCACGCAAAAAACTCCATCTCAGTAGGTAAACGGTGTTCAAATCTTTGTCAAGGAAAGAGTGAGCGTTAACGCAATTTTTTTGTTGTCGGAAAGAGCATGTCGCCGGGTTTCCGGCCTCGGCGGCGGCAGGCGGCGAGATAGAGCGAGCCGTAGGTGTCGGTCATGTAGTCATTGCGGGCATACCCGAGGAGATGGGCGCCGCGGTCAATGCCAGCGACGGGGCCCTCCAACTCGAGATAGGTACCGACCGGAGTCTCATCGAGTTCGATCTTTAGTCCACGGACACCTGGGAGTACGTAGGTGGTCCGAAATTTTTCGTAGCGGAATACCGGATGCAATCCGAGGGCGCGAAGAATTCTGGCCAGTTCGCCTGCCCCGGCGACCAATACCTCGGCTTCTTCTTTGATTTTGAAATGACTGAGGGTTTTTGAATGTCTTCCGAGTTCTTTTGCGTTGTTCGACGAGGATGGACCTTTGTAGGTCAGCAGGGCCATGGCGTTTTCCTTTGGGCGTCTCTTTCTAATACTCAAAGCAAGCTGCTCGGTACGGATGCGGATGAGCTGGTCGCGGCGCCTCAGATCGTGTCGGGGCGTGTCGTACAGCGTGTTGGATTCGTAGGTGCGCGGCGTGATTTCGCGTGCGCGGAGGCGTTTTAGGCGGCTGCGAAGCGCGGCGACGTCGGGGACGCGGAGTTTAATTTCGATTTCCCGGCGATGTTTGGGCCTTGGCATATTGTGGGCAGTATACGTCGAGTTCGTCCATAGAACTGACTTCGGGGGATTCCCGGAGGCGGGGCAATTTCATCTGCGTGAACCGTATGTGTCGCCCCTGCCGGGGCTTTTATTTCTGGTGCTGGGCGCTTTCCCACCGCTGAGGCAGTGGGCTACGATCTGCCGCCCCTCTGGGGCTTTTAAGCAGACGCAATTCGATCTTTATCCGATTCAGTTGCTCGACAGGAGCGGAGGTGGCGCGGTATAAACTTTACTGTTGCTGACCGGCGTCCTCATCCCGGCGGGCTCCAATATTGGCTCGCACCCGGTTCCGGCGCTCCATTCGACATGACTGAACCAGCCACACCGCTGATGCGGCAGTATCACTCTATTAAGGGTCGCTATCCGCATGCGCTGGTCCTGTTTCGGCTGGGGGATTTCTACGAGCTGTTCTACGAGGACGCCATAGCGGCGTCGCGGGAATTACAAATCACTCTGACTTCCCGGAATCGGGAACGCGGCGAACCAGTTCCGATGTGCGGTGTTCCCTATCATGCCGCGGAGGGATACATCGCGCGCCTCTTGCGGGCGGGCTACAAGATTGCCGTGTGCGATCAGATGGAGGCGCCTGGGCCCGGGAAGAAACTGGTGAGGCGCGAAGTAGTGCGCGTCATTACACCGGGAACTGCCACCAGCCTCAATGTTCTGGAGCCCAAGGAAAATAATTATCTGGCGGCGATCTCCCGGTCGGCGGGCGGATCGCCGATCGGGTTTGCCTATGCGGATGTCACCACGGGTGAATTCCGCGCGGCGGCGTTTTCCGGGAGCGACGCGGAAGAAAAATTGCGCGATGAATTGCACCGCTTGAAACCGCGTGAAATTCTTATTCCACGGCAAGCAAGTTTATTTGCCGCGGCAGCCGGGGCGGACGGCGAGTTTAGCGGCACTTCCCAGGCGGCGCGGCCGGAGATTCGCGAAGGAGTCGAGACGCGGATCGACGAATGGGTCTTTCGGTTCGACTACGCCGAACGGATGCTGCGGGAGCAATTCGGCGTGGCGACGCTGGACGGATTTGGCCTTGCGGGACATCCGCAAGCTGTCTCGGCGGCGGGCGCAGTGGTGCATTACTTGCGCGAAACCTCGGCCATGGACGCCGAAAATGGGAATCATTCCGGCGCAGCTCTTGGACATCTCGACCGCGTGCGGTATTACGAGCAGGCGGATGCGCTGGTGCTTGACGTCGTTACCGTCCGCAATTTGGAACTCGTGGCGCCGATTTTTTTCGAGGATGGCGTGCGCGGCGCTTCCCCTACCCTGCTTTCCGCGCTGGACGAAACGACTACGGGCATGGGAGCGCGGCTCCTGCGGCAATGGATTTTGCGTCCGCAGGTGAATCGCGAAGAAATTCAGGCGCGTCTGGACGCGGTGCAGGAGCTCAGGAACCACACGGTGCTGCGCGAAGAGATCCGCCATAACCTTTCCGGGGTGCAGGATCTGGAACGCCTGGCGGGGCGCGTGACGCTGGGCGTGGCGTCGCCGCGCGACCTGCTCGGGCTGCGCCAGTCTCTGGCGCGCGTTCCCCTCTTGCGAAAATATCTGGAGAAATGCCCGTCGGCGCGGCTTTGCGAGTTGCACGCGGAAATGGATGAATTGGCGGACGTGCGCGAACGGATCGAATCGGCGCTCGCGGACGATCCACCGGCGCTGGCCTCCGATCCGGGAGTGATTCGCCGCGGCTACGACAAGGAATTGGACGAGTTGCGCGAACTCTCGCAGCACAGCAAGCAGATTATTGCAGCGATGGAAGAGCGGGAGCGGAAGCGCACGGGAATCGGCTCGCTCAAGATTCGCTTCAATCAGGTGTTCGGCTACTACATCGAAATCTCCAACCCGAACTTGCATCTCGCGCCCGCGGATTTCGAGCGCAAGCAGACTCTCGTGAATGCGGAACGCTTTACGACCCGGGAGCTGAAGGAATACGAGCGCAAGGTGCTGGACGCCGACGAACGCATCGCGGAAATCGAGCGGCGGCTGTTTTCCGAGTTGCGGCTGTGGATCGGGGAGCAGGCCGCTCGGCTTCGACGGACGGCGGCGGCGATCTCGCAGCTGGACGTGCTAGGAAATTTTGCGCGCCTGGCCGCCTCGCGCAATTACACGCGGCCGGAGTTTGGCGACGACACGCAAATCCTGATCGTAGCGGGACGGCATCCGGTGATCGAGCAGCTCCTCGTGCAAAAAGGCGAGCGATTCGTTCCAAATGATTTGTTTCTGGATGATGCGGCGCAGCAGATCTTGCTGATTACTGGGCCGAACATGGGAGGGAAATCGACGTATCTCCGGCAGGCCGCGTTGATTATTCTGATGGCGCAGATGGGCTCGTTCGTTCCGGCGGATCAGGCGCGGCTGCCGGTCACCGATCGAATTTTTACGCGCATCGGGGCGGCGGATAATTTGGCGCGCGGGCGCTCCACGTTTCTGGTGGAAATGACCGAGGTCGCGGCCATCTTGAATACGGCTACTCCGGCAAGCCTGGTGCTGCTGGACGAAGTGGGACGCGGGACGGCCACGTTTGACGGGCTTTCGATTGCCTGGGCGGTGGTGGAACATTTATCCAGCGAGACGAAATCGCGCACGTTGTTTGCGACGCATTACCACGAATTGACGGAGCTTGCGGATTTGCTGCCGGGGATCAAGAACGTGCACGTGTCGGCGCGCGAAACGTCGACGGGGATCGTGTTTTTGAAACGTGTCGAAACCGGGAGCGCGGACAAAAGTTATGGGATCGAAGTCGCGAGGATGGCGGGACTGCCTCCCGCGGTGATTGCGCGCGCGCGGGAAATTCTCGAACGGCACGAGCAGGCCGAGCATCAGTTGAGCGAGCGGCTGACGCCTGGTGCCACCGCAAACGGAGAGCCCCTGCCGGCGCAGCAAGCGTTGTTCACGCCGCTCGACCGGCATGTGCTGGACGCGTTGCGTGAAGCGGACATCGATAATTTGAAGCCCGTTGAGGCGCTCAATCTTCTGGCCGAGTTGAAAAAACAAATTTTATGAAACATTCCCGCGGACGCGGCACATTGGCGCTCGGCATCATGTCGGGAACGTCGGCGGATGGGATTGACGTGGCCCTCGTGCGCATGAGCGGGCGAAAAGCGTCCCTCGAAAACTTTTCAGCGTTCCCTTTTCCACGGCGGGTGCAGAAAGCCATCTTGAAGCTCGGCGAAGGTCGGCCGGTGACCACCGGAGAAATCAGCCAGCTCAATTTTCTCTTGGGCGAATTATTTGCGGGCGCTGCGCTCGCCGCGTGCAAGAAATTTCGCATAGCACCCACGCAGATCGATGTGATCGGCTCGCACGGGCAGACTATTTTTCATCAGGGGACGCCAACGCGTTTCAATAGACGAAGGGTTGCCTCGACACTGCAAATCGGCGATCCATCGGTGATTGCGGTGCTCACTGGGATCACCACGGTGGGCGATTTTCGTCCCGCCGACATGGCCGCGGGCGGACAGGGAGCGCCGCTTGTGCCGTTCGTCGATTTTATGCTCTACCGGCACGCGCGGATCGGGCGCGTCGCGCTGAATATCGGAGGGATTGCGAACGTCACGGTGATTCCCGCCGGCGCAAAGATTGAAGATGTATTCGCATTCGATACCGGCCCCGGGAATATGGTCATCGACGCCCTGGTGCGGCATTTCACGCATGGCCGAAAAGGATTCGATCGTAGCGCGGAGATGGCCGCAAAAGGCAGCCTGCTTCCCGGATTGCTTCAGACGCTGTTGCGCGACAGATACTTTTCCAAATTTCCACCGAAGACGGCTGGACGCGAGCAGTATGGCGAATTCTACTTGCATGCCCTGCTGTCCCACCGCGAGGCGAAACGTGCAAATCCGGAAGATGTAATTCGCACTGCTACGATCTTGACCGCGCTTTCCATTTTAGATGCTTTCCATCATTTTATTCGGCCGAAAGCGAAAATCGGAGAGCTCATCATCTCGGGAGGTGGCGCGCACAATCCACTGCTGATGGCCCAACTCGAATCTGGATTAAGCGGAGTACATGTGCGCGAAGCGGGAGAACTTGGCGTATCGGGAGACGCGAAGGAAGCGTTTGCCTTTGCCATGCTCGCGTATGAGACGCTGCACAAACGGCCCGCGAACGTGCCGGGAGCGACAGGAGCGGAGAAGGCCGTCGTGCTGGGCAAGGTTTGCTATGCGGGATAGGAGAGGAAGTGGAGGAGGTTCAGGAAATGAAGGAAGCAGAGGGCCGGAAACCTCGTACCAACGCGGGCGCGGTTCGAGGAGTGGCGCTTTTTTCTATACTTCCCTTGCATCCTCAATTTCCTGTACTTCCCTTCTGCTTCTCCTTCCCCTCGCACTAACTTCCTGCTCGCGCACTGTCGCCACCGAACCTGGCGTCGTCAATTTCCTAATCGAATCGATGCCGACGAATTTGGATCCGCGAATTGGAACGGACGCGGTTTCGCAGCGATTGGACAGCCTCATCTTCAGCAGCCTGGTGGAACTGGATGCGCAGAGAATCCCGCGCGGCGATCTAGCCGAAAGATGGGAGACGCCCGATGCGGTCACGTACGTGTTCCATTTGCGAAGCGGCGTAAAGTTCCACGATGGCCGACCGGTCACATCCGCGGATGTGAAGTACACCTTCGATTCGATTCTGGGCAGAACCGTCACATCGCCCAAGCGAGGCTCGCTCGCAATGATCCGATCCATCGACGCGATGGACGCGGCTACAGTGATTTTTCATTTGCAGGAACCGTACGCCGGGTTTCTGTGGGCCATCGCGCGGCCTACGGTCGGGATAGTCCCCGCGGGTTCCGGGGCGGATTTTTCCGAGCGGCTCACCGGCAGCGGGCCATTCCGGTTCGTCAGCGCGAATCAGGACGACAACATTGTGCTCGAAAGGAATAGCGAGTATTTCGGCGGCGCGCCGAGCATTTCGCGCGTGCAATTCCGCGTCGTGCCCGATGCCATTGTGCGCGCGCTGGAATTGCGCAAAGGGAGCGCGGACGTGGAAGTGAACTCGCTCACTCCGGACATGATTCCGGTCCTGCGCCAGCAATCCACGATCGATGTGACGGACACACCCGGAACCAATTATCAATACATTGCTTTCAATCTCGACGATGCGGCGCTCGCCAAACGCGAGGTGCGGCAGGCGCTGGCGTATGCCACAAACCGCGAAGAAATCATTCAATATTTATACCGCGGCCAGGCGCATCCGGCGGACGGGCCGCTTCCGAAAAGCAGTTGGGCGTACGAGCCCGGCATCCGGCGCTACGAATACGATACGCAACAGGCGGAACGTTTGTTGGACGCGGCCGGGTTTCCGAGGCGGGCCGAGACCGGCGGCATGCGCGTGAAGCTCACGCTCAAAACGTCAACCGAGGAATCTTCGCGGCTGCTGGCCGCCGTTTTGCAAGAGCAATGGCGCAAGGTCGGAGTCGATCTCGATGTGAGGCCGCTGGAGTTCGCGACGCTGTTTTCGGATATGGCTCGCGGGAGCTTCGAGATCTTCACCCTCCGGTGGATCGGAGCGAACAACGATCCCGACACTTTTTTTGATTACATTTTCGATTCCAAGATGATTCCTCCCGCCGGGGCCAATCGCGGCCATTATCGGAATCCGGAAATCGATGCGCTGCTCGGGCAGGCGCGCGGTGAGGGCGATCGGGAAAAGCGGCGTGAACTATTCAGCAAGGTTCAGAAAATCATTGCGGAGGACTTGCCGTACGTCAGTTTGTGGTTTATGGACAATATCAGCGTGCATCGTAAACGAATCAGCGATGTGCAGCTTTCTCCGACCGGGGACTATGATTTTTTGAGTAGTATTGATGCACGCTAGGAACCTGGGAACGCCAATCTCCCGATTGGCGCGCCCAAAACGCCAATCGGGAGATTGGCGTTCCCGGGGCACAGCACCAAAGGTCAAGCCTCCGTGTCGTCCTCGAGGGCGGCGCGGATTTCCTGCTCGGTGATTACGCCTTCGCGCATCACTTCCCAATCGTCGCCGTCGAGTTTCACGATCGTGGAGGCAAGATTTCCGGGCGTTTCTCCCGCGTCGAGAATGAGCGGCAGGCGGTCTCCCATTTGTTCCATAAGGTCGATCGCGGTGGCGCACGCGGGTTCGCCGGAAATGTTTCCGCTCGTGCCGGTGATTGGCCCCTTAACCAAGCCAATCAGCGCGTCCACGATCGCGGATTTCGGCCAGCGCAGGGCGACATTGCCGGTGTGAGCAGTCACCTTGAGCGGCACGCCCGTCGAGGCCTCGACCAGCAACGTTAGTGGGCCCGGCCAAAACTTGGCGGCGAGTTTGTGGAACGTGTAAGGGACATCGCGCGAGAGGGATATGGCCTGCGTCACGGTATTGACAAGGATCGGAAGCGCGCGGGTTTCGGGGCGTCCTTTGACGCGATAGATCTGATCGACGGCCGCCAGATTAAAAGGATCCGCCGCGATTCCATAAAAAGTGTCGGTCGGGATGGCCACGAGTTCGCCGCGGCGGATGAACTCAGCGGCGTAGCGGATGGCAGCGGGATCGGGATTTTCGGATGAAATCTTCAGCAACTCAGCGGACAAAGTGGCGACCCTCGTTGTTCGATGCAAAAATGGGAATCGACCGGCCATTGAAACGCGGTCGAGTGAACCTACCATAGACGTGTAGTGCGTTCAAGACGCTAAACTTTTGAATGTCAATTAGGAAGGCGCGGGCCGCCCTCGCTTTACCGTTCGGAAGTGGTTTGTTAGGCTGGTGTGCATGGCTCATCCGGCTGGTCCCCCGGTAAGACAATCCCGTGGCAGGGTCGGCGCGACCGCCATCACAAGCAAGGAGAACCGCTGGATCAAGAGGTTTCGTGCCGCGCTCACCGGGGATAAACCCGATGGCAAATTCATGGGCGTCGAGGGAGCGCTCTTCGTGGGGGTGGCGCTGCGCTCGGGGCTGACTGTTGAAGCCCTTCTCGTCAGCGACTCCGGAGAAAGGCATCTTTCCCGCTTGTCGGGGGTGCTGAAGCCCGGCGTACGCTTATTTCGCACCTCGGACCGCCTCTTTGCGAGCGTGACCGATACCCGAACGCCGCAAGGGATCGCGGCGCTGGTCGAACTGCCGCACACGACGGTGGAACAATTGACGGCCGGGTCGCCGCTGCTCGCTGTTCTCGTCGGCCTGCAGGATCCGGGCAACGTCGGGACGATCATTCGCGCAGCGCACGCTTTCGGTGCAACCGGCGTCGCGACCTGCGCGGCGCTTGGGACTGGAACGGCGGACCCGTTTGGGCCGAAAGCGCTCCGGGCGTCGGCAGGCTCGGCGCTGACTCTGCCCATCGCGCATCGGGTTTCAGCGGCGATTTTGCTGGCGCAACTGCGTGTGTCCGGCGTCAAAGTGTACGCAGCGGTGGTGCGCACGTCGTACCCCCCCTTGGGACCGGATACGCCGACCGCCCTCCTGCGCCCATGGGACGTCGACTGGAGGAAGCCGGCCGCGATTCTGATTGGGAACGAAGGCGCGGGACTGCCGAGCGAGCTTGTGGACGCGGCTGATATGCGCGTCTACATTCCGCAAACCGCCGCGCCGGCTCGCGTCGGGATCGATTCGTTGAATGCGGCAATGGCCGCGAGCGTGTTGCTGTACGAAGCGATGCGGCAAAGGACCGCTGCGGAAGACGATTAAGTGTCATGAGCCTGTTTGCCAAACTCGAGCCGGAAGGCGACGCGGGCGCCGGCCAACCCCTGGCCGAGCGCATGCGTCCCCGCATGCTCGACGAGTTCACCGGGCAGGAGGCCTTGCTCGGGCCGGGCAAGCCGCTGCGCATGCAGATCGAGCACGACGATATCGGGTCCATGATTCTCTGGGGCCCGCCGGGCTGCGGGAAGACTACGCTGGCTCGGCTCATCGCCCGGATGACTCATTCTGAATTCGCTTCGTTCAGCGCCGTTTTGACAGGCATCAAGGAAATCAAGGACGTGATGGCGGCGGCCGAACACGCGCGTCGCGCCGGGCGCAGGACCATTGTGTTCATTGACGAAGTGCACCGCTTCAATAAGGCGCAGCAGGATGCGTTCCTGCCGCACGTGGAAGCGGGGAACATCACCTTGATCGGGGCAACAACGGAAAATCCCTCGTTTGAAGTGATTGCGCCGCTGCTTTCGAGGACGCGCGTCTACGTTCTGCAAGCGCTGACCACCGAGCAGATCGAAGCGCTCTTGCGGCGCGCGCTGGCGGACCCAGTGCGTGGGCTCGGAAACGAAAAGATCGCGATCGGCGAGGAGGCGATCCAGCACATCGCCGTCTTTTCGGGCGGCGATGCGCGCGCCGCATACAACACGCTCGAGGCCGGCGCGCGCGCCGCGCAGCCGGACGCTTCAGGAACGCGCACGATTTCGAAGAAATTGCTGGCCGAACTATTGCAGCGCAAATTTTTGCTGTACGACAAATCCGGCGAAGAGCATTACAACCTCATTTCCGCGCTGCACAAATCGGTGCGCAATTCCGATCCCGATGCGACGCTCTACTGGCTGGTGCGGATGCTCGAGTCAGGCGAAGACCCGCTGTACATCGCGCGGCGGCTGGTGCGCATGGCGAGCGAGGATATCGGCCTCGCGGAACCGGGCGCGCTGGCGGTGACGATTGCCGCCATGCAGGCCGCAGACTTTGTCGGGCCGCCGGAAGGAAATCTCGCGCTGGCGCAGGCCGCCGTCTATCTTTCGCTCGCGCCGAAGTCCAACGCGCTGTACACCGGTTACGGCTCCGTCACGAAAGATTTGGAGAGCACGCGCGCCGAGCCGGTGCCGCTGCACCTTCGGAATGCTCCCACGGGCCTGATGAAAAATATCGGCTACGGGAAGGGATATCAGTACGCGCATGATGTCGAGGATAAAGTTGCCGACATGGAATGCCTGCCGGAATCGCTTGCGGGGACAAATTACTATCGTCCGACCGACCAGGGGTTTGAAGCGCGCTTGCGCCAGCGCATGGAAGAAATCCGGCGGATTAAAAATCAACGGAAATCGGAATGATTTGAGTAGGACAGGCTTCAGCCTGTCTCCGAGGTGGTGGATACGTAGACGAAAAGCAGACAGGCTGAAGCCTGTCCTACTTGCGGCGTTTATAAATTTCCTTGGCGATGCAGTTATCCATAATGACGAAAAGTCCTGCGCGGCGGGCGCGTTCGGCGGATGACTCGTCCTCGACTCCCTCCTGCATCCAGATTGCTCGGGCGCCGATGCGAATTGCCGCGTCGACGATTTCCGGCACAAATTCCGAGCGGCGAAAAATATCGACGATATCGATTTTCTCGGGAATGTCTTCCAGGCGGGCGTAGCATTTTTCGCCCAGCACCTCGGTTTCGTTCGGATTGACGGGGAAAATACGGTAGCCGGAGGATTGAAGCGTTTCGGTTACGCCAAAGCTTGCGCGGTAGGGCTTTCCCGACAGGCCGACCACGGCGATGTTTTTTGCCGAGGCAAGAATGCTAGTGATGGAATCGTCTTCCGCGGTTGTCATGGCAGTTTTTTTCGCGGCGCGCCTTCTTTGGGCTTGGACATCACGCGCCGTGGGCGCCACGCGCGCCGCGGCTTGGTCGCTGCCAGTACCGGCTTGGGCTGCGTAAGCGCATGCTCCACCGCGCGAATGAGTTTCGCTACTTCCGGGGCGCTGAGTTGCCGGTAGTGGCCTTCCGGCACGGTGTCGGAGTCGAGCGAAGCCAGCTTCATTCGCTTCATCTTTTCGACGGGATGCCCCATGGCCAGCAAATTCCGCCGCAGCAGGTCGCGGCGAACACCGGAGAATTGCGCTTCGTACCAGGGATTCGGGGGATTCTTTCCCGCAGCATGTGGCGCGCGCAATGGGAAAATCTTGCCGCGCAGCGCGTGCGCGAGACTTTTCATCTGTGTTTCGCTGAGGCGGCCCTTCACTTTGATCCAATATGTCTGGGGCAGGGATACGGACGCTTTCAACATTCGGCTCGCGAGTTCGCCGTCGTTGGTCAGAAAAACAGCGCCACCTGCGGCATAATCGAGACGCCCAACGGGAAAAACGCGCTCGGATACTCCGACCAGAAAATTACGCAGCGTGCGCCGGCCTTCCGGGTCCGCAAGCGTGGAAACCACCTCGGGCGGTTTGTTCATGAGCAAATAAACGTGAGTGTCGGAAACTTGAGCGACTCGGCCGGCTGCCTCGACTCGGTCGCGTTCCGGATCGGCCTTGGCGCCGAGTTCGGTGACGACAACTCCGTTCACGCGCACTTGCCCGCTGCGGATCAGGTCTTCCGCGTGGCGCCGCGACGCAATTCCGGCGCGGGCGATGATTTTTTGCAGCCGCTCAAGCATGGATTTATCTAGGAAGCGCTTTCTGCCTTGGTGTGCTCGGAGTGCTCCGCTTCGGATGTTTCCGATGTTTCTTGCAGGTCCTGCGGGCCAGGCTCCGCTGCAGGCTGTGTTGCCGTTGCCTCAACGAGCGGGACATCTGCGCCATTCATAGATTCCGGCGTCTCTGGTTCGATCGGCGCGATGCCCTCGTCCGCGCCGAGCGCAGCGCGAGCGAGCTGTTCAAATTCCTTCAGGCTCGGCAACTCCTCTAGATCGGAGAGGCCGAAGCGCATCAGGAATTCCTTGGACGAGCGGTACATGATGGGGCGGCCCATGACGGGCTTGCGGCCCGCGGTCACGATCAGGCGCTTTTCGAGCAGCGTCTTGATCACTCCCGACACATTCACGCCGCGAATTTCCTGAATTTCCGGCCCTGTGACGGGTTGACGGTAGGCGATGACGGCCAGCGTTTCGAGTGCGGGCATCGTCAAGCGCAGAGGCGGGCGCAGGCTCTTGATGAAGCGGCGAACGACTTCGTGATGCTGCGGCTTGGTGTAAAACTTGTAGCCGCCGGCGACTGCGCGGATTTCCACGCCGCGATCCTCGGTTGCATAGGCGGCGATCATTTCGTCCAGCGCCGCGCGCACCGTGGGTTTTTCCTCTCCGACGGCGTTCGCGATTTGATCGAGCGTTGCGGGCTCATCGGCGGCATAGATAATCGCTTCGAGCGCGCCCTTTAATTCCGTAGGGTTCATAGTCATTGGTATTGTTCGTCGATTCCCCGAAGCGGTTCCGCCGACGTGTCCGAAATCGACTCGCCGCCGGCGAAGACCACGTCGAACATTTTATGCTTTCGCAGCCAGATCTTTGAGAACAATTCCTGCTGCACCAGGATGATCGCCTGCAGGCGAGTGAGCTCGAGGACCGCAAGCAGCGCAACAATCATGGCATGGCGCGACGGGCAGGACTCGAAAAATGTAATCAGATCGATGCCGTCCTCGACGGCGACCAGTTGCTGGCGGAGCAAATCCATCATTTGCGCCACGGTGAATTGCTGGTGGTGGAGCTCGATCTTCACCACTTCCTTGCGGCGCTCCAGCACCTGCTGGAACACTTTCACGAGGTCCACGAGCGAAACGATCAGCTCGCCTTCCGATTCCTCGTCTTCGTACAGCGTGAGGTCCGGCTTGGACCAGACGTGCTCCTCGATTTGCTGGCGCTGGTGGAGCAGTTGCGCGGCGCTCTTGAATTTTTCGTGTTCGACGAGGCGATGGACGAGGTCGGCGCGCGGATCTTCCAGATCCTCGGGTCCGGCCAGGGGATCAGGCGGAAGGAGCATTTTCGATTTGATGTAGATGAGCGTCGCGGCCATGTAAATGAAGTCGGCCGAAATGTCCATGTCCAGCTGCTCGAGTTTGTGGAGATAGTCGAGATACTGGCCCGTGATCTTGGCGATCGGGATGTTGTGGATGTCGATCTCCTGCTTCTTGATCAGATCGAGCAGGAGATCGAGCGGGCCGTCGTAGGTATCGAGATGAATCTTGTAGGGTGACGCCATATTTAGTCCCCCGCCTTGACGTTTTTGGCGGATGAAAGTTGATCTGCCACTTCTGCGCGCTTCTCTTTCCAATTGAACACGGCTTCGCGAACGCGCGCCATCGTTTTCTGCGCGACTTCGCGCGCCTTCACGGAACCGTCGTCGAGGATCCGCAATACTTTGTTGGGATGGGCGGCGTACTCTTCGCGACGCGCACGAACCGGTTCGATCCACTTGATCAGATTGTCGGCCATCGCCATTTTACATTCGATGCAGCCGATTCCCGCGCTGCGGCAGCCCTCCGCGGACCATGTCAGCGTTTCCGGCGGCGAAAACAATTTGTGCCAGTCGTACACGGGGCAAATGTCGGGATTGCCGGGGTCGGTGCGGCGCTTGCGCGCGGGGTCCGTGATCATGGCTCGCGATTTGGTGCGGATGGATTCGTCCGATTCGCTGAGCGAAATGAAATTGCCGTAGCTCTTGGACATTTTCCGGCCGTCGGTGCCGGGGATGCGCGGGGTTTGCGTCAGCAGCGAACCGGGTTCGTGAAGGATCGCCGAGCGGCTGAAATAGTGGCCATACTCCTTTAGCGAATCGAGGAAGTTCTCGACTCCTTGTTCCAAGCGCTTCCCTTCGGAGAAGATCGGCCACTTCCCTCTTTTGTTCGTCCGTGAACGGTTTCCCGTTCGAGGGCAGGACCTTGGCATCATGCACGCGCCGCGCCAGGAACTGCACATTGGCAGGCGCAAACAATTCCGGTTTGATCCTGAAGCCATAAAAAAAATCGAAACGCCGCACGATTTCTCGAGTCAACTCAATATGAGAGACCTGATCTTCGCCGACCGGAACGAGGTCCGCGTCGTAGAGAACGATGTCGGCTGATTGCAATACGGGATACCCTAGAAATCCGAAAGTATGCAGGTCCTTGTCTTTCACGTTGTCGAGCGCCTCTTTATAGGTGGGGACGCGTTCGAGCCAGCCGAGCGGCGTCACCATCGAGAGAAGCAACTGGAGTTCGGCGTGTTCCGGGACGGACGACTGGATGAACATCGTGCACTTGGCGGGATCGAGGCCTGAGGCGAGCCAGTCGGTCGCGATTTCGATTGTGTTCTGCGCGACTTGGGAGGTGTCGGCGTAGTCCGACGTCAGCGCGTGCCAATCTGCGACGAAGAAGAAGCATTCGTATTGCGGATCGTTTTGGAGCTTGACCCAATTTTCTAGAGCGCCGAAATAGTGGCCGATGTGGAGGCGCCCTGTCGGGCGCATGCCGCTCAGGACTCGTTTCTTGTGATCCACGCTAAGTGTTTCTCCTGGGAAGAGCGCATGTGTAGCGCCCGCCTTCAGGCGGGCACTTTGAATCCAGCGCAAATGCCCGCCTGAAGGCGGGCGCTACATAAGCGTTGCGTCGTCACGCACGCCTCCCATGCAGCGTCGCGGATTCGCCGGTCGCACTTAACAAATCACGCGCGATGATCATGCGCTGGATTTCGCTCGTGCCTTCGTAAATGGTGATCACGCGGGCGTCGCGATACATTCTCTCGACATCGGACTCGCGCGAATAGCCGAGGCTGCCGTGGATTTGTACAGCTTTGTAGACGGCGCGATTCACCATTTCTCCCGCATACAATTTTGCGCGCGAGGCGTAAGGCCCTACGCGCGGCGCCCCGGTGTCGCGCATCCACGCGGCATGGTGCACCAGGGCTCGCGCGGCTTCGATTTCCGTTTGCATATCGGCGAGCATCCATTGTACAGCCTGGAAGTCGCCGATGGTTTTGCCAAATGCGCGGCGCTGTTTGGCGTAGGCCACCGAGGCTTCGAGCGCTCCCTGCGCAATGCCGACGGCCTGCGCCGCGATTCCGACGCGGCCTCCGTCCAAAAGTTCGAGCGCGATCTTCAGGCCCTGGCCTTCTTCTCCCAGGCGATTCCCTTCCGGGACTTCGCAATCGGTGAACGTGATTTCCGCCGAGCGCGAAGTGCGCAGACCCATCTTATCCTCGTAGCGCGCCACTCGAAAACCGGGAAATGAGGGCTCGACCAGAAATGCCGTCGCGCCCTTTGCGCCCGCCGACGGGTCCGTTTTTGCGAAAACGACGTAAAGACCCGCCTCGCCGCCATTCGTGACCCAGGATTTCGTCCCGTTTAATCGATACATGCCGCCGTGACGCGCCGCGGAAACGGTGATCGCGGCTGCGTCGGAGCCCGCTTGCGGTTCGGTGAGGCAGAATGCGCCCAGGATTTCTCCGTGCGCCAGGATCGACAGGTATTTTTGCTTTTGCGAATCGCTGCCATATTTGAAGACGGGCAAAACGGCGAGAGAACTCGTGACGCTCAATGCCACGGCCATCGCGGCGTCCACGCGGGCTACTTCTTCAAGCATCAGGACGTAGGAAATGGTGTCCGCGCCCAGGCCGCCCCAGGATTCGGGGAGCAACATGCAGCAGCAGCCGAGTTCGCCGAGCTTGCGCAATTCGTCGCCGGCAAATTTCTCTTCGCGGTCGCGCGCGCGGATCGACGGGCGCACTTCGGCTTCCATGAATTGACGAATCGTGTCTCGAATCAGGCGTTGATCGTCGGTGAGGGAAAAGTCCATCGCGTGATGAGCAAGAGCGATGCTAGCACAAGTAGGACAGGCTTCAGCCTGTCTTCTCTTGACTTCTGCCAACCCGGCAAAAATCAAAAGCAGACAGACTGAAGTCTGTCCTACCAAAATCTACATCTTCAGCAATTCACGGAGATGGCGGGTCTGCGCGCGGCTCACGGGGACTTCGGAAGCGCGCTTATCGTCCATCTTGAGCATGTAGCTCGACTTGAACCACGGGACAACTTCCTTGATGTGATTGATGTTGACGAGAAAAGAGCGGTGCGCGCGCCAGAAGATGTCCGACTCGAGCGTGGATTGCAGCTCTTCAATGGTTCGGTAGTTCGAGGTGCCTTCCACTTCCCGCGCCACTACGGTGATGGTGCCGTCCTCGATGGACGCGAAGATGACGTCCTCGGCGTCCACAAGGAACAGCCGCTGCTGCGTCTTCACCAGCAATTTTACCGGCGGCGTTTTGGCCGATCCAATTTGATTGACAAGCGTCTCCAGGCGCTCGCTCGGCGAGGCTTCGGCCTCGAGCGCCTTTTTCGCGCGCTGAATGGCCCGTGCCAATCGGTTCTTCTCAATCGGCTTGAGCACATAGTCGATGGCGTTCACTTCAAAGGCCTGCACCGCATAATTGTCGAACGCCGTTGCAAAGACGATTTGAGGAAGTTTTCCCTTGCGGTCCATCAACTTCTTGATCACGCCGAAGCCGTTGAGGCCGGGCATCTGCACGTCGAGAAACACGAGGTCCGGAGAATGTTCCTTGATGAGGGCGAGGGCTTCAACGCCGTTTTTGCCCTGGCCAACGAGATGCACATCGGGGAAACTTTTCAGCAGATAGGCCAGTTCGTCGCGTGCGGGTTTCTCGTCGTCGACAATGAGCGTGCTAATTGTCATGGAGGGCGCCTGATGACGCACGCAAAGTATATGCGACCCGCACCTCGCGTTCAACCGGCGGAGAGGCCGCTTCCCTGATAAGATTTCAGGGGAAATTCCGCCGCAATGGAGGCACCTTTGGAAAAGGGACGCGCACAAATCCTCAAGAGCGAAATTCTCTATCAAGGCAAAGTATTTCGCTTGCAGCGCGACACCGTCATCGAGCCGGGCGGCGTGCAAGCCGAGCGCGACATCATCGTGCACCCGGGATCCGTCGTCGTGCTTCCCATTTTCAAAGATGGGCGGGTCCTCCTCATCCGCCAATACCGGCACTCGGTCGGCGAATTTCTGTGGGAACTGGTGGCGGGGCGCAAGGAGCCGAACGAAAGCCCGCTCGCCGCCGCGCGGCGGGAACTCATCGAGGAGACTGGATACACGGCGAAGCGTCTCCGCAAATTACTGCGCGTCGTTCCGACTCCAGGCTTTGTGAACGAGTGGATGTGGATCTTCGCGGCGGAGGGGCTCACCGCGGGCGCTGCTCAGCCGGAAGAAGACGAAAAGATCACGGCGCGGATTTTCACGTTGAAGCAAGTAGAAAAGATGATCCAGCGCGGAACTTTGCGTGATGCGAAATCGATTTGCGGGCTTCTTTACTACATGCGATTTCTGAAGCGGATCCGCTAGCTCCGTTGAGGCTTGAGGAGATTTGAGATTTGTGATTTGTGATTTTGTTTCTTGCGCGGCATCCTGTCGGCGATCATCAGTTTGTTTCTCTCATTGATTTGCCGTTCGCAATTTACTTCCGGAAAAATATTTTTGAAAATTGATGTTCTTCGCTTGAAACATCGCCGCGTGTAGCATAGGATTTGCGCAAGTATGTTCTCCGTGAAATTATTTCGGAGAGAAAGGTCGGCATGAGCGTACGAGATTTTATCAAGCACCAATTCCGGCATTTCAATGCGGCAGTCGTGGTGGACGCTTCGGAAGCCTACATCGCGCATCTGACGCGCGGCGGAAAGATGTTCCTGACGATGGCGGGAGCGATGAGCACCGCGGAACTGGGCCTCTCGCTCGCGGAAATGATCCGGCAGGACAAGGTGCACGGCATCTGCACGACCGGCGCGAATCTCGAGGAAGATATTTTTAATCTTGTTGCGCACGACCATTACAAGCGCGTGCCGAATTATCGCAATCTGAGCGACGCCGAAGAAGTGGCGCTGCGCGATCGCGGCATGAACCGCGTCACCGACACCTGCATCCCGGAAGAAGAGGCCATGCGCCGGATCGAGCGCCAGGTGCTGAAGCTGTGGCAGAAGGCGGACAAGGAAAAGCAGCGCTACTTCCCATACGAATACATGTACCAGCTGATCCGCTGCGGGCTCATCAAGGAGTCCTACCAGATCGATCCGAAGGATTCCTGGGTGATCGCGGCATGCGAAAAAAATCTGCCGATTTTTACGCCCGGCTGGGAGGATTCCACGCTCGGCAATATTTTTGTGGCCAACGTGGTCCGCGGCGACGTTTCCAATTTTCAAGTCGTCAAGTCCGGCGTCGAACAGATGGCCTGCCTGATCGAGTGGTACCGGCAAACCTCCGCCAGCGAATCGATCGGCTTTTTTCAGATTGGCGGCGGCATCGCGGGAGACTTCCCCATTTGCGTCGTTCCGCTGATCACGCAGGACCTGCGCGAGAAGTGTCGCTTGTGGGGCTACTTCTGCCAGATTTCCGACAGCACGACATCGTACGGTTCGTACAGCGGAGCGGTGCCCAACGAAAAAATCACGTGGGGAAAACTGGAAGCCGCCACTCCGCGGTTCGTCATCGAATCCGACGCTTCGATCGTCGCGCCGCTGATGTTCGCTTACATCCTCGGCCAGTAGGACTGACGGCCGGCATTTATTCTGCGGGTTCATGTAGCGCCCACCTTCAGGTGGGCATCTTTTAGTCATGCAGATGCCCACCTGAAGGTGGGCGCTACATAATCCAAAACCCAGTAAGCCCGGGACACGCACATGGAAAATCGTGAAGTCGCCCGCATCTTGCGGGAAACGGCGCAACTGCTCGAAATCGACGGCGCCATGATCGGCCGTTACCGCAGCTACGAACGCGTCGCGGAACTCCTGGGCGGACTGCCGGAATCCATCGAAGAGCTGGCGCGCGACCGCGCCAAGCTGATGGAATTGCCCGGCGTCGGCGATGGCATGGCCGATCACATTCAGGAAATCCTCAAGACGGGCCACTATTCCCTGCGAACCAAGCTGCTCAAAAAATATCCGGAAACGATCCTTCATCTTCTGGATTTGCAGTCGCTCGGGCCGAAAAAAGTCGCGTTCCTCTGGAAAACCTTCAAGGCAGGGACTGTGGAGCAGGTGGAAAAGCTAGCGCGCGAAGGCAAGTTGCGCGATCTGGCCGGTTTTGGAGAAAAGAGCGAAGAAAATATTCTGAAAGCGATCGAGGTGTACAAGAGATCCGCCGGGCGATTCCACATCGATGTGGCGTCGGAAGAAGCGGACAAACTCGTTTCGTACATTCGCGCATTCGGAAAACCCATCGAGGCCGTGACGCCCGCGGGCTCGCTGCGGCGCGGCAAGGAAACCGTCGGCGACCTCGACCTGCTGGTTACGATTTCTCCGGGAAAGTACACTCCGAAATCGGTTGAATCGATCGCGCAACACATCCTCCAATTCCCTGAAATCGACCAGAAGCTGGCGCACGGGGAGAACAAGGTCAGCTTCCTTTTGAAGAGCGGGATGCAGGTGGACGTTCGGATTCTGGAAAAGGAAAGTTTCGGCGCCGCATTGCTCTATTTCACCGGATCGAAGGAGCACAACGTCGCCTTGCGCGGTCGGGCGAACAAGATGGGCTATACGCTGAACGAATACGCGCTCGCAACGCTGAAGGGCGAGCGGCCGGTGGCTCGCGCCACCGAGGAAGAAATCTACGCCAAGCTAGGGCTCGATTACATTCCACCGGAACTGCGCGAAAATACAGGTGAAATCGAGGCTGCGGCCGAGCATCGTCTGCCCGACCTCGTCGAGCTCAAGGACATGCGCGGCGATTTGCAAATGCACACGACCGCGAGTGACGGCAGAAACTCGATCGAAGAAATGGCGCTCGCCGCTAAAGACTTGGGCTACCAATATATCTCGCTGACCGATCACAGCAAGGCGGTGACCGTCGCGAATGGCCTCGACGAAAAGCGGACGCTCGAGCAAATCAAAAAAATCCAAGCCGCCAACGCGAAGCACTTGGGGATTCGCATCCTCGCTAGCAGCGAAGTCGACGTTTTGAAGAATGGGAAATTGGACTTGGATGACGAAGTGCTCGCCCAGCTCGACGTCGTGCTCGTGTCTATCCATTCGTACATGAACCTGGATCGCGCGGAAATGACGGACCGAATTCTGGCGGCCATCGAGAACCCTTACACCCAGATCGTCGGGCATCCCACGGGCCGCCTGGTCCTTCACCGGGACGAGTACGCGTACGACATGGAGCGTGTCCTGGACGCGGCGCATAAGCACGGCGTCGTGATGGAGTGCAACGCCTCTCCCGAGCGCCTCGATCTGAAGGACACGCACCTGCGCATGGCGAAAGAGCGCGGCGTGAAAATCGTGATCTCCACCGATGCGCACACGACGCGCGGCCTTCAGGCCATGCGCTATGGAGTCCAAATGGCCCGGCGCGGCTGGATTGAAAAGAAGGACGTCATCAACACGCTGAACGTGGAGAAACTCCTTGCCGGGCTAAGGCAAAGGCCCGGCGCGGCCGGACCGGACAAGCAGCGTGCCGCGGCAGCCTCGGCCCGGTCGGCGGAGAAACCCCGCAAGAATAGGTAGTAGCCTAAGCCGACCAATTGAGGGACCGCCGGGATGGGGAAGCTTCTCAGACAGGTTCGTGATATTGCGTACTCCCTCCTCACGGGAGCTGCGGGCTTCGTTGCGGGGGCTTTCTTGGTTGAATTCTTCTGGAAACCAAGCCGCCCGGACCTAGGCGGAGACTTCGATTGGGGAAATGCCGTAATCGCTGGCTTTTATGCGATCCGCGTCGGCGCGGTTTGCGGACTTGTTGCTGCCGTCCTCATGTATCGAAAGCTCCGGCGAAAACACGTCGCCGAGCTGCCCCCTAAATGAGGGTTTCCGCGTTGCAAATCTCTCCGTGAACGCGCATCATACCTTGTTTGCGCTAACGGGACTGCGGCGTTCGTGCGGGGTGAAGGATTGATGCGCGAAGCTTTCACGTTCCGCGTAATTCGACAGCGACAGGAGAATTCAGAATGCGCAGGTCCGCGGGCATTGCCTTGCCGAAGGGAAAACTCGGAGTCCTCACCGTCGGCATGGGTGCGGTCGCCACAACTTTCATGGCCGGAGTGGACCTCGTCCGGCGAAAGAAGTCGCTGCCGATCGGCTCGCTGACGCAATTGGGGACCATTCGCCTCGGGAAGAGGACCGAAGCGCGCGCCCCGGCGATCAAGGACTTCGTGCCGCTGGCGACGCTCGAAGACATCGTTTTCGGCGGGTGGGACATTTTTCCGGACAGCGCGTATGAAGCCGCCAAGAATGCCGCGGTGCTCAGCACCGAACATCTTGCCGAAGTGAAAAAGTTCTTGAGCAAGATTCGTCCAATGAAGGCCGCGTTCGACCAGAACTACGTCAAGAAACTCGCCGGCACGCATGTAAAGAAAGGGCGCAATAAATACGAGTTGGCGCTGCAAATCCGCGACGACATCCAGAAATTCCAAAAGAAAAACAAAGTTTCCCGGACTGTCGTGATCTGGTGCGGCTCCACGGAAATTTTCCTCAAGCAGCACGCGGTCTATGAGACCCCCGAAAAGTTTGTGGCCGCGATGAAAGAGAATCATCCGGCCATCGCGCCTTCCATGCTTTATGCCTGGGCCGCGATTACCAGCGGCGTGCCGTTTGCCAACGGCGCCCCCAACTTGACCGTCGATATCCCCGCGATCGTCGCTCTCGCCAAGCAGCACGGCGTGCCTATCTGCGGCAAGGATTTCAAGACCGGCCAGACGTTGATGAAGACGATTCTCGCCCCGGGCTTCAAAGCGCGACTTTTGGGAATGAACGGCTGGTTCTCGACCAACATTCTCGGCAATCGCGACGGCGAAGTGCTGGACGATCCCGAATCTTTCAAGACCAAGGAAGAATCAAAGCTCGGCGTGCTCGAATACATTCTCCAGCCAAAGCTGTATCCCGACTTGTACGGGCATATTCACCACAAGGTCCGCATCAATTACTATCCTCCGCGCGGCGACAACAAAGAGGGATGGGACAACATCGACATCTTCGGCTGGCTGGGCTACCCGATGCAGATCAAGGTAGATTTCCTCTGCCGCGACTCGATTCTGGCGGCGCCGATCGTGCTCGATCTGGTTCTCTTCCTCGACCTCGCCAAGCGCGCCGGCATGCGCGGCATTCAAGAATGGCTCAGCTTTTATTTCAAGTCTCCCATGTGCGCGCCGGAACTGTATCCCGAGCACGATCTGTTTATTCAGTCGATGAAGCTGAAGAACACGCTGCGCTGGATGATGGGCGAGGACTTGATCACTCACCTGGGCCAGGAATACTACGACTAACGGATGTTGTTGCCCGGAATCAAATGGCGTCGGACAGGGCCGCGGAGAGGACATAAATATTTCATAAAGATTCCAGATATGGGCCATCCAAATTTTCATCACTCAGACCGCTTGACTACCTTTCCGCCAATCCGGTAGATTCGCCATTCCGATTCAGGGTTCCTTGCCTTGGAGGATCATTTACCGACCAACTTCGTCTTAAGGAGAGCGAATGGACGCAAAAGGTGTACTGGAATTTGCGAAGAAGCATGGCGCGAAGATTCTCGATCTTCGCTTCATAGATGTTCCCGGTCTCTGGCAGCATGTCAGCTACCCCATCGGCGAGCTTGAGGAGAGCTCCTTCAAGGAAGGATTCGGATTCGACGCAAGTTCGATTCGCGGGTGGGCATCGATCCACGAATCGGACATGCTCCTAATTCCCGATCCGAACACGGCGTTCATGGACCCTTTTCTCGCCGTTCCGACCCTCGTGATGATTGGGGACGCCACCGATCCGCCGTCACAGAAACCCTATCATCGCGATCCGCGCCACGTGGTCAAGCGCGCTGACGCATATCTGAAATCCTCCGGAATTGCCGACACAGCTTACTTCGGGGCGGAAGCGGAGTTCTTCATTTTTGACAGCGTCCGGTTCGACAGCGCACCGCAGCATTCCTTTTATTATGTCGATTCCGATGAAGGCCGCTGGAACACGGGCCGCCCGAATGAGGGCGACTACAAGAACCTCGGTTATCGCACGCGCTACAAGGAAGGCTACTTCCCTGTTCCTCCCGCCGATCACTATCAGGACCTGCGTTCCCAGATGGTCCTGAACATGATAGCCATCGGCATGGACGTCGAGTGCCAGCACCACGAAGTGGCCACGGGCGGACAGGCGGAGATCGACTTGCGCTTCAACACTCTGCTGAACTCGGCCGATAACATGATGAAGTACAAGTACGTCATCAAGAACACGGCGGCGAAGGCTGGCAAGACGGTCACCTTCATGCCCAAGCCGATTTTCTCGGACAACGGCTCGGGCATGCACACGCACCAATCGCTGTGGAAGGGCGGGAAGCCGCTCTTCGCAGGCGATGGCTACGCGGGACTATCGCAGATGGCGCTGCATTACGCAGGCGGCTTGCTGAAGCATGCGCGCGCCCTTTCCGCCATCATCGCTCCCGGCACGAACTCGTACAAGCGCCTCGTTCCCGGCTACGAAGCCCCAGTCAACCTGGCGTACTCGCGCCGCAACCGTTCCGCTGCGGTCCGCATCCCGGTCTACTCGGAGAGCCCGAAGGCCAAGCGCCTCGAATTCCGGCCGCCCGACCCATCTTGCAATCCCTACCTTGCCTTTTCGGCCATGCTGATGGCGGGACTGGACGGCATCAAGCACAAGATCGATCCCGGCAAGCCGCTCGACAAGGACATCTTCGAACTTGAGGCAGAAGAAGCCGCGAAGATTCCGTCGATGCCCGGTTCGCTCGAAGAAGCCCTCGGCGAACTCGAGAAGGATCACAAGTTCCTCCTCGAAGGCGATGTGTTTACCAAGGAATTCGTCGAACTCTGGATCAACTACAAGAAAAAGACCGAAGCGGATCCCGTCCGGATGCGCCCGCATCCCTACGAGTTCCACCTCTATTACGACATCTAGGATTTTGCCGCGACCACGTCGTCACGGTGCTTACATTGTCCTAGACTCACGAGAACGCCTCCGACCACGTTGTCGGAGGCGTTTTGTTTTCATGAGTCTGGTATCAGATTCGGCCAAACACGAAACTCCTACACGACTTGCCCGTGCTATGCTTGGATGGTTCCCGGTTGTGGTTTCCGAGTTGAGTTAATGGTTTCGGCGCAAGGAAAAGCGAAATGAAACACTTCAAGCGAATCACTGTAGATGCTAACCAATTAGGAGGAACTCCATGCATTCGCGGATTGCGCATCCCGGTTGCAACCGTCGTAGGCATGGTTAGTGAAGGCATGGCTGAATCTGAAATTCTGAAAGCCTATCCGGACCTCGAGCTTGAAGATATCCGTGAAGCCCTCCGATATGCGGCCGATGCGGTCCGAGAGCGTGAATTGCCGGTTGCAGGTTCTTGAAATTCATTGTGGACAATGCACTATCGCCATCGATTGCCGCCGGCCTTCGATCCGCGGGGCACGATGCAATTCATGTTCGCGACCGGCAATTGCAGTCTGCTTCCGATTCGGCTATTTTCGCGCTTGCGGGGACTGAAGACCGCATCCTCATCTCAGCGGATACCGATTTTGGCACTCTTCTCGCGTTGCGCGAGGAAGTCAAACCTTCGGTGATTCTACTCCGACGCGGGCCAAAGAAGCCGTCCGATCAACTTCAGTTGCTACTCGCCAATCTTCCAAACATTGAATTATTCGCATTACAGGGCAGCATAATCGTCATTGAAGAGACCCGCATCCGAGTACGGCAATTGCCCATCGGCGGATAGAATGAGGCGCAGCGAAATCATTCACATGCGCAAAATGTCAGAGAAAATTTGATTGGGGCAACTGTGTCCTCTTGTTGCCGGGTGTGTTATTCTCTCCCATTCGCGTCACTGCAGTGACAATCCACAGGGGAACATAGACATGAAGCCATCGTATAACGGCAGGGCTATTCCGTCTGACGGACAGGCAATCCAGTATGTTGGGGGAAAATTCGTCATTCCCGACAGGCCCATCATTCCCTTCATCGAGGGTGACGGGACGGGGCGCGACATCTGGAAAGCGTCCCAGCGCGTGTTTGACGCCGCTATCGATCTTGCATACGGAGGGAAGCGGAAGATCGCTTGGTTTGAAGTGTTCGCGGGAGAGAAAGCGTTCAAGGAATTCAAGCAATGGCTGCCCGATGAAACGGTCGAGGCCGTACGCGATTTCCGAATTTCGATCAAAGGGCCGCTGACGACTCCAGTGGGCGGGGGCATCCGTTCGCTGAACGTCGCGCTGCGGCAGATTCTCGATCTCTATGCCTGCGTGCGCCCGGTGCGCTATTTCCAGGGCGTCGCCTCTCCCGTAAAGCATCCCGAACGGATGGATATAATCGTCTACCGCGAAAATACCGAAGATGTATATATCGGGATCGAGTGGCGATCCGGGACGCCTGAAGTGAAGAAGCTGCTCGAATTCCTCAACAAGGAGATGCTCGGTGGCGGGCCAAAACAGATTCGCAGCGATTCCGCCGTGGGCATCAAGCCAATCTCTCCATTTGGCACGAAGCGGCTGATGCGGCGCGCGGTTCAATACGCGCTCGATAACAAAAAGCGCGTCGTGACCATCATGCACAAGGGTAACATCCAGAAGTTTACCGAGGGCGCGTTTCGCGACTGGGGCTACGAGCTGGCGGTGGATGAATTCCGCGGACAGACCGTGACCGAACGCGAGACCTGGATCCTCGGCAACCGCGACAAAGATCCCAACATCACGATCGAGCAGAATGCAGCTCTCGTCGAACCGGGACTCGAACAAGCCACCGACGCATTCCGGAAATCCGTGTGCGACGAAGTGAAATCCGTGCTCGACAAGATTTACGCGACGCACGGGCAAGGCAAGTGGAAGCAGAAGCTCCTCATCAACGACCGCATCGCTGATTCGATTTTCCAGCAGGTCATCACGCGCGCCGACGAATATCAGGTCATCGCGGCCCCCAATTTGAACGGCGACTATATTTCCGATGCCTGCGCCGCCCAGGTCGGCGGGCTCGGCATGGCGCCCGGAGCCAATATCGGCGATGGCTACGGCTGCTTTGAAGCCACGCACGGGACTGCGCCCAAATATGCCGACAAGGACGTCATCAACCCCAGTTCAGTGATGCTCTCCGGCGTCATGATGTTTGAGTTCATGGGCTGGAACGAAGCAGGCAAATTGATCGAAACCGGGATCGAGCGCACCATTGGACAGAAACGTGTCACGTACGACCTCGAACGATTGATGGAGGGCGCGACGAAGCTGGGTACTTCGCAATTCGCGAGCGCCATCATCGAGAACATGCAATCTCTGGCGGTCGCAAAGTAACGATCGCAATCGTGGCAGTGGCAGGCGCTCCTGCCGAATTTCACGTTCATTCTGACCAATACAGGAGAACGCACTCATGCGGAAGAAAGTTACGGTTGTTGGTGGCGGGTTTGTGGGATCGACGACGGCGCAGCGCATCGTGGATCTGGAGCTGGCCGACGTGGTGCTGACCGATATTCTCGATGGTCCGCCCGCGGGCAAAGCGCTCGATATGGAGGAATCCACTTCGATCACGGGTTCGGACGCGCGCGTCACGGGAATCTCCACGGCGTCAGGGGACTACAAGGAAACGGCCAACAGCGACGTGGTCGTCGTCACCGCGGGCTTTCCGCGCAAGCCGGGAATGAGCCGCGATGATCTCTTGAAGGCGAACTTCGACGTCATCAAAACCGTTGTGGAACAAGTCGTGAAATATTCGCCAAACACAATTCTGATCATGGTGACGAATCCGCTCGATGCCATGGTGCAGGCGGCGTTCAGAGTCAGCGGCTTCTCGAAGAACCGCGTGATGGGCATGGCGGGCGTTCTCGATTCGGCGCGCATGAGCGCGTTTGTGGCCATGGAGCTCGGCGTTTCAGTCGAAAACGTAAATTCATTCGTCCTGGGCGGGCACGGCGATGACATGGTGCCGCTCCCGCGCTACTCGACTGTCGCCGGCATTCCCCTGCCGGACCTTCTTCCGCCCGACCGCATCGCGGCCATCGTGGATCGCACGCGCAAGGGCGGCGCGGAAATCGTCAATCTTCTGAAAACCGGTTCGGCTTACTACGCGCCGTCCGCGGCCGTTGTCGAAATGGTTGAAGCGATTCTGAAGGACAAGAAGAAAATTCTTCCCTGCGCCGCTTATCTCGAAGGCGAGTACGGCATTCAAGGACTGTACGTCGGCGTTCCAGTGAAACTCGGGGCGTGGGGCGTCGAGCAAATTATCGAGATCAAACTCACCGCGGAAGAAAAGGCTGCGCTCGACAAGTCCGCAGCTTCGGTGCGCGAACTGGTGACAATCCTCGGCGTGGCGTGATGGTTTTCAGTAGCACAGACTTCAGTTTGTGGGGTTTCATTCAGGAGCAGGGATTCTGCGCGCCAGCCAAGATTAATTGGAAACACACAGACTGAAGTCTGTGCTATTCACCCATAAAACTTCAGGCGCGGCCAGGCTTGCTGCAGCGTCATTTTCGGTTCCCGGCAGATATAGACGGGCAGATTGTTTTCCTCGGGAATCGCATACTCGTAGTTTATCGTTGCGGCGAGTTCGATCTGGCCGAAGAGCGGTTTCAAAGCCTCGAGCGGCATTCCCACCGCGATGACGACTTCCCCGGTGTATTGCTGCGGTCCCCACAAGTAATAATTGTTGTGGCCGCTGATGGCGTGCGGGAGGCCCAGCGCCGGGCCAAAATAATCGATCGCGCCGGCCTGCCCGTAATTCTTGGCGAGGATCGCCACCCGCGATTGATCGTCTGGGGAAAGCAATTGAAATACGCTAGCGACTGTTTCCGCCTGTTGCGGCCAGCCCATCATGTCGGCATACATCTGGGGCAATTTTCCGCTCGGCTCTACTTCCACCTGCACGCGGTCCACGTCCCAGAACTTGGCGTACGCCGCGGCGTCATCGAGCGGAAGAATCGGCAGGGCCAGAGGCGCAGCAACGAGTCCCCCAAACACTAGTGGAGCAAGGACTGCAGCCTTAACCCAATTTCTGCCGAAGTTCCCGATCCATGCTTCTACCGCAACGGCGCCGGCCGCGAAAAGCATTGGATAAATTGGCGCTAGATAATAAATGCGTCCCCGAAGAATCAGGAACTCAGCGAGGAGGAACAAGTACGTCCATCCCAGAAAGCGAAACGCTTGGCCCTCGCGGCTGCGCAGGAAAAACCACAACCCGGCGATGCAAATCGGCGCGCCCAGGGGATGGACGAGGAAGGCTTGTTGGACTATGAATTGTACCCACGTCACGTGCGCATTCTTCATGCGATCGACGTTCCGAAGAATCTCGATCGTCGGCCAGTGATTCCCGATCTCCCATAGCAAATTGGGAAGAAAAATCAGAAATGCGATGGACCCGCCAAGCCAGATCCACGGCGTCCGCAGCATCGCGCGTTGACGCGACACGGCCAAAGCCAGGATGAATGCCAGCCCGAAAAAAAGCGTCGAATGCTTATTCAGTATTCCGATTCCCGCCACAAACCCGAACAACAGCCATAGGTGGTCGTTCCCCGTCCGGATGATCCGGAGTGAAATCGCCACGCACAGCATCCAAAACACGGGTTCAAACGCGTTCATGGACAGAAAATTGTCCATCGTCAGGTAAATGGGGCAGAGCAGCATCGCGGTCGCGGAAAGAATTTGCGCGTAACGTCGTCCGCCAAGTTCATGCACGATCCACGCAGTAATCAGTATTTTCGCTCCGGAAGACATCGCGGGGAAAAACCGGAGCGCGTGCAGTGAGTCTCCAAACAGCATGCGCGACAATCGAGCGACCACGGCGATCAGCGGGGCATGGTCCACGTATCCCCAGGCCAGGTGTTGACCGCACGCCGCGTAGTACAACTCATCCCGAAAATAGCCGTACCGGCCGTTCCACAACAAATGAACGAGACACGCCGCGACGGCAAAGCTGATTGCGACTGCCTCCTCCGTTGCGAGCCATTTCCCGCGGTCCAGGCTGACCGCGCGCACCGATTCAAGCGCGCCCGTTTCTTCCTGGACGACGGCTCCCCTCTTTCCTAAACGGATGATATCCATGATTTGATCTTGCTCTGGCCAAATGAGGGATCGATTTTTGCAGACCGACGCACCCGAACGCGAAAACCATCCCTCAGGATTGTCTGACCCCAAAAACTTACTTCGCCGGAGCGGGCGCTGCGCTGCTGGCAGGAGCGTCGCGGACCGGATCGTGTCCAGTTTGGGAAAACCCTTTTCCAAATACGCGCGCCCGCGGCTGCCGATCAGGCCCTGGTCCGGACCGTGGCCGTCGGGAGCGCCCTCTCCATAGCCATTGTACAACTTGTCCACAGCTTCCATCCCGTCCGAGACCACCGCGAAGGCAGAAAATCCGCTTTTGTCGAGGGCCTCATTATTGCCGTAATTGATGAAGACCTGCGTCGTTCGCGTGTTCGGGCCTGCCGTCGCAAAAGACAGGAAACCGCGGTGATTGCTCTGAACGATGGGATCGTCTTTAATCGTCGCGTTTTCCCAGACCTTGGAAACCTCTGGGTACGCGCTCAGTCCAAATTGCGCCATGAATCCCGGCAGAACGCGGAAGAAGGCCGCGCCATCGTAGAAATGATGGCTGACCAGATTGTAGAAGCGGTCCGCGCCGTTGGGCGCCCAGGCGCGCGTCACCTTCACCGTGAATTCGCCAGCCGTGGTCACGAATTTGACGTTGTATTCCGCAGGTGCTTTCGCGCGCAACGTCGCGGGCTGCAGCAGAGCCTCATCAAACGGGGTCGCCTTGGCGGCCGGCGCATTTGCTGCGGCAGCCGGCTTTTTTGCCGGCGCCGGAGCCGGCGTCTGAGCCGTCGCGGCAATGGGAATGATGGAACAGGCAAAAGCCAGGACAGCATTTTTAAAAGAGTAGCGCATCTTAAGATTCTCCAATCGAAAGGAACGGCGCATATTATGCCGCGATTCCCGTCCCCTGACTAGGACTTCTCTGTGCGTAACAATTCACCAACCCGCTCGGCATCCGCCATCACGCGCAGCGTATTCTCACCGAGAATTTTCCTGATATCGGCCTCTCCGTACCCGCGACGCAGCAAACCCTCGGTAATGCGAGGAAACTTCGACGCGTCTTCCATTCCGGCCGGCATGAAGGCGCCGTCAAAGTCCGAGCCGACGCCGACGCGATCCGCTCCGGCAATACCGGCGGCATGATCGATATGCTCGACGATTTTCTCCCAACTCACCTGCGGCAGTTTTCCGGCGCGTATGGATGCATCACTTAGCCGCTGTAATTCCATCAAATTGCGCGCCTCGTTCTCGCCGAACTTTTTGGTGACGGCTTCTTCGTGGGACGCGATCTCGGCAGCGCGGGCGCGGTTCGCGTCCGCGTATTCCTGGCTTAGGAACCCGTCATGAAAAGTAATATGAATCACGCCGCCTCGGGCTGCGAGCGCCTTGATCATGCTGTCGTCGAGATTTCGTGGGGCATCACAAAGCGCGCGGCAGCAGGAATGGGACGCGATCACCGGCGCGCGGGAAGCCTCCAGGACATCGAAAAATGTCGGATCGGAAACGTGGGAAACATCGACGAGCATTCCGAGGCGATTCATTTCCCGGATCACTTGTTTGCCGAAGTCTGTCAACCCGTTGTGCCGCGGGGCATCGTTCGAGGAATCGGCCCATTCCGTCGCCGCGTTGTGCGTCAGCGTCATGTACCGCACGCCTGCCGCGTGAAACTCCCGCAAAATCGCGAGGTCGCTGTCGATGGCGTGGCCACCCTCTACTCCCAACATCACGGCGATTTGGCCTTTCGCTCGCGCTGTCCGGACTTCCTGTGAACGTGTGCAAAGCGCCAAATCGCCGCGATGAATTTCGATTTGTTTGAGCGTGGCAGCAAGCAAATCCCTCGCGCGCTGCGTAGCCGCCGCGCCCTTAATTTCGACCGGCACCCACAGGGCAAAGAAGACGGCTCCAACGCCTCCCTCGCGCAACCGGGGGATGTCGACGCAGCCTTCGGCGTCGCGATGCCCCAAATCAAATTGATCGAAGAAAAAACGCTGCGGCGTGTCGGCGTGCGTGTCAAATACGAGACTTGAAAAATGAATCTCCCGCGCCCGGGTAGAAAGTTCGTCGTCAGCACGCATGGAGATAGGATGCCACAGTCGACATCGTTATTCGCCGCGGCGATGTAACGTAGCGTGGATCAAGTCGCGGTTCATCCGCCCGATGAACTCGATTGGAATTTTTTTGGGGCACACGGCCTCGCACTCGCCATGGTTCGTGCAGCTTCCGAAAAGTTCGTCGGACATCGCCGCGACCATGTCCGCCGTTCGCTGGTAGCGCTGCGGCTGCCCTTGCGGCAGCGAATTGAGATGCGTGATCTTCGCGGCGGTGAACAGCATGGCCGCTGCGTTGGGGCACGCTGCGACGCAAGCCCCGCATCCGATGCAGGCCGCCGCGTCCATCGCGCGTTCCGCGTCGACCTTGGGAACGAGGATCGCTCTCGCGTCCGGAGCAACGCCCGTGGGCGCGCTGATGAAGCCGCCGGCCTGAATGATCCGGTCAAACGCGGAACGATCGACAGCCAGATCGCGGAGCACGGGAAAAGCCTTCGCGCGCCACGGCTCCAGCGTCAGCGAGTCCCCATCCTTGAAGAACCGCATCGAAAGCTGGCAGACGGTTGTGCCGCGGTGCCCGCCATGCGCGACGCCGTTAATCAGGAAACCGCACATGCCGCAGATCCCTTCGCGGCAATCGTGTTCAAAAGCGACAGGAGCTTCGCCCTGGGCCTGGAGATTCTCGTTGAGCAAGTCCAACATCTCGAGAAACGACATGTCCGGCGTCACGCCCTGCACCTCGTAGGTGACAAACTTCCCGGCCGACTTGGTGTCCTGCTGCCGCCAAACTTTGAGTGTTAGGTTCATGGGCTACTTGTAGCTCCTCTGGGCCAGGTGAACGTGCTCAAAGGCAAGGGGCTCCCTGTGCAGTTCCCACTGGTCGCCTTCGCCCTTCCATTCCCATGCCGACACAAACGAAAATCTCTCGTCATCGCGCAGCGCTTCGCCGTCCGGAGTCTGGCTCTCGACGCGGAAATGGCCCCCGCAGGATTCTTCCCGCTCCAGCGCGTCAAGGCACATCAGCTCGGCAAGTTCGAGGAAATCCGCCACCCGCCCGGCCTTTTCGAGCGACTGGTTGAGTTCCTCTCCCGTCCCAATGATCTTCAGGTTGTTCCAGAATTCCTGGCGCAACGCGGGAATTTTTTCCAGGTTGCTGCGCAAGCCTTCCGCGGACCGGGCCATTCCGCAGTTTTCCCAAACCAGTTTTCCGAGTTCCTTGTGGAAGGAGTCCACCGTCCTCTGGCCCTGAATGCCGATCAACTTGGCGATGCGCCTATTCACTTCCTCCTTCACGGCCGCGAATTCGGGATGTGAAGTATCGACCTTCTCCAGCGAGTTGGACGCGATGTAGTTTGGAATCGTGTACGGAAGAATGAAGTATCCGTCCGCGAGCCCTTGCATCAGCGCGCTCGCGCCGAGGCGGTTGGCGCCGTGGTCGGAGAAATTTGCCTCTCCGGCGACAAAGAGCCCGGGGATCGTCGACATCAGCTGATAATCCACCCACAGGCCGCCCATCGTGTAATGAACCGCGGGATAAATCCGCATTGGAACTTTGTATGCGTTTTCGCCGGTGATCTCTTCATACATGTCGAAGAGATTTCCGTATTTTTCACGGACGACCGATTCCCCCATGCGGCGAATCGCGTCCGCGAAGTCCAGGTACACGCCCTGGCCTCCGGGCCCGACGCCCCGCCCTTCATCGCAAACCTCCTTCGCCGCCCGGGAAGCGACGTCGCGGGGAACCAGGTTTCCGAAACTCGGGTAGCGCCGCTCGAGATAATAATCGCGTTCGTCCTCGGGAATTTGCGTCGCGGGCCGCGTGTCTCCCTTTTTCTTAGGGACCCAAACGCGGCCATCATTCCTCAGCGATTCCGACATGAGCGTCAACTTGGATTGATTTTCGTTGCTCACCGGAATGCACGTCGGGTGAATTTGCGTAAAGCAGGGATTTCCAAAATACGCGCCGCGGCGATGCGCGCGCCAGATCGCCGTAGTGTTGCAACCCTTTGCGTTCGTGGAAAGATAAAAAACGTTTCCGTAGCCGCCCGTCGCCAGGACCACCACGTCGGCCGCAAAAGATTCGATCGCGCCGGTCAAAAGATCGCGCGTGACGACGCCGCGAGCCCTGCCGTTGACGAGGACCAGGTCCAGCATCTCGCTGCGCGTATGCATCTTGACGCCGCCGGCGGCAATTTGCTCCTCGAGCGCCTGGTACGCACCCAGGAGCAGCTGCTGCCCCGTCTGTCCCCGCGCATAAAAAGTGCGGGAAACCTGCACGCCGCCGAACGAACGCGTGTCGAGCAATCCTCCGTACTCGCGCGCAAAAGGAACGCCCTGCGCAACGCACTGGTCGATGATGTTGACGCTGATTTGCGCCAGGCGGAATACGTTTGCCTCGCGCGAGCGGAAATCTCCGCCCTTCACCGTGTCGTAAAAAAGGCGATGAATGCTGTCGCCGTCATTGCGGTAATTCTTAGCGGCGTTGATCCCGCCCTGCGCGGCAATGGAGTGCGCGCGGCGCGGGCTGTCTTGAAAGCAAAAACAATGCACGTTATAGCCCTGCTGGCCGAGCGACGCGGCCGCCGAAGCACCTGCGAGCCCGGAGCCAACAATGATCACCGTGTGCTTGCGGCGATTGGCGGGATTGACCAGCTTCATCTCAAACCGGGATCTTTCCCACTTCTCTTCGATTGGACCGGACGGAATGTTGGATTCCAGCATTTCTCTCCCCTCAGCGCACCCAGCCCGCGAGCACCGAAATCGGCACCGAGATAAAACCAGCGAAAATGACGAGAGCCACGATTCTGGAAACGGCCCTCAGACTTTTCGTGTTGTCCAAGTTAACCCAGCCCAATGTCTGCAGCATGCTCCAAATCCCGTGATCCAGATGGAGGCACAGGGCGCCCATGGCGATGATGTAGAACAACGCGATCGGAACGGAGGAGAATCCGGCCACCACGTTCTGATAAACCATCAAATGCTCAAACTGGCCCGGCTGAAATCCGACCATGCCGCCGGTGAAGTGAAACAAATGGAACACGATGAAAACGGCGAGCAGCAGGCCGCCCCAGCGCATGGTCACCGCGCCCCAGCTCGTCTCCACATTTTTCCTCGAGTCGTACCCGACCGGCCGCGCCTGCCAATTCATGCGTGTCAGTTGCACGGCCGCGGTGATGTGCAGCATCACGCAGAGGAAGAGCACGCCGCGAACGATCCATAGAAGCTGCCCGTAGCCAAGCTCTGGCCAGCCCACTTCCCGGAGGAACCGCGAATACGCATTGATCTCTTCCGGACCGGAAAAAATCTTCAAATTGCCCGCCATATGCGCGATCACAAAAAGGATGAGCACGGCTCCTGTAACAGCCATGACCACTTTCTTGCCAATCACGCTGCTCCAAAGAGCCAGGAGGCGATTCGGCGCGGCTTTCGTCGCCGCCGTAGTTTCTGTCATTGCGGTGCTCCTGAATTCACTTCCATGGCATCCAGCCGAACCCCTTCCGGCGCGCCTCGCGCGGACCGGCACACCCCGTTCCCCCCTCGCTTGGAACACCCAGCCGCACTATGGCAATTTCTTAATCTTCTGGTATGGAAATGTCCGCTGGAAAAATTGGCGAAACTGTCGAAAATCCACTTCTGTCGCAGGCATCCCGGCTCCGGTTGACTAGAAAATTCAGTATAGGTAATTTCCTATGGTTTTTCAATGCCGTTATCAGTAAGAATACTGAAAATCCCCCCGCCCCATAGTTGGTTATAATGTTCAATAGAAGCATGGGAGAGTGTGAATGCCGGATCAGCAGATTGCAGAATTGGGAGCGCTCGTCAACACGATGGAAGGCAACGGAGCCGCACCCGGTTCCGACGCCCTGGAGAACGTCGCGAAAATACTCGCAAAACTCTTCGGCGTAGACACGGATGAAGTGGCCATCCTGAAGTTGATCCCCAAATACAAGAGCTTGAAGTTCGTGATTCCGGAAAAGCTTTCCCCGGTGGGCACGATTCCGCTCACCAGCACGACGGCGCTCGCCGCGCGAACCGCTCGCGAACGCAAGGCGGAAGTGGTCAACAATTTCAGCACTGCGCGCCACGCCAACGTCTTTGAAGCTGTTCCCCTCGGGCGAGATCCAAACGAGCTGATCCAAAAGATCATGAGCGCTCCGATCCTGGACGGGACGCGGGTTCACGGTGTCGTGCAAATTTCAAGGAAGGCCAAGACTCTCGCCCAAGCCGGGGCCGATTTCACGCCAAGAGATTTGCGCGCTCTCGTGTCGCTCTCTCCCACTCTGGACCGTTTCCTGAAACTTTGCCCAATCGAATGAGAAATTCCCAGCCGCGCGAACTCTCAGGGAGGGCTTTTTCCTCTTGGTAGCGATTTCTTCCCCAAAAGAAGCTTGCGGCATCACCGAGCAGTTACAACTTGATTAAAATCTTGCTCTTCGGGCCGGAAAGTAATTGACACAGTTGTGTGTTCTTGTTACTTTTCCGCACGCCTTTAAAGTTCGCGCAAATTTAGGGCAATCATCAAGTTAGTAGGAGGCACCGCACTCCGGCACCCCTCATGGCGTTCGTCGCGAAAAAGATCTACCTGACAAAAGGCGTGGGAAAGCATCGCGAGAGGCTCTCAAGTTTCGAGCTGGCATTGCGCAGCGCGGGCATTGCCGCGTGCAACATCGTGCGCGTCTCCTCGATCTTCCCTCCCAATTGCAAGCTCATCTCGCGCGCCGAAGGGCTGAAACATCTCAAGCCGGGGCAGGTCGCCTTCACCGTCATCAGCGAAAATTCCACGCGCGAAGCGCACCGCCTCATCGCCGCGGGCATCGGCCTCGCCCTCCCCGCCGACAAATCGATGTACGGATACCTCTCCGAGCATCACTCGTTCGGCGAAACCGAGGAAGTGGCCGGCGAATACACGGAAGAGCTCGCCGCCGAAATGCTGGCCACCACGCTCAACGTCGAATTCGATCCGGATTTGTCCTGGGATGAGAAGAAAGAAGTCTACCGCATCTCCAATAAGATCGTCCGCACCATGAACATCACGCAGTCCGCGGTCGGCGATAAGCGCGGCCTCTGGACCACGGTCCTCGCCGCCGCCATCATGATCGGCGAAGACGACTGAGCGTTCCCCGCTTCCTAAAACCACCCGAAAAGGCCTCTCTGAGCCGAATGCAGCAAACGCCGCAAGCGGAAACTTGCTCCGTTCTCCACAAATGTCTTCACCTCAAAATCAAAAAGAAAATGCTATGATTCGTGCGTGGCGGAAAAATTCACTGTTGGCTTGATTCAAATGAGCTGCTCCCTCGATCCGAGGGAGAATTTTGCCAAGGCGGAGGCTCGCGTCCGCGAAGCCGGGGCGCGCGGGGCGCAGATCGTTTGCCTGCAGGAACTATTCCGCTCGCAATATTTCTGCCGCGAGGAAAATGCCGACTTATTCGAGTTGGCCGAGCCCATTCCGGGGCCATCGTCTGAGGCGCTCGCGAAACTTGCGCGCGATCTGAAAGTGGTGATCATCGGATCGCTCTTTGAGCGCCGCGCCGCGGGCATCTACCACAATACGGCCGTGATTCTGGACGCTGACGGATCGCTCCTCGGAAAATATCGCAAGATGCATATTCCGGACGATCCGCTGTACTACGAAAAATTCTATTTCACTCCGGGCGATCTCGGTTTTCCGAATTTCAATACGAAATTCGGCCGCATCGGCGTGCTGGTGTGCTGGGACCAGTGGTATCCGGAAGGCGCGCGCCTGGCAAGCCTCGGCGGCGCGAACATTATTTTCTATCCCACCGCGATCGGTTGGCATCCTTCCGAAAAACAGGAATTCGGCGCCGCACAACTTGACGCCTGGCGCACGATTCAGCGCTCCCACGCCATCGCCAACGGCGTGTTCGTCGCGGCCGTGAATCGCGTCGGCTTCGAGGGCTCTCCGGAAAGCGGCCTCGAATTCTGGGGACATTCCTTCGTGTCCGATCCGTTTGGCCGCGTCCTCGCCGAAGCTTCCGCCGACAAGGAAGAAATCCTGATCGTCGAATGCGATCCCGCGCGCATCGAGGACACGCGCCGCAACTGGCCGTTCCTTCGCGATCGCCGCATCGATGCCTACTCCCCGATCCTCGAGCGATGGCACGAGTGAATCCCCCCCGAGAACGAGAATATCTTTGTAGGGCACGGTTTCAACCGTGCCGTAACGCATCCGTAGAGAAACCGGCTTCAGCCGCTGCCCGTTCGGAGCGCCCGCCAGGATCGCTCGAATGACTCCTTCCAAAAGACCCGACTCCCGCCCGAATCCAAACGCGGTGGGCTACCGAATGCCCGCCGAATGGGAACCGCATGCGGCCACTTGGCTCGCCTGGCCGCACGAAAAAACCGACTGGCCGGGAAAATTCGCTCCGATCCCCTGGGTGTACGCGGACATCGTGCGCCACCTTTCGCAAGTCGAGCGCGTCCGGATCCTCGTGGAAAACGCACCAATGGAACGCAAGGCTCGCCGCATCCTGAAATCCGCCGGTGCAAATCTCTCCGCGGTAGACTTCTTTCAAGTGTCCACAAACCGCGGATGGATTCGCGACTTCGGCCCGATTTTCGTCCGCAACAGCGCGGGCGAAACCGCGGCGACGAACTGGCACTTCAACGCTTGGGCGAAATACGACGACTGGAAAAAAGACGACGCCGCGAACGATAAGCTCGCGGCCAAACTCAAATGGAACATGTGGTCGCCCACTTATCGCGGGCGCCGCGTCGTTCTTGAAGGCGGCAGCCTCGACGTGAACGGACTCGGGACCATGCTCACCACGCAGGAATGCCTGCTGAGTCCGATCCAGGCGCGCAATCCCGGCGTAACGCGCCAAGAACTGGAAGCCATCTTCCGCGACTACCTCGGCGCGACGAATATTCTTTGGCTCAAAAATGGTATCGCGGGCGACGATACGCACGGCCACGTGGATGATCTCGCGAGGTTCGTAGATCCGACCACTGTTGTAACCGTCGTGGAGAACGATCCGTTGGAAGCAAACTTCCAGCCCTTGCGGGAAAATCTAGCCCTGCTCCGCGAAATGAAGGATCAGGACGGCCGCCCGCTCCGCGTCGAAACGCTTCCGATGCCTGATCCAGTCTATTTCGATGAGCAGAGACTTCCGGCCAGCTACAGCAATTTTTATATTGCGAATCAACTGGTTCTCGTCCCAACATTCAACGATGCCCACGACGCGGCTGCTCTCACAAAGCTGACCGCCTTGTTCCCTGGCCGCAAAGTCGTGGGAATCGCGTGCCTCGATCTCGTCCTGGGCCTGGGTACGTTACACTGCATGACGCAGCAGGAGCCCCAGTAGCACAGCCACTCTTGGCTGTGTGGTTTTTGCGGCGCTTAACAAAGGCACACAGCCAAGAGTGGCTGTGCTACTCCCGCTGCAGCCCGGGGGCAATACGGCCGGCTCAGCAATGAGAGTTTCCAAAAAAGGAGACCCCGATGCATATCTTTTCCGTGTTCATCCCCCAATCCGTGATCGCCTGGGTGATCATCGGCCTCATCGCCGGCTGGCTGGCGGGTACCGTTTCGCGCGGCCGCGGCTTCGGTTGCATTGCCGACATCATCCTGGGCATGGTGGGCGCAATTCTCGGTGGTTGGATTTTTTCAAAGCTCAATATCCGCGGCGGAGGGTTGCTTTACAGCATCGCCGCAGCAACAGTAGGAGCCGTCATCCTGGTCGCCATCGCCAGGATATTTTCTGGTGGGAAGGAATGATCTTGTCCGCTTGGGTCCGGCACTCCTGGCGGCAAATCCATTGTAACGAGCCCAGCAGAAGCGTTAGGATGCAGAAAATAGTCGGCGACCAACGACAGTCGCACCCTTGAAACTTCATTGTGGGAGGGGCTAGATGAAAGGTAGATCGATCGCGCTCAGTACCTTGGCCGGCGCCCTGCTGTTGTATTGCGGCCCGGTCGTGGCACACCACGGGTCTCAGGGGTACGACTTTACAAAACGGATCACCGTGAAAGGAACCGTCTCGGAATTCGTCTGGGCCAATCCCCATTGCCAAATTTATCTCGACGCGAAGGATGACAAAGGCAAGGTTGTAAATTGGGCCGTCGAACTCAACAATCCGGGTAATTTGATCCGCTTGGGCTGGACTCACGGAGCGCTGAAGACCGGTGACGAAGTTTCTCTTGAATTCCACCCCGGCAAAGACGGCAAGCCTGTCGGGATTTGCGCGGACGTATTTTTTCCGGATGGCAGAAAATTGCATTCGACACAAGGTTGCGGCCTCCCACAAGAACCAGAATGAAGAGCCGCCCTAAAGACAGGATCATGGGAATATAAACGTGCGAAATCATTCGATCCGACCTGTCGTCGTGGCAGTGGCTGTGCTGACCTTGTCATCTGTTACATTCGCCCAGGAAGCTCAGCCATCCGCGGCGCCCAAAGCCCAGGCAGAAAAGACACAGTCATTTGACCCGCATGACCTGACGGGAATTTGGGTAAGGGGCAAAGTTCCGAAGGGAAACGCACCTCTGAGCGGCAATCGCCCGCCCATGACGCCTTGGGGGCAAGCGAAATTCAACGCCGTAAGAGGTTCATTCACCTACAGCCGGGCGCCGGGAATTGCGCCGCCCGTCGCCCCGGAAAAAGAATGGAATGACCCGATGCTCCAGTGCGAGCCTGCGGGCTACCCACGCGTCATGCTGCAAATTTTCGCGCCGCTAATGAGATTCATCCAAACTTCCAACGAAGTCGTGGAATTCTTCGAGTGGGGCCACACCTTTCGCGATATTTGGACCGATGGCCGAAAGCCTCTCGAAAGTCCGGAGCCGACCTACTACGGATATTCGGTGGGCCGGTGGGACGGGGATACCTTCGTCGTGGACTCGAACGGTTTCAACGACAGAACCTGGACCGATCCATTAGGCTCCCCGCATAGTGACCGGATGACTCTGCATGAAGTTTTCCGCCGCGTGGACCACGACCACTTGGAGCTCGTCATTACGCTTACCGACCCGAAGACGTACACCAAGCCTTGGGTGAGCGACACGATGGACTTCGATTGGGCGCCGAAATCACCGCGATCCGAGAACGAGGAATTTCGGGAAGATTTCTGCATCTATTCGGAGCAAACTTCCTTCTTCAAAGAGATCGATCCCGTCGGCGCGGGAGATACCCCCTTGAAAAACAAGGTCAAGTAGGACACCT
The DNA here is from genome assembly GCA_963768275.1 of uncultured Acidobacteriota bacterium. Classification (GTDB taxonomy): domain Bacteria; phylum Acidobacteriota; class Terriglobia; order Acidiferrales; family UBA7541; genus Palsa-360. The sequence continues at coordinate 553,089 of CAVYHH010000028.1, forward strand.
TTCTCGACGTCGCGGTCGCGCGTTTCTACTGACGGCAGAGAGTAATCCCGCCCGGCATTTCTAATTCCCGCTCCGCCATGTGATACGATGACGGGTCACACTTAAGGACGTGAACCACATTGGATAAACCTTCTCTCTTAGCAATCCCCCTGGGCGGACTGGGCGAGTTCGGCATGAACATGCTCGTTCTCCGTTCGGGCGACGACATGATCCTGATCGACGCGGGCATGATGTTCCCCGAAGTCGAGCTCCTCGGCGTGGACATCGTCATTCCCGACATCACCTACCTCAAGCAGAACCGGCAATACCTCCGCGCCATCCTGCTGACTCACGGCCACGAGGACCACATCGGCGCGTTGCCCTACATCTTGCGCGACCTGCAAGTGCCCATCTACGGGACGCGCTTCACGCTAGCGCTGGTGCACAAGCGCCTGGAAGAGCACGGGCTGCTCGACAAAACCGACTTGCGTGAAGTCATCCCGGGACGCAAGCTGGAAGTCGGCGTGTTCGAGGTGGAGTTCATCAGCGTGACGCACAGCACGATTGACTGCGTCGCACTCGCCATCCGCACCCCGGTCGGAATCGTAATTCACACCGGCGATTTCAAGATGGACCCCACGCCGATCGACGGCCAGCCGTTTGACCTGCACGCATTCGCCCGCTACGGCGCGGAAGGCGTGCTCGCGCTGTTCAGCGACAGCACCAACGTCGAGCGTCCCGGCTACACAGCCTCGGAGCGAAATGTCCGCCCGCGCATCGAGGAACTCACGCGAGCGGCGACCCGCAAAGTGATCGTTTCCTGTTTCGCTTCGTCGATCCCGCGCATCCAGCAGATCGTGGACATCGCCGCCGCCTCAGGCCGCAAGATCGCTTTCATTGGCCGCAGCATGGTCGATAACGTCGAGCTGGCGCACGGCATGAATCGCCTGCGCATCCCCGATGGGCTGGTGGTCCGCTCGCAGGACATCAATTCGTTCCCGTCGGAAAAATTGGTTGTAATGGTCAGCGGCAGCCAGGCCGAGCCCATGTCCTCTCTCTCGCGCGTCGCCGTCGATAACCACCGCCTGCTCACGCTCGACGAACGCGACACGGTGATCCTTTCCGCGCGCATCATTCCCGGCAATGAAAAAGCCATCTTCCGCATGCTGGACCACATGTTCCGCAAGCGCGCTCTCGTCTATTACGACAATGACGGAGGCACGATCCACGTTTCCGGCCACGCCAGCCAGGAAGAGCAAAAAATGCTCCTGAACCTGGTGCGCCCGCGCTTCTTCATTCCGATCCACGGAGAATACCGCCAGCTCTTCCGCCACTCTGCCCTGGCGCACGCGGTCGGCGCAGTGTCCGAGGAAATCCTGCTGATCGAAGACGGCCAGCCGATTGAATTCACCGACGACCGCGCCTATCGCCGCGAGCCGGTGACCGCGGGCCGCGTCTGCGTCGATTCCGGCTCGCTCGAGGAAATCGACGAAGTCGTCATCCGCGACAGGAAACACTTGTCCGAGGACGGCGTCGTCATGCCCATCATCGCCATTAACAAGCACACCGGCCAAATCGAATCGCAACCTGAAATCGTCACGCGCGGCTTCATGCCCTCCGACAACGGCCTCGAACTGCTTAACGGCGCGCGCGAAGTCGTCCTGCGCACCGTCGAGCAATCGAATGCCGAGGAGAAAACCGATTGGAGTGTCATCAAGGAAAAAATCCGCGTGGACTTGAGGCGCTACTTGAAAAAGCAGACTTCCAAGCGCCCGCTGATTCTCCCCGTGATTCTCGAGTTGTGAGCCGGCGCCGTGCCCCTATCCGGATTGTTCCTTCGCCCCTACCAGCGATCCGATTTCGATGCCCTGGTCTCGATCGATCAAGCTTGCTTCCCGAAGACGATCGCCTACGGCCGTGGCGAGATGAAAATTTATCTGCAATCCGAAGGCTCGCACTGTATCGTCGCGGAAATTCCTGGCCCCGCAAATCTCAAAACGATTGCCGGCTTCATTCTCACGGAACGCGTCGGCGAACTCGCCCACATCATCACGCTCGATGTTCTCGAGGCCTGCCGCCGCCAATCCGTCGGTTCCCTGCTTCTCCAGGCCGCCGAGCGGGAAGCCGCCTCGCAGGGCGCTGCCTGCATGTATCTGGAAACAGCAACAACCAACAAAGCTGCAATTGCTTTGTGGAGGAAGCATGGCTATCGTGAGACTGGAACGATCGAAAATTATTACGGCCGCGGCCAAAACGCTTTTGAAATGCTGAAACAATTAGGACGGAAATCCCAAGTGAAGGGCCTTCCATGAATCTTCTGCATGTCGTGATCCTCGCCATCGTGCAAGGCCTCGCCGAACTCTTGCCGGTATCGAGCTCGGCGCACGTGGTGGTGTCCGAAAAGCTCATGGGCCTGGACCCAACATCGCCCGAAATGACTCTGCTCCTCGTGATGCTGCACACCGGGACGATGTTCGCGGTGATTGTTTACTTCTGGAAGCAATGGATGAGAACGTATTTTCAGAGCGCGGAAGCATTCAAGCAAATCGTGATCCTGCTGTTCGTGGCCACGCTGCTGACGGGCGTGATCGGCGAAGGATTGATCAAAACGATAGAGAAATTCGCGTTTCACGGCGCGAAAAACGCGCAAGTGGAGCAGCTATTCGGCCGCCTTGATTTGATCGCGCCGGCTCTTGCCGCCGTCGGCGTATTGATATTGATTGCAGGAATTTACGAGAAGCGGCATCCCTTTGAAGGAGCAATCAGCACCGGCGGCCTCGGAATGAAACAGGGCGCGCTCATCGGAATCGTGCAAGGACTTTGCCTGCCCTTCCGCGGCTTCTCGCGCTCTGGCGCCACGATATCGACGGGCCTGCTGGCGGGCGTCGAGAAATCGCGCGCGGAAGCGTTCAGCTTCGCTCTCGCCGTGGCGATCACTCCCGCCGCGGACGGCCGCGAAGTGCTCCGTCTCATGAGGGCCGAGCGCATCAGCGGCGGGCTAAATTTGGCGTCGGCGATGACGCCGAGCCTCATCGGCATGGTGTGCGCGTTTGTCGCCGGCCTCCTGGCGCTCAAATGGCTCAGCAAGTGGCTCGAGAGCGACCGCTGGTATCTGTTCGGTATTTATTGCCTGGCAGCCGCGATAGCGGTCGGCGTTCTCCACCACATGGGCTATTGACGCACCAAATAGGCCCGGCACGCCGTGGCCAGTCCGCCACATCAAGTTTTGCAGATGGTCACCGGGATTGCGCCAAAGCTACGGTTTTCGCCTTCGAGCCTTCGGGTGCATTCACCCAAAATTCCGATTGATCTTCAACGCGCCTTCCTCAGCCTCATGGATGTGGTGGGAGTTCCGCTCCATTCCCTTGACTAGTGGCGGCACGGATTGACGTAGACGCTGATCGATCTTTGCCGCTTCCTCGGCCCGACCCAGTTGGTGGAGTGCTTTCGCCTCGCCTGTAAGGGTCGAAAGCAGCATCGGACTGTCAGCTCCGTATTGCTTTTCAAGGTTCACGAGCATTTCGCGATAACGGAACTCGGCCTTGTCGGGTTTGTTCCATTTGTCGTAAAGATTGCAAAGCTCCCACAATGGGACGCCATTCAAGCCGGATAGGTTTTCTCCAAACAAGGATTCATTGATGTGAACCGCCCGAAGAAGGTAAGGTTCTGCTTTGTCATAAGCCTCTTGCGACTACGTACACGAATGACATGAACCTGAGGCTGTCCGCCACTTTGTCGCTGGCCTCTCCGAAGGTTTTTTCATTTACATTCACTGCGCGCGAGAAGAAATCCAGCGCTGAATTGTAGTCCTTCTTGGAAAGTGCATACATGCCGAGGGACTGAAGTGGCTCGGTGGTCATGGGAGATTCCGCGCCATACAATTCCACATTGGCGGCAAGCGCCCGCTGCAGCGTCGCCTCCGTCCTGGCAAAATCTTTCTTGAAGGAGTAGACGCCCGCAAGACGAATCAGAGAAGTCGCAAGGCGTTCGTCGTGAGGTTGGAGCTTCTCGGCAAGCCCCACTGCTTCCTTAAATCGCGCTTCTGCTTCCTCAATGTGAGGCGCCCTCATCGCATCCCAGCCCGCTTGCATGGCCGCGTCCAGTTTTTCCGAAATTCCCGGCTCCGCCTTCGTCGCATGAAGGCGCGTCTCTAGTTCTTTGGCCTCCGCGGACTTTCCGGAAGCCTTCATCGAAGCAAGGTATTGATTCAAACGAATTTGAGCCGTTTTGTACTTATCCTGAACACCCGGACTGGGGTCTGACTGTGCCGCCTGCCGGTATTGATCGATCGAGTCTACCCAATTCCCGTTCTTTTCGAATGCTGCCGCGAGTCCAAGCTTGGCCTGAGTCCGCTTGGGGTCGATCGCGACGGCTTGCTTGAACTCTGCGATAGCGGCGGGAAGATCTCCAGATGCCTCCAGCGCTTGACCGTAAAGATCATGCGCGCCCGCGGAACTGGGAGCGAGATTCTCGGCGGATTTCAATTCCTTTAGAGCGCCGGGATATTCTTTTTTTGCCAGGAGAACCCTACCTGCTCGCAGATGCGCGTCGGATGAAGTGTCGTCCAGACTCTCCGCCTTTCGATATTCCTCTAAAGCCACATCATAGCTTTTCTGTTCTTCGAGAATGCCGCCGAGACCAATATGAGGGCCGGGTTCGGACGGGTCGAGTTCGATTGACTTCCTATACTCTTTCCGAGCGCCCTCGAAGTCCCAGGTTCGAAACAGTGCGTCGCCTAGACATTCGTGGCACATGGCGAAATCGGGGGCGATCACTTCCAACTTGCGAAACTCCACAACGGCCTCAGCATTCATGTTTCGAGACATAAGTGCTTGCCCGAGATTCTGCCGTGCCCAGAGCATATTTGGATTCAAGCGTATGGCCTCACGATATTCGCGGATGGCGGAATCCTTATCACCTCTTTCGCTGTAAACATTCGCCAAATTATAATGTGCCCTCTCATCTGTCGGATTCAGAACAATGGATTTCTTGTATTCCGCGATGGATTGATCCCAGTTCTTCCTGCCGTAGAACATGAGTGCGAGGTCGTAGTGCACCTCCGCATAGTCGGGCTTGATCCGAAGCGCTTCGCTGTATTCCTGCTCCGCGGCAGTGTACTTCCGAAGTTCGTCAAAGGCGATTCCAGCGTTCCTGTGTGCCTCCGCGCTATTCGGAAAGTGCGCCAACGCTAGCTTCGCTTCTCGCAGAGCTCCTTCTGAATCTCCCAAATGGAACAGGGCATAGCTCAACTTTATGTGCGCCTCAGTGAACTCTGGGTCTTGGTGCAGGACCTCCGCGTAGATTGACGCCGCCAGTGGCCATTCTTCCTCGTCGCGGAGTAATTCTCCCATTACAAATCCAGTTTCCGGCCCGCCCCCGTTTTGAAGAGTCACCGTCAGTTCTTGTGTGGCCGATTCATATTGCTTGCTTCGCAACAGCTTCCCGGCGTTCGAGAGGTGCTGGAGCAATTCGCCCGAGGCTTCATTTCCCTGGCCCGCGACCCCGCCGGTCGTCTTAGGATTTCTTAAAGCTGCCAACACCCGCATATCGCCACCGGCGTTGGTCAGCAATGACCGATATTGATCGTCAGGGAGGAAGGCAAAGCCCCGCGATTCAATCTCATGAATGACGTCTTCGCTGAGCGAGTTGCCTGCGACGAGAGCCATCAACTCTCGGTCACTAAGCGGCTCTCTCTTGTCTTGGGCATATGCGAATGGGATTGAAAATTGAAGCATCAAAAGAGCGAACGCACATCGGCCAAAGATGAATCGCATGTTTCCTCCCTGAAGGGGTCACTGTCAGGATAATTTATTCTTTGGGTCTGAAGGCTCGAATTCAGGGCAAGCCCGCCAACCTGACACCTGTACTAACGTACAGGTATCGCGAAGAGACGTTTGAAGGAGCAGCAGGCAGGTACTTCCGAGCGCGCAGTACGAGAGTTGGCTTATTTGCTCCAGACCGTTTTACCAATCATTTGGGTTGCGTCGCAGCGCCGAGGCGGAATTTTTTGAAGAGAATTTGCGCGAACTGCTCTCGCGGCTTCAAACAGCTACGCAGGCTCATCTGCTTCCAAGAGCCGCATTCTCCCGGTTCAGTTGGTGATCACGTTCAGAGTAGACTAAGCGTCACTGGGTTGGACTTTGTGTCAGACCGGCCGGACCCTTGTTTCCCTTCGCCGCAATCTCACAGGAATTATCAAGCAGGTCCTCTCCGTTTGCCAGATCACCCTTTTGAACGTTGAGTTCGCCGGCGAGAATCACAAATCCGGGAGTGCCTTCAGACCGAGTGAAACCGATCACGACCAGCGTGCGATCGGCCATATTTAGCGTTGCATTCGGCAATCCTTCCGCCAAAAGACGGAATGGGTTGTGCGGGTTGAGGTTCTCGCCTGAAACCCACATCGCCATGTAGTGCTGGCCGTAGAGAGGTGCTTTGAAGCGAGCCCAGTGGCTCCCAATCTGCCTTTCATTCTTGTGCAGGGTCTGAACAACTTCCGCTCGGACGCAGGAAAAGTGGATGTGCAGCTGATCCTGGGATCGGCTTACGCCCGAATTGATGGCCAGGCCAATTTCATCGCGAGGAAGCTCTCGGCGCAGCGCCTCGTTGATATTCGTTCGAACTTCCCAGGCGTAGGCGAAATAATTGGCCGCATCCAGCCCGCGAACGATGGGACTCTCGATTCCGGAGATTCGAACGGTAGGAATCAGCAAGAATTGCGTGCCCCCTCTGGGGTCCCTGAGGATCGCGAATCCGCGATCGATCCCTCCGTTCAGATCGACTTTGAGGCACGGCTTGGGATCGTGAATTTGTAATTGACCGGGGACGCAGACATTGTGCACGACTTCCCAGAGCGCGTTGCGAGGCAATTCGATTTGGCCTGCAAGGACTTCAGCGAGCAGGAAAGCGGCGCAGATGAAAATGGCTAATCCCGCCAATACTTGAAATGTGGTGCGGCGGCCATCCGTTCTGCCCTGTTTGGTGGCGTGCAGTGGGTCCGTCCTCATCTCGAAACCACATTCTACTGGATTGGAATTCAGGTCAAAGCAGAACTGTAGTTTCGATTGTTGAGGTTGTTACTAGATATCTTACACTCCGGGCATTCAATTAAGACGGAGGCGTGCAAATTCTCTCGCCGTTTTTCTGCGAGGCATTGGGACGCATCGGATTTGTGGAGGCAAGCGCGCCTTTACTGGGGACCGGCGCCTTCAATGATAAATACGCGGCTCTTCGCCGAGCTGTGCCGGATCGGCTTGATGGCATCATACGCCGGCGAATCTTCCCAGGCCTTCGCTTTCTCCACGCTGTCGAATCGGATGACCACGAAGCGCTTGGGCGGTTCTCCTTCGATGGACTCCGATTTGCCGCCGCGTATGACGTAGTGGCCGCCGGAAGCTGCGATCGTTCCCGGGGCTTTTTCCGCGTATTTCTGAAACGTGGCCGGGTCGGTGACATCAACTTCCGCGACGACGTAGCCGGGCAATACCTTGGCTTGCTGCGCATGAATCACCGCCGCCCCTGCTGCGCCGATCAAGGCTCCGACGAGTACCGCCAGCATTAGTTTTGGGTTCGTTTTCACGGTTCCATCTCTCCTTTGCATTGGTGCAAACAAGCATTCAGGCAAACTCTATACCTCTGGCCAATGAAAGCGTCAACCTCAATAAGAAATCGCGCGGGACCAATTCCCTGCCCTCTTGCATGGCCAAATGATTTTGGATTTATTTCGGGGCGAAGAATATGTAGTCGGCAGTATAGGGTGCGCGCTCTTCCTGGCCGGCATGCGCGGCGTCGCATCCGGAAGGTGGCGCCTTGCCACCTTTCGTATTAATGCGCTGGATGGAAGTGACACGCGTCAGTTTGCCGTCTCCGCTGCGGCTGACCACCGTGAGCAGCAGCCAGGGAATGGAATCGGGATCAGGGGAAGGCGTATTGGCCACAGCCTTCCCCGTGACGCGGCTGCCATCGCTCGCTTCCCACGAAGGCCCGGCGAAATGCTTGCCGAATAGTTTGCCGCCTTTGTCAAAAAGCTGAGCGTCGGGAGCTTTCGGAGTCCAGGCAAATTGCCCGCCGTCGGCTTTGCACGAATAGATCTGATCGCCCTTTGCGTGCACTTGAAGAAGAAGTTGTTCGCCGGCAGGCGGCTGCAGTTCCTTCGGCGGCTGTTGGCCGTTGGCAGAAAGAGAAAATAAGAAGCAGGCAGCCAGGGTCATCGCGAAAGATGCAATGGCGCGAATCATTTTGTGCATGGGACTATACCTCCTCGCAATGCAACGACGCGGTTCTCAAGAATTCAGTCGAGCGGCTCAATTTTCGCGATCTTGCCCTGATGAACTTCCGCAACCCAAACCGAAACCGGCGACGCGGAATTGTCCACATCGATGTGCCGGATGTTCGCGTTTACCGTCGGCAGCATGTACTCCGTAAATTTGCCCGTCTTGGGATCGAGGCGCAGGATCAGGTCGGTGCTCATTCCGGCGGTCCACGCGTCGCCGTTCTTGTCGGTCTTGGCGGGATACGGGCCGACCCACGGCGTAGGCGCGGTCCATTCCTTGAACTGCTCCGTTTTCGGGTCAAACATCCCGAGCTTATTCGAGTAATACTCGCCAAACCACACGCGATCTTGCGAATCCACCGAAACGCGGCGCGGACCGGAATTCAGAGTGGGCGTCTTGTACAAAGTCACTTTGCCCGTTTTACCGTCGATCTTGCCGATGTTGCCGCCCACGATGTCGCAAATGTAGATGTTCGATTTTGAGTCGGCGGCCAGCCCGTAGGTCGAGTGCCCGGTCGGCGTCGCATTGTAAGCGAACTGGATGATGCCGGAGCTTTTCTCGTCGGGATGGTAGTCCGGATACATCGGATACTCGCTGACCTGGTTCGTCGCCGGATCGACCTTGAAAATCAGAAGGCTCTCGCCTCCCGGAAACCACGCGGTCCCGTCGGGCGCGGCGGCGACTTGCGGCTGGATGGCGCGCGCGTCGTTGAATGCTGGCGGCACGAGCCACGTCTTAAATTCCTCCGTCCGCGGATCGAAGCGCGTATATCCCCCCTGGCGGAACCGCGGAATCCACAAGTAGCCGTCGCGGTTGAACTCGATGGAAAGAGTCCCCTCGGGGAAATCCGGCTTGAGCGGCGGCATGCGCCATTCTTTGGTCTCCCCGGTTCGCGGGTCGAGGCGGCCGATGAGCGGCTCGCGAAAATCGTTGTACCAGACCATTCCCTTGTCATCGAGGTCGGCGTCATGCGGCAGCCTTCCCGGGTCGGGCAAATCGTATTCCGTGACGATGACGCGCGTGGCTCTGCCCGTGGGACGCGGAAGCGTCTTCAGCTCATATTTCCATTCGCTCGTCACACTCAAATTAATCGTGCTCAAATATTTCGCGAACTCCGGGTCCGGCTGAACGGAAACTTTGTAGGGCAGCGAGACGGGATGATCCAGGACGGCTTGCTCGGAATAACTTCTCATCCGCGCAAAAGTGGTAAGCCATCCTTGCGCATCGTAGGTGCTCTGCACAATCGGCGCGAGAGAGTGGCAAGCGGCGCAACGAAATAGCTGGTTCTTCTGTGCCTCAGTCCCCGGAACACTGAGCAGCCATTCGGAACTCGTGAGCTGAGAAATCAGGTCCTTGGTCTTCACCAGCTTCAAATCTGCGCGGCGCGTGACCCCAGCCGCGACTTCGACGGACAACGGGCCCGCAAGGTCATACCCCACGGCCCGGATATCAATGTTTAACTTGCCGGGCATGAGCCTGCTCGCCGGAAAAGAGTACCGTCCCTCATGATCGGTAACCACGGTGACGCTGATCGTCTTTCCTTCGCCCTTGGCCCTGACCAGCACGCCTTCCATCGCCCCTTCGGCATCCGAACTCACGCGGCCTGCAAGCGCCACCGGCACGGGTTTCTGAGCGGGAGCAGCGAGCGCGAATCCCACTAAAGTAATCACTGCAAGCACAGCGAATTTCATCCGCATCGTTAATCCTCGACAATTCGGTCCCTAGTCTTGCAGACAATTCTGCATCAGGCAAACAGCTGCCCGTCCTAAAAGCGGACGGCCTCTTCAAAATCCGCCACCACCGAATCGGGCCCTCTTGTAAAGGCCGCCCCGTCCCGTGTTTTCTGGGACGGAGCGGTCATCTTCGCGCTGTAACCGCGCCGCCCAAACCTCCGTAACCCACCCACAACCCCGCTTCATATCTTTCTTGCCTGCCGGCCGGTCTTTGGTATAGTCATTGCGTTGCTCGTGCACTTCCAGATGGGATCCGCGCGCCAGCGCCCGCGCACCCTTGCTGCGACGAGCACCTTCCCCCTATTTCGAGGAGACATTCGTGCGCGTTCTGACTCCAACTGAGAATAATCGTCTCAATGAATTGATTGGCTTTGTCGGTATTACGATCGCCATTCTGGTGGCGCTGGCGCTGATTTCCTACAGCCCTCACGACCCGTCGTTCAATGTGTCCGCCGAAACCTCTGTCCTTCATTCCGCGCGGAACTGGATCGGCCCGGTCGGCGCCTACGGCTCGGACTTGCTGTTTCAGGGCTTCGGTTATGCCGCGTTCCTCTTGCCGATGGGCATGTTTATCATGGGAATGAGGTGGTTCCGCAGCGAACTTTTGGAATCCCCGGTGATCAAGATCGTGGGCTCTTCTCTGCTCGTGCTGATGCTTCCTGCGATGCTCACGCTCTGGCATATCCCCGAAGTGCGCGGGGCAATTCCTCCCGGAGGCCTGCTCGGCCATCTGGTCTCGACGGGATTGCTCGCCGGATTCAACACCGTCGGCGCAAACGTCGTCGCCTTGGCAATATTTTTCGTCGCGCTTTTCCTGACCACAAAATTTTCTTTCATCGAAACGCATGAAACGCTGCGCGGCCCTCTCGGCAAACTGAACGTGATCGGCCCGCTCAAAGAGCGCATTGCCATCTGGCGCGAGACGCGCGAAGAGAGGCGCATGCAGGAGCGCCTTGCGAAAATCAAGTCGCAAGGCCGGCCTCCGATCCCCTCGCAATCCGTGGCCGAAGTGGATGGCAGCGCCGTCACGGAAGAGGACGAGCGCGAAGATTCCGAGCGGGAAGAACCCGAGCGCTCGCGCTCTATCATTTTCCGGAATGTGGAAGAAAAGAAGTCGCAGTCCAAACCGCCCTCGTCGCCGAAAATTGCCAAGGGCGCGACCAGCTTCCGCCTTCCCTCCCCCGATTTGCTTCGCCCCGCTCCGCGCCACGAAAAAATCGAGGAGGACGAACTCAAGGAATGCGCGCACGCCATCGAACAAAAGTGCCAGGAGTTTGACGTCAGCGGCCGCGTGACACAGATCAATCCGGGCCCGGTCGTGACAACATACGAATTCAAGCCCGAAGCGGGAATCAAATACAGCCGCATCACCGGCCTCGCGGATGATTTGTGTCTCGCGCTTAAGGCCGAGTCCATTCTCATCGAGCGCATCCCGGGAAAATCGACGGTCGGCATCGAAGTCCCGAACGCGAATCGGCAAACGATCGCCCTGCGCGAGCAAATCGAGTCCGCCGAGTTCGTCAATTCCCCTTCCAAGCTGACACTTGCTCTCGGCAAGGACTTGATCGGTCGCAACCGCGTTTCTGATCTCTGCCAAATGCCCCACTTGCTCATCGCCGGATCGACCGGAACAGGCAAAAGCGTTTTTCTCAACTCCTTGATTCTCTCGATGCTCTACAAGGGCACGCCCGATGAACTGAAATTGGTGATGATCGATCCGAAGCGCCTGGAGCTTGGCCTCTACGAAGACATCCCGCACCTGCTGGCTCCCGTTGTCACCGATCCCAAAGTTGCCTCCAATGTTTTGCGCAACGCCACGCGCGAAATGGAATCGCGCCTGAAGCTGTTGGCAGCGCGCGGCGTCCGCAACATCGATCAGTACAACCGCACATTCCAGAAGGGCCAGTCGCTCTCGCTCTTCGACGAGACCGAGAATACCGAGCACAAGCCGCTCCCCTACATCGTTATCGTCATCGACGAATTGGCCGACCTGATGATGGTCGATACGACAAACGTGGAAGAATCGATCACGCGCCTTGCGCAGATGGCTCGCGCCGTCGGCATCCACCTGATCCTCGCCACGCAGCGACCGTCGGTGGACGTCATCACCGGCTTGATCAAGGCCAACTTCCCCGCACGCATTTCCTTCCGCGTGGCCAGCAAAGTGGACTCGCGCACCATCCTTGACGCTAACGGCGCCGAGTCCCTCCTCGGCCGCGGCGACATGCTTTACTTGCCCGCGGGTTCCGCGCGCCTCAACCGCATGCACGGCCCGTACGTCACGGAAGACGAAATCACCGCCGTGTGCGATCACTGGCGCTCGCAGGCCAAGGCCGTTTACAACGAACGCTTGCTCGAAGCGCCAAAAGAAGAAAACGCCGCAGGCCCCGATGGCGAACCGGAAGGAGAAGCAGTCGACGACGATCTCTACCAGGAAGCCGTTCGCGTCGTCTGCGAAGCGGGCCGCGCCTCCACTTCCACCTTGCAGCGCCGCCTGCGCATCGGCTACGGCCGCGCCGCGCGCCTGATCGACATTATGGAAAAAGACGGCATCGTCGGCCCGCCCGACGGCACCAAGCCGCGCGAAGTTTTAAAAGCGAAAGACTGGCTGCGAGAAGTCGATCAGTCGCTGCGTTAGAGGCTGGAAGTTGGTTGTCAATGGTTGGAAATTCCACACTTTCACGCGGTGGCGGGTCTATTTGGCGGGTTGCTGCGCTTCGAGCGTTGCCAGGTGCTGCTTTGCTTCCTCTGCGGTTTGCCGATCGGGATGGCGTTTCAGGAGTTGCTGGAGCTGAACAATTGCCTGCGCTTTGTCGCCTTCGCGCTCATAGATTTGCGCCATGAGCAGATCAAATGACGGCTCGCTGTGATTTACGTCAATCCGCTCGGCCTGCAGAGCGTTTTTCTTGGCCTCCTCAAGATTGTCCATATGGAGGTAGGCTGTGGCCCGGTAATAAAAGGCGTAGGAGTCGCCTCCCACGTTGAGACTGATCGCCATGGTCGAGGCGTTCAGTACTTGTTTCCACTCAGTGTTACGGGTGGAAACCTCCGCCGAGCAAAGATACGCCGGCAAATATGCCGCATCGGCTTTCGCGGCGTGAGAACAGGCGTCATGAGCATCTTGCGCCTTTTGCTGCTCCTCGAGACTCAGGGCTAACATCACCCATGCTGCCGGGTAGGCTTCAAATTTCTCGATCGCACCGCGTGCATGCTGCTCCACTTCCTCGTACTTATTCTTTTTCGAAGCATCGCATGCTTTTTCATACTCATGCTTCGCGTTCGACGGAATACTCAGAGTCTTGGCATCCACGGTTCCAGCCCGCACTTCCGATAACTTCCAGGGAAAACACTTTGCCTCTTCGGACATCGCATTCGAATCCACGGTCGAGCTATGGACGACGGTCGCGTCGGGCAGGTGACCCATCCCGAACCTTGGATTATATTGACTGTTTTGTTGTTGCGCGGAAAGCGGGAAAGTCGAAACCGCCATCGCCATCGCGCAAAGCAGCAGTTGCTTCCGGCCGAGCCGCACGCCAGGCATGTCGAAATCCAATTTCATAGCGCACCGTCCGCTGGCGCGTCGCCGAGTTGAAATCAAAGCTCTGGGGCCGCTCGCGCGCAGGTTTCGTATTTCGAATGGTAAGCCTCCATTCCAAACTGAGTCAAACGGATTCGCCGCGCGCCAGGCATTTCATGAGCTATTGCCGCCACCCGCCTGATCGACATCATGGAAAAAGACGGCATCGTAGGTCCGCCCGACGGCACCAAGCCCCGCGAAGTCCTGAAAGCAAAAGACTGGATGCGGGAGGTCGATCAGTCGCTGCGCTAAAGGCTTGATGTTGGATGTCAGAGGTTAGAAATTCAATGCCAGCCGTTGGCAATTGTAGTGCGTACCATGCACGGGCCAGATTTGCCGATCCAATCTCAAATCTCCAACCACGGTGGCGCGCCAGTATCCGAGAATCCCGTTTCTCAGGCACTGGAACGGTCGGACAGCTAGGACGCAAGTCTAGGTCCCCAGAAGTGATGGTTTCTTGGTGGTTTATTTGGCTACAATTCGTCATGACTCGATTGAGGTTCAGCCAAAAGTTGGCTGAACTGGCATCCACGGCGCAGGCTACGTGACAAAATCAGTACGCAGCCAATTTCCACGAGGTGACAACATGAACTCGAAACTAACGTTCGGCGCGATAGCCGGAACTATTATGGGTTTAGTGCTCTGCAGTTCCCAGTTAGCGTTTGCCGGCGGCACCGAAACCGATCCGTGTTCCCTGCTCACGCAGGCGCAGGTCAGCGCGGTCCTCGGCACGAATGTCGATCCAGCGAAGCAGGTCACGCCAACCATGTGCGGATGGTCCGCGCCCAACCAGCCGAATTCGATCAACGCTAAAAAAGTCGCGCTGCTCATGAGCAACGAACGCGCATTCGGGTTCGCAAAGACGCCGGTCGTCAGCAGTGAGACAACCGCGCCAGCTAGCGGCATTTGTGAAGACGCAGTCTACTCCTTCCCTACCGGAAACAAGTCCGGTCTGGCGACCGCATTGTATGTGAAGAAGGGCAGCACTTACTTCACTGTTCATGTGTATGGTTTCCCCGAACAGGCCAAAACCATGGCGATGGAAAAGACGCTCGCGCTAAATGCATGCTCGAAACTGTAGGGACGGGAGGACACGCTCCTCGCGTCATGTGGGGAACCAGGATTCCCGGTTGACGATAATCCCGTTTCTCGGGCGGAATCAGCGCTCGGCTCGTCATTAACGAATGTTTTAGTATTCTTCGCGTCTGGAATGGGAGTCAGGCTGGTGCAGACGTAGAGAGGTAGCACGAACTGGGTGCCGCGTCCCTTGTGGGTTTGTCAAGGGTGCGGTTCTTGATTCTTCCCCGCCACTTGCAGTCTATCCGCCGCCTTGGAGTTTCACGGCGAGACAACCCCATACACCTGCGCAAACAACCGCTACTCCGGCGAATAAGTAGACCGGCCACACTTCGTGGCCTCCATTTACGGCGTCGATATGCAACAAGTAGCCTGAGGCACCCAACAAAGGCACCAAGGCTAACGAGAGAATCCAAAGGAGACGGCTTGGACCACCGTACTCAATACTGTTCACCTTGGGCAAAACTGATCGGTCGTGAACACCGCGAGCGATGCGGACGAGATATACGCTCGCCAAGATGGCCACGGAGCCCACAGTGCGAAGCGGAAAATTATTAGATCCGAAATAGATGCACGCCCCCGCAAACACGAGTAGCACGACTGCGAGGACGAACAGGCCTCTCTTACGAGCCGCGTTCATCCTTGTTTTGCGTTCAAGGCCAGACCTTCTTTCGCTATCTGCGAAGGGCATGGATGGATATTATGACATTACGGGTCCGAAGTCCTGAGAAGTCCTCTGGTAAGTATCCCCTCACGTCAAGTATCGTGGTATAGTCGGGTTGTGACAGGCAGGTACCTAACTTGAATATACTTGACTTTGTTCAGGCAGTCTCGCAAAGTGACTGGATTATGACCATCGAGCGGAAACTTGTAGTCAGTTTGGGAGACATCAAAAGTGTCTCGTTTCAGTGCAACGATTGTTTGTATCGAGTAACCATTTCACCTGAGCAGATCGGCGGAATTCCGAATGCATGTGCAAATGGTCATCGGTGGCTTCATGGCGAGCATCAAGTAGCACAAAGACAACCTCTCGTTAAGTTCCTGGAAGCACTCGTGGAATTAAGAACTCTAATGGCCAATAAAGTCCTGGGCTTTCAAATTCTATTAGAATTGGATGAGCCGCAAGCGAACTAGACTAGATTAGAAATCAATAGGGATTAGGATGTTTTATAAATTCCTATTATTCTGAAATTCCCTGCGTTACCAATCCTTGCATGAATGAACGCACATTCCGATAGATGGCATCCGATTCGTCCTCGGTGTATTTTCCACGAGCATGAGCAGTGTAATTCCGCCACGCATCTTTAAAAAACATGAAACTGTTCGCAAGTTGGGAATACTTCTCATGCTTTTCCTTCCAGTCCGCATCTTTCACGGTGACTTTGGGCATCTCGCGTATTTCTGATTCAATCTTTTCTATGATCTGCTGCCAATTCTCTTTATTTGTAGGAACAGCGGGGAATAATTTCGCAAATGCAATCAGGGCGATCTCTAAAGCGCGCATTAAGTGGAATACGCTCGCTGTGTATCTACCGCTTGCAAAGCAGTTGCCTGCCTCTTTTTCATCAAATAGGGCAGATGGGAAATTCTTAGCTACATTGGCTCCGAAAGGTTCAGCCAAATCGTATCGCTCGGCACGGGCTGGCGGAATGTACATAAATAACTTGTCTGCCATTTCCCATTTGATGGTTCTTTCCAATTGAGAGATTTTCTCTATTACTTCGCGGGCTGTTTGGTTTATACCACTATCAAGAATATGCTCTATACATTTGCAGGAGATTCGCAATCCGAGATCAGCGCATAGTTGTTGAGTGCTGACAAATAGTCGGTAGCCCAAGCCATCCTTTGCAGGACCTACCTGCTTTTCATCTAATGGAAGCTCATTAAATCTCGCTCTCACATCTGCTAGGTATTTTGCAATCGCCATGAATGTGTCGGCGCTAAACTTTTCCATGTCCCACCAAGAAAAAAGAGAGTAAAGGTTGTCTTCCCATAGACGATTAATACATCCACTGATTTGACTTTTGCACACCACTGCGCCACACTCCATTCTGGAATGCAGAACAGTGATTCAGATGGCACGCAAAGGCGCAAGCAGCTAACTCCGTCGGCCAAGACTAAGAAGCTGATGCAGCCTTTGAGTTTCTCAACCTTCGATAAAATCGTGGAGCGGGCTGTTAAGACGCCCGCTCGAAAACCCTCTCCAAAATCGCGTTAAACTGCTGATTGCCTTCATGTCTGCGATTGAACCTGAAAGTATACTCATCTAGGTAGGTTTGCAAGTATTCGGGTGAAACGGAGTGATAGACTCCGCCGATCCCGCGCTTGACTAGGCTCCAGAATCCTTCGACGCTGTTAGTATGAATGTGCCCGCGAACGTACACGCGATCTTTATGGCGAATCTGGAAATGGCGATAGCCTGCGGGTTTGCCATCCTTCCACAGATACTTGATTCCCTGATAGGCCGGATACTCGTCTGTGTAGATCACGCTGCCCGGAGTGACGTGCTTTTGGATTGTGCCGAGTAGCGAGGGCTTGTCAACGCTTGGCACAACGCGGGCCACTACTTTGCCGCCGCGCTGCGCGATCCCGACAATGGGAATCTTGGTCTTATCGCCGCGCATTGGTCGGCCAGTCCCGTACTTGCGCTTGCCGCCGAAATAGGTTTCGTCTACCTCGACCGTCGGCCCCTCCAGTTGCATGTCACCGTCCGAAAGAATCGAGCGAATCTGCTTGAACATGCGCCATGCGGTTTTGTAGGTAACGCCAGTCTCGCGTTGAATCTGCTTTGCCGAGATACCGCAACGTGTCGATCCCATGAGATACATTGCATAAAACCAAGTCTTAAGTGGAGTGCTCGACTTCTCAAATATAGTTCCAGCCATTGGAGAGATCATCTTGGCGCAGTGATCACACGCATAAGCAGGTCGGCCAGTCACTCGATGATGCTTGCGATCCTTGCCGCATCGAGTGCACCAAGCCATACCTCCCGGCCAACGCTTTTCCTTGAGATATTCGAGACACGCATTGTCGTTCGGAAATCGGTTGGCGAAGTCCTTCATAGTGAATCGTAAATACTTGGGAATGTGCTGCTTTACTTTCATCAGTCTATCCTCACACCAATATCCTAGCAAATGGCTTACTTGATGTCAAGGGATACTTAGTCCTCTTATCGGAATGTGTGAATTTCGTATGGAAGCGAGGTGGGCCACTTTCCGCGAAGACCACTTGTCGGGAGTTACCTAGCCAAACTCAATTCAACTCGTGCGGCTTCCTATGCTTGGACATTCTACGTTCAACAGCTACACGGCCTTCAGAGCGCTGTAGAAAGCTCCTGGCCATTGGCAAAGACAATCTTGCTGAGATGCATCAGCGGCTTGCCGTCCTTGGCGGGATTGCCGATCGCGGTAATTTCGTCGCCGGACTTTAGGGTATCTCTTCTCCAGCCGGCCCTCCCCAGCATGCCCGGGGCGCCCAATTCGATTCGCCACGCTTCCACGGCGCCCTTTTCATTTTTCACGTCCAGATAAATGTAGGAATGGGGATTGGTCCAGTCGAAGCCCGTTACGGTTCCCTTGAGGGTGACTGAGCGGCTCATGTCGTACCACGACACAAACCCGTGGTGAGCGAACGCCGATCCCCCCAGCGAAAGCAACAGAAAAATGGCGGCAGCGGGAAAGATCAGCAGCTTATTCCTCATGGCGATCCCTCTTCTTTCTTTTTGCACAGTCATTTTCCCTGGTATGTGTATTTGTTATTTTCCTCGCAGACGTATTCATGAATCTCCCAGTCCGGCTTTAGTTTGTAGACTTGCCGGGCCGTGATGGGTTTCGTATACGCCTTGGCATCGTCGATTGTGAATTCGTCGACAAGAGTGTCGTGGTCGATGCGGCGGATGCGCTCCACAACATGCAGCGCTTCGCTATGGGGGATTGCGCCGCCGTCAAGCCAGGTCTTATCGTTGAAACCGATCGTATCCACAACCAGCGTGTCGCCTTCCCATTTGCCAACCGAGTCACCCGCGTAAGTGGGATCCAAATCTTTTGGGTGCTGCCGACTCATATGGATTTGCCGCAGCACCGATGTCCCCTCGTGAATCATGAGGACGAGCGCGGGCCCTTGAAAGATTTCCATCGGGTAAGGCACGGCAATCATGTACCGCGGCACTCCCTCCGGCAGACAAGCTAGATTGGGGTCGTCGGTCTGAGGGTTGGTCGCCTTTAATTTCGTCGCCGCCCAAGGTTGCAAGGGCGCGCCCCCGTTCGGAAACAGCACGGGCTGAAACTTTTCCACCAGCCAGACCCCCGAAAGGTCCGGCACCGATCCGGGGTGGGCGGCCTCTTGGCCGCGCGGCGCAGGAGAAAGCGCAAGCATCGCCACCACGGCCCCAGCAGAAAAAATCAGTCGATTCCGCATGGGAGATCCCTCCTCGGCTCTGCCTTCAGGTGAAATTAGCAACAAAGTATCACGCTAGATCGCGGGATGGAATGGATTTTCCATACACCGAAGCACGGCAAGCAAATCTCGGCCATCTTGGCTGGAGATCGACAAGGCCGTGGGCCAAATCCTGATGAATCGTCTGATCGGAGACTGGCCCGACGCACTAGCTTCTGACCTCTTGCTTCTAGTCTCCACCGCCCTTACAATCTTTTGGCTACTTCGGTGCCGGGGTAGCTCACCGGTAGAGCGCGGCCCTGAAAAGGCCGGCGTAGGGAGTTCAACTCTCCCCCCCGGCACCATTGATTCGTGTTCCCTTTCCCGACGGACTTTTGCAGTCCATCATCTTGCAAACCCTGCACAAACCACCGATTGACAATGGTTTCGCCCCGGCATACGATCCCTCACGGCCCTCAATTTAAACTGTTGTTTAACATCCCAATCTTCGATTCACGATGCCCTGGCCTTGGCCCAGCCGCCGAAGGAGATCAGCCGATGAACAAGAGAATGTCGTACCTCGGGATCCTGGCAATCGCTCTCGCCGCAATACTGGGAATCGCGCGCACCGGCCACACCGCGCGCAAACCCGCCGCGGAAGTTAAAATCGTCTCCGACGATATCGGCGGCGTGGTCACCAGCTCCAAGGGCCCCGAAGCGGGCGTTTGGGTCATCGCCGAAACAAAAGATCTGCCCACCGGTTACAGGAAAATCGTCGTCACCGACGATCAGGGCCGCTACGTGATCCCCGAACTTCCGAAAGCAAACTACGACGTTTGGGTCCGCGGCTATGGCCTCGTCGATTCTCCCAAAGTAAAAGCGGCGCCTGGAAAGATGCTCAACCTGACTGCCGTCCTCGCGCCTGATGCGCGCGAAGCGGCGCAGTATTATCCCGCCGCCTACTGGTATTCCCTGCTGCACATTCCGCCGAAGAGCGATTTCCCCGGCACGGGCGACAAGGGAAACGGCATCTCCGAACGCATCAAGGATCAGGGCAATTGGGTGGAGATGGTGAAGACCGACGGCTGCGAGTCCTGCCACCAACTCGGCGACAAAGCCACGCGAGAGATGCCCAAGAGACTCGGGGCGTTCGATTCGTCGTATGCCGCGTGGGACCGGCGCATTCAGTCGAGCCAGGTTGGCAGCGCGATGAATACGGCAGCCAATCGAGCAGGGAAAAAGCGGCTCCTGACGGAATATGCGGACTGGACGGATCGCATCAAGGCTGGTGAATTGCCGCCCGTCCCGCCGCGTCCGCAGGGTAAGGAACGAAACGTGGTGATCACGCAGTGGGATTGGTCCGGGCAAAAGGACTATTTCCATGACGAAATCACAGTGGACCGCTGGAATCCCACCATGAACGCCAACGGCTTGGTCTATGGAGTCCATGAGGAAAGCACGGATCTCTTAACGATTCTCGATCCAATGAAGAACTCGTTCAGCGAGATTCCGATTCCCTCGAATCCGGGAACTCCTCTCGTTGAGCCCCCCGAGGTGCTGGAACCCTCGCCCTATTGGGGATCCGAGGCGATCTCCACAGCCCGGGCCGCGGCGCACAGTTTAGCGATGGATTCGCAGGGCAGAATTTGGACTGCTTCACAAACACGCGACCATGACAACCCGGCGTTCTGCAAAGAAGGATCCACTCTTGCGTCGGCTATCGCTTTCCCGATCAAGACGGGTTCCCGGCAGGTGAACGTGTACGACCCCAAGACAAAACAATGGACTCTGGTCGACATGTGCGCCAGCTCGCTGCACTTGAATTTTGCCAGCGACGCAAATCACACGCTGTGGATTGGACATCCGGGCACCGACTACGTGGGATGGTTGAACACGAAAATGTTTGACGAAACTCACGACGCTCAGAAATCGCAAGGTTGGACGCCTCTTATCCTGGACACAAACGGAAATGGCAAGAGGGACGATTACACCGAACCCGGCCAGCCTACCGACCCCACCAAAGACACTCGGATCAAGGTCGGATATTACGGCATCATTCCCAGCCCCGCGGATGGGTCCGTTTGGGGGACCGTGCTCGGCTTTCCCGGAGGAATTGTTCGCTTGAACCCGGGACCGGATCCGGCCAAGACTGCGCTCGCAGAATATTACGAAGTTCCCTGGAACGAACCGAAAGCCGCCGTGCAGGGCTTCTCACCGAGGGGATTGGACATCGATACCAATGGCGTCGTTTGGACTGTCCTCGCCAGCGGCCATTTTGCCAGCTTCGACCGCCGCAAGTGCAAAGGCCCGCTGAATGGCCCCGCCGCGACCGGCAAGCAATGCCCGGAAGGTTGGACGCTGTACCGCACGCCCGGCCCAAGCTTCAAAGGCGTCACGGAATACGGCAGCGCGGATTTGAACTACTACAACTGGGTCGATGAGTTCGATACGCTCGGCATGGGAAAGAACGTACCGGTCGCTACCGGCAATGACACGGACGCGCTGGATGTTCTGGATACGGCTACCGGAAAGTTCATCGTGATGCGTGTTCCCTACCCCATGGGCTTCTTCGCCAAGAGCCTGGACGGCCGAATCGACGATCCAAAAACTGGCTGGAAAGGCCGTGGCTTGTGGTCCACCTACGCCACGCGCGCACCCTGGCACATCGAAGGCGGGAAGGGCACAACCAGCAAAGCAGTAAAATTCCAGCTGCGCCCCGATCCGCTCGCGAATTAGTCAAATTAACTTTCAACCTAAACGCCCGGAGACCGTAAGTGGACTCCGGGCGTTTTTTTTCGGGACTTGATTCTAAAATTTGTCGGCATGCCGTACCGCGCTGAAACGGGTGCCGCACCCTTGCGCCTTCTGCAAGGGTGCGGGTTTAGACTCTTGTCCTCCCCCCATTGAAATACGCCGTAAAAGTTGTCGATCACGCCGTACATGCGATTGACAATACTTTCAGTCCGGCATACGATTTGTCACGGCCCTCAATTCATGCTCTCGATGCGCATCCCAATCTTCGATTGAGGATGCCCTGGCCTTGGCCCAGCCGCCGAAGGAGATCAGCCGATGAACAAGAAAATGTCGTATCTCGGAATCCTGGCAATCAGTCTCGCCACATTGTTGGGAATCGCGCGCACGGGACGCTCGGCAGGAAAACCCGCCGCGGAAATCAAAATCGTCTCCGACGATATAGGCGGCGTGGTCACCAGCTCCAAAGGCCCCGAAGCGGGCGTCTGGGTGATCGCGGAAACTAAAGATCTGCCCACCGGATATCGCAAGATCGTCGTGACCGACGATCAAGGCCGCTACGTGATCCCCGAACTTCCCAAAGCGAATTACGACGTCTGGGTCCGCGGCTACGGCCTCGTGGATTCTCCCAAAGTAAAAGCCGCGCCCGGCAAAATGCTCAACCTGACGGCTGTCCTTGCGCCCGATCCGCACGAGGCGGCGCAGTACTATCCCGCTGCCTACTGGTATTCGTTGCTGCACATTCCGCCGAAGAGCGATTTCCCCGGCACGGGCGATAAGGGAAACGGCATCTCCGAGCGCATCAAGGATCAGGGCAATTGGGTCGAGATGGTGAAGACTGACGGCTGCGAATCCTGCCACCAGCTCGGCGACAAGGCCACGCGCACGATTCCTTCCAGCCTCGGCGCGTTTGACACTTCCGCCGCGGCATGGGATCGCCGCATCCAGTCCGCGCAAGTCGGCAGCATGATGAGCAGCGTTGCGACGCGCATGGGCCGCAAGCGCGCCCTCGCGGAATACGGCGATTGGACCGATCGCATCAAGAACGGCGAATTGCCGTCCGCTCCTCCCCGCCCGCAAGGCATGGAACGCAACGTCGTGATCACCGAGTGGGATTGGGCCACTCCGAAAGAATATTTCCACGATGAAATTTCCGTGGATCGCCGGAATCCGAGTTCCAATCCGAACGGCCTCATCTACGGCGTTCATGAAGACGGCTCGGACTTCATCACGGCCCTCGATCCCAGCAAGAATTCTTTTACCCAGATCGCAATTCCCTACAAGCCGGGCACACCGATGGCCGAGCCGGAAGAAGTGCTTGAACCCTCGCCGTACTGGGGGAACGAGCCGGTCGCGATCTCTCACGCCACGGCCCACAGCTTGATGATGGATTCCAAGGGCCGACTCTGGACCGCAGCTGCCACGCGCCCCCGGGAAAATCCCGACTATTGCAAGAAGGGTTCGAGCGATGAGTCCGCCATGGTGCTGCCGCTAGCGAACAGCTCGCGCCAGACGAACTACTATGATCCCAAGACCGGGCAGTGGACGCTCGTCAGTCTGTGCACCAGCACGCAGCACCTGATGTTCGCCGAGGACGCCAACAACACGCTCTGGTTCAGCAATCCCGGCGGCGACAACGTCGGCTGGCTGAACACAAAAATGTTTGATGAAACGCACGACGCCGAAAAATCGCAGGGCTGGACGCCGTTCGTCCTCGACACCAACGGCAACGGCAAGCGGGACGAATACACGGAGCCCGGACAGCCGATGGATCCCACCAAGGACATGCGCATCAAGGTGGGCTTCTATGCTGTAAGCCCGAGCCCTGTTGACGGCTCGGTTTGGGGCACCGTGCTCGGCTTCCCCGGCGCCATCGTGCGCTTGAATCCAGGCTCGGATCCCGCGCGCACTTCGCTCGCGGAAATCTATGAAGTGCCGTGGAACAATCCGAAAGCCCCCGTGCAGGGTTTTTCACCGCGCGGAATGGACATCACTCGCGATGGCGTGATCTGGACCGTCCTCGCCAGCGGACACTTCGCCAGCTTTGACCGCCGCAAGTGCAAGGGCCCGCTCAACGGCCCGACCGCCACCGGCCAGCACTGCCCCGAAGGCTGGACGCTCTATCGCACGCCCGGACCGAGCTTCCAAGGCACGACGGAATACGGCAGCGCCGACACGAACTATTACAACTGGGTCGATCAATTCGACACCCTCGGAATGGGCAAGAACACTCCGATCGTCACCGCGAATGACAACGACGCTCTCGAAGCTCTCGATCCCCAGACCGGCAAGTGGGTCGTGATGCGCGTTCCATATCCGATGGGCTTCTTCGCCAAGAGCATGGACGGCCGCATCGACGATGCCAAGGCCGGCTGGAAAGGCAAGGGCCTCTGGTCCACCTACGCCACCCGCGCTCCCTGGCACATCGAAGGCGGCAAAGGCACAACGAGCAAAGCCGTAAAGTTCCAGTTGCGCCCCGATCCGCTCGCGAACTAGCTAAACTAAATTGAAAAAGCCCGCAGGCCGTATCCACGGCCTGCGGGCTTTTTTATTGATCGCTAGAATTAGCCGGGTGCCGCACTCTTGCGGATTTTCGCAAGGGTGCGGATTTAGGTTGCGTTCAAGCACTCTTGCTTTTTTCCACGAACAGCGACGGATAGTGCTTGCGCAGATTTTCCACCTTCGGATAGTCGTTCATCACGATGTACATGTTCTCGGGATGAAGGTCCGCGTACCCCTGGTGATAATCTTCCGCGGCATAGAAGGCTTCGAGCGGACCAATCTGCGTGACGATCGGCTGACGGAACACTTTGGCCGAATCCAGCTGTTTTACGTAAGCCTCGCTGATTCGCCTCTGGTCTTCCGACGTATAGAAAATCGCGGAGCGATATTGCGAGCCGTGGTCGGGCCCTTGCTTGTCGAGTTGCGTTGGATCGTGCGCGACGGAAAAGAATACCTTCAAGATCTGGCCTAACGAAATCTGCGATGGATCGAAAACAACTTCGACGGCCTCCGCATGCCCGGTGCGGCCAGAGCACACTTTCTCATACGTCGCCGTGTTCGCCGCTCCGCCGGAATATCCGGAAGTGGCGCGGAGGACGCCCTTCAGGCGTTCAAACACCGCCTGAATCCCCCAGAAGCAGCCGCCCGCAACGACAACAGTTTCCTGCCCCTTCGCCGCTGCCAGCGGATTGTCCACCGCCGGATCGGGAAGCGCCACAACATCACTCGATGAGTTGCAACTCGCTCCGCTTCGTATCATGTTTTTGCACCTCCGAGTAGGACAGGCTTCAGCCTGTCGGGTTTGATTTGAGATATGCTGAAATCTAAACCGACAGGCTGAAGCCTGTCCTACTTAAAACTATTGCGTGATCGAAATAGTCTTCTTCGCGTCGGGCGGCGTTCGCACCGGTTTCGCGCCGCTGACAACTTCCTTCACGACCTGGGCCGCCAGCTTGGCGCTGACCGGACATTCCCCGTCATTTACGCGGCACTGCGAAAGCGTCAATTTGCATCCGCACGTGCAGCTTTCCGAATTCAATCGGCGAAGGGCGCGCTTCTTCTGCTCGGCGGTCAAGCCCTTGAAACTGACGCCTGGCAATTCCGTCGCATTGGCCGCATTTTTCAAAAAGATCTGCCCCAAATCGACAAACGTCTCCACGCGAGCATCCGTGGGCATCCCCAGCAGCGAGCGGATTTCAAGGTCATACGCCTCGATTGGATACAACCCGCTATGCTTCTGCACGACCCTGCCCTGCGTATCGATCAGAAAGGATGTGGGCAACGCGGGAACGCCGCCGTAGGACTCGATTAACTCCGGTGTGGCCATTACAACAGGATAGTTCATCCCCTGCTGCCGCATGAATTTCAATACTTTTTCCGGCGGGTCGTCATCTTCCGAAATGCCCACGATCTCCAGCCGATCCTTGTATTCTTTCTTGAGTCGCAGCAGTTCGGGGATTTCCTCGCGGCAGGGCGGGCACCAGGTCGCCCAAAAATTCACCAGCACGACTTTTCCGGTCCAGTTGTCTTTGTTTACCGGTTTTCCAAGCAGGTCCTGAGCCTGAAGCGCCGGCGCCATTTCCGGATTCTTCACAAAGCGAATGACCGGTGGATTCGCGCCTTCGGCACGCGCCGGAGGCGCCGCGGCAGAGGCTCGAGGAAGAAATGCGCGCGCCGCTCCGAGCAAGCCCAGCCCGGCAACAGCCAGCAACACGAGTCTTCGTGCGTTCATTCTGAACATGGCGACTAGGTCCATTATGATGTCGGACCGGGCGCAAAACAAGTCTCGACCGCGCCTAGTCCCGCAAACATCAACGCGCCTTGCACGCAGCCTGAAGAGCCGTTCGGACTGCCGCAATCGACCGCCGTCCGCGCACCTGAGTTTAAGGATTGATTTAAGAAATGGCGTTGACAGAATCAAGCACCGGGCATATGTTTCTATACACGGCTGTGAATTAAAATATTCCAGCATTTCCGGAGGAATCACAGTGAACACGAAGCGGTTCATATTTCTCTTTGCGTTCGCAGCCGGCTTGATCCTGCTATCGAAGCCGGTCATCGCTCATCATTCGACGGCGGAATATGACATGACCGCCTTGACTTCCGTCAAAGGCACGGTCACAAAATTCGAGTGGAGCAATCCTCACGCGTACCTCACCATTGAGACCAAAGACGACAAAGGCAACGTCGTGGAATGGACCGCGGAAATGGCCAGCCTGGGAATGCTCTCCAGGGTCAATTGGAAGAGAGATACTGTCAAGCCGGGTGACGAAATCACGATCTACGGAAATCGCGCCAAGAACGGCAAAACTCTGATGCGTCTCGATAAGATCGCGTTTGCAAACGGGCAGGAACTCTCCGCGCACGTCGGGTGAGCCGTCTCGCAGTCCCGCTTCATTGAAGGAGCTTCATGGTGCGAAATCGTTTGAAAGGATCGTTGATTGTCGGCGTAGTTCTGCTTATCGGCTTGCCCGCCATTTTTGCCCAAACGGCGAATCCAACCAAGGCGGCAGGCGCGCCCGACCTCACGGGCGTTTGGCTGATCGACCATTTCCAGCCGGCTCTATTTCCAAAAGGGACCACGCCGCCGTTCACTCCCTGGGCCGAAGCGCAATTCAAGAAAGCCGACACCCAAGTAAACGATCCGAACCTGGCCTGCCTGCCTCACGGAATCCCCCGCATGATGTTCGTGCCTCTTCCCATGGAGATTCTCCAGGTTCCGGACAAGGTGCTGATATATCAAGAGGCCGGGAACCAACTGCGCCAAATTCATTTGAATCGCGATCACAAGAAAGATCTCGACCCGACTTACAATGGCGATTCCGTTGGGAAATGGGAAGGCGACACGCTGGTGGTCGACTCGATCGGATTCAACGATGTGACCTGGCTCGATCACGTTGGCCTTCCGCACACGGAAGCCCTGCACGTCGTGGAGCGCATCCACCGCGCCGATCACAACACATTGGTGGATGATTTCACGATCGAAGATCCGAAGGCCTACACGAAACCGTGGACGGCGTCCCAAACCTACCATTTGAAGCCGGGCTGGGAAATCGCGGAATACGTCTGCGACAACAACAAATACGTCTACCACGAAAAGTAGCACAAAAAAAGTAGCACAGACTTCAGTCTGTGGGTTTTCGGCCCGGTGCCGTGACGGAAACCCACAGGCTGAAGCCTGTGCTACTTGAATTCAAACGTACTATTTCCCCGCCACGATCTCCTTCGCATGCCCCGTAAGCCGCATGATGTGCATCCCACTGCCCGCCCGGTCGGCGCTGTAGATCAGCCCGCGATCGTCAACCTCGACGTTGTTCGTTTCAATCACTTTCTGGCACGCAGCGGTAATCTTGGGATCGCCGGCCGGATGGCTGACTCCATCCTCGGGACAGAACGCCATCGTGTTCTTATTCGGCGCGGGAATGAAGTAGGCGACTTCCTGCACGGCAAAAGGATCGCGAATATCAAACACGCGAGTCCCTGCATTAAACCAGGAAAAAATCGCAATCTTGCCGTAGTAAGGGGGATAAAACGATTCGGCAACCGAATGCGTGCCGAACCGCCCGCCCTTGCCGCAGTAATCTCCCGGAGTTTCGGGAACGCGAAACGTCGAAAGGGGCCACGGGGTGGCTTCGTTGCTGATGTCCACCAGAAATGCCAGGTGCGGCCCCGCGCGGTCTCCCGCGGGGCCCGGAGAGCAATGGTCGCCGCGTGCCGATTCCGACGGGACGATCAGAAGGTCCCGATTCTTCAGCGCAGAGTGGCCCTGGAATCCGGGCATCGGCTCGCCAAAAATCGGAAACGTTGTATGCGCGCCCTGATCGGGCGACATCGTGAGGTATCCCACTTGCGGCGCGAGCATTTCTTCCGTCGTCGGCTTCTTGGGATTTTCGAAGGAAGTGAGCAGTTTCTTTCGATCCAGAATCTGTATGACCCCGTTCGCTCCCGTGCCGTACGCCGCATAAACTCGATTCTTGGCAGTCCCGGCGGAAATCATTCCGTGAATCGCAATGCCCCCCACTACGCCTTCGTATGACGTTGCGTTAGGCTGCTGGCCGAGCAGGCCAAAGTCTCGAATATAGACAGGCTTCGCCGGATCGCTCAGATCGTAAATCTTCATGTGCTGGCCCTTCCAGCCTTCCGCCGGCGCATTCGCCACCAGATACGCGATCCCCGTATCACACTCCCACCAGTTCTTGTGTGTGCGGTCGAGTTCGCCCACGATTTGCGTCAGGCGCGTCGGGTGCGACGGATCGGTGACGTCATAAATCTCCTGCGCCTTCGATCCCAGGGGCCGTAACAAGTACCATTTGCCGCGCACTCCATGCGGCAAAACGCTCCCGCTGCACACGCGCACCATCTGCGCGCCGCCCGCTTCTTCGCCCGCTTCCGTCGAACCAGGAATATGAGCCAAGTATTTGGGCTTCGCCGGATCCGTTACATCCACGATCGAAGTCCCGTTGGGCTCCACGACGCCCGAGAGTGGATTCATCGCGCTCCCGGTGTGATGGCCGACGTAGGCGATTTCCCGGTCCCCCTCTTTGATGATAATCGGCTGATACGCCGAGCGTCCCTGAAGATCATTGAAGCCCGCCAATTCCATATTCCATTGAGACTGTTGGTCTGGAGGATTGGGAGCGGGTTCTTGGACAGCCGGTCCGCCGGTCAAGGCAATCTTCGGGATTCCCGGACCGTCCGGCGGAAGGCTCTGCGCCAAGCAGGACATTGGCGCCGTCGCTGCCAGCAAAAACAGCAATAAAAAGTGGATGCTCCTGCCATTGCACTTGAGTCTCATGGTTCAAATCTCCCTTGTGAATTGCCGCCCGGGCGCTCAATCCCCCGCTCTGTGGAACGCCCGCCGAGAATCGCCCATCCTATCCTAAACTTTGCGCAAAACATACGTCCTCCTCTCTGCCGCGTCAACATCAATTCACATTCATCCCTCCGGGCTCTTTGACGCTCCCCGCAAGAATCGTTCTGCGGCGAATGTTGATCTCTCATTCATCAAGTTTTCATCGAGAGTTAATGTTGCGGCTTGTCATTCCGTGAGACTTTCTGCGCGCACATGTGGTCCCCATGTGTAAATCTTAGGAGGAAATCGACGTGAAGAAAGCACTTCTCGCTATAGCTGTGTCCATTGCCCTGGCTGGAGTCATTCGAGCGGGCGATGATCATGACGACGATCGCCATTCCGATCATTTTGAATTCAAACCCGGCACCCTCGTCCTCAGCCGCAGTGTCTATGTTGGGACTCCCTCTTTGCTTGTACCCGGCGTAACAGTATTGCCGCCTGGCTGCGTGGCGGGCACGGTCAACGTGCCGCTCATTGCGGGTGGTACGACGCCCGTAGTGGTTCCCTCGGGAAATGGAAATGGCGGTTGCGCTACGGCGGTCGCCGATGCAACGTATCCCACCGTCTTCAACAACGATACGGCCGATGCGAGCTTCGGGATCACCTCTCCGATCTTCCTCGACAACATCACGACGCGCGGCCGTCGGCTGGACACTCTTCGGATTCCGACCGATCAAATTGTGACCAGCTTCAGCTCGAAATCCGAATTGGCTGTAAATCTCTCGACCGATGGAAGGTCAATCACCTTCATGGGCTACCGCGGCGGCCCGGGCTTCGTGACGGGGCCAAACCAATTCGATGTATCCAATTCCAACACTCCCGGGGTCGTCGATCCATCCAATCCCGCCGTCTCCCAGTATTACCGGTCTGTAGCGGAAGTGGATGCCCATGGCCACCTCCGCATTACGGAGGGGAACGCCTATAGCGGAAACAATGGACGCGCAGCGATCAAGGCGAATTGGACGTATTACATGATTGGGAATGACAACAACGGCGGCTTGTCCAAGTCCCAACTCTCGACGACACAAGTCGGAGTCGATCTCGTCAACTCGACCGGCGCCGAACTCTTGGTTCCACACCAAACACCTCCTGTGCCGCCAAACATCACCAAGATCGGCGATTTTGAAGTGACGCAGGCCAGCGTCGGATACAAATCTGCGGACAAGCCCGGAAAGGATAATAATTTCCGCGGCTTGACGATCTTCGACAACACGATGTACGTCACCAAGGGCAGCGGCGGCAATGGCATCAACACCGTCTATCAGGTCGGCAATGCGGGCGTTCTCCCTTCCGGTGACGTGGCAACCCTTGCGGCGCTACCGATCACGATCCTGCCGGGATTCCCCACCACACTCGCCAGCGGCGTGGCCCTGGATGGAAGCAAGAACAACCCGGTCGCATTCCCCTTCGGCATCTGGTTCGCCAATGCCAATACGCTGTACGTTTGCGATGAAGGCGACGGCACTCTGGTAACTCCCGCTGTGAATGGCAACGTTGCGTCCGCCGCCGCTCAGGCCACCGCCGGAGTACAGAAATGGATCCTGGTGAACGGCACGTGGCAGATGGCATACGTCCTGCAGAATGGCCTGAACATCGGAGTTCCCTACGGCGTGGAAAACTACCCGGCGGCGCTCAATCCAGCAACGGATGGCTGCCGCAACATCACGGGCCGCCACAACCATGACGGGACGGTGACCATTTTCGCGGTGACCTCAACCATCAGCGCCAGCGGAGACCAGGGCGCCGATCCAAACCTGCTCGTCAAGGTCACAGATCGTCTCGACGCTACAACTCTGCCCACGGGCGACGGCGACGATGACCGGGATGACCATCTGGGCCATTTCAAGATCATCCGTGCAGCAAAGTACGGTGAAGTGCTGCGTGGAGTGGCCTTCGCGCCCCGGGATCGTGATGATGACGATCGGGACGACCACCACGACGATGACTGAAATCGACGAATAGTTTTTTCCATTGAAAAAGTAAGTCCTGAGCCGAATGCAATTTCGGCTCGGGACTTTTTTCACCAAGTGAAATTTATCTGCGAGCGCATGCCCTGCCGGCAAATCAGGCTCTCGGAGATCAATGCGTCATGTCGAAGAGGATATAATTGATTCCAATCCGGTAGGCCAGCCCAGTTTCTCGTTCTGGATAATGAGGACTATCGGCCCATTCCCAGGCGTCACCCACATCGGAGTTGTGGCAGATCGCTACTATGATCCGGCCTTTGTCGTCACGGATCGCTCTCCATTTCGGCACGACCATGTCGGACGAGTATGGCCAGCCGTTCCATATGAATCGCGTTCCGTGGATCTGGACTCTGTCGTCCAGGTCATACATCACGTGAAAAATTTCGTCGTCGTTCTTCAAGTCTTCAATCGGCCGCCCGGGGAGGATCATTTCCAAACCGCGGACGAGCGATTCCCATTCATAATCTCCATGCGTATCATCCGACAGTAGAAAGCCGCCTCTTAACAGGTACTGGCGGAGCCGGGACGCCTCGTCCTCTGTAAGATTCCAACCATTGCCATGCTCCATATAAATCCACGGCCAATTGAATAGCTCGTCGGAATCCGCGTCGACTACCTGTTCCACTCCCCGCGCATGCAGCCGGGTAAGCCGGCGCACACCCATTGTGAATTGCCGATCCGCTTTCGGATAATCCGCCGCCCAGAGATGGAAGCGCCGGAAGCCGCCCTCATCATTGTTGGATCGGAAATGGTAGCGCGCAAATGCCCATTCCGCGTTCTGATGCGCATCGGTGGCAAGCGGCGGGCCCTCTTCGTCTTCCTCGAACACGCGCCTCTGGAAGGCCAAGAGGCTGGCGCTTAGCCCGGTCAGCAGGACCACAGTTGCAAGAGTGGGCAGGATTTTCATGCGGCGTTCCGCCCCAATTGTACGGCACCTCGAAGCTTAAGTCAGCGACGGGCCTTGGAGAGATGCCGGAGTGGGAGGAACTTCGCCAGGAATCGCAGGCACATGCTTGCGCCGCCGGAATCGCTGCTGCAACCGGTCCATGTAGAGGTAGATCACGGGAGTCGTATACAGCGTGAGGGCCTGGCTGACCATCAATCCCCCGACGATGCTGATACCCAGAGGCCGGCGCAATTCCGCGCCGGTGCCGGCCGCCAGCGCCAGCGGCAACCCTCCAAATAGCGCCGCCATGGTCGTCATCATGATGGGACGAAATCGCAGCAGGCAAGCCTGATAGATGGCTTCCTCGGGCGTTTTTCCGGACCGCTCCGCTTCCAGGGCAAAATCGATCATCATGATGGCGTTCTTCTTTACAATGCCGATCAACAGAACAATGCCAATGAGCGCGATCACGGTCAATTCGTTGTGAAATGCCAGCAAAGCCAAGAGTGCTCCCACACCGGCCGAGGGCAACGTCGAGAGAATTGTGACCGGGTGAATGTAACTTTCGTACAGCATCCCCAACACAATGTAGACGGCGACCAGCGCGGCCAGAATGAGCCACGGCTGGCTTGAGAGAGAAGACTGGAAGGCCTGCGCGTTCCCCTGGAACGTCGGGTGAATATCGGAAGGAAGTCCCATCCGCAAAACTCCCGATTCGATGTCGGTCACGGCGTCGCCCAAAGCGACTCCTTCTCCAAGGTTGAACGAGATCGTGACCGCGGGAAATTGGCCCTGGTGGTTGACGGCGAGGGCGGTATTCTGCGTCTCGTAGTGCGTAAAAGCGCTCAAGGGCACCTGGGCTCCGGTCGACGATCGCACATACAGGCCTTGGATCGCATCCGTGCTGTCGCGAAAGGTCGAATCGACTTCCTGCACCACGTGATACTGATTCAACTGCGTGTAGATCGTGGAGACCTGCCGCTGGCCGAACGCGTCGTAGAGCGTGTTATCGATTGTCGCCGGTGAAATTCCGAGCCGCGACGCCGTATCGCGGTCAATCACCAGGGTGGCCTGCAAACCGCGCGTCTGCTGATCGCTGGCGATATCCCGCAACTGGGGCAACTTCCGCATCATGGCTTCGACGCGAGGCGCCCATTCCTGAAGATCGTTGAGATTTTCACTCGACAGCGTGTATTGGTATTGCGAGCTGCTGATCCGCCCGCCCACCGTGATGTCTTGGTACGCCCGGAGGAAGAGCGTTGCTCCGGGAACTACCGCAAGTTTGCGC
The DNA here is from genome assembly GCA_963768275.1 of uncultured Acidobacteriota bacterium. GTDB lineage: Bacteria > Acidobacteriota > Terriglobia > Acidiferrales > UBA7541 > Palsa-360. The sequence goes on from CAVYHH010000028.1 coordinate 586,345, forward strand.
CGGAGGCGCGCGATGACTTGATCCACAGTGACTTTTCGCTCGCCGATCGGCTTTAATTCAATTTGCATACGCCCGGTGTTTTCGGCCCCGCCACCGGTGTTTGCCGCCGTGGCTTTCACCGCCGGGTCGCTCATGACAATGTCGGTATATTGCTTCAATTTTTCCTGCATTACGGGAAAGGAAGTATCCTGGGAGCCGAGAATATTCCCCGCCATCAGACCGGTATCCTGCTGCGGGAAGAAACCCTTGGGAATGACAATATAGAGGTAAACGCTGAGGCAAATCGTCGCGCCCGTAAGCACGAGCATAAAGGGCTGATGGCGCAAGACCCAGCGCAATCCCGAAGCGTAGGTCGATACGCCCCATTGAAATACCCGCTCGCTCGCCCGATACAATTTCCCGCGCTTCATGTCCTTTTCCGATTTCAGGAACAGGGCGCACATCATCGGAGTCGTGCTCAGTGACACGCACAGGGAAACCACGATGGCCACGCTCAATGTGATCGCAAATTCACGGAACAGTCTCCCGATGATTCCACCCATCAGCAAAAGAGGGATGAACACGGCGATCAGCGAAGCGCTCATCGACAAAACGGTGAATCCAATTTCGCGCGATCCCTTCATCGCCGCCGCCAGCGGCGTTTCCCCTTCTTCCAGATACCGAGTGATGTTCTCGATCACTACAATGGCGTCGTCCACCACAAATCCCGTGCAGATCGCCAGGGCCATCAGCGAAAGGTTATCGAGGCTGTAACCCAGCACGTACATCACACCGAACGTCCCAATGATGGATAGCGGCACCGCAATGCTCGGGATGATGGTTGCCCAGACGTTGCGCAGGAACAGGAAAATGACCATCACCACCAAGGCGACCGTCAGCAACAAAGTGAATTCGATATCATTGACGGATGCCCGGATCGTGGTCGTGCGATCAAACGTGGGAGTCAACGTGACCGATGGCGGAATCGAGGCCCGCAGCTCCGGCAGAAGCGCTTTGATACGGTCCACGGTCTCAATAATGTTCGCTCCCGGTTGCCGGCCAATCCCAATCACCACGGCAGGTTTCCCGTTCGCGTATCCTGAATTTCTCAGGTCCTCAATTCCCTCGGTCACTTTGGCAATGTCGCTCAGCCGTACCGGAGCCCCGTTGCGGTACGTTACGATTAATGGTGCGTACTGCTCAGGCTTCAGGAGCTGGTCGGTGTCGGCTAGAACCCACCGGTTCGATGAATCTTCCAGATTCCCTTTTGGAGTGTTCGCGTTGGCGGATTGAAGAGCGCTTCGCACCGCTTCCAAACTGATCCCATAGTGGGCCAGCGCGTTTGGATTCACGTCCACGCGGACCGCCGGCTTTGCTCCTCCGTACGTGTTGACTTGGCCTACGCCGTCGACCTGAGATATTTTTTGCGCAAGAATGGAATCACTCAAATCATATAGGTGACTTCTGGGAATCGTGTCCGACGAGACGGATAAATCTAATATGTCGGTTTCCGACGGATTAATCTTTCGGTACCACGGAAGGTTTGGCAGGCCGGCAGGCAATTGTCCGGCGGCCGCATTGATGGCCGCCTGCACGTCGCGGGACGCCGCGTTGATGTCTCGATCCAGATCGAACTGAAGTGTGATCCCTGTGTTACCCAATTGGCTTGCGGAGGTCATTTGCGTGACGCCCGCAATCCGGCCAAACTGCCTCTCCAGTGGTGTGGCCAAGGAGGAAGCTACCGTCTCAGGGCTCGCCCCGGGCAAGGAGGCGCGAACATAAATCGTGGGGAAATCCACGTGGGGAAGCGCAGCCACGGGCAACAAATAAAAGGCGACACCGCCCGCAAGCAGAATCGCAACGCTCAAAAGCGAAGTCGCAACGGGCCGTCGTATGAATGGCGCTGAGATGTGCATCTTCTATCCGGAATGCTCCAGTTCTTGCTCCCGTCTACAACGTTGAATCTGATGTCTTAGAGGGCTCCAAGGCCCGTTTTGGTTACAAGAATTCCGAAGGATTCGATGGGGCTCCCTCTCCCCTTTTTGTATTGTCCCATGGATTAGGCCAGTAGAGACTCTCAATCTGTCTCCTGAACAAGCCGGTAAAGCGAATGATCCGTGCGGCCGATAAAAATTATTGGAAGCGCAACCTGGCCTTCATCTAGGCGTCTTAATATTGGGAAGGAGTGGGGATCGGCGATTCAATTTCTCGATGGAACGCATTCTCACGAATTTTCACGAATGACGCGAATGTATTGTGCCCAAACCACTTAGACAAGATTTGGCCGCCGAAAGCGGACGCCATGAAAGCGACCACCATCGATGCCGGGATTGTTTCCGCACCCGTGCTCCCATACACTGAGCGCGAACGCATTTCATGCCATTTCAACCGTGAGGGCGCACACCTTTGCTTACAGACACTCTGCGTGAACCTGGCAGAAGAGGATTGATGCAACCGATTCAATACGACCTCGTCGTCGTTGGCAGCGGGCCCGCGGGCCAAAAAGGCGCTATCGCCGCCGCGAAACTTGGCAAGCGCGTGGCCATGGTGGATCGAAACGACATGGTCGGCGGCGTCTGTATCCACGGTGGCACCGTCCCCAGCAAGACCCTGCGCGAAGCCATTCTTCACCTCACCGGATTCCGCCATCGCTCGTTTTATGGAAACGATTACGTCGTCAAGGATCGCATCTCCATTCGCGATTTGGCCGCCCGCGTTTCGCAAGTCGTCGAACGCGAAACCGGCGTCGTGCGCGACCAGTTGCGCCGCAACGGGATCGACTTGCTCTGCGGCACCGCGCAGTTCCTCGACGCCAACACCATCGAAGTGCAAGGCGCGACCGAAGCGCACATGCTTCACGCGAACCACGTTCTGATCGCCTGCGGCACGCGGCCTTCCCACCCGGGCGACATCCCTTTTGACGGGAAAAAAATTATCGCCAGCGACCAGTTCTTTCAGATGGAAGAGATCCCGCGCGAACTCATCATCGTCGGCGGCGGCGTGATTGGCCTCGAATACGCCTCGATGCTCGTGGCCATGGGCGTGGAAGTCACTCTGATCGAGCAACGGCCGGAGCTGCTTGATTTTGTCGATTCCGAAATCGTGGAGGCGTTGCGCTACCACATGCGCCGCCAGGGAGCTATTTTCCGGCTCGGCGAAAAAGTCACGGCGATTCAAATGGACGAGCGCGGACGCGTGGTCGCGAATCTCGAAAGCGGCAAGCATATTCACGCCACCTGCCTGATGTACGCGGTTGGCCGCCAGGCCAACACCGATCTGCTGAACCTCGAAGCTGCCGGACTCAAGACGGCGTCACGCGGCAAGCTGGAAGTGAATGCGTCCTTCCAAACGTCTGTCCCGAATATTTACGCGGCAGGAGACGTCATCGGATTTCCTTCGCTCGCTTCCACGTCCATGGAACAGGGGCGCATGGCCAGTTGCCACATCTTTGGCGTTCCCGCCGAAATGAGCACGGCTCTTCTTCCCTACGGCATCTACACCATCCCCGAAATTTCCATGGTCGGCCAGACCGAAGCCACTTTGACCGAATCGCACGTCCCCTTTGAAGTCGGAATTTCAAAATACGAAGAGCTGGCCAAAGCGCAAATCGTCGGCGACCACACCGGCATGCTGAAAATTCTCTTCCACCCGGACACACGCAAAGTCCTCGGCGTCCACGTCATCGGAGAAAGCGCCGCGGAAATCGTGCACATCGGCCAGGCCGTCCTAACGCTTCGGCGGCACCATGGACTATTTTCGCGACACAGTCTTCAATTATCCAACCTTCGCCGAAGCCTACAAAGTTGCCGGCCTTGACGGTCTGAATAAATTATAGGATTCGTAGTGAGTGAGGGTGCTGCCCCTTCACGGCACACCAATCAAGCCTTTTCCGGAGCTACCGGTGTACGAGCACGAAATCGGTAATTCTTCGTGTAGCGCCCGCCTTCAGGCGGGCATCTGCGCGATTCCAAAGTGCCCGCCTGAAGGCAGGCGCTACAAAGGCCTCTCGCGCGTTCGCTTGTTGACAGACAGGGTCAACGCGCTCAATATCTGACCTTCAATACACACTAAGGAGGCTGCGATGTTGAACCGGCGCCGTTTTCTTTCATTTGCTGCCGCAGGCGCGGCTATGGCATGTTCGCCCGCGCGCGAAAAGTATTCGCGGCAAGCTATGACCTGATCATCAAGGGCGGGCGCGTCATCGATCCTTCCGTGCGGCTCGATGCGATTCGCGACGTGGCGATCTCGGGAGGCCGCATCGCCGCCGTCGAAGCCACCATCGCGGGCGACGCAGCCGACACCATCGAGGCGCATGGGAAACTCGTCGTCCCCGGCCTGCTCGATATCCATACCCATTGCGGACGCTTCACCCAGGGCCCCGGCCTCGTCCTGCAGGACGGCGTGACCGGATGGATTGATGCGGGATCGCAAGGCGCCGATCACATCGGCGATACGATTGCCGTCGCGCGAACGTCGATTCAGCAGGGCCGCGTGCTGATCAACATCGGCCGCGCCGGCATCCTGCCCGATGGCGACACCATGGACCTGAAGAACGCGGATGTCGATGCGGCGCGCGAGGCAATCGCGAAAAACCGCGACTTCATCGTCGGCGTCAAGGCGCGGCTGTCGCGGGATGTGGCGGGAGAGAACGATTACGAGGTGCTCCGGCGCACGCAGGAAGTGGCAACTTCCTTCAGCCTGCCCGTGATGATCCACATGGGCCAGACCATCACGCCGATTCCCAAGCTCTTCGCCCTGTTGAAGCGCGGCGACATCGTCACCCACATGTTCGCGCCGCCACCCAACAGCATCATTGACGACAGCGGCCACATCCTGCCCGAAGTGATGGCGGCGCGGCGCCGCGGCGTCTGGTTCGACGTCGGCAATGGACAGAAAGGGCACATGAGGTGGGACACCATTGCCGCGATCATGAAGGCCGGGTTCTGGCCCGATACATTCTCCACCGACTGGAACACGAACGCCCATGAGACCGGGGTCATCGACCTTCCCAACTGCATGTCCAAGCTGTTCGGTTACGGCATGACGGTCGATCAGGCCATCGCGCGAGCCACCGTGAATGCCGCGCGCATCTTCCCGTTGTTCAACGACCGCGGCACGCTCAACGTGGGCGCGCCCGCCGACGTCGCGGTGCTCGAGCTGCGAAAAGGAAATTTCGACTACCTCGATAACTACAACAATAAAATCACCGGCCACCAGAGGCTCCTCCCGAGCGCGACCGTGCTCGGCGGCAAACGGGTCCCGCACGCCTAGAGCGCGCGAACCTTTGCACGTCCGGTTCATTGAAAAAACCGAAAAGCTGCCCGCCCAAAAAACGGGCGGTCTCTACAAAACCGACCGCACCGATGCGCTCTTGTAGAGGCCTCTCCGTCCCGCGCACTTCGGGACGGAGAGGGCACGGTCTTTTTCAAAATGAGCGTCCGCCCAACATGCGGAACGTTTGACTGACGGCTTCGCGCCCTGATAGCTTGATTGCTTATGCCGGGACTCCTGATTGCGCAAATTTTGATCTGTGGACATTGGGAATGAAGGTCCCTCCCTCTTCCCGAATCGCCTTTCAGGGCGAGCGCGGCGCATTCAGCGAAGAAGCGGCCGTCAAGCTCCTCGGCGAAGACATCCAGCTCGTTCCGCGCACTACATTCGAGGCGCTGTACACGAGCATCCAGGATGGTGTCGCGGATTACATACTCGCGCCGATCGAAAATAGCCTGGCAGGCTCGGTTCACCGTTCCTATGACTTGCTTATTTCCAGCGGCCTGCACATCCAGGCCGAAGTCGTCATTCCGATTGTGCACAACCTGATCGGCGTTCCGGGCGCGGCCTTTGAGCGCATCACGCAGGTATCTTCCCATCCAGTCGCCCTCGCCCAGTGCGAGCGTTTCTTCGCGAGCCATCCAACGATCAAGCGCGTGGCGACCGACGACACGGCAGGAAGCGTTCGCGAAGTGATGGGCGCCGGCGACGCAACGAAGGCCGGGATCGCCAGCAAACGCTCGGCGAAAGTTTACGGCGCGGCGATTCTGCGCGAGCACCTCGAAGATCATCCGGAGAATTACACGCGCTTCTTGCTGCTAGCCGCTTCCGCCGAGGTCGCGGGAAACGCCGACAAGCTCTCGCTCGTTCTGCACCTAGCGCACAAGCCGGGATCGCTGTGCTCCGCGCTAAACGCCTTCGCCCGGCGCAACCTGAATTTGCTGAAAATTGAAAGCCGCCCCATTCCCGGCACGCCGTGGAGCTATTGCTTCTATCTCGATCTCCAGGCCTCGCTCAAGGATCCGGAAACGCGAGCGGCGCTCGAAGAGCTGAAAGAGTTTGCCGATTCCGTAAAAATTCTTGGGTGCTACCCGCAAGCAAAGGTTTAAACTATTTGCCGCGGATGGTTTCCAGTAGCACAGGCTTCAGCCTGTGGGTTTTGGTCCTTGCAAGGATGCACCCTCACAGGCCAAAGTGCCCGCGTGGCATCCGGGGTCCAGGGCGTGTAGCGCTCGCCCGCCGCGGCGTACGAGCATATGCTTGCATCCAAAGTGCCCGCCTGAAGGCGGGCGCTACAAAAGCGCGCCGATGCCAATTCAACAAGGCGCGCAAAGAGTAGAGTTCCGGCTATCAAGATCGCAGACCCAAAAACGCAACAGGAGGAAATGTGAAGGTTTACTACGATAAAGACGCGGATTTGAACTACATCAAGAACAAGAAAATTGCCGTGATCGGTTTTGGATCGCAAGGCCATGCCCACGCCATGAATCTGGCGGACTCGGGCTGCGACGTGATCGTCGGCCTGAAGAGCACGAGCGCGTCCGTCGCCAAGGCGCAAAAGGCCGGACTGCGGGTGATACCGGTACGCCAGGCCGCGGAAGAAGGCGACATCGTCATGATCCTTACTCCCGACGAGCTGACACCAGGCATCTACGATGCCGACGTTGCGCCCGCGATGCGCGCCGGGAAATATCTCGCGCTCGCTCACGGCTTCTCAATCCATTTCGGATTTATCAAGCCGCCCAAGGATGTGAACGTGTTCATGGTCGCGCCGAAGGGGCCGGGTCACCTCGTGCGCCATCAGTTTTCGCAAGGCGCGGGAGTTCCCTGCCTGCTCGCCATTCATCAGGACCCGGCCGGCGACACGAAAAAAATCGGCCTCGCCTACGCCAGCGGGATCGGCGGCGCGCGCGCCGGAGTAATCGAAACGAATTTCCGCGAGGAGACCGAAACGGACCTCTTCGGCGAGCAGTCCGTGCTTTGCGGCGGACTCACCGCTCTGATTCAGGCGGGATACGAGACGCTGGTCGAAGCGGGCTATGCCCCTGAGATGGCCTATTTCGAATGCTGCCACGAGATGAAACTGATCGTGGACCTGGTCTACGAAGGCGGAATCTCCGAAATGCGCTACTCGATTTCAAACACGGCCGAATACGGCGACTTGACGCGCGGCCCTATCGTGATCGACAAGGCTACAAAAGAGCGCATGAAGGTCATCCTCGCGGATATTCAATCCGGCAAGTTTGCCAAGGAATGGATGAATGAAGCCGCCACCGGCCTCAAAAACTTCAAGCAGCTCCGCGAAGCGGGCCAGAAACATCCGATCGAAAAGGTCGGCGCGGAATTGCGCTCGATGATGCCCTGGATGAAGAAGAACCGCGTGATCGCCGAAGGCGCGTAGGGACTGCTCGGCCAGAGAGTTGTTGTGTGGCACAGGCTTCGAGTGGAACAGGCCCCAAAAGTGGAACAGGCTTCAGCCTGTGGCCTTTAGGCCTTGCAAGGACAAGACCCCACAGGCTGAAGCCTGTTCCACTGGCCCCGTTTGCGATTTTTTCACGAATCACCAGTCACTAGTCAAATTCCTTCCGGAGGAATCATGGATTCGCGTCTCAGAGAACACAGCCGCATCATTGTCGACGGCCCGTCGAGGGCGCCTGCGCGCGCTTATTTTTACGCAATCGGCCTCACGGACGAAGATCTGGCCAAGCCGCTCGTCGGCGTTGCGAATACCTGGATTGAAGCAATGCCCTGCAATTCGCACCTCCGCAAGCTCGCGGAAAAAGTGAAAGACGGAATCCGCGCCGCCGGCGGCACGCCCCTCGAATTCAACACCATCGCCATCAGCGACGGTGAAACGATGGGCACCGAGGGAATGAAAGCTTCGCTCGTAAGCCGCGAAGTGATCGCCGATTCGATCGAGCTGGTCGGAATGGGCTACATGTTCGACGCGATGATCGCCCTCGCCGGATGCGACAAGACCATCCCCGCAACCGCAATGGGCCTGACGCGCCTGAATTTGCCGGGCCTGGTTCTCTACGGCGGCTCGATTCAGCCGGGACGCTTTCGCGGCCACGACGTCACGATTCAGGATGTGTTTGAAGCCGTCGGCGCGCATTCCGCCGGAAAAATGTCCGACGCCGATCTGAAAGAAATCGAGAGCGTGGCATGTCCGGGAGCGGGCGCGTGCGGCGGCCAGTTCACGGCCAACACGATGGCCATGGCATTGGAATTTATTGGCCTCACGCCCATCGGACTCGGCAACGTGCCCGCCACCGATCCGCGCAAAGACGAAGCCGCCTACCGCGCCGGAACTCTGGTGATGGAGCTGCTCCGCAAAGGCATAACGCCGCGCAAAATTCTTACGCGCCAGGCGTTTGAAAACGCCATTTTTTCCGTGGTGGCGACAGGCGGCTCGACTAACGCCGTCCTGCATCTGCTGGCCATGGCCAAGGAAGCGGACATTGAACTTCATCTCGACGATTTCGGCGACATCAGCGCGAAGACTCCTCTTCTGGCTGACATGAAGCCCTGGGGAAAATACACGGCCGTCGATTTGTACAACGCCGGCGGGACTGCGCTGCTGGCGAAACGACTCCTCGACGCGGGCTTGCTCCATCGCGGGCAAATGACGGCCAGCCTGAAAACCCTGGACGAGGAAGCGCTCTCAGTGAAGGAACGTCCGGGCCAAGATGTTGTGCATCCACTTTCAGACCCAATTAAAACCACCGGCGGCCTGATGATTTTGCGGGGCAATCTGGTTCCGGAAGGATGCGTCGTGAAAACTTCCGGCCACGAAAGGCCTCACCACCGCGGCCCGGCGCGCGTTTTCAATCGAGAAGAAGACGCGATGGATGCCGCCGTGAAAGGACAAATCAAGAAGGGCGACGTCGTCATCGTGCGCTACGAAGGGCCGCGCGGAGGGCCGGGTATGCGCGAAATGCTCGGCCTAACCGCCGCCCTCGTGGGCCTCGGCTTGGGCGAAGACGTGGCGCTCTTGACCGACGGCCGCTTCAGCGGCGCAACGCGCGGCCTGATGGCAGGCCACGCCGCTCCCGAAGCCGCTCGCGGCGGGCCCATCGCCATCGTCGCCGAGGGCGATCAAATCGTTTTCGATCTTGCGACAAAGAGCCTGCGCGTCGAATTGAGCGACGCCGAAATCAAGGCGCGCCTCGCAAAATGGAAACCGCCCGCGCCGCGCTACAAGACCGGCGTTTTCGCCAAGTACGCCGCGCTAGTGAGTTCCGCGTCTCTCGGAGCAATCACAACTGCGGAGGTCTAAGCCCCGGGAACGCCAATCTCCCGATTGGCGCCTTGGGTGTCGCCATTCAGGAGACAGGCGTTTGGTGGTGGGCCAGTTTCCGAGAATCCCGTTTATCAACTTGGCTGTCAGCCTGGAAGGTGATGCTGGCAGCGTGACGGAGTGATTCCCGCCTGGTTCAGGTGTTGTGCTAGCATGCTGCGAAACGGCGAACGAAAGGAATCCAAGCACATGACTCAAATCTGCGAAACCTGTGGAACTCAATTTCCACCTTTGGGCGAGACTCCGCGCAGCTGTGCCATCTGCCAAGATGATCGTCAATTCATCGGACCCCAGGGGCAGCAATGGATCTCGCTAGATGAGCTGCGGAAAACGCATCGTAATGTCTTCTTCGAAGAAGGCTGGTGCCTTTGGGGGATTCACACAGAGCCGGAGTTCGGAATTGGACAGAGGGCGCTGCTCTTGCAAAGACAGGGCGGCGGATTCCTTTGGGACTGCGTCAGCTTGATCGACGCTAGTACGGTCGGACTTGTGAAGGCCCTTGGCGGGCTATCGGCGATTGCGGTTTCCCACCCGCACTATTACTCGTGCATGGTGGAGTGGAGTCACGCATTTGGCGGCATTCCAATCTATCTGCACGAGGCGGACCGCGAATGGGTGCAGCGTCCAGACCCCGCGATTGTGTTCTGGAAGGGAGAAACCCATCGGCTGAGTGACGATCTCACGCTGATTCGTGTGGGCGGACACTTCAGCGGCTTTCAGGTGCTGCACTGGGCTGCCGGCGAGCATGGCAACGGTGCGCTGCTGAGCGGTGACATGCCCCAGGTCTGTTCGGATCGCCGACATGTCAGCTTCATGTACAGCTACCCCAACTATATTCCGGTAGACAGTGCGACTGTGCGCGAGATCGTTCGCAAGCTTGAGCCTTACAAGTTTGCCAAATTGTATGGCGCGTGGCCGAATTTCGTCGTCTCCGGCGATCCGAAACTCGCATTGAGGCGCTCGGCCGAGCGCTACTTACGTGCTATCGGCGACCGCGCGCCTTTAGAAATCAGCCAGCACTCGGTGGCGTGACTTGATAACCTGGGCCACATTCCGATAATCCCGGTGGTCTCAATGGGTCGATGCAACGCTTGCTCAAAGTCTTCTTGTAGGAGTCTAGGAAGCTGATTTTGTTCGCAGACGTCAACTCAAACAAAACAAAAGCCCTGTTTAGGTTCTGATTGAGTACTGCCATACCGATTGATTCTCGATGGGAAGTATTGTCAGATCAACTGGTTATAGGGTGTTGCATCGAACGCTTGAGCCGGCACCGTTTCACAGATGGGATGAGAAGGCCGGTCTCCGACGGGATGCGATATGCTCCCAACGATTGACGCGCTCAAGGCGCAATGGAAAGGAGACCGGCTTATGCGAAAGAATAGCACTGTGGTGAAAAACGGAAACAAAATTTTCAAACAGCCCGCACTGACCATCGGGTTGGACTTGGGAGATCGAAGCAGCTGTTACTGCGTTTTGGATGAGATGGGGAATGTGATTTTGGAACGCAGTGTGCCGACCACACCGAACGGAATCCGCCAGGCGTTCGGTAAGATGCCGCGCTGCCGGATCGCACTGGAAACGGGAACGCACTCGCCGTGGGTGAGCCGGCAGTTGGCACGGATGGATCACGAAGTGATCGTAGCGCATGCGCGCAACGTGCGGCTGATTGGCGAGAGCAGTCGCAAGGATGATCAGCTCGACGCGCGGACGCTGGCGCGGCTCGCACGGATCGATCCCGGCTTATTGGGTCCAGTGCGGCATCGCAGTGCGCAGGCGCAAATTCAACTGACAGTGATTCGCGCACGAGCGGCGCTGGTCAGTTCGCGCACGGCTCTAGTGAATGCGGCGCGCGGGTTGACGAAATCCTATGGCGAGCGGCTGAAGAAATGCGGCACGGAGCAAATGAATCGAGACAGCTCCGAGGGGTTGAGCCAGGAATTGCGTGAGGCGCTGGATCCGCTGTTGCGAGAGATCGAATCGCTCAACGAGCGCATCAAGGAATACGATCAGCGGATCGAACAGATCGCCAAGGAAGTTCACCCTGAAGTGGCGCGGCTGAAACAAGTGAAGGGTGTGGGGACGCTGATTGCGTTGACCTACGTGTTGACGCTGGACGATCCACGCCGATTTCGTCACAGCCGCGATGTGGGATGTTTTCTGGGACTGCGTCCCGGGCGCAGGAACTCCGGCAAGAGCGAGCCGCAACTGCACATCAGCAAGGAAGGCGACCGTTATCTGAGAACGCTGATGGTGCAAGGCGCGCATTACATTCTCGGGCCTTTTGGACAGGACAGCGATCTGCGGCGTTGGGGATGGAAGCTGGCCGAGCGCGGAGGAAAAAATGCCAAGAAGCGAGCGGTGGTTGCCGTCGCACGCAAGTTGTCGGTCCTGCTGCACAAGTTGTGGGTGAGCGGAGAAGCGTATGAACCACTGCGCAACAACAACCACCAAGGGGTACGCGCCGTGGCCTAGAGGTTGAAACGAAAGAGCCGAGCTCACCGCCGAGTTCAGGTGACTGCGCCCAAGTCCTGGCCCAACTCTCAGAGATGAGAGCCAAGGTCGATTCTCAGGTAGCAGCACCTACTGAATGAAGGACGCCCAACTTGCACCGAGCGAAACAATCGCTCACCAAAGAGTGCGGATGGAAGGATGGCGACAGAGGCGGACCGGCTTAAACGGCAAAAACCCCTGATAAGAAAAAGAAAAACCGGCTTGACACTAACCGGCCTTCTCATGGAAGGACTTGGCACGCAACACTCGATTGGAATGAGATTTTTCGTTGGCTGCTTGACATCAAACAGACTAGACTCGCGTTTCGTGCGGCATATGTCGAACCGCGATAGCATGGTTGCGTCTCGCGTCTCGGTGATTGACACCGGGATTTCATTGACTTCCTCGACTGCCAATGGCGAATCTAAAATCCAAGCAATAAATTGGGCCAACATTGACAACCTGGTTGCCTACAAACGTGATTGTTACGGGTCTGACCTGATGTGTTTAGGGATTGGCGGAGCGGGGAGCGCCCTAGAAGTTACCGAAGAAAAGCAAGGCTGGGACGAGCTATTGAATCGTGCCCCAGACTTCCTGCCGGGATGGCGAAGCAAGACCGATTGGTATCAGGCAGTAATGCTTCCGGCCTTCAAAGAAAACCGAACCGTAATTTTCAGCCGTTCCTAGCAGATAAAGATGTACGAGGCCGGATTTCCAGTTAATGGGATGGTCCGCCGCGGATCTCTAGAAGTTGTAGAGTGCGGTGGCAAGGAGGCATCCCATTAACTGGCTCACCACGTGGCGTTCGCAGGCTTCGCTCGGAATGAGAAAGCATGGTACCTTTCCGCAAGCCGGAAAAACAGCCAGAGGAGATCCCTGTGAAAAACAATCGTCAGTTTAAAAGACCAGCCCGCCCGTTTGTTCGGCTCGCGGCAATTTCGGCACTATTGCTGGCCGCCGCGGGCGTGACCATGGCCGATTCGTTGCTCCTGAAGGAGCAAGGCAGCTTCTTCGTCGGTGGCCGCACCGTCTTCACGGACGCGCTCACCGGATCTACCACGGGATTTTTGGGCTCCGGGATCAACAGCGGAAACATCACGGTGGACCAGATGTACGTTCAGTATCAGATTCCTGAGGGCGCCGATTCGCATATTCCCGTCGTCATGGTGCACGGATGCTGCCTCAGCTCGAAGAGCTACGAAACTACTCCCGATGGGCGCATGGGATGGAACGAATATTTTCTTCGCAAGCACCGTTCTGTCTATCTTCCCGATCAGGTTTCGCGCGCGCGTTCCGGGTTCGACTCAACCATCTACAATGAAATTAAATTAGGAAAACGCCCGCCAAGCGATATGCCCGAAATGCGCACAGCGACCCACGAAATTGCCTGGCTGGGCTTCCGGTTTGGCCCATCCGCCGGGAAAGCGTTCCCTGACGAACAGTTTCCTGTGGAGGCATTTGAAGAGTTCGGGAAACAAGTGATCCCGGACCTTAATGGCGGACTTCCCGCGGTCAATCCCACGTGGACGAATCTATCGGGCCTGGCCATTAAATTGAAGGGCGCAATCCTGATGGGCCACTCCGAATCGGGTTTCTTTCCCGAGCAGGCGGCGCTCATCAATCCGGCGGACATTAAAGCCATGATCACGATTGAAACCGTGTGCCCCGCGCTGAACTCGCAGCAGATTGCAAACTTGGCGAAGATTCCGACGCTGGTCGTCTTCGGCGACCACATCGGAGATGTCCCTTCTTCTCCGATCAAGTGGCAGGAGAGATTTGATTCTTGCCAACAATTCGTCGGACAGGTCAAAGCCGCGGGCGGAGACGCGACCATGATGCACTTGCCGAAGTACGGGCAGTTCGGCAACAGCCACATGCTCATGCAGGACAAGAATAGCAACCAGGTCGCCGATCTAATCTTGAAGTGGATTGACGACCACGTGGAAAACAAGAACAAATAAGCCAAGGAAAATTGCGATAGGAATTGTGGAGTGCCAGAACCTATCTAATAAATTAAATTCATATTGGTAGTTTCTCCGGATTGAAAATACGGCCACGACGTCGCGCCAACGGCGCGGAGGTAACTAGCCCGGGGCAACGCCCCAGGTATCGTGCCCAAATTTCATCTTCCGCCCTGAAAGGGCGGAGGGGGAACCTGCGTCGCTTCAGAGTCTGTGTGAGAACTCAAAATTGACACGACTTTGTAGCGCCCGCCTTCAGGCGGGCACTTTGGATCCAAGCACATGCCCGTCCGCCGCGGCGGACGGGCGCTACATGAACCGAAAGCGAGCTTCTACTTGGAAAGAGGGTTGGCCATCACCTTCTTGTATTCTTCCGCTTCGCTCGGCGCGCAGATCATTTCCACGATGTCCGTATGGGCAGGCATTAATGTGAGAGGGAACTTGTCGCGGGCGAGCCATGGCTCCGTGTAAATCTTCGGATCGTCGATCTTCACGGTCAGCTCCACGGCGTCATGATTCAACCGGTGGTAGCGTTCCTCGACGCGCATTTCGCCGCTGTGCGGGTTCCCGGCATTGTCAAGCCAGGTCCTCTCGTCCGTCCCAACCGTCTCCACGACAAATGTGTAATCGTCCTCCCACTTCCCCACCGAGTATCCATACCAACTCGGATCGGGATCTTTCGGAAGTTCTCGCCCGTCCGTCCAGATGACCCGCCACACGCGCTGGTACTGATACACGATCAGCATCTTATTGGGAGTCTGGACGACTTGAAACGGTCGCAGCTCAAACAGCAGGTTGCGCGGAAATCCCGCAGGATCGCACCCGTCCAGTGGATCATTGACCAACCCGATGGGAACTTTTCTTGGCCCGTCACCGGGCTTGTAGACATTGTTGGCTATGTTCTCGCCCAAAGCCGTGAATGGAGCATGGGACTTCACTCCCGCCGGTGAGATACCTGCCAGTATTAGCTTGTCTTCCACTCCCCAAATCCCGGACAGGTCGCGGCGAGGGGCAGGGGCTGCCTTCTGAGTTTTCGCCGCTTGGGGTTGCTGAGGCGGAGCGGTCTGCGCGCGCAAGCCAATCGAAATTGCCAGGACCGCGATTACTCTTATGACCGGATTCAGATATCTCTTTCGCATTTTGAAATCCTCACGCGCCTGTCTTTAACGCACGGCAGGGTTCCACCCGATCAATGTTTGGCCGCTGGGAAGGACTACCTTCATAAGTTGCCCGACCGGCGCGCCGTTCTTGGCCGGTCGCACGGTCACGGTGACTTGATCCCCGACATTCAATGTGTGCTTGGTCCAACCGCGCCTGGTCATGTCAATGGGATTGCTGACTTCGGCGGCCCAATGCGCGACCTCACCCTTGTCATTCGTTGCGTCAAATTTCAGGAAACAATGCGGATTGGCCCACAGCCACTCCGTCACAGTCGCCTTCATAACCAATTCTTTTTCCATGTCGTAGCCCGCCGTACCGTGATGCGCCGCCAGCGGAATGGAAACGGCCAGGAAACTTATCGCCGCGATGAAAACGCCGAGCACCTTTTTTCTCACAACAGACCTCCGATCTTTGTTGCGCAGAGTATCTCTGTCCGGAAAGTAACCTGGCCGAATTCGGACCCTACTGAATTGCGGCCTTCTGCTTCGCCAACTCCGCAAGAAACGTTTGCTCGCGCTCGGCGATATAACTCTTGTAGCCCTCGGGATCGATGAATGGGTTCGGCCCGCCCTGTTTCATACGGGCATATTTCGCCTCCATGCCGTAATAGTCCCCGTGCGCGCCCAGAAAAATATCGCATGGCAAGGATTTCAAGACGCGGAACATGCGCTCGTAGTCGGACGCAATTTGCGGGTAGAGCGCGTTATTCACCAGCTTGTACCCGGCATTCACATTTGGGCTGCCCACGATGACCACGTTATAGGTTTTTCCTCCGTCCGCCACCTTCATCGTCCATGTCGTCGTGCCCTTCGTATGTCCTGGCGTGAGATGCGCGACGAGCACAGTGTCGCCGAGCCGCACCTCGTCGCCGTCATGCAACACGCGGTCGACTTTCGTGGGCTGGTAGCGCGATGTTGGATTATCTCCGTATTGGAAGTTGCCTTTCCCGCCGGCTTCAATTTCCGGCACGTCGGCGTCCATGACCATGTACTTGGCCCCGGTCAGTTCCTTTACCGCCGCGCTGCCCGAGCAATGGTCCCAATGCGCGTGGCTGATCAGAAGAATCTTGGTGTCGCTGAAGCGAAACCCCAATTTTTCAATGCTCTCCCGAATCATCGGCACGGATTTTTCCAGATTGCTGTTGATCAAGATATTTCCCTGCGGCGTGGTGATCAGGTAAGAGGCAAGTCCCTGGCTCCCCACGTAATAAATATTGCCGATGACCCGGTAAGGAGGAAAGGGATTGGTCCAGTCGGGCGCCTCCTGCGCCAGCGCGCCGCCTGCGAATGAGAACAGGAACAAGAAAGTCATGAGGCGGAATACTTTTGGCATATTGCCCTCTCCTTCCGAGCGCGTTCCACTCCGCGACGCGGGTAGTCTACTCCAGAACGATTCTGTTAGGCGATCCTCCGTACGATGGAAGAATCCTCGTCGGCCAAGCCACATCTGGAATAAACTAAGTGTAGCGCGACTGGCAGTATTTTTCGCGCCAGGCAGAATCTTCTTTTCGGGAGAGAAATTCCTTCGGCACCGTCGTAATGGACCGCGAAACACAATTCGCAACCGAGCTCCAAGCCCTTCGCGTGCTCTGCGACGAGGCGATCCCTCGTGAGGGCCGGCAGAAACTCCTGCAAGCTCTCTCCCACCATCCTTTCATCAAGCCCGAGCATCAGGTCGTCTTTGAATCGATCCGCGCCCTATTCCCGCGCGGCCCCATTTCCATGGCTCAACTGCGCGTCCACCTGAATAATCGCGGCTTTCCTGACACGGGCGTCGAAAAATATTTTCTTCCCGCGCCAACTGGAAATATCGAACACTGGCCGTCGGGTAAAATAACTCCATGACCGAAAAGGCCCCCTCCGAAAGAAGTTTCAGCCAGCCGCTGGCGATCTTTTCCCTGATTGTCGCGGCGCTCGCCGTTGCTCTTCTCTTCTTTGGCGGCACGATTCGCCGGTTCATCCGCGAATCCCTCATGCAGCGCGTCACTTCCGCGCACTACGAAATTCTATGTCCGCCAGGCTCGTTGTCGCAGGACGCCATGTCAGGATTCGCGACCAAGAGAGAGCCGCTGTTCGCGAGCCTGAATAAAAAGCTGCGCGATGCCGATTCAAACGTGGAAATCCGCGTGGTCTTCGACCCCGAGTTCACCATTCCGCCGGGCGGCGAGACGAGCCAACAACCTTACTCGGTGACAGGAACGACGATTCGCACCAAGCTCAAGGGGCGGATTCCCCAGCTTCCCGCGGCGGCCGATGCGGAGGCGCTTCTCTACGCCGCCTGGGGCAAGCCCGGAAACGCGCAACTCGCCCGGTGGACTGCAGTTTGGCTCGTAGGCGAATGGCGAGGCACGGAAATCGGCATGGCGGCCGCGCAAGTGGAACAAAGACTCGGTCACAAGAAGGTCGCCAGCTTGCTGGTCGATCCGGGCGGCGAAATTTCTTCTCCCGATGACCGGACCTTGCTGGGCGCGGCATGGGTCAGCGAAATCGCCGAATTCGGCGGCGCCGATACGGTTCGGAAACTTTACGCCGCAAAGATGCCGCATCCCAATGTTGCCGAAGTGACGAAAGCCTTGGATACAACTTCGCTGGAGCTGGACCGCAAGTGGCAGTTGTGGATGTACTCGTATCTCGCCGGCATGCCTACGATGCCGCCCGATTCCAGCATGCAGATGAACATGCCGATGGCGGGGAGTCCGGCAGTGACTGGTGACCGGTGACTCGTGATTCGCTTGCACTGAGGCCGCCGCAGCGGTCGAAGTGTGAATCGCAATTCGTCATTTGTGATGAGTGACTGAGGTCTGGAGAAGGTGATTTGGGTTTTGGGACTCTAGAATTGAAATTTCAAATTTGAGATATTCGATTCGTGAATTTCGGCCAGTCCTCGATTTCCTTCCTCGACGTAAAGATCTGCAATCCGCACAATTCAAAGATTGAGCGCGCCGTACTTACGCGCTGCTCTATCGAATGCTTGCAGGACCGAAGGCTTAGATGGAGGCAGAGCATTTGTCCAACGTCCCGGGATCGCGTGGCCGCAGGAGGGGCACGCGCCGTCGCGGAGCGAATTCTCCAGAACATCGTGCCAGGAGCGGCGAATCAAGAGTTTGCCGCAGCCGGGGCAGAAAGTGTGGGCCGCGCCGCTGTGGATGTTCCCTTCGTAGACGTAGTGCAGGCCCGCATCCAGCGCGATTTTGCGCGCGGCGTGCAGCGTTTCGGGAGGCGTTCTCGGTTTGTCCTGCAGCTTGAAATCGGGATGGAACGCTGTGAAATGCAGCGGGACGTCCGGACCGAGATGTTCCAGGATCCAATCGGAAAGCTTGCATATTTCGCCCGGGTCATCGTTCAGGGTAGGAATCAGCAGATTGGTGATCTCAAACCAAACGTTCGTCTCCCCTTTCAGCCACGTAAGCATGTCGAGCACGGGCTGCAAATGCGTGAGCGTAATCCGGCCGTAAAATCCTTCGGTGAACGCTTTCAGGTCCACGTTTGCGGCGTCCACGTGGTCGTAAATATCGTGAAACGCTTCCCTCGTAATGTAGCCGTTCGTGACCATGACCGTGCGGATTCCCGCTTCCCGCGCGGCGTGGCAAATGTCGATCACGTACTCGCCCCAGATCGTCGGCTCATTATAGGTAAATGCAATCGACGGGCAGCCGTAGCGAATCGCCAGCGCGACGACATCTTCCGGAGGAATGTGCGCCGAGCGGACCTGGTCGGCTTTCGATTTTGAAATGTCCCAGTTCTGGCAGAAAAAACAGCCCATGTTGCAGCCCGCGGTGCCGAGCGAAAACACGCGCGTGCCCGGCAGAAAATGATTGAGCGGCTTCTTCTCGATCGGATCGATTTGCAGCGCCGCCGGCGAAGCGTATCCCAGGCTGTAAAGCTTTCCGCCCTGATTCACGCGAATGAAACAAAAGCCCGCCTGCCCTTCCCCAATGTGGCAATGCCGAGGGCAAAGATAGCAGTGCACGCGGCCGTCGGGCATAGGTTCCCACCAGCGCCCTTCGTGCAGCGATTCCGTCTTCTGAAATATTTTCAATTCATTCATGGCGGCTTGCGGAAGGGGGGGACTTCTCTCCTGCTTCGAGTCGATCGTCTATAAGTATACACTTCTTCGCGCGGAGCCGATCAGGCGGGAGATGAAATAAGTGTCAAGTCTGAAATTTGAAATTTCAGATTTGAAAATTGCAATATTGAGATTTCAAATTGAAATTTGAAGCTTGCGGTTTCAGCCTTTAGATTTCAAATTCTAAATTTCAAATTTGAGATTTCCGAATTCCGGCAATTAGAAGTCCCGGAGGGACGGCAGATCGTAGCCCACCCCGACCCGGTCGGGGTGGGAAAACATGCAGCCCGCGGCAGGAAAGCCCCGGCAGGGGCGGCACACGGCTTCCTCCCAAGTGAATCAAAACCTCTCCCGAGCCTGGTCCCCTTTTTGCACTCGCCAGCGCTCGGCCGTCCACGCGAGAAACGCCCTCAATTGTTTTCGCTCGCGCCAAATGAGCCGGAAGAATTCCGCCGGGCCCAGCGCGTGCATGTCGCCGCCGAAAAAAGTTTCGAGGCGCCAGCGAATGTAAGGGCTGGCCCACGGACGCAGCCGGTAACTTTTCGCCGTGATCCAGTAGTAGCGGAACGCAGTGAGCATCAATGCGGTCAGTTTATCGCATTCCGCACAACTCGAAGGCTCGAAAGAGAAAATTCAAATAACTGCACTTTAGAATCACCGCGAATCGAGAATTCCATTCCTTCCTTTTCAGCTTCCCGGCTGCGGCCGCAACAATCGCCCGCTTGAATTTTTCCTTCCAGGGGAGTAGCGTGGGTTTCGCCTCGCCAATACAAAGCATCCAAGCCTCGGATCGCAGAGAAGGAGATCAGAATATGGCAACAACAGCATCGGCACCGTTGCTCGACCAGAATGTTTCTAAATTTATTTCCAAGACGCACAAGATTCTCATTAACGGCAAGTGGGTGGAAGCCGCCTCCGGCAAGACTTTTCCCACGTACAATCCCGCCACGGGCGACGTCCTGTCCCGGGTCGCCGAAGGCGACAAGGAAGACATCAATCGCGCCGTGAAAGCGGCACGCGCCGCATTCGAAAGCGGCCCGTGGTCGAAGATCACGCCTTCCGAGCGCGGCCGCATGATCTGGAAACTTGGCGATTTGATCGAAAAGCACCTGGAAGAATTTGCGCAGCTCGAATCGCTCGACAATGGAAAACCTCTCAGCATCGCGCGCGTTGCCGATGTGCCCCTCACGGCCGATCACTTCCGCTACATGGCGGGGTGGGCCACCAAGGTGGAAGGCAACACGATTCCCATTTCGTCGGGCGGCGGAACGACCCAATTTCTGGCCTATACGCTTCGCGAACCGGTGGGAGTCGTCGGACAAATCATTCCGTGGAATTTTCCATTGCTGATGGCGGCCTGGAAACTTGGCCCGGCTCTCGCAACCGGCTGCACGGTCGTGCTGAAGCCCGCGGAACAAACGCCCCTGTCCGCCCTTTTGCTTGGCGAACTCATTCAGGAAGCCGGCATTCCCGACGGCGTCGTGAATATCGTGCCGGGCTACGGAGAGACGGCGGGCGCTGCCTTGGCGGCTCATCGGGACGTCGATAAAGTGGCCTTCACAGGTTCCACGGAGGTTGGCAGGCTGATCCTGCAGGCCGCCGCCGGCAATCTGAAAAAAGTTTCCCTGGAACTGGGCGGGAAATCGCCCAACATCGTGCTCGAAGATGCCGATGTCGAGGCCGCCATTCCCGGCGCCGCCAGCGCCATTTTCTTCAACCACGGCCAGTGCTGCTGCGCGGGCTCGCGACTCTTCGTCGAAAACGATATTTTCGACAAAGTCGTGGACGGCGTCGCGAAACTTGCCAACAACATTCACGTCGGTCCAGGAATGGATCCCTCGAGCGACATGGGGCCGCTCGTTTCCGAAGAACAGCTGAATCGAGTTTGCGGCTATCTCGAATCGGGCTTCTCGGAAGGCGCGAAGGCGGTCACCGGCGGATCGCGATCCGGAGACAAAGGCTACTTCGTAAAGCCCACGGTCCTCGTGAACACCAACGAAAAAATGAAAGTGGTGCGCGAAGAAATTTTCGGGCCCGTGGTCACGGTGATTCCCTTCCGCAGCGTCGAAGAAATTGCGGCGCAGGCAAACAACTCGACCTACGGTCTGGCGGCCGGTATTTGGACTCGCGACATCAAGAAAGCTCACAGGCTCGCGAGCCTGCTCCGCGCCGGAACCGTTTGGATCAATTGCTACAACGTGTTCGACGCCGCGCTCCCCTTCGGCGGATACAAGGAGTCCGGCTGGGGCCGCGAGATGGGCCACGAAGTCCTCGAGGCGTACACCGAGGTCAAGGCCGTTTGCACGCCTATTTCTTAGCGTAGCAAACAACAGCGAACGAGTTGAAAATGGAGAAAGGGCCGAAGAGATTCTTCGGCCTTTTTCTTTTCGCGGGATTTCCTTCATCGAAGTGGTGCGAGAATACATTGATGAACGCATCGTGTTACGATACAAGGACCGGGTTCGTCAACCGGCGGTGGAGGTTAACGTATGGCTACTGCCCAAGCACAAACCTCCCGGCGCTCCGGCGTCGGGCACGAATCGATTGAAGGTACCCTTAGCGGTCCCCTGCTCCAATTTGACCTGGCCAGGGAACTCGACCAGCTGCACCGGGACGAATCCTGGCTTCAGCCCACGGGACGAAGTTCGAAGACGCTCGTGAAGCACCCGGACCTCCGCATCGTTCTGATCGCCATGAAGGCGAATACGCGCATGCATGAACACACAGCGGCAGGCAGGATCTCGGTGCACGCGCTTACGGGCCATATCCGGCTCCACTTGCCCGGGCGGATAGTGGATCTTCCCGCGGGCCGCCTGCTCGCCCTAGATCAATGCGTGCCTCACGATGTGGAGGCAGCGGAGGACAGCGCCTTTCTGTTGACGCTCTCATGGCCGCCGGAAAAAAAGATGGCAGCCACGAAGGCTCGCAGTAAGAAAGCTACCGGCCGTAAACGGAAGTAGCGGGAATCGTACGTACGAGTTTCTCGCGGTCTTGTCTGGCGTCATTGCGCTCACTGCGAACATTGCTCTCAACCGGTATGACAGCGGGACGCGCTCTCTGTCCTGCTAACTCAGCGAGGTGCATGATGAAGCCACTGTCCTTGCGCGTTCTGCGCTTATTCGGAGAAATGGGGAAGGACCGGCTAGACCTCCATGTGCTATTCGAGGCCGCAGGCAACGAATCAGCCGAACGAAGAAGCGTACTCGACGCCATCGATGAATTGATTCGCGCGGGGATGCTGGAGGCTTGCGGAGGCGACTTCTTCGCAGTAACAGAAAAAGGCAAGGGCGCGATCGCTCAGGCTTGAACAGGGGCAATGCCGCTTTTGTTTGTGGAAGAGGGTTGGTGAGGCGAGATCGTGAGGGTAGTGGAGGTGGTTGAAAATGAGTTCGCAGCAGGCGCAGAGCAAGCGTGAAATGCCCATTGCGGAAGTGATCCGCTTGATCGATCTTGTGAACTACCAGGAAGGATCCGTCGTCAGCCGGACGGTGGTCAACCGCGCCACGGGAACGGTCACGCTGTTTGCGTTCGATGAAGGCCAAGGGCTAAGCGAGCATACAGCTCCGTTCGACGCAATCGCGCATGTGCTGGAAGGCGAATCGGAAATTACAGTTTCCGGCAAGCCCTTACGGACGACGGCAGGTGAAGCGGTTCTCTTGCCGGCAAATCAACCTCATTCTCTGAAGGCCCTCGGCAAATTCAAGATGCTGCTGACGATGATCCGCTCCTGAGCGACGCGGAGCTGCGATGAATAATGCGAGCCCGCCTACTGCGACAACGGGCGAACCCAGATGCGGCTGGTTGCGGGTTTTCCGAGGTGGATCGTTCGATTGCCGACCGCGAGCGTCATCGTTTCGTCGTACTCGCGCTTCTTGATACGGGCGCGCGCGCCGGGATGGAGTGTGAGGCCTGAGAGGAACTTCAGGAATTCCGGGTCTTTCTCGTAAACGCAGAGAACTTCGACCGACTTCCCCGTTGTAACATCGGATAGAGGGACCGCGCCGTGTTTGCGCCGCAGCTTGGCAAGCCCGCCCTGCAGCGGCACGCCGTGAGGGCAAAAACCCTCTGCTCCAAAACGCGCCAGCAGCAATTTTTCGACTTCTGGTGAAATTCCGTGTTCGAGGCGCTCGGCTTCATCGTGGGCGCGCGTCCAGTCGAGGCCGATGACTTCGGTGAGCAGCTTTTCCGCGAGTTGGTGGCGCATCGCCAGGTGGTCGGCGAGGCCGCTCCCCTTTCGCGTCAGAGAGATGCGGCCGTCGCGGCGCACGACGAGCAGGCCGTCGCGCGTCATGCGCTTGAGCGCCGCGGTCACCGCAGGCGGCGTCACACCCAACTCTTCGGCCAGGCGCGCGCTGATCGGCTCGTGCTCTTCCTGGACCATCTCCCAGATGGCCTTCAGGTAATCTTCGCGCGACACGCTGGTTTTTTCGCGCGGCATGAGTCTCCTGTAGGACAGCCATTCCTGGCTGTCCGCTTTTCGCTGCCTAAATGTAGCAGGGACAGCCAAGAGTGGCTGTCCTACGCTGCTTCCGGCGATTCTCCGCTTTCGCGCAGCCGCCGCGCCAAATCCTCGACGCGCGCCTCAATTTGATCGCGAATCTCGCGATAAACCGCGAGATTGAATCCGTACGGATCGCCCACGTCCCAATCTTCGACCTGCGGCACCGGTTCCGTAAAAATCGAGGCGCTCGACCGCCCAGTCATGTTGATCACGATGTCCGCCGCGGACATATCTTCCGAACGCAGCGGCTTGGAGCTTTGGCCGTCGGCGGAAATTCCAAGTTCGCGAAGAACCGTGAGGGTCGTGCCGGGAATCTCCCCAAACGGCACGAGCCCGGCGCTCGACGGCTCGATCACGTCCGATGCATTATGCCTCGCAATGGCCTCCGCCATCTGGCTGCGGCATGCGTTGCCTATACAGAGAAACAGAACTTTGGTGCGCGGCACCATGTTCATCTTTCCTGGCTGGAATTCCAAGAAGACAGAATGACACGAATTCTGAAGAGGCTCAAGTCGGCGAAAGACACATGCTATTCTTTAAGAATCCAATAGAACAAGTATCTGTTGACAATACATAGATACATTGTATTATTGTTGTGAGCGGAGGCAAGATGCCCACACTTTCCCGTACCCGACTCAGAGTCGCTGATGAGGTTTGGATTGTTACCGCACTATTGCATCGTGAGAATCCAGCACGATCCGATTTTTCCGTCGATGAAATTATGGAACGTGCGGAAAAGGAGCGGATTGCAGGCGCAATTCGCCCTGGCGTCTATGTCCACGTAGTTCAGCATTGTGTCGCCAATCGGCCCCCAAACCCAGCCCGGTATCGAATGCTCCTCGAGACCCGCCCGGGGAGGCGAAGGCTGTTTCGCAAAGGGGACGTCTACCATCCAGCACGTGAGGGTTCCAAGGTAATTCCCAAGCCAGATGAAATCCCCAATGGGTATAGCGATTTGCTGCCTTGGTATCGTAATTGGTCTAGTGCTGCAACGATTGCGTTTTCAGGAACAGACCCGCTCCTGGCTTTAGCCGGTTCGGGTAAGGCTCTTTGGGCCGATGAGCACGCCGATGAGTACGTGCGCCGCATTCGGGAAGGATGGGAATGAGTCGCGTTTTTTGGGATACGAATCTATTCATCTACCTGTTGGAGAGTCATGGTCCGCACTTTGAACTTGTGACCAATCTCAGGAGGGCAATGCTTTCGCGAGGCGACCAGTTGCTAACTTCTACGCTCACACTTGGAGAAGTTCTGGTCAAACCAGTTGAGCGGCACGACGAAGAACTCGCCAGAAAATACACCGACGCGATTGCAAAGACATCAATCACTATCGATTTTGACGTGAGGGCGGCAAGAATATACGCTGGACTGCGCAGCAATCGTTCACTTCGCCCTCCAGACGCGATCCAGTTGGCATGTGCTGCCGCGGCTGGAGTAGATCTATTTATTACGAATGATTCGCGGCTTCATTCGATGCAGGTAGACGGGATTCAGTTCATAGTTCCGCTTGCGCGCGCACCACTTTAGTTTCGTCAGGGACTCCAGCCTCGCTGCCGCGCGAGTTATCGCTTCCCTCTGCCATGCCGAGGAAATATTCGTGCACAGTCGTGTCGCTCGTGAGCTCAGGATGAAATGTCGAGATTAAGATGTGGCCTTGGCGGATCAGGACGGGCTGGCCCTCGGATTTGGCAAGCACCTCCACGTCTGGTCCAACGCGTTCGATGATCGGAGCGCGAATGAAAACCATCTCGATCGGCTCGGGCGAGATTGACGTGGCGCCGTGGCGCACTTCGCTCGCGAGTTGGCGTCCATAGGCGTTGCGAATGACGGTAATATCGGCGAGGCCCAGAGACTCCTGCGCAGGGTTGTGAACTTCGCGCGCCAGCAGGATGGCTCCGGCGCATGTGCCGAAGATCGCTCCGCCCCGCGCCGAGTGCGCGAGCAAACTTTTGTCGAGGCCTTCCTCGGCGAGGAATTTCCATTGCGTCGTGCTTTCGCCGCCCGGCAAGATGACCGCATCCACGCCTTCGAGATCGCGCGGCGTGCGCACAAATACGTAGTCGACGCCCATGCGCGCGAGAGTCGCCGCGTGAGCCTCAAAGTCGCCTTGAACGGCGAGAATTCCGACTTTTATTTTTTCCACCATGTAAGTTGAAACCAGAGATTCGTGATCGCAAGGGGTTTGGTAGCGCCGGCATCCCGCCGGCTCTTTGTTTCCTCGCGAATCAGAAATCCTGCCGGCAAGATGCCGGCGCTACAAATTACCAGCCGCGCGTTTGCAGCAAATCCTTCTCGTCGATTTGGCGGATGTCCAGGCCTCTCATGGCCTCGCCCAGTTCTTCCGAGGCTTCGAGGACGGCCTTGGGATCCTGGAAATGCGTGGTGGCTTTTACGATGGCCTTCGCGCGTTTTTCCGGATCGGCGGACTTGAAAATTCCCGATCCGACGAAAACGGCTTCGGCGCCCAAGTGGCGCACGAGCGCGGCGTCGGCGGGAGTCGCGATTCCGCCCGCGGAAAAATTCGGCACTGGTAGTTTTCCGGTGCTCGCAACTTCACGGACGAGGTCCAGCGGCGTGCCAAGTTCTTTCGCGACGCGCATGAATTCGTCGCCGCGCAGCGTCGTGAGTCGCCGCATCTCCGAGGTGATCGTGCGCATGTGGCGAACCGCTTCGACGATGTTCCCCGAGCCGGCCTCGCCCTTGGTGCGAATCATCGCCGCGCCTTCGGCAATTCGCCGCAACGCCTCGCCCAGGTTTCGCGCGCCGCAAACGAAGGGCACCTTGAAATCGTGCTTCCACACGTGATTTTCCTCGTCGGCGGGGGTCAGAACTTCGCTCTCGTCGATGAAGTCCACTTCCAGCGCCTCAAGCACCGACGCTTCGGCGAAGTGGCCGATGCGACATTTTGCCATCACGGGAATGCTCACCGTATTCATGATCTCGCGAATAATTTTCGGCGAGGCCATGCGCGCGACGCCGCCTTCCTTGCGGATGTCGGACGGAACGCGCTCCAGCGCCATCACGGCGCAGGCTCCGGCGTCCTCGGCGATGCGCGCCTGCTCGGCGTTGGTGACGTCCATGATCACGCCGCCCTTGAGCATCTCAGCGAGGCCCACCTTCACTCGCCACTGATCGGTTCCGTAGTTTCCGTTGCTTCCCATCGTCGCTGTCATTCTTTTTCTCCTCGCTCGATTTTTCGGCGCCCTGAACGCCCCAACCTCGACAAATCACCAGTCACTAGTCACCAGTCACCGGGACTTGTATTTTTCGCGGTCGATAATGACAAACCGCCCTTCGCCGCGGGCGAGCAAATCTCCCGCCTCGTTCCGAATCTCCCCTGCATGATACAACTGACGACCGTCGCGGCGCGTCACAAATCCCTCCACCACGATTTCCGAGTTCACGCGGATGGGACGCTTGTACTCCACGCGCAGGTCCGCCGTGACGGCGTGCTCGGAGTGAAACCGGGCCGCTTTGCCCATGGCTTCGTCCAGAAGCAACGCAATGATTCCGCCGTGAAGGAAGCCCGAGCCGCCCTGGTATTCTTCTCCCAGACGGAAGCGTCCCACTATGCGCTGGCGCGCGTCATCTTGTTCGAATGCGAGCCGCATTCCTCGCGGGTTCGCGCCGCCGCAGCCGAAGCACGGGTTATCGGGTTTTGGATCGAGCTTCATCGTCCTCTTGTAGCGCCCGCCTTCAGGCGGGCACTTTGAAATCTAGCACATGCCCGCCTGAAGGCGGGCGCTACACCAACGCTACGCGGGGGACTTCCGCGCGGCGTGCTCCTCGCTGGCGCTTGCGCATTTCGATGCGCAAGACATCGGCGAGCGTCGCGATTCCCCGCGCGATCTCACGCTCGGCTACTCCCGCAAAACCCAGGCGCAGCGTATTTGGCTGCGGATTCTGAAAATAAAAATATCGGCCGGGGGCAAACACAACGCCGCGTTCGCGCGTGTGGATCAGCAATTCGTTCGAATCAAATCCCGGAGGCAGCTCGACCCAAACGCACATGCCGCCCTCAGGGCGCGTCCATTTCGTTCCGGAAGGCATGTGAGCGGCCTAGCGCCTGTTCGAGCGCAGCCAGGCGACCGCTATACGCTTTGCGGGTACGTTCTAGGTGACGACCGAGAAGTCCGCGACGCACGTATTCGGCCAGGATGGCCTGCGCAAGATGACCGGTGTGCAAATCGGTAGACTGTTTCACGAGGCGCAGCCGTTCGATTACATTCGAAGGGGCGACGATCCAGCCCACGCGCATTCCCGGAAACGCAATTTTCGAGAAGCTGTCAACTTGAATGACAATGTTCGAACGGTCCAGCTGCTTCAGCGACGGAACGCGCTCCCCGCGGGCTCCGAGGCGCGCGTAAATATGGTCTTCGATGACCGGCACTTGAAACCGCGCGGCGATCTCGAGCAAACGGCGGCGTTCGGCAACCGGCAGCGTCGTCCCGGTCGGATTCTGAAAGTCCGGCGTAAGGACCATCATCTTCACGCGATTTTGCATCAGCACCGCTTCAATCGCGGAGACGTCCACGCCGGGAATCATGCCTGGGCCAGATTCCGTTTTTACCGGGACTCCCAGGATTCGGGCGCGCGCTCCGGTAAAAACGGCCAGCGCGCCGGGATACGCGGGATTTTCGAGCAAAACCGTGTCGCCCGGGCGCAAGAACGCTTTGCAGACCAGATCGAGTGCCTGCTGGCAGCCATCGGTGATCAGCAAATTCTCGTCGCCCGCTTCGTATCCTTCCGCTCGCAGCATGGCGACGAGCGCCTGCTTCAGCGGCGGGTATCCGTCCGACGGGCCGAACTGAAGAATTTCGGTGCCCTCGCGACGCCACACAGCGTTCGAGCACTTTCTCAATTCCTCGATGGGAAAAAATTCCGCGGCGGGCCGCGCCATCACGAAAGAAATGGAGCCGCGAGGGGCGGCCTGAGTCAGGCGGCTCAGAATTTCCTCGCCGCGCTCGTCGGCAAAGAGCGATTCCCAGCGGAGGCCTCCGTCGACAGAAGTCGGATGCGGGACTGCGGAAATTTTTCTGGCCACGTTTTCGCCGCGAATGAAAGTGCCGCGCCCTACGTGGCCGCTGATGAGCCCTTCGGATTCGAGCTCGGCGTACGCGTTCGCGACGGTGGTGCGGTGAACGCCCAGCTGCGTGGCGAGTTCGCGGCTTGCGGGAATGCGCTCTCCCGGACGCAGATCGCCTCCGTGAACCAGCGCGCGGATCTGATCGCGCAACTGGATGTAGAGCGGGACGTGGCTCTCGGGTTGGAGATGGAGCGGAATCATTGGCTCGTCCAATCAGGCCAATCTATAGTATCTTTTTCGGGTGTAAAGAGCCAATTTGTCTTTTGTATTCTGTAGCACGGGCTTCAGCATGTGGGGTTTGACTTTCGCAGGCGAGGCGAAACCCAACAGGCTGAAGCCTGTTCTACTTGGGGTAAACTGCCTTTCCGTTTTAGAGGAGATGTCCCCATGGCAAAAAACAAACCGCTGGAAGGCAAGATCGCGATCGTGACCGGGGCGAGCCGCGGGATTGGCCGCGCGATCGCGCTGCGGCTGGCGCAAGATGGCGCGACGCTAGTCCTGGCCGCGCGGACCGAAGCCGATCTGGCCAAGGTCGCGTCGGAGATTAAATCCAACGGCGGCAAGGCGACTACCGTTGCGGGGGACCTTCGCGATGTCGCCGTGCCGGCTGCCCTGGTAGGCGTCGCGCTCAAAGCTCATGGAGCCATCGACATCTTGGTGAATAATGCGGGCGCGACAAAACGCGGCGATTTTTTTGAATTGACGGACGCCGACTGGGCAGACGGATTTGCGCTGAAATTCATGGGCGCAGTGCGCCTCACGCGCGCGGCGTGGCCTCACCTCAAGGCGCGACGCGGCTCCGTGTTGAACATCATCGGCGCGGGCGGACGCACCCCCAGCGCGGAATTCACGATTGGCGGCTCGGTGAACGGCGCTTGCCTCTCGTTCACGAAGGCAGTCGCGGACATCGGCATTCAGGATGGCGTGCAGGTGAACGCGATCAATCCCGGGCGTATCAAGACCGACCGGCTGAAGCAGCTGCTCGTGGACGAGGCTGCGCAGCATGGCGGCGATATGGACGCTACGCTGGAAGCGATCGTTCGTAAGTCAAATATCGTCCGGCTGGGCGAACCCGAGGACGTTGGGAATCTCGCGGCGTTCATGGTGTCGCCCGAATCGCGCTACATGCAGGGCGCGCTGATCGATCTCGACGGCGGGCAGACGAAGACCATCTAGCGGCTCAACGGATTGCGGGAAAGGCGAGTAGCACAGCCATCCGCCGCGGCGGACTGTGCGGGTTTCGCGGTTGCCGTTTTGATTGGTGCCTGCGCGTGCGACTCACAAAACCGCACAGCCAAGAGTGGCTGTGCTACATGTAAAGCCAAAATATCGAACCGTGATAAGCTCCCTTCTCAGGCAGCCTGACAATGAGGAAATTACAAATCAAATTGGGCGTGGCCATGCTGGTGGCCGCGTTGCTTCTCCTTCCATGTAAATTGGCGCTGGCGCAATCGCCCGATCAAGCTTCGGCCAAGAAGAAAGCGATCGCCGATCTCAAGGAGGTCGCCTACGCCGGAAACGTGAACGCGCAAGTGCAATTGGGCGTGATTTTCCTGACCGGCGACGGCGTTGCGAAAGATGAGGCGGAGGCTTTGAAATGGCTCCGCAAGGCCGCGGATCAGGATAGTCCACTCGCCGAGCGCTATCTGGCCGAGATGTATTTCAAGGGTCGCGGCGTTCCGGCGGATGTCGCCGAGGCCGCCAAGTGGCTGCGCCTTGCGGCTGAGCAGGGCGACGCGGAGAGCGAGCACAACCTTGCCGTCCTTTACACTCAAGGCTTGGGCG
The DNA here is from genome assembly GCA_963768275.1 of uncultured Acidobacteriota bacterium. Classification (GTDB taxonomy): domain Bacteria; phylum Acidobacteriota; class Terriglobia; order Acidiferrales; family UBA7541; genus Palsa-360. The sequence continues at coordinate 616,944 of CAVYHH010000028.1, forward strand.
TGCCCAGAAATTTGAAGGAAGCGGCGAATTGGATGCACAAAGCCGCGGTGCAGAATCTTGCGGCCGGTCAGCAAGGTTTGGGAGTCTTGTATGAGAACGGCGATGGCGTGCCCGAGGATCCCGTCGAAGCCGCAGGGTGGTATCGAAAAGCCGTGGATCAGAACTACGTACCGGCCATGAATAACCTCGCTCTGCTGATGGCCACCTCCACAGAACCGAAAGTCCGAAATCCGCAAGCGGCCATCGCTATGGCAACCAAAGCCGTCGCCGCGGGGAGCAATCCCGATTATCTCGACACCCTGGCCGCAGCCTATTTCGCCGACGGGCAGAATGACAAGGCGGTTGAAACGGAAGAAAAGGCGCTAGCTCGCGATCCGGACAATGATTCATACAAGAAGGCGATGCAGAAGTATTTAGCCGCCACGCATGGCAGCAGATGAGCAGCAGTCGCCTCATGCTTCCGAATGGCCCTAGCCTTCTACTTCCGTTAAGAGAGTAATTCTGCAAGCAACCTTGGATACGTTCTAGGGTGTCATCGCTATTGCTTTTCTTTCCGCATGCGCAAAAGCGCTGTCGTGAACCTTTCTTCTTCTCGCGAATGGGCCTCCACAACGTCGTGCGTCGGTGCATTCTCAGCGCGATCAAACCAGAACTCCTTGAGAGCCGTATCAATTCGCGAGGTATGGAGACCCATCGTGTCGTGTTCGCGCTTGTATATCATGTATGCAACGATAGCTTTCGCCTCTTCCCGAGTGAATACTGACAGACGATGGCGAGCATAGTCACTCCACGTCATTGCGCCAAAGCGTTTGGGATTCAGGAGCGTCCTCCCGCCGGAATTGCGACGAAATATCCCCGCCCCGACGGGCACGTCGGCGGAAGTCGCGGCGAATCCATGCCACAAGTGAAACAAGGGGTCCGCTGTATGGAGTTCCTCGCGCAGGTCGGCGATCAAGTAGGCGGGAAGGAAAAAGCGAAATCCACCGTCGGAGAAAAAGCTGAGCGCGGAATAGTGGCTGTCCAGCATCGTGGAATCGAGCACTCTCCAGTCGGTTTTCCCGACGAAAGCGCCGACTTCTTCGGACGGCTCACAGCCCTCGAATGTGCCTTGAAGAAATCGATCACCGGGATAGGAGGATGCGACGAACGCGTCCCGGATCTGGTCCATGACTGCTTCTTTACGCATTTCGGAGCACCGCTCCAGATAAGAACACTCCAGGTTCCGACAAATCCTATGATTGATACCAGGACGACATGCGAAGATCCGATTTTTACTTGCTCGAAGTGCTCTGCCCCAGCTTGCGCAGCCGATCCTGCAGCTTGCGGCGCAAGACCGACGGCGTATTGGGATTGAACGCCACGAGATACCACAGCGGCTGGCTGCGGTCTTTCGCGAGCCACGCGAGCGTGGTGGGGTCGGCGTTTGGATGGCGCGCGACGTTTTCGCGGATCGCGGCGTAGGGATGCTTGGCCAGGCGGGCCAGCGTCTTGGACGTTACTTTCGGGTGCTCGCTGATCAGGCGGAGGAGGTAGTAGTCGGACTGGGGCGCCTCGCGCTCGAGCTTGTCCAGCATCTCGGCTTTGGAATCCGCGTTCAGGACGAGCCCGACTTTTTCATCCCAGGACGAATTGATGTGATTGAGTTCCCGCGTGCGTTCGTGGATCAACTCTTCGATCACGCGGCGCTCCTGATTGAGACGCACCTGCGGCACGGCGGTCGTCTCCAGGGAATCAAGAACGCGGAGAAGGTGCTGGCGCTCCCCAAAGACAATCTGCGTCGTGCGCGGGGTGGAACCCTTGGACGGCGTCTGCACTAAATCAGAGCGTCTCATCGCTACCTCACTCAGTAAAATCGAGTTCGCTTGCCAGATTTGCCAGCTCATCGTCTTGGATGTACAGGCTCCTTGAATCGAGGTACGAGCCGACTTGAATCTGCCGCTTCAACCACAGTCCAGTGACATCTATTTTCTGCTCGCGGGACAAGCGGTCGCGCCCGCGCTCAAATCGAGCCAGGCTCAAACCGGAAATTCCAACCACCGTTTCTTCTCCATTTACGCGAAAGAAGAAAAGTTCAGGCCGGTCCCCCTCGGTCAAAAAACCTGCACGGACGAAGTTTATATCGAGACGGCTGCCGTCAGGCCCCACGACCTCGAACCGCTCGTAGAGAGGCTCGTAAGTCATTTTGAATTATCCGACCGGTTACCCGGAGTGTAAAGTTTCCGGCGCGGCGGAGGTTCCATCCGTGCAACAGGATGCGGGGCCGAAGCTGCTGTAAATTGGCAGGCACGAATATTGTCGGGCCGCATGTGTCGCCCCTCCGAGTCTGTGTGAGAACTCAAAACTGACACGACTTTGTAGCGCCCGCCTTCAGGCGGGCACTTTGGATCCAAGCACATGCCCGCCTGAAGGCGGGCGCTACATGAACCAAAACCGAGTTCTCACGCAGACTCTCCGGGGCTTCAAATAGAAATTGGCGCGCTGCGTCCATCTTCCTATCATCTTTCGGGATGGATTGCCATTCTGCGCCGAACCGCGTAATTTGGAAATTGGAAAATTATAGGGTGATCGCAGTCTGGAGGAGTCGCCATGTCGGCTTTTGAGGATCACAAGGATGAGCTTCAGCACTACGAGCAGATGCTTGGGGCGCACCGCGGGCGGCTGGCCGTGACGCTCGACCGCGTGACCAACGCGATGGTGCTCGTGGGGCAGCACGGAGTGTACTGCCACAGCCAGCGCGATCCCACCAAGCCCACGATGGACATTCAAATCATCACGGATGAATTGCGCAAGGCCAAGGAGCTGATTCAGAGCGTCATGGAGGACTTGCGGGTGGAGAGGGAGAATCGCCTGCGAGCCAACTAGCAGGGTTTTGTAGCACAGACTTCAGTCTGTGGGGGTCCATAAAGAAATCCAGTCCGCGCGCGTTAGCCAAGATCTTTTGGAAACCCACAGACTGAAGTCTGTGCTACTGGGGGCTGCTTACTTCCCTGCCAGGAACGGATTCGTGGCGCGCTCTTTGCCGATCGTAGTGGATTCGCCATGTCCCGGGTAGACGACGGTGGCGTCGGGCAGCTCGAGCAATTTTCCTTTCAGCGAACGGATGATTTCTGTGAACGAACCTCCCCAGAGGTCGGTGCGGCCGATGCTCCCGGCGAATAGCGTGTCCCCTGCAAACAGCTGGCCGGTACCTCGCAGGGTGGGCTTCGCAGCGTTCGGGTCAGTAGGCGCGGCGGGCATTTCCGGAGGCATGTACAGGCAAATGCTGCCCGGGGTGTGGCCGGGTGTGTGAAGAACTTGCGCTTCGTACTTGCCCCAGCGGATTACGTCGCCTTCACTCACCAATTGATCGATTTTCACTGCTTCCGGGGTTTTCCAGCCCAGCCACGTCGCTTGCACGTCCAGCATGCGGTACAGACCCAGATCGTCGGCGTGCAGATAGACGGGTGCGCCGGTCGCTTCGTGCACGCGGTGCAATCCGACGACGTGATCGATGTGCGTGTGCGTAACCACGATGGCCGTGACCTTCAAATGATGACGCTCGATTACTTCCAGGATTCGGGCGGCATCGTCGCCCGGATCGATGACGATCGCTTCGCGGGTTTGCGGATCGCCGACAATGTGGCAATTGCACTGCAACATGCCGACCGGGAGAATTTCGTGAATGAGTTTTTGAGGTTCCCGCATACGGCTCAATATAACATTGGAATGCTCGCTCGTAGGACAGCCACTCTTGGCTGTCCTCGTTAATCCTGCGAAGCTCTGCGGGGACAGCCAGGAGTGGCTGTCCTACAACGAGCACAAAAATTTATTCTCTTGTGATGGTATTGTAGATGTAGGGGATTTCTTCTGAACATGGCACTTGAAACTCCATTGCTTGAAATACACCGGTCGTCTGGCGCAACGATCGGCGAATATTTTGGCACGCGGCTGCCCGCGCGATTCGGTGAATTCACGGAGGAATACGCGGCACTGCGCAGGGCGGTGGCCCTGGTAGACACGAATTATCGAGCGGCCCTCTCGTTCGCCGGGCCCGACCGGCATCGCTATCTGAATGCCTTGCTGACCTCGAATGTCCGCGATCTGAAACCCGGCCAAGGAACCGTTGGACTGCTCCTGAATCCGCAAGGTCACATCCTCGCGGAGATCGAAACATTTGCGCTGGAGTCCCGAATCCTGGCGATCTCCCATGCGATGGTCAACGAACGGACGTATGCCACGTTCAGCAAATTCATCATCATGGACGATGTCGAACTCGAGGACGTGACCTCCTTGACGGGGACGCTGGATCTAGTGGGCCCGCGCACCGCGAAATTGCTATCGGAACTTGGCGTGGCAAACTTTGCGGACATGCCGCTGCTTTCACACAAAGAAGTAAAGCTCGGGCAATTCACCTGCCGAATCGTTCGTCAAGAAATCGCTGGCGAACCTGCGGCTTCGTTGATCATCCCTCGTGAATACCTTGCGAATCTGTGGCGCGAGCTTTCTATGCGCGTCCGCGGTGTTGGGGGAGCGCTCGCAGGGATGGAAGCTGTTAACTCTGTGCGCCTGGAACTGGGCGCGCCCTGGTTCGGCATCGACTACGGCGACAAGCAAATCCCGCACGAGGCGGGCCTCGAGAACTCCCACATAAACTACGCAAAAGGATGCTACACCGGCCAGGAGATCGTCGAGCGGGTCCGCTCGCGCGGTCACGTCAACCGAGCGCTCACGGAGCTGCAGTTTTCCGCCGCCGTGGCCCCGCCTCCCGGAACGAACCTGCTGCACGATGGCAATGAAGCCGGCAGCGTCACGAGCACCGGGTACTCTCCCTTGCTCGGCAGGGCGATCGGCCTGGGTTACGTGCGGCGCGAGCACTCCGCCCTCGGAACGCGCCTGGATGCTTCGGGAATTCCTGCGGAAGTGATTGCCCCTCCCCTCCTCGCAAAGAAAACGTCGGTCTGAAGAAAGCCGGTCATCGCGATGCGGGATTTTCGTAGGACAGCCACTCTTGGCTGTCCCTCACGACCTCGGCGGGGTGAAAGCGGACAGCCAAGAGTGGCTGTCCTACGAAAAAATTACCCACTGCGTTTGAGTATTTGCGCGAGTTCCGGTATCGTTCCCTACTTTATGGGCGATGTATCTCTGTGCGGAGACGCGCATTTATGAAGGCCGTTGGAATGATGTTCCTCTTGTGCGGATTGCTTCTCGCCGGTTTCGTTTCGCCGGTGCGCGCCCAGGATGGGCCGGAGACGGATGGAAATGAGATAGAAATTTGGACGACGGGAGGACATGGTACGAATGGGATCACGCAGCACACCGGGATTTGGACCGCGGGCTTTCGCTACGGATGGGTCATCACGGAGCCGCGTGGTCCCGGCTTCCTGCGCGGACGATTCGAGTACGCGGTCGACGCGGTTCCGGTCTTCGTGGTTTTTCAGCCGACGAATACCGCGTATGGCGCCGCGGTAAATCCTGTTGGGCTGATCTGGGATTTCGATACGCGCGGCCGGGTCATACCTTACATCGATCTCGACGGCGGGGTTCTTTTTACCAACACTCAAGTTCCGCCGGGAACTTCCCGCCTAAACTTCACAACGGCCGGCGCGGTGGGCGTGCATTTTCTTGCAGGGAAGATGAACTGGACCGCGGACGTGCGCTTCATGCACATCTCGAACGCGGGGTTGCAAGCGCTTAATCCCGGCATAAACACTGTGCAATTGCGGCTGGGATTGGGATGGTTCACGCACCCTCGCCATTAAGCGCGGGGCACTCCCTGCACTAAACCCAATTCGGGCCTAACGCTCGCCTCTCGTCTTAAATCTGAACTCTACCAATCCATGATTCGCTACCGGGTCAATGGGCCTGCGGCGATCATATCGATTTCGACGCGCGCGCCGGGCGAGCTCAAATTGTTGATGCAGATCGTGGTGCTGGCGGGTCGCCAATCACCGAAATAGCCGTTCATCACTTCGTGCATGGCGTCCGCCTCGCGCATGTCCGTCAGGTATTTTGTGACCTTGATGACGTTGCGCCAGGTCAACTTCTTGTGGTCGAGAACGATCTTGATGTTTTCCATCGCGCGGCGAGTCTGCTCGCGGATGTCGTCGGGTTGAACGTGCTCCTGGGGGACGTGTGGATGTTTGTGGTAGAGGGGCGACGAAGTCGCTCCAGAAATGAAAACGAGTTCTGCCGGCGTTTCGACGCTCACTGCCGGAGCGTAGGGCATCGTCGCGGCCTTTTCGGGTCTCGGTTGCACAGCCTCAATGTTGGTCAAAGTTTCCTCCCTGCGTGGGATGCGCCATCATATCGCCTGCCTCAGTGACAACGCCACTTCCGGATCGCAGGGGTCCATCCATAGGAGATTTGGTGACACTGGGTTGGTATCGCCGGCGGGACGCCGGCGCCACGAGACCCGCTTACGCGATGTTCAGGGCGCGCTTGAAGCTGCCGCGTTCGTTGGTGATTTTTTCTTGCAGTTGCAGGATGGCGTAGAGCAGAGCCTCGGGCCGGGGCGGGCATCCGGGAACGTAGATGTCCACTGGAATCACCTGGTTGACTCCCTGCACGATGGCGTAATTGTTGAAGACGCCGCCGGAAGTCGCGCAGGCGCCCATCGAAATCACCCACTTGGGCTCCGGCATTTGTGCGTGAAGCTGCTTGATGACCGGCGCCATTTTCTGCGAAACGCGCCCGGCGATGATCATCAAGTCGGCCTGGCGAGGGGACGGACGAAATACCTCCGAGCCGAAGCGAGCGACGTCGAAACGCGACGCGGCCATCGACATCATCTCGATCGCACAGCAGGCCAGACCGAATCCCAGCGGCCAGATGGAACTCTTGCGCGCCCAGTTCACGGCCTTATCGAGCTGCGTGAAGATGATTCCTTCGTCTTGCAGCAGCTTGCCGAAATCGTCCGGCTTTTCCAGGGTCACGTTCTTGCCAGCGGATGTGCTCATGGGACCTCGTCGTTCCATTACATTTTCTCACACTCTCTCGTTCCGTTCCACTCATGCCCGGGAGGAGTTGACTAGCAAAGACGATTTGTGAAAAGCATGTGAATTTACGCGCAACCGTATTGACATGCTCGCGGGCGGAGCCGCACAATCGCGGTGATCGCTCCCGGTTCTCGTTTCAGAGCCGCGGATCCCCGCCCCGAAAAACCGAAAAGGAGATTCCTATGCCAAATCAGGTAAAACCCGTTCCGGAAGGATACCGCACCATGACGCCGAACTTTGTTTGCCGCAACGCGGCGCGCGCCATCGAATACTACAAGAGTGCCTTTGGCGCCACAGAACTCCGCCGGGCGCCCGGACCGAACGGCGAAATCATGCACGCGGAATTGCAGATCGGCGACTCGAAATTCTTCATCAACGACACGATGAGCAAGACGCCGGTGCCGACCCCAGGCGAAGGGGTTAGCAACCCTATGTACATCCACTTGTATGTCCCGGACGCCGACGCGATTTTTAACCGCGCGGTAAAGGGAGGCGCCCGAGTCGATATGCCGTTGCAAGACATGTTCTGGGGCGACCGCTACGGAAAGCTGACCGACCCGTTCGGCCAGCAATGGGGCATCGCCACGCATATCGAAGATGTGGCTCCGGAAGACATCAAGCGCCGGCAGGACGCATTCTTCTCCAAGGCTGCCGGACAGAACTGATCCATATCTCTAGTGCGAAAGCGCATCGCGTTGGGGCATTCCATTTAATTCATGTGGCGTGCCCTCACGCACAATTCCCGCGGTGAGCCAGCCTTAGCTGGATACTAGGACCAGCTCCAGTCACTCTATCTTTTCGTCCCTTGGTTGCCTCTTCCTTGTCTGGAAATTGTTAATTCTCCCTCGCAAGACGTTGACTTCCATTTGACTTTGTCGTGACACGAGAGTGGATAAATCCCGCTACCGTCGTTGTCCGGGACAGATCGATAGCGGGAAAGGCCTGGCAAGTGGAGTATCTGGGCGGCGGCTTTTCCCGCGGCGATCATCCTGCTACTAAGGCCATTCTCTTGGTTGTGGCACATAACAAAATCGAAAAACATTTACATAGAGGAGAAAAAAGACAATGAAGCAATCGGAAATTGCAATCCGCAAGTCTGCGAACCGGCGATCATTCTTGAAGAACAGCCTGGCCGCCAGCGCAGCAACCGTCGGGGTGGGATTGCTGTCCAACGGCCTCTCCGCTTTGGGGGCCGACCACGATGACGGTATCACGGAAGGAGACGCCGCAATCCTGAGGTTTCTGGCCGCGGCCGAAATCCTCGAGACCGATTTGTGGCAGCAATACACGGAGCTCGCGGGACAAGATACCCCGGACTCCGGCTACAAGACGGGCCTCATCCAGCTTGATGGCGACATGCCACAATACATCTCCGACAATACGGACGATGAACTGAGCCATGAACTCTTCATCAACGCCTATCTGAAGTCGAAGGGCGCAAAACCGGTTGACCTGGACCAATTCCGCACTCTCGAAGGCAGCCAGGTGACAGACATTCCCGGCGTCGCGTCCAAAAAGCGTCTCACCAATCTCATGGAACTTTCCGTAGACACAAGCTGGTGGGTGCGATACCGCAGCGACAACAAGAATCCTGATCTCGGAGACACGTTTCCGAATGCCGTCCCCACTCTGGCCGCGGGGAAATTTACCGCGATTCCCCGGAACAACGCGGAACTCGAAATCGGGAGCACAATCGTGCCCGTCGACAATCACGTTCAGGCCATCGCCAACACCGCGGGATTTCACTTTGCATTCATCGAGCAGGGGGGAACGAGTCTCTATGCTTCGCTAGCTCAGAGAGTCTCCAACGTGGAAGTGTTGCGCATCGTGTTGAGCATCGGCGGGACGGAAATCATGCACTTCCAGACCTGGCATGACAAGGCGGGAAACGCCATTCCGTTGACGGACGGCGCGCTGGTGTTTCCAGACCTGACGGCCGACATTCCGCAACCCGAAACATTGCAGTCCAACTTGATCATGCCGGAGCCGACCGTGTTCCTCAGCAAGAAATTTCCTCCGTGCTCGATCATCCGGCCGACAGCCACGAAGGGAGTCGCCATGGGAGCCGTAAAAGCCCTTACCGCCGACGGCCTCTTCATCGGCCAAACGCCGGATTTCTTTGAATTCCTGCGCGATCTCGCCGAGGAAGCGGATGAAGCCCGGCGCGAGATTTAACGGGTAGCTGCAACCCTCCGTAGCACCTTCCCTCCGAGGGTCCGCCGCGGATCTCCGATATTGGGGATTGCTGGCGGCTTGCCGTACGGGGCGTGTCCAAACGGCAAACCGCAAATCCCCATTCCGCGGCGGACTCACCTCCTCACGCGTCTGCCTCGGCCTGGCTTCTTGCACGATTTGGCGCCGGCCGTTACCCGGAGCAGGCGCAGACGTTGACAGGTTGGAGCGCGCGCCGTACCCTACTTTCAGGCGCTTCCCTATGGACCTATTTGAAGAAGTCGTAAAGCTCCGCCGTGCGGGCAGGCGCGGGGCTTTGGCCACCATCGTCCACACCAACGGCTCGATCCCGAGCTATGAAAGCTCGCGAATGCTGGTGCGCGAGGACGGATCGATCGCCGGCACAATCGGCGGCGGGTGCGTGGAAGCGGAAGTCTGGGCGGCGGCGAAGGAAGTGATGCAGGCCGAAGCGCCGCGCAAGATGACCTTCAGCCTGAACAATGAAGCCAATTACGATAACGGCTTGATTTGCGGCGGGACGCTCGAAATTTTTGTGGAGCCGATCCTGCCGCAGCCGATCCTCTACATTTTCGGCGGAGGCCACGTTTCGATCGCTCTCGCCAACGCGGCGAATACGGCGGGGTTCGCCATCGGCGTCGTGGACGACCGCGAATCGTTCGCCAACCGCGAGCGATTCCCGATGGCGCAGGAGATTCACACCAGCTTCGAGGAAGCGTTTGAAAAGATCAAGCCCACCGCCGCGACGTACATGGTGATCGTCACGCGCGGGCACAAGGACGACATGCACGTCCTTCGCTGGGCCGTGAGCACTTCGCCGCGCTATATCGGAATGATCGGCAGCAAGCGGAAGGTGCTTTCGGTTTACCGCGCGCTGGAAAAAGAAGGCATCCCGATGGAAAAATTTGCGAGCGTGCATGCCCCCGTGGGGCTCGACATTGGAGCGTTGACACCGGAAGAGATCGCCATCAGCATCACGGCCGAACTGATCGCGATTCGCCGCGGCGCGAACAATCTGCCGCACAAGGCCGTGAACGTCGAACACGCAGCACCGGCTTCGGTTCACAGCGAACATTCGTCGTAAACTTTTGCCAAAAGGAACCCGTTTGCTTGCCGCCGTTATCCTCTCCGCCGGCGCTTCAAGCCGGATGGGAAGGCCGAAAGCCCTGCTTCCCTACCGCGAAGGGACCTTCCTCGAACACTTGATCGAAGTGACGCGGAATCCGCGCATTGGCGTGACGCGCATCGTGCTGGGCGCGGGCGCGGAAGTAATAAGGACGATTGCGAAACTCGATCCGTCGGTCGTGGTCCTGAATCCCGACTGGGAGCAAGGACAACTTTCTTCTATTTGCGCAGGCTTGCGAAGTCTGGAAGGAATCGAAACCGAGGGGGTCGTCCTCTGCCCGGTCGATCATCCTTTGGTGAGCGCGCGGCTGGTCAGCGATTTGGTGGAACGGTTTTACGAGGACAAGAAGGCCATTGTTCTTCCGACTTACAATGGCCGCCGCGGCCATCCTGCGATTTTTTCAAATGCGCTTTTTAACGAACTTCTCGCAGCGCCTGCTGACAAGGGCGCACGCGCCGTGGTTTGGGCTCACGCCGGCGACGTCCTCGAAGTGCCGACCGACGAAGAAGGCGTGGTCCTGAATCTCAACGACCCCGACATGCTGAAGCGCGCGATCGGACCGGACGCGAACTAGACCCAGCGGCGCGTGGAGACAGAGAAAATCCTAAATGGAGATTTCTCTGCCGTGCTTTCTCTGTGCTCTCTGTGTCCTCTGTGTTAAGGGTTTTCTAGTTCAACTTGGCAAGCAGGGCCTGGACAGCGTCGCGAGCGAGTTGCGCGCCATGCAATGTGGCTTGCGGCAGGCCGCCCAGCGCATCCGAGATTTGCTCCGAAGTAATGGCTCTCGCCTCGGCGGGAGTTTTTCCGCGCAGCAATTCCGTCAAGAGGGACGAACACGCCAACGCCGTGACGCAACCGCGCGTGCGGAATCGCGCCTCCGCGATGCGGCCCGCCTCCATGCGCGCAGAAAGTTCGAGGATGTCGCCGCATACGGGATTTTCCACCGAAACCGTGGCGGTGGCCGCGTCGAGCGTCCCCGCATTCCGCGGGTTCTGAAAATGATCGAGGACTGCTGCGCTGTACATGGGAGGCAGTATAACTCGTTCCGCGATCTTGGTAGGACGGGCTTCAGCCTGTCTGCCTTTCCGGGGCAACGAAGGTCAAAACCAGACAGGCTGAAGCGTGTCCTACTTCAACCCCAGCAACTTCGCGGCGGTTTCGCCCAGGATGGCGCGCTGATCGGCTTCGCTTAGGCCGGCGGCGCCGAGCACGAAATCTGCTTCGCGCGGGTCGCCCATGAACGGATCGATCACGTCGAATGGAAAATCCGTGCCGAACAGGACGTGGCTCGCGCCGACTTCGGCGACCAGATGGCGCAATCCTTCCGCCGTGAAGACGATCGAGTCGCAATAGAGCTGTTGCTTGAAATATTCGCTGGGATGTTTTTTCACGGGCTTGCAGCGATTGCTGAGTTCGGCGCAATGATCCGTGCGGCCTGCGTAGGAAGGCAGATAGCCGCCGCCGTGCGAGCCGCAGATTTTCAGGCCGGGGTAGCGGTCCAGCGTGCCCTCGAAAATCAGGTGAGTGAAGGCTACCGTCGTTTCTAAAGGATTGCCCACGACGTTGGGCAGAAATCCGTTGCCCTGAAATCGCTTCAGGCCTTCCACGAAAGTTGCGGGATGCAGAAGCAGAAGGATTCCCAGTTCCTCGGCCTTGGCCCACACCGGATCAAATTTGGGATTTGCCAGCTCGTCGCCATTCACGCTGCCGGCAATTTCAAATCCGCGGAATCCCAATTGCTTTACGCCGTGTTCCATTTGCCCGACGGCCATATCGGGGTGCTGCAAGGCCAGCCCGCCGAGGCCCACGAAACGGTCCGGGTGAGCGGCGCATAATGCGGCGATTTGTTCGTTCTGGCGCGAGACGATCTTTGCGGCGAGATCGCGGTCGGCCCAATAGTTGTACGCGGGGGCGAGGCTCACGGCCTGGATGTCGATTCCGTGCTCGTCCATGTGGCGAAGGCGCGCGTCCACATCTTTTGTGGGGCTGAGAAACGCGCCATCGAAGGTGGGCGGGCCTCCGTTGGGAATCAGGGCTTCCGGATGCCCATCGACCAAATCGTGCAAGTCCACGTAGCAGTGCGCGTGAATGTCGATCGTGCGGGCACGGCGGCCTCCCACCGTGATTTGGCGGCGCTTCCCTGCGGCGGCCGATTGTGGAGTAGCCGCAAACGCGCGTGACAGGCTGCAATTTACGAAGCAAAGGCCCGCGGACGCGCCGGCGAGAACCTTTAGAAATTTTCTGCGGCCGGGCATGATTTCTCCATCTGTAAGTAAGTCAGGAAAAAGCACACAGCCAAGAGTGGCTGTGCTACTTAGAACCAACTGTTGAGCAATGTCGACGCATCTTAGTTCCGGCAACAGGACGAGGTCAACGCCCTGCCTCTTAGATTCACTGAAATGTAAAACCGTTTGCCCGGCGCGCCGATTCCGGGCATTATCTGGTGATCGGGTACACGTAAGAAACCAGTCGTGCGCGGGCCGGTTATTCGGCATCTATCGAAAGCAGGAGGCCGTACGTCTAATACCCCCATGAACCGATTCCGGCTCTTGATTTCTCTGTTCTTGCTAGCCATCTTTGCCGCAAGTGGAATTCTCGCCTGGAGCGCGCCGGCCGCCGACAAAGGCGAGGGCGTTCTTCTCTCGACCATGCAGGCGGAACTGGAGCGCGCAAGAACCTCGCTGGAAAAATCCGATCCCGCGCCGTACTTCATCAGCTACGAAGTGTACGACCAGCACACCATGGTCGTCGCCGGAACGTATGGAACGATTGTCACCTCCAATATGGCGAATCGCCGTTGGGCGGATGTGACCATGCGCGTTGGCTCTCCCGCCATGGACAATACGCACAATGAAAATCGCGATTCCGGAATCAGCTCCGGCGCCCTCCCTCTGGCCGACGATCGGGACGCGATTGCGCGCACCTTGTGGGAACTGACGGATCGGGAATACCGCCGCGCTACGCCCGCCTACGCCAAGGTGATGACCAACAATTCCGTCAATGCCGCGGAGGAAGACAAGTCTCCCGATTTTTCCCAGGAGGCTGCGCAGGCGCACGTGGAAACGCCGGCCGCTCCCATCGCGTTCAACCAAAAGGAATGGGAGGAAAAAGTTCGGAAATATTCCGCGCTCTTCCGGAAATATCCGGAAATTTACAACTCCACGGTGACGTTGCAGGTCGAGCAGACGATTTCCTATTTTGTTTCCAGCGAAGGAAGCAAAGTCGAAACTCCCGGCTTGATGGCGAGGCTGGTGGTTGAGGCCAACACGCGGGCGGACGACGGCATGGATCTTGTGCGCGTGGAGACCTTTGAATCGACGAAACCCGAGGGGCTGCCGTCCGAAAAAGAGTTGACCGCCAAGGAAGAGAAAATGGCGTCGGACCTGAAGGCGCTGCGCCAGGCACCCCTGGCCGAGCCTTTCGACGGGCCCGCGCTTCTTTCCGGACGAGCGGCGGCTGTCTTTTTCCATGAAGTGTTGGGGCACCGTCTCGAAGGCCACCGACAGCGCGGCGACACGGAAGGGCAGACATTCACGAAAAAAGTGAATCAGCCGGTGCTGCCCGCCTTTCTGAGTGTTTATGATGATCCTACTCTGGGGACTATCAATGGCGTGCCCCTTTCTGGATCGTATTCGCATGATGACGAAGGCGTCCCTTCGCAGCGCGTGCCGCTGATTCAAGATGGGGTCCTCAAGAATTTTCTGATGTCGCGCATGCCGATCACGAATTTCTCGAAATCGAATGGCCACGGACGCCACCAGGCCGGGTTCATGCCGACGGGGCGCCAGGGAAACTTGATCGTGCAATCGACGAAAACCGTGAAGGATTCGGAAATGCGCGCGCAGCTCATTGACGAAGTCAAAAAAGAGGGAAAGCCGTACGGGCTTTTCTTTGAAGACGTGCAGGGGGGATTCACGCTGACGACGCGCGAGCTCCCGCAGGCTTTTCAGGTGCTTCCGGTGATCGTCTGGCGCGTGTATCCCGACGGACGGCCGGACCAGTTGGTGCGCGGCGTGGACATTGTGGGCACTCCGCTTGCGTCCTTGAATCGAATTTTATTGACGGGCGATAAGACCGAAGTTTTCAACGGAATCTGCGGAGCGGAATCGGGCAGCGTTCCAGTATCGGCTTCGGCGCCGGCGATGCTCTTCAGCGAAATGGAAGTGCAGAAGCGGAGCGCCTCGCGCGAGCGTCCTCCGATTTTGCCGGCGCCGGGATTTGAAGAGTTATCCGGCGGTTCGACTCCGACTTCGCCGGCGGGAGGTGCGCGATGAAAATTTCCCGGCCCTTCTTCGCGTGGCGTGCGGCCGCAATCAGCTTTGTTTTCCTGGCGGTCTCGCCCTTCGCAGCTTTTGCGCAGCAAAAGCAACTTCCTGCCGACGCCGTTTCGGACCCCATTTTGCGCGCGCTTCAGGCGGAACTCACGCGATCGAAGTCGCAACTGAAGATGGACAATGTCGATTCGCCATTCTACATCGAGTATCGCGTCTTCGACGTCGAGCAGTTCGACGCCAGCGCGGCGTTCGGCGCGTTGCGCGACCAAAACCGGACGCGGTTGCGGCTGCTCCGAGCCGTCGTCCGCCTGGGCGATTACAAGCTCGACAGTTTCTTCAATGCCGGCCAGGGGATCAGCGACATTCTCCCGCTGGACAACGATGAACTCGCGATCCGTCACCAGGTCTGGCTGGCGACCGACCAGGCCTACAAGCGCGCCAGCGAGGCCTTCTCCAACAAGAAAGCGCAGCTCAAGCAACTGAACATCGACCAGCCCGTGGACGATTTCGCGAAGGCCGAGGCGGTCGTGTCCATCGGGCCGACGGCGAAGCTGGAGGTGGATCCGGCCAAGTGGACGAAAATGCTGGAGTCCGCCACTTCCGTGTACAGGAGCGACACGCAGATTCAATCGTTCATGGCCAGCCTGAACTTCACTGTGCTTTCCGAGTATTTCGTGAACACGGAAGGCACGGTCACACGGCGCGGATCCGCGCATTACCAGATTCTGCTGAGCGCGAGCGAACAGGCGCCCGACGGGATGAGACTGGAACGCGCGCCGCAATTCACGGCAAACCATATCGAGGAGCTGCCGACGCCTGCCGAATTTCAGAAGGACGCGCTCAAGCTAGTCGAGGATATGAAAACCTTGCGCGAGGCTCCAGTGGTGGACGAGGAGTATCGCGGCCCGGTGCTGTTCTCCAATGACGCCGCTACCGACATGTTTTTCGATCTGGTCGTGCCGAATGTGTTGGGGCGCAGGCCCGCGCCGGGGCGTCCCGCCCGCACAGTCGGCGCGTTTGCCAGCAGTTGGAAGGCCCGCGTCCTGCCGGATTTTATTTCGGTGGTGGACGATCCGACAGTGGACACGTTTACCGGGCATGGCCTGGGAGGAAGCTACAAGGTCGACGACGAAGGCGTGCCCGCTGCTCCTGTCACTGTGGTGGACAAGGGAACACTGGTGAACTATTTGATCGGGCGAGTGCCGATTCGCGATTTCCCTGCTTCCAACGGCCATGGACGGGCTTCGGGCAACGGCAATACCGCGCCCGCACCCGGCAATTTGTTTTTCCGGCCCGCCAAAACCAGCACGCGCGAGGAACTCAAAAAGCAGCTTCTCGACGAGTGCCGCACGCGCGGATTGAAGTATGGATATTTCGTGGATACGCTCGGGCCGCGCCTTTCGCCGCGCATGCTCTACCGCGTGTGGACTGACGACGGTCATGAAGAACTCGTGCGCGGAGCGGTTTTTAACGAACTGGACATCCGCGCATTGCGCAGCGATCTGGTCGCCGCAGGCGACGATCCACTCGTCAGCAATCGCACCGGGTTGCCGTTTATGACGATTGTGAGTCCCTCGGTGCTGTTTGACGAGCTTGAGGTCAAGCGCGCGGACAACACCAAGGAGAAGCTGCCCGACTACCCTGCCCCTGCTCTGGCTGCCGGCCGCAATTGATCGAATCCGCCGCGTGTTTTGGTAGCGCCGGCGTCCCGCTTGTCCCGATGCAAGAGGGGCCGGCTCTGCTCCTCTTGGTCGAATTCAAACATTTCCGGCAGGATGCCGGTGCTCCGTAACAACCAAGACGCGAAATGCAATTGCACGATTTGCCGGACCTGCTAAGATAATGTTGTCCATCCGCACAAGGATTTCTTCCGCAGCGGCCGCGCCTGGAGCTGCTTGTGCCCGGGATGGGCGCCCGTATTCATTGGTTTTGGCGCTGGTGAATCGGCGGCGCCCGGTTGCGTCGACCGCTAACAAGCCATGTCGTCTTGTCAGCCGAAACAAAATGGCGCACGGATTTTTAACGCCTGCGTGGCGGTTCGGGCGTAAAATTAATTGGGAGCCGCCAGGCGAGCGCGGGGGCAAGCAATCATGGAAAGAAACACCGACACAAACTTGTTAGGGATGGATCCCCAGGAAGTACAGGAGTGGGTAGAATCCTTCAACGAAGTAGTACGCGAAGAAGGACAGGAATCCGCGATCACTTTGCTGGACCGGCTTCGCGCCCACGCTCAATCCCTCGGCATCGCGCTTCCCTTCACCGCAAACACTCCTTATCTGAATACCATTCCCCAAGAAAAACAGGCCATCTTCCCGGGAGATCAGGAAATCGAGCGCCGCATCAAGAGCCTGGTTCGGTGGAATGCCCTGGCCATGGTGGTCCGCGCCAACCGCGTCGATCACAGCATTGGCGGCCACATTTCCACGTACGCTTCGGCCGCGACGCTGTTTGAAGTCGGCTTCAACCATTTTTTCCGGGGACGCACGGACGAGTTTGAGGGCGATACCGTTTATTTACAGGGACACGCTTCTCCCGGCGTCTATGCGCGCGCGTTTCTTGAAGGCCGGCTGTCCATGAAACAACTGGAAAACTTCCGGCGCGAACTTCGGGAAGGCGGCGGGTTGTCTTCTTATCCGCATCCGTGGCTGATGCCGGAGTTCTGGGAATATCCCACCGTGTCGATGGGCCTCAGCCCGCTCATGGCCATTTATCAGGCGCGGTTCAATCGCTATCTGGAAGATCGCAGCCTCAAGCCCCGTACGGATGCGAAAGTATGGGCATTTCTCGGAGACGGCGAAACCGACGAGCCGGAGACTCTGGGCGCGATTACTTTGGCGTCGCGCGAAAATCTCGACAACCTTATTTTTGTAATCAATTGCAACCTGCAGCGCCTCGATGGTCCCGTGCGCGGCAACGGAAAAATCGTGCAGGAACTGGAAGCCGCTTTCCGCGGCGCCGGCTGGAATTGCATCAAGGTTCTATGGGGCAGCGACTGGGATCCGCTGTTTGAACGCGATACGGAAGGACTGCTGGCCAAGCGCCTGGGCGAAATGGTGGACGGCGAAACGCAGAAGATCAGCGTCGAATCGGGCGCGTACGTTCGCCAGCATGTGTTCGGAGGCGATCCGCGCCTTCTGAAAATGGTTGAGGACCTTCCGGATGAGGCGCTGCGAACGATGCGGCAGGGCGGCCACGACCCGCGCAAGGTGTATGCCGCCTACAAAGCGGCTTTCGATCACAGGGGTTCTCCCACCGTCATACTGGCCCGCACGATCAAGGGCTATGGACTCGGCGAGAGCGGCGAGGGACGAAACATCACGCACCAGCAGAAAAAGCTCAACGAAGAAGAACTTCGCGAATTTCGTTCCCGCTTTGGCATTCCAATCAGCGACGAGCAGCTGGCGGAGACTCCTTTTTATCTCCCTCCGGAAGACAGCCGCGAAATCCAATACATTCGCGCACGAAGGCAGGCCCTGGGCGGCTATGTGCCGGCGCGCAAGGTGCGGTCCAAGCCACTCGTTGCGGACCACGACGCGCTGTTTCGCGAATTTCTGACCGGCAGCGAAGGCCGCGAAGTTTCGACGACCATGGCGTTCGTCGGAATGCTGCGCCAGATGCTGCGCGACCCCGAAATCGGGAAAGTGGTCGTTCCCATCGTCCCCGATGAGGCGCGCACGTTCGGCATGGAATCTTTGTTCCGGCAAGTGGGCATTTACAGCAGCCGCGGACAGCTCTACGAACCTGTCGACGTTCATACGCTGCTTTACTACAAGGAAGCGAAGGACGGACAAATCCTTGAGGAAGGCATCACCGAAGCAGGCTCGATGGCCTCGTTCATCGCCGCGGGCTCCGCGTATGCCACGCATGGGATCAATACGATTCCATTCTTTATTTACTACTCGATGTTCGGACTGCAGCGCATCAGCGATTTCATTTGGGCCGCGGCGGATATGAGATGCCGCGGATTCATGCTGGGCGGGACGGCGGGACGGACGACGCTTGCGGGCGAAGGATTGCAACACCAGGACGGCAACAGTCATGTTCTGGCCCTGCCGATTCCGACAATGCGCGCGTACGATCCCGCGTTTGCGTACGAGATTGCCGTCATCATCCAGGACGGCATCCGCCGGATGTACAAGGATGGCGAAAGCATTTTTTATTACATCACCGTCATGAACGAACCGTACGCGATGCCTGCAATGCCCGCCGGGGTGCACGATGGAATTCTTAAGGGCATGTACAAGTTCCGCGCGTCGGAAAAAAAGGATTCGCAATTGCGCGCGCAACTCTTCGGCAGCGGCGCCATCCTGCGCGAGGCCTTGAAGGCGCAGGAAATTCTAGAAGAAAAATACGGCGTGTCCGCCGATGTGTGGAGCGTCACGAGCTACAAGGCGCTTTACACCGACGGGATTGATACCGAGCGCTGGAACCTTTTGCATTCGGGCAAGAAACCGCGCGTGCCGTACGTTACCGAATGCCTCGCGGATTCGGACGGCGTGCTGGTGGCGGCGTCGGATTACCTCAAGGCGCTGCCCAATCTCATCAGCCGTTGGACGCCGCGTCGCCTTGCGTCGCTCGGGACCGACGGGTTTGGGCGCAGCGAAAACCGCGCGTCGCTTCGGGACTTTTTCGAGGTGGATGCGCGATTCATTGCGCTCGCCACGCTGTACGAATTGTTCCGCGAAGGGAAAATCGGGTCGGAGATCGTGCAAAAGGCCGTCAAGGAACTCGAGATCAACCTTGACAAGCCGAATCCGCTCTTTTCATAAACAATATGGACGTCAGCACAACCCAGCTTACTGCGCGAAAATCCAGGAAGCCTGAACTCACGGTCGTTGCGGCGCTGATCCTTCGCGACGCGAAGATTCTGGTGTGCCAGCGGCGCCGCGACGATACGCACAGCCTGCAATGGGAATTCCCGGGCGGCAAAGTCGAGCCCGGCGAGATCCCTCGAGAAGCGCTGGCGCGCGAACTTCGCGAGGAACTCGGAGTCGAGGCCGCGATCGGCCGGGAACTTTTTCGCACGCAGCATGGCTACCGCGAAGTTCAGTCGGAACTCGAGCTGATTTTCTTTCAGGCCGTCGTCGACCCATCCGCAGAGCTGCAAAATCTGGTATTCGAGGGGTTCGAGTGGGCGGAGCCCTCCGCGCTGCCGCAATATAATTTTCTTCAGGCCGACGAGGAATTTGTGGCTCTGCTCGCTTCGCACGCGATTCCGCTGGATTCGTCTTCGTAGGTAGGACAGGCTTCAGCCTGTTTGGTTTTCTGCATCATCAAAACCCAACTTCGCGGCGATCGAGCAGTCCCCATTTTCATTTTTCGCTGTGCACAAAAAAACCAGACAGGCTGAAGCCTGTCCTACGTGAGAGTCCTTCCCCCATCGACGACGATCACCTGTCCCGTCACGAATGCCGATTCGGCGAGGAACACGACGGCGTCTTCAATGTCCTTCGCCGTGCCTGTGCGCTGCAGCGGGGCGCGGCGGATGAAATCTTCCGCAAGCTCCGGCGCATCGCCCGGAAACGAAATCGTGCCGGGGGCGATCGCGTTCACCGTAATTTCGGGGGCCAAGGCGCGAGCGAGGCAGCGCGTCAGCATGATGACTCCCGCCTTTGATACGCAGTAATGCGTGTAGGCCGGCCAGGCGAGCAAGCCGCCGAGCGACGCGAAGTTGATGATCCGGCCGTGGCCGCTGCGCCGCAGCATCGGCGCCGCCGCCTGGGAACACAAGAATTGCGATTTCAAATTTGTGTCGAGGATGCGGTCCCACTGCTCTTCGGTCAACTCCTCGAATTTCGCGGGAAAGAACATTCCGGCATTGTTGACGAGGAGATCCAGTCGGCCGAATTCCTTTTGCACGGCCGCGAACAGCGCGGCCACATCGTTCTTCTTTCCGACATCGCCCTGAACCGCCGCCGCGCGTCTTCCCATCGCCGCGATTTGCGCAACGACCTCATCGGCCTCGCTCTTTGAGCTGCGATAGTTGACGACTACGTCCGCGCCTTCCGACGCGAGGCGCAAGGCCACGCTTCGGCCGATGCGTTTGGCCGCTCCGGTCACCAGCGCCACTTTCCCTGCTAGGGATGATTGCGTCATGAAATCCTTCTCCTTCCATTTTCGTGGGACATCCTATCCCATTTATCCAAATGTGGCTCAGGCTTCAGCTTGCGGGGATTAATCCTTGCTAGGACCAAAACCCACAGGCTGAAGCCTGTGCTACTTGGAGCCCCACGAGAAAATGGATATGATGTGTCGGCTCTCTTCAAACCGAAACGCGAGGAAAATCAGATGGAAACGATAGGCACGGAAAACATTACATTGAAGGTTGCGGATGGAACGTCGATGAGCGCTTACGTCGCGACTCCTGCGGAGGGCGCGAAGGCGCCGGGGTTGCTTGTATTTCAGGAAGCGTTCGGCGTGAACGCCCACATTCGCGATGTTACGGACCGCTTCGCGAAACAAGGCTACGTGGCGATCGCGCCGGAACTGTTTCACCGCACGGGGCCGGGCTTCGAAGGCGCGTACTCGAATTTTCCGGCCTGCATGCCGCATATGCAGGCCCTCACGCCCGACGGATTGGTTGCGGACGCGCGCGCGGCGTTTGACTGGCTGCAAAAGAATCCGCGCGTCTTGCCAAACGCGACGGCCAGCGTTGGCTACTGCATGGGCGGACGCGTCTCGTTCCTAGCTAACTCAGCGATGCCCCTGAAAGCGGCGATTTCGTTCTATGGAGGCGGGATCGCGCCGGCACTACTTCCACGCGCAGCCCAACAGAACGGGCCGATCCTGTTCTTCTGGGGGGCGCTGGACTCGCACATTCCGAAGGATCACATTCGGAACATTATCGACGCCATGCAGGAAGCCAAGAAGACCTATGTGAATGTCGAATTCTCGGACGCCGACCACGGATTTTTCTGCGACGCGCGCCCCAGTTACAAGGAAACCGCGGCGAAGCAGGCTTGGGAGCTCGCGCTGAAGTTCTTGTCGACGTACGTGGGGCAAGAAGCGCGCGGCGTGGCTGGGTAACCAGCGGCACGTGACTCGTTTCAGGTTGCAGGTTGCCGCAGGGAAAAGATCACCGGGTGGCATGCTGCTTGTCGGAGTACGTTTTTCGCGCTTTCCGAACGCGAATCACAAATCACGATTGACTCTTCATCCGCGCATGTGGACTCAGGGCAAGCGAATCACCAGTCACTAGTCACCAGTCACACCCTCGGGAGGGCCCCATGGATCAACGAATGCTAGACACACTGACGATCAAAGAGGTCGTCGAGAACTGGGCCGTGTTTCGCGACTCGGGCGACTGGGAACGGTTTCGCACCGTGTGGCATGAAGACGGCATCATGATGGCAACCTGGTTTCAGGGAACCTTCGAGGAGTTCATCCGGGTCAACCAGGAAGGCTGGAACAAGGGCGTCAGCATTCTGCACTTGCTTGGAGGAACGTCCGTTGAAATCGCGGGCACTCGAGCCATCGCGCAAACGAAAATGACGATTTCGCAGCGCGCCCCGGTGCATGGCGTAGTAGTGGATGTCCTTTGCACGGGGCGCTTCTACGACTTTTTTGAGAAGCGAAAAGATCGGTGGGCCATTGTTTTGCGTCGGCTTTTTTATGAAAAAGACCGCATGGATCCCGTCGATCCATCGAAAACGGTGCAACTGGATCCGAAAATCCTGGCGCAATTCCCCGAAGGCTACCGTCACCTGGCCTATCTACAATCCGGCCTTGGGTTCAAGGTTAAGGTGGACATGCCGGGACTCAAAGGACCGGACGCCGACGCGCTGTACGCTCTGGGAAAGAAATGGCTGGCGGGTGGGGCACTTTGAAGACGGCAGGCCAATTCACCAACAATGGCGGGGGATCTAAATGAGGGGGAAATTTTAATATCAGAGGTACCGAGGAGCCTACGACGAAATCTCCTCTTCGCATTCCGGGAGTTCCACCGGCGAGCTATCCGCCCGCGCAAGGGCTTCAAACGCCGACATGGTAGTCGAGCGATTGCTGCCTGCCATTTTCTCAACGTGAAGCAGACGGACAGCTACACCGAACTCCCCGAAGGGCAATTGCTCGACCCGCACCACCTCACCCAAGTACTCCAGATTGAGACACCCGAATGCCGGAACAACATGCAATTGAATCCCTGGCTGGTAGGAATCCCTATCCGTGATGAAGTAGAACCCGCTGCGGCTGAGATCCCTCATGCAGCGAACTTCCTCGAAATAGGCGTCTCCTGAATTGGCGAGCTGGACGTAGACGAGACGATCGCTTAGGATGCGAGGCTCGCGACGCCGGTCTGACCGGTCTGCTGGCGCCTCTTCTTCTTTCGAGGAAAAAATCCTCTGCTCAAGCTCGTTCACGGCAGACTCCCTCAGGGCCTCCCACTCTCCACTTCTGGAGATGGAGCCCTCAGCTTATTCTCCGTCTCGAAGGAGTAGGGTACTGTTGGCCCCCGACTGCGTCCATAGAGCTCCAGTACTACTTGATATGCCCCGAAAGTTTTGCAGATTGGGAGACAACGCGGAAGGCCCCGATCGTTGCAAATTCCAATGGCAGGAATACTGCTCCGATTAGACTTCTTTCGCCTTCTTGATCAGGGCCCGAGGTGAGTACGCGTTCGCCTTGTACTGGCTCAGCATGCGGTGCGTGTTGAAGAAACTGGCGTTGAGGGAAATACACGATCTCATGACATGCGCGTAGGCTTCGGGCGCGCGGTAGAACATGGGAACGATCTGGTGTTCGAGTTTGTCGTAGAGCGAGGCGACTTCGGCCGCCGATTCGTCGCCCACGATCTTGCTGTCGTAACCAATGGCCCAGCCGGTCACGCCCTCGACGCAACCCTCGACCCACCATCCGTCCAGCACACTCAGGCTGGGAACGCCGTTCAAGGCCGCCTTCATGCCACTCGTGCCGGAAGCCTCCTGGGGACGCTGCGGGGTGTTCAGCCAGAGATCGACGCCGGAAGTGATGAGCTTGGCGAGCGCCATGTTGTAGTTCTCAAGGTACACGATTTTTATGTTGTGATTCAGCCCGGCGGCGGCCTGAATCACGCGCTGGATCAAGGCTTTGCCGCCCGCATCATGGGGATGGGCTTTCCCGGCATACAAGATCTGGATCGGGCCGGCCGACTGGGCGATGGATTTCAGGCGGTCGATGTCCTTGAATAGCAAGTCCGCGCGCTTGTAAGTTGCCGCACGGCGCGCGAAGCCGATGGTGAGCACCGATTCATCCAGTTGCACTCCGGATCGTTTCTGCACTTCTTTGATCAGCGCTGCTTTTGCAAGGCAATGCGCCTTGCGGATGTCCTCGATCGGAATCCCGACCGCGTAGCGCATATAGGCGTTATCGCGGCGCCATTCCGGAATTTCGCGATCGAACAATTCCTGAAATTCCGGCGACGCCCAGGTGGCCGCATGAACTCCATTCGTAATCGCGTGGATCGGAAATTGAGGGAACATGTGCTGCGAGACTTCGCCGTGCCGCATGGCCACGCCGTTCACGTAGCGGGAGAAGTGAATGGCCAGGTCGGTCATGTTGAGCATGTTCGCATTGGCGAAGC
Source organism: uncultured Acidobacteriota bacterium (assembly GCA_963768275.1). GTDB lineage: Bacteria > Acidobacteriota > Terriglobia > Acidiferrales > UBA7541 > Palsa-360. The sequence continues at coordinate 641,064 of CAVYHH010000028.1, forward strand.
CCGCTTGCTGCAACAAGCCGGTTCTGTATTCTCCGAGCACCTGGTGAACGAGGTCCCAGGGAAAACGGTCGTGGCCTGCTTCCACCGGGGTATGCGTCGTAAACACGCAGCGGCGACGCACCACTTCGATGTCCGCTTCCACGGCCACCGTGTACTTGCGAAGCTTGAGCTGCTCCTCCAGCATCGCCAGTGTGAGGAACGCGGCGTGGCCTTCGTTCATGTGATAGCTTCCGATGTGCGAAACATTCAGGTGCCGCAGCAAGGTGATGCCGCCAATCCCGAGCAGGACTTCCTGGCAGATTCGATACCGCTGGTCGCCCCCATACAGCGAATCGGTAAGGGTGCGATCGTAATCGGAGTTTTCCGGCAAGTCGGTATCCAGAAGATAGACGGGCACGATGAATCCGGATAAGCCATGTACGCTGTAGCGCCATGCGCGAACGTGGACGTCGCGATCCTCGATGCGAACGGTAAACGCAACTTCCACGGAGGGAAGAACCGTTTCCGGTTGCCACGGATCAGGCTCTTCGATTTGATTTCCTGCTTGATCAATGCGCTGGCGGAAGTAGCCGTTGCGGTATGCCAGCGAAATCGCAACCATGGGCAATTCCAGATCGGCTGCCGATCGCAGCATGTCCCCCGCCAGGATGCCCAACCCTCCGCCATAGGAAGGGATCGCCGGGTCCAGAGCGATCTCCATGCAAAAGTAGGCAATCTTCGGTATGCCCTTTTCCGTCACCATATTGAAATCATAGCACCGGGGCCTCCCTTAAGACTCTAGCCGTTCTCGACGCACGTTTCGTAATCTACATTAATTCCAGCAAAGTGAGCGCCAGATGAAAAGTGGGTCAAATCTCGCTCTTCTCGGCTGCTTTCGACACGGACTGGATGGGCATCCGCAATGCAACCCGGCGTACAATGTACGCCTGCGATGGCGTTCGGGACAGAGACGGGCTGAACAAGTTGCGTAGCACAGCCACTCTTGGCTGTGTGGTTTTTCCAGCACTCAGCAAAGGCACACAGCCAAGAGTGGCTGTGCTACTAGTTGGAGGAGAACATGCGTCACGCGATTCTGGGAGTAGGCGGCGTCGGCGGCCTCATCGGTGTGGCGCTCGCGAAGTCGGGAGAATCCGTCACGCTTGTGCTGCGGCCGGAGGCGTTGAAGGACTATCCGGCGGAGCTATCTCTCGAGAGTCCCCTTGGATCGTTCAGCGTGGCTGTCGATCGTGCTGCGAGCGTCACAGCCCCCTACGATGTGTTGTGGATCACGGTGAAGGCCACGCAGCTCGAAGCCGCGCTACGCAGCGTCACGGTGGATCCCGAGCAAATTGGCGCAGTCGTTCCGCTGCTGAATGGGATGGACCATGTGGGCTTGCTCCGTGCGCGTTTCGGCCATGACCGGGTCGTCCCGGCAAGCATTGGCGTGGAGGCCGAACGAGCTGCGCCGGGGAAAATCATTCATCGCGGGATGGCTGTCCGACTTTCTTTCGCGTCGATCGGCGAGAGCAGGCTGGCGAGCACGGTCGAAGAATTCAGAAAATTTGGCTTCGCCTGTCAATTCGTCGCGGATGAGATGAAAATACTTTGGACGAAACTGTCCTTTCTCGCCCCGTTTGCGCTGACGACCACGGCCGCAGGACTGACGATCGGCGAAGTAAACCGCGATCCTGTATGGCGGAAGAGGCTGGAGGCCGCGGCGCGCGAAGTCGCCGCCGTGGGCACGGCAAGCGGGACACCGCTCGACGCCACGACGATCATCTCTTTCTTTGATAAAACTCCGCAGGGTGGGCGCAGCTCGATGCAGAAAGACGTCGTGGCCGGCAATCCGCCGGAACTGGACGCCATCGCCGGGCCAATCTTGCGCCGCGCGGAGGAACACAGCATTGACGTGCCGGTCACGCGCGAACTCGTCGCGATGATTCGCGGAAAATCCGCAGGGACAAATAAAGGGTGAATCGCAATAACGGAGAGAGGGATTTAACACAGAGGGCACAAAGAACACAGAGGAAACACGGAGGAGAAAGAATCTCTTCCGGAATTTCTCTGTGTACTCTGTGCCCTCTGCGGTGAAATCTTCTTCGCGCTGCGTGGCGGGCGAACGAGGAAACTAGTCCCCGGTCGCCGCGGCTTTAGCCTGCTCCGGATGTGAGAGCGGCATGGAGACCAAATGCTCGGAGAGGAACCACACCTGCAACTCGTTGCCGCGAATGATGTCGCTCACCAGCAGATCGTTGGTTCCATCGTCGCCGACTTCGGAGGCTTCGCGGGCCATCGCGCGCGCTTCTTTCAGGATGAACTCATGCGCTTCGAGGAGGCGCGAAATCTGAACCGGCACTTCTTCCCTGCCGCGGGGCGGGCGAGGAATGATCGTCGTTTCCGCGACATCCGCGGCCATGGCGATGCTGACGCCGCCCAAGAGTTGAATCCGCTCGGCGATGGTGTCAACCAGCTCGTCCTGCTCGCCATGATGCTTGTCAAAGAGCAAATGGAGTTGGTAGAAGGTGGCACCCGCGACCTGCCAGTGGTGTTTCTTGTACATGTCGCGCAAGGTCATGGTGTCCGCGAGGATTTGGTTCAGGTTGTTGATGCTCGATTCGCAAGCGGTCTCGTCCAGAGCAATCGATAATTTGGCGATTTTTCCGTAGGGCTGGATTTCCTTGGCGTGCTGGTGCAAAACCGGCTTCGCGCGTTGCGCACCTTCCTCCAGTTGATTGATTCGTGTTCCAATGTCCCGCTTCTTAGCGCTCATAAGATGCCTCCTAGAATTCCTGCGGTCGCGGACAGAGTCACTTCCCGTATACGCCCGCGTCCCGCCTCTGTCAAGTTAAGGGCCCCGACCAGGGAATCGCCACAGAGAGAAAGAGGCACAGAGAAATCGGAAGATGTTTCGCTATTCCTCTTCCACTTCTCTGTGCCTGATTCCTCAGATGTTCTTTGTGTCCTCTGCGCCGAAGATTCTAGATTCCGATTAGTTAGGGAGAAGTACTGTGTCGATCACGTGGATCACGCCGTTGGATTGGTAGACGTTCGAGATGGTAACTTTGGCCATGCCGCCCTTTTCGTCGGTGAGGACGAGGTCTTTGCCCTGCATGCTGGCCCACAGCTTGCCGCCGCTTACCGTCGTCAACGCCGCCTTGCCGTTGCCTGCCTTGACGGCCCTGGCGATGTCTTTCGCATCCATTCTGCCTGACACGACGTGATAGGTGAGGATCTTCGTCAACGTGGCCTTATTTTCCGTCATCAACAGGGTATCCACGGTGCCTGCGGGAAGCTTCGAGAATGCTTCATTCGTCGGAGCGAACACGGTGAACGGCCCGGGTCCTTCCAGTGTGTCCACCAGGCCGGCAGCCTTCACGGCTGCAACCAGCGTGGTGTGATCGTCGGAATTCAGCGCGTTCTGAACGATGTTCTTCGACGGAAACATTTCATGCCCGCCCACCATGGGGTTGTTTGCTGCCAGGATGGCCGATGCCGCTATCAGCGTGATGACAAACATCTGCGCAATCTTCTTCATTTCGTTTCCCTCTCTTTAATTGTGATTTGCCCTGCAGCCTGTAGTACGAGGTCCGCGCGGAATTGGATGAGACGTTTTCCGGATTTTTGGAACCGGGTTCCATCGCGTGCTATCATTTCGCAATTGCCGCAGTGCTATTCTGTTAAGTTGCGAAGGGTGGGAGGGATCGATGCGTTCGTATCAACGGTATATTTTCTGGTTCGCCGCACTCGCGATCGCTGCGGGGACCGCGCCGCGCCCTTTTGTATTCGCCGGGGATACGCCCCCACTGAAGCTGGTCCAGACGATTGAGCTGAAAGATATTCGCAGCGGCGAACCCGACGTTTCGGCCGATCAGCTGGCCAAGAATCTGACGACGACGCGCATGGTCGGCGTTCAAAATCATTTCGACCACCTGACACCCGATTTGAAAAACAACCGCCTCTTCGTCGTCCCGGAAGATAATAAAACGATCGAAGTCTACAATATCCGCACCGGCAAATTTGTTCACAGCATCAAGGGAATCGGCGTCGGGCATTCGGTGGTGTACCGCGCGGACATTGACAGAATTTTCGTCACCGACGGCTCCGATGGCGATTTGAAAATTTTCAACGGAACCACCTACGAGCTGCTGAAGAGCGTAAAGCTCCTCGCGGATTCGGATGCGACCGGGTATGACCCCGTGACGCACTACCTCTACATCGCGGACGGCGGGCTGGACGCGAAACTCAATTACACCTTCCTGGAAATCGTGAACACGGATACGGGCGAAAAGGTAGGCCAAATCAAGATTGATTCCAATCGCCTGGAAGCCATGGTGGTTGAGAAATCCGGATCGAGACTGTTCCTGAATATGACCGAGAAGAACTCCATCGGAGTGATCGACCGCAAGAAGCAGGCCGTGGCAGCGGTCTGGCCGCTAACGTGTAAGGTGAATGCGTCTGTTGCGATTGATGAAAAAAATCATCGGCTCTTCGCCGCGTGCCGTGACGGCAACATGAATGTGCTGGATTCCGATACCGGTAAGGTGCTGCAAAATCTTCCGATTTCTACAGGTGTGGATGACATGGTCTTCGATCCCGCAAGCCAAAGGGTTTACGTGGCCACGGGCGAAGGGTTTGTGAACGTGTACAAGGAAAACGACCCGGACCACTATCAGGCCATCGGGAAGATTCCCACCGGTCCGCTGGGCAAGACCGGCCTATTGGTTCCGGCATTGAAAGAGTATTTTGTGGCCGTGCCGCCGCACGGAGCTACGTGCGCGGAGGTTCTGGTCTTCGCCGTGCAGTAGTAAACGAATTCAGAACTGGCTCACTTCCCAGACTCAAATTGAAAGCGACTGCGCGCGGCCGGTAAGGCGATTAACCTTCGCCGCCAATTTCGATCTCGCCGCTTCCTTCGCACTTCGAGCAGTGGCCGCTGCCTCCGCACGATGCGCAGGAGAACTCGCTTCCGTAGCCGCTGGATGCGGCGGAGTAGCTCTCACCGCCGATCCTGCCGCTTCCGTGGCACGCGGAGCAATTTCCGTCGCCTGGAGAATCACAATCGATGCAGACATGGGTGGACATGGCGCGCCTCCCACTAACTTCGGTGATTGTGATCGGGTTTCGATGCGGTGTCAAATCTCTGCTGAATTCGGGGGGTGAGTAGCACAGCCACTCTTGGCTGTGTGCTTTTGTTAAGTGCTGCAAAAACCACACAGCCAAGAGTGGCTGTGCTACTTATCCCGCAATCAATCGCTTCTCGGCCTCTTGCACGGCCTCGTAGATTTGATCGAAGCTTTCGATCGCGAATAGCCGCTTCTGAAGCTCGTCAACTTTTACTGGAGTTGCAAGGACCTCGTCCAGATTGAAATCTCTGATCTCGCAGCCTTCGTCGATCACGTTCGTGCACTCCCGATGGGAACTGATCACGCCGCTGCCGTACACCTTGATTTTTCCATTCTCCCGAATCAACCCGAACTCGACTGTGTACCAAAACAGGCGGCCCAACCGTTCGAGGATGTCCGCATCTTTCGCTTTTGCGCAGACGCTGCCGTAGTGCTGAAGGAAATCCGCAAACACGGGATGCGCGTGCATCGGGACATGCCCGAAGACATCATGAAAAATGTCGGGCTCGGGAATGTATTCGAGTGAATCCGCGCCGCGCAGCCATGTGGTGGTCGGGAATTTTCTCGCCGCAAGCATTTCAAAAAACGCTTCCCCGGGGAGAAAGCCGCTCACGGGCGTTGTGCTCCAGCCGGTTCGAGGCCCTAATTGATCGCTAATCGAGCGAAGATTCGGCAGCCGATCGTACTGCAAGCCGATGATTTCGTATCCTTCAAGATACTCCTGACAGGCGTACGCATCGATCTGCGGACGCCGCCAGCGCACCAATTCCGCCCAAACCGCGTGCTGGCTAGGCGTGTAGTCCTCATATTTCTGTTCGATGAGATAGGGCGCTGCTGCGACGAGAGGTCCAGTTAACATGACATTCCTCCTCTCGCTGTGGCTTCTACAACTAAGTTTATCAAAAAATGGCAGGGCTGAACGGCGCGGAACGCTGCGCCTTCCCCAAACGGATACCCCTGCCGCCGTAGAGTGCTCTGGAATGAAAGGTTACTGAACGATGGGCACTAGCGCGGCGCCAGCGGGCCTCCACTTCCCGTCTTCTTTGACGAACATGCGAAGCACACGCGTTTGGGTGCCGGCAACTTTGCCGCCCGTGCTTTCAGCCTGGAGAAACGTATGATCGGTCGCGAGGGCAACATTTCCGTACACCGCCATCAGCTTGAAATCATCGGGGTGCGGGCCGACGCCCTTGGACGGATGCGCCGCTCTCTGCCTGGCAATCATCCCCGCCTTGGTTTGCACCTCGCCTTTGATGGAAATCTCGAAAAACTGATCGGCCCAAAATTGGCTGCGGAATTCGACGCACTCTTTGTAATCCTTGTGATACGGAGTGGCACCCGCGCTGCACAGCCACTGCTGGTCCACATCCCACAGCGTCTTTTCGAGCTCCGTCCACTCTTTGCTGCCCATTTTTGGCGTCTGCTTGGCCGGCTCCTGGCCGAATGCCAATGACGAAACGCACATCGCCGCGACGAAACACAGCACACGAATCGCTCTCACAGTAATCCTCCTGGGTTAAATCGATTTCCTCCGGAACACAGCGCCCTTTCAGACCTCAGCTCGATCACGGTTGTGAGACGTAAGTCCCCTTGGCGCCAGGCGAGGATTCTACTCGCCTACCACCGGGCATCGCGTGGCAGCATAACATTTTCTTCTAAGCATCAACGTGGAGTTATGGAGCAAAATCTACGCATTTCAATTGACGACGAAAAGGCAGGCGGTAAGGTCGAGAATTCCTTCACCGTATATTCAGATCAGCCGATGCACTGGCAACTACGCAAATGTCCTTAAAGACTCTGGCGTTGTAGATGGATTTCGCGCCGGCTCGCCTTAAAATCTCAGGCACCCGTCCCTGGACTTCGCGATAGACTTTGCGCATCTGCTGGACAGAAGGTTGCCTGCCGGGGCGAACAAAGGCGCTGCAAAGTTCCCGAAATACTCCTGTTATCGTCGCTCCATGGATGTATTCATCGGTCCCATTCAAATCGCTCAACGACTTCGTAAGCCTGCGGGCTCTCTCCTCGAATACAAACCATGTATGTTGCTTTTTTACCGCCCGTTCCCAAGCCACTGAGAGGCCCAATTCGAAAGGCATATTGAAACGCGGCGTGGGAGGAAATTTCTTGTCAAGTTCGACTCGCGAAAGATCATGAACTGAAAATCGGCAGCTTTGTATGAGCCTGAAAATGCGGTCGAGGCGCCTGCTCCCTCCTGGAATCTCCAATGTCGCTCTCGGAAAAAATCCAAACGCGGCAATTCCGCAAATATAGGCGAGACACAAATTTTGAAACTGATTGTCGTAAGGAATATTCAGGAATACTTTAGCGGGCGGCCTTCGAGAACTTGGCACGCGTTTGCCTCTTTGAGAGTTTTCGCTTTCGCGAGGCCGCTTTCTTCTTGTGCCGGATGACGCCGATCTTCTTCGCGGACCTACCCACCGAATGTAGGAGCTCGATGAGTTTCGCTGCCCGACTGCGCGGAACTCCCAGGGCATCCGCGGTTTCCATCGGTGTAGCAAATCGAGAAGTGATCCTTATTGCCATCGTCGTGACTTCATCTTACCTCTTCAAGTCGATCATTCCAATCTGATTCTCAGGTCAACCCTGCGATAAGTCTCACCGCACTCCACCCACATTTTTCACCGGTCCCGTATAGGCCTCGAATCGCTTCCTCAATTCTTCGAGCTGCTTCGTGTTGGTGAGGAAAGCGCGGTAGCTGTTGACGACTTTGTAGGAGAGGATGGGCTTCCAGCCGTAGGGAGCGGGGACGTCGGAGCGCGGCGACCAGCTTCCTGTTTTGGATTGCTCTTCGGGCGAGAGGTACCAGGTGAGAAAAAGTTTCGCGGCATTCGGATGCGGCGCGGATTTGAAGATGGCTGCGGTGAACGGCCAGATGGGGAGCGCGTCGGATTGCGGGAAGGCGACGGCTTGCGTCAAGCCCAGATTCTTCTGGTCCATGCTGATGCCGGCGATGGTATCGAACGTGACGAGATTTTCGCCGGACGCAATGCTGCGCACGACGCCGAGATGGCCCTGGATGAAATTCGGCTGGTTGGCCATGTAGCGGTCCATGTAGGACCAGCCGTATTTCTGGACGATGCTGTAGAAAGCGTAGAGCGTTGCGTCGTCATCGGCGGGATAGCAGGATACGACCTTGCCCTTGAAGCGCGGATTGAGGAAGTCGAGGGCCGACCGCGGCACGTCTTCGGGCTTCACCAAATTAGGATTGTAGGCGTAGGTGTGGGCGTTGATCTGGACGGCGACGAAGACGCCGCTCGGGTCCTTGAAACTGGCATCGATCTTGTCGAAGCCTTGCGGCTTGAACTCGAGAAGTGCGCCCTGCTGCTTCCATCTCACAAAGTCCTGCAGCGTCTGGAACACGGCGAGGTCAACCTCCAGCTTGTTGCTCGCGAGCTGCGCGTCGATCTTTTTGTCGAGCACATTGCTGAAGCCGCCGGTAACGGACACGTTGACGCCGGGGTAGCGCGCGGAAAATTCCTTGGCGGTAACGTCCCACGGCGCCGCCGGGCCGCCGGTGTAGAGGACCACTGAGCCTTCGGTTTTTGCCTTTTCGTAGAGCGCGTCGATGCTTTGCGATCGCGCACGCGACGGGAAAGTGAAAAGTGCCGCAATGGTAAGAAACAGAAACGGCAATACGACGAAGAGGGACGTGCGTTTATTTTTGTTCATTTGTGTCCTTCGCGGAATGGGGAGAGCGCCATAAGAGCCGTGGGCTAAAGAGACTGTGTGAGCACTCAAAATCGGCATGTTTTTTAGCGCCCGCCTTCAGGCGGGCATTGGAATCAAGCAGATGCCCGCCTGAAGGCGGGCGCTACATGAACCAAAGGAGAATTCTCACACAGACTCTAAAGCGCCATTCGATCGCAGGGCTTCGATGTCACGGCTGAAGGCGCGACCCACAAGGCCAAAGGCAGCTCACGCCCCCGCGGCGCTCTGCGTGCCGAGAATCGCGTCTTTGTTGTTTTTCAGCCAGGTCCGGAAATCTTGCAGCTCGGGGTTTAGCGATTTTGAGAACGCGGGATCTCGCGCCCCGCAGAAATATTCGTTGAAATCACTTTTGAACTGGAACATGTTGCCGAGATCGTCCGCGCCGGGAAAGCCGAGCGCCCGGTAGGCATCCGGGGAAATACTGTTGTAGCGAACTTCCTGACCCAGGAGAGCGCCAAACCCGGCAGCCATTTCCACGCCGGTCAGGTTCTCGCCCGAAATTGCGACGGTTTTGCCGATGAACTCGTTGCCGCGCTTGAAGATGCCGTAGGCGCACTTCCCGATGTCCTCCGCGGCAATTCCGGGCAGCTTTTTGTCGCCCATCGGAAGCGTGATGGCCAGCTTTCCGTCCGGGCCTCTTTGCGGGCCCATGCCGAAACCAATAAAATTGTCCCAATAAAACGAGGTCAGCAGAAAGGTCGTAGGTACGCCGAGATCGGTAAAGAAATGGTTGGACTCGCCTTTCCCGTCAAAGTGCGGGACTTTGTACTTGCCATGCAGCGTGGGCAAGCGGGGATCGGAGAGAGGCGACCATTTTCGCGTGTCCTCGAGCGTGGACCAGATGACGTGCTTCAGCGCCGCGTTCTTGGCTGCCGTGGCCATGGCCTGCACTTCGGCGATTTCCTTTTCGGGCGAGAAATGCGCCCAGAAAAACGTGACGCAATAGGCGCCGTACGCTCCGTCGAACGCCTTCTTCATGCCGTCGGGATTGTCGATGTCCGCAGACACAACCTCGGCGCCCATCCTTGCCAGTTCCCTGGCCTTCTCGCCGTCTGCATTCCTGGTGATGGCGCGAGCAGCGAAACCGCCTTGCGGATCGCGCAGAATCGCACGGACCAGACCTCCGCCTTGCGCTCCTGTCGCTCCTAAAACCGCAATGATTTTCTTTTCCGCCATGACGCTCCTCCCTAAGATATCGAAATTCGTTCCTTTTCTAATCCTTTTCACTCAATCGCGGATCATATCATTTCAGGTGTTCCGAGTAGCACAGGCTTCAGCCTGTGGAAGTTTCATTCTAGGAAAAATCAACGGCCACAGGCTGAAGCCTGTGCTACTAAAAGCGCGCGCGCTGAAATGCGCATTAGCGGCTCGCCGATTCCTTCGCGTGCGCCAGCAGCGCGTCGAGCGCGGCGCGGTCCAAATATTTTCCCTGGACGATGACGGCGCGAATTTTCTGCGTGTTGTGAATGTCGTCGAGCGGATTCGCATCGAGCAGCACCAGGTCGGCGGCCTTTCCGTTGGCAACTGAGCCGAAATCATCGGTGCGGCCGAGAAACTGCGCGGCGTCCAGCGTGACCGACTGCAGCGCTTCGAGCGGCGTGAAACCGGCGTTGACCAGAGCGGCGAGCTCGTTGTGCAAGTCGAATCCAGGGATCACGAACGGAGGACCGCCCGCATCCGTGCCGCCTAGAATGGAAACGCCGTCGCGATGATATTCGCGCGTAATGGTCAGTTCCTCCTCATACGCGGCCCTGTGCAGCGTCCAAAATTCCGGAGGGTTGTCCGCAATCAAACGATCGCGCATCTCGTTCCACTCTTTCCGGTCTTTCTGGCCAATATACGCGAGGCGCGGATCATTCACGGCCGCTGCGTCGTTGAGAAAGGGCACGACCCTTCTCGCGACGAGAGTCGGAACTTGCCACGTTCCATTTTTCACGAACAGCACCGCGAGATTCTTCAGCCGCTCGGGATCGTAACTGTTCGCTTCCAGTTTCAGCAAAGTCAGGGCGCGCGCGGCTTTTTCGGCGGGGCTCGCCGTCGACGAATCGTTGAGATGCACGATTTGGTCGAAATTCTTCGAGGATTCTTCCAGGCTGCCGAATAAATGCTCAATGCTGAGCTGGCCCGCGGTCGAGGCATCGCTCGCCCAGATGCCACGCGGCAAATGCCCGGCGAAGGGCAGGCCTACCTTCTTCGATTCTTCGGCGATGGCGTAATATTCGTCCGGCGTCAAATTGTCAAACACCTTGATGAAATCGACGCCGCTCTGCTTGAGCGAATCGACGATGGCGCGGCCTTCGGTGGGATCGTGAACCACAACCGAGTGGTCCGGATGCGCGGGATTCAGGCCATCGACGAGCGGCCCGGAAATCACCATGTGCGGGCCGAGCAATTCGCCGCTCACGACCTGCGTGCGCCAGCGTTTCAATTCGTCGAGATGCCCGCCCATGTTTCGCACGCCCAGGACGCCGTTGGCGATAAGCATCGGAAACGTGCGATCGGTCTCCCAGATGTGCACGTGCATGTCCCACAGGCCGGGAATCACGTACAGGCCGCGCGCGTTCACGACTTGCGCGCCCTTCGGCGCATGCACTTTTTTCGCATCGCCGACTTGCGAGATGCGGTTTCCTTCCACGACGACGGTTTGGTCCGGCTTGGCCGGCGCGCCAGTGGTATCGATGACCGTCACGTCGGTGATCTCCAGTGGCTTGGAGGCAAACTGCTTGCTTTGCGCCGCGGAGACGAGCGGCACGAGACCGACCATGCACAGCGTGGCTAGGCGCTTCACAAGCTCCTCCGGGATTCTTACTATATATCAACTTCCTGGAATGAATGTGTTGGGTAGGACGAGGTGACGGGAATTCGCCGATGCGAAGCCTGTCAACTGAATGGCAATCTCAAGTGCGTTTCGCAGGGGAAATGGTCCACGCGTAACATTGTGCTTAACTTTTATAAAAATAAATTGATTTGCGCTAACTATTGCAAATTTGTTATACGTTGAGCGTTACAAGGCAGGGGCGGGCGTACCTTATTTGAAAAGGTAGACTAACCCAACCGCCCCTGTCTTACAATGCGTTTCCGGCAATCCAGAATTCTCTATCCCTGGAAACCTGAATCCTCTTACAATTTGGTTCTATTTGAGCCGCCCATGGGGTTGGTAGTACATTGTGCCTTGTGCCGCGGGGGAGAAGGCAATCCCTGACCGCCGTGAGAGATTTTTTTGTAACGCGATGGCGGGATTCTTCCTCTAAGATAGGGATGGGTAAAGCTTGACGGAGGAACCATGTCCATTAGATCGCTTTTAATTTGCACGATGGCGGGTGCTCTATTTTTCGTTCTGCCCGCGAGAGGGCAGGAGCAGATGCAAGATCGCGCGGCCGTCCAGTTGCCCGATGGCGACGCCAAGGAACTCATCTCGGACACCTGCTCTGCGTGCCACAGCCTGTCCAACATCACGAACTCTCAGGGACATACGCCCGAAGAGTGGAAGACCACCGTCGCCATGATGCTGAATGTCGGCGCCGCCGTTCCTGCCGATAAAGTCGATATGGTCACGAATTACCTGATCAAAAATTTCCCGGCAAAGCCGGGCCCCACGCCCGCAATGATCCCCGGCAATGTCGAAGTGTCCTTTAAAGAATGGAGTTTGCCCACGCCGGGCACGCGGCCTCACGATCCGCTCGCCGCGCCCGATGGCACCATCTGGTACTCTGGACACATGGCCAACCTGCTCGGCCACATCGATCCGAAGACGGGCGACATCAAGGAATATCGCACCAGCAGGCCGATGTCGGGCCCGCACGGCCTGGTGATGGACAAGCAGGGCAACATCTGGTTCACCGCGAATTTCAAGGCGTACATCGGCAAGTTCGAGCCGGCGACCGGCAAATTCACGCAGTACCCGCTGGATCCCAAAGCGCGCGATCCGCACACGCCGATTTTCGATCAAAAGGGGACGCTGTGGTTCACCGTGCAGGGAGCGAACATGGTGGGCCGGCTGAACACGGAGACGGGGGAGTCGAAAGTGGTGACTACGCCGACTCCGAAGGCGAATCCCTACGGCATGGTCATCACCACGAAGGGGATTCCCTACTTCGTTGAGTTTGGCGCTAACAAAATCGCCAGCATCGATCCGGAAACGATGGAGATTCACGAATACCTTCTTCCCAATGAAGCGGCCCGGCCGCGGCGCGTCGCCATCACTGCGGATGACATGCTCTACTACTCCGATTATGGCCGCGGCTACCTCGGCCAGTTCGACACCAAGACCGGAAAATTTGTAAAAGAGTGGCCATCGCCGAGCGGCCCGCAATCCCGCCCCTATGGAATCACCATCGTGAACGGCATCGTCTGGTACAGCGAATCCGGCGTGAAGCCGAATACGCTCGTGCGCTTTGACCCTAAGAACGAAAAGTTCCAAACCTGGACGATTCCCGGCGGCGGCGGCGTCGTGCGAAACATGATGCACTTCGCGGACGGCAAGCTCGTCATCACGGAAAGCGGCGAAAATGTGGTCGGACTCGTTACCGTGAAGGGCGCCGACAAGATAGCGATGGGAACGAAGTGAGGGTGACGCTTCCCCGGCCCCTTGGGGAAACCCTTTCGAAGCGCGCCCTATAAGAGCAAAGAAGATAGGGTTCGAAAGAACTCAGCGGGGGTAGCAATGCGGACCCCTGCACGCTTTGCGACTGTCTGCGTGAAATGCTTGGTGTTGTGCGTGAGCAGCCAGTCCGGTCGGCTGGAAATGGCTGAGAGGAGTATGGGAACGTCTGCTTCGTGCCGGATCAAATGACGGTTTGGCCGGACGAGCGACGCGTCTGGGTAGGGGACCACTTCGGGATTCGTGAGTTTGATCAGCCGCCGATAGTGCTCGATAAGTTTATCGGCTTCCAGGGATGGAAGCCGTCCCGCGTGAAGCAGCAAATTCTCTTCCACTTCATCCTTGACGACTTCTGCAAGCACGAGCCTGCAAAGCCGCGCCGCGCATAGGGACAGCGCGGCCTTATCGAGGCCCCAGGGAGAAACAATCCCTCCGGTGATTACATTGGAGTCGAGAAAAAGCCGAATTCGCCGTCGGCTGGCCACTTCTAGCGTTGGGCGCGGGAGCGGCGGCGTGCTGCCTTTTTGGAGGAATCCGATTTCTTGTAGTGGCGTTCAAAGACGCGATTACGAGCCTCAGGCAGTGTCGCAAGAATCGCTTCCGGCGTAAGCCCGGCGCCGGTGAGGGTTTCGCTCACTTGCTCGCAGAGATGCTGGAAGCGCTGCTGTTCGGGCAATAAGACCAGACCGTCGCCCAAACGAAGGACTGCGAAGGGCGCGCCGGTTCCCAAACCAAGATCCTCGCGAAATTGCTTCGGGACGGTTAATTGACCTTTTTCGCCGATTTTTGTCGTCGTCAAATACTCCAGAGTTGTCAGCCGGCTGGCCATATTTTTCTCCTGGTAGGAATATCCTACCAGGATACCTTTCGCTCGGCAAGGCGATTCTAAAAACCGGTTTCTGGCGTGACGGCCACTCGAAGGTTCAGATTCTATCCCCGCACACTTTGGAGGGATTTCACCACAGAGAACACAGAGGGCACAGAGAAAACCTGAGAAGCGGTGATTCTCTCCTGATTTTCTCTGTGCCCTCTGTGTTCTCAGTGTTAAATCTTTTTTCCTTTACTGCCGCTTCACTTCGAACTTTTCTGCGCCTCCAAAGCGGCGCGCTGGGCGGCTCCCGATCCGGCGAGATAGAAATAGCCGACGCGGTTGTTGGCTTGCGAACCCCACCAGATGCGGCCGTCAGCGTCCTGGAAGAAATCGCGCATGCCGTTTTCGGGGAAGAGGAACGGATAGAGCGTGATTTTCCCGGTGGTGGGATCGAGTTCGGAGATGGTGTCCATTTCCATCGACGAAAACCAGAGATGGCCGGTATTTTTGTCGATCACCAGGGCGTAGGGAGTAGGCCTTCCGCCGGGCAGCGCGTATTCCTTGAACGTTTCGGTCTTGGGATCGAAGCGGCCGATTTTTCCCGCTTCGTATTCGCAGAACCACACGTTGCCCTGCGCATCGATCTTCAAGCGGCGCGGCCAGGAACCGGGCGTTGGCTGCTGGTATTTGATGACTTTGCCGGTCTTCGCATCTACTTTGCCGATCTTGCCGTCCTTTGAAAACTCCGAGAACCACACGTTTTCATCTTTATCGAGAGCGAGCCCGTACGCAGTCGGCACTTCCGCGAAGTCGTGGAAGGTCCCGGTTTCGGGATCGAAGCGGGTCAGCGGTTCGCCGGTGCCCCACACCATTCCCTTGGAGTCAACCACGAGCGTGTGTTTCGTGCCGCGGCTCGGTTCGCGGTAGCGCGTGATCTGGTGCGTCGTGGGATCCATTTTGCCGATCGTGTCGGTGGCCTGCTCGGAATACCAGATCATTCCGTCCGGACCGACCACGACGGAATGAATGGACGCCTGATCGACGTTGGGAATCGGGTATTCGGAGATGACTCCGGTCTTTGGATCGAGCTTCCCAAGCCAATGGCCTCTGTACTCCCAAATCCAGACGTTTCCATCGCGCTCGGGTTTCGCCGAGCCGGGAAAGCGATTCGATCCGGGCATATCAAAGGTGACGTAGACGATCTTCATCGCATCGTCGCTGAAGGAAGGCTGCTTGACCTCATCATACGCCGGCAGTTCAGTAGGAGAATGCGGCAGCGTTGAATCCGGCCCAAAAAATTTCGTGAGATACGCGGTGACGTCATTGCCGTCCTTCTCGTTGACATCCTTCAACAGATAACCAAAGCTGGTGCGCATGTAATTGACGCGATCGTGCCAGCCGGTTTCATCGCGTACTTGCGCGGCCATGCGGCTCTGAAACCCGTGGCAACGGAAGCAAGCGGAGGTCAGCTTGTCCCGACCGCGTCCCTGAGGCAAGAGCTGCTCGCCCTGGTAGATCGAGAGATCGGTCCAGTGGACAGTTCCCTTCTCCAGCGCGATTTCATAGGTGGCATTCTGCCCGGCAGCCAGTTGAATGCCCGTGCGCGTCTCGAAGCGGTATCCGACAGCCCTTACGAGCAATTGATATTGCCCCTCGGGCAGATTTTCGATGCGATAGCGCCCGTCCTTGTCGGAAAGGACGTTCGTCGCGATCCGTGAATCCATGTCCTGCGCTTCGACGAACGCACCTTTGAACGGTTTCCCGTCGGGCCCCTTCACTGTACCGGAAACACTAGCGCCATAAGCTATTGACGCAAGAGAAAGCACCAACGCAACAAAAGCCGCGCTCTTACATGCCTTACGCATGGACCCTCCTTCTTGTTGTGCGAATTTTCCTGGCCGAAAATCGTGGTGCGGGCTAAGTAGTGCGGGCTTCAGCGGGCGGACGCTACCGTTCCGCAAGCCCAATAAGAAAACCCGACAAGCAGCAGCCTGTCCTGCCTGGTCAACCCGCTAAAGCAGCCTTGATGCGCTCCGGAGTGAACGGCACTTGCCGGATGCGCGCGCCGGTTGCGTCGAAAATGGCGTTTCCGATTGCGCCTGCGACTACCGTGATCGCGGTTTCACCGGCGCCCGTTGCGGGCATGTCGGGCCGGTTCAGGAGGACCACTTCGACTTTCGGGACCGCGAAGCCGAGGGGGAGCGAGTGGTAGGTTTTCCAGTCGATCGAGGTCACGTTGTGATCGTCCCAGGTGACTTCTTCGCCGAGGGCGCGGCTCATGCCTTGCAGCGCGCCGCCTTCGCTTTGATTGCGGAGACCGTCGGGATTCGAGATCGGGCCGGCATCGATGCTGACGACGAGCCTTTTCACGTTGAGTTTTCCCGTCGCCAATTCCACCTCGACTTCAGCAACCATGGCTGAGAAACCATTGTCGCCTTCGTAGGCGACGCAGGAGATGCCGCGCCCGCTGGCAATGCCCGACGCCGATTTGGCGCGAGGCTTCGGCGATGGACGCGCGTCCCAGTTTGCCGTTTTTGCGGCGGCCTTTACCACGTCGAGCATTCGCGGCTCGCTCAGATGGCGCAACCGAAATTCCACGGGATCGGCTTTGGCGCGGGCCGCGAGCTCATCCATGAAGGATTCGTGCGCGAATGTGTTCTGCAGGCGCTGGGGTGAGCGCAGAGGGCCGGTCCAAAACGGGGACACGACATTGTGCAAGAGGACGCGTTCCGACTTGATCGTGCCCGCGCCATGATCGGCGCCGCCCACGTGGCCCACCACGTAGGACGGAACCGCGTTCGCATTGTTGCTGAACGCAGCAGGCTCGGGCGCGGGTGAGCGGGGCCTGAATTCCTCAGGCTGAAAGCCCGCCAGAAATCCGGTGATGACGTTTCCGGGATATGTGTAGACCGGGCGATTCCCGAGCACAGGCGACCACGCTTCATGATCCCAGGCGACGATATTTCCCTGCGCGTCGAGGCCGGCGCGCTCGTCGATCGTGAATGCGAATCCGTAGTTCTCCCATGCCATTTCGTCTCTTCGGGTAAGCTGGATGCGAACCGGCTTGCCGACCGCCTGCGAAAGCAGCGCGGCGTCATATGTGACCGCGTCGGCCCCGTTGATTCCATAGCAACCCGAGCCTCGCCGAAAAATCACGCGCACATTTTCGGGCTTCAAGCCGAGAAGCATGGCGAGCGTGGCTCGCTGGTGCCAGACTCCCTGCGTCGGCGACCACACCGTAGCCTTATCCCCCTGAACATCGGCAACCGCGCACGAGCTTCCGATCGATCCGTGCATCTGGTACGGATGGTTATAGGTGGCCTTCACCACGGTCGCGGCCGCGGCAAGTTTTTCGTCCACGTCTTTTGAATTCACGGACATGGTGTCGCGCGTCGGTTTTTGATTCCGCAAATGATCGTAAAAAGTTTCCTGCTTCGGCAACTCCGGAGCGGGAGACCACGAAACTTTCAGCGCCTTGGCAATCTGCACGGCTTGCCATGGTTTTTGTGCGACCACGCCGACAAAATCTTTTTTGACCACTACTTTCACGAATCCCGGCATTTCGGAAACCGAGCTTTCGTCCACATTCATGAGGTGCGCGCCCACGGCACCCGGGCGAACCACCATGCCATGCAGCATGCCGGGCACGCGCACGTTGTGCGCATACTCGAATGTTCCCGTGGCCATTTGCGGCATATCCGGCCGCCCAATGGGTTGTCCGAGCACGGTCCACTCGCTGGCTGGCTTTCGTTTCGCGGCGGGATCCACCTTGAGGTCAAATTTCTTCCCGGCCACAAGTTCGGCGTAGGCCGCTTTCTTCGAGGCATCGCTCTTTGAGCGAATTTCGCCGTCCACGGCGACGAGGTCGTCCACGGGAATGTTCAAATGTTTCGATCCGAGTTGCAGCAGCGCCTCTCGCGCCGTGGCGCATGCGCCCGCCAGATTGCTGTGATTGAAATTCGCGGGATGCGACTGGCTGCCCGAGGTGACGCCCTGATCGGGAGTCAAGGACGTGTCGCAGACAATCAAGTTGACGCGATGAAACGGCACGCAAAGTTCTTCGGCGACGAGTTGCGTCTGCACAGTGGACATTCCCTGCCCGAGTTCTTCTTTTCCTGTGTAAGCGGTCACGCTGCCATCCGAACCAATCGCAATCCAGGAATCGACTTCATTCGGCGGCGGAGAATCCGCCGCCGCGTCCAGACCAAACGCGCCCGCACGAGTTTGCTGCGCTTCGAGCGTCCTGAGCGCGCCGCCCATGCTGAAGCTGACGATCAGAGCGCCGGTTCCCTTGATAAACGTGCGGCGCGAAAATCCAGCGCGCGCCAGGGCATCCGCCGCGCCTTGCCCCATCGGAATTTCGTTCGCGGGAAGAGATGGATTTTTCATCGCGCCATCTCCTTTTGCGCGCGGCCGATCGCGCGCAGCATGCGCGTGTGCGTAAAACACCGGCAAATGACGCGAGACATTCCTTCCTGGATTTCTTTTTCCGTGGCCTTGGGATATTTATCCAGAAAAGCCTTGGCGGTAAGAATCACGGCATTCAAGCAAAAGCCGCATTGCGCGGCCTGCTCTTCAATGAACGCCTTCTGCATGGGATGCGGCTTGTCGACGGTCCCCAAACCCTCGAGAGTGACGATCTCAAGTCCCTGCACCGAGTCCACCGCTCTTCGGCAGGAGCGAACCGTCTCTCCCTTCACAAGGACGGTGCAGGATCCGCATTGTCCGAGGCCGCAGCCGAATTTCGGGCCGCGCAGGCCGAGGTCGTCGCTCAGGACGTAAAGCAGCGGCGTTGTGGGATCGACGTCGAGGCTGTGGGTTCGGCCGTTTACTTTCAAAGTTATCAGGCTCATATACCTATGAAGTTATTGCGAAGCTGAATTTTCGTCAAGTGCAAGTGTTTACGAACGAGGCATTGGAACTTTCGTGGGAGCGGGGGCGCCTGGGCACCCCGTTTTTCGGCAGAAGGAAAAGGGCCGGACCGTCAGCCCGGCCTTTTTTCCCCTTCGGAACATCCGACTGAAATTTTCCAATCTCCCAGGTTTCAACTATTCCCCAAAAACTCCACATGGACGTACGTTCCCAGCCGGACGTTGTAAGCCAAATACCACCCGTCGTGATCCGGATCCTCGTAGATCACGATATTGTCGGTACTCCAGTCCCAGTCATTGCAGTAACCAAAATCATATGGCGCAACTGAAAAATAGAAGCCGCCGAACCAGAAGCGGCTCGGGCCTCCCCCTTCGATTCGAAACGTATGTCCCTTGCCGAAGCCGCCGGTAAAGCGTCCGTGTTCCCAGGGGCGATCGAGGTGGTAGTGAGGGTCGTCCTTCCCGGTATCATGACCAATCCATTTGTCGCCACTGGAATGAACGTGAGGAGCTTCAGGGTGGCCCTTCTTGTCGCTGTAGGTGCGAGCTTGTTCTTGAGCAGGACGAGATTGCTCTGGTTCTTGGCGAGTTTGTTCTGGAGCCTGGCGAGTTTGCGGTTGGGCCGGAGCGGGCTTCGCCGCCGGTGCGGGGCCGGGGTGGGGCGCAGGACCGTGAGCAGGAACGTGTCCCCCGCCAACGCCGCGGACGGCGCCACCCTTCGCGCCGCCGCGATTTTGCGCCGACGCGGGAATTGCAAACAACAGGAACGCGAGGAACATCCCGAAAAGGTTTTTCATTTCAATCTCCTGGAAGTGTGTTTGGAAGCGATTTGGAGTTGGATATAGAGGACTCCCTCTTCGGGTGGGCACCAAGTAAGATGTGCTTGGGCGACCTTGCGGTTGCTCATTTCGCGGAGATAAGCTCACACGCCCGTCCTCCAGATTTGCGCGTGAGGTTGGAAAATCTCCCGTCTTCATGCAGACTACGTTACGAGAAACGAACAGACTTCACAATCGGTATAAACCATGAGACTCGACAAAATTTACACTCGTACGGGCGATGAAGGAAAGACCTCGCTCGGAGACGGATCGCGGCTGCCGAAATTCCATCTCCGCGTTACCGCTTACGGCAGCGTTGATGAAGCCAATTCCGTGATCGGCGTGGCGAATCTGCACGTCGCAAACCCGGAGGTTCTTCAACTCTTGAGGCACATCCAGAACGATCTCTTCGACGTGGGCGCGGATTTGTGCCGGCCGGAGCGGCCCGGCGCGGAAAAGCCGTCGCTGCGTATCACGGAAGAACAAGTCAAGTGGCTGGAAAATCAGATCGACCGGTTCAACGCGGAATTAGAGCCGCTGAATAGCTTTGTGCTTCCCGGTGGAAGTCCCGCTTCCGCTTACCTGCATCTGGCGAGAACGGTGACCCGGCGCGCGGAACGAGATGTGGTGCGCCTATCGGCTGAGGAGCCCGTAAACCCCGCGGTCCTGCGCTACGTCAATCGACTGTCAGACTTACTTTTTGTCCTGTCACGATTTTTGAATGACAAGGGCAAGGAAGACGTTCGCTGGCAACCCGGGCTGCATCGCTAGTCACCGCCGGACAAGTAGCACAGACTTCAGTCTGTGGGGTTCCATTTGATCTTGGCTAGCGCGAGCGGGCTGGGCACATGGGCGGAAATCCACAGACTGAAGTCTGTGCTACTAAAAGCTTTCCGCGCATCCGGTTGTGACAAACACGGTTCAGAGAGTCGTGTAAACGACATGCACGAAGGCGTCGCCGTTGAGGACCCCTTTTCCCCACACGGGATCGAGGTCAGAGAGCGGCTTGGCAGCGACAGCTTCTTCGAGTGACTTCCCGGAGGCTTTCAGTTTCCGAACGCGGCCGCGCACCGTGACGAGCATGTCGCGAAACATTCTTAGGTCGGCTTTGTTTCCGAGCGGGCCGTGCCCGGGAACGATTTTGGTGTTGTTGTCGACCATGGCCAGCATCTTGGTCGTGCCCGCGATCATGCCGCCAATGCTGCCGTTCGTTTCCTTATCGATGTAGCTGTAGATGCCGTTGAAGAAAACGTCGCCCATGTGCAGCACATTGGCCTTCTGGAAATGAATGTAAATGTCGGAATCGGTGTGCGCCGGGGCGAGGTGTCCCAGCGCCACGTGCTCGCCGCTGAAATTCATCTGGTACGATTCCTTGAACGTGCGCTGCGGCAGAGCATTTTCCGGAGACGGATCGAAATGCAGGCCGATGACGTCGAGGTCGTGCGTTTCCTTCAGCCGCTTCAGCGTGTTTTCGTGCGCGATCAAAGTGGCGCCGGCGCCGCGAACGTTTGCGTTGTTGTCGGTGTGGTCCCAATGCCAGTGCGAGTCGATCGCGAGTTTTATCGGCGCTTTGCTGATCTCATCGAGCGTCTTCTTGAATCTGTCCCATGCCAATTGCGTGAACGTATCCACGAGCAGCTTGCCGTCCTTGCCGTTCAGGACAACCACGTTTCCGCCCGGCCCCATCAGCAGAGTGAGATTGTCCGAAAGCTTCGTCGACGAGATGGGAACTTTCCCGAACCGGGCGCGAGCCGCCGCAAGAGCGTCGCCAGCCGCCGTCCCACCTTGCTGCGCGAACCGCGGCGTCGCGCCCGCGAGCGCTTTGGGAAAAATGTGCGACAGCGCCCATCCGCCCGCAAGGGCTCCCGTCGCTTGCAGAATTTCCCGCCGCGTGGCTCGCCTGATGATGTTGCCGGAATCCATGTTGCACCTCGTTGCGATGCGGAATCTGGTTTCGAGTTTGTATGCCGGTTGGGAATATAGCAAATTCGTGATCGGATGTGCATTGAGCAGAAAACTGCCTGGATCCGGCTACGCGCCTTTCAGAAAACACCACCAGTGGTTATACTGAGGCGATTTTTCAACGCGAGGAACGCATATGGATCCGTTTGAGTCTTTCAAGGCGGCGCAAAAGCAAGGATGGGCGCACTTCGCGCCATTTGAGGCGATCACAACTCCGTGCGCGGCGCGGCTAGTGAAAAGGGCTGGCGTCCGCTCAGTGGATTGCGTGCTCGACGCGGCGTGCGGGACGGGAGTGGTTTCGGTCACCGCGGCTCGCATTGGGGCTCGCGTCACGGGGCTCGATCTTACGCCCGAGCTATTGGAACGTGCGCGGGAGAATGCGCGCATTGCGCGAGTCGAAATTGATTGGCACGAAGGAGACGTCGAGAAGCTGCCATTTGGCGACGCGGCGTTCGACGTTGTCCTGAGCGAGTTCGGCCATATCTTTGCGCCCAGGCCGCAAGTCGCGATCGGCGAAATGCTGCGCGTTCTGAAGCCCGGAGGAACAATCGCGTTCTCTACCTGGCCGCCGGAGCTTTTTGTTGGACGAATGTTCGCGCTTACGGCGAGTTACCTGCCGCCTCCGCCGCCAGGGGTCGCGCCGCCGCCGCAATGGGGCGATCCAAACATTGTCCGGCAACGGCTCGGCTCGGCCGTGAAAGACATTTTGTTCGACCGCGCGACGATGCTGGTCCCGGCGCTCAGCCCGAGCCATCATCGGAAGGCGTCCGAGAAGAGCGCTGGCGCGATGGTGCGGCTCGTTTCAGCGCTAGAGGAGAGCGATCCCGCTAAACTGGAACAATTCCGCAGGGAATACGATGCGCTGGCGAACGAATATTTCGAGGACAATCTCTTGCGGCAGGATTATCTCATCACGCGCGCCACGAAGATTTAAGGGAATGGCTTGCAACCGATGCTCATGCTGAAAATGAAGTCGTACCCGGCATTTCAAATTTGAAATTTCAGATTTGAGATTTGCACTACTACTGCTCGTTGTATACCCTCTATCGCTCAGGGAGAACTTCGATGAAACGGGCTCAAATGCACTTTCATCTGAGAGTTCTCGCGCGGCGCGCGTTCTGCTTTTTCCGAGCGGTCCGCGTCCCCTGCGCGCTCTGCGTTTTTTGTCTGCTCTGCGTACTTCTTGCTCCTGCGTCCCAGGCTGACGAAGGGATGTGGCTGTTCAACAATCCTCCCGTGAAAGTGCTGCAAGAGAAATATCATTTCCAGCCGACGGCCGCGTGGCTCGAGCACGTGCAAAAATCCTCCGTGCGATTCGACAATGGCGGCTCGGGTTCCTTCGTTTCGCCGAACGGGCTGGTTATGACCAACCATCACGTGGGCGCCGATTGTCTTGGCAAAATCAGCACGAAGGATAAAAACTATCTCGCGACAGGATTTGAAGCCAAATCAAAAACGGACGAACCAAAGTGCGCGGACCTGGAACTGAACGTCCTCATGAGTATCGAGGACGTAACCGCCCGCGTCGCGGCGGCCGTGCAGCCCGGCATGGACGCCGCTTCCGCGGAAAAAGCCCGGCGGGCGGAGATCAACAACATTGAGAAGGAATCGCGCGACAAGACCGGGCTGCGCAGCGACGTGGTCACTCTGTATAACGGCGGACAGTATCACCTCTACCGCTACAAGCGGTACACCGACGTGCGCCTGGTATTCGCCCCGCAAAAATCCGTCGCGTTTTTCGGCGGAGATCCCGACAACTTCGAGTATCCGCGCTACGATCTGGACATCTGCTTTTTCCGCGTCTACGAAAACGATAAGCCCGTGCACGTGGACAACTATCTGAAGTGGAGCGAGTCGGGAGCAGCGGAGGGCGATTTAATTTTTGTTTCCGGCCACCCCGGCCGGACCGAGCGCGGCGATACCGTGGCGCATCTCCTGTACCAGCGAGATTACGGGCTCCCAGCCACTCTGAATCTTTTGCGCCGGCGCGAAGTCCTGCTCGACAACTATTCCGAGCGCAGCGCGGAAAACGCTCGCCGCGCCGAGGACGATTTATTCGGCATAAGAAATAGCCGGAAAGCTTACCTCGGAATGCTGGCTGGTCTGCAAGACCCGGCGATCCTCGAAAAAAAGCGCGATGCGGAAAAGGAATTGCGCGACGCGGTCTCGAAAGATCCGAAGCTCAGCCAATCCTACGGCGATGGCTGGGACCAGGTGGCCGCAACTCTCAAGACGCAGATCAAGATTCGCGACGAATACAATCTCTTCGGAATCGGCCCGCAAAGACGCGCGCAATCCTTCAACAGCGATTTATTCGACATCGCCATCAAACTGGTTCGCCTGGCGGAAGAAACGGCGAAGCCGAATGATGAGCGCCTGCGCGAATATTCCGAGGCCCGCCTCGAATCCCTGAAACTTCAACTCTTCTCCGACGCGCCGATTTACGAGGATCTGGAAACCGTGGAACTCGCCGACTCGCTCGGAATGATGGCCGAGGTCATAGGCGAGGAAAACGAAACGGTTCATACGGTGCTGGCCGGCAAATCCCCTCGCGACCGCGCGGCGGAACTGATTCACGGCACCACGCTCAAGGATGTGGCGGTCCGCAAACGCCTCGCCGGCGGCGGCTTGAAAGCCATCCAGGAATCAAACGATCCCATGATCCAGCTCGCGCGGCTGATCGATCCGGAGTCGCGCCGCATCCGGCAAGTCTTCGAGCAGCAAGTTGACGAGCCGCAGCGCCAGGCGTACAGCAAGATCGCCAATGCGCGATTTGCAGTGTACGGATCGAGCGTTTATCCCGACGCGACCTTCACCTTGCGCCTCGCGTTTGGCGAGGCCAAAGGTTACACCGAAGGCGGCGAGAAGATTCCCTGGGCCACGACGCTCGGCGGCGCGTACGAGCACGCCGCCGCGCACAACGACAAGGCACCGTTCGAGCTGCCCAAAATCTGGAACGACCGCAAATCGCGGCTCAATCTCTCGACGCTCTTCAATTTCGTGAGCACGGCGGACATCATCGGCGGCAATTCCGGCAGCCCAGTGATCAATCGCCAAGGCGAACTCGTCGGAACCATATTCGATGGCGACATCGAGTCTCTTGTGTTGGACTACATCTATACGGGTCAAACCGCGCGCGCCGTGGCGGTCCATTCCGCGGGCATTCTGGAAGCGCTGAGAAAGGTCTATCAGGCAAATCAACTGGTGGAAGAAATCACAGGAAAGAAATAGTTTCGGCCTTATCGGAATCGATCTTCACCGAGCATCAACCGGTCCAACGCGTCCTAGAATACTGGCCGCCATAACAACATCTCAATTGCGATAGTGTTTCAGGACTACTGAAGCAGTCCGGCCAGAGTCATTGATTTTCAATCAATGACTCTGCCGGAGAAGTTGTTAATCACGTCAGTTAGGAAATGGCAGATAGGTCCACAAATCGTCGAGGTAGCCTGGGGGAGATCCCTGAGAATGATCGTAGCCTTCCCCGCCGAATACGGTGACATAGCCAAGTGCGTCCGGAGCCCAGATTGCAGCCCCTCGGCGTGCGCCAACCACATTGTTCACGAAAGGTATGCCATTGGATAGATATTGACCGTTCTGGTTGGCATTGCTGATTCCCTTCCACCAAATCCATAGTCCGGAGCTCTGCTGATATTCCCAAATGTCATTCAGGAATCCAGTTGGATCCGTGGTCGAGGTACCGTAACCCCAGCCGCCGAAAAACCAGAGATTGCTGTTGGCATCGCTCCAACCGATGGCGCCCCAACGCGACCCGGGAACATCACCTGCTGCCCCGGTACTCAAGTTGCCCGTAGCCTCTGCGCCATAGGTGCCGGTCTGGTTCGCGATATTGCTCCCCGATATCCAAGTCCACTGCTTGGTCGTAATATTAAACTCCCAGAGATCGTTCAGGATCGCCCCGGCAGGGGGAGGGCCAGCATTGCCAGTCCCCGCCGAATCGAGTCCAAATCCCCCGAAGAGCCAAATGTTGCCGGAAGTATCCGCCCACAGTACAGCTGCCTGACGCCCGCCTGGAGCCGTAGTGCCACTTCCTGTTCCTTGTGTGCCATAGCTGCCATTCTGATTGGCGACATTGGAAGGGGCAGGCCCTATCCATGTCCACTGGTTTGCCGCGGCATTGTATTCCCAGAGATCGTTCAGCAAACCGATCGCGCCTGCCGAGTCCACGCCTTGGCCGCCGAAAAGCCAAAAATTCCCGGACGCATCCGTGGTCGTTGCGGCAGCCCATCGGCCTCCTGGAACGCCTCCCGGGGCTCCTTGAGTGCCGTAAACGCCGCTCGTGTCGCCGGCGGTTGAGCCTCCAACGAAGGTCCATGGGCAAGAACTGGTGCCTGCGCCCGTGGCATCAACCGAAAGGCCAGGAGTGCACCTCCAAACGTCATTTAGCAAGGTGCCCGCGGTGGTGCCGATTCCCTGGCCGCCAAACAAGTAAAGGTCCCCAGTTGCTTGGTCGGTCCAGCTGGAGCTGCCCCATCGCGAGCTGGGGGTGCCTGCCGTAAAAACATCCTCTTCTTCCAGCGGGTCGACGCGCACCTGGAAGACTGTGGGAACATTCGCGCCGTTCGCAAAAATGGGGAGATTGGCGGGGACCCAACCTCCAACTGAAGGATCATAAACCCAAAGATCGTCCAGAAGGCCCGGAACTTGTTTCCCTAACGGGCTCGGATACGGAAATCCATTTCCGCCGAAGAGCCATTTTCGCCCCAGTTTGTCGGTCCAGGATGCAGCAAAGTCTCTGCCGCCAGGAATGCTGACATTCGGGGGAAAGACCTCGTTCGGGGGCTGGAGCGGCGTGGTAACCGCGGCGTAATTGTTGGCCGTGTTCGTCGCGCCGACGTACCACGTCAACCAGTTCCAGTCGTTGTGTTGGCAATCAACGAGAACGTCTGAGACGTTGGTAATGGCAATGCCCGTGTAAAAGAACTCATTGCAAGCCTGAAGCTGGCTGGTCGGTGGAAGAAACACATTTACATTGTAAATCCCGCCGTTCGTGACCTGCGTGGGGAAGGTGAATGTGGTATCTCCGGTGACAAAAAGATCGTCTCCCGCATTGTCTTGCAATTCGAGGGTGTCTCCCGGGGCCTCCACCAGACCGACCACCGATCCACTGATTTTGAAACCCGGCTGCGTGCAGATGACCTCCACGGTATTGATGTTGGAATTCAAGGTGCCAGTGCCGTTCACGACCGAGCAGCTTTGGGTCGGGTTAGCCGGTTGGGTCAGAATTGTGACGGCGTAAGCGGCTCCGACAGGGAGCGGCGCTGAAAACGTAAAAGGGACGTTGCCTTGGCCGGTGACCGCAAAATTGTTCCCTCCGTTGTTCTGCAGAACTAGCCCGGATCCGATAAGGCCGGAAACCGAACCGCCGACCGTGAGGCCAGTCGTGCCGCAATTGACTAGAACGTTGGTTATATTGCCCGAGGCAGTTCCCGATCCGTTCGCGATGGTGCAGGTCTGGGCGGGACCGGTGGGCTGCGTCTTCACGACTACAGCGTAGGGCCCGCTCACAGCAGTTGCAAAGGTGAACCCGCCATTTTTCGTAATGGGAAGGTCGTCCGAGCCGTTATCCTCCAGAACCATCCCTGTCCCGACAAGGCCGATGATCGTTCCGCCAACGGTGAAGGTTGAAGGAGAACCGCCATTGCCGCCACTGCCGCCGCTACCTCCGCTACCACCGCTGCCTCCGCTGCCGCCACCGCTGAGCGAGCCGCCCGACCCGGAGTGGGCGGGATAGCAGGAAGTAATCATCAGCGTTATCAACAGCAGGGATACAGAATACGCAGACTTCAATAAGAATTTCATAACGGTGGTTTTGCTCCTTCGTAGCTTGGCGTCGAACGCGTTACGCCCCTTCGCACACACTAAGCAGCACACTTCTCCAAAAAAAGCGGATGCGGAACTTCAGTATTTTGGCCTAGCGGGAACTAGACCTTCCACTTACCTGACCAACAAGAGAGGGGCGTTTTCCTACCTTCGTTACTACCCTAAGGCCACGCTCAGTAAGGGTCAATTTACAGTTTCGAGGCATGTGTCTACCTGAGTAATAAATACCAGGAGCAGCAGAGCCTGGAGGGACTGCCGCTGGGCTGTCGAGACCGCGGGCTGAATGACTGCAAAGCCCAATAAAAAGAATAGGCTACAGGTGCTTGCAATGTACTGTGATACGATCTTCAGCGGTCTACATCAGCTAAGATTCTGTGCCGTTCGAGATGACATTTTTTCGTCTCGAAGCGGCGCCACAGCTCCACAAACAGAAACTGCCTTTTATGCGTCCTTCACAGATCCGCAACTTAATCGTTCTGGCGGTGCTGGTGGTTCTCGCGCTTTGGGCCAGCTCCACGGCCGCCGGTTTCGTCATCGAGTACAACTGGTGGAAAGAGATCGGGCAGGTGAATACGTGGGTCGGCATGCTGTGGTACAGCATTGCGCCCGCGGCGGCAGGCTCGCTGGTGGCTTTCTTCGCGCTGTGGGTGGCTCATGCGCGAGGGCTGCACTTCGCCGGAATTCTTCCGCGCGATCATCGTCTGTATTCCCGGTTGCTCCCCTTGGGGCTGGCCGTCGTGGCGATCGTGTTCGCATCGAGCTCGATTGACTACTGGACCGTCATGCGCTTTTTCGGGTCGCGCGGGCTCACGGCGCCCGCCGATGCCTGGAAGGATCAGGTGTTCTCGCGCGGCCTGCCGTTTTATCTTTTCGATTTGCCCTTCTATGCGGAAGTGCTGGGATTTGTGTTCGTGCTGGCGATTCTTTGCGCCCTGGTTTTTTGGGCGACCGCGAAGGGCTGGCAGTTGGCGGAAAAATTTCGCTATGGCGGGTTCGAGGACGGGCCGCACAGAACTCTTACGATTGGGCCGGGTTCCCTGCTGCTGACGGGCGCGACGCGCGCCGGTTTTGTCCGCATCCTCACCGTGATCCTGTTGCTCGGCTTTGCCGTCTGGATTTATCTCGGCAACTATGAGCTTCTGCTCAACTCTCACGCCTTCATGACGGGCGCGGATTACGTGGACGAAAAGTTCACTCTCCCGTTGCGCTGGCTGCTCATTGCGGTCACGCTCGGGGCGTTGCCTCTTGTTTGGCTGCGGAGATACAAGAATGCGGCCATCCTGGTCATCAGCTTTTTCATTTTGCAAGCCGCTTTGCCGCTCGTCGTCCATGCCGTCTATGTGCGGCCGAATGAGATTTCCATTGAAAGGCCCTATATCGAGCGGCACATCGAGGCGACTTCGATTGCCTTCGGCTTGAATCGGAATTCCCAGGAACTTCCCTTTGTTCCTTCCGGGCAGGCGACGGTCGATCCTGTGCAGGATGCCACGCTGCTTGACAACGTGCGTCTTTGGGACCTCCGCGCGTACAACGCAACGATCACGCAGATCCAGGCGCTGCGCCCCTATTACACTTTTCCGGCCACCGACGTGGATCGCTACTTCCCGAACGGGCGCATCAAGCAGGTGCTTCTATCGCCGCGCGAAATCGATGTCACTCAGTTGTCCGCCGAGGCCAGCCAGAGCTGGATCAATCCGCGTTTTATTTATACGCACGGCTTCGGCGCGGTCATGTCGGAGGTCAACAAGATCACGCCCGACGGCCTTCCCGTACTGCTGATCGAAAACGCTCCGCCGGAGATTAAGACGCCCGGCTTTCAGCTTACGCGGCCGGAAATCTATTACGGTGCGAAGACGCAGGATCCGGTGTTCGTCCACACCGCTCGCGAAGAATTTGACTACCCCTCCGGCGACCAGAATAAATATTCGACCTATCAGGGCACGGGAGGTTTTCCGGTCGGGTCGATTTTGCTGAAGGCAGCCGCTGCGATTTCCCAGGGCGAGCCGAACATTATTTTCACGAGCTACCTCACCGGGCAGAGCCGCATGATGATTCACCGCAACGTGCAGGAGCGGTTGCAGTATCTTGCGGGCTTTTTGCTCTGGGATCAGGATGCTTATCTCGTTATTACCGATGACGGCCGATTGGTCTGGATGGTGGACGGCTATACGACTTCCCTCTCGCATCCATATTCCGCCACGATTCCGGTAACCGGATTGCCAGAGGGCGCAAATTACATTCGCAACGCGGTGAAAGCAACAGTGGATGCCTACTCAGGGAAAATATCGCTTTACGTATTTGATCCAAGCGATCCCATCATTCAGGCTTACGAGCATCTCTTCCCAAAATTATTTTCGCCTTCTTCCGAAATGCCGGCCGACCTGCGCCGCCACGCCCGCTATCCCGAAGCCATGTTTCAAGCGCAGGCCGAGGCCTACCGGACTTTCCACATGCGCGATCCGCAAGTGTTTTACAACAAGGAAGACATCTGGGACATCGCGCATAACCTATTCGGCCAGTCCGCCCAGCCTGAGAACGTGCAGCCAATGTACGTTGTAGCCACTTTGCCTGGGGAGAAAGCTCCTGAGTTCCTACTCATTCTTCCCTTCGCGCCGCGAGGCAAAGACAATCTGATCGGTTGGATGGCCGCGCGGTGCGACGGCGATCATTTGGGAAACCTGATCTTTTACCAGCTCCCGAAGCAACAACTCATGTACGGCCCCATGCAGATTGAATCGCGCATCGACCAGGACCAAAACATCTCCAAGGACCTGACGCTGTGGAACCAGCAGGGCTCGCACGTGCTGCGCGGAAATATCATTTCCCTCCCCGTGACGGGCGGCTTTCTTTACGTCGAGTCGATTTACATCCAGGCGAATGAAGCCCGCATGCCTCAGCTCAAAAAAGTTGTTCTGGCCATGGGCGACCGCCTGATTTATCGCGACAATTTCGATCAGGCCCTGGCCGAACTGACCGGCGGCGCCGCGCCCTCCAAGGCTGCTCCCGGGGCCGCTGCGTCAGCTCAGGCACCGACAGCACCGGCTCCCAGCAGCGAAGCCCCTGCCCTCGCCGAGCGCGTGCGCCAGATTCGCGATCAGGCGCAGCAACTGGTGCAAGAACTCGAGAAGCTAGAAAAAGACGCCGGTAAGAAATAACCGCGAATCGATTTCACCTGGGAACGCCAATCTCCCGATTGGCCCCACGAAATTCGTCAATCGGGAGATTGGCGTTCCCAGGATTTAACCGGTCCGGTCCACGCGAGATCGCTTCGCGGCGCAATGAAACAAAGATCGCACAGTGTATAATCCACGATCATGATTAACGCTTCCTATCTTGCGGATAAATTTGCTTCGGCTCTCCCGTACGACCGTTATCTTCAGACCGGCACCGAAGAGCAGCAACGCCGCTGGACCCAGGTCTACGACGCCGCCCACTTGAACGAGGCGCAGAAGCAGCTCGTCGGCGGCTTTGTGCGCGAAATGAAAATTCTGATTTTCAGCGGTATCTGGTGCGGCGATTGCGTCCAGCAATGTCCGCTGATTTACCGGATCGCCGAAGCCAATCCTAAAAAAATCGATTTGCGCTTTGTCGAGCGGCCGAAGGAAACTGAATTGGTACCGGAGCTGCGCATCAATGCCGGCAGCCGTGTCCCCGTCGTATTATTTTTGTCCGAAGACAACGAATGGTGCGCCACGGCCGGCGATCGCACGATCAACCGTTACCGCGCCCTGGCCCGCGCACGGCTCGGACCGCTTTGCCCGACCGGCATTGTCGCCCCCGAAAAAGATGAACTCGACGCCACCCTTGGCGATTGGTTGAACGAAGTCGAGCGCGCGCAATTGATGCTTCGCCTGACTCCCCGCCTTCGACAAAAATACCAAGACTAGGTTTTTCTGGCGAATTGTCGGAACGTGAGCCAGGGCCCGAATCCCATCTGTCAATTGCGGTATTGCTGTCCCGCAATCAACTTGTTCAATAAAAGACTATTCGGATGAAGGACTTGGCCGCCGGCTATATCCGACGACCGTAACGAACAGATTTTCGAAAAATTATTAGGATGACGACCAGCAGCGCCAGGAGGATAAAATTAATAGCGATTGAGTGGCTCGCGTACCAACATACTATCTCCGGAGCATGGTATTGAACTCCACGTTCCGCGAGTCCTTCGCACGGCTGCAATTCAGGTGACGCTTTCGGCAGCAAATACTTGGCACCGAAGTCCAGCGAGAGCAAAAGAAATGTATTCAAAAAGAGCAGCGCAACAACGACCCGAAACACCATCGGAGCCTTGCCTACGAACTCGAATCTGTGTTGTCCTCCAGGCATCGGTTCCTCGTCGGATATTCTGCCAGATTCAAGTAAAGTTTTTCTGCTGAATGCCCTCTTGTGGGCGTATATTCGGTTCCATACGATTTCCTACGCCCTCGGAGGTGCCACCCACATGACTGATTTCCCCATGAAGCGGCGCGAGTTCCTCGTCGGCGTTGGCGTGAGCGGGTTGGGTTTGGTCTTTGGTCTCGATCTTAAGTCCGCCAAGGGTGCTGGCACTGCAATCGACAAGGAAGGAACCGGCACGGGCGTGAAGATGCCCTGGGTTCGCATCGCTCCGGATGGCGTTATCACCATCATGGCGCCGGCTGCGGAAATGGGCCAGGGCACGACGACGGCGCTCGCTGTAGTCTTCGCCGAGGAACTCGATGCCGACTGGAGCAAAGTGGCCGTCGAGTTTAGCCCCGCGGACGATGCGATTTACGCCAACCCTCTTCCTTTCTTTTTCGGAATGATGGTCACGGCGGCCAGCACTGCGGTGATGGCCTATTACAAAAACATGCGTCTCTATGGGGCGCAGGCACGACGCGCGCTTCTTGACGTGGCCGCGAATCATCTCAACGTTCCCGCGTCGGAACTTACGACGGAACCGAGCGTGGTTGTCCACGCCAAGAGCGGGCAACGCCTGAGCTACGGAGAGATCGCCGGCTTCGCGACTTTGCCAAAAACATTGCCCACGATTTCGGATAAGGATCTGAAGGATCCGAGCCAGTTCCGGCTGATCGGCCACGAAATTCCACGCCTGGATATTCCGCCCAAGACGAACGGCTCGGCAATCTACAGCATCGATATCCGGCTTCCGAACATGGTGTATGCCACGGTCGTGCGCGCTCCCGTCCTGGGCGCTACGCCGATTTCCGTCAACGATGCGGAAGTTTCCAAAATGCGCGACGTGCTGAAGGTGATGCAGTTGCCGCCCGATCGCGTGGCAATCGCAGCGCGGACGTACGAAGCGGCTCTTGCCGCGGAGCGTGCTCTGAAAATCACATGGAGCAAGATCGCTCAAAATGAGTTTGACAGCGACCGCGCTATGGAAGAGCAGTCCGCAATCGCGCGCGATCTCAACAAAGCCGGCGTTCAGGTGCAGAACACGGGCGACATTGTTGCCGCGCTCAGCGGCGCGGCCAAAGTCTACAAGGCCGAATATCGTACGGAATTTGTCTACCACGCGCAACTCGAGCCGCTGAACTCAGTGTCCTGGGTAAAAGACGGCGGGAAAAGCGTGGACGTGTGGGCCGGATCTCAGACGCCTACGCATCTGACGCGCTCTGTCGCGGAAGCGCTGGGCATTTCTCCCGAGAACGTGCTGCTCCATCGCACCTACCTTGGCGGCGGATTCGGACGGCGATCGGCGCAGGACCACGACTGGGCCGTTGACTCCGCGCTCGTATCCAAAGAGTTGGGACAGCCGGTGAAGGTAATCTGGAGCCGCGAATCCGACGTGCGTTTCGGACGCTTCAAACCGATGACGGCGCAATATTTGCAAGCGGCCGAGGACAGTAATGGCCGGCTGATCGCCTGGCACCATCGCCTGGTCGCAGACGAAGCGCTGGCCATGACCGATCCACTTCGCTTCGAGAAGGGCAAAGAATTTCCGAGAATTTCCACGACCGGTATCCATACCGATTACGACTTCCCCAACATTCTCGTCGAAGCGGTCCGCAACAAGCTCGGCGTGCGCATGTCGGCCGTGCGCGGCGTGGGCTCGACCGTGAATCAATTCGCGGCGGAAAGTTTTGTGGATGAAATCGCCATTGCCCGGGGCGACGATCCCGTCGAAATGCGCCTCGATCTGCTGCGGAAATCTCCGGATGAGCAAGAAGTGCTCCGCGCGGTGGCCAGCATGGCAGGTTGGAAGAAGGGCGAGAAGGGGGGCCGCGGCGTGTCGTACGTTACCAACGCGGGGACGTACATGGCCACGATCGCGCGAGTCACTGTGGACCGCAATACCGGCGTAATTAGCGTGCCAGAAATCTGGATTGCGGCGAATGTTGGAGTTCCAGTCTCGCCGCGCAATCTGGACGCGCAGTTGCAAAGCGCCGTCATCCACTCCTTGAGCAATCTGCTCAAGGAGCGCATCACGTTCAAGAACGGCGCCGTTCAACAGTCGAATTTCTACGACTATCAAGTCCTGCGCATGTCGGAAGCGCCGGAAGTGCACACGCATGTCGTGCCCTCGGCCCGCAATCCCGTTGGGATCGGCGACCTCGGAGGAATTGGCGTGGGCCCTGCGGTTGCGAACGCTTTCTTTTCCGCAACAGGGCGCCGCCTCCGCCAGTCGCCGTTCCTGCCGGAGCGCGTGCTCGCGGTGTTGAAAACGTAAAGCGCGGAGAAACAGGAATGCACGCTAGTCGATGCGCAGGCGCGAAAAGATTTCTTGCCGAGGAGGTTACTACCCGTGATTTCTCTGATGGTAAATAAACGCAGCGTGAAGGTGGATGTTGAACCCTCCACTCCCCTGCTCTGGGTCTTGCGCGAGCATCTCGGCCTGACCGGCACAAAGTACGGATGCGGCGTGGCGCAGTGCGGCGCCTGCACCGTGCACCTGGATGGCCGCCCCGTGCGCTCTTGCAGTACGCCGGTATCGCGCGCCGCAGGAAAAGAAGTCACCACGATCGAAGGAATTTCGCCGGACCGGAATCATCCGGTGCAGCGTGCCTGGCTCGAAATCGAAGTGCCGCAGTGCGGTTACTGCCAATCCGGCCAGATCATGAGCGCGGTAGCCCTGCTCGAAAAAACTCCCAACCCCGCCGACGACGATATCAACCGAGCGATGTCAGGAAATATCTGCCGTTGCGGAACGTATCCGCGAATTCGCCGCGCCATCCATCGCGCCGCGGAAATGGCCAAAGCAGGCGCGTGAGAATGTGAGAGCAAAGATTTGAGATTTGAGATTTGAGGTTTGAGGTTTGAGGTTTTAAATTTGAAATCTCAAATTTGAGATTTGAGATTGAACGAAGCGTTGAATCGGCCGACCTGAATCCACGCTAATCCGCCATCGCCTCTTCATGGATCGTTCGCAGCCTGGGCCGCTCGATATTGGGCAAGAACGCCGCCAGCAGGCCTACCGCCGGGAGATACGAACAAACCAGATACACGAAATTGATGCTGGTCAAATCCGCGAGCCAGCCAAGAACCGCCGCGCCCAGTCCCGCCATACCAAACGCGAATCCGAAGCAGAGACCGGAGATCATTCCCACTTTGCCCGGAACCAGCTCCTGCGCGTAAACCACAATCACCGAAAATGCCGACGCCAGGATCAGGCCAATCACCACGCTGAGAATTTCAGTCCAAAACAGATTGGCATACGGCAGGGCCATGGTGAACGGAAGCACGCCAAGTATCGAGACCCAAATGACATTCTTGCGGCCGATTCGGTCGCCGACCGGTCCGCCGATGAGCGTGCCGAGCGCAACCGCGCCCAGAAAAACAAACAGATGGATTTGCGCGCTTTCTATGCTCACATGGAACTTGCTCATCAGATAAAATGTGTAGTAGCTCGTCAGGCTCGCCAGATAGACAAACTTGGAAAATAAAAGCGCCATCAGAATCGCGACCGATGCTGTGATTCTTCCGGTCGACAGGTCGGGCGGTTTGTCAATATCATGCTTCGCGCTGAATTTCTTCCAACTTTCCGCGTGGTTCTTGGCCCAACTGCTCACTCCCGTCAGCAGAATCATACCCGCGAGGGCCGCGAGAGAAAACCACGCGAGACTGTTTTGCCCGCGCGGCAACACAAAGAACGCCGCCAGCAACGGACCAAAGGAGAGCCCTGCATTGCCGCCCACTTGAAAAATCGATTGCGCGAGGCCGTGTTGCCCGCCGGACGCCATTCGGGCCACGCGCGAAGACTCAGGATGAAAAACCGAGGAGCCAGTTCCCACCAGCGCTGCAGCAACCAGCAACGCGGGAAACGTGCGAGCGGCCGCCAAAAGAATGAGCCCGATCAGCGTCGCTCCCATCCCTACGGGCAGAGAAAACGGCCTGGGCCTCTTGTCCGTGTAGAACCCGATCATCGGCTGCAGTAGCGATGCAGTCGTCTGATAGGTGAGCGTGATCAGGCCCACTTGCGCGAAATTCAGATTGAACGAACTCTTCAGCAACGGATAAATCGCGGGCAGGAGCGACGACATCATGTCATTCAAAAGGTGACATACGCTGATGGCCGCCAACACTTTGTAAACGACCTTATGCCCAACATCTACGAGAGTTTCAGTCCGAGTCGCAGCCACTTTTCTTTCCCCCGACATCCAGGACACGGTGCCGCATTGAAGTCCTACGCTTTTTATTGTACCAAGAGTTGCTTATTTTTCGGGTTTGAAACCGCGCTCTGGCTCCATTCACATCACATGAGCTTGACGCATGACGGCTTCGGATTTCGTGCGGATTTCTCTGGCGACTTCGTAGGGATCGCCTTGTTGGAATTTCGGCAGGAAGAGCTCCACCGAGAGCGGACCGGCATATCCCTTTTCGGCAAGCTTGCCCAGAATGCGCGTCAGCGGGCTGACTCCGTCACCGGGAATGATGCGCGTCGAGAGATCCAATAACTCGCGCGGCATATCGGGCACATCCTGAAAATGCACATGGCCAATTTCCCCGGGACGGATGAGATCGAGATCCTCGAACTTGTTGAGGCCGGACCAGAAATGATAGCAGTCCAGCATGGGCGCAATATTCGGATGCGCCGCCGCGCGCGTCATCTTCAGAATCGTCGGCAACGTGGAAATGAATGTCGAGGTGCGCAAGAATTCGATCCGGACCGACATGTTGAACTGCTTGGCCACTTCTCCCGCATCGTGCATGTTGTCGGCGCCGGCTTTGTAATCGTCCTCGGTGACTTTCTTGGTGGTGGCGGAGGAGGCGTATACGCGATTCAGTCCCATGTTCGCGTACATCTCGCAGCGTCTCTTGAGATTGTCTAGCGCGGCGGCGCGATTGGGATTCGGCTCCCAGAGTTCCGTGACGCCAGTCGCGGCGTGGACGAGGTTCAATCCGAGGTCGGTGATCACGCGGCGAGCGGCGGCCAGGTCGTCGGTTTTCAGAAATTCATCCAGCAAAATATTCGTGATCTCGACATCTTTGATTCCCGCGCGCGCCCAGCCTTCCAGCGATTTCCGATAGCCCGCCCCGTTCGACGTGTTCTGGTGCATGGCGAGCGTCATCTTTTTTTCGCCGGATGCGGCCGACAAGGCGCTCGTCGCCGCCAGCGCCACGGGAGTCAGCAGCATTTCTCTTCTGGAAAGCGTGGTCATTGAATCTATCCTTCCTTTCTTGTTGCCATAACCGGTTGCTGAAAAAGTTGATCCAGTGCGATTTTAGTAGCACAGGCACTCTTGCCTGTGCGGGTTTTGCGTTCCCGAATACGTCGGTAGTCGTAGTGCGCGGCGGCAAAACCGCACAGCCAAGAGTGGCTGTGCTACCCCGCCTTCGGCACTGGCGGCCAGATTCGGAGCGCGCTGTTGGGCCCGTTAGGCGCGTGAACTAGATTTGGAACCACGGAATGTCCGTTCAAACCCAATGGCGAATTCGCAACCGCGGGCGCGTAGTCCCGATCGAAGCCTTCCTTGGAAGCGAACTCGTAAATAATTCCATGCTTCGCCCAACCGGCAACGGAATTCAGCTTCCGCGTCCTGACGCACGAAGGGGTTGCGCACATTTTCGGCAGCCGCTGCAGAACATATCCGGCGTGCATCTCCTCCTCGAATTCCAAGGCGCAGTCGAAGCTCCCGATCTGAACGCACGGAGCGCCGGTCATGCCTTCTTTGTAGGCGGCGAGTGCGCGGCCTTCGCGCCTGCCTGTCTCGGTAAAAATGTTCATGCGCTCCCCAGTCCGCATGGCGAGCATCTTCTTTCCCTGTTCCGGCAACGCCGCGTTGATGAGGCTCGGAACAGGATCGCCGAACACGTTTGCATCGACCGCCGCGACCAGGAGCATGTAGTGATACCCCTTGCCGACTCTGGGATCGTCGACATGTTTGTACCGCGTGGCATTCTCAGCGCCGCCTTCGAGATCCTGCGACGCGTAGTGCGCCGCCCACAAATAGCCGGGGCGCTTCAACAGGCCGGGGAGATACGTTCCGTGAAGCCACGAAAAATAGGCATCGCGGCCCTCCATCGGCAGGTCGTACCACGTGATCCACATGCCTCGGTCGGCCGGCGCCGTTCTCCCGTGTTCCTTCTGCGGTGCGGATTTGGAATTTGAACTTTGCGCGAAAGTGTTCTTCGTGGCAGCGAACGCGGCTGCCGCGCCGCTCGCAGCCTTCAGAAAATTGCGGCGATTCCGGCTTGTTTCCCCATCCTGCTTTTTCATTTTTTCTCCTTGGCCTTAGCAAGTTCAAACACTGATCTTGAGCAGCTTCGCTGCGGTGTTGCCGAATATCGAAATACGCTCCTCGTCCTTCAGACCCGGAACGGCAAGTATCCGGTCCACCGGAGTGCGATTCCATAGCGTCGGATAGTCGGTCCCGACAACAACCTGGCTGGGACCAACGACGGCAATTAGATGCCTCATGTCCTCGGGCGTAAAAAGCACGGAATCGTAATAAAGCTGCTTCAGATATTCCGTCGGCGGCTTCTTCAGAGGCTTGCAAAGATTGGGAAATGCAATCAGGCACTGATCGTTCCGACTCGAATAGGAAGGCAGATATCCGCCACCATGCGCAGCGCAGATTTTCAAACGCGGGAAAAGGTCCAGCGTTCCGTCTTGAATCAAATGAGTGAGCGCCAGAGTAGTTTCCAGCGGGTGCCCGACGACATTGTCCAAAAATCCATTTCCCTTCAATCTCTTTTCGTCGATGGGCGTGCCTGCGGCTTGCGGGTGGATAAAAATCAGCGTCTGAAGCTCCTCGGCCTTCGCCCAAAACGCGTGAAATTTAGGATCGGAAAGATCGTCGCCATTCACGCTACCCCCGATGGCGAACCCGCGCATCCCCAGCTTCTTCACGCCGTCTTCCATTTGCTCGGCGGCAAGCGACGGATGCTGCAGGGCCACGCTGCCCAGTCCGGCGAACCGATTCGGATGCGCGGCGCAGAATTCCGCAATTTTTTCGTTCTGGAGCTGGATGATCTTGCGCGCCAGATCCTCATCCGCCCAATACCAAAACGGATTGATCGACAAGGCCTGGACATCAATTCCCATTTCATCCAAATCCGCGAGATGTTTTTCAACATCATTGTGCATGTTGGAGGGATTGTCCGGACTTGCCTGCGTCGCATCGCCCGCGCGCCCTTCGCGCCCGATGCGATCCTTGACCAGATCCCAGGCTTCGGGCACGCGAACATGAGCGTGAACGTCAACGACCTTCACGCGCCGGCCGCCAACGACGACCTCGCGCGGCTTGCGTTTAGCGACGGGCGCCGCGGCGGCTTGCCGCGGCTCCAGCGCAAAGCCGAATGAAGATTTCGCGCAGCAGCAACCGGAGAAAAATATCCCCGCCGCTGTGCTGGACACACCCTTTAGAAATTCTCTGCGGTTCGGCATGGTCGATTCTCAATTATTTGCGAGCTTCGATTTCCGTTTGGCCTTTCCGGATGGGCATACTTATACACCCGAGGCCGCTCGGAAGGAACGGCCATATTGTTTCCGGTTGGAATCCGTCAGAAATATCTGCGACAGACTTCCTGGAAAAGTTCCATCTGGTCACCAAGAAAAGATAGCGCTACAATCGGCATCCATTATGAGCCAATCCACCTCAACCGCCCGTCGTGAATTCATTAAATTTCTGGCCGCAAGCCCCTACGTTGCGGCGCTCGGCGGTGTCGCCGCCTTCTTCGAGCAAAGCGGCCTCGCCCAGAGCGTGCAGGAAACTGCCGACGTCATCACTAGCCCCGCCGGCGCCTTCGACGTTTTCGATTTCGAGGAGGCCGCCCACCGCAAGGTCCTGCAGGCGCATTGGGCCTACATGGCCAGCGGCGTCGACGACGACGCCACGCTCCGCGCGAACCGCGAAGGTTTCAAACACATCGAATTGCGCCCGCGCCGGTTGCGCGACGCCACCAAAGTGGATATGCACGTCGATCTGTTCGGCACGACCTACAACAGCCCGATTTTCCTGTGCCCGACCGGCGGCGAGAAATCGTTCTTCGCCGAAGGCGAATTGTCCGTGGCGCGGGCGGCAAAAGCCCATGGAACTTTGCAGTTTCTATCGACGGCAACATCAACACCACTGGAAGACGTGAACAAAGAAAGAGGCCAGCCGGTCTGGTATCAACTGTACGCAACCACCTCTTGGGATGCGAACGAGAAACTTCTGCGGCGCGTGGAAGCCGCGGGCTGCCCAGTCGTTGCACTCACAGTCGATAACACCACGGGCCGCTACAGTGAAACCTTTCTCCGCACTCGTGGAAAGGACCTGCATATGTGCCTCAACTGCCACGAAACTCCCGAGGGCCCTACCGTCAAGGAGCGACCGATGTACGACGGCATCGACTTGACCGGCGTGAAAACACAGAATCCTTCGATGGACTGGGCCTTCCTCGATCGCCTCCGCAAAACCTGGAAGGGAAAACTCTTCATCAAGGGGATGGACACGCGCGAGGATGCGCGGCTGTGCGTGGAACACGGCGTCGACGGCATGCTCGTATCGAACCACGGCGGCCGCTCCACGGAAACTTCGCGCGCAACGATCCAAGCGTTGCCGGAAGTCGTGGCTGCAGTCGACGGCAAGATTCCTGTGTTCGTCGACGGCGGTTTCCGACGTGGGACTGACGTATTCAAAGCCCTGGCCCTCGGCGCCAAAGCCGTCGGGATCGGACGTCCCTTCCTGTGGGGTTTGGGAGCCTTCGGCCAAGCCGGAGTTGATCGCGTGATTGAAATCATGCAGGGCGAACTAAAACTCGTGATGGGCAATTGCGGCACGCGCACCGTCGCCGACATCACCCGCGAATACGTGGAATCACCTGACTGGAAAATCTAAGTGGCACAGGCTTCAGCCTGTGGGGTTTAGTCCTTGCAATGCTGAAAACCCGCAGTCTGAAGCCTGCGCCACAAGAACCCTCACTTTAACGCGGCGGCTTCGGCCACCAACTCACAAAACCATCTTTGTTCGGCATTTTGACGCGCGGCAGTGATTTGGCATCGAGTACTGCATCGGAAGGAACAATTCCGTCGATGGACAAAATGTAAGCCGTCACCGCGTAGACTTCATCGTTCGTGAGCGACTGCGGCGACGTGATCGGCATGGCTCGCCGAATATAATCGAAGAGAGTTGTGGCTGCAGGCCAATAACTGGCCGGCGTTTTGACCGGCTTACCGGATGCGAGCGTACCAAGGCCTCCAGTAAGTTGATCCTGCGGCTTCCCCGCGCCTTGCGCCCCATGGCAGGACTGGCATGACTTGGCATAAATCGCCGCGCCCACCGAAACCGAACCGCTGCCCGCAGGCAGTCCCCTTCCATCTGGCGAGACCGTGATGTCTATCTTCCGAATTTCTTCCGGCGTGAGCGGACGTCCAAGATTGGGTCCCTGCGCACTACAAACAGATGGCAGCAGACAAATCGCCCCTAGCGAGATGAGACACGCGAATTTAAGCGTATACATTCTTCACCGTCCCATCGCCCTCAATGCTCCAGCTCTGAATGCCGTTGAAGTGGTACCCCTGGCCCGGCGCATAATGAGCGATCCAGCTGGCCCTGGTTGGCTGCGTGCCTCCTGTTTCGTCCGTGGCCCGGCTCATCAGCGTGGAAGGCTGCCCATCCCATTTCCATGGCAAGCGAAAGCGGGTTAAAGCCTTTGGCAAGATCGGACCGTTCAACACCGCGAGCGCCCACGTCTTGCCGCCATCCGCGGAGACTTCCACTTTCGAAATCCGGCCCGCTCCCGACCACGCGAGGCCGGAGACTTCGTACAATCCCGGTCCTTTCATGGTCATTCCAAAGGACGGCTTGAGAATCGCGGATTTCGCGCCCTGCATGAACATGAATTGACGCGCCTTCCCGCTGGGCATCAATTCCGTATAGTGCGAAGTTTCATCCCTGGCATCCACCGGCGTATCGGTGACGTTCAATCGGCGCAGCCATTTCACATTCATGTTGCCTTCGAAGCCGGGAAGCAACAGCCGCATCGGAAAACCCTGTTCTGGTCGAATCGCTTCCCCATTTTGGTACAGAGCGATCATCGCGTCGTCCATGCATTTCTCCAGCGGTATGCTTCTGCTCATTGCGGCCGCATCGGCGCCCTCCGCGATCACCCACTTCGCTTCCTTCGCCACGCCGGCTTCCGCAAGCAAAGTCGAAAGCCGCACTCCAGTCCACTCCGAACAGGAGAGGAGGCCGTTCAATTCGCCCGCGGTGATTTGCAATGGCTGAGCCGAACTAAACGCTCCGCTGTTGCCGGCGCATTCCACGAAGTGGATATGCGTTTCCATCGGATACCGCATGAGGGCATCGAGCGAAAATGCCAGCGGCCGCTTCACCATTCCGTGAATGAACAATTCGTGTTGTGCCGGGTCGATGTCGGGCACTCCGTTATGGTGGCGCTCGAAGTGCAATCCGCCGGGCGTGATGGTTCCTTCCAGCAATTGAAGCGGCGTGCGCGAGACGCCCGTTCCAGCGCGCCCCGGCGCGATCGTGAAGACACGCTGCACTTTTTCCTGCCACTTCGAAGGCGTGCCGTAAGCTGAGAACGGCCGGCCAGGCGTCTTCATCCATTCCGGCGCGTCGGCGCCAACGCCATCGTCAGCCTGCGCAGCACCCACGCCTGCGGCCGCGATCCCGGCGGTGAACAGCGCGCTCCGCAACAGTGCGCGCCGGTCCATCAAGCCATTTCCCGCTACCGTTTCTTCACGCAACGTAATGGTTTCTTTTTTCTCAGGATTGCTCATAGCTACCCCCGTCTACACTCTTGCCGCGATCCCAAAATAAAACCGCCTCGATGACGAAGAAATCTTAACGTGACATCGAGGCGGCCTCAAGCTTCCATTTGGATTTTCTCTACTTTGAAGTAGCGGGCGCCCCACCCTTTGTCCGCCGCAGCAGAAAGGGTGGGGTTTGAATTCAAGCTAAAGAAAGACAATCTGCAACACTGAAAGGCATCGCCAATGCGAACGCCTTATTTCCACGCCGCGTAAATCGGCTTGCTGACCAAGTACGCAGGATTCGCTCCAGGCCGCGGAGTGAATTTCTGTGCGCGCCCATTATCGACTTCGGCGGTGTAGAAATTCCCGTCCTGGTCGACGCTGAATCCATGCACTCCCCAGAAGCCGCCGGGAAAATCTCCCCAGGTGCCCCAGGAGTACAGGAAGTGTCCCTCGAGATCGTACTTCAGCATTTTCGATGTGCCGCGATCATAGGCCCACAACATCCGGTCGGCTCCGATATACAGGAGGTGCACGTCGGACGGGTCCTTGCCCATGCTCCACTCGTAGAGATATTTTCCGTTCTCGTCGAACACCTGCACTCGATGGTTGCCGCGGTCGTTGACGAAGACGTGCTTGGTCACCGGATCGAGTGCCACTCCGTGGACATTATTCATGTAGTAGGGGCGCGTGTCGTTCGGCGGCGTGCCCTTCATGCCCCAGTCCATCAGGAATTTTCCGTTCTTATCGAACTTCGCGACGCGCGTGCCGTTGTAACCGTCCGCCACGAACAGGGTGCTGTCCGGCAGCCAGGAGAGGAACGTTGGCCGGTTGAAATGCGTGCCATCGGCTCCATGCACAGTGGGCGTGCCGAGTGTCTGCACGAGTTCCTTCATGTCATGCGTGAAGATATAGATTGCGTGCATGTGATCGTCCACGATCCAGATATGTTTCTCCGGATCGTAGGGATTGATCGTGACGTAGTGCGGCCGTTTGAACAGGTGGTCGTACTGCGGAAAAGTCTCGATGATTTTTCCCGCGGAGTCCACGATAGTCAGGCAGTGTTCCCACTTGGCATCCACGCCCACGACGCCTTTTCCCAGCATCCAGTTCTTCGGCCCGTCGTCGGGCTCTTGGCCCGTTCCTCCGGATCCCGGCAGCGCCGACACGGTCGCGTCACGCCAGGGCAGGCGCCCGATCGGAAAAATCAAGCTCGGCCCGAAATCGGGGATTAATTTCGGATCCGGCCGTTTGATGTTTGGAAGTTCGCCGCGGAATAGCATAAAAACGCGATTCGGATTCTCGGCGTAAATTCCCTGCCCCGCTCCCCAGGTCCACTTCTCATTTCCAGGCAAGGTGCTGATGTTGGCCGGCCAATCTTTGGCGACATCATAGGGGCCGAAAGTGTCCTGGCCTCCCACGACGCCGGGGATCGCCGCAATGCTGCCCGAATTTCCCTGTCCCTGGACCGTCCAGGGATTGCTGCCAAAAGAAAATCCAATCACGCAACCGATACCAACCGCCAAAACCGTCAAAATGACTTTACGCATGAATCCCCTTCCCGATGTTTCGACTCTGAGATTTGTATTGTTGGCGTGGCACGGAACTCAGGCACGCCCTCCAGCCTTATATGCCCGCGGCCCAGACGTGTCAATATCAACCTCCAGCCGATGCGCCATTTCCAGGAATCTGCAAACGATTTCACATTTTCTTGAAACAATCTTGCTTTCTAATTCGTCCTATATGTATTGTTGAAGAAGCGCCGGGTGCTCTCCGGCAGAAATGTCGCGAGAATTCGCGGATCAAACGGATAGGGGATAACGTGAAAAATAGTCGAGTGAGTTTTATGGCCGTGTGTGCAGGTCTTCTGGCGATTGCGCCCGTGGCGTTCGCGCACCACGGCACGGCGAACTACGATACGAGCAAGACGATTACCGTAAAGGGCGTGGCCACTGGGTTCGATTTCATCAATCCTCACGTCCAAATTTTTTGGGAAGCCAAGGACGATTCGGGAACGACGGAGAAATGGCAGGGAGAACTCACCAGCCCCAATCGTTTGACCCGGGTTGGGTGGACCAAGAGTTCCATCAAGCCCGGCGATACCATCATCATCAGCGGCTATCCTACGAAGAGTGGCTCT
This sequence comes from uncultured Acidobacteriota bacterium, assembly GCA_963768275.1. Lineage (GTDB taxonomy): Bacteria > Acidobacteriota > Terriglobia > Acidiferrales > UBA7541 > Palsa-360. Next base: position 686,062 of record CAVYHH010000028.1, read on the forward strand.
CACGAAATTTGGATTCAGAAAGTTGTGATGGGGACTGGCGAAGAACTTCCAACCGGTGGCGGCAACTAGGAAATTCGGCGCCGCTTCTGCAATGATTCGTGCAACACAATCCTTGCTCCAAGGGAGAGTTTTCGTATGTGGAATCGAGTTGGTACATTCATTCTCGCGGGGGTCGCGGCGGTAGCAGTCTCCTCCGCTCTCCCCGCTCAGACCGCTCAGCAACAGGGATCGGCGAAGCCCGCGGCTGCATCCGCACCCGCCCCGGAACACGACCTTACGGGCGTCTGGAACATGCACTCCACACCCGCGCAACGAAAGTATACCGGCAGCACTTACACGGCGGAGCCGCCCGACATGACTCAGTGGGGTACGGAGAAATACAACGCTTACAAGCCATCCAATGGCCCCCGGACGCATTCGCTCAAGGAAACCGACGACCCGGTTCTGAAACAGTGCCTTCCTCCGGGCACTCCGCGAATCTACCTCCAGCCGTTTCCCTTTCAAATCGTGCAGACTCCCAAGGAAATCCTCATGCTGTTCGAATACGACCACACTATCCGCCAAATCTTCGTGGACGGCCGCGCCCATCCCGAGGATGTCACTCCCTCCTATATGGGCCATTCGATCGGCAAGTGGGAGGGTGACGCGCTGGTGGTCGACACCGTCGGATTCAACGACAAAACCTGGCTCGACCGCGACGGCCATCCGCACAGCGATCAGTTGCACGTCACCGAGCGCTTCCACCGCGTCGATCGCGACAACATGACCATCGATATCTCCATGGAAGATCCGAAAGCCCTCGCAAAACCATGGAAAACGCAGCTGAATTTTCAGCTGAGGCCGGATTGGGACATCATGGAACTGGCTTGCACCGACAACACCGCCTTCGAAGACTTCGAAAAGTGAAAGACTTCCCTGTTACGGCAAGGGACCAAGCTGGTTCCTTGCCGCTTGCGGGATGACTCCACAAAGAGATTGTGCTCCGCACCATGTCCGGCCTCATTTCCAATACGCATCTTCGTTCAAAACTGTCGATGCAATCTTCTAAGTTTGTCCGCCCCATGAATTGCTCGGCAATTCGTGCAAACGAATTGATTCTCTTCTCTGGCCCGCGGTCCTGCCGAATTCCCCGCTAAGAACTTCTCCGATGCTGTTTGGCATACTCCGCAAAGTGTAATTCTTAACTTGACATTTAATTTTGGTTGGACGAGTATCGATTTCATTGGGGATGTTGTCAGGGTTTGCGTTGCTGTTTTACTTCAGGGTCCAAATATTGGGGGAATTTGGTTTTTCTCAAATCTTTTGGGGTGGCAGATCGTAGCGAATCCTGGCAATTCTGCTCGGCCAGATAAAGACGTGGCCGCAAGAAGGTGTGTGGCCGCTCGTTCGCTAGGACTGCAAAACGAATCAAGGAGGTTGAGCCATATGAAGCTTGGGATGTTGTCTTCACCGAAGTGGAAAAGCGCTCTTGCAGTTTCCATTCTGATCGTTGGATTGTCATTGCTGAGTTCTGCTCCGCTCTTCGCTCAAGGTAGTGCGGGCCGCATCGTAGGAACCATAACGGACGCGAATGGCGGCGCGGTCACTGGCGCCACCGTTACCATCCTGGATGTGGATCGAGGCACTTCGCGGCCTCTGATCACGGATGAATCGGGCGCCTTCAATGCTCCTAACTTGCTCCCCGGCAATTACAAAGTGCGTGCCGAGTTCAAGGGTTTTAAAACTACTGAGCGCCAAAACATTGTCCTGGAGGTCGGTCAGGATCTCCGCATCGACCTTACGCTTCAGCCAGGCGAACAAACTCAGACGATCACCGTCACGGAAGAAATCCCCCTCGTCGAGACGACCAACGCCGAACTCGGCGGAACGATCCAGAATGAAGTCATCAATGACCTGCCCTTGAACGGCCGCAACTTCGAGAATCTTCTCGACCTGCGTCCCGGCGTCACCAAATATGTGGGCAACTCCGGATGGACGCAGAGTTCCAACGGCCTTCGTCCCCATGACAACTTCTTCATGGTCGAAGGGGTGAACAGCAACGATCCCTGGATGGCGCAGAGCATGATGAATGCGGTCATGGCGGCAGGCGATGCTGGAACCATGCTGCCCATCGACGCCATCGACGAATTCAAGACCCAGCAAAATCCGCGCGCGGAGTACGGCTGGAAGCCCGGCGCCATCGTCAATGTCGGTGTGAAGTCGGGAACCAATACGATTCATGGCTCCGCCTACGCGTACGGGCGCAGCGATGCGTTCGATGCTCGCAACTACTTCAATAACGACTCGCATGCGAATCCGTCTTGCGTCTCCGATCCATTTCCTTGCACCAAAACACCGGTCGAATTGGAACAATACGGCGCGAGCGTGGGAGGGGCGATCAAAAAGGACAAGCTCTTCTACTTCGCAAATTACGAGGGGCAGCGGTATGCCGTGGGGAATCCAGTTGAGCACACCTCCATTCCAATCGCGAATACTTCGGCTGCCGTCACGGGCGCGGGCGGGCCCGCAGTAAGCCTAAACACATCAAGTCTAATTGGCGCTTGCCTGGCGGCATTACCAGCGAACGGAGGGAGCGGAGCTACCGCGCTCAGTCTGCAATTGGCGGGCCTCGATGCCACGTGCACACCGTTATCGAACTTCCCGGGCTTATTCCCAAACAATACCGGGACCACAACGACTTTTGACACCGCGTTAACGAGCGTCAACAAAATTTACTCGGGTGTGGCGAAAATTGACTATCACCTTAACGATAAGAATTCGTTTAGCGGGATGTATTTCATCAGCCCGGGAGACGGAACCTTCGTTGACGACCCGCCTCACGAAGTCTCGCAGCAATGGCTGACGGTTCAACATGCGCGCTCAATGGTGGGGTCAGTAGGCTGGAACTACATCCCGAACTCCTCATGGGTAAATTCTTTCCGGTTCGGCTATTCGCATTACTTTCAAACATTCGTGAGTGCGGATAGTACCCAGAATCCCGCCAGCTATTCTTATAACGGCTCCACCTACAACCTATTCACAGGCCAGACAGATCCGAACCGGTTTGGACTTCCGGAAATCCAGTGGAATGGCAACCCTTATTTCTTGGGGGCGAGTTGGCCCAAGACTGTCGGCCCCGACAGCGTCATGCAGTTTAGCGACAGCGTTTCGTATTTGCGAGGAAATCACGCATTCAAGTTTGGTGGCGAAGTGCTCGTCCTGCAGAGCACAAACAACGTAACCGCGAATACCAAGGGTCCGATCCGGTTCCATGATTTGGTCAACTTTTTCCAAGGAAACATGAACCGGGCACGGTTTACTTCTGGAGATTTGTTGCGTCACTTGCAGGACGAAGGCTATGCGGCTTTCGTGCAAGATGACTGGCGCATCACCCCGAGACTTACCGTGAATTTGGGTGTCCGCTACGAACTCACCACGGTCTTGAAAGAAAAAAACAACTTGATGGGCAATTTCGATCCAGTCACAGGTCCACAACAAGTAGGGGTTGGAGGGTACTCCAGTGTTTATAGCGGCGACCATAACAACTTCTCGCCCCGGGTCGGGTTTGCGTGGGATATCGGCGGCAATGGCAAGACAGTGGTCCGTGGCGGCGCCGGGATCCTGTACGAACAAGGCAGTTTTGACTCGTTGATGGCGGTTGGGAATCTGCTCGGACTGCGCACGGAACCAACAGGGGTTCCTCTTTGGTTCGGAGGTGCACTCACCCCCGTTACCCTGGGCGGCACGATTAACGTCGGAGAAGTGGATTACACGGGCCCGAACCTGGCACCAATCAAGGCGAACTGGGCGAACAATTCTGCCAGTAATCCGCTTTACTCGCCCACACCCGTCTGCGGCGACGGACAAACCACTATCCCCCCCGACCCTGCCACATATGGCTCTCTTGCTGGCACGACGCCGGCGCCATGCAGCGTCTTGGGTGTCGACCATAACCTGCGCACGCCTTATGTTAGTACGTGGAGTTTGGGCGTTCAGCGCGCACTGACGAATAGCCTTTCTCTCGACGTCACCTACGTCGGCAATCACGCCACGAAGCTGGTGGGAATGAGCGATTTGAATCAGCCGCCGGTGGGTAGCGGGTGGGGAAGCGCTGCTGATCCGACGTCACCCGCAGGTATGTGCCTCGCGAGTGCACCAGCATTCGATAACTGCGCACCCGGCCAGGGACCCCAACCATACGCTAGCAAATTCCCGTATCTGAACTACATCTACTGGTTGTCGAACAGCAACCTTTCCAACTATAACAGCCTCCAGGTGTCCATGACTCAGCATGAAACGCACGGGGTCTCCTTCGTGCTCGGTTACACGTTCGCTCATGCCCTTGGGGAGTCTCCTGACAATTGGAGCTTCCTCAGCCCGATCAATAGCGCTAACCCGCGGGAGATCTACGGAACGACCGAATTCGATGTCAGACATCGCTTCACGTTTTCGACGACGTACAACCTCCCCGGCAAGGACGGCATGGGCCAACTCCTCAAGGGCTGGTCGCTAAATTCTATTATTACGCTCGAGAGCGCTACGCCTTGGGGTGTCAATGATCTGTCGACCGACTTCAGCGGAACCAATGAGATTAATTCCCAATCTCCGAATGGGGAGCAATGGGATTTTTTCGGCAATCCCGCTGATTTCAAGACGACCAAGGCGTTTATCAACACGAACGCTGGAGCCGGGGGCATTCCCTATTTCGCTGGTACAAGCAACGCAACTTGTCTTGCGAAATCGACGGCAATGGGTCAATTGGCGATTGCCTCCCTCACGGACCTGGGTTGCTATGCTGCTGGCAATTCAGTTCTGGTGCCACCAGCCTACGGAAGCCTCGGCACAACCGCTCCCAACATGTTCCGGGGTTTCCCGTATTACAACGTGGACCTAAACGTGACCAAGATTTTCAAGATCAAGGAGCGCCTAACGTTCCAGATCCGGGCAGAGTTCTTCAACATATTTAACCACCCCAACCTCTCTAATCCGTTCGGAGGTCCGGGAGGCGACAATACATACACCGATCCAAGTGGAGACGCGGGCGCAAGTTTCGGCTTCCGCCCCACAACGCCCGACGTACTCAGCTCCAATCCGGTGCTTGGTTCCGGTGGAGCGCGTGCCATGCAGTTGGGCTTGAAGATTCTCTTCTAACCCGATCCTCACGGATCGGCTGAAATAGTAAAGGGGCCGGATTCACCTCCGGCCCCTTCTTTATTTGACAAGATTTTGGGATTTTCGATAGTGATTCAGTCGCGGGGCTGTGATAAGAGCTAGTACTGCGGTCAGGGAAGGCGGCCATTGGACCCAACGGGCATGTTCCTTGACATTGCCGCGGCGCCGCAGTAGAACCACTCCAACAGAAGGGGAAAATTTCA
>CAVYHH010000029.1:0-52810 GCA_963768275.1 uncultured Acidobacteriota bacterium
TGGTTTTGCTTTGGAGCAGAAAAGCGACAGGCTGAAGCCTGTCCTACTGGTGCGCGCAGGTTGCCGCAGTTGCCGCGATTCGGTATATTCAGAGAAGCAATCCACATCCGCAAAGTCACGAACCAGGAGTTGCGAACCCGTCATGTCCGACGAACCGATCCAGTTTGCCAGCGTTGAGGAAGCTGTCGAAGAAATCCGCCAGGGGCGGCAAATCGTGCTGGTGGACGACGAAGACCGCGAGAACGAAGGCGACCTCACCATGGCGGCGGAAAAAATCACGCCCGAGGCCGTCAACTTCATGGCCAAGAACGGCCGCGGCCTCATTTGCCTGGCGCTGACGGAAGAGCGCTGCGACGATCTCGCGCTGCCGCTCATGACCCCGGTGAACACGTCGAACTACGGCACGGCGTTCTGCGAATCGATCGACGCGCGGCGCGGCACAACCACGGGAATCAGCACGGCCGATCGCGCCATCACCATCCTCACGGCCATCGATGCGGCCACTCGCCCGACCGATCTCGCGCGTCCCGGACACGTTTTCCCCCTGCGCGCTCGAAATGGCGGCGTGCTGGTGCGCGCCGGGCAGACGGAAGCGTCGGTGGATCTCGCGCGCATCGCGGGACTCACTCCCGCGGGCGTGATCTGCGAAATCATGAATGACGACGGCACGATGGCGCGCCTGCCGCAGCTCGCCGAATTCTGCCGCGCGCACGGCCTGAAGTTGCTGACCGTCGCGGAACTGATCCGCTACCGGATGCGGAACGAGCGCTACGTCCGCCGTGTCGCCGAGACGGCATTGCCGACGCGCTACGGCGATTTCCGCATGATCGTGTATGCCTCGGACGTGGATCGCGAGCAGCACATCGCGCTCGTTCGTGGAAGTTTGGCCGGAGGGCCGCCGCTCGTGCGCGTGCATTCGCACTGCCTCACCGGCGATGTCTTTGCGTCCACCGAATGCGATTGCCATGAAATTATCGAACGCTCGCTCGAAGCCATCGTCGGCGAGAATCGCGGCGTATTCGTCTACCTGCACCACACGGGTCGCGGGTTTGGCATTGACGCTGCGTTGCCCGCACCAGGCGCTCTGCCGCGCATCGTGTACCACTCGCGCGAACAGCTCGACATGGACGTCGCGCGGCAGCGCCTCCTGCAGCACGAGAGCGGCATCGGCGCGCAGATTTTAATCGACCTCGGCCTCAAGAATCTGCGCGTGCTCACCAATCACCCGCGAAAGGTCGTCGCCCTCGAAGGCTATGGCCTCACCATCGCCGAGCAAGTCCCGCTGCGAACCGCATCGTCGAAAAAGCGCACGCATCAGACGCTGTAGTAGCACAGACTTCAGTCTGTGGATTTCCACATGATCTTGGCTGGCACGCACGGCCTGGGCACCCGAACGGAACCCCACAGACTGAAGTCTGTGCTACTAAGATCACCGCATTGCGCGGGACACGCAGCTTGCTGAGATACTCTTTATGCCGGGATTGTTACTCGCTATGTTCGCAAGCCGGCTCGCTACTTCTTCGCTGGAGGAGCGCTTTTCTGCGCGGGAGGTGCGGGCGGTGGGGGCGTGGAAACAATGACGTAAGGCCGCATCGCGTCGAGCTTTTTTTGGCTGATGCCGCGCACGGCGAGTAAATCTTCGACGCGGTGAAAACGGCCGCTCTTCTCCCGCAGGTCGATAATTCTTTGAGCAGTGACGGGACCCACGCCGGGTAATTCCTGAAGTTCTTTTGCGTTCGCGACATTTAGATCGATTGGCTTCGCGGGGGGATGCTTCTCGGCGCGCGCGGCTGCGCATAGCACAAGCAGCGCGAGAGTCGAAATCAGAGCTCCAACTGTGAAACGCTTCCCTTGCATGTTGAGGGGCCACCAGTAGCACAGGCTTCAGCCTGTGGGTTTTCGTCCCGGTTCAGTGGCGGAAACCCACAGGCTGAAGCCTGTGCTACTTAAACCTTAAATCCGTTTCCCTTGCGCATCGTATACCTCGGGCGGGCCGAACAGCACGGCTTGCGATTCAATCTGCGCGCGGTCGCCGACGATCACGATTTGCGCGTGAGCCGAATCGAAATATTTCTGCGCGGCATCAAGCACGTCCGCCGACGTGAGTTTCAAGACGCGCTCGCGATACGTTTCCAAATAATCGTCCGGCAATCTTTCGAGCGTGGACGTGGCGAGCTGGCCGGCGAGGCCGTCCTGCGTCGCGAGACCCAGTGAAAAAATCCCGGTCAAGTAGTTGCGCGCGTCGTCCAATTCTTCCTCCCCGACGGGCGTGGAGCGCATGCGATCGATCTCATAGAAAATTTCAGTGAGCGTGGCGGCGACCACATCATTGCGCACCGCCGCTCCGATGCTGAAATAGCCGTGCTGGCGCAAGGGATGCGCCCCGCTGCGCGGGCTGTAGGTGTAGCCTTTCTGTTCGCGGATGTTCATCACCAGCCGCGAATTGAACGCGCCGCCGTAAATCGAATTCGCGAGCGTGAGGCGCAGCCAGTCCGGATGCTTGCGCGTGATGGCGCGATTGCCGATCACGATTTGCGTCTGCACGGAATCAGGCAGATGCACGAGGTACACGCGGCGCCCTTGCACTTCGGGCAGCGCCGGATCGGGCGCCGCCTCCACTGCGCCGGACGACCATGAGCCGAATATTTTTTCAATTTGCGCCATCATCGTCTGCGGCGCGAAGTCTCCCACCATCACCAGCAACGCGTTTCCCGGGCGGTAGTAATGCTGGTAGTACTCCTTGAGCTGTTCGATGCGGTAGCCCGTCACCTGCTCTTCGGTCGGCGAAATCGTGCCGTACGGGTGCGAGCCGAACAGGACGCGCCGCAAGCGTTCGCTGGCCAGAAAGCCGGGCGTGGTGCGCTCGATGCGCAAACCCTCGATGAGCTGGCGCCGCTCGCGTTCGAATTCGTCCTCGGGAAAGGAAGCCTGCTGCGCGAGTTCGGAAACAAGCCCCAAGAGATCGTTCGAAAAGTCCACAAGCCCGGCGAACGAAATCACGCTGGTGTCCGCGCCAGCGCCTGAAGAAAGATCCGAGCCCATCCGCCTCAAGTCCTCCTCGATCTCGCGGCTGGTACGCTTCTGCGTGCCCGTGCGGGCCACTGTAGCGGTCATGTCGGCTAGGCCCGGCGCCTTCGCAGCCGTGACGGCGTTGCCGCTTCGAAAGAAAAGTTCTCCAGTAAATTTCGGGATCGTGTGCGATTCCACGAGAACGACTTCGAGGCCGTTCGAAAGCGTCTTGTGCACGCGTGGCGGCCAGATCACCGGCCGCGCGGGAGTGAGCGGAGGAACCGCCGAGGGTGTTTCCGAACGAGGCGCGGAAGCCATCAGGCCGCCCCTTTCTTCGCCGGCTGGCGAATGGCGATCGAGCGGTTGTGATGCGTCAAGAGCTTGTGCGCGACGGACTGCACGGCTTCCGGCGTAACTTCCATGAATCCGCCGAGAATGGTGTTCACCAGATTCGGATCGTTGTCAAAAAGAGAGAAGCACGCCATAAGGTGCATCAGCCCGTACCGCGGGATGGAGGCGCCGTGCCCGCCTTCGAGCATGGAAAAATAATTGGACCGGAATTTTACTTTGATCGGCTCCAGTTCCCCGGCGGTGATTCCCTTCTCTTTCATCTCGTCGATAATCTGATCGTAGGCGGCGATGGTCTGGTCCACGGAATACTCGGGCTTGTGCAGAATGCGCGTCACCATAAGCGTCGGGCCGTTGTAGTCGAACAAATCGCCGACGGGATAGTGGATTCCGCCTTCGGCATCGACCGCAATTTGCTGCTCGAGCACCAGGCGGCGATACACGCGTCCCGCGCGCCCGCCATGCAGCGCCTGATCGAGCATGGCCGCGGCGTGCCAGTCGGGCGTGAGGCGGCGGGGCGACTGGTAACCGATCGCGACGCCGGGTAGCGTGCCGAATTTTTCCTCGACCACGCCGCGCCGTTCCCCGAGTTGCGGAGGCTCGTCGATGTCGGCGGGCGAAGGCTGCGGCCCCGAGGGGATGGAGGCAAAATGGCGCTCGGCAAGCTGGATACTTTCGTCGGTATCGACGTCCCCGAGGATCAGCAGGACCGCATTCGAGGGCGCGTAATACGTTTTGAAAAATTTCTGGACGTCCTCCAAAGTCGCCGCGTCGAGATCGTCGAAATCGCCGTAAAAATTGTGCGCGTTCGACCAGTTGCGATACGCGATTGGAGGAAGATCGAGCCAGGGAAATCCGCCGTAGGGCTGATTGAGGACGTTGACGCGCACTTCTTCTTTCACGACGTCGCGCTGGTTGCGCAAATTTTCGTCGTCCACCTTCAGCGCGCGCATGCGGTCGGCCTCCAGCCACAGGACGCGCTCCAGCGCATTGGAGGGCACCGACTCGTAATAATTTGTGACGTCATAGTGCGTCGAGCCGTTCAGCACGCCGCCGGAAGAATTGATCAGCTTGATGTGCACCATTTTTCCGGCATTCGCCGAGCCTTGAAACATCATGTGTTCAAACAAATGGGCGAATCCGCTGCGGCCGCGAGGCTCGATGCGAAACCCGATATTGTAATAAACCCCCACCGTGGCCACCGGCGCCGTGCGGTCCGGCGAAATGACCACGCGCAGGCCGTTCGGCAGCGTCGTGCTTTCGATTGGAATGTTCAGTTGTGTCAAGAGGCCCCCCTGTGGATGAAGATCAAACTTCGACAAATCCGCCTGCTGTTGTAGCGCCCGCCTTCAGGCGGGCATCAGCTTTACGTCGATGTGCCCGCCTGAAGGCGGGCGCTACATGTACCAATCCCGCGTTATTTCTTTTTCGAAACCGCGGCCGCGCCAAAAATCCGGTCGAGCTGCTTCACCATGGCGGCAGGCTGCCCGGCAAGCACTTCTGCCGTCAGACGCGAAAGCGCCTCGTAGGCCTCCAGATACTCGGGCTCGAAATCCGCAAGGGCCTTGACGTGCCGTTCGATGGTCGAAAAATCTCCCCTCGACAAGGGGCCGGTCCAGGCGGCGAGCGGGCCGACGCTCTCAAAATTATCCAGCGTCTGACGCACCAGCGGCAAAAGAGCGCGCATCGCCTGGCGGCGCTTGAATCCCTGCGTCATCAGCAGGCGCGTCGCCGTCTCCATGAGGGCCAGGACATAAACGCACGCAAACGACCCAGCGGCATGATACGCCGCCTTGTTTGCTCCCGACAAGCGCACGGCCACGCCGCCCATTTGGTGAATCATTTTCCTGGCGACCTGCAAGGCGACCGGGCTGCCGTCGATGCCGAAAATACAGTTGGCAAGGTTTGGAAGGTTCTGGTTGGAGAAAGTTTGCATCGGGTGCATGGATCCCGTAGCAGCGCCCAGATCGGCGAGCGGCTGAAGCACGCTGGAATCGAGGGACCCGCTGGTGTGCAGCACAACTTTCCCAGACCACTCTCTCCCGCCGAGATGAGCGAGATTTTTCGCCACACTTTCAATGGCGCCGTCGGGCGTGGTGATCAGTATGACGCTCGAGTTCAGGATCTGGTGGGTCGGCGCGTCCAAGGGCTGGCCTGCGCCGATCGCGCGCACGGCCGCGCGCGCCGTGGAGATAGATCGGCCCGTGACGCCGCCCACGCGCCAGCCGAGTTCGTGCAAGCGGCGCCCAAGAGCGCGGCCCACACGTCCCCCGCCGACGATGGATACGGTCTCCGGCATACGCTGTGTTAGCATTCTATAGGCAGCTATTGATACGCGGTGGACACTCTACCATTGCATACTTTTTGGATTGTACTATTTAGTTTAATAGCTTTCCTATGGATTATTCAAGGGACCCGGGCCGGCATCGGCATGGCCCGCCTGCCGTGGCTTTCCGATGTTACCCCAATCGCGTCCCAGAGCGCGCCGCTCGTTTCCATTATTTTTGCGGCGCGCGATGAAGCGGAAAAATTGCCCGCCGCAATCGAAACGCTGCTGACTCAGGATTATCCCCGTTTTGAGGTCGTTGCCGTCAATGACCGTTCCACGGACCAGACTCCCGCTATCCTGCACGAATCCGCGCGCGTGAGCAGGAATCTGATTGTAACGGACATTGCCAGCTTGCCCCCGGGCTGGCTGGGCAAGCCGCACGCTCTGGTAGCCGGCTTTGAAAAATCGCGCGGGGATTGGCTTGTGTTCACTGACGCGGACGTCCATTTCGCGCCGGATGTTTTACGGCGCGCCATCGCGCTCGCCGCCGAGCGCCAGTGGGATCATTTGACGCTGCTTACTGCGGTCGAAATGCGCGGCTTCTGGGAAACGGCGGCGATATCGTACTTTGGTCTCGGCTTTGTTTTCGGCAATGAGCCGTGGCTGGCATCGAATCCGCGCTCGGCGCGATACGTGGGAGTGGGGGCTTTCCAGCTGGTGCGGCGCGCGGCCTACGAAAAAAGCGGCGGGCACGCTCGCCTGCGCATGGACGTGATCGAAGACATGAAACTCGGCAAGCTGATGAAGATGGCCGGCTTCCGGTCCGGCGTATCTGTCGCGCAGGATATGGTCAACGTGCGTTGGCACAGCGGCGTGCAGAACGTGATTCGCGGCGTCACGAAAAACATGTTTGCCGCGGTCCACTACAATCCGTTTTTTGCCGTTGCGGCGATGATGCTCTCGCTCACGATGAGCGTTCTTCCATTTTTCGGTCTGGTCTTCGCTTCGGGATGGGCGCGCGTGTTTGCCGGGATCGCAGCCGGCGCCGCCGTGCTGATCCACGGGGCGATGATCTGGTCGACGGACGCTTCCCCGCTCTACGGGCTCACGCATCCGCTCGGCTCGCTGCTGTTTTGCTGGATGATCGGGCGCTCTGCAATCGCGACGCTTTGGCGCGGCGGCGTCGTTTGGCGCGACACTTTCTATCCGCTGGAAGAACTGCGCAAAGGCATGGTTTGAAGGGGCTGGCGCGCGGCTTCAGCCTGCGTTTTTGCGGTGTGTCGAGATCAGAAAACCTGCTGCGACGCCGGCCACAAAAACCAACGCCCCTTGCGTAGTCATTGGCTTGCGTTTCGCCGCTCAGAATGCGAGCGAGATAATGATGCCAAGCCCAAACTGCCAGGCTCGCAACTAACCCGCAAGCCTTCATGTAAATTTCAGGTTTCTTTGTTACTTTGTCAGCGAAAAGACCCGTTCTTTCCGCAACTTTATGGATTAGAAAGGAACTCCAATGACGACTGCCGCTTCCTCGAAACGAAATGTCTGGCTGGCTCTCATTGTGGTGGTTTTAGTCGCCGGGAGTTTGAGCATCCCGGCTGTCAGAAACGCGGCGGTGAAATCTCTGCAATCGCTGCGCATGCAAAAGGTCCAGGCGGTCAACGCGGATTTTTCGCCCTACGTTGACGCGAGTGCGAACCCCACGCTCCACCAGATGGTTACGCAAATGATTTCCGACAAGGTCCAGGTCGAGGTAAACGAGGAAGATCATCCGGTGACCGACGTGGCGGGCGCCCGCAATTTGGCGGGATTTGATGTGCTATTGCTGAGCGCGCGAAAAGACGCGCCGACACTTGTTGTCGGGGGATCGCACAAAATCGATGTGGTTGTGGATCGCGCGCGCCTGCAAGCGATCGCCACGGAGGCGGGCCATCCCGATCTGGTTTTGCCGCAGTCCCTCGACGGCGCGAGCGTCGCGGTGCAAGTCCCGCGGTCGGTGCAATTGCAATACGGAACTTGTCCCAGCGCCGCGAACGCCAGTCAAGTTGTCGCCGATAACATCACCGGGCCATCGCCGACCACGACTCAGTATAGCGATTGTGTTCGTTTACGCGAGGGGCCGACTCCGATTGTCAATATGCCTTCGAGCCTCGATGTCGCCGGGCTGGCGCAAATCGGCCTCGAAACGGCAGGTATGACTCCATCGCAGGCGAGCGATTTTCTGCACACGGTCGACTGGAAGGCGGTCCTGACGCTATCCGTTCCTCGTTCCCTGCGCGCCTACCAGACGGTGAAAGTCGATGGCACGGATGGCACTCTCCTCAGCATGGCCGGAAGACGCGGCCCGGGCTATGCGCTCATCTGGACAAAAAGTGGAATCGTCTATTCGCTCACCGGTTTCGGAGATTCCAGCCAGGCAGTCACATTGGCCGATTCGCTGAAATGAGAAAGGTTTTGTAGCGCCCGCCTTCAGGTGGGCACTCTAGCCGCAAGCACGTACTCCTCCGCCGAGGCGGACGAGCGCAACACATCGTGGCACCGGGTTGTCACCCAATCCGAAATGAACAGGAGTTGACTCTGACTCTGCAGGATAACTTCGCGGTCCAAACGCAAAATTTGCGCAAGGTTTTCGGGGGCAAAGTCGCGGTGCGCGACTTGACCTTAACCGTGCGCCGGGGCGAAATATTCGGCTTCCTCGGACCGAACGGAGCGGGCAAGAGCACATCGATCAAAATGCTTCTGGGCCTCGCCAGGCCTACCAGCGGCGAGGCATTTGTTCTCGGCGCGCCGTCGGGCGACGTCGAAGTCCGGCGAAGAATCGGATTTCTGCCGGAAAATTTCCGCTTTTACGAATGGCTGACGCCCGCCGAACTTTTGCACCTGCATGGACGCCTCTGCGGAGTTCCCGCAAGCAAGCTTTCGGAGCGCGTTCCGGCCCTCATCGATCTGGTAGGACTCACGCCTCACATTGACAAACGTTTGCAGAATTTTTCCAAGGGCATGCTTCAGCGCATTGGACTCGCGCAGGCGCTGATTCACGAGCCCGAAGTAATTTTTCTCGACGAGCCGACATCGGGACTCGATCCACTGGGGCGCCGCATGGTGCGCGATATTATCCGCGCGCAGCGCGACCGCGGCGCCACCGTATTTTTGAATTCGCATCTGCTCAGCGAAATCGAAATTACCTGCGACCAGGTCGTGTTCATCCGCGAAGGCGAGGTGGTGACCAGCCGCGACATGCGCGCGCAGCAGGAAGAAGCGGTGCGCGTGGAGGTGCGCGCGCGAAAATTGACCCAGGATTGCATCGCGGGGCTTACGCGCTGGAGCGAGTCCGTGCAGGTGGACGAGGAGCGGCTGACAATGACGACGCAATCCCGCGAAACTCTTCCCGATATATTGCGTTACCTCGTGGCCGCGGGCGCCGATGTGTACCAGTTCACTCCGCAGCGGATGTCGCTCGAAGAGCTCTTCATGAACATAATGGGCGAGGATCGAGGCTTCTGATGGGCGTGTGGATCATGGCGGGCATCACGTTTCGCGAGGCGGCGCGCAAGAAAATATTGTGGACCGCGCTCCTCGCCGGCGCCGCTTTTCTTCTGGTCTTCGGCATCGGATTGCGTTTTCAGGTCGGAGATTTTCGCAACTCCGCCGTGCCTCCATTTTTGCGATACCAGGTCATCAGCGCCATGCTGATGATCGGCCTCTATACCGTCGATCTTCTCGCGGTGGTCATGACCACGCTCACATCCGTCGATACGATTTCGGGTGAAATCACTTCAGGAACGATTCACGCCATCGCGACCAAACCGCTCGCCCGCTGGCAAATTTTAATCGGCAAATGGCTGGGCTTCGTGGCGATGGCCGGCGTCTATGTTGCAATTACGTTCTGGGGGACGATTGCGGAGGGATATTGGATCGGCGGAGTCATGGCGCAACATCCGGTCCGCGGCTCGCTCCTGGTTTTCCTGGAATGTATCGTCGCGTTGTCGGTCACGTTCATGTTCGGCACCTGGTTTTCAACGCTGACGAGCGGCGTCATCACTCTTGGCCTGCTCGGAGTCGCATTTCTGGGCGGCTGGCTCGAACAAATGAGCGGGTTCACAGAGGGCTCGCGTCTGGCGATGGTTGGCATCATCTCGAGCCTCATCATGCCGAGTGAAGCCGTGTGGCGCCGCGCCGCCTTTGAAATGGAGTCGCCGCTCGCCGGGTCGTTGCAATTTTCTCCTTTCGCGGATATTTCCATTCCCAGCGTTTCGATGATCGTCTATGCAACCGTGTACTTGCTCATCGCGCTCGTCATCGCCGTTTATCATTTTGGTGAGCGCGATCTTTGAAGTGATTTGGTAGCACAGACTTCAGTCTGTGGGTTTCCGTGGAAGCTTCCAGGCCTCAAATTCGTGCCCACTGGCTGATCGCCTGAGGAGAGGCCCGGGAGCATTTGACGAAAATCCACAGACTGAAGTCTGTGCTACCAAAGCCTCCTGACCCCATAGCTTTCAAATATCGTTTCTTTGCTGATGATCGGCGCGTTTTCCGCCTGAGACTGGGCAATCAGCATGCGATGGTATGAGTGATGGATCGTCTGAGAACCGTCAGGTCAGCGCGTGGGTATCAAAAAGCGCGCGCAGACAGCCTATTCCCAATACGAAAGGTCATCGTCCGAAAGAGGCTCAAAAAATTCGGGCCCGATGCTGAGCTTGCCTTTCATTGAGCCTGGCTGACGCTTCTTCTTTCCCTCAGCAATGCCAACGAGTCGCGCCACGTGCTTCGAGCCGCGCGCGATAATCACTTCCTCTCCCACCGAAGCCTTTTTAATCAATCGGGAAAGATTTTTCTTGGCATTTTGAATACTAACGATCAAATCGTCTCCTTAACATAATTGAGGTCTGTCAGGAATATCGGCAAAACCACTCCTAAGCTCTAGACGAGCCAGAAGGGTCCGCCGTCGCAGGCTCGCTCGCGGCGGAGAAAAAGCCGGAGAGATCGCGCTGCTTGAGCGTGCGAATGCGGTCGCGCAGGGCGGCGGCTCGCTCGAACTCGAATTTCTTGGCGGCTTCGCGCATTTGCACTTCGAGTTGCGCGAGAACTTCGCCCAGCTTCGTTTCGCTGGTGATGTCCGCGTCGGCAAAATCCTCCGCGGGCACGGTGACGTAGTCGGCTTCCACAATGGCGGCCAGCTTCATGTCCACGGACTTGGTGATGGACATGGGCGTGATGCCGTTCGCTTCGTTGTAGGCGACTTGCTTGGCGCGGCGGCGGCTGGTTTCCTCGATGGCCTGGGCCATCGAGCCGGTCATGCGGTCGGCGTAGAGGATGGCGCGGCCTTCGACATGGCGCGCGCAGCGGCCCATGGTCTGAATGAGCGCGGTCGCGCTGCGCAGGTAGCCTTCTTTGTCGGCGTCAAGGATGGCGACGAGCGAAACTTCCGGCAGGTCGAGGCCTTCGCGCAATAGGTTGATCCCAATCAAGACGTCGAATTCCCCGCGGCGCAGGTCGCGCAGGATGCGCACGCGCTCCAGCGTATCGATTTCAGAGTGCATGTAACGGCAGCGCACGCCGGTTTCCGTGAAATATTCGGCGAGGTCCTCGGCCATGCGTTTGGTCAGCGTGGTGACCAGCACGCGCTCGTTCCTCTCCGCGCGCAGGCGAATTTCCTCGAGCAAATCGTCCACCTGCCCTTTCACAGGCCGCACTTCGATTTGCGGGTCCACCAGGCCCGTGGGGCGAATCACTTGCTCGACCACTACCCCCGCCGATCGCGTCAGCTCGTATGGCCCCGGCGTCGCCGAAACGTAGAGCACTTGACCGGTGCGGTGCTCGAACTCCTCGAAATTCAGCGGGCGGTTGTCGAGCGCCGAGGGCATGCGGAAACCGTAGTTCACGAGCGTCTGTTTGCGCGAGCGGTCGCCGTGATACATCGCGTGGAGCTGCGGAATGGTCTGGTGCGATTCGTCGATGAACAATAAATAATCCTGCGGAAAATAATCGAGCAGCGTGGGCGGGGCTTCGCCGGGCAGGCGGCCGGACATGTGCCGCGAATAATTTTCGATGCCGTGGCAATAGCCGATCGTGCGCATCATCTCGATGTCAAACATGGTGCGCTGCCAAACGCGCTGCGCCTCCGCGTATTTTCCCTGGCGTTCTAGCTCCGGCTTCCACCAGTCGAGCTCTTCGAGGATGGTCTTGATCGCGCGTTCCCGCTGCGCGGCGGGCATGACGTAGTGCGACTTCGGATAGACCGTCAGCCTCGACAAATCGTTCTGGCCGGAGCGCACTTCTCCGGTAAGCGGATCGATCTGGCGGATGGCGTCGACTTGATCGCCCCAAAGCTCGATGGCGTAGCCGTTGTCTTCGTACGGAGGATAAATTTCCAGGCGATCGCCGCGCACGCGAAACGTGCCGCGCCGCAAATCTTCCGCGCGCTGGTACTGCATCTCCACGAGCTTCCGCAGCATCGCTTCACGATTGGTGCTCTGCCCCTTTTCGACCATGAGCAGCATGCCGTAATACGCTTCGGGAGAGCCGATGCCGTAGATGCACGAGACGGACGCGACCACGATGACGTCGCGGCGCTCGAACAGCGAACGCGTCGCGCTCATGCGCAGCTTGTCCAGCTCGTCGTTGATCGTGGATTCCTTTTCGATGTAAGTGTCCGAAGCGGGGAGGTAGGCTTCCGGCTGGTAAAAATCGTAGTAGCTGACGAAGTATTCGACTGCGTTCTGCGGAAAGAAACTCTTAAATTCGCTGTAAAGCTGCGCGGCGAGCGTCTTGTTGTGCGCGAGCACGAGAACGGGCCGATTCGCCCGCTCGATCACTTTGGCCGCGGTGAATGTTTTTCCCGATCCCGTCACGCCGAGCAGGACCTGATGCTTTTCGCCCGCCTCGATGCCGCGCGAAAGCTGCTCGATGGCCTCCGGCTGATCGCCGCGAGGCTCGTAATCGCTCATGAGTTTGAAGTTCATCGCCAACGGATAGCACGGCGCGCCCACGAGGCCGCGCAGAACCAATTATTATAGCGCATACTGAAGCGAACCGATGGGAGCGCATGATTTCCAAGGCGGGCTGCATTCCCATGAGCCGACTCCCCGGGAGTTTTCCGTTCAGAAATCACCCTTACGCAAAAAAGTCCTGCCGCAGACAAAATTACCAGTGCTAGTACCCCTCTGAATTGGCCTACCATTCAAGACGTATCCACCTGAGCCGCTGCCACTTAGCAATTATTTTCCCGCCTGGCGTACGCATTGCACCATTTCAGACCCTAGTAGCGCAACAATTGAGCTGCGAGAAAAAACGATATCTCCGGTTCAGGAAGAACAAGAAGAAGGAAATCAAAGCGACTTGAGGAGGGATTAGTGATGATTCTCCTAAAGCGATTGGCAATGGTGATGATTGTGATTCTCGCATTCGGTCCAGCCACATTCGCGCGGGACCACGACGAGGCGAAGAAGGAAGAGGATCGCATTGCGAATTCGAGCGCGGTCATGACGGAGATTCTCAATGTCCCGGACAATATCCCGCGGGACTTACTCGACAAGGCGCGTTGTGTGGTCGTAATGCCGTCGGTCCTTAAAGCGGCGTTTATTCTTGGGGGCGATTACGGTCGCGGGACCATGGTCTGCCGTACCGGGAAAAACTTCACAGGCCCCTGGGGCGCTCCGGCGATGTACGCGCTAGAGGGTGGCAGCATCGGTTTTCAGATTGGCGGGGAAGCAACAGACTTCGTCTTCCTCATCATGAACGATCGCGGCGCGAACAGCCTCTTGCATAGCAAGGTCAAGCTCGGCGCCGATGCATCCATTGCCGCCGGCCCGGTGGGACGGGACGCAACTGCGGACACCGACGCTTATATGCGCTCCGAAATTCTGAGTTACTCGCGAGCGCGCGGGGTCTTCATGGGCGTCTCACTCGAGGGCTCAACGCTACGTCCGGATGAAAGGGGTAATCGCAGCCTTTACGGACGCTCGGTGACTACGGCGCAGATCGTCAGGGAATCAGAGGTGCAGGCGCCTTCCATCGCGAGCAGTTTGATCTCGCAATTGGAAAATGCTTCACCCCGGTTAAGGTCTTAGAAATTGTGACCAGGAGGAGGCGGACTCGCGGGTCCGCCTCTCTTCTTCGCTCGCGCGCTGAAAGCGTGGAAATTAGCAAGAGCGAATACCGGAATGAAACGTGCGAAAGGAGATTAGTGATGGCTGAGAAAAATATTGCCGTCTTTGGGATCTATCCACATCGAGCGAGCTTTGAATACGCGTTCGGAGTCTTGAAGGGGGAGGGATTCCGAGATACCGACATTTCCGTACTGCTTCAGGAAAATGCCGGGACAAAAGATCTTGCGACGCAAAAGTCAACTAAAGCGCCGGAAGGTGCGGCCACTGGGGCAGGCTCGGGAGCGGTTATCGGAGGCGCGCTTGGCTGGTTGGCGGGAACTGGCGCGCTTTCTTTTCCTACTCTCGGCCCATTGATCGTAGCCGGACCCATTATCGCGACACTGGCGGGAATTGGAGTTGGCGGAACGCTGGGCGGGGTTTCAGGAGCATTGGTTGGACTGGGAACGCCTGAATACGAAGCCAAGCGGTATCAAGGGCGAATCGAAAAAGGCGGCATCCTCTTATCCGTGCACTGCGATAGCGCAAATTGGGTGAATAAAGCCAAATTTCTGCTTCGCTCAACCGGCGCGGAAGATGTCTCGTCCACGGTCGAGTCCGCCGCGGACTATGACGATTCTGATCGTCCCATGTGTCGGAGTACTTTTGGCTAGAGATGCGGCACCGGGCCCGCTAATTATCGGCAGGTGGCCATGGGGGAAGTCTCTGAGAAATTATTTCCCATGCGCATGGTCCACGACGAGGGCAACTTGGGAGCGCGTCGAAATAGTCCCGGCATAGCGCATGGAAGTGTTGTGGTTGGAGGTAAGCGTCAAATTCATTTCTTCTGTTCGGTATTGGGTTCCGCTTACGACGATGCCCATGGACAGCGAATTGTAGTGCGCGAGCACGAGGATAGAACAGTTCTAGCGCTCGATCACTTTGGCCGCGGTGAACGTTTTTCCGATCCCGTCACGCCGAGCAGGACCTGATGCTTTTCGCCCGCCTCAATGCCGCGCGAAAGTTGCTCGATGGCCTCCGGCTGATCGCCGCGAGGCTCTTAATCGCTCATGAGTTTGAAGTTCATCGGTTCTAGACCGTCCGGCGCGCCTGCCGGGCCCCAGGCGACCAACTATTATGACTCATGTAAGCGCCATCGACTTTTGGAGGATAGTTTTTGATTGGGAGAAAGCTCAAGCCATTGATTCCGGCGAAGTTTCCGTACTATAGTCCACTTAATTCTTGGAGGTCCCCTGAAAGTCACGTTTATTGACTCGACCTCGCTGTCTTTCGCGGTATTGATCGGGCTGGCCGTGATCTTCGCGATTTTCAGGATTATGTCTTCGGGCCGGCGCAGTAAGGCGCTAAAGGAAATCGCCTCTCGCCTCGACTTAACCCTGGAAAAAGAGAATTGGAGCGGCAGCAGCCGCGCCCCGCAATTGGAATCGCCGCTATTTGGAAAGGGCGAGGAAAAGAAATTCCAAAACATCATGTCGGGCCTGCGAGACGGCATGACGGCCAATTTTTTCGACTATACCTTTCGCGCCGCGCGATCCAATACTTCCCAGACGGTGGCGGCTTTCACTCAAGACGTTTGGCTGCCCACGTTTGAGGTTGCCCCGCTTGGAATTGTAGGCAAGCTCAGCGCCGCAGCCTCGAACCAGAATATCCAAATTGATTCCAATCCGGCCTTTTCCAAGCGATTTCGCCTGCTCGGCCCGGATGAAGAAAGAGTTCGCAAATTATTTACGCGCAGAGTCGTATCGTTTCTGGAGGGTATCGACTCGAGAGCAAGATGGCATTTCGAGGGTTCGGATTTCACACTGGTCATCTATCGCCGCGGGGAGACGGTAAAGCCGGCCGATTTTTCCACGTTCGTCCAACAAACCACGGAAATGGCTAAGGCTTTCCTGGGGATCGATCGCTAGAAGAGTCAGTCGCAACCAATGCGACCTGCGAGCGCGTCGAGATTGTCCCGGCGTAGTGCATGGAAGTGTTGTGGTTGGACGTGAGCGTCACGTTCATTTCTTCCGTTCCGGTTTGCGTGACGCTTACAACCATGCCTGAGGCGAGCGACACGTACAGCAAACTTTGCGCCGAGCCGTTCCACTTCCCCGCCGATTGCACTCCATTCTTGCGAAATTCCGGGGGGGTCGGATCGCGGACTGCCTTTGAGCGCACTAAATTCAAGTTTGCGATGATCACGGCGCAGTCCGTTGGTGTTTGTGAACTTGCGGCGGAATCCGCGGCGCCTGTGGCGCCTGGGACGTCGGGATTCGGCGGGTGGCAGGACTCATTGCGAAGATATTGCGAGTCGGTGCGCCAGACCAACCCGGCAATTGGCAGCGTATCGGCCGGCTGTTCCGAGGACCAGGTTTGCCCTACCGAAACGCCTCCGGGCGGCGCGCCCGCGCTGGCGCTGAGTTGCGCGATCCATTCGCGCG
The DNA here is from genome assembly GCA_963768275.1 of uncultured Acidobacteriota bacterium. GTDB lineage: Bacteria > Acidobacteriota > Terriglobia > Acidiferrales > UBA7541 > Palsa-360. Next base: position 16,152 of record CAVYHH010000029.1, read on the forward strand.
CCGATTGAGCCGCTTTTTCGGAGTCTGCAATTCCCTCGAGGCCCGCCACGTATTTCACTTTCCCGCCGGCATCGAGCGTGAATTCGACCACCTTGCCTTCCAGCTTATGATATTGCTCGCTGGTTTCGGAGGCCGCCGGATCGAAGGTATCGCTGCGGACGCTGGCCGTGGATTTCTCATACGTGGTGCGCAGCCGGATTCCGCCCGGTGTGCTGGCATCGGCGGGGAGAACTTCGATGCGCACCTTCGCGTTCCAAACGACCGCCAGGCTGGATGGGCCTTGCGGATCCGACGCAATGCCGGAGCGGGATGTATCGGTGGTCGTCTCAAATTCCATTTCGTAGCGGAATGTCTCGCCTGGAACAAAACGCGGAGAAAGAGAAACGCGCGGCGAAACCGCTGCGCCTTTTTGACCCCGCGCCAGAGACGATTTTTTGGAGGCGGAATTTTGGGCGCAAACGCCAAGCGGGATCGCCAGAAAGATTACGCAAAGTGCAGCCGAGTGCTGCAAACATAGCCGGTAATTGCTCATGGACACACAGATACCCCGCACATTTCGATAGTATGACGCAGGATCGCAGGTTGCAACGCGGAGCGGGAGGAGGCAGTGGGCCAATCTCTTAGGAGTGGACCCATCAACAAATGGAGCTCCGACGATGTGCCGAGGCTGTTAGTTCGTGCCGGGTTGAGCGTAAGTCCCTGTCACTGTTTCTCAGGCGATCTTTCCGGCCAAGCGGACTTAAGCTCACGTTGCTTACTAGAAAAGAATTCATACAAACGTCTCGTCTGATTGATCTCAAGAGGATACTCCCCTGAAACAAGCCAGACGGGTTCCCTTAATTACTGCGATGGAATGGTCGCGCGCCAACTCGTCAATGGCCTTGGACACCCCCAAGTAATGTCCGTAGTCGTGCCAAAACACAGTCCCCGCGGGCCGCAGGTGTCGGAGGGCGTTTGCGCTGTCGCTTTTGACGTCCGGGTAAACATGGGAACCGTCGATCAGAATCAGGTCGAAGGGGCCACCGAAAGACTGCCAATCATCCTTTGTCGAGTCGGCCCACAATTGTTCGATTTTGGCGGCCTCCGGTTCACCCTCAAACTGTGAGCCAACAACGTATGGAGCATATGGAATGTCAGGACCATCTCTCTTCGCGTAATTTGGCAAATCAACCGTATACACTTTGCCTTCCCGGTCTATATTTGCCGCAAGATTTAGAGCGGTAAACCCGTCGAAGGTGCCAATCTCAAGAATGGATCTAGCAGCGCTGAACTTGGCAACGCAAAGAACATGCACCAATTCAAGGAGATCGAGTGAAAAACCGATCACGCGGGCTTCCGGCTTCTTCACCACAATCGATCCGCATCTTTCGATTCCTGGGAAGAGATCGCGCAGCAGCACATGCGGAAGTTTGCCGCTGCTCCAGGAGCGGACCGCGTTCATGCATTCCTGATCCCCGTGGATCCCGCCCACCAGGATCATGCGCCGCGCCACGGAAGCCGCGACCGCAGGACTTCTCAAACCCCGGAGTATTCTTTGCATGAAAGACATTGTGTTGGACCAGTGAGACGAAAGAACTGCCGGCCCAAGGTCCGTCCTTTCACAAGGCCTGCGTGCCTTGCTCGACGTCAAACTCCTTCCGAAATCAAATGGAAATCAACAGTGGGATTCTCACGAGCAGAAAAGGGATGCCATGACGATTAACTTATCCACGCTCACGGCGGTCTTGCTGCTTCTAGAGTTCCCCGCGAGCCCACTCGTTGTTTAGAGATGTGCAAAGTTCTGAAAAGGTTTCATCGGAATCTAGCAAGCTATTCCGGCTGCGCACTATTTTTATCGGGAACCTGACCGTGCTGCCGGCTTAGGGGCGGCGGGCGGAAGGATTAGCTTCGGGGCTTCGATCGTGCCGCTGAGGAGAAAACTGGGCGGCGAAGCGGAGGCGGGAGCCGTCGCAGCCTGGAAAATCGAGGGGCGGACGCGAATGTTCAGGGCATGAGAGAACTCGATTCGCCCTTCCGCTTCAAGGCGCCCTCGAGAATTATCCAGCACGAAATTGGCGAGATCGATTCCCTTGTTTTGGATGCGGTACGTTCCCTGAACGGATGAGAACGTGTCCGGTGCTCCGTCCGGATTGTCCCCCGGAAACACGCTGGAGAGATCGAGGCCGATCAGCGCGGCATTTCGTCCAGTCAGCGTTCCCTGCCCTTGCATCGAGTCGATCAGATCCTGGCGGCCAATGCCGTGAGCGGACAGGGTGATCGCGGCGGATACGTTTCCGCCGATTCGGTTATTCAAGAGAGGCACGGCGCGTCCAAGCTGGGCAAGGTCCACACGGTCAAATCGGCCCTGAAACGCATAAGAAGGATCGGGCAAGAGCTGCGCGTCGAACGACCCAGAAATCTTTCCTCCAAAAAAATCGGCCTGGGCCTTGCGAATCCGGATCGTTCGTCCGGCGAGTTCCGCTTCGGCGTCGAATTGTTCGATCTGCATTGGCGGAACGTCGATCACATCGGCGCGGAGACGCCCGCGCGCGGCGAGCCGGGTGACGACCCCTTCGGCAAGGGGAGCCGCGGAGACTGCGGAATTCGAGCCGGTGAATCGCGCGAGGAAGCCGGGCCTGGCGCGCGGGCCGAGCCAGCGGTCCATTTCCGCGGCGTCAAGATGGTCCGCGGACAGATCGAATGTCCATTGTTTGTCAGAATATTTCCGGGCGATGGAGCCGTGCCAGACCGCGCCGAAAGCCTCCGCCGCGGATACCGTGATGGTCCGTTGCAGCGGCGCAAATTCAACGTGGGCCTTGGGCAAGCGCACCGGCTGATTGACGTACGCGGGACTCAAGGTCAGGCCTAGAAAATCCATCGCGCCAATCCACGGCGCCGGAGGCGACACCGCGAGATGAACCCCACGCATCCTGACCGCGAGGCCGCCCGCGGCGGTCCAGCCCGAATTAATGGGTTGCGCGACCGCCCCGGTTAGAGCCAGCCAATCCTGCACGCGCGGGGTTGCGCCTTCCATGGAAAAATTCCAATCCAGCGGCCAGTGAAACACGCCATCAGCCCGGGGAAAAAGGGAGCCTCGCAATACAAAGGAATTCTGCGGCTCGCTTCTAGCCGGCGTGTTGCCACTCTCAGCTCCCGCTGATGCAAAGGCAAAGGAAACTTCCGTCGGCTCAAAGTCGATTCCTCCATGCGATACGCTCGCTCTCAGGGCGCCGATCCGTAGCGGCGCGGGCAACGATTTGGTTGTCAATGTTCCGCCAACGCTGGCGATGCCGCCCTGCTGCAATTGGATGGGCCAACCGCCAAGCTTCAGATCCACGCCGAGGGCGCAATCCGCCCGCAGATCTTCCGCGACTTCCGGCCGCAGGGCTCGATACCAGGAGAGGACATCGCCGAGCGCGAGTGTCGAGGACTCAATGTGCAGTTGAGGCTGAAGCCCGTGCGCCCAATCCAATTCACCGACCCCGTGGAGTTGCGACGCCGGCATTTCTACAAGCAGCTTCCGAATTTCCGCGCGGCGATCGCCGAGCCGCCAGTTCATCTCCACGGAAAGGTTCGCCGCGGGATCCGTGTCACGCTCGGGGAGTCTCCACCCGTGCATTCCGGTCAATCGCGCCACTCCGGAGATGGACCATTGCGCTCCGCCGGAATCCGCGCCGCGAATCGGAGAGGAGTCCAAAGGAGCGATGCGCGCAGTGAGATCGACGGCAAGCTGGCCGCGCATCCCGTAATCATCTTCCCGAACGAGCCGCAACGCATCGGCCAGGGACGCGGCGCGCCAAGTCAGATTGAGTTCGGCCGGCTGAAGGCGCGCGGTCGTTCCGGCAATGGAACCGCGCAAGCGAAGCGTGCCGATATCTTGCAGCTCCACGCCGGCGCGCATCGGGCGAGCTTCCAGGTCAAGCTGCCAGCGACCCGCGCCATTCTGCTCGACTCGGCCGGAAACATCGACGAGCGCGAAGGGACTTTTGTTATCTCCCTGCTTGAAATTGATTCGCCCGCCGTCCACGTCGATTCGGGCAGGACGCGCGGCCCGCAAATCGCGCGAAGGAGCCAGCGGACCCACAAAGCCGGGACGCGCGCCGGGCTGCGAAGCCGGCGGCAACCAGCGCTCGATGTTCCAATGGCCCTCGGCGTCGCGCGCCAAATTCAGGCTTGGCCGCGACAGCGATACGGAACCAAACTCAAAACGTCCGGCGAGCAAGGCCGTCCAACGCAGGCCGGCAGTGAGCGTGTCCGCGCGCAGGAAATATTCATTGCCGAAGTGCGGATCGTCCGAGACGCTGACGAAATGGGCCTCGATCCGTGCGCCGTCGAGCAAACTGAAATCGAACCAGGAAACATCGACGGGGCGGCCAAAGCTCGCCGTGAGGTGCGCGATCAGGTAGCGGCGCGCGGCGCTGGCCCGCAGGGCGCGCGAAAATCCGGCGCTCGCGGCGAAGAGCAACACGCCGCCGATCAAAACCGCACGCAGCCACTTTCGTTTGGTCATGGCGCAATCAGGAATTGTTGCAAAAGGCGGGAAAGAAGAAAAGCGCCGCGTCAGTGAACTTCATGCAGCATCCGCGACCAGCGCGTCCGCGACGGCAAATGCAGAACGGTGTCGAGGAGATTCAAGAACCAGGAGTTCAAGTTCCGGTCCGCGCTCTCATCGCCCACCACGGACCAGTAAATCACCACTGGACGGCCCATGATGGCGTCACGATCCACGAATCCCCAAAAGCGGCTGTCCCAGCTATGGTCGCGGTTATCGCCCATGGCGAAATATTTTTCCGCAGGGACCACAATTTCGCCGTCGTGAATGTACTGAAAAATTTCGTCCGACCATTCCGGCTGCATGTTGGCCTGGAGATATTGGGGACTGCGCGGAGGGAAATTGTCTCCGAACGGGTCATACGGCGCGGCAGGGTCGCGGACGATGTACGGCTCGCTGATCCGCTTCCCGTTGACATAGACCTGCTGGTCCACAATCTTGACCCGGTCGCCGGGAATTCCGATCACGCGCTTGACGTAATGCGGATGATCTTGAAACGGAAATTTGAAAACAATAATGTCGCCGCGGCGAATTTCGCGATACGGAAGAACATGGTCGTACCAGGTTCCGCGCCCGCCGAAAATAAATTTATTCACGAGGAGGTGGTCGCCGACCAGAAGCGTCGGCTCCATGGATTGCGAAGGAATCTTGAACGCCTGCACGATGAACGTCGTGCCGAACAGCGCCAGGATCACCGTGACCAGAAGCGATTCGATGTACTCGCGCACCGTGGCGGGACGCGTTCCCTCGTGCTGCGCCGCGGCGGCTTCGCGCGCTTCCACGGCCTGTGCGGTTTCAGACGTCACTTCGTTCCTCAGTTCTCCTCAACTCCCAATTGTATCAGGGCCGCGATCGCGGCGGACTGTTCCGCTTCTTTTTTCGTCCGCCCGCATCCGATCGCGGTCACTTGCCCGCCGATCCGAACCTCGACGCGAAATGTTTTCTGATGATCCGGACCCGTCTCCGCAATCACGTGATAAGCGCCCGGCGTCATTCCCCGCGATTGCAGAAATTCCTGAAGCGCGGACTTATGGTCGGTGTGGCCCAGGCGCTCGGCCTCGACCGCGATCGTTCCCTCCACGAGAGAACGCCGGACGAATCCGCGGGCCGCCTCCAGCCCGCCATCCAGATAGATCGCCGCGATCAGGGCTTCGTACGCGTCGGCCAGGAGCGCCGGCTTGGTTCGCCCGCCGGTTTTCTCTTCGCCGCGTCCGAGAAGCAAGTACTTGCCCACGCCGAGGCGTTGAGCAGAAAGAGAAATCGCGGTGGCGTTGACCAGGCGCGCGCGGCTCTTGGAGAGCTGGCCCTCGCTCCAATCCGGAAATTCCCGAACCAGCTCTTCACTCACGATCAGCTCGAGGACGGCGTCTCCGAGAAATTCCAGTTTCTCGTTGCTCTCCTCGGGTTCTCCCGCCGCGCGTTCCGGGATGCGAGAGCTGTGCATCAATGCCTGGTGAAGCCATCGAGGGTCGCGGAATTGATGCCCGAGAAGTGACTCCAACTCCGCGATCTCAGTGAACGCCATATTTTCCGGCTCAGTCCCTGCTCAACTTTGTTCCCGACGCCACATCTTTCTTCATGGCTTCCTCGCGAGCCTTGCACTGGGTCATGAGCGGCCCGGTCGCGGCGCATTTGTCATAGGCGGCGATCGCGCCGTTCATGTAGCTGGCTTGCGCATCGGCATTGCCCAGCAAATAGTAGTCGACCGGATCGGGGCTCGTCGCAAGCTGCACGGCCTGGGTCAATTCGTTCCGGGCATCGTCGAATTTATTATGGTCGATATCAAGCAGGCCCAAACCGCTGTGACACAGAGCGAGCTTGTCATTCTTGGCCTTCGCGAAAGTGGCATCGTCGACCGTTTCCGGCTTGGTCAGATTTGGAATCAGTTCGATGGCGTGGTGCGCATAGACCTCGGCTTTCTGCAACTGCTGCGGGCCGTCCGGCGTATTTGATTTGACGCGCCGCGGGATGGCCATCGCCAGCAGGGCCAGCACATCCACGTTGTCGGGATCGAGTTCGAGCGCCTTGGCGCCGGCGGCGAACATCTTATCCGTATTTCCAGTCGTGTAATAGGCGGTGGTCAGCATGCCGTATACCCCGCCGACATATCTGCTCATTGGAAATTTCGTTATGAAATCCTCGCCGATCGGGATTTGCATGGCCGGGTCGCCGCCCTGGGCCGCCAAAACGGCTTTGTATGCGGCTTCCTCCGCCTTATTGATCTTCTGCGGCTTTGCCGTCTCTTTCGGCGCCGGCGCATTCTGCGCCGGGGTTGCAGCGGGCGCAGGCGATGAACTGTACTGAGCCCTGGAAATCTCCGCTTGCAGGAAAATGGCGACCGTGAGCCCCAGCAACGCCGCCGACCACCTGAAATACTTTGCCGTCATGATAGGAATCTCCTCCGCGAAAATGATTCTCGGAGATTGATCGAACGCTCCGAGTGAATTGCATGTTGCTCCTGCGCTCCCTGCCGCGTACTCCTCTGCGGCCGGAAGCGCAGAAATATAATTACGACTTACCGTCCGGCGGCCGATCGCGCGACGGCGTCTGATACCCCGCCTCGATCCCGCGTTGCGCGGCGGTCCGCGCCGAATCCGGCGCTCCGGCAACCGCCAGCGCCGCGCGATATTCCAACACGGCCAGGTCCCGCTTCCCCTCTACATCGTACATTCTTCCGAGATAAATATGCGACCAAGAAAGATTCGCAGGATCGGGATGCGCGCCCGGACCGGCGAGGGGATTCTGAGCGGCCGCGATCACTTTTGTAAATAATTCGCGCGCCTGGTCCGGCTTGCCTTGAAGCGCAGAAGCCACGGCAAGGCCGTAGGTGGCGCGCTCATCATCCGGGTGCGACGCAAGGACGCGTTCAAAGGACGCAGCAGCCGCGGCGCCGTTTCTTGCTGAAATCTGCCGCTGTCCTTCGGCCAGATCGTCATCCAGCGGGTTCGACGATACGGCCGGCTTCGCCGCTACGTGGGTGCTTTCCGGCGGCACGGGACCCGCCGGCGCCGCATCCGCAAATTTCACGCCGCGCAACCGGCGCTGCTCCGCTTCCACGTCGATTCCCTTGATCAGATCCGGAAGATAATACCCCATCGCCGGTTCCGATTTTTCAAATCCGGTAAGCCCCGCGTAGATGGGGCGGACGAGAACGTATCCGCTGCCTTCGGCCTGGTCGATGGCCGAGGCCAAATCCGCCGGGGAAAGGCGGCGCAATCGAAGCTCTACCGCTCGGACCAGGCATTCATCAAAGAAGGCCGAAAAATCGTCGTGCAAATCCACCGGGAGAAGCGGCGCGTGCGCGGCGTACTCGAGAAGGGGCGAAGCCTTGGAGGCCTGCACCCGGTAGCGAATCGCGATCGGATCGAGGAGAAAATGCAGAAAGGCGTGACGAATATCGTCCATCGGCGGATCGGTGCTGGGGCGGACTACGAGAGCATATTGGTCGCCGAACGTTTTGAAGATTGTCTTGTCGCCGGCCAGAGGTTCGACATAGACGGAAAACGACCGGCCGCTGTTGGAACGTACGATTTCGCGAAGATAATTTGAAACCGTGAAAATGAGATCAGAAATGGGAGCGCGTAAGCTCTCAACGCCGCGTTCGTAATCCGGCTGATAAAATTTCCAGAGTTCGTCGAGCTTTGCCTCGCTATAAAAATTGGCCAGAATCGGGTTGAAGCCTTCCAGGCTGAGCGCTTCCGGCGGCAAATCGTCGCGGCGCAGCTCAAACTTAAAATCCGGAGGCGGGCCGGCCACCAGCGCGAAAGAAGCGAACCGTGAGAACGTGGCGCCTGAATCGCCCAGCGCATGCTCCGCGTAATACTTGCGAAGCGCATCCACCGCAGGTCCCTGAAGCGCCAGCATTCGCTGGCGCAGCTGCGTGCGCCCCGGGGCCTCGCCCGCGGCGGCCCGGCCAGACTCGTATCCTGCCGCGTCGAGCGCGCACATTACCGCAAAAACCTGCGGACTCGAATCGACGGAAACAGTTCGGCGGCCCTGGTCCGGCGCAGACGGGGATGCGGCCCTGGGTGCCGGCGTTTGCGCATGCGCGTGCGAGGGCGCAACCACGAGCAAGACAGCTCCGAGGCACGCTCTCGACGCACAGCGATAATTGCTAATCATGAACCGCAATCGGTTATCCAGTCTGCTCTAGAATTTACAAGGCCAGGCGAAACCAGTCAAGAAACCCTTCGACACTTGGAAGGCTTTTCCAGCGGCCAGGTTGTACTGCTCGTATTGTAAGGGGGGACGGAAGAAGGAGAAAAAAATCCGCGCGGACTATTTCAACTTGAATTCGACGCTGACGGTTACAAGAGACGCAGCGGGTTTTCCGTCTACCAGGGCGGGTGAATATTTCCACTGTTTCACCGAATCCACGGCCGCTTGCCGGAGAAGCATCGGTCCGGTCAGCGCCCTCGCGCCGGTGACCTTTCCAGTCGCATCGACGTTTGCGGCAACCGTGACGCTTCCCTGAACGGCCGATGCTTTCGCGGCCTCAGGGTAGACAGCCCGTGCCGCAGAAATCAACTTCGCGTCTTGCACTATCCTGGGTGCGGCTACGGGCGCCGGAGCGGGAGGCGCCAGAGCAGAAGGTGGTGGTGCTGGGGGATTGGATGTGCGCCCGGCGGAGGTCAGCAAGCCGGCGGGGGGCACAGCTCCCACGGTTTCATTCGAAGCAATATCGGTCGCAGGCGCGGCGCCCTCGCCCTGATTGGCGAGATTTTTATTCGGCGCACTCGGAGAACCGATCTTCAAATTCGGCATCACTGGACGTCGTGAGGACGGTAGGTCAGGCTGCTTAGCGACAACCGCGCTTTTTTCCTGGCGCCGGGTATTTCTTGAGTCTGGCCGCGACTCAGGCCGCGAGTCCGTATTTGCTGGGCCTGTGACTACTGCGGGGACCGGCAGAGCAGAGGCCACGGGCTGGGACTGCTCAACGGCGACGGGTTGCGCCGGGGTCTGAGCCGGCGCTGCCGCCTGCGCAGATGAGTCAGGCGGCGCTGCGACAGGTTCAGGCGCAGGAACCGCCGCGGGAGGTTGCGGCGCGGATGGCTGGCTCACAGCAGCTTTTTTCGCGACAGGGACAGGAGCATCTCCCTGGTGCATGAAGTACACTACGGCGCCAACGCCTGCCAGAACCAACGCTGCCGCACCCAGGATGAGCGGCACGCGTCCCTTCGAAGAATCGGATGAAGAGTCGGGTTGCTCGTAGGCCATCAAGCCCTTGCTCAGGAAATCGTGCGTGGGGGCCTGGGCGGTAGTTGCCAATGCATCCCTCATTGCCGCCATCGCATGCTTCTCCACCGGAAGTTCCGCAGGGGTCGAATTCCAGTTTGCAAGCGAAGTGGGGCTGGCGATCTCGGAAAGGTTGTAATCAGAAGTGTCCTTGTTCATTCTCTCCGAGGCGGGCCTTGTTGGCTCGGGTTTCGATTCGCGCGCCGAGGCGGAAGAAGAGATGCTAGCCAGTCCGGGAATGTCCTCGAATGTTGGGCCACTCCCCAAAGAGATGCTTGCAGGCTTCGCTGGCGCCTCCAGAGAGACATTGGAACGAATTGGAGCCGGAGGTGGCGGCGCTGGAGCTTCCCGAGGAGCAGACGAAAACGGCGATGGAGCCGCAGCCGCAGGATTGCTCTCCTGGTGAATGTTCCAGAAGTCGTTTACGGGTTCCATGAATTCGACTTCGACGTATCCCTTCACGCTGGGCAGATTGCGCCCGCCGACGACGCGGCAAACCACGTCGCGTCCATTCGGATTCGAAAGGATGACCGTTAGTCCGACCGGCATATTGTTCGTGCTGCGAAGGACTGCCCCGTTATCGAACACAATGACGGTCCTGCCCTCTTCCCGAATCGGCTGGGTCACGCCACCCGCCTGGTTCGGCAAACTACGAATGGTGACTCCAACTTCGAGACAGACAGGATTGGAACGAGGAGATTGGCCGGCTTTGTTTTCAGAGCCCTGCGAAGGTGTACCCGGCTTGTTTGGGCTATTCATTCCAGGGGAGTCTTTGATCGTAAGTGTCACGGCATCCCGATCATGAACGGTCGCGCGCACAGGGATATGCGCGCACCATCAGAATGTCGCTATTTTCGTCTTTGCACGGGATGGCTGGCTATAGTACGTGCGTACTACATTGGAACGCGCGGCTCAAAAGAACACTCCCGCTACCTGACTCGGACGCTATGCAGTTAGGAGATTCGGGTGTCGGATGATCCTTCGCCTAGGGGGAGAGGGTAGATCACCGCGCCGGAGATACGGGTCAAAAGCCCCGGCCTTCACTCGAGGAACGGGGCACACCCACTACAAAATCATTCAAAGCCCGGGCCACTCGTCCAACCTCAGGATTGCTTCATTCGGGTTTGTGACAATCGTTGTAAGAAGGCCGAGGAGGCAGTTTTTTTACGCCCATTCGCTTCAAGGCCGGTCGAATGGAACGCGCAGACGTCAAATCTCCTTCAAGGCAATCTGTTTCAGGGAGCAGAGCCAAGAGTTTTGGAACTCCAACTTTTGCCCGACGCCCTAGGTTTCCCAAGGCCGCAGCCGCAAACAAACGAACCGCATCATCTGAATCATCCAGAAGAGAAACCAAATCATTCACCGTAGAGTCAGAAACGGAAGAAGGAGATACCTTACGAGTCAAATGTGGAAGTTCCTCTGCGGCATCGAAACGTGCCCTAGATGGTGCCATTGTTCGCACAGTCGCTATCCTATTCTCCAACCTCGCATTTAGCACAGGGTCAGTACCTGCGCCCGCGACTCCGGTCACGAAGAGGACTGCCACCAAAGCGACTGCGTGCTGAATTCTATGTCTGCACATTTTAGATCATCTCCCCTCAATGTCCACTAGAGAGCCTTCCATGTTCGAACACCGGGGGCAGTTGGGCGGGTGGCCCGACCTTTCTTTGGAAAAAGTTCAACGCAAGTAGGGGCATAATACCATTCCAATACGTTAATCTAGGGTTAATATTCTGAACTTAGGGTGCCCTGTCCTTGAAGTCTTTTCAAGGGCGGGGCTTTTGGTTTGAGCCGGCTAGCCGCGGATGGAAATATCGCTGAAGCTGAGTACCACGCGCCCGCCGGAAGTGAAGCGGCCAAAACTCATCTCGGGCCGGAAGCGCGAAAACAAGAGCACCAGATCCAGCTGGCGGCGAACCGTATCGGTATCGGGGCCGGCAAGAATTCTGTAACTCACGGCCTCGCCTTGCGAGTTCACCGTGGCTTCCACGAGAAGGGCGTGCGGACCGGCATGCCCGGATTCCTCCAGGCCGGTGATCGGGAATGGGGCCAGGGCCTCCAGGCGCGCGGGTTGGAGCAAATTCGTCGGCGAATCGTTGGACCCGGCGCGCAGAGGCACGCCCAGGCCGAGCAACTGGCAGACCATGACAAATACGACGAATGCGACCGTGAAACCGCCTGTCGCGGGAATTGCCAGAGGTTCCAGGATATTCTTCAGGACGAGCTCGGCGCGAGTCCGCGCGCGACGCACGTAGTGCAACCAGTTGCGATCGGAGAGACGCTGCGCGGCCGCGACGCGAATTTTCAACGCCAGATCCGCAGGCGGCGCGGGACGCTGCACGCCGGACATGATCGAAGACATGACCTGATAGGCGCGCAGCTCCTCGCGGCAATCCTCGCAGCTCTCCAAATGATGCCCGATGGTGACGTGCGTGTCAGAAGACCACGTGCCGGTCAGGACGGCTCCGTCCAAGTAGCCCGGCAACAATTGTTTTACTTTTCCGCAGTTCACTAGACACCTCCTTCGGCGTCACCCATCTTGCCCGGATGCGCCCAGCCGGTTGTGTCGGTCCGGCTGGTTTTGTGTTCTTCCTCCGCCGCAGAAAATAGCGGGGAGTGCAAAACCGATTCTCTCTTTTGCGGCGCGTGCGCCGGAACATGCGCGGCGTGCGGATTCCGAAGCAAAGGATCCAGAATTTCCCGCAACATTCGCCGCCCTCGCAAAATTCGCGATTTCACCGTGCCTACCGTTACCGTCAGGACTTCGGCCACTTCCTCGTAGGACATTCCTTCGAGGTCCCTCAGGATCACGGCGCTGCGAAAAACTTCGGGCACTTTAAGCAAGGCCTGCTGCACGGCCTGCTGCACTTCATGAGAGGCAGCCTGGTCAAACGGCGTGCTGCCCGCGTCTTCCAGTTCGATCGAGGCGTGGCCGCTGGCCGGCTCGATGTCGATCGAATCCTGCTCCCGGTGATGCCGCCACAGCCAGCGCCGGTGATTCAGCGCCTCGCGGATGGCGATCCGGTAGAGCCAGGTCTTCAGCGAACTGCCGTGCCGGAAACCGCGAATGCCGCGAAACGCCTTGAGAAAAACGTCTTGCGTGATATCGGCGGCGTCACAGGACTCCGATACCATCCCGGCGACGAGGCCGTAGACCGGACCCGAGTAGTGCGTCACCAGCCAGTCGAACGCCGCGCCGGAACCACCCTGCAACTCCGTCACGAGCTCGGCTTCGTCCTGCGACCACGGAAGGACGCGCGCCAAGTCAGACACGTTTACCACCTCTCTCGCCTGTGTGCGCCAAGCGTTGTCGCGGAGGACTCGCGCCAAACGCCATGTGCCTTACGCAACAGACTTTAAAGCCGCTTACTGGGTCTCCCGACCAGAAACCTGTTCAGCCGGATAGCAACGGCTGGTAAGCGCTTCAATTGATTTAGACACCGTAAAGAGGAAATGGTTCCCCCTCCTGCTGCTATTGTGCGCTTAGAGTACCGGGTTTGCAATGGTACAGGGGTGGTAGAACCGGGTTGCAGGGAAAGGGGTTAGGTAGCACGGACTTCAGTCTGTGGGGGTTCGTTCGCTGGCCGGACCTGTGCGCGGTAGCGAAGATCACTCGAAAATCCACAGACTGAAGTCTGTGCTACCTAACCCCGTCCGTTCGGAGATACCATCGTGGCGTCGCGTCAGAGTGGCGGAAAGCGAAATTGCGGAGTCGATATGGACCAGAATCCGATTCGCCAGATTGCACTCATAGGATTTGGAGAGGTTGGGGGAATTTTCGGATCGGACTTCGCAGCCGGGGGGCTGCGTGTTTCTATATTCGATATTTTATTGAATGGGGAACCTGCGCGTTCGGCGATGCTGGCGAAGGCGAAGAACGCGAAAGTCCACGCGTGTGACACCCTCCAGGAAGCTTTACAGAGCGCAGACCTGATCATTTCCGCGGTGACGGCTTCCTCTGCCGCTAATGTGGCCGTGAGCGCGGCGCCAGTTCTTCGCGCCGGGCAAATTTATGTGGACATCAACTCGGTCTCGCCGGAGACGAAGCTTGAAATCGCGCGCACTCTGAGCGGATCGCCCGCTACGTTCGTCGAAGCGGCCGTGATGGCCGCGGTTGCGCCGCAGCGGCTCAAAGTTCCGATGCTGCTTGGGGGCGCGCATGCAGCAACGGCTGCCGAGAGGCTGAATGCAATCGGCATGAATGTGAAGCCCATCAGCGATCGCATCGGCGTGGCGTCGGCCATCAAAATGTGCCGCAGCATAATCATCAAGGGCCTCGAAGCAATTACGGTGGAATCGATGTTCACGGCAAGACGGTATGGCGCCGAAAAGCAGGTTCTCGATTCTCTTGCCGCGACGTACCCTGATATGGGTTGGAACGGAACGCTGCCGGATTATTTAATCAGCCGCGTTGCGGAGCACGGAAAGAGGCGCGCGGCTGAGATGCGCGAAGCGGCCCAGGCCGTGGCGGATGCGGGCCTGGAGCCTTTGACAGCGCTCGCAACCGCGCAACGCCAGGACTGGCTCGCGCAGTTGATCGCGGAACATGCGCTCGCCGTTCCCAAAGGCGAGGCCTTTGCGTGGCAGAAACTTGCCGACGCGATTGCCAAGGCTGCGTCTGAGACGGGAGAGACTGCGCGAAAATCTTAGCCGGAAGATCATCGCGCCAACCTGCCATCCGTACAGCGACTTCCTTTTCAACTTCAACACGCAGTCATCCCAGATTGTTTTGGTACGGCGTTTGGAAGAACTTTGCCCTCGCTTATGAACTTGACCAGCCAAGGCGGCCAGCGTAGGCTTTTGCCACAAAGAGAAGTTCAAGTTGAAAAATTCTTTTTGACGGCGAAATTTTTCTCGCTCCAAAGGGGGTTGTATGTCGATGAAGCGGCCTAGCTTGCTGGTCCTGGCGGCTCTCGCAAGCGTCTTCCCTGCGCTCTCTAAAGATCAACCTATGGCGGCTTTGACCGGCGTGGTGACCTCCGAAGCGGAAGGGCGCATGGAAGGAGTGCTCGTTACGGCCAGGCCCCAGGGAGCGAACATGACGGTCACGGTGGTCAGCGACGATCAAGGCCGGTTCGCCTTTCCGCCAGGGAAACTTCAGCCAGGCAAATATGCCCTGACGATTCGGGCCGTCGGTTACGAACTAGCTGGACAAACCGCGGCAGAAATAAAACCCGGTGGAGCAGCCCGCGCGGATATCAAGCTCGTGAAGACGAAAGATCTCGCTTCGCAGCTTACTGGCGCGGAGTGGATGATGAGCATCCCCGGAAACGAAAAACAGAAGAAAGCCCTGTTTCATTGCGACCAATGCCACTCACTGGACAAAGTGGCGAAAAGTACTTACGACGTGGACGGTTGGCTTTCCACGCTGCACCGGATGCAGAATCAATGGCAAGCGGGGAGCACTTTCACCCACCCGATGCCTCCTACCTACCCTCCTAAAGATTATCCGACGGACCCGGAGCTGGCGAAGTATTTGAGCTCCATCAATTTGAGCGGCGACAAGACCACCTGGCCGTATGAATTGAAAACTTTTCCGCGGCCACGTGGAGCGGACACCAGGGTTGTGATCACGGAATACGAAATACCTCGCGAGGGAAGTTCGCCGCATGACCTGGCCATCGACCGCGACGGGATGGTTTGGTACGACGATTTTCAGAGCCCCAATATCGGCAGGCTCGATCCGCGCACCGGCCAATTCAAGGAGTGGATGCTGCCCAGGCTCAAACCGAGCCTGCCTTCCAATAGCTTGACGATCGAGCTGGATCGTCAGGGAAATCCGTGGCTCCCGCGGGGTTATCAGGGATGCTCGGTAACGATGTTCGACGTCAAGACGGAAAAATTTCAGACCTGGAGCGCTCCGGCGGAATATAACGACGATCACTCCAGCTGCACGCAGGGAAATGTCGGACCGAACGGGATGGTCTGGTTTAACAGCTTCAACACCAGCAAGATGTTCGAGCTCGATCCCAAGACTGGTGAAGTGAAAGTCTTCAGCGCGTTTCCCCCTGGAAGCATTCAATACAAAGGCCCGAATCGCGTTTTCTATTTTGGCATCGATGAGAACTTCGCGACGTCGGAAAAGACCCACAAAATGTACGGAAGCGCGATCGCCGAAAATGGGAATCCAATTTATTGCGACATTGAGGGAAGCACCATCGCGGTTCTGGATCGCGCGACCGGGCAAGTCACTTTATATCCGACGCCGACTCCGGCCGCCGCTCCTCGTCGCGGTTCTATCGATTCCGCCGGAAACTTTTGGTTCGGAGAATGGATGGCGGGCCAATTGGGAATGTTCGATCCGCAAACGAAAGAGATCAAGGAATGGCGTCCGCCAGTTCCATGGAGCGGCATTTATCGGGCGGCGCGCGACAAAAATGGAGACGTTTGGTCTGGAGCCATGAGCACGGATTACGTCCACAGACTCAATCCGAAAACCGGCGAATGGCGGGAATATATGCTCCCTACTCTCGGCGGAGAGATGCGGGATATCAAGATTGTCGATGCGGGAGCAGCGCCGCAAGTTTGGGTGCCGCTGGTTCATGCCGGCATCCTTGCCAAAGTCGAACCGCTGGAGTAGCTGGCTGCCGCAAAAATCCGGGGAAAACATCTATGGGCCGCCAGGGGCTAAAGCCCTGTATCGCTTCGTGCGTTGATGTCGCGGCTGAAGCCGCGACCCACAAAACTTATTTTTGAGTTGGTTTCTAGAAGCTATCGCGGGAATTGTCTTTGTGGGTCGCGGCTTCAGCCGCGACGTTCAGGGGCCTGGAAAATATGGGCTTCAGCCCCTGACGCCCTTTCGAGGTTGGATGGCGTGCCACTTATAAGGTAGCTTCTGATTGAAGGGAACGTTCCGTGTCCACTGAACCGATCTTTGACCTCGCGCATCTCGCCCACATGGAAATGCTGACGCCGAAGCCGGACGAGAGCCTGAAATTTTTCGTCGACGTGATGGGCATGACAGAAACGGCGAGGAAAGGCGATTCCGTCTACCTGCGCGGCTGGGACGATTACGAGCACCACACGCTGAAGCTGACAGCGTCAAAAACTTCGGGGATGAAGCACATGGCGTTTCGCGCGCGCAGCCCGCAGGCGCTCGAGCGCCGAGTCGCCGCGCTGAAAGGCTCAGGCTACGACATCGGTTGGACCGATGGCGATCTCGGCCACGGCCCCGCGTTTGCCTTCCACGATCCGGACGGCCACGAGGTCGAGATTTATTATGAGACCGAGTGGTACAAGGCGCCGCCCGAACTGCGCCCCGCACTGAAAAACCAAGCCATGCGATTCCCTGCTCGCGGCGTCAACGTGCGGCGGCTCGACCACCTCAACTGCCTCGCCGTCGACATCAAGGCCAATCGCATTTTCTTCCAGGAATATCTGGGCTGCCGCCTCACCGAGCAAATCGTGATGAACGACGGTTCGGAAGCGGGCATGTGGCTGACGGTCAGCAACAAGAGCTACGATTTCGCCTACACGCGCGATCACACCGGCACGCGAGGCCGCTTCCACCACGTCACCTACGCCGTCGATTGCCGCGAGGACGTCTTGCGCGCCGCCGACATTTTCCTAGAAAACGGCGTGTACATCGAAACCGGCCCGCACAAACACGCCGTCCAGCAAACGTTTTTCCTCTACGTCTACGAGCCCGGCGGCAACCGCGTGGAAGTCGCCAACGCCGGCGCCCGCCTGATCCTGGCCCCCGACTGGAAGCCCATCGTGTGGACGGAAGACGAGCGCAAGAAAGGCCAGGCCTGGGGACTCAAGACGATCGAGTCGTTCCACACCTACGGGACTCCGCCAGTCGGATGACGCCAAGGTGGATAAGCACAAGGATCGCGTCATCGAGTTCGTCGCGGCGTGCGTGGGCACTTACGATTTCAAATGCTCGGTGCAATGCAGCATGGGACATGGGCATGTCCGGATGACCGGGAAGCTGATCTTCGACGAATAGTCCCACTTCGGTTGTGAGACAGCAGTGTTTCCTCGCGGGAACGAGCGTTATAGATTCGCGCGCCGCTAAAATTCCCGAGTTAGGGGACTGATTGCGTGCCAATAAACCATAAATAAAAATCCTCAATGCGTTGCAGAATGAGTCGGTTGCCTTACGACGAGCTCCAATGGACCTTTTTGTGGATTCCTTATCTCGAAATCAAAGGTCTGATGTACAAATTCTGCAATCAGTTCGACAGTTACTTGAATGCTCGCTCCTACCAATAGCCGGTCAGATCGTTTCGGATTAAATTGACTTTCATTGTTGTAAGCAAACAAACCATCAGCGAATTTCGCAGCCACGTCCAAATGACGTTCGTCCCCCGGATAAAAAGTCATGCGGAGTAGATCCAGGGTAGAACTTGTCGGGCCCCTCCCCGCTGGCTGGTCCAACTGGTTCCATCGTCCTTCTAGGTGAAATGGTTGCCCACGGGAGTCGGTGTATGTGATTTTCGCCAATACATTTTCGGCAATTTTCCCGGGCACACCAGGATTCCGCGGATTCTCAAAAGTGACCGATAGAGACTCAGATCTATCCAAAGGGCGCATTATATCTGGTCCGTTTATGACCAGCATACGTTGTATGTGGATTACATCAGGAACGCGATTGCAGCGAACAAAGGCGAGCTTTACTTCCTTATCTTGGATTTGCTCTTTATACCTGCGTAGATTGGCAAGCTCTTGTTCATGTTGCTTTTCGCGTTGAGTGTAAACAAGATACGGCGCCTTTATGGCCCGCACCAAAAGGTGAACCAACAAGTAGCTGCCAAATGGCAGCACACCGCTCAAAATCCAACGCCCCTTATGATCATGCCAATCGGATGTTGATATGAGCCGGAGGCCAGCCTGTAGCACGATCGTGGCGACGGATATGGCAGCACCGATTGCCATATCCCGCCAAACCTTGAAGTCTTTGAATATAAAACACCAAAGCAATGAACGGTATTGCGCGGGAGCAGTCGGTTGATTAGACGGAAGCAGGTCAAGCATCGAAGCGAAATCATATCACAGCCGGCGTGGCATGTAATCATGCAGGGGTACCTGTACTGCCCATTGAGAGAGATAACTATTCCATTCTTTAATGTATACTGACATGTGATATTGACATGCTTTAATGAATGGCATGCCACACGATTGAAGAGCGCTCTTGGGAGGCGGTACATGTCGCAGGAATTCTCGAATGATGGGCTGACGAGTGCAAGGCCGGAAAAATACATTCGGATGCTACGGCTAAATCTCGGCTTGGCGATAGTTTTGGTGGCAGTCGGATCTTGGCTCATAAAGCGAGGCCTTGAACCGCACTCCTCGTTGCAGCTTGAGTTATTAAGAGAACTTGGCGGGGCAATCGTTACTGCAGGGATCGTCGAAATCGTCTTGTTCGGCTTGATCGACCGGTTCAAGACGAGTCTTGCGGCTCCCTTTATAGAAGCCGAGGTTCGTGAGGAACAGAGGAATAAGGAATTCTCGCGGGTAATGGACGGCCTCGGAAAAGCGGTAGAGAAAATCGGCGAAGAGACGTTTCGTACTACCGTGAAGACGGATTTAGACCTAATCAAGCTTACCTTAGAACAAATTTTGTACGCCGTGGACCCCATCCACCGCCAGATCGTCGACGCAGTCAAGAAAGAGTCGCCGGAGCAGACTGGCTAAATTTGGCAGTATCAACGCGGGTCCACAGACTCAACGAAACGTACAGCTACTGAGGACTTATCGGGCACACACACGCTTCAGGGGCGGGTGGCCCATCCTTATCGTGACGTTTCGAAAGGTTGGAGTCTCTAGTCTGAGGCTCTGTCTGGTGCAATACGAAAAAAGCTTTTAGTTTGTTGGAGGACACCACGCATCGCACTCTTGGAGAGAACGCGAGGATGCAGCGCCCGAACTTCACATGGACTAAGCGGCTGTCCCACCCGCCCATCCTCGAGTTGTATCTAGTTCTACGGGTTCGCCGGCGGCATGGCTTCGGGGGCGTCTGCCGGGGCGGGACCGACACGCTCCACGATCGCGTGCTGGATCAGTACGGGTGTGACGGGTTTGTCGCTGCCGTCGCGCTTGACCCGCGCGATGGCCTTGACGACGTCCACGTTGCCGCACTCTCCCCAGATCGTGTAACCACCGTTGAGAGCCGGCTGCGGCGCCTCGGTAATGAAGAACTGGCTGCCGTTGGTGTTCGGTCCGGCGTTGGCCATGGCCAGGCGTCCCGGCGTATCGAATTTGAGCGACGGCACGACTTCGCTCTTGTATGGAAAACCCGGGCCTTCAGGACGTCCCGTGCCGTTGCCGAGAGGGTCGCCGCCCTGAATCATGAAGTCGGGAATCACGCGGTGAAACGTCAGGCCGTCAAAAAACTTCTTGCGTGTGGCCTGCTTCGTTTGCGGGTCCACATAGGAGAGCTTTCCGATGGCCAAACCGACCATGGTGTGGACGGTGACCGGCGCCTCGGTTTCAAAGAGCTTGCACGCAATGTTTCCTTTGTCAGTTTGAAATGTCATGTACAGGCCAGGTTTTCGCTTGTCGGCCTGAGCCGCACTGGGCGTGGCCGCATGCAGGCGAGGCGCTGTCAGAGAAGGCCCCACAATTGGCGATAGAGCGAAGAGCGCAGCCAACAGCCCCACGTGCTTTCGTATCTGCATGCTTGTTCCCCCTCGGAAATTGAGAACTCTGGATTTTGTGCGAAATCTCCGATAACAATTTTATCTTTGCCGCAAAACGATACCCCCACCTTCCACTCACGTCAAGCGCGGGGCGGAGTGCCTTCTTTTCGGCGCGTGGCCCACCCTTACTTAAGGCTGCGAAAAAGTGGGCACATGCACTATGTGTTGGAAGCCAAGAACCGCACCCTTGCAAAGAGCGCAAGGATGCGGCACCCCACCTGTATGATCGAAGAAAAAATATCTAAGGAATGGGTTGGAGAGAGCCACATGATTGCCTTTAAAATTCTGTCAAAGCTGCAGGAAAGGCTTTGCAGGCAAGAAACCGGCCAGAGCATTGCGTCGTGCTGAGATACGGTGTACATTTTCGCTCGGCCGGAAATTCAAAACGGAAATTCCAGGTGAACATGCTGCCGATCGAACGTCTCTCCTACTCGGCGATCAAAGATAGAACGCCGCTCGCATTGCCCGGAGGCGCGCGCCTTGCTGTCTGGGTCATTGTGAATGTCGAAGAGTGGAATCCGCAGGAGACCATGCCGCGGACCGTTCTCACTCCGCCCGCGGGCGGTTCACCCATGCCCGATATTCCGAACTGGGCGTGGCACGAATACGGCAATCGCGTCGGATTCTGGAGAATGCTGGAAGTGTTCGATCGCTTCGACATTCGCGCGGCGCTGGCCATCAATGGCAGCGCCATCCAGGCCTACGAGCCGATCGCGCGCGCGGCGCATGAGCGCGCATGGGAGTTCGTCGGCCACGGCTTCGGCCAGAAGAACATGCAGAAGGTTCCCGACGAGCGAGCCGATATCGCTAAGACGACGGAGGCCATTCGGGCCTTCACGGGCAAACGGCCGCGCGGCTGGCTTGGGCCGGGCTTGACCGAGACGTGGGACACGCCCGACATCCTGGCCGAAGAAGGCTACGATTACGTCTGCGACTGGGTTCTGGACGACCAACCGACCGTACTGAATACGCGCGGCCGTTCGCTTGTCAACGTGCCGTACACGCAGGAATGCAATGACGTCGCGATGATGCTCATTCAGCATCACAAAGCCTCGGAATACCGGGACAGGGCCATCGATCAGTTCGAGCAGTTGTACTCCGACGCGCATGGCTCCGCGCGAATCATGGCGCTGGTGGTGCATCCCTACATCATGGGCGTGCCGCACCGGCTGCGCTACTTCCGGGAAGCGTTGGAGCACATTCAGTCGCGGTCCGGCGTAGTGTTTTGGACCGGCGAGCAGATCCTCGATTGGTATCTGGGAGCCCAAGTAAAGAGCAATGCGGTCACAAGGTAGTTCGTGGAATCGCCCCCAGCCAGGCCGCGCATCCGCGGCATCGTCATGTTTGGCGTGCTACTCGCTTCCTATGCGATTAACGCCATGGACCGGCAGCTCTTCCCGCTGCTCGTTCCGGAAGTGCGCCGGCAGTACGGCTTTTCGCTCGCCGGTGTAGGTTTCCTTTCAACCATTTTTACACTGGGCATGGCGATTGCGGGATTACCCACCAGCTATCTCCTCGCGCGTTTCTCCCGCAAGACTGTAATGCAAGTCGGGATCGCCCTATTCTCCGCAGGCACCATCTTGACAGTCCTAGCGCGCGGGTTCCCAGACATGCTGATCTACCGGGCGGCCACCGGCATCGGCGAGGCAATGCAATTGACCGTCCTTATAGCCATTGCGGTCAATTTCTTTGTCAGTCATCGCGCTGCCGCCTTGGGCGCGATCAATTTTTTGTTCGGTGTTGGCGCCATCGTCAGCCCGATTTTGGGTGGCGCACTGCTGAGCGCCTATCGGAGCTGGAAGGTACCGATGGCCCTCTTCGGGTTTCTCGGCTTCCTGGCGATTGGCGTGATCGCGCTCAGCGTGGAGCCGTGGTTCACCGAAGGCGAGACTGCCACTTACGAGCGAGCAGATCGCGGCGGAGCAGCGAAGCTCGTCAATAGAAATACGATCCTTCTAACGTTGATGAGCCTGATCGGCGGCCTGGTCATTTACGGCTATCTGGGAATGTATCCGACATTCCTGCGCGAAAGTCTGAAGTATTCGCCGACGGCCGCCGGAACCGTAATGAGTTTTTATGGGCTGGGAACGCTCGGTTCGATTGCCGGCGGAATGCTCGGCGATCGCTTCTCGCCTACGGTCGTGATGAGCACCACGTTCTTTTGCGCCGCCGCTCTTGGCTACCTGCTCTTCCACGGATCGGGAGCCTTCGTACCCCAAGCCATTCTGTCATTCCTCTGGGGTCTGATTGTCAGCGGGGTGATTTACGTCAATCTGGCGGGCTATCACGCCAAAGCGCTGCGGAGCAACTTGGCCAGCCGCGCCTCTGGCATCTTCGTGACCAGCCTTTATGGATCAGCCGCCTTTGCCGGGTATCTGGTGGGTTGGATTGCCACTCGCGCCGGATGGACGGCGGCGGGAGAAATCCAGATTTCGCTCCTATCCGTTGTCGCCGGCGGCCTCGCGCTGGCCTTGCAGCCGGATCAAATGTCCTAGCAGGAGTGCAGCGATGAAAAAATTGGGTTGGTTGAGTTCCTTAGCTGTCGCTCTTCTCTTTGCAGCAAGCTTGTTTGCGGCGCCCGCTCGCGCGCAGGCGCCTGCGAACGTCACGGTCAATGTCTTCCAGGGCGGTTTCAATTGGCCGTGTTTCGTCGGGCAGCAGAAAGGCTTCTTCGAGCGCAACGGGATCACGGTGACTCTTCAGCCGACGCCCAATTCGGTGGCGCAGATGACAGGGCTGGCCGAAGGGAAATTCGACATCGCCATCACTGCATTCGACAACATCGTCGCTTATGTCGAAGGGCAAGGCGAAGCCCCCATCGGACCTCAACCCGAATTCTTCGCGTTTATGGGCAGCGACAATGGATTTTTGAGCCTGGTAGCCGCGCCCGACGTCAAGACAATCGCTGGCTTGAAAGGCAAGACCCTGTCGGTGGATGCGCGCACGACCGGCTATGCCTTCGTGTTGTTCGACATTCTCAGGCGAAATGGCCTGCAAGAGAGCGACTACAAAATCGAAAAAGTTGGAGGGACTACGATGCGCTGGGACGCGCTGCGTGAGGGGAAACAGTCGGGAACTCTCCTCTCGGCGCCTTTCAACTTTCTCGCCGGCGAGCAGCATTTCAATGAGCTTGCGCGAGCGATCAAGGTGATCGGTCCGTACCA
This sequence comes from uncultured Acidobacteriota bacterium, assembly GCA_963768275.1. Taxonomy (GTDB): domain Bacteria; phylum Acidobacteriota; class Terriglobia; order Acidiferrales; family UBA7541; genus Palsa-360. The sequence goes on from CAVYHH010000029.1 coordinate 39,725, forward strand.
AGGCAATGTCGCCGCAACCCGCCGTTCCTGGGCCAAAGAGAACAGAACCAAAGTAATTGCCTTCATTCGCGGCTACGCCCAGGCAATCGATTGGCTCCGCGATAAAGCGAACCGCGAAGAAGCGATCTCGATCCTTCTGAACAATGTCAAAATGTCTCCCGAGTTAGCCGAGCGCACCTACGATGAGCTTCTCGATCCCAAGGATGGTTTTTTCCGCAAGGCGCGGGTGAGCAAAGAAGGGATGCGGACGGTTCTTGCCTTGCGAAGCCGGTATGCGGACGCCAAGAAAAAATTGGCAGACCCGTTGAAATACTACGATTCCAGTTATTACGACGCTGCTATGCGCTAGGAACCTCGGCGACCGGGGCGGGTCACAGCGAAAAGTTTGCGAGGAATGGTGGATACAGTGTCCGGCACGAGGGGTTTCTCGAAAGAGTGCTATTCCAATGGAACATTTTTTCAGATGTCCCTATTGTGGAGAAGAGATTTCGATGGTGCTGGACCTCTCGGTTGGCCGTCAAACCTACGTCGAGGATTGCGAAGTATGCTGCAATCCGATTGAGATCAGTTACACCATGGAAGACGACAACCTCTCCACTTTTGCCGCCAAGGTCCTTGAATGAATTGCGGTTAGCATCAGCCGCACTCTATTTTTGCTGAATCGATTCGATATAAATGGTTAGATTCTGCACTTTCAACTTGACCATCGATTCGTCATGGTTTGCTATTCGGAAGGCGTCACCCCAAATAGGCATATCCCGCGAGCCATGATCTGTAATGAAATCGGTGCCTTCAATGACGCTGCTGACAGTGCTACGCGGAAACTTTCCGCCGTACTTCTTGCTGAGCAGGGTCAAATCCGGAGGTTGTTTCTTCAATGCCGGCGCTGCCGGCCCTTTGCCCTTGCCATCGAGGCCATGGCAAGAGGCGCAATAAGACCGAAACATCTCCTGTCCCGCAATTTCCGGGGTCATAACGGGCGCCGGCTTGTTGGCTTTTGGCTGTTCTTGCCCAGCTGCCAAGAAGCCAAATCCTAAAAGTACGATCAAGATCGCTGCTGCTGACTGGCAACGGTACATAGTTGTTCTATCGCTCGCTGACAAAGAAAAACCTCTCTTCCCGAGGATCGGGAATCGACCAAGTATCGTGAGAATCCGGCCAAACGAGGCCTGTTGATTCGCTCTGGAGGACAAGAACGGAGTGAGGCATTGGATTTACTTAATACAGCCCAGGGGATTTGCCCCCGACCTTCCAGATTTCATCGGGACGCGCCCGCTATTTCTGAGCGGACATGGCGAATTGTAAAATTGGTGGACGTGACAGGGATCGAACCTGCGGCCTCATCCATGCCATGGATGCGCTCTCCCAGCTGAGCTACACGCCCGTCTCCGTGCAAATCGAACTGCTGGCGGTTTGGCAGACCGCAAAAATCATCTTAACGAATCCAACGATGAAATTCCACTGTGATGCGTGCGTGCAGTTGTTGGTAGGACAGCCACTCTTGGCTGTCCGCGTACGTCCTGCTATGACATCAAGGGACAGCCAAGAGTGGCTGTCCCACTGTCCTCACTTCCATTAGAATGGCAGCCCTATGCCCAAACTCACATTTCTTGGCGCGGCCGGAACCGTTACAGGCTCAAAATATCTGGTGGAAGCCGAAGGCAAACGACTGCTGGTGGATTGCGGCCTGTTTCAAGGCCTGAAGGAACTTCGTCTGCGCAACTGGAAACCTCTTCCAGAAAAACCAGCGACGTTCGACTGGTGCGTTCTGACGCACGCGCACCTGGACCACACGGGGTACTTGCCGCGACTCGTGCGCGATGGATACCACGGCCCGATCTACGCCGACGCGGCGACGATCGAGCTGTGCAACATCCTGCTCCCCGATTCCGCGCACTTGCAGGAAGAAGACGCCGAGAAAGCCAAGCGTGGCGGATACAGCAAACACGCGAAGCCGTTGCCGCTGTATTCGTCAGAAGATGTCGCTCCGGTGCTGAAGGCACTGCGCGAAATTCCACGCGCCGATCCGTTCACGATTTCGCCGCAATTCACGGTGCGCCCGCACGACGCGGGGCACATTCTCGGTTCAGCCAGCCTGGAACTGACCATCACCGAAAATGGAAAGAAAATAGTGGTGCTCTTTTCGGGCGACATTGGCCGCTACGATCAGACCATCTTGAAAGATCCGGAAGCGCCGCCGCGCTGCGATGTGCTGCTGTGCGAATCCACCTACGGGGACCGCGATCATCCTGCCGGTTCGCAGGAAGACGCGCTGGCGGACATCGTCAATCGCGTCGCCAAACGGGGCGGGCAAATCGTGATTCCCGCGTTCGCCGTGGACCGCACGCAATCGATCATGTACATCGTCCGCAAGCTCGAGGACGCGAACCGCATCCCGCATCTGCCCGTCTATATGGACAGCCCGATGGCCATCAGCGTGACCGATTTATATCTGCGCCACCACGAAGACCACGACCTCACGTTTACGGAGGAAGAAAAAAAGGGGAATCCACTCGACGCGCACACCGTGCACTACATGCGCACGGTCGACGACTCGAAAAAAATCAACGATGTGCGGACTCCGGCCATCATCATTTCCGCGAGCGGCATGGCCACAGGCGGGCGCGTCCTGCATCACATCGCGCGCCTCGCGCCGGACCGCAGGAACGCGATCCTCCTGGCCGGGTTCCAAGCGGAAGGCACGCGAGGCCGCGCGCTCGAAGAAGGCGCGAAAACAGTGCGCATCCACGGCGAAGATGTCCCGGTCGCCGCGGAAGTCATCAATCTGCGGCAATTTTCCGCGCACGCGGGCCAAAGCGAGCTGATGCGCTGGCTCACGGGGCTACCTGCCCCTCCTCGGCAAACCTATCTGACCCATGGGGAACCTCAGGCTTCCGCCGCGCTCAAAGCAAAGATTGAATCCGCCTTTCGATGGCGCGCGGCGCTGCCGCAATATCTCCAGACCGTGGATCTGGACGTTTAGCACTTGGGGGCGGTGATTCAGTTTGACCGTGAAGATGCCCGTTCCGTCCCGAAATTCACGGGACGGAACGGCCGCTACAAAACCGTCCCGCCTCGAGGCTGTTGGGTTTTGTAGAGGCCGCCCGTTTTTAGGGCGGGCATCCGTTTGCAACCACCAGAACCAACCTGAGTCACTGTCTACTTGGGTCCATCCTTGCGCCATGCATTGCGAGGCGTGTTAGAATTAATTCACTTCCCCCGCCCACCGGAGGGGCTATGCTTCTTCGCCGTTTACCGGTTTTCTTTTTGCTGCTGGCTCTCGGTGTATTGCCCGGAAGCGCGCAAAACGCGCCTTCCCGGCGTGCCGTCTTCAGCATCGGTGGCAGTATCCGTGACGATACCGACCACCGCGACCTGGAAAATATTACTGTGACACTGAAGCAATTGACCGGAAACGTTATAAATACCGTTTATACGCGTGGAAACGGAGATTTCGAATTCGATGGACTCGGCAACGGCGACTATATCATTGAGATTAATGCGAAGGACTACGAGCGGACCCAGCAAACGGTCACGATTTCCGGCGGCAGCCGCATGGGACTTTCTATCTTCCTCGCTAGGACCGGAAAAGCCGCGAATCCCCCATTGCAGTTGTCGATCTCTGCTCACCAGCTCAGCGTCCCGCATAAGGCTCATGATGAATTTGAAAAAGCCATGAGCCTGATCTACATGAAGTCGGATTACCGCGCGGCCATCCCCATTTTTCAACTCGCGATCAAGGATTTCCCAACCTACTACGAGGCGTATGCGGAAGAGGGCAACGCATACTATCAACTGGAAGAAATGGGCCCTGCCGAAGAAGCACTGCAAAAATCCGTCGATCTCAGTTCCGGCCAGTACGCCGACGCCTTGTTCACGCTCGCCGCGATCCTGACCGACACGAAACGCTTCAAGGAAGCGGAGGCGGCCTCCCGCCGGGGAATCACTGTCGACTCTTCTTCCTGGCGAGGCCCGTTTGAATTGGCGCGCGCGCTTACAGCCCTGAAGCAACCCGAGGAGGCCGAAAAAACCGCGCAACAATCCCGGGATTTGATGCCGGATAATCCGCCTGTCTACCTGTTGCTCGCGAATATCCATATTCAGCGCAAGGATTATGCCGCGCTGTTGCGGGACCTCGACGATTACCTCCGGTTGGCTCCGATTGGGCCGGAGGCCGATCAGGCGCGCAAAACGCGGGAGCGCGTGCAAGCCATCGTGAATGCTCCGAAGAACGAGTCCGCTGGGAGTGGAAGAGATCAGTCGGACGACGATGACGATGAAGTGGATACGGCCCCGGAGAAAAACGCGTCTCCGCCCCCTGCACAGGACACGTCGGGGCTTCCCCCCTTACCCCCGCCCACACCTGGAAATCAGTGACGTTCTCCCCCGTTAAGGGAATTAGGTGCGATTAAATAAATTTTTAATAATGATGTAACCTGCCGGGAAGGTGGCGCGTCAATCCATTTAAGACCACTCGGGGGGGTAGGAAGCGACCACCAAGAAGCAACCGACCGTTAGCTTCCTACCCCTTTAATTACGAAACGCCCGCCTGTGAACCACCGAAGAAAAGGTTCTTATCTCACCGCACTAGCCTGACTGTGTGGCGCGTGCAGCGGCATCGCGGGAACTTCCGCAAGGTGCAATCCAAGAACGAACATGGGCAAAGGCGCGACGCGCCCCCACCGGTTCAGATCCCATCCCGCGCGGATAAAATTGACTTCCGGAACGAGAGTCAACTCCAGCACAGCCCGCGTCTCGCCCCGATAAAACTGCTGCGGCAATTTCAGGAGCGGTTGCGTGCCCCAGTTTTCTCCGTCCGCGGAGCCCCAGATGGACACATCAACCGATTCCTGCTCGATCTGCTCGCGGATCAGCAGGGTGCAAAAAAAAGTGCGCGTCGAACTTGCGCGGATATCAACGCTCTCGCCGTGACTGTTTTCCTGAAGGAGCGTACCCTGCGGAATAAGATCGAATTCCATGGCCATTCGGTTTCTCCCGGGCGCGGGCTGTACTTGTTGACCCTGAGCTTCGAAGGGCAGCCCGCTTGCATAATGATTTCGCGGCGGATTCTAACACAGGACCGGCGCAGGGGTCACGGGAGGCCCAAGCGTGCCAGTGGGCGAGTTTTCGAGAAGAAGACTTCTCAGGTCCTACCCGGCTTTCGATGCGGAGGGCCGGACTGAGAATCGCTTCCGGGTGTCCGACAATGTGCACGGAACGGCCGGGATCGAACGGCACTTCTACAAGCAGCGTCTATTTCTGCACGGATCGCTGTAGCCGATGGAAATGCCTGAGTCCAGGCCGATTGCTTTTTTGTCCTCCAATGGCTGGATTTGTAGGATACTCATCCCAAATTAGCGTGCTTCCGGACCTGCCGCTTTCAGTGCGGTGGGAGGCAGCCAGAAAATCGAGGAATTCGTACATGCGAATGTTGCTGAGAGCTCGTCATCTCATGTTCTTTGCCTTACTCTTCGCCATACCCGCCGCATCGCGCGCGCAGGTTGCCGTCGGAGTTTCAATTACCACGGCGCCGCCCGCGCTGCCGGATTATGAGCAACCGCCCTGCCCCACGGAAGGATATCTTTGGACGCCCGGCTACTGGGGCTATGGCACCATGGGCTACTTCTGGACTCCCGGCATGTGGCTTGCGCCTCCGCATCCAGGGCTGCTTTGGACGCCCGGCTACTGGGGATTCGGGGGCGGATTTTACCGCTGGCACGGGGGCTACTGGGGACCGCACGTCGGATTTTACGGTGGAATTAATTACGGCTTCGGTTACGGCGGCGTCGGTTTCTGGGGCGGACGCTGGGAAGGCGAACACTTCCTTTACAACACAGCAGCGTGGCACGTCGGCGCCGGCTTCCACGGCGTTTACGAGGATCGCGGCTTCATCCATCCCGGAGAGTACAACCACTCCAGCTTCAATGGCGAGGGCGGCATCCGCGCCTTTCCGAACGCCGGAGAACGCGCCGCGATGAGAGAGGAGCATGTCGGGCGGACGCAGGAACAGATCTCGCAGCGGAATTACGCGCGGGTCGATCGCGGCAATTATGCGGCGGTCAACCACGGGACTCCGGCTCACCCCGAGGGGATGGGCGTGAACGCGCGGCAGGATCGCCAACAGAATCGCATCAATCAGGGAGTTCATTCCGGGCAGCTCACGCCGGGTGAAACTTCGCACATCGAACACAACGAAACCGCCATCCACAACGAGGCGCGCAGCGATCGCGCGGCCAATGGCGGCCATCTGACAGGCGCAGAGCACAACCAGATCGAGCATCAGCAGAATCGGGAAAGCCGCCAGATTTACCGCGACAAGCACAACGCCAGAACCGATGCGCATCCGGCAGGTGGAGCAAAGGGTGGAGGGGCAAAGGGTGGAGGAAAGAAATAGCTGAGGCGATAGCGTCGGACGCAGCCTCCGAAGCCGGAGGCCCCATCCTTGCGGTTCTTACAAGGGTTGGGATTTTCCGACCATCCATCTCTACAATCCCGTTGGTCGTTGAATTTACTCCCCCCACCCTTTGAAACACCGCAAAGGGTGGGCCACCCGGCGAGAATCATTTGGCAACGCGGTTCTCGACTTGCGCGGAGATACCTTCGGCTTCGATCACGGAGCCGAGTCTTTCGGGCCCGTCACCCCACCGTTTGCGCAGCCGGCGATTCAGCGGCTCTGAGTAGAATCGCGCCACGAGTTCGCCCAAAACTCCTGCGAAGAAAATGACGGTGAGGAAGAGGATTGGAACCGCCCTCATCGGCTTACCCGCCAGGAGGAACAGATGAAAAAAGCCGAAGACGACAAACATATGCGTCAGGTAGACCTCATAGCTGCGATGGCCTAAAAGAAGAATCGGAGCAAAGAGGCGCGGGCAGCGCCATTTGGTTTGTGCAGCGGCTGCGATGACCATGCATGTAGCCAATGCGAGGATTGTCGTATTCAGGCCGTATCTGCCAAGTTCCCAGTTGTACGCCGGGATCGAAAAACAAAGGTTGAAAATCAGGAGCGCAAGGCCCGCACCTCCCATCGCCAAAAGGGCGGGGCGCGCGAGGGGACGCCGCGCGACGAGGAGCGCGGTGAGGCATCCAAGAGCGATCGCATCCATCCCTGCGAGATACGAGTAGTCCCGCCACACGTCGTTGCCATGCGCAAATGCTGTGCGTCCGAATGGTCCAAGTGCAACAAACGCCAGAAGAATCGCGACAAAGAGTTTCCCTCGACCGAAGAAATAACAGACGATCGGAAAGAAGAGGTAGAACATCTCCTCGACAGATAGAGACCAAAGAATGTCCCAGTTGCCGGGGAGATAGCCGCGTTGCGCCTCAAGGACATTCACGTGGAAGGTGAGCGCCGCCAGTAACGCACGTCCGAGCCCTCCCGTCTTTGCCAGGACCACGAAGTCGCTTAAATGCGCCCGGTGAAGGATGCTGAGCAATGCCAGCAAAAACAGCAGCAATGGCGCGATGCGAGCGAAGCGAAGCAGGTAGAAGTCGCGCACGCTGACGCGAGAGAGCGAGCCCCAGCGCCGAATCGTTGTGGACGTGATGAGAAAACCGGAAACCGCAAAGAAAATCTGGACCCCGGGCTGTCCATTCCAGACGAGCGCGTTCACAAGCTGGTGCGGCAGGCCTCTGAGGTAAGGTACTTTTGCAAGCAGCAGGCGGATGTTGACGTGATTCATCAACACGAAGAAGATGGCGAGGGCCCGAAGAAGATCGACACCGTCGAGTCTGGTCCAACTGCGCGCTGGATTTGCGGATGATGCGGAATCCATATTTTCAGCGCGCACGAACTGGACCAGCGAATCCCATTCAAATCCCTCAAGGACGAGACCAGGCTATCCAGGACGCAGTTTTGACAGCTTCTCCGCGCAGGCGGCCAGCGTGGATTCTTTCTTGCAGAACGTGAAGCGGACCTGGCGCGCGCCCATGGCCTGATCGTCGTAAAAGCTCGAACCGGGCACGACGGCGACTCCCATTTTCTCCACTAGATATCTTGAGAAAGACATGTCGTCCGGAAAGTTGAAGCCGGAAATATCGGTCATGATGTAGTACGCGCCGGCAGGCTTGAAGCAGCGGAACCCGGCGTCGGTCAGGATGCCCAGCATGCGGTCGCGCTTTACGAGATAGGTTTGGGCGAGCTTCTGATAGTAGCTGGGCGGCAACTCGAGGGCGACCGCGCCGGCCTGTTGCAGCGGGGCCGCGGCGCCGACGGTCAAAAAGTCGTGCACCTTGCGAATCGGGATGGAAGCTTCCGGAGGGGCGATGGCCCAGCCGACGCGCCAGCCCGTCACGCTGTAGGTTTTTGACAACCCGTTGATGGTGATAGTGCGGTCGCGCATGCCGTCGAGCGAAGCCATCGAGATGTGTTTTTCGCCGTCAAAAATGATGTGCTCGTAAATTTCGTCGGTGACGGCGAAGGCGTTCCAGCGCACGCAGAGGTCGCGGATGAATTCCAGTTCTTCGCGGGAGAATACTTTTCCCGTGGGATTGTTGGGCGTGTTGACGATGATGGCTTTGGTTTTGGGGCCGAACGCGCGCTTCAGTTCGTCGCGATCGAAATTCCAGCCCGGCGGCCGGAGCTGCACGAAGCGCGGCGTGGCGCCGGAGAGAATCGCGTCGGGACCGTAATTCTCGTAGTGCGGCTCGAAGATGACGACTTCGTCGCCGGGGTTGATGATGCCCATCATCGTCGCCATCATGGCTTCGGTCGAGCCGCAGGTGACGGTAATTTCGCGTTCGGGATCGACGCGCACGCCCTGCGTGCGCTCGAATTTCCGGGCGATGGCGTCGCGCAATTCCTTCGCGCCCCAGGTGATGGCGTACTGATTGATGTCGTCCGAGATGGCCTGGCGGGCGGCTTCCTTGACTTCGGGCGATGCGGGAAAATCCGGGAATCCTTGCGCCATGTTGACCGCGTCGTATTTCTGGGCCAGGCGCGTCATTTCCCGAATTACGGATTCGGTGAATCGCTCGGCCTTGGCGGACAGCGTTCGCTGCACCGTCGCCGCGATCCGACTAGAGCCGGTGGTGGACGGATCACCACCGCCCGACAAGCTCGATGGCGCGCTCAACGGGTTTCTCCCGTCGCCGCGGGATGCGATTTACGCGCCGCGGCCGGATGCGCGGCCACAGTTTTCACGGACACTTTTTTCGAGACGCGCGTCTCGTGCCGATCACCGGTGGGCGATGGCCCGTACACTTGACGGTAAACTTCCGAGTTGCGAATCACGATCTGCACGTACTCCCTTGTCTCGGTGAACGGAATGGATTCCACGAACTCCGCCGTCTCGAGATAATTCTGACCAGTTGTCCATTGCACCACATGGTCCTCGCCCGCATTGTAAGCAGCCAGGGCCGCCTCCGGCGTTCCGAAGGACTGAATCAGATTGGCCAGGTAGCGCGAACCAAGCTGTAAATTGTAACCCGGATCGGTCAGGCGTGTGCGCGCATATCGTACTCTTAATTGGCGCGCCACCTTGAGGGCGGTCTGGGGTTCGACTTGCATCAGGCCGATCGCACCCGCGTGCGACAGCGCTTTGGATTCAAACGCGGATTCCTGCCGGATCAGCCCGGCGACCAGCATCGGGTCCAGTTGATTGCGCGCCGCCTCGCTCCGGAGATTCAATTCATAGGGCAGCGGAAACGCCGCGCGCCACGCATTATATGGAACGTCCGTGATGCGCCGCGCCTCGAGTTGGGGAATCGCCTGCCGCACGGCAGCCATGCCGGCTCCGTAATGTCCGGCCGCGATGGCGGCGCCTCCCGCGTCGATCAGCAGCTTCGGCGCGTGCGTCGCTGCATAAGCGGCGCGGTATTCGATCTCCGCCGAGGAATCGAAAGCAATGTCGCTGAGCGCGTGCGCGCGGGCCTGCCGCTCCTCCGCCGCCGCCAGAACCGGCTGATCGAGCGCCGGCACAGGCGGAGCGGCGGGAATCATGGAAACAGATTCGGCGATATCCACCGGCGAATCCCCGATGCCATCCGGTTCCGGGAGGACGCGTCCGGCGGCCTTCGCTCCAAAATAGGTCAGCGGAAACCGGTTGGCATCGGCGAGATAAAAACTGCGCGCGAGTCCCGGATTTCCCGAGCGCTCGTAGGAACGCCCGAGCCAGTACAGCGCGTCCTGCACGTAACTCGACATGGGATACCGGCGAACGTAGGCCTCCAGCATGTCCGCGGCTTCGGGCTTGCGATCCAAATAGGCGGTCCACGCCAGGCGCCACTCGGCGATGAACGCGCTTTTTCCGTCCGGTGAAATGTCGAGCGAGCGGCGATAAAATTCCGCGGCGCGCGCGCGGTCCAGGTTCACCCAATAAAAGTTGCCAGCGCCGAATAGCGCGTCCGCGGTCCAGGAACTTTGCGGATAGCGTTTGACGAGTTGATCGACGTCATCGAGCAACTCCGCCTCGAGTTTCAGTCCGCGATGGGCTTGCGCGATGGAGAAAATGCGCTCGGCGTCCAGTTCGGGATCGGTGAGCGAAATTTCGGTCAGTTGGTCGAGCTTGCCTCCCAATTCGACTTCGCACTGCACGATGCGAAGGTCGGCGCGCTGATGATCCACGCCCGACAACTTTGGAAGCAGGCTTGCGAATTCCGTGCTGGCCTCGCGCCAGCGCTTGGCGATGTAGAACGCCTCCGCCCGCGCGATCTGCGTCTGCAGCGGGACGCCGGGGAACGACTCGCCGAGCACGGATTGCAGCGCCGGGATTTGTTGTCCCGCCACCTTTGCTTCGTCGTTCAGCGGAAAGCGGTAGTAGAGGTCCAGATAATCCGCGGCCGCGGCGAAGGGCTTTTCCGATTTGGCCGCCGAAATTTTTTCATGCGCCTGCGCGCGCAACAAAAGCAGGGCCGGCCTTGCGTTCGTATTCGGATAGGCATCGAGCGCAGCCAGGGCGGCTTCGCCCTTTCCAATTTCCAGAGCCGTTTGCGCGAGAGAGGCCACCGTTAGCTCGGTCATCGCGCTGTCGGGAAAATCCCGCTGAATACTTTGGAACTGCTCGAGCGCCGCCTCTTTCTGCCCGAGAGCGAGAGAGGCCTGCGCCTGCCAGTACAACACATATTCGCGGAGCAATTTTTCGCCGACGGCTTTGCGCATCCAGCCGAGAGACAGGTCCGGCCTGTCCCGCGTGAGATCGTAGTAGCCGAGCGCGAGCGCCGCGCGGGCTCCGGTTTCGTTCTTCGCATTTCGCGAGGCAAAAGCGGAGAGCGCCGCGTAGGTCGTCGCGTTGGGATTGTCGCGGAGCGCTCGAGAAAGCTGCGCGAGCTGCTTTTCCAGCAGATCGGCGCCTGAAGCCGTAGCAGCAGCCGCTGGCTTCCGGGACGCCGCAGAATTCGTGGAAGATTTCGATGTGTGCTTTTTCGCAGAAGGCGCCGGCGTTTGCGCGCTTGCCTTCGGCGCGGCGCATACGAACAGCACTACAGCCGCAACGACAGTGAGGATGCGGAAGCAGACAGACTTCCCGGCGAGTGCATTGGCACTACCGGCGCAGGACGGGAGAGGGGTAGGGATACTCGCCAAGCGCTTTCGGATCTCCGCCGCCCAATATTTCCACCATCCAGTCATAAAAGTAGTCCACTGGATGAGAGTGGATTGCTTGGAACCGGCGATCGTATTCTTTATGAGCCTTCTCAATGTCGTCACGCAATCTGAAACACAAATCCTTGTTCTCGCGACCGAGGCGCACGTCCTCGGGACGCAGCATCCGAATGTCCTGCATGCAAACCTTGGCGACGCGGAAGGCCCGCCGGTGCAATTCTTGCTCTTCCGGTGGCAACAAGTCGAGATTAAAAACAGGCGCTGCTTCCACCGGTTGAACCGTGGCGCGAACCTCCACTGCCGGATGCGCGTCGACGGGAAGTTCCAGTTCAAAATCCGGCACCGGATCGTGCAGAGTAACCGGCACGGGGTCATTCAAAAATACAGGCTCCAAAGCCGGAACTGGCTCAACCACGTGTGACATTTCAACAGCCGGAGAATTGCCGGATGCCGCTGGAGCCTGAACCGCCGGTGGAATCTCCGAAACTTTCGGTGCCGGCACAACCGGCGCCGGCGCTGCCCATGCGATCTCTTCTCTTGGATGCGGAGGCGGTGGTGGGGGCTGCTCGAATGCGCCAACGGGCGGCGCGCCTATGGATGGAACGCGCAAAGTATCTGGTTCAAACGGCATCCGCATGGCGGGCTGCAGAGCGCCGGTCACAAAACGCGAAAGGACTTCGAGTGTGGCGGCCAGCGAAGCCGCGGACGTCTGGGCGCGAATCATCGAGGGCAACGCATTGCTGGCGCGGCTGCTCGCGCAGGCGGATACCATGTCGTTGACCGCCTGGTGCAATTCGTCCGCGGTGCGCTGAATTTTCTCGAGGTTGTCACGCAGCGTTCGCGATACCGCCTGCTCGACTGCGTTTGGATCTGCCGCCATACCCGAGCCCCTCCAGTGGGTTGGCCCCAAACCCGATTATCGGAACCGCTGCCGAGTATTGTCAACTCCGCATCGGGCAAGGGTTTCGGCCCGCGCACGGGAGGAGGGCGCAGGTGGTAGGGAGTAGGTGGCAGGGGGTCAACTACGCCTCCACGCATTAACGCTTTCCAAATCTGTTCTCTACCCCGCAACCCCTCCGCCTCCTAGCTCCTTCCATCCTGGCTTCCCGCACTATGCCACCTGCTACCTGCCACCTCACCCATCTATTCCTACTCTCAACTGTCGACTCTTAACTTCCCCCCTTCCTCCGGAGATGTTAAAATAGGCAACAGGGGGCGACACGGTTTCGACGGAAGCTGTCGCGACTCGAAGGCATGCCGGGCGCCACCTGCCCGCAATCGGGTGGAAAACTAGAACTGCCAACTCACAGTTGGCTATGGCTGCCTAGCTTAAACTAGGCCAGCTACGTTTCCCCGGGCTTCGCCTACGGGCCCGGCAAGAAACGTCACACAGTAGGCTGGCCGTCAAGTCTCGGTCCGGGGCGAGACGGCGAGAACCAATCGGACTAGCCGGTCGCGTTTCTTGCTCATTCTGAGCGAGGCTGGCGAAACAAACGGAATTGAGCTAAGCATGTAGGCTTCGAGCCGTAGCGCTTTTCGGACGGGGGTTC
>CAVYHH010000030.1:0-70818 GCA_963768275.1 uncultured Acidobacteriota bacterium
ATAGAAAAGGTAGAGCAGCATCTCAGGCACGCTCCTTGGGCGCGCCGCTCGCAACAGAAGCAGCCGGTTCGGCATTTGCGCGCGCGAAACGCGAATCGAGCGCTTCAACGATGCGTTCCATTTTCACGCCGCGCGAACCCTTCACCAGCAGAATGTCCCCGCGCTCGATCAAATTTCCAACGAACGCGCCTGCTTCCGCGGACGACGCGAAAAATTTTGACTGCCCTGCCGGATGGCCGGCTTCGACGGCGCCGCGAACGAAATTTTCCGCGTCGCCCTGCACGCCGATGATCCAGTCGAGTTTTCCGGTCGCCGCGGCCGCGCGTCCCGCCTCTCGATGCAGTTCGGCGGAAGAGGGACCAAGCTCCAACATTTCGCCGGCGGCGAGGAGGTGACGGCCAGCCGCGGGCGTGCTTGTGACCAGATCGACCATCGCAGCAAGAGCCACCGGATTCGAGTTGTAGCAATCATTGATCACGGTAAATCCCGCGTCGTATTGCAGGACGCGGCCACGCATTCCGGTGGCCTCCAATTTCGGAAAAATTTCCCTCGCCTCCGCCGCGCCCACTCCCCAGACACTCGCCGCGGCAAGCGCAGCCAGCGCGTTGGAAATATTGTGGCGGCCGGCAAGAGGCAGGCTCAGCCGCGCGCGCCCCTCCGGGCCCAGAAAATCAAATTCGCTGCCGTTCATGCCGCGGTCCTGAATATTTTCCGCGCGAAAATCAGCGCGCCCGGCAACGCCAAACGTCACGACGCGCCCCGGCGCAACTTGCGCAAAGCGCGCCACGAGCGGATCATCGGCGTTCAGGACGGCGACGCTGTCGCGGCCGACCAGCCCCTCGATCAATTCGCGTTTGGCCAGCGCAATTTCTTCCAACGAAACAAAAAATTCCAGATGCACCGGCGCGACGCGCGTGACGACGCCCACATCCGGACGCGCAATTTCCGCCAAACGCTTCAATTCGCCCGCATGGGACATCCCCAATTCCACGACGGCGGCTTCGTCCGCTTCCTCCAGCCGCAGCAATTGCAGCGGCAACCCGTACTCGTTGTTCAGATTGCCTTCCGACTTCAATACGCGGAGCCGCGCGGCCAGCAGCGCCGCCAGAATTTCCTTCGTTGTGGTTTTTCCAGCCGACCCGGTAACCGCTGCCAGGCGCCGCCCCCACCGGGTTCGTACGGCTTGCGCGAGGTCCTGGAGCGCGGCGAGCGTGTCCGGAACCGCAAGCAGCTTCGACCGGTACGGCTCGGCAAATCCGGACAATCGGTCCGCCGCCACGACGCCTGCCAGCGCGCCGGCATCCAGAGCCGCCACGACAAAATTGTGTCCATCGTGACGCGGTCCGTGTATCGCGACGAATAGCTCGCCGCAAGCCAGGGTCCGAGAATTAATCGAGACACCGGCCAACCGGGCCACGGCGTCGACGCCTCCGGGCGGCGTAACACCCAGAGCGCCAGCCACTTCTTCAACCGTCCACCGCATAGCGTCCTCAAGGGGCTGGGTTTCACTGGTCTGGGTTCACCCTTGGATCAGCGTCCCTTACGAATAGAGAGCACTTTCAATGCCGCAAGCTTGCAATCAAATCTTTCACCGGTAGGGGCATCCGCCGCGGCGGACCGTGCCCCTACAGTCCAACCACGATCAATCGCCGCCAAAACCGCGATGGCGCAAAACCGCGCGCGCAACCTCGCGATCGTCAAACTCAATCGTCCGGTCACGTAGAACCTGATACGTCTCATGCCCTTTGCCTGCAAGCAGCACGATATCGCCGGTCCGCGCCTCGTCCAGCGCCACTTCAATCGCCTTTTGCCGGTCTACTTCAACGAACAGTTTCGCCTTGGTGCGTTGCACGCCCACAATGACGTCATTGATGATCAGGAGCGGGTCTTCGCTCCGCGGATTGTCCGAAGTCAGCACAACGATTTCGCTTGCGCGGCCTGCTGCCTCTCCCATAAGAGGACGCTTGGTGCGGTCGCGATCCCCGCCGCAGCCAAATAGGGTGATGATCCGCCCATCGGGATTCAGTTCCTTTGCAGTGGCAAGCAGGTTGCGCAGCGCGTCATCGGTATGCGCGTAATCCACGACGACGAGGAAGGGCTGTCCCATTTCGATACGCTCGAAGCGGCCAGGCACGGCCGAAAGCAGCGCGATGCCCGTGGCGATGACTTCTCTGGGAAGAGCGAGTGCCACTCCGGCACCGATCGCGGCCAGAATGTTGTACACATTGGGCCGCCCGACCAGCTTTGATCGAATCTCGATTTTCCCCGCGGGAGTTTCCGCAGTGAACTCAATGCCGGAAGGGGAAAGCGCCGGCTTGCGCGTTGTAATGTCCGCGCCGGGTTCAAGGCCGTACGTCAGAGTCCGCGAAGCCAGCCCCGAAAGCCTTCGCCCATATTCATCGTCGATGTTCGTCACGCCTGTGGCCGGAGCCGCCGCGCCCGTGCCTTCAAACAAGCGGCGCTTGGCCGCGAAGTAGTCCTCAAGAGTTTTGTGGTAATCGAGATGATCGCGCGTGAGATTGGTGAAAATCGCGACGGCGAACGGGCAGCCCCACAAGCGGTCCAGCGCCAGCGCGTGCGAACTGGCTTCGAGCACCGCGTGCGTGCCTCCCGCGCGAACGATTTCGGCCAGGTGCTTCTGAAGATCGAGCGATTCGGGCGTAGTGTTCGGCGCAGGGCGAGACTCTCGCACCAGCCGGTAGCTGATCGTGCCCAAAAGCCCGACTTCGCAGCCCGCCGCGCGCAGGATGGAATCCACCAAATAGGAAGTCGTGGTCTTTCCATTCGTCCCCGTCACGCCGATGAGCTTCAGCACTTCCGCGGGACGCGCATAATAATTGGCTGCGGAAATGGCCAGCGCCTTGCGCGCATCCGCGACTTGTATCCATGGAAATTCCGCCGGAAGCGTCCCTGAGTTCTCCTGCTCGCTGATGACGGCGACCGCCCCGCGGCCCACGGCATCGGAGACAAATTTATTCCCGTCTGTTTTTTCCCCATGAATCGCAACAAACAGAGTCCCGGGTTTCACCAAGCGGCTATCGTAGGCAAGCTCCGAAATTTCCAGGTCGCCGTGCGCACCGCCGTCGCGCGTATCGACGCCTCGCAACAGCTTTGCCAGGCGCATGGTCGCGCGTGCTGTTCCCGCCAGTGTCATATGCGCTTCGCTTTCGTCATTCTCCGCCACAATTGCCGCCTTCACTCTCACTTCGCTTTTGCTCGTGCCGACGCTGATAACAGCGAGGCGTCGCGAGCAAATTGCACTGTGATCCGGCTCCCGCGGCGAATCGTCTCGCCGGGCTCCGGAGATTGTCCTGTCGCGATGCCCGTCCCGACCAAAACGGGAGTCAGCCCCATTTTCAGGCACTCTTCAGTCACTTCGCGCACAGTCTTTCCCAGGAGTTGCGGCGCGAGCACTCCGTCGCCTTCCGCAATCTCCACCGTCGGCGCCGGGACAACAGGAGTGAAATGTGGAATCGCGGGAGCGGGATCATCCACCGCGGCGTCCATCGGCGCCTGCACCGGATCGAAATCGCTCGCGTCCGCCAAATTTTCATCCTTCTCATGCGCGGCCTGCGCGCGGCTCGCGCGGAGTGTTTCCGCGGACACAGGCACATCGCGCGGCACATCCAGATACGCGAGCACTTGCTGCGTGACTCGCTTGAACACGGGCGCGGCCACTTGGCCGCCTTCATGCGCACCAGCCGGCGAATCGAGCTGCACGTAGACCGTGACCGCAGGCGTATTGATCGGCGCAAATCCCACGAACGATGCGATCAAATCATGAGTGGAATATCGCCCCGTCTCCGGATCGTATTTCTGCGCGGTGCCGGTTTTTCCCGCCGAAGTGTAGCCATCCAGCTTGGCCTTCTTGCCCGTGCCGCCGAGCACGACGCCTTCGAGCATGAGCCGCATCGACGCCGCCGTCGTTTCCTTGATCACTCGGCGCGGTTCCGGCTCCTGCGCTTCGATCACCTGATTGCCATGGCGCTGTTCGCGGACAATGTGCGGCCTGACGATCAGCCCGCCATTCGCCATGGCTGACACCGCCGTGATCATCTGCAACGGCGTCACACCAACTTCCTGCCCCATGGAAATCGAGCCAACCGAAACCGGAGTCCAGTTTTCGAGGCGGCGCAGTTTCCCGCGGCTTTCGCCCGGCAAATCGACGCCGGTGGGTTGCCCAAAACCGAAATCACGAATGTAGTCATAAAATTTGGGCGCTCCCAGACGCAAACCGACTTTGATCGCGCCCACATCGCTCGAGTATTCCAGAATCTGCGAAACGGTGAGCAGACCGTACGCCTTGTGATCGCGAATGCGGTGGCCAGCGATATAGATCGCGCCGTTCTGGCAGTCGACGACATCGTCCGGATTCGTAACGCCCTGATCGATGGCGGCGGAAAGCGTCACGATTTTGAAGACGGAGCCCGGCTCGTATAGCGCACTCGCCGCGCGATCGACGCGCGCTTCGGGAAGGCTGTCCTTCGCCGCATTGGGATTGAACGTTGGCCAATTCGCAACGGCCAGCAGCTCGCCGGAATTCGGATTTTCCACGATGACTGTCCCGGACTTCGCATGGGTATCTTGAATCGCCTGCGCCAGTTCTTTCTCCGCGATGTACTGGATCTTTTCGTCGAGCGTCAGCACGACGCTCGTACCCGTGTCCGGTGCCTTGTCGTTCGAGTCGTACCAGCGGCGGTGCGCGTCGGCCAGAATCAACATCTTTTCCGGCTTGCTGCGAATGGTGTCGTCGAGCGAGTACTCGATTCCCCCCAGGCCTTTCTCATCGATGTCCACGTAGCCGAGCACGTGCGCGGCGAGTTCGCGTTTCGGATAGAACCGACCGCCCTCCCGCTGAAAATAAATCCCGCGCAGATTCATCGCGGCAATGCGGTTCGCTTTTTCGGGAGGAAGTTTGCGCGCAATCCATGCAAACGAACGTGAGCTGGCAATGCGCGTGGCGATGTCGTCGGAGGGAACGTCCAACACTTTGCCGATCAAGCGCGCCACCATATCGGGATCGGCAATTTCCGAGGGCACGGCGAAGGCCGATTCCACGGGCACGCTCATCGCCAGCGGATTCATGTTGCGATCAAAAATTTCGGCGCGGCTCGCGCCCACATCGACAATGAGACGCTGCTGGTGTTGCGCGCGGGAATAATATTCGCTGTAGCGGAACAGTTGCAGGTAGGCCAGCCGCCCGAACACCGCCCCGGTCCATATCGCCGCGAGGGCAGCTACAATCATGATCCGGGTCCGGGGACTGCGAAGATCCATAAATTCGCGACAAGTGGCGCGGGCTTCAGCCTGCGGGTTTTGGGACCAGGAAGGCGCAAACCTCGCAGGCTGAAGCCCGCGCCACTTAGAAGTCTATTGCTGCGCTGCCTGCGAGTTTGCCGGGCGCGCCTCCGCCACAACCGCATTCGGCGGAAGATCCATCGGAGCCACCTGTCCGGGCACGGGAGCGGTCAAGCCCAGTTGCCGCCGCGCGATGATGTCGATGCGTTCCGGCGCGCGCAATCCCGCAATTTCCAATTTGAGTTCCTGGTTGAGTTCAGTGGCCTGCGCGCGCTCGCTGCGCAGCGATTCAAGTTCGTAGCGCAGCTGGATCGTCTCGAAGTGCTGCCACGCGTACAGGAAGGCGCCCAGGGCGATCAATCCGCCGAGCAAGACGATCCGCGCGCATTCGCGCAAATGGTGGGGAGCCACGAAACGCACCAGCCGCGAATTATCAATTTGTTTCACGGTGAAGAACTCGGTCATTGCAGCCACTCTTCCTCTTGCGGCGTCCCTGACTGGTTGGGATCGATCTTTTCGGCTGCGCGCATCTTCACGCTGCGCGCCCGCGGATTCGCCGCGATCTCCGCGTCCGAAGCTTGAATCACTTTCTTGGTGAGAATCTTCAGCGCTCCCTCATGCGCGAGCCGCTGAAAGCACTGCTTGACCTGGCGGTCTTCCAGCGAGTGATAGCTGAGCATCACCCACCGGCCGCCCTGAGATAGTGTGGCAGGAACCCTAGAAAGAAACTGCCCGAGTTCCTCCATCTCTCGATTCACCGCAATCCGCAGCGCCAGAAACGTTTTTGTCGCGGGATGCAGCTTCTGCCTTCCCCTAGCGTTTCGGGCCCCTGCCACAACCGTTGCCAGGTGTTCGGTGTCCCGTATGGGACGCGCGCGAACGATCGTCCTGGCGATTCTGCGTGAATCCCGCTCTTCCCCGTATTGGTAGAGCAGGTCGGCGAGTGCTTTCTCGTCCGCCGTGTTCACAATGTCTGAAGCCGTCTCTTCGGTCTCGCGGTCCATGCGCATGTCGAGCGGGCCGCGCGCGCGAAACGAAAAGCCGCGCTCGCCCAAATCCAGCTGCATGCTCGATACGCCCAGATCCGCCAGCACGCCATCGGCGGGAGGAAGACTTCGCTCCGCGAACACCTCGCCGATTTGTGAAAAGTTAGCGTGCACCAATGTCACTTTCTCCCCGAACTCCGCCAGCCGGCTGCGCGCAATTTCCAGCGCCTGCGTGTCACGATCCAGGCCGACCAGCCGTCCCCCGGCCCCGAGCCGCCGGGCAATTTCGATTGCGTGTCCCCCAAGTCCTACGGTGGCATCGACATAAAGCCCGCCGGGCTTGATTGCCAGCCAGTCCATCGTCTCTTCGACGAGCACTGGCTTGTGCTCAACGTTCAAACTAGATGCCCAGTTCGTCCAATATCTTCAGGTCGTCGTCCGTAATCGGGCTCTTCTTCAAGTTCTCCAGCGACCGGCCGTGATTCCAAACTTCCAGATACGTCAGGTGCCCCATCACGTCCACATCGCCTTTCATTTGAGCCGCTTCCCGCAGCACCGGTGGAATCAGGATCCTTCCCTGGCTATCGACTTCCACGGCTTGGCCGTAATAATTCGTCCAGGTCAGGAACTTCTGCTTGGTACGGTTGTGCGAAGAGAGCCTCGCCAGCTTGCTCTCCAATTCCTCCCAGATTTTCATTGGGAAGATCCGGGCGTAATCACCGGTTTCGCTCGTGACGTAGAACTGCCCGCCAAATCCCTTGAGCTCTTCCAGAAAGGCCGCGGGTATTTTGAGACGGCCCTTCTCGTCCACTCTTGCCGGTATGTTTCCCCTTAGCATGTAGTCGTCGGCCCAAAGTACTTGTCGAGCGTTCGCTCCTCACAGGTAGTCCCCTTTAGCGCTTCACAACCCCTTCGACTTCGCCACTGTCTTTCACTTGCTACCACTCTCTCCCACTTTGTGCCACGATTCTAGTCAGGATCGAAAACTTGTCAAGGGAAAACAGTAGGGAACGGAAAATTCATTGTGGAAAAACTGTAGGCTGGTAGGGTGTTTCTGAAAAACCACTACAGATAGTGCTAGCAAGCGGAAAACCGCCTAGGTTTAGCACCGCATTTTCTGAAATATTTCCGCGAAAATGTTTCGTAAGAGTAACGGGGAAGCCCGACGTAGAGCTATCTCGCCTGTTGAATTCAGATTTTTTATGAATTTTTGCTATGGATTGGCTGGTCCAGACTGCATTCCCGGGGAATCAGGGGCCATGCCGACGTGCAGGTGGGCCAGTTGCCCCAGCATTTCCCGGTCTTCGGGGTTCAACCCCTCGACGAATGAGGGGTCGTTGAGCTTAGCCTGGCGGTCGGTCTCGGTCATGTTTCGCAGCGAGTGCAGGCGCTGCAGGATCGCCTGGCGCCGCGCCGGGGGCATTTGCTGCCAGCGAGGAAGCAGCGACTGCCGGACGTTTCTCTGCTGCTCGGGAGTCATCTGCTCCCAAACGCGTTGCCGGTCGCGCAACTCCTGCTGCTGCTCGGGATTCAGGCGGTTCCAGGCTTCGAGGCGCTGGCGAATCTGGGCCTGCTGTTCCGGCGGCAGACTCAGGAAGCGCTGGTTGTTCCGCAGGAACTGTTCCTGCCGGCGCGGAGGCATGTCTTGAAGCCTCTCGATCGCCTTGGGGGGCAAATTATTCAGATTGCCCCTGGGCGGCAGTGCGTTCGGCAGCTTGGGCCGCACTTGCGGGCGCGGGGCAGGGCGCGGTGGCGTGCCCTCCTCCTGAGGAGCCGCGTTGGTTCTTTGCCCATACGCGGAGCCGCACAAGAGTCCCGCCGCCAGCAAAATGGCCAAGAGAGTCCCGAATTGGAATCGCAGCTTCATTACCTGGTTTCTTTGGTCGGCTCTTGCGCTGTCGGAGCGACCGGACCCGAAAGCTCAGAGAGCGCATCGAATTTCGAGACTACGTCGTAATTCTCCAGCACAGGCAAATCCCGAATCATGCCGAAATCCGATTCCGCCGTAACCTTGCTCTCATGGAGCGCCTGGCTTACCACCGACGGACTCGTTATAACGCGCGGCCCGGAAGACATCCAGACCGACATGACAACGAGTGCGGTAACCGCAAAAGCAAGCCTCGGCGACGGCAGCCAACTCCAGAAGCTGCGGGGCGCGGGTTCAGCGGCGATACGCGCGCGCAACGACGCATCAAACGTAGGCGATGGCGAAATCACCGGAAGTTCGTCAAGCACGCTCGAGAGCGCGCGGAACTCTTCTACGCGCGTGCGGCAGGAGGCGCAGCCGGACAGGTGTTCCTCGACGGCATGACGCTCGGCAGGCGCGGCGCGCCCGTCAAGATAGACGATCAATTTGCTTTCGATTGCAGCACATTGTTTCTCACTACCATCTTTGCCAAACATAGGACCCTCACTTCCCTCACCGTTCTTCATCAAGGCGGGCGGTACAAACAGCCCCACCGAATTTCAGGCGGGCTGTTCGCTGCGGTGGTCTGGCACTCGATTCGTCCTCACCGTAGGAATCACGAGTGGAGCCAGTTCAACGCGCAACGTTTCATAAGCTCTAAACAACAGCGATTTTAGCGCGCTCTCCGAACATTCCAGAACGCGCGCAATCTCGTCATAATCCAGTTCCTGATACTTGTGCAACAACACCGCTGCCCGCTGTTTCTCGGGCAGCGAATGAATCGCTTTCATAATTAATTCCGCGCGGCTGCGCGCAACGAGTTCCTGCTCCACGCTCGGCGCGCGGTCGGGAACTTCCATCGCCCGTTGCTCGTCCTCGCCCGTATCCACCGTCTGGTCCATGGATATTTCCATCTGGCGGCGCCGGTTGTCGCGCACCGAGTTGAGCGCCAGGTTCGTAGCGATGCGGAACATCCAGGTGGTGAACTTCGCGCTGGGAGCGTATTGCTGGCGAGCGCGGTAGACGCGGAGAAAAACTTCCTGGGCCAGATCTTCCGCGACGGCCCGGTCGCGGACCATCCGGTAAAGGAAATTGACCAGGGGACTCCTGTACTTGTGGAGCAAAAGCTCAAAGGACTGTTCGTCCCCGGCTTTCACGTCCAGCATCAATTGGACGTCGGTCCTAGCCATGGCCTCCACAGTCTATCAAACCCGTTTATTGTCAAAAAGTTGCGGGAAAATAGGAGTGCCTAATTTCAACTTCGCGTGGGCAAGTCCTTTATTTTCAGCATGATCCAAATATCAAATTTAGATTCCTCTTATACCCAGTTGCGGTGCACGACGGAATCGACTGCTCGAATGCAGTCTTCCAGCATTATTTGTTCATCGGCGGTAAGTTCATGTCTGGCGAACGCCCTCACGTTCTGAAGGGCAATGAGAAGATCGCCCCAGCCATCTGTGAGCGGCGAGGTAAGCGGATAGCCGGTTAAAATTCTTCTTAGCGCTCCGAGGCAATGACGATCGCACCACCCCTCCACAAGTTTCTGAATGCTGGCGAACAGTTGTTCGTTATTTTCGATCATATTTCCCGAACGGTTGCGCAAAAATTAGAGATGCACATCACCGCCGCCGGCGCAACTTCAGCTGGGATAGAGCCATCTCGCCAAATCGAGATTGTGGTTGAAGTAATCGCTGGACGGCGCGTTTTTCGCGTTGTAAACGAACAGGGGAACATCTATTTCATGCAAGGAGCCATGCGATCGAAGCCCTGGAAAACTTTCCTTTTGGTCATCGAGTTCGCCGAACACAGTGTCCTTATCGCCAAGAACCATCAGGTGTCCGATCCGGGACGCCATCAAGTGAAACTCTTTTGCCGCCTCTTCGCGCGTGAGAATCCGCTCGACGCCATGCACTCCGGAAATAATATCCCGAACGCGCGGCGCATCTTGCGGACTTTTGAGATAGACATAAACCGCTCCACTGCAGCCACGATGATGCTTCATGTAGCGGTCGCGCCCTGTGGAAACCGCTTTTCGGATCGGGACTCCTTTGCCGGCGCAGACTTGCTCGAGGTCCCAGCACAGACTCTTCGCATTCATTCCATGGTCCGCAGTGGCGAGAAATGCGGCGTCGGGCGCCGCTTTCATCGCTTGGCCGAAGAGATCGTCCAGGCGCGCCAGGTGTTCTTTCGATTCGGGCGCCTCGGGAGCCCACATGTGCATTGGATAATCCGTAGTGTGAACGTAGAGGACGCCAATGTCCGGGCGGGTCATGAGGATGTTGATGGCCGCAGCCATCAGCCAATAATTAATCTCAGCGCTGTAAATTACGGGAGCGGGGCCGAGCTTCTGGACCCAATCCGGCGTCGGGTTCTCCGCCGTCAGCACGATTTCAGCGCCGCGCAAAAGTAAAGTCGCCGTCTTCGCCTTGCTGGAAAGCAGCGCCGATTTCACGCCTTGCCGGGCGGCGCGTTCAAACAGAGTGGGAGCGAGCACAAGGTCGGCGGACTCCACGTAAAGTTCTTCCCCGCTCTTTTCGTCAAAATAGGAATTGGCAATAATTCCATGAGTTTCAGGCCATGCGCCGCAGCAAATCGAAGCGTTATTCGCATTGGTCACCGAAGGCATTACGCCCGTCACTTGTTTGTAGATCCCTTCGCGCTTCCACTGACTGAGGACAGGCATCTTGCTTTCGGCGAGATAGCGGGGATCGAAGCCGTCGAACATGATCACGACGACGCGTTGCTGGGAATTTGCTTTACTCTGGCTGAATGCAAGATTTCCGAACGCCGCGGATGCAGCAGCGGCTGTTCCATACTTGAGCACGGTTCGGCGGCTATGCAGATTGCTCATAAGTTCCCTCACATTCCGTTTGCCAGATTGATTTCAGGGCTGAATGAAAACATACATCCCACACGCGCGGAATTCAATCTTGGAGCTTTTTGTAGCACAGCCACTCCTGGCTGTGTGGGTTTGCAGATTGCGCCGGCGCTAACGAGTTAACTTACGATCGCAAAAACCACACAGCCAGGAGTGGCTGTGCTACTTAGGCGTGAAACAGTTTGGCGAGCAGCAACATCAGCGAGACGCCGAGGAAAACGAGAAGCGCCATGCGCGTGTCCGGCTCGCGGTTCACTTCGGGGATCAAGTCGGTCGCGGCGACGTACAGCGTGACTCCCGCTGAAATCGGCAGCGCGTAGCCGACCTGCGAATGCAGCAGGCCCATCAACAGAACGCCGGCGACTGTCGCGACGCCCAGCCAGATGGCGGCCAGGAGCGCCGTGCGCCGGCTCTGTCCGCTGGCCAGCATGAGCGACGCAACCGTGAAGCCCTCCGGGATTTTATGCAAAACGATCGCCAGAAAAATTATACCGCCGAGCCAGCCGGAAACCAGAAACCCGGAAGCGATGGCCACGCCGTCAAAAAATGTGTGAATCGAGAGGCCGAGCAATGCGGAGATTCCGGCGTGGTTCGGCACAAAATGCTCGACGTGCGTTTCTTCTCCAAAATGGAAATGCGGCGCGAGCGTGTGCTCAAAAAAATGCACGATGAAATATCCGACCAGCACGAGAAAATACGCGAGGCTTCCGGTCAACGCCACCGACTCGGGCAGAATCTCGAGAATCGCCGCGGCCAGCATGAAGCCCGCGCCGAGCGCCAGAAAATATTTCAGGTACTGGCGCGACCATTCGCGGTGCAGGATAAAAAGCCCGCCCAGAATGTTCGCCGCCGCGGCCGTCAGACCGAGCAGAAGCGCCAGGAGCATGCGCGAAGCCGGGACGGGGATGGATTGCGCGGCGAGCATCTTTTTTTCCGGTGGGCTCCACGCTTCACGTGAAGCGTTCAGCGTAAAAGTAGAGCCCGCACCCTAGCCACTGTGGCGAAACAGAATGACATCGCCTTCCTGGACGATATATTCCTTCCCTTCGAGGCGCACCTGCGCGCGTTCGCGCGCCACCGGCAGGCTTCCCGCGGCCAGCAGGTCTTCGCAGCGCACCACCTCCGCGCGAATGAAGCCGCGCTCGATGTCGGAGTGGATCGCGCCCGCCGCCTTCTGCGCGTTCATCCCGCGCTTGATGGTCCAGGCGCGCACTTCGGGTTCGCCCGCCGTGAAAAACGAAGTCAGGCCGAGAAGCTGGTACGTCGCCTGAATGATGCGATCGAGCCCCGAGGATTTGAGCCCGTATGCCGCGAGCATTTCGGCGCCTTCGGCCGGTTCGAGTTCGGCGAGTTCGGCTTCGATGCGCCCGCAAATGGAAAGCACGACGGTGTTTGGGCGGCCCACGAGCTTCGACAGCTTGTGGCGCTCGACAGCCGTGTCCAGTTCGGCGACTTCGCTGTCACCAAGATTCAAAACGTAGAGCATGGGCCGCTGCGACAGGAATTTGTAACCGTTGATCGTCTTCCGTTCTTCGGGATTGAATTCCAGTTCGCGCAGCGGTTTCTCCGATTCGATGGCCGCCTTGCAGCGGTTCAGCAAGACCAGCTCCTGCTCGAGAATCGGCTCCTTCTTTTTCTTCAGATCTTTTTCCACGCGCTCGATGCGCCGCGCGATCTGATCGAGGTCGGAGAGCATCAGTTCCAGGTCCAGCACCTCGGCGTCGCGTAGCGGATCGATCGAACCCGCGGAATGAGCCACGGCGGGATCGTCGAAAACGCGCAACACATGCGCGAGAGCGTCCACTTCGCGCAGCGGCGCAAGCACGGCGGAATCCTTCGCGCGGTCCTTCACCATGCCGCCGACGTCGACATATTCGACGGTCGCATACGTAATCTTTTTCGGATTGTAAAGCTTCGCTAGCTGCTCGAGGCGCGGTTCCGGCACGCGCGCCACGCCGACGTGCGTTGCCGCGCGCGCCGCCTTCTCGTCAAGTCGCGCGCGCGTCAGAATTTTGAACAGAGTCGTCTTGCCAACCTGCGGGAGCCCAATGATCCCTGTTTGCATAGGTTTGGAATCGTAGCATACCCCTGCACGCCGCGCCTTACGGGGCAGCCCAACGATCGATCAGAAAACTTCTCGTGATTTGGCTGTGGATCGGTTGAGCGAGGTTCTACGCAACAACCTCGCCGCTGGAGAGGAACTCGTACGTTTCAATCATCGTGGCCATGCCCGAGGATTCGCCCGGCTTCATGACGCAACGCTGGATGCGGCCCTGGCAGCGCACTTTCACGGGCGTCCCGAGAGTGATCTGTGCCGGCAGGGTCATCTCGATTTCAACATGCGTGCCGTCGGGGATCGCCTCCGGCAATAAGAAGTACAACCCGCCTGAACTCACATCTTGCGTGACAGCGGTGGCCTGTCGCTCCTCGGAACCGTTCGTCCAGTGAACGATGACTGGCAACCCGAAATTGAACCGCTGCGAGCGGCGACGCTCTTGATGTTCCATATACTTTTTCCTTCATCTGGAATGTCGAATGGGACTGATTATAGTGTGATTCCGCCTCGATCTCACAGACAGAAAAAAAAGAGTTGATCCGTTTCGACAATCCCGGGCACAGAACCCGGTGCGACATGATGTTTCAAAATCTCGTGTTTTCACGACACGTGAACCGCCCAGTTGTACCGCATAGATTCGAAGGCTTGAGGGAGTCTGGGTAGAGGAATTTTGAACGGCGCGTAAAAGGCACATTCCGATAGGCGGTGGCTAACTCGGAGTGAACACGATGCTGGACTTGCCAGACTCTACATTCCAAGTCTTTTCGGCTTCCGAAAGTAGACCGGCCTGCGTATTGATCTGAAGGTGAGCCGGGACCACGGCTTGAAAGATGCCGTTCATTAGAGAGCCGCTCGGTCGGTTCGGTGAAATCTGCGGATGTTGGGCCTTGATCGGGTTTCGTGATGATTGATTGCTGCCTTCACCTGCCACCTCCGTCAGGCGCGAGTGATCATCACTTGGCGTCCTTATTATTCTCGGCACATAAATACTCTGCGATCTTCCAATCCGGCTTGG
The DNA here is from genome assembly GCA_963768275.1 of uncultured Acidobacteriota bacterium. GTDB lineage: Bacteria > Acidobacteriota > Terriglobia > Acidiferrales > UBA7541 > Palsa-360. The sequence goes on from CAVYHH010000030.1 coordinate 14,140, forward strand.
AGTCGTAATCCATATGAACCGTCCAAGGTCGGCTAAACGTTTTGGGATCTTCGATCGTAACACTGTATTCCAAAATTGCTCCGCGGCGGTGAAAGCGCTCCACTGTATGAAGCTCGTCGCTGTGCGTCATTCCACGGCCATCCAACCAGCTCTTGTCATTGTAACCAATGGTGTCCACAACCAGCGTGTCACCTTCCCATTTCCCGATCGAGTTTCCAAGCCAGGTGGGATCCATGTCCTTTGGATGTCCTTGCCCATCCGTATAAATCCATCTGACAGTGTTCATGAATTCATGAATCACGACCACTCGCCCTGGCGTTTGCAGGATTGCCATCGGATAGACGGGCGCAAGCATCAGCCCCGGGACGGCGGGAGGTAAACAGTGTGCCGTTGGACTATCGGCCTCGTTGGCGGACTTGTACCTTGCTTCTGCTTCCGGTAGAAACGGCACCACGGTCGCGCTGTCTGGTTTTCTCTTGTCCGGAGGATCCAGAAGGCTATCTTTGGGTCCGCCAAGTCGCCTGGGGGGTGTGGACATCCAAATACCGCTCATGTCTGGCACGGACCCACCCACGTTGGCTCCCGATGCTTTCGATGGGTTCGAACTCTGCGCAAGCACCGCCGTATTTAAACCCAATAGGCCGAGCAGGCAACAGGAACAGCAGCCGAGGCGAAGACCCTTTGGGAGAAGTTTCTTCTTGTACTTACCGCGTCCGGATGCGCGAATGTCCCTCATTAAAATACCTTTCCATCTGCGGTCTCTATTTTCGTAAGCATCAGCACCTTCGTTCCATCCTTAGCGGCATGGCCAGTCATCTTAACTTTATCGCCTGGCTTGAAGAGATGACTTGTCCAGCCGCGCCGCGCCAACGTGCCGGGAGCGCCCGTCTCGCCACCCCACACCTCGGTTTCGCCTTTCTCGTTTGTAATAGTCACGTAGAGCCATGAGTGGGGACTAGACCACTGAAAATCTTTGACTACGCCCTCCACGGTAGTTTCATGCGTGAAATCGTAAGTTGCGGTCCCGTGATGTGCGAATGCGGGGATCCATGCCAGCAAAGAAACAAAGACGGCGAGTAGAGAAACAAGTTTTTTGCCCTTCATTATGGTGTCCTCGCAAAGCCGTTACGGCGGATTCTCAGGGAAACTTCTACACAGGTGCGCCTAGTTCAATTCTAGCCTGTGCCCCTTATGGCATAGTTTACGGTTGCGGACTAGCATTTGTTTCACCGAATGGCTGGTTGGACGAGTACTAGCTGATTTTGAAGTTCGGGTCGGGGTAACTCGCGTCAGGCCGCGTGAAAGATCACCGCGACCTGACGCAAGTCGGAAGGCGAGTTACTGTCTTTCTCCAATGCGGTAGACGATTCCGACCGAGATGCGCACGCAGTTCCCCGTGGAGCCGTTCTCCCTCAATCCGAAGTATTCGACTTCAGGCCGCAGAGCGACTTTGTGGCTGCTGCTGAGGGACACCTCTGCGCCTCCGCCGAAGCTGTAGGTAAACGGATTGGTCGCCGCGCTAGCGCCCCCGAACGACGCGGAAAGGTGCGACCCACCGAAAAGCGCTTCCGCGAAGGGCACAACTTTGTCCGACTTGCGGATGGAAAAGCGCGGGCCGAACGTGTACGTCATGGCGGTTATGCCCACCCCACTGGGCGATCCGTGATACCACCCCAGATCGCCAACTACCCCGAACCAGTCGTTGGCATTGTAGGCGGCAGAGGTACTGAAGCCGTTCAGATTCGCGCCGCCGGAGCCTCCGACGCGGAAATAGGAGTATCCGGCCGAGACGTCGGCTGCGGGAATTTGCTGCGCCTGAGACGACACGGCAAGAAACGAGAGAGCGAACGCCACCCATATGAATTTCCTCATGAATCCTCCATTCAACAGATTTGTTTTGAATTTTTCCGGGGCGACATTCAATGGGTGCCCCGTATCGCAGATACTTCCGACGCAAGTTTCTGCGAACCTTCGGATATTTTCCTGCAAACCAAGGTAAGTTAATGAGGCTATTCCGTCAATTTCAGTCCGGTACAGCCAGTTCTTCCGCGGAAACTGTACGAAGGGGCAGGTAAGGGCAGAATTGCACGGGGAATAAGAGCCAAACGGGCTGCACGCGTCTGATTGAGACACAACAAATCGCAACTCGCTGGCCTGCGTATCAGCCGTCAGAGTCTGCTCAATGGGCGCCAAAGAGAGTCGTGGCGGGATGTATGGCAAGAACTGCGAACCGTCTACGACAGAGTACGATCTTCTCCAGCGCTGAACCTGCGTCGGGCGCTACTTTAGCGCGTAGACTTCATACGAGACCGTGCTGCCGGTACGCTCGCCCACCGCGACCGCCTGCAGTCGAGTGAGCCACGCGTAGCGCGAATCGCCGGTCTCAAAGAGTGGCGCAGCACGCAGCGATGCGCCCGCCGGTGTCGTCTGGCCGATGCCGTTGTACGTCACCAGGATTAGCGCCCCGTCGTCCGTTTTCAGCGTGAGGCGAACATCGAGCCGGTAGCTGCCGTCGGCCCGGTTGGTGATCCAGTCACCGGCCGGCGTCTGTACCGACGCCTTCACACGCGGCCCCTCGAAGCTGCCGCCGAGGATCTGGACGATTGTGCGCGTCCCCTGCGGCCCGTTTTCGACAACGGTGCGCGTGCCGATATCGGCTCGCAGCCTGCCAAGGTACTCGAAAGCAGGAGCGCTGGCCACGCTCGTGGAAGTCTGAGCAAGAGAAACGAGACCGCAAACAGTCATTCCGAGGCAGATCAGCAAGGCAGTTACGACACGCATCGGCCCTCCTTAATCGGACGGCCGATTATAGCTATATTGCCGCAATCCGCACGAATTGAATTGGGTTTGGCGGGAGAGCTCCCGACAAACATGGGTTATCGGAATGGGGCCTTCAGTCCCGCTCTTGACGCCTCCGCGCCTCGCTCGTATGCTTCGTCGTCCATCATGGCCAAGACGCACTATCCCGTAGACGCGGTTGAAGTGATGCGCGAATTGTGTCGCGTGGACCATCATCTGGCGCGTGTGATCCGCAAGGTCGGCTGCTTCCCTACGAAGAAACAGAAACCGCAACGGCCGTTTGAAAGCCTGCTTCGCGCCATTGTTTATCAGCAACTCGCGGGTGCGGCGGCAGCCACGATTTTCGGGCGCGTGAAAGCGCTCGGTTCGGACGGCAATTGCCCTTCCCCGGAAGAAATTCTTCGCGCCACCAAGGCAAAATTGCGCCGCGCCGGGCTGTCGCGCCAGAAGATCGCGGCGGTGAAGGATCTCGCAAAAAAAACCATCGACGGGACCGTTCCTCCGCTAGCCACGATTCGCCGGATGAGCGAGGAAGAAATTCTGGAACGGCTCACGCAGGTCCGAGGGATCGGCGAGTGGTCCGTGCATATGTTCTTGATGTTCCAGCTCGGCCGGCCCGACGTGCTGCCCATTCAGGATTACGGAATTCGTAAAGGATTTCAGCATGTCTACAAGCTCGCTGACACGCCGAAACCGCAAGCAATCCTCGAACACGGCGAACGCTGGCGCCCCTACCGCTCGATTGCGAGCTGGTATTTGTGGCGCGCGGTAGATCAGAAAAACGCCAAGAAATCGGCGGCGAAGAAACGCACGAAGACCTGAACGATCACGAGCGATTGCGGCAGGAATCACATTCCGGACAGGTAGGCGCGCCGCCCCCGCGCTGAAAATTCGCCCTCTCTGATTTCATAACCCTAATTCACGACCTCCTAGAAATCGGCGTAGAACTTCATCCGCCTCTTCAGCCTGACCGCCCCCATGGCTATCCCTCTCGCACTGACCGACCCGCAGGCTGGTTAACTACTAGTGAAAGCGCAGACGACCTTGGCAAAGGCGTGTGTGCGGGCGGGGCTAAAATCGGTTATGTCAACTTCGGCGACCCTCTCGCTTTCAACTTCATCTTCGCGGATTCCGGAATTGGATGGATTGCGCGGAATCGCCATCATCCTGGTGATCCTCCTACACTATTGCTATCAGACCACGCAGGCGTTGGAGCAACCCGCAACCCTGGTCGATCACCTATACGTATGGTTTCGGATGGGCGCCGCCTTGGGTTGGACTGGGGTCGACCTGTTTTTCGTCTTGTCGGGGTTCCTGATCGGGGGAATACTCCTGGACGTCAAGGATTCGCCTTTCTATTACAAGACATTCTACATTCGCCGATTTTACCGCATTGTGCCCATATATTATTTGTGGCTCCTGGGCTACATCCTTCTGCTCTTTACCGTGCGCGACCTGTTCAGTACGTACATCCCGGATCCGTTCATTCCCTCTTTGAAGGGTGGCGTTCTCTGGCTCTTTGCATTCGTTCAAAGCGTTTCGTTTGACCGGTACATGACGCTCGGATGGGTGTGGCTTGTGCCGACCTGGTCGCTGGCCGTCGAGGAGCAGTTCTATTTGGTCGCGCCGCTTCTGATCCGGCGGCTATCGAGGCAGGCGCTGGCCCTTGTTCTCGGGGCAACACTCTTCATGGCTCCTTTGCTGCGGCTGTGGATTCGTTCGCATTTGCCGACAACGGGGGCGAATTGGGATCTTGCCTACATCCTGATGCCTTGCCGTGCCGATACGCTGGCGATCGGCGTGCTCGCGGCTCTTTTCTGGAGGACACCATCGCTCCGAGCGTGGCTATCCAGCCGAGCGTGGCTTTTGTACGGGCTGACGGGCGCATTTTTCGCGGGGATGGTATTACTCGGACGGTCCCCGGATCTTTCTTCCTTTTCCATGCAGTCGGTGGGTTACACATGGATCGCGCTGTTCTACGGCCTCGTGCTGATACTGGTGTTAGAGAAGCCGCAGGGACTGCTGGCATGGCTCATGCGGGCGAAATGGCTAGGGGAGATAGGCCGCTTGTCGTATTGCATCTATCTGATTCATTTTGCGACGTGGTGGGTGCTCCATGTGGCCGTCTATCTCGTGGAGAAGCGTCCGCCGCAGTGGCACTACACTGTCGCCAGTTTCGCCTCGCTCATTGTGGTCTACGCTGTAGCCCGAATGTCGTGGAGAGATATCGAGTATCCGCTCCTTCGCCGGGGATCCGCTTATCAATACTGATCCATCGTTGCGGCGCAACCGCGGGTTTTGTGATTCGGGCGGTCGCGCTCGATTCCGTCGAGGGCCGTCCACAGGGCGATCGCGGCAAAAACCATTTCATGGGGGCGCTCAAAAAGATTTCTGGCGCGCCGTGAGAAACAAGGCGGCGAGTCCGGAGAAAAGCACGGCGCTCTCCAGCCACACCGAATATTGATGCAAGCGATCGAACGTCACTCGCAGTGGATTCCCGGCCGGAGCCGCATCGACGGAACCCATCTGTGCGCGAAGCGCATCCATTCGCGCGATGACGCCGTATTGCGAGGCCATCGTACAGAGAATCATGATGAAGACGAGCAGAGCTGCGGGACGCGTAAGCGCGGCGACCGATTTTTCCACCGCTGCCGTCGCGATTAAATAAATGCAGCCGGCCACGATCCCCAGAATGTGCAGCCGGGCCAGCGAATAACCCACTACCACCCCGGCAAGGTCCTTGGTTGGCATCACGGAGAAAATGCCTTGCGTAAATAAAATGAAGAAGATGATGCTGCCCAGCCAGCAGCCGAGTGAAAAAAACTGAAGAAATCGCATTGTCGCCGCCACTTTGGGTTCCTTTTCTGACGCATCGATTGGACCGCTTGCCTCTAAGGCAATGCAATCCCAGCTTTCGCCGCGTTGGTCAGAGTAACACGGCTTTTCTCCCGGCTCTTGCATTCCGCCATCCGGGAAAAATCGCGTACAGCTCTCAGCCGCACATCAGCATCCCAAGGAGGGAACAAGGGGCGTACCCCCGGATTGAAAAGGGGTGCTTCCTCTCGTCTGTGTGCCAGGGCTCCATTGTGTTATAACGCTGTTGGTACTTCCCGGGCTGTCGCTGAGAGAGCGCCACATGTCGTCCCGCAAAAGTGCAAAAGTAGCCTTCGCCTCCGCAGTCGTTCTCCTTCTGCTTTGCGGCGTCGCCGCAATGATTGCCATTTCGCGTTATGCGAACAGCGCGAATTGGGTGGACCATACCTACGAAGTAAAAGTGGCCACTGGAAGGGTTGAATCGACCCTTTCCGAAGCGGCGCGCGACCGTTTAAGCTACATCACCGCCGGGGATCCGAGCTACCTGAAGCGGTATGAATCGGCGAAGAAGGAAGTTTCGAGTGATCTGTTGAGCGTCAGGGAACTGACCCTCGATAGCCCCCTCCAGCAGAATAATTTCAATCGCCTCGAGAAGCTCGCAAATCAACGCATCGCTCTCATGCAGACATCCTTCGATTCGCGGGCTTCCGGCCAGCCGGACACCGATCTGCAAAGCTCGGTAAGCATGGAAAATACCAAACTGGCCACCGACGTGGCCGGCGCAATTATGGAAATGCAAAATCAAGAGGATGTGCTTCTCGCGGCGCGCAAGAAAGCGTCGTCCAGGCTTTTCGCCGCCACGCTCTCGATTTTTGGCGCCATGCTGGCCAGCGCTATCGTGCTGCTCTGGATTCACTATCGTTTTCTGAACGATGAGCTGGGCAAACGCGAAAACGCCGAAAACGGGGCGCGGCGGCTGAGCGTCCACGTGCTGGAGCTTCAGGACGAAGAGCGCAGGAAATTTTCCAGGGAACTGCATGACGGCCTGGGACAAAATCTGGTCGTCGCGAAGATGATCGCGGCAAATATATCGGAAAATCATCCGGACGGCGGAACTGTGCCGGAGTTGATCGATCTCCTCGAACGGTCCATCCAGGAGACGCGAACCATTTCCTATTTGCTGCACCCTCCCCTGCTCGATGAGCTCGGAATCGCGTCGGCCGCGAACTGGTACGTGGGGGGATTTTCGCAGCGCAGCGGCGTGCAGATTTCCACGAAAATTGCGAACGACATCGCCCGCCTGCCCCGCCCCGTGGAGCTGGTCCTGTTCCGAGTGCTCCAGGAATCGCTCACCAACGTGCATCGTCACGCGAAGAGTCCGAAGGCGGAGGTATCGCTGTACGTGGCGGATGGCAATGCCGTGCTTCACGTCCGCGACTACGGAATCGGAATCCCGGCCGAAAAATTGAACCATTTCCGGTCCAACGGCACGCATGTGGGCGTGGGCCTGACGGGAATGCGCGAACGCGTTCGCGAGCATGGCGGACAGTTTGAAATCCGCTCGAGCGAGACCGGGACCGAGTTGCTGGTGACGATTCCACTCGATACCGCGCAAATCTTGGAGCGCGAAGTGGCCGCCGCAGGGAGTACGGATTGATCCGGAGAGGATTGCACGAATCGCGGCTCCCGGTAGCCTTCCATTCCCGCGGGGAACCGCCCGCCTTTTCGGTTTTAGAAGAGAAGAAGGATGAGTAACCAGATTCAGCCAGCAACCGGCATTTCATCCATGTCTTGCAAAACTTTTTGAGCACAGCCCGGCTGGCAAGTACTAAGACATTCGAGGAATTGATGGCAACATGGAAGTGCGTGGGTAGTGGTGGGCGATCAAGGACTTGAACCTTGGACCTCTCCCGTGTGAGGGGAGCGCTCTAACCACTGAGCTAATCGCCCACAAGGCACGCTTCGTTTGTAGCAGAAGCGATAGGTATTTTCAACCCAATGACCACGGCGACCGCGAACCAGATTGCACAGCTACAAGCTTCGATTGCCCGCGTGATTCGCGGCAAGGACGAGGTGATCCGCCTCTCTCTCGTGGCCTTGCTGGCCAAAGGCCATTTGCTCATCGAGGACGTCCCCGGAGTGGGCAAGACGACCCTCGCGCAGGCGCTGGCGAATTCCTTCCACTGTTCCTTCCAGCGGATCCAGTTCACCTCGGACCTGCTTCCCTCGGACGTGGTGGGCACGAGCGTGTTCAATCAGATCGAGCAGCGCTTTGATTTCAAGCCCGGCCCGATTTTTGCCAACATCATTCTGGCGGACGAAATCAACCGCACCACGCCGAAGACGCAGTCGGCTCTGCTCGAAGCCATGAACGAAGCTCAAGTAACCGTGGACAACCACACCTACAAGCTCCCGCAGCCATTCATGGTGCTGGCCACGCAAAATCCTGTCGAACACCACGGGACCTATCCTCTTCCGGAATCGCAGCTGGACCGGTTCCTGCTTCGCATCGGCATGGGATATCCCTCTCGCGACTTCGAGCGCGAGATCATGCAGCAGCATGCCAGCGGACGCAACGCGGCAGCCGAAGTCACCCCGGTTATGGAAGCGGATGAAGTCGAAGTAATGCAGCGCGCCGTCGAGAAGGTGCGCGTGGACGACAGCCTGCGGAACTACGCCCTCGACATCGTCGAACGGACCCGAAATTCCGAGCAACTGACGCTCGGCGTGAGCCCGCGCGGTTTGCTGATGCTGCAGCGCGCGGCGCAAGCGCGGGCGTTTCTCGAAGCTCGCGACTACTGCACGCCGGACGATTTCAAGCAGCTCATCCTGCCGGTCTTCGCGCACCGCATGGTGGTCAACACGCGCTACGCGGCAACGCAGAAAAAATCGACGCAAGCGGAAATGGTTCTTCGCGAAATCATGGAAACCACTCCCGTCCCCCTCTGATGAATCCCGAATTTGTCGAACGCCGCGTTGGCCCTCCGCTCTTGCGCAAAGCGGTGGGAATTTCGCGCGCGGCCCAGTGGAAACGGTTGCGCCAGACTCTGGACACTCCCAGCTGGCGCAGCTTTGGCATCGCCATGGGCGCTCTGGCGATGGCGCTTTTCCTGGCGCTTTATTCCGGCGCGGCAGCCGAACAAGGTCATCTGCTGGTCGCGGGAATGTCGGCGCTGTCGGCCCTGGCGCTGGCCGGATGGGTTGCGCTGACCGTCGTGCCGGCGCTGGCCCGGCGCACGCCGCTCGGCTGGCTCTCCTACCAGATCGATTACAAACTGACGCGCGAGGGCATCGTTTACATCGTCGGAATTTTCGTGGTCGCCCTCGCCGCGCTCAACACGGGAAACAATTTATTGTTCATGGTTCTGGCCTGCTTGCTCGCCGGAATGCTGATTTCGGGGCTGCTTTCGCGGGTCGTCCTCGGCGGCATCGAGGTGCGGCTCGAGCTGCCCGAACACATTTTTGCCCAGCGCACGACTCAGGCCATCGCCGAACTCCACAATGCGAAGCAGTGGACACCGTCCTTTTCCGTTTCGCTCGTGAGTGAGGACGCGCCGAACGCCAAGAAAAATGCGCCCGCCCATCCCGCGCCGCGGATTCTGGATCGCCCCGTCTATTTTCCATACATTCCCCACCAGCAGACGGTGCGGCAAAATGTCGAGCTGACGTTTCCGCGGCGCGGCGTTTACCGTCAGGACGCGCTTGGCCTGCGCACGAAATTTCCATTTGGCTTCCTGCAAAAGACGCGGCGGCTGGACTCCGCAATGGAAGCGGTGGTCTACCCCCGGATTCAGCCCACGGAAGAGTTTTACGAGGTTCTTCCGCTCGTGAGCGGCGAACTGGAAAGTTATCAGCGCGGGCGCGGGAATGACCTCTACGCGATCCGCGACTACCAATTCAACGACAGCGCCCGCCACGTCGACTGGAAAGCCTCCGCCAGAACCGGCGCCCTGCAGGTGAAGGAATTTGCGCGGGAAGACGAGCGGCGCGTGATGCTGGTATTCGATCCCTACGTCGGCCCGCAGCCAGGGACGGACGCCGAGGCCGCGGAGAAGTTCGAGCGCGCCGTAACGCTTTGCGCCGGATTGGCCTGGCACTTTTATGAAATCAATTCCGTGATCGAGTTTCGTTCCGCGGGGTTCGCCACGCCGCGCATGAGCGCCGGCGAAATTATTTACGACATTTTGCGCTACCTGGCGAGCGTTACGCCGCTGAAACCGCAGCCCGGGAAAAACTTCCTCGATACACTGGGCGATTCGCCGGAAATTTTCAAAATCGTTCTGACCAGCCATCCGCGCGGCACGATTCCCTCGCACCTTTGGAACACCGCGTATTTCCTGTTTGTGTCGTCCCTCTAGGATTCAATTCTCAAGTGGCGCAGGCTTCAGCCTGTGGGTTTTGGTCCTTGCAAGAACTAACCCCCACAGGCTGAAGCCTGCGCCACCCGCATTTCCGTTCGATCCGCCGATGTGCGAAAATCGCGCCGGTGAGCATGCTGAAGATTCCCGCGGCGGAAATTCCGAAATTCAGGCGGCGCATGCTTACCTGGTTCGCCGAACGCAAGCGCGACCTTCCCTGGCGCCGCACTCGGGACCCTTACCGCATTTGGCTTTCGGAAATCATGTTGCAGCAGACTCGCGTCGCGGCCGTAATTCCCTACTACGAACGATTCCTCTCGGCCTTCCCGAATATGCAAGCGCTGGCGCGCGCGAGGACCGATCGCGTGCTGGCGAACTGGGCGGGCCTCGGCTATTACAGCCGCGCGAGAAATTTGCAACGCGCGGCAAAAGAAATGGTCACGCGCCATGCGGGCAATTTTCCGCGCGAATACGAAGCGGCGCTGGCGCTTCCGGGCATTGGACGCTACACGGCGGCGGCGGTTTTGAGCATTGCCTATGACGCGCCGTGCGCCGTGCTGGACGGAAACGTCGCGCGCGTGCTCGCGCGGATCGGCGCATTGCGCGGCGATTTGCGCGCGCCCGCCATGTGGCGGAAGCTCGAATCCACGGCGCAGGATTTGCTCGCCGCAAACGCTTCTGGCGACTGGAACCAGGCCATGATGGAGCTCGGCGCGACCGTGTGCACGCCCAAATCGCCGCAGTGCGGAGAATGCCCGGTCGAAAAATGGTGCCGCGCCCGCAAGCTCGGCATCGCGGAAAAGTTGCCGTCCGCGCGCAAGAAGCGCGCAACGATTGAAGTAACTCTCGCCGCGGCCGTCCTGCTCGATCCGCGCGGTCGCACGCTGCTCGTACGCCAACTGGACGGCGATGGCGCGCTGTTCTCCCGCATGTGGCAGTTCCCCGCCCTCGAAATCACTGGAACGGACGCGCCGGCGGCACTCGCCGGGCACTTCCGTGAAAAATTCGGCGCGGCGATGAAGGGCGCCCTCACTCCACTTGCAACCGCTCGCCACGCAGTAACCTTCCGCAACATCCGCTTGGAACCGTATCTGATTCGCGTAGCTCGTTTGCCGCGCGTCACGGGAGCGCGCATCGTCGCCCTTAAGCAAATTCGCCGCCTGCCCATCTCGAACGCCACACAAAAAATTGCAGACGCGGCGACTGCCGCCCTTATGTAGGACAGGCTTCAGCCTGTCTGGTTTTGACTTTCGTCCGCTCGCAAAAGCAGACAGGCTGAAGCCTGTCCTACCGGTTCGCTCGCGCCATTACCCAATACGCCGCACGCAATCCGGCGCGGCCCGCGGGATGGTAAACTGTTAATTCGCGCCATGGACCCCGCAGGCCAAATTTCCGCTGAAGCGCTACCGGTGCATCTCTCCGCCGTCCGGCGCCATTTTGAGATCTCCCTGTATTTCCTGCTCCTTACAGGCGTCCTGACCCTGGTCTCCACCGGGAAACTGGACCTGGTGACGATCCTGGTTCTTCCGGCCGCCATGCTGTTTAAAGGCTACCGGTGGTGGCACGGGAAGGGGCCGGAACTTTCCAACCGCGTCGGCACCTGGCTGACGGTTGCTTATTTTATTTTCTTCCCGTTCGATCTGTGGATCATTTCCCGCATGCTGGCGGCCAACGCTCAGAATCCGAGCCTCTACGCGGGCCTGCTGGCGACTATTCACCTGATGTTGTTTGCCACCATTGTGCGGCTATACAGCGCCACGACCACCCGGGACTATCTGTTCCTGACGATGATGGGTTTCTCGGCCATGCTAGCCGCCGCGATCCTCACGGTCGATACGGTCTTCCTTGTCTTCTTCTTTATTTTTCTGGGTCTCGCGGTTTCGACCTTCGTGGCTCTGGAAATGTGGCGGAGCGCGCAGGGAACGGTCACGCGCCCCATGGAGACCGGCACGGTCGCCGCAACTGAATTGCACAACGCGTTGGCCATCACCTCCGTTGGAATCGCGTTCGGATCCCTCGCGGTGGGAGCAATCATTTTTCTCATCCTGCCACGGTTTAGCGGCGGCTACATGTCCGCGCTCAACATGCAGTCGACGATGATTACCGGATTCAGCGACGACGTGGAACTCGGCGAAATCGGCGAAATCAAGAAGAGCAGCATGGTTGTCATGCGCGTCACGGTCGACGGCGGCATCGCCGCGGCGCAAGGCGTGCACTGGCGCGGCGTGGCTCTCACCAAGTTCGACGGCAAGCGCTGGTACAACGACGCGCATGAGCCGACGACGCTCACCTCTCCCGCGGAGGGAGGCTGGTTTCGCCTCAACTCCGCAGACGTCCATGCGCCCATAACCGGCAGGCGGATCCACTACACCGTGCTCCTGGAGCCCATCGGCAGCACAGCCCTGTTCTTTGCAAACGAGGCGGAAAGCGTGCGCGGGCATTTCATTGACGATGCCGGCAGGGTCCCGTTTGGCTCGCGGCGCACTTACCTTTTGCAAGACTTCACCGGTTCCATCTTCAATCCGTACCACAGCTATACGCGCATGGAGTATGAAGCGAAGTCGCTCGTGCCGGCGCCGCCGCCCGCCGCCGTCCGCGAGGCCGGCTCGGATTATCCGCCCGCGATTCGCGACACGTACTTGCAATTGCCAACGCTCGATTCCCGCATCCCGGAATTGGCTGCCCAAATCACCGCGCGCGACACTACTCCCTATGACAAAGCGCGCTCCATTGAGGGCTACCTGCGCTCGCACTACGGCTATACGCTGGACCTCAGCGGGACTCCGCAGGCCGACCCGCTGGCCTACTTCCTGTTCCAAAAGCGCGCGGGACATTGCGAATATTTCGCCGCCGCCATGACGGTCATGCTCCGCACGCTGGACATCCCGTCGCGTTACATCAACGGATTCCAAACCGGCGAATACAACGATGTCGCGGGCGACCTTGTCGTGCGCGCCAGCGACGCGCATAGCTGGGTGGAAGCCTATTTCCCGGGTTTCGGCTGGCTCACGTTTGACCCCACGCCGCCATCGAATGAACCGCCCCCCGGAATGTTCGCGCGGATCTCGCATTACTGGGATTGGTTCGAGCTGCAGTGGAGCGAGTGGGTCATCAACTACGATTTCGTGCACCAGGTTACCGTGGCGCAAAACCTGGGCCGCTTCTCGCGCGACTGGACGGAGAGGATCCGAGCGGAGTTTTCCAGTATTCGCCGCCGCGCGACCAGCCAGTTGGAACAGTGGCAATACCGGGTATCCCGCAGTCCAGCCGGCCGGACGGAAGTCTTCCTGATTTTTGGCGTATTTGTCGTTGGCGTTCTCATTTTGCGCCCGGAAGTTCGCAGGAGACTCCTGCTGATGTGGCGCACGCGGGTTTTGCCCGCACGTGAGATGACGCCGCACCTGGCGACGCTACAGTACCTGGAAATGTTGCGTGTTCTCGCCGGGGGCGGAATTCGCAAGGCAGACACCCAGACGCCCATGGAATTCGCCACGTCTCTTCCGGACGGAAAACTGGCCGCGCCGGTGTTCGAGCTGACGTCGATCTATCAGGCCGCCCGCTACGGCGGGAAGCCTGCAGACCCGCAACACGCTTCTTCGCTGATCGATCGCATCCACTCCTTCCTTCGCAAAAGGTAGGACAGGCTTCAGCCTGTCGGTTTTGGTCCTTGCAAAGACGAACCCCCGCAGGCTGAAGCCCGCGCCACTGCTCCCGCCATGTTAGAATGATCGGACCGTCCCGCCGTTGCGAGACGCATTTCTATGCCAAAAGCAGGATTCATCAGCCTGGGTTGCCCGAAAAACCTTGTGGACAGCGAGGTGATGATGGGAGTCCTCGCGCGCAACGGCTACGAATTTACGCCGCGCGCGGAAGAAGCCGACGTGCTCGTCGTCAATACGTGCAGCTTCATCGCCCCGGCGCAAAAAGAATCGATCGACACGATTCTGGAGATGGCCGAATACAAAAAATTCGGCGTGGCGAAAAAATTGATCGTGGCCGGATGCCTGGTCGAGCGCTACCGCGATCAGATCCTCGCGCAGATTCCCGAAGTCGATGCGTTAGTGGGAACCGGCGAACTCGAAAATATCTTGGCCGCCGTCGAGGGCGAGTTGCGATCCGATGCGGCGAGCGCGGCGGCGCTTCCGACGTATCTGTATCACGATCTGACGCCGCGAATTCTCTCGACGCCGAAACACGCCGCGTACATCAAGATTGCCGAAGGCTGCGACCATCCCTGCACGTTCTGCATCATCCCTCAGTTGCGCGGGAAATTCCGCAGCCGGCGCTTTGAATCCGTCGTGCGCGAAGCGGAAAATCTCGCCGCGTCCGGCGTCCGCGAAGTGACGCTCATCGGCCAGGACACCACTTCCTACGGCGAAGACCTCGGCTTGCGCGACGGCCTCGCGCTGCTGCTCGAGCGCCTCGCGGGCGTCAAAGGCCTGCAATGGGTGCGCTCGCTGTACTGCTATCCGAATCGCGTGACGCAGCGCCTGCTTGACACCATCGCCGCGCACCCGCGCATCGCAAACTACATGGACATGCCGCTCCAGCACGCCAGCCGCAACGTCCTCGCGCGCATGAAGCGCGGATCGAATGGCGACGCGTTTCTGCAATTGCTCGGCCGTATTCGCGCGACCATTCCCGGCGTGGCGCTGCGCACTTCCTTCATCGTCGGCTTTCCCGGCGAAACCGATGCGGACTTCCGCGAATTGTGCGACTTCGTGAAGGCCGCGGAATTCGACTGGATGGGCGTCTTCCCCTATTCCGACGTGGACAACGCCTCGAGCTTCGCGCTCGATGAAAAAGTGGACGAGGACACGATCAAAGAACGCCAGAGCGGCCTGATGGAAATTCAGCAAAAGATTTCCGCGCGCAAGCTGCGCCGTTTTCGCGGCCGGCGCGTGACGGCTCTCGTCGAAGGACCGTCCAAGGACACGCCGCTCGTGTGGGAAGCGCGCCTGGAAGGCATGGCGCCCGAAATCGACGGCAAGCTGTACTTGAACGACATCGAAGTCGCGGGAACCGAGATCTCGGCGCGCCCCGGCGACGTAGTCACTGCGGAAATCAACGAGACGCACGAATACGATATGGTCGGGCGCGTAGTGGAGATTCTGGATGTCCCGCGCCCGGCGATGGCGCAAATACCGCCGATCGCTCCAGTGCAACGTGTGTTGACAGGCGCAGCGCTGAGGGTTTTGGGTTAAGTAGCACAGACTTCAGTCTGTGGGTTTCCATAAGATCTTGGCGAACGCGCTCCGTCGGGGCTACCGAACGAACCCCCACAGACTGAAGTCTGTGCTACTAAAATGCCATGAAGCTAAAATGCCCCATTTGCAAAGAGCCCACCGATTCGGAAACGACCGCGGAATTCCCTTTCTGCAGCCCGCGCTGCCGCGAGCGCGACCTGGGCAACTGGGCGATGGGAAAATACAAAATAGCCGTCCCCATGATGGACGAATCGGAACCGGAAGAAACCGAAACGAATGAGCGTCCCCAGTCCGAATCTTCCGACAACGACGAGTAGCGGGAAACGCAAGCCGCGTATTTCGCTCGCGATTGCCACCGCGCTTGGCCTCGGTTATATACCGAAAGCGCCCGGCACGTTTGGATCCCTGGTAGGAGTTATCTTGGGTTGGGGCGCCATGGCTCTGAGCCCGTTGCAATTTGCTCCGCGAATCGCGGCAACGGGTGAACTCTCAAACCCGCCCGCTTTCTGGTGGTCAAACTTCGCAGGGACTGAATGCGTAACGATCGTTGTCGTTTCCGTAATCGGGATCTGGGCGGCCGGTCGCACTGCCCGATATCTGCAAAACCACGATCCGCAAATTGTAGTGATCGACGAAGTAGCGGGACAGTTGATTTCCTATCTGGGATTGGCGACGCCGAAGACATTCGCCCTCAACTGGAAATATTTGCTGCTGGGCTTTATACTTTTTCGCGTCTTCGATATTTGGAAGCCGTTCCCCGCGCGGCAAGCCGAATCGCTCCCCGGCGGCTTGGGAATCATGGCGGATGATTGGATCGCGGGAATTTACGCGGCGCTCGGATTGTGGATTGCGCGCGCGCTCGGGCTTTAGGCGCTTGGTAGAAAATGTTTGGGGCGATCTGGCCGTAGCCGTTTGCTGTAGCCCGCCTCTTCAGAGGCGGGGCTTTTATCGGAGCCGCATCAAAACCCTCGCCTCTGAAGAGGCGAGCTACAGGAATGTCGACTGGCATGGGGAGATTTCGACATTGGTGTTACTGTCTCTTCGAGAATAAATTTGGAAACCAACGGCATACCGCGCATTGACCGCATCCAGCCGGGTGCAGGCATCCCCGGCGGCGACGTCACGATTTACGGCGCCGGCTTCGTTCCCCGTCCCAACACGCGGCCGCACGTGCGCTTCGGCGAAACCGAAGCCAGCCTTCTGATCTCCACGCAGAATTATCTGATTGCGCGCGTGCCGGAAGGCGCGGCGGGCAGCATCGTGAGCGTGGAAACGTCGCGCGCGGCGAGCCAGCCGTTCGCGTTTCACCTCGGCGTGCAGATCGCCGACAATCTTCACCCCGTGGCGAATCCCGCGGTGGATGTCGAAGGAAACATCTACGTCACCTATAGCGGCCACCGCGGACAAAAGGTCGCCGTCTCGCTCTACAAGATCACGCCCAACTACGTGGTAAAGCCATTCGTCACGGAACTTGTAAATCCCACGGGCCTGGCGCTGGACCGCGAAGGGTATCTCTACGTTTCTTGTCGCGATGACGGGACCATCCATCGCGTCGCGCCGGACGGCCGCTCGCAGCTGTGGGTCGAAGGCATGGGCGTTGCCACCGGAATCGCGTTCGATACCATCGGCAATCTTTTCGTGGGCGACCGCAGCGGCACGATTTTCAAGATCAGCCCCGACCGCCAGATTTTCGTGTTTGCCACGCTCGAACCGTCCGTGGCGGCGTATCACCTGGCGTTCAGCCCCACCGGCGAATTGTTCGTTACCGGCCCGACCACTTCGAGTTTTGACCGCGTGCTCCGCATCAACCAGAAGGGCGAAGTCAGCACGTTCTTCCGCGGGCTCGGCCGGCCGCAAGGACTCGCCTTCGACCGCAAGGGAAATCTCTACGTGACGGCGTCGTATCAGGGCCGCCGCGGCATCGTGCGAATTTCTCCCGACGCGCGCGCCGAACTCGTTCTCGGCGGCAGCGGCCTCGTCGGCCTAGCGCTGCTGCCCGGCCACCGCGCCATCCTGGCCACCAGCAGCGCGCTCTTCACCGTCGATTGGGAAGTGGAAGGCCTCCCGCTTCCACGCTGAGGGGATGTAGCTCGCCTCTTCAGAGGCGAGGATTTTCTCCTGAGAACGAAAAATGGCCCCGCGTCTGAAGACGCGGGCTGCAGCAAAATTCTTCTGAGGATGCGGGTTCATCAAGAACCATAAATGAAAGCTGAAATCATCGCAGTCGGATCGGAACTGCTGACCCCGGACCGGGTCGATACCAATTCCCTTTTCCTCACGGCGCAACTCAACCGGCTCGGCATCGAGGTGACGCGCAAGACGGTGGTCGGCGATGATCTCGCCCCTCTGCGCAATGCGTTCGAGGAAGCGGCCAAGCGCGTCGAACTCGTCATCGCCAGCGGAGGCCTCGGCCCCACCGAAGACGATCGCACGCGCAACGCCGTGGCCGATCTGCTCGGTCGCAAACTCTCGCGCGATCCCGCTGTGATGAAAATGATTGAAGCGCGCTTTCGCAAAATTGGACGAGCGATGTCCGAGGTGAACGCCCGCCAGGCCATGGTCCCGGAAGGCGCGACGGTCCTGGAAAACGATCGCGGCACGGCGCCTGGCCTGTGGCTCGAATCGAGCGGCCGCATCGTCATCCTGCTTCCCGGCCCGCCGCACGAATTGAAAGCCATGTTCGCCGCGCAGGTGGAACCGCGCCTCGCGCGCCTTGCGACAGGCGTGCGCCTCGTGGCGCGCGAGCTACGCGTCGCGGGAATGGGCGAATCTGACGTCGACCAGCGCATCGCGCCAATCTACACGCGCCACGACGACGTGCAGACGACGATCCTGACCGCGCCTGGTGAAATTCAAATTCACCTGCGCATCTGGTCCAAGGACACGGCCGCCGCCGAGCGCCAGCTCCAGGGAATTCAGGAAAGCATCGTCCTTGCGCTGGGCGAAGCGGTGTTCACCACCGCCGGGGAATCGATGGAAGAAGTTGTCGCCCGGGAACTCACCATGCGCCAGGCGACGATTGCCACGGCGGAAAGCTGCACGGGCGGCCTCCTCGCCGAAAGGCTCACGCGCATCTCGGGAAGCTCCGCGTATTTTCTGGGCGGCGTCGTTTCCTACAGCAATACGCTAAAGTCCGCGTGGGTGGATGTCCCCGCGGAAATCATCGAATCGCGCGGCGCCGTCAGCAGCGAAGTTGCCGTCGCTCTCGCCGACGGAATTCGCCGCCGCACCGGCGCCACGCTGGGCGTCGGAATCACCGGCGTGGCCGGCCCCACCGGAGGCACTCCGGAAAAACCCGTGGGCACGGTGCACGTGGCCATCGCCGACGCCTCTGGCAGCAAGGAGCGCGGCGTTCACTATCCCGGCGAGCGCGACCGCATCCGCTGGCAAGCCTCGCAAACCGCGCTGGACCTCGTGCGGCGATATTTTCTGTACGCGGCGCAGCCCAAATCCGGCGGCTGATGTGGCGCAGGCTTCCAGCCTGTGGGGGTTAGTCCTTGCAAGCACCAAAGCCCACAGGCTGGAAGCCTGCGCCACTCACTGCTAGAGATAAACTTGGATTTAGCCCATGCGCTTATTTGTCGCGTTGGACATTCCAGATGAAGTGCGCTCCGCCATTCGCGCAATCGGGGCCAAGCTGCATTCCGCATGCCGGAACGCGCGCTGGGTGCGAATCGAAGGCCTTCACGTCACGCTGAAATTTATCGGTGAAACCTCTTCCGAAAAAGCTACGGAGATCAAGACGGCGCTGGCGACGATTCCTTCTCGCGCTCCCATCGAAATAAATTTTCGTGGCCTCGGATTTTTTCCGCATGAGCGCCGCCCGCGCGTGCTCTGGGCCGGAATCGAAGCCGCCACGGATCTTGCCGCGATTGCCGAGGCGGTTGAGACATCGCTTGGTGCGCTAGGCATCCCGCGCGAGGAGCGCGCGTTCTCCCCGCACCTGACGCTCGCGCGATTCGACACGCCGCGCGGACTCGACGCCCTGCACGCCGCCATCGAGAAGGCCAGCCCCCTTGAATTCGGCGCGACCACCGCCAAGGAATTTCATCTCTATCAAAGCGTTCTGAAACCCGGCGGGGCGGAATATACTCGGCTGGCAACATTTTCGTTCGCGGGGACGTTCGAAGGGGGAAGACCCGAGTGAATCTGGAAACGGCGGCACACGCCCCTTCCCTCTGGGGATTGGTTGTCCTGGGATATCTCCTGGGCTCAATCCCGTTCGGTTATCTTCTCGTGCGTGCGACGGGGGGAGGCGACATCCGCTTCGTCGGAAGCGGAAACATTGGAGCCACGAACGTCGCGCGAACTTCAGGCTGGTCCGTCGGCGTGGCCACGTTGGTCCTCGACACCGCGAAAGGGTTCCTGGCCGTCTGGCTCACAGGGCATTTCTCGGCCGGAAATATTCGCTTCATGATGTACGCGGGCCTCGCGGCGATTCTCGGACACATTTTTCCCGTCTGGCTCCGATTCACCGGAGGCAAAGGCGTGGCCACCGCGCTGGGCGTTTTCCTGGCCATCTGCTGGCCGGCCCTCGCCGCGGCCGTCTTGCTTTTCCTTCTCGTGGCCCTGTTCTGGAGGTACGTGTCGCTGGCATCGATCTCTGCAGCGGCTGCTTTGCCGCTCCTCGTCTACTTGCTCTACGCGCCCCGCCATGCGCCGCCGACAGCGGTCTCGGTTTGCACGCTGCTGGCGGCGGTTGTGGTGATCGCAAAACATCGTGACAATATCGAGCGACTTCTCGCCGGCACGGAGCCGCGCTTCGACATGAGCCGCAAAAAATCATGAAGAAAATTGCCATCATCGGCGGCGGAGCCTGGGGCACAGCACTGGCCATTGCGCTGACTCGGTCCTCGGTCGCGCACCGGCTGGCCCTGTGGGCGCACAGCGCCGACGTCATCGAGATGCTCAGCGCCAGGCGTGTGAACGAAATTTATCTTTCCGGGTTTGAGTTGCCCTCTGACGTCGAAGTCACGGGCGGCCTCGAAAAGGCGCTCGCCGGCGCCGGCATCGTGCTGGGCGTGATGCCGTCGGCTCACGCGCGCGCTCTCTATCGCGCGATGCGTCCCCACGTCGCACCAAATTCGATTTTCGTCAGCGCGACCAAGGGCCTCGAACCGGACACTCACGCGCGCATCAGCGAAGTGATCGCCCAAGAAATAGGCATGGACTCGCCCACGCGCATCGCCGTTCTCTCCGGCCCCAGTTTTGCCCTCGAAGTTGCCGCCGGAGATCCCACCGCTGTGGTTCTCGCATCCGCCGACGCGAAGCTTGCCTCCGAAGTTCAGGAAGAATTCTCCGGCCCGCGATTCCGGCTCTACACCAACGATGACGTGATCGGGACGGAAATTGCCGGCGCGGTGAAAAACGTAATCGCGATTGCCGCGGGGATCTGCACGGGCCTGGAGTTGGGCACGAACGCGGTGGCGGCGCTCGTCACGCGAGGACTCGCTGAAATGACGCGCCTCGCCGTCGCTCTCGGCGGACGCCGCGAAACGCTCTCCGGCCTCGCAGGCGTCGGCGACCTCATCCTCACCGCCACGGGCGAACTCAGCCGCAACCGCTCCGTCGGTATCGAACTCGGCAAAGGCCGCGACCTGAGGGAGATTCTCGGCTCGACGCGCAGAGTCGCCGAAGGAGTCGGCAGCGCCGCAGCCACACTGGAACTGGCTCGCCGCACCAAAGTCGAAATGCCCATAACGGAACAGGTCCACACCGTCCTGACCGCAGGCCGTGTGACGCGGGACGCCATCCGCGAGCTAATGGAACGCCGCCTCAAGCAAGAGTAGTCGCCTCCACTTTCATGCGCAGACCGAATGGTTGCCCCCTGGGAACGCCAATCTCCCGATTGGCGACACGCAGCCCGCCAATCGGGAGATTGGCGTTCCCAGGGCGGCAGGTTAGCTAATGCGTAGCACCGCAGCTTTCCACCCTTCTGCCAAGCCTATCCGAACCGTAAAATAGAATTTGGACTAGCCCTACCGTGGACCTCAGTAGATTCAAATCCGTGCTCTTGCACCGGCCCAGAATTCTCTGGCTGGTGCTGGGCGCCATGCTGCTCGTCAGCGTGCTGCCCCTGGCGCTCTATCACCGTCAGGTTCTGCAACTTAGCCAGGGAAAACTGACCGATACGGAGAGCGTTCAGCAGACGGAAGTGACTCGATCCCTGGCCGAAGAAATTCAGCAATTCGACGCAAACCTCTACCAGCAACTCATCAGCGAACGGCAGATTCTGGCGCTCACGGGATTGATCGACAAGGTCGACAGTGCGCAGAGCGCCCCGCAAGTGTCACGAGTCCTCGAGAACTTCGTCGCCAGCAATCCAAACATTTTGTACCTGACCGCGGTAGGCAAGGAAGCCAAGGGCAGCGGAGCCGGCAATTTTCAGGCGAACCAGGATCCCTTTGTGGCCAAGGCGCTTCAGCGCGCGTTTACGACGACGCTGCAATCCCTGGTATTCCGCAGCGACCCTCTGGCGATCGGGCCCGAGAACCGCCCCGCTTTCGTGATGGCCGTGCCGCTGCAGGTGGACGAACAATTTTCGGGGATGCTCGCCGCTGTCGTTTCGCTGGACGGGATTCTCAAGAGGCTTCAAACCACCAGCGTGCGCGGCCGGGTCGTGTTCGTTATCGACCACAGCGGGCACATCGTGGCCCACCCGGACATGCGCCAGTTTGTGCCCGGCTCGGACGCGAAACCCAGCTCGCCCGTCGTCATCCAGGTGTCTGCGTTGCCGAAAGGATTGCGCACGACCGAAACGCTTCGCCGATATGAATCGACGGAGAATGGCAAGAAATCCGAAATGGTCGGAACGTACAGCACCATCCCGGACCTGAATTGGGCGGTGGTGGCGACGCGCAGCCTGGACAAAGCGCGCGAGGACGCAGGCGTCACCGAGCTCAACGCGCAGGCGCTCAAATTCGTAGTGGTCGTCACTTTTGCGGCGCTCATTCTCGGCTATTTGTTTGCCGTCGGCATCAGCACGCCGATCCGCGCGCTCGCCGCGTCCACCCTCGCCATCAGCCGCGGAGAATTCCACCAGCGAACTCCCGTCCAGGGCGCCGCGGAAATCAGCGAGTTGGCCGAGACGTTCAACCACATGGCCGGAGACCTCGAGGAATTCGTCGAGCAGCTCAAACAGGCCGCCGACCAGAACCACGAGCTGTTCCTTGGCTCGATTCGCATGCTCGCGGCGGCCATCGACGAAAAGGATCCCTACACGCGCGGCCATTCCGGACGCGTGGCCAAGTATTCCATCCTCATCGCGCAGCAGCTCGGGTTGCAATCATCCGAGCTCGAAAAAATCAGGATTTCAGCCTTGCTGCACGACGTGGGAAAAATCGGAGTGGATGACCGCGTGCTGAAAAAGCCCGGCAAACTGACCGACGAAGAATTCTCGTTGATGAAGCAGCATCCTTTGAAAGGCGCGAATATCATGCGGCCGGTCGGACAGTTGAAGGAAATGCTGCCGGGAATCGAGTTGCACCACGAACACGTCGATGGCCGCGGCTATCCGCACGGATTGTCGGGCGACGAGATTCCCCTCATGGCGCGCATCATCGCCGTCGCCGATACGCTCGACGCCATGACCACCAACCGCCCCTATCAGTCCGCCATGGACCTGGAATTCGCCATGAACCGGATCCTCGAACTGGCGAATACGAAGTTCGATGCGGCCGTCGTGGACGCGCTAGACCGCGCCGTTCGCACCGGAAAACTCCGCCTGAGCGCCACCCTGGTAGAAGTTTGAAGGATTTGTTTCCTACGAAGTGGCGCAGGCTTCAGCCTGCGCCACAAAATCGCCAATCACAATTTAGAACACCGACTCGTGGTAAATCGTGATCATCCACTGCCCGCTGTGCTTGGTCACGATCCAGGTAAGCAGCCCTTTACGATTGGGCGCGTCCTTGCCGTCCCGCGTCCGTGCCCCGGCCATTTGCCAGTCGATATCGACGGACGCGATGTCCGGAGTCAGAAAGCGGATACTCCTTACGGTGTCGGTTCGGTGCGCATCCTTGAGAAACGTCGTGAAGATTTCATTGTAGTGAGCTTCCAGGTCCTTCGAGCCCTTGCTGGGAATTCCGGTCGTGCTTGAGAATTCACCGTCTTCCACATAGGCCGCCGCCGTGGCGTGCGCGTCATGGCGATTCCAGGCATCTTCCCACGCGGCCACGCATTGCTTGATGGCGGCCGAATCCGCATCCATCTTGGACGGCATCTGCGCCCAAGCGGGAGCCGAAGAAAACGCAAGGAAAAGAGAAACCGCCAGAACCATTTTCAATCGAGATGAAATCATCGCATCCTCCTGATTTTCGAGGTCTCCCACAAAGGCCCACAGCACCCTGCGGCCGGCATCATCGCTTCAGAAATTAGAACGATTGCTCGTGGTAAATCACAATCATCCATTGGCCGTTCCGCTTGGACAAAACCCACGTGAGCAATCCCTTTCGGAGAACGCCGCCCGGCGCGCTCGGTTCCGTCACCAGCCAATCGATATCCACGTTGGCCAGGTCCGGCGCGAGAAAGCGGATGCTTCTCACCGTATCACTGGTGTGCGCGTTCTTGAGGAACGTTGTGAAGATCGTCGTGTAGTGATCTTCGAGTTCTTTCCGGCCATGGCTCGCTTCTGCTTTCACGCTCGAAAAATCGCCGTCCTCCACGTAATGCATGGCCACGGCGTGCGCATCGTGGCTGTTCCAGGCGTCCGCAAAATTCGCGACAAATTGCTTGATGGCCGCGGTATCCGCATCCCGGCCGGATGCCATTTGCGCCCGGAAACTTGCGGCGGAAAAGGTGAGGAACAACAAAACCGCCAGCGCGGCCTTTGATGGAAATGAAATCATCGCGCACCCCTGTGGATTGAATTTGATAGCAGGGCTGGCTCAGCCCGAAACCCAGCCGGTTGCCGCCATCATACAACAAATACAACGAGTTTGCCCCCGACAAAGCTTCCCGGCGACCGGCGCGGCATGTGAGATGGTTTTCTTCTGCTAGAATGAGGGATTCGCCGCGCACCGCAGCGAAACACTTATGTTTTCGATCTTCAACAAGGATGACGAACGCAAGAAGCCCAAGGAAAGCGGGACGCTGCTCGACCGGCTGAAACAGTCGATCACGAAGACCCGCACACAGATTACCGCCAAGGTCGAAGACCTGATCTCGGGTGAAAAGAAAATCGATCCCGAGCTGCTCACGAAGCTCGAGAACGCTTTGCTAGCCGCCGATCTTGGACCGCGCACGACTCATCAGATTCTCGAAGCGGTGCGGCAGAAGCTCGAGCGGCACGCCCTCAGCAGCGTCGCTGACCTCAAGGCGGAGCTGAAAAACCAGCTGCTGTATGCCCTGCGCGCGGTGCCGTCGACGAATGGAACTTCGGCGGCCGCGCAGGAGGCGCGTCCTCACGTCATTTTCGTTGTCGGCGTGAACGGCACAGGCAAAACGACGACCATCGGCAAGCTCGCGCACCGCCTGCGCCAGAGCGGCAAGAACGTGGTCCTCGCCGCGGGCGATACGTTTCGCGCCGCCGCCATCGAACAACTCGGCGTCTGGGCCACGCGCACCGGCTCGGAAATCGTGAAGACAAAATCCGGCGGCGATCCCGCGGCGGTGGTCTACGACGCGCTGGCTTCCGCGCGGGCGCGAAACGCCGACGTCGTCATCGTGGACACCGCGGGACGCCTGCACACAAAAATGAACCTGATGGCCGAACTCGACAAAATGAAACGCACGGCTACAAAAATAATTCCCGGCGCGCCGCACGAGGTCCTGCTGGTGATGGACGCGACGACCGGACAGAATGGACTTTCCCAGGCGCGCGAATTCACCTCCACGGCCGGCGTCACAGGCATCGTGCTGACCAAGCTTGACGGCACGGCCAAAGGCGGCATCGTCGTGGCCATCACGCGCGAACTCGGCTTGCCAGTGCAATACGTCGGCACCGGCGAATCGATGGAAGACCTGGTGCCGTTTGACGCGGAGACTTTCGTCTCTTCCCTTTTCGATTGAACAAGTAGCACAGCCACTCTTGGCTGTGCGGGTTTTGCACTCATCATTGGGTCGGTAGCCTATGCGTCTTAAAAAACCACACAGCCATGAGTGGCTGTGCTACCCAGATCTACCGCAACTTTGGAGCCACTTGATTGTATGAACTCCTCCGCATCTTCGAGTACCGCGCCCACGGTCGCCACTGAGGCTGTCTTCATGGACCGCGCGTTAGAGCTGGCGGCACGTGGCGTCGCGCTCACAAGCCCGAACCCGTTGGTGGGCGCGGTCCTTGTGCGCGACGGCCGCGTCGTGGGAGAAGGATTCCACACTTACGACGCCGTGCGCCACGCGGAAATCGTCGCACTCGAAGCTGCTGGCGAATCTTCGCGCGGTGCGACGCTGTACATCAACCTGGAGCCTTGCTGCCACACGGGCCGCACCGGTCCATGCACGCAGGCGTTGATTGCGGCAGGCGTCGCCCGCGTCATGGCGGCGATGCCGGACCCGAACCCGGCGGTGTCTGGCCGCGGCTTCAAACAATTGCGCAACGCTGGAATCGAAGTCAGCACCGGCCTGCGGGAAGCCGAAGCGCGGCGCCTGAATGAAGCCTTCGCGCGCTGGATCGTTTCCCGCAAACCCCTGGTGACGCTCAAATCCGCGCTCACGCTCGATGGCCAGCTTGTCCTTCCTCATGAGAAAAGAGGCGCGCGCAAGGGCGCCCGCAATTCGCAAAAAGACCGCTGGATTTCGTCGCCCGAATCACGCGCCGAAGTACAGCAAATGCGCCACGCCTCCGACGCTCTGCTCACCGGCATCGGCACGGTGCTCGTCGACGACCCGCTTCTCACTGACCGCACTGGCCTCCCACGCCGTCGCAAACTGTTGCGCGTCGTGCTGGATTCGCGATTGCGCTTGCCGCTGCGCTCAAAGCTGGTCCGCTCGGCGGACGGAGATGTGCTCGTTTTCACTCGCGCGAAAGAAAATTCCCCGAAAGCGCGCGCCCTCCGCCGTGCCGGAATTGACGTCGTGCGCCTCGCCGGACGCAGCTCGAAACCCGATCTCGTCGAAGCCGCCGCGGAACTTGGCCGCCGCGAGATACTCAGCGTCCTCCTCGAAGCGGGCGCAATTTTGAATTCCGCCGCCCTGGCCGCCGGAATTGTGGATAAAATGCGCGTGTTCTTCGCGCCCAAAGTCGCCGGGTCCGCGGGTAGAAAACCGGGCGCGGATTCATCGCCCGCGCGTTTTCAGGCCATGCAGGAATTGCAGAGCATCACCATCGAACCATTTGGCCCGGATTTCGCAATCGAGGGGTATCTTCGCGATGTTTACCGGACTCGTTGAGCATGTCGGCACGATCGAATCGGTGGAACTGTGCGACGTCGGCGCGCGCCCCGACTCCGCCGGAGCGCGTTCCGACCAGATTGGCGCCACCATCCGCGTGCACGCAGGGCCTCTCCTCGATGGCCTCGCAAAATCGGGCAGCATCGCGGTAAACGGCTGTTGCCTCACAGCAGTCGACATCTCGAAAGAATCTTTCGCCGCCGATCTTTCCGGCGAGACGCTGCGCCGCACCAGCCTCGGCGAAATGAAGCCCGGCACGCGCGTCAATCTCGAGCGCCCGCTGACCGCGATGAAAGAACTCGGCGGCCACTTCGTGCAGGGCCACGTGGACGGAGTCGGCCGCGTCGCGCGCCTCGAACCGGAAGGCGCGAACTGGTGGTTCGGCGTCCGAGGTGCCCGGCGATCTCGCGCGTTACATCGCGATGAAAGGCTCGATCGCGCTCGACGGCATCAGCCTGACGGTCGCCGCCTGGCACGACGGCATCGTCGAAACCGCTATCATCCCCTTCACCTACGAGCACACGAATTTGTCTTCCCTGAAAGTCGGCGATCCCGTGAACATCGAATGCGACATCCTCGCAAAATATGTCGAACGCATGGTGGAAGCGCGCGAGAAATCTCCCGTCTCGAGACTCAGACTGGCGCATCTGATCGAAGAGGGGTTTTAGTTCGGATTTCCTGCCAGATCGCCGGGCGGCGACTTTCCGACGCCCACGAAGGGCATCATTACGCGGCGCTCCCGCAAGGATCGCTAAATATGACAGCTCACGCTTGAAATCAAGCGCATGCTTTGGAGCCTGGGAACGCCGATCTCCCCGCAGCGGCTGGGCGGTTTTCATGATGCCGTCCGGGAGAATGGCGTTCCCGAGAAAAATCAACTAGATTCAATCGCCGTAAGCTAGCGTGGCCTTCAGGCAGATTTTGCCTCGCGACGAAGATTGTCCAGCCACCCAGTTGGCCATTCTGATGCCGCTGCGCGGCCAATGCTGTCATAGTTTCTAACAATCTTTAGCTGCGTAATGTCACAAATGTTGCCAAATGCCGCACGGATTTCTTCCTCTGGCTTCTTCCAGAAAGCAGCAATACTTGCATCGCTGTGGAAGTGTTGTTGAATACTTGTGTCGAGCAAGATTCTGGTATTCGCCGCACAAGCCAATGCTTCCATCTGCCTTGTCCTCCATAGGGCAACGTTTTCACGAGCATCAACAGAATAGGGTTGCAGAGAGCGATCCCAGTCATGTACGTGCTCGATATCACAGCGCATTCTGTATGCTTCCTGAAGCATCGTGCGAATGTTAGCTTCCGCAACCTTGGGCCCCGCGAACAAAGCACACCGGGAAACAAACTGCCTTTCTGTTTTGCCCGGTTCGGGAAGGATAAGTGCCTCAAGTGCTCGAACAAATCCGTGGAGCCGGTCGCTGGCATAATACTGCTCCAAACCTGTCTTCAGACAATTGCACCCCCGTCCAAATCGCCATCTCTCGGCATTGAGAAATCTCCGCTGGAGAGCCGAGTAAGCCTTGAAGAGTTGAACCGCTGCACGTAGGTCCTCTTCTTTAATTAGCCAAGGCAAACATCCACGGGTGATGTTGAAACGTTCTGTCTGGGCAAAATGCTTACAGGTAGGCTTCCCGTCTTGCACATAACCCGCAAGCATGAATGCCCTTTCATATTCGATTGTTCCAAGCATTCGCAGCATGGCAAAGAGGCCGCCCACTTCGTGCTGGAGCCTCTGGCTTACTTCATCGCCGGAAATCGCGAGATGCCCCTCCTGCCAACCCTCCGTTGCGGTGCGCACGAGGAACAAGTTGCAGGCCTGAAGTTCGTTGATCTGGATGGTGCCGAGCCAATCTTTCCAGTGGTCGTCCAACGCAAAGGCGAAGGCTTCCGATTCTACCCTTGTACCATCCTGCAGAATCAGATTGGTCGGAACGTTCGCACGCACGTTCTGTATGGCGAGAATTGCGTACTTGCAGTTTGGCCCAAGTGCGAAATATTCAGCCACGGCTAGACTCCCTGCCCTCATTCTACTCCCCAGACCGTGAACGCTTCGCGCGAATCACATATAATCTTCATTCGATTTAGTGTTTTAGCGCGTCAGCCACGCTGATTTGATTGACTTCAAGCGTGCGACCCATCGCCTGGTTGAATTTCAGTTCATCTTCGAGCAGGTTGATTCGACCTCGCAGTTCCGTGTCCTCGGCAGAAGTGTGCGCATCGAAAATAGCCGCGGGTCAGTTCTTTGGTTTTTCCGGTTTTGGCTTAAGATTCCCGGCGTTGGGATTCAGTCCGCTTTGATTTCTTCATCTCGTAGAGGGGATGGTCGGCAGCCGAAAGAAGTTGCTGAAGCGTTTTTCCGTCGTCCGGACAGACTCCCACTCCATAGCTAAAGTGAACGGGATGGTCCACATCGAGAGCAAGCCGGCTTTCAACCCGGTGAGCGAGGCTTCGAGCGCCATCGGCACTCGTATCGGGCAAGATTACGGCGAACTCATCTCCCCCGTGCCGGACAGCAGTATCAATTGCGCGGCACTCGGCTCGGAGGGCATCACCCAAACGGCACAACGCCCGGTCGCCCGCGAGATGGCCGTACGTATCATTGATCGCCTTCAGTCCATCCAGATCAAGAAGAAGCAGTGCGCAAGACCGTCCCGCGCGCTGGAACCATTTTACTTCCCGGTCAAACGCCTCCTCCAGCCGGCGGTAATTGCCGAGGCGGGTGAGAGGATCGCTCGATACAAGTTGTCGCAACTCCCCTTCCAATTTCTTCTGTTCCGAAATGTCGCGAATGACGCCCAGCACGAGCCGCCCTCCCTCCGCCTCCAGAGGGCTGAGCATGATGTCGACCGGAAATTCGCTCCCGTCTTTCCGCCGCCCATAGAGTTCGTGGCCGGCGCCCATCGGGCGGGTCCGTGGATGATTGCTGTAATCGCCGCGCTGGGTTGCGTGAGCCGATCGAAATCGCTCGGGAATTAGAATCTCGACGCGATTGCCCAACAACTCGCTGCACGCATACCCGAAAAGCGATTCCGTCTGCGGATTCGCTTCCAGGATGCGTCCCGCGCTGTCCACGACCACGATGGCGTCGGGCAGAGAGGTGAACAGCTTCTCAAAGAACGTCCGGGTGTCCAAACGCGCGGTCTTGTCAAAGACATTCGTACTCATAACT
Organism: uncultured Acidobacteriota bacterium; assembly: GCA_963768275.1. Classification (GTDB taxonomy): domain Bacteria; phylum Acidobacteriota; class Terriglobia; order Acidiferrales; family UBA7541; genus Palsa-360. Next base: position 43,812 of record CAVYHH010000030.1, read on the forward strand.
CTTTCAGGATATATCTAGCAGTTGAAAATCGGGTGTGATCCCTGTCACCAGAACTAATAACCAATGAGGCACATACGAACGCGGCGGAGCAAGAGATTTGCCTAGGGCTTTCCGGGACTGGCCGGAGAGCCGGACGTTCCCCCTTTCAAGGCGTCCGCCACGCTAATTTGATTGACCTCCAGCGTGCGTCCCATCGCCTGGTTGAATTTCAACTCATCTTCGAGCAGGTTGATTCGATCGCGCAGTTCCGTGCCCTCCGCGGAAGTGACGTCGCGCGATCGCAGAACCACGTTGTAACTTGTCGAAGCTCCAAGCCGGTATTTTTCCTGCTCGTCTTCCAGCGTTTGAACGGCCAGCCTCTTCGCCTCTTCCGCGGCCGCGAGCGAGGCTCGATCTTCGCGCAGGGCGATGAGCGCGTTGCGAACGCTGACGAAAATGGCGTTTTGTTCCTGGCGATACTGCGTCTTTTGCTGCCGCTCATTGAGCAACGCCTGGGCGTTGTCCGCCTGCGCCGCGCGATTGCGAATCGGCAACGTCAAATTGATCCCTCCCTCGAATGACGAATAGTTCCCGCGGAATACGCGCCCCAGATCCTGTCCTGCCCCGCCCGGAAAAACGACTGCCGACGGTGTCGTAACCGCCGTGGCCTCGAAGAGATTGGGAACAGGAACGCCCGCGGAATTCACCACGGGCACGCCCGGCAAAAACGCTCCTGTCGGAGTTGTCGTCGTGGAGGTCTGGACTCCGCCAAGGCCTGAGGCGATGTACTCTCCAAAAATATTGACCGACGGCAGCAGTTCATTTTTTGTGGCCTTCACGTCGGTCCCCGCGTTCTCCAGGTTCAACGCCGCCTGTTTCAGTTCAGGCCGTTTCTGCCACGCTTCTTTTACGGCGTCTTGAATCTCGATGTTCTCGCCTGTGTCCGGCGTTGAGATCGGCGTGGCCGGAATAATTTCCGCGCCCAGCAGCGGCCCGTCCAAGGGATTCTTGGTGATGTCGTTGAGCAGCGTCGTTTCATCCTGCAGTTGAACGGATTGCGCCTGGACTAGGGCCTGCTTGTCGGAAGCGAGTTGCGATTGCGCCGTCAGCACATCCAGCGAGGACAGCGTGCCGATTTCGAGCCGCCTCGCATTTTCCTCATACAGCCGCTGCGAAACCTCCACTGCCGCTTCTTGCACTTTTACATTTTCGCGCGCATACACCAGCTCCCAATAATCGTTCGACACTTGCGTCGTCGTGGCCATCACCTGCTGCTCCAGCTGCGACAAACCAACTTTGATCGTGCGCTTGGCTTCGATGATCAGACGAGTATTCGGCAGAGTCCCGAAGCCTCGAAGAAGTGGCTGAGTAATTGTCAGGGTGAGCGCCGACTGCAAATAAGGATTGTACAAATTGAAAAATCCAAAGTTGGTGGAAGTACGGTTGTTGGTCATGCCCGCTTGAAACTGAGTCCCCGTGGGAAAATACTGGTTGTATTGAAAATTCGCGTTGCCGATGTGCTGGACGTACGCCACAGGCGTTTGGGCCGCGGCAGTGGTAGTCCCCGTCGGGATGATTCCGGCGAAGAGCGGATTGTTCAGCGGCGTGACCGAATCCTGGATGTTGAGATTGCTCGTCAATGTAGGATCAAGCGGCACCAGGCCGTTAATCCCCGATTTGGCGCGCAGCAAGCTGACCTCGTCCAGCCAAGGCACGTAGCGTTCCACGTCGATCGCCAGATTATTTTCGAGAGAGAGCGAGATGGCATCCTGCAGACTCAGCATCAGCTTGCCGTTCTGCAACAACTGCTCGATGCGGGGAGAATTGGTGAGCGACGGCTCGTCACGTTTCATCGGCGTGTACGGTCCGTTGAGGTCCGGAAACCACTTCCTCCCGGAAGAATAGTCCAGCTTCAAGTCCACCGTTCGCGGCGGAACGGCGCCCGGGGGCGCGGCCTGCGCTTCGGGCTGAGCCGAAGTCTGGCCTTGCGCCGTCTGATCGCTTCCTTTCTGATCCTGCGCAAAGACCGGCGCACGCAGCAGCGAGAACACTGCTAAAATTGCGACTACAACACGCGTAATCTGACTACCCATAATTTCCCCCTCCTCGAAATGAGGCCTTCTGCAAATAGAAAAAGTACCCCAAATGTGGAATTTTCGGAAACCTGCCCGCACCGGGATGGTGCCAGGCAAACAATTCAGTTCAATCGGAAGGGCCTCGGGTGTATAAAGTTGCCCATTCAAGATTCAAACTGCAATTTCCTGTTGAAGAGTTCTCGGTGTGCGCGCGGTCTGAGTGCGAGAATTCAGGGCAGGTCTCAAATGGACGAGGAGGCTAGGCGATGCGATTCAAATGTTTGCTGGTCGCAGCATGCGGAATTTTACTCAGCACGACCGCGCTCTGGGCCCAAGGCAAGGCTCCGTCGGCTCCGTGGCGAGGAGCAGGCCCGACACCGTGCGTCGGTTCCGACGGCGGCGTCGAGCTGTGCCCGCCGGCCCCGCACGAAATCGCAGTTCGCGCCGGCCGCTTGTTCGACAGCAAGTCCGGCCAGATGCTGACCAATCAAGTGGTGCTCCTCTTCGGCGAGCGAATCACCGCAGTCGGACCGGAGGCGCAAGTCAAGATTCCGGCGGGAACGCAGGTGATCGACCTCAGCCATGCGACGGTCCTCCCCGGATTGATCGACGGGCACACGCACATGTTCAATGCTCGCAAACCCAACGGCACAACGGAAGACTACATGCTCATCGCCGTGCAGAACGTGCAGGCGAGTCTGCACGCAGGATTCACCGCGGCGCGCGATATGACCACGCACGGCAACGGATATGGCGACGTCTCCATCCGCAACGCCATCAACGAAGGCCGCATCGACGGTCCCCGCTACCAGGTTTCCACACGCGGCATTGTTTGGGGAGACAAGCCTGCCGATCCGGCCAATCCCGACAACCCCCTGGCCAGCGCCGTGATTCGCAATGCCGACGAAGGGCGCGCCGCCGTGCGCGACCAGATCGCTCATGGCGCCGATTGGATCAAACTGTATCCGGCGGGCGCGTATTCCTTCACGCCGACCGGAGAGGCCAAATACGTAGTGACCTATCCGCTCCCGGTCTTGCAGGCCATTATCGACGAAACACACCGCCTCGGAAAGAAAGCGGGCTGCCACGTCTACGGCGGCGAGGGCCAAAAGAACGCCATCGTCGCGGGATGCGATACGATCGAACACGCTTTTGGCCTTGATCAGGAGCAGGCCAACATGATCGTCGCCAAAGGTCTTTACTACGACCCAACCCTCCAGCGTTACCACGAACCCTACTTGGACGATAACGACGCCAAAAATACCGGAGGCAAGTACCGAATCATTCCAATCTTTGAGCACGCCGTTCAGCTGGCCGCCGCCACCAAGGGAATGAAAATCATGATGGGCAGTGGAGCCGATGGCGAAACCTACGTGCACGGAACACAGGCTCTCGACTTTGTGGCCCTGGTGAGGTTTGGCGGCTTGACTCCGCTGAGAGCCATCGAGGCCGCAACCGCGATTAACGCCGAGGCACTCGGATGGCAGGACCAGATCGGCTCCATCGACAAAGGAAAATATGCCGATCTGATCGCGGTTTCGGGCGACCCGCTGGCCGACATCACCGAGCTTCAGCGCGTCAAATTCGTAATGAAGGGCGGAAAGGTCATCAAGAACGAAGTGGCGGATCACGCCTCGAAGTAGCGTAGAGAAGAATTGCAGGGGCATCCGCCGCGGCGGATACCCCTGCAACCGGCCCATCGATTAGCAGCTTCCCCTGCACTCACGCCATCTGTGGACGGGCTCACCCGCGCCGCGTGAATCACCCTAATATACTTTTCGGGCAATTCGTCTATTTTCGCCTTTGACGCGCCCAGGTTCCCGCACGATAGTGGACACGGCAGTTCGGGCTGGACCCGACTCGTGCAGCGGGCGCATCCGCGCTGCCTCACTAAAATTTAAAAACTATCCGTCCCCCAGCCGGAAATAGAGTTGTCTGTGCAAACGCGCGAATCCTCGTTGTCGCAGCCGGACCGTCGTCAAACTCCACGAACGAAACTCGTGGAGATCGCCTACATCGGCATGGGCCCGGAAAACGGCGGCCTCGTTCTGGACGTCTCGGACGGCGGACTTTCCTTTCATTCCGTCGCCCCCGTCCAGCAGGCTGAAACTATCCATTTTTTATTGTCTTCGCGCGGCCAGAACCGGATCGAAGGCGCCGGAGAAGTTGTCTGGACAAATGAAATGAGAACGGTTTGCGGATTGAGATTTACTTCCCTCTCCAGCGGCACCCGCGAATATCTCGACAATTGGACCAATCAATCGCGCATGTCGGCGCGCGCTCGCGAAGAAGCCGGATCGCCGGATCCGTCGGCAGTCCCACTAACAGAGGAGTCGGTCGCTTCCCTTTCGAGACAATCGGAAACTGGCGCGGAGCCCCTGTTTGCTATCCCTCCCGCTGAAGAGTTCTATTTATCGGAACCAATCGGCAAACCACTCTGGGCGGGACAACTCCTTCTTTGGACCGTATACGCCCTGATAGGCATTTCGTTTCTGGGCGCAGCGTACCTTTACGGCTTGCATGTGGGGCAATCCGAAATCAGATTGATGTCGCGGCCCGCGGCGGAATCCGGGCCTGACACAGAACCAACAATATCCGTACCCTCTCCCGACCAAACTTCATCGGAGGTGACCGACGCGTCTCCTGCTCTATCCGCTGCGCCGCCTGCTCCAAACGTCGCTACCTCTGCTCCGAGCGGCCCGCTTGTGAATGCATCAAAAACCGATGGCGCAACCGCGGAAGCATTGCAGCCCCCCAGCGCCGACGAAAATGGTGCTGCCGCCCCCGATCCGCGTGCACAGCAGGCAGCAGAGGAAAGCAAATCGGAAATAGCGGCCGCGATGGAAATTCTGAATGGCGGCAATGGCCATCGCGATAGCTCCAAGGCGGTGCATCTTCTGTGGGCAGCGGTAGCGAACGGCAATTCTGAAGCTGAAGTAATCCTCGCCGGCCTTTACCTTCGTGGGGACGGCGTCGCAAAAAACTGTGAGCAGGGTCGAGTCCTGCTGAAAGCGGCCACGAAAAGTGGAAACGCACAGGCCAAAGTGAAATTGGACGAGTTGAATGCCAACGGGTGCCCATAAGCATTGCGGCGAGATCAGGCCGGGAGCGATTGCGCGATCGGGCCTTCCGACACCGGGAAAAGAACGATCGAACATTTGATTAGTGGAATACGCATTTTCCCTCCTGAAAGAAATCGTCTATAGTTGTTCTTGAGCTGATTTTCCAGCCTTTGGGTTCGAGAATGAGTGTCGCACGGAAAATCTTCGCGATGTTGCGGTGGGGCAAATCGTATCCTGCCAAGCGCCCGGACCGCAAAACCACTGGAACAAGGACAGTAGAGCTTCCCGATCGCCGCGTTACGCCTCGGGTCTACGTCCATATCCCGCTATTCGTCTACGGCCACACGCAGACAGGCGATCCGTTCCACGAAGAAGCTCGCACGATTTCGATCAATGGGGCGGGGGGATTGATTTCGATGTCGAGTCGAGTCCAACCCGGCCAGCGATTGGCGGTGACGAACCAGGGTAACGATCAAACCGAACAGTGCATCGTCGTATCCGTTGCGGGAGGTCTGGCCGACGCCAATAACATCGCCCTTAAATTTCCGGCGCCGATGCCCCAGTTCTGGCGTGGGCTGGAAATTGGCAGCAGTCACCACGCTTAAGAGCCTGTGTGGCAACTACCAAATCTTTGTAGGGCACGGCTTCAGCCGTGCCGTAAAGTATGCAGAATGAATTCGGCTTCAGCCGCTGGCCTGCTCGGAATCTGGTACCCACAAAGGCTCTTAAGACCGAACCAGCGTGGACACCGTCACGGGAGCCAGTGTATTGGGAACTTGCCGATCGCAGTGACCGAATACGGCGCTTTTCCGTAGCGGCCCACAATCCGCTGTGCCAAGTGATCTCGTCACAAGAGTGCCTGGCAACGCACTGCCCCGCTAGCTCAACGCGCTCTTCAGCCGTTTGGTGCTCTTCTTCAATTGCTTCTTGAGAGCGTCCACTTGCTTCGACAGCTCGATCAGCTCGCGTCTCGCTACATGCGCTGCTTTAGCCGCCTTATAAACGGCTTGATGAGCCCTGGCATCCGCTTTGCCTACTGCGGAGCCGATCCTCACCGCCGCATCTTTCAGTTTGTTTTTCGTGGCCATAGGATTGCCTCCCGATAAATCAAAGATCGCAGATTTTCAATCCGGTTTGCAAGGCCGAATCTCAGCGCGCCATCAAACACCCGAGCGATTGAACATTTCTCCCGCAAGGAATCGGAGGCTCACCGCCGCCAAACTCGGAATGTCGTCATTGCGGCTCCGAATGGGACGGGATAGACTCGGCAGGGAATCCCATTTTTCAGCCGACTGGAAAAACAACCATGCCCACCCCGCGCATCAACGGCATCGTCGAATCCTGTCTCTTCTCCAGCGATCTTCCCCGTTCGATTCGCTTCTACCAGGATAAACTTGGACTCCGCCTTCTGGAATCCCTCGAACGCCTCTGCGTTTTCAGCGTCGCCGACAAGCAAGTGCTCCTCATATTTCGCAGCGGCGGCAAGCCCGAACCGGTCCCCACGCCCGGCGGCATGATCCCGCCGCACGAGGCCGCGGGCCAGCTGCACTTCGCGTTCGCGATCTCAAAAAATGATTTCGCCGCCTGGGAAGAGCGCTTGACCGCGCAAGGCATCAGGATCGAAAGCAAAGTAACCTGGCCTGCCGGCGGCCAAAGTCTCTATTTCCGCGATCCTGACAATCATCTTGTGGAACTGGCAACGCCAGGAATCTGGGAAGTGTACTGAGGTCTTAGTGGAACACGCTTCAGCCTGTTTGCTTTTCCGCGCTATCGAGAATCAAACCCAGACAGGCTGAAGCCCGTCCTACTCGGAACGCAGCCGTGCCCCCCGATAATACAAAATGAGCCCCACAGCGATCGTGCCCAAAGTCCCTCCCGCCACCTTGACCTCGAACAAAACCTTGTTGGTTTCCTCTCCCGGCGGAATCAGCGAAAAGAAAATCCCCGCAATCACGGCCAGCAATCCCAAAATTCCGCAAATGCAAACACCGGCCTTGCCGCCCGGAATCAGTACCGCATTCTTATTTTTCTCCCGGTCCTCTTTCCAGGCCAGCTTGATGACCGCCGCGTACATGTAAATAAACGGGATGAAGTACAAAACGATTGCGGCGGAAACAAGCACGACGTACGCAGTTCGTTCCGTCGCCTTGAATTGACTGAGCGCCAGAACCACCGCCGAAAGTCCGGCCTGTACCAAAATCGAAATGTGAGGTGTCTTCCACTTCGGATGAATCTTGCTGAACCAGGACGGCAGATACCTATCGATGCCCACGACAAACGGCACTCGCGAAATCCCCGCCACCGTGCTTCCCACTCCGCCGGCATTTCCCACGGTCACGAGCAGCGCCGCGATCACCCCCACAAATCCGATCCGCAGGGCAATCGAGCCGGTCGTAATGGCCTGAAAGACTCCGCTCTTCGGATCCACCACATCAGCGGGAATCATCGTCAGGATCGCAATCGTCCCCGCCATGTAGATGACGGCGATCAGCCCCCCGGAAGCAAAGATCGCCTTCGGAAGCGTGCGCTGCGGATCCCGCACTTCCTCGCTCATTGCGGAAACGAGTTCGAGGCCGGTAAATGCGAATGCAATCTGCGACCAGAAATTCACCGTGTCCCAATCCCAGTGCGGCAGCATCGCAACCCGCGTGAAGAGCGATCACCGATCCCTGCCGTCCCCAGAGCCACAGCGCCACTGCAACGATCATCAGCAGCGGAATATAAGTACCCGACGCCCCCCGCATTCTGCAGCCACTTGCCGATGTGCAGGCCAATAATGTTCAGCCAGACGGCCACAATCAGCATCACGAACGACCCGGCTAAGAGAAACGTTTGATTCTCCGCCAGCCATGCCGTTCTGCTGCCTCCGACGTACGCAGTCATCGCCGCGCTCGCCAGCAAAAGTCCGGGGAAGTAGAAAATGGTGTAAGTCCAGTACGTCCACCCCGCCACGAATCCGTGAAAATCCCCAAACGCCATTTTCGTCCAAACGTACAGCCCGCCCTCTTCCGGAAATCGCGTCGAGAGTTCGACGACGACATACGCCGTTGGAACGAAAAACAGCAGCGCCGCCAGTATCCATATGCTGATGGAGGATTGCCCATTGCGCGCCGCCGCCGCGATCCACCGCGGCCCCAGCACCGCGGCGATGCAAAACAGCAGCACGTCCCAGAAACCCATCGTGCGGCGCAACAGATGCTTCGCTTCGGAAGCGCTCGCCGCCGCCTCACTCACGAGGTCACGTCCAATTCGGGGATGAGTTCATCCTGGCGGAGGAAATTGCGGAGGTACGGCTCGGGCGCGGCCACGAACCCGGCCCATGGGCCGAAATAGGCCACGCGGCCTTCATGAAGAAAAACAATCCGGTCGGCGAGTTTTTTCGCAAGGTGCGTGTCGTGCGTGACCACGACGGATGTCTTGTGGAATTTTTCCTTCAGCCGCAGGATCAGGTCGCCAGTATGCGCCGCCATGAGCGGATCGACCATCGTCGTCGGCTCGTCGTAGAGAATCGCTTCCGGATCCTGCGCCAGCGCGCGCGCGATGGCCACGGCGCGCTTCGTTCCGGTGCTCAGTTCCGATGGCAGCTTGTCGGCAACTTCGGTGACCTCGAGCATCTCGGCGAGTTCCGCGACGCGCGCCTCTTTTTGGTCCGCGGTGAGATCCACACGTTTTTCCAGCGGAAACGCGATGTTTTCCGCCACAGTCAGCGAATCAAACAGCGCGCCCGATTGGAAAACCATGGTGACGCGGCGGCGAATCTCGGCCAATTGTTTTTCCGTCCAGTCAGTGATGTCCTCGCCGGCGACCAGCACGCGCCCCGAGTCCGGGCGCAGGAACCCAAGAATATGCTTCAGCGCCACGGATTTCCCCACGCCGCTGCGCCCCATGATGACGCACGTCTCTGCATGGTCGACAAAAAAGCTCACGTCGTCCAGGACGAGGTGATCGCCAAAGGCTTTGCTGACGTTCCGGAATTCGATGAAGTGGCCCGTAGCGGCCGGTTGTGATTGTTCAAATATTCGCGCGCCCATGCTTGGCCGCTATTGTTGATGAGCCCGCCCGCAGAAGCAAATGTTTTAGTAGCACAGACTTCAGTCTGTGGGTTTTAGTGCTTGCCGACACCTAAAAACCTCCAGGCTGAAGCCAAGGCTACTTTCTTCCCCCATGGAGTCTTGGGCTTAAAGTAACGTAAGTAATTGAAAATAAACAGGTAAGAGGTGAATAAACGACTGGCTCCATTTGTGCCAGCACCACAAGTTTCCTTGACATCCTCACCCTATTTGCTATATTAGCACTCGTCTTAGAGGAGTGCTAACGATCTGCTCGGCATTCCGCGTTGACCATCCCGACTCACTTCATTGAACGGAGGCAAGAAACGATGTCAGTAAATGTTACTCCGCTGCACGATCGCGTCTTGATCAAGCGGATCGAAGAGAAAGAATCCATCAAGGGCGGCATCATCATCCCCGACACGGCGAAAGAGAAGCCGCAAGAGGGCGAAGTGATTGCCGTTGGCGCGGGCAAAATCGAAAAGGGCCAGCGCATCGCTCTCGACGTAAAAGCCGGCGACCGCGTTCTGTTCGGCAAGTACAGCGGCACCGAAATCAAAGTGGACGACGAGGATTACCTCATCCTTCGGGAAGATGAAATCCTTGCCAAGCTCTCCGGCGCCGCCAAGGCTGCCGGCGGCAAGAAGTAACTTTTCCCTTTACCCTGAGCGCCGTAAGCGAAGGGTTTGCCCTGAGCGTATTAAGCGAAGGGCTTGCCGTTCGCATAATCCGTTCGGGGCAACGGGCCGCAATTATGAAATCTCAAATTTGAAATCTGAAATTCTTGAAGAGGAGAACGACTCATGGCAAAGCAAATCGTGACTGGTGAAAATTCTCGCCAGTCCATTCTGCGAGGCGTTAACGCCCTCGCGGACGCGGTAAAGATCACGCTCGGCCCCAAGGGCCGCAACGCGGTGATCGAAAAGAAATTCGGCGCGCCGATCATCACCAAGGACGGCGTGACCGTAGCGAAAGAAATCGAGCTGCCGGATCCGCTCGAGAACATGGGCGCGCAGATGGTACGCGAGGTCGCTTCCAAGACCTCCGACGTGGCCGGCGACGGCACCACCACCGCAACCGTGCTGGCCCAGGCCATCTTCCGCGAAGGCGTGAAGACGGTCGCCGCCGGCGCAAGCCCCACCGCTCTCAAGCGCGGCATCGAACGCGCCGTCGAAGCCGCCGTCGAGGAAATCAAGAAGCTGCACCGTGACGTAAAGGGCGACATGATCGCCCAGGTCGGCACGATCAGCGCCAACAACGACAAGCAAATCGGCAGCATCATCGCCGAAGCCATGAAGAAGGTGGGCAAGGACGGCGTTATCACCGTCGAGGAATCCCGCACGATGGAAACGACGCTCGAAGTGGTCGAAGGCATGCAGTTCGACCGCGGCTACCTCTCCCCCTACTTCGTCACCGACCCGGAACGCATGGAGTGCGTGATCGAAGACGCGCGCATTCTGATCCACGAAAAGAAAATCAGCTCGATGAAGGATCTGCTTCCCCTTCTCGAACAGATTGCCAAGCTCGGGAAACCGCTCTTGATCATTGCCGAGGACGTTGAGGGCGAAGCCCTGGCGACCCTGGTGGTGAACAAGCTGCGCGGCACGCTCCAGTGCGCTGCCGTCAAGGCGCCCGGCTTCGGCGACCGCCGCAAGGCCATGCTCGAGGACATCGCGACGCTGACCGGCGGCAAGGCCGTCACCGAGGATCTCGGCATCAAGCTCGAGAACGTGAAGATGGAAGACCTCGGCCGGGCCAAGAAGATCACGATTGACAAGGACAACTGCACGATCGTCGAGGGCGGCGGGAAATCCACCGAAATCGAAGGACGCGTCCGGCAGATCCGCGCGCAGGTCGAGGAAACCACCTCGGACTACGACAAGGAAAAGCTGCAGGAGCGTCTCGCCAAGCTGGTCGGCGGCGTTGCGGTCATCAAGGTGGGCGCGGCAACCGAAACCGAGCTGAAGGAAAAGAAGGCTCGCGTCGAGGACGCCATGCACGCCACACGCGCGGCGGTCGAGGAAGGCATCGTTCCCGGCGGCGGCGTGGCGCTGATCCGCTGCATCGCCGTGCTCGACAAGCTCAAGGCCGAGCACGACGAGCAGATCGGCATCAACATCGTCAAGCGCGCTCTCGAGGAACCCTTGCGCCAGATCGCTCTCAACGCCGGCCACGAAGGCGCAGTCGTCGTCGGCCGCGTCCGCGAGAGCAAGGAAGACAACTTCGGCTTCAACGCGGATACCGGCGAGTTCGGCGACATGGTCAAGGCGGGCGTAATCGACCCGGCCAAGGTCACGCGCCTCGCTCTCCAGAACGCCGCGTCAATCGCCGGCCTGATGCTCACCACCGAAGCCCTGGTGGCCGACATCAAGGAACCCGACAAGACAGCCGCAGCCGGCGCCGGTGGTCACGGCGGCCCAGGCGGCGGCATGGGCGGAATGTACTAAATCGAAGGAACAAGTAGTTGCAGCGCAAAAGGGCGTCCCGACTCAGGCGGGACGCCCTCTTTGCTTTGTGTGATAAGCGAAATAGCCACCACCGACAGGGCAGTGGCGAATGTCTGTCCCATATATTATCCAGATTTTAGTAGGACAGATAGGAGTCTGTCTCCCAGCGAAGAGACGTAATTTGGACAGATTTCGGGAGACCCCTTTTCAAGCACTTGGCAAATGTTTCCTGCACCGGAATCCATATCGTTTGCCATTGCAGATGATTTATCATCTCGAAATTCACATATGTACTTGTAAGTTTGGGGTCTAGGATGAACTCCGTGGTTATCATTATCCGTAGGCTCGCGAGATTTCTGCTCGCCTCCTTCCTATGGCTTCACGCCCTCTTCTTCTGGAATCCACAAACACATGCTCTGGCAACACTTTCACGCTACTTGCATTTGACCTTTTCAGAAATGACGCTCTTCGTTCTCCTGTTTTTGTTTTCCGCTTTCTGCTCATCTGGATGGTGGAGTGCACTCAAGAGTGCGTGCTACATCTACGCTTTTCCGTTTGTCATGTTAGGCTATTTTTTCGTCCTGCTTTTTCAAGTGCTTAAAGGAATCAACGCTTGGTTTAGTCGTGATCAACCCGCAGAGGACCGGCCCACCCTTAAAGATCTGATTGTCTTGCCCAATCCGGCTGCCCCTCCGACCCAACAGCCCATCGTTGCGCAACCAACTGTTTCCGCTGCGCCCGTGGCAGAGAAGAGCCCCGCCACTCTCTTCTTGGTCATGCGCCCATTTAGGCGCTTCACGGTGCTATGGTGTGCCCTTCTACTATTTGCCACCCATAAGCTCGTCCTGTGGCTAAGTCTGGCCGTCGTAATGTGCGTTCTCGTGCTGCGAATGCTGACGATACTAAAATTGACTCTTTTTTCGCGCTCGTGGCTAGAGAAGGTCGGCACAAGGATTTACACTCGCCTGAACGTTATGCTCAGCACCCTTGAGGCGGTAACTCCGAGGACCGAGGTCACAAAAGAGTTGAAAGATTTATGGCAGCAGCTTGGCCTATGGGAAAAAGCAGCGCGCTTCTTAGGAAACAAATACTTATTATCTCGATGGGCTAGCCTTCTCGTCGGCACTTTCTTCGCCTGCGTCTATGTCTATATAGCTCTGCTGTTCTCTTTCGTCTACTTCGGCATTGCGAGGGTTAGTGGGCTGAATGTGCCATGGTCAGAGGCGGCCGTGGACTCGATATTTATTCCGGTGTACGTCTCTGAGCTGCCCAAGACCATCCCCATGAGGTTGGCTGGGGGCGTGCAATGGGCACTTATCGTCGTCGTAGGTTTTGGAACGTTTTGGAATTATTTCCATAAACGGCTTGAGGCCGTGCACGCCGGCGCAATGAAAATCAGCGGTTTGCTTGCCAATGAGGGCGTGCGCGAAAGGTATAAGATACTCGAAGCAAAGGTGAAACCAGCCAGCAGAACGACCGTGCCAATCCAAAGTGCAACCCCAGGGAAGCCAAAAAAGAAAGGGAAGAGCCGCAAGCCCCGCGGCAAATCGTGAACTCTCATAGGCAGGCAACCCGTCATTCTTAGGGAATCGTTGAGAATGCGTATTCGCCACGATGTTTGCCGTTTTTGCAGTCGTTCCCGATCATCTCGGTAAGCTGGCCTAGATATTTCGGGTTTTCTGGATCATCTTTCGCCGGAAAGAATACGCCGAACTTCAGGCCACACCGCGGACAAGCTCCGGCAAGAGTCCCGCCAAAGAGAGCGCTTGCATCAGCTTTGAATATCTCCTCCAGCCGCTCATAAGAAATTACCTCGTGAAATCCTATCGCTCGAAGAGCCATAAGAACCTCCAGCAGCCTCTTGACCCGACGGGTGGCCGACACTCTCGTTCTTAGAGGGTCGGGGTCTTGATTTCTACTCACATTCCGCGGGGCTGATTAGATGACGTTGTCGGCTCCTCCTTCCGAGTAGACTTGGTAGCGCTAACGACCAAGGCTCGGAAGAAAGGAGCCGAGCAATGAAGATTATAGGATGTGATTTTCACACACGCTACCAACAGATTGCCATGATGGATGAGGCTACCGGGGAGCTGATCGAGCGGCGATTGGATCACCAGAGCGGGGAGGCCCAGGCGTTCTACCGGGATTTGCAAGGACCGGTGCGGGTGGGCATCGAAGCGACGGGTCCGATTCGCTGGTTCGAGCGGTTGCTGGCGGAACTGGGCCACGAACTGTGGATCGGAGACTCGGCGAAGATTCGCGCCAGCGAAGTGCGCAAACAAAAGACGGATGAGCGCGACGCCCGGCTCATTCTGGATCTGCTGCTGGCGAAACGCTTTCCGAAGATCTGGGTACCCACGCCGGCCGAGCGAGACCTGCGGCAGTTGCTCTGGCATCGTCACAAGCTGGTTTGCCTGCGCACGATGCTGGGCAATCAACTGCACGCCCTGGCCCTGAGTGAGGGACTGTGCCGCAAGAAAAAGTTGTTCACCAAAAAAGGCCGCGTGGAGTTGGTGCACTTGGGGCTAGCACCGTGGGCCAGCCGGCGGCGCGAAGAACTTCTGAAACTGCTCGACCAACTCGAACCCGCAATCGCGGAGTTGGATCGCGCGGTTCTGGAAGAAGCCCAGCGCCGGGAAGATGCGGTGCTCCTGATGACCCATCCTGGCATTGGACCAGTGACCTCGCTGGCCTTTGTTCTGGCCATCGGTCCGATCGCTCGTTTCGCTCGCAGCAAGAAGATCGCCAGTTATCTGGGACTGAATCCGAGCGAGGACTCCAGCGGCGGACGGCGCAGACTGGGAGCCATCAGCAAACAGGGCAACACCATGGTGCGCTGGCTGCTGATCGAAGCCGTGTATCCCGCGGTGCGCAAAGATCCCGCGCTGCGGCAGGACTATCAACGTTTGAAATTCCGTAGAGGACACGCAGTGGCGAAAGTGGCCATCGCGCGCAAGTTAGCTGTGCGTATGTACTGGATGCTGCGTAGTGGAGCAGATTACGCACGGCTGGTTCGCAGGCAAGGCAGCCCGGGGGCCACCCTGATGGACGCAAGTTCATCGCTCGGCTGATTGGGCGCCTTGCTCCCGCGAGCGATCGCGGGGTCTGCAGAATGAATCATGGTCGGAAGCGATTGACCGAATAGATGGCTGGTGGAACCAGATTCCACCGCTAGATTTACGCAGCGAGCCTTGGTCAAAATGAAGGAAAGAGCAAAGGCCCTTTTAAGTAAGAACAAAAACGAGCTGCCCGCAGCTCATACACTCTACGTGTCTCTTGACAGAGCCGACAACGTCATAGAGGGTGGCCCAGCCGTTGAAGTAGAACTTCGGGTGCCCGGTCCTTCGCATTTTGAAGGGCGGGGTTTCTTCCTATGTCTCTGCCGGCGTGCCAAGTCTAAGCAAAAGCCCACCTTGAAGAGCGCCAAGGACGGGGCGCCCCAAGTTCAAAAGCTTAACCCAGAGCAAACTTAGCGGTGCTCTTCCGAGAAGTGAAAATGACACAAGCACATGGAATGACAAAGGCCGGGCCACGCCCGCTCGTCGGACCCTCAATGATTTTTTCGGGCCAATTGTTGCGACGATGTCTGCTCTCGACGAACCGAGGAGATACCTTTGAAAAAGGCGGTGACACTCTGTAGAATCGGGTCGCAGTTCATCGAAACCATCACATTATTGGATGCTCGCTTTCCCAGGACACGTTGGTGTCGCCGATGGCGAGATAGAGATGCGGCTGCGATAGCCCGGAGCGCCTGCAGAGGAAATTGCGCTCCTGAAGTCTGATTTCGATTCCTGCCACGGAAGGTGCCAATCAAGTGCGCTCATCGGGGACCTGTCCCCGGCGGCGAATGGAGGAGGAGCGATGCGCAAGATCATTCTTGGCGTTTGCATTCTGGCGATCACGGTTCTCACCGGCGTCCGCCTGGTGTCCGCGCAGGATGCGGTTTCCGAGTTGAAAAAGCTGGACGAGCAACGAATGAAATCGATCGACGACGGGGACATCGCCGCGGTCGGAGCGCTGCTTGCAGACGATTACGTTCACGTGCACAACACCGGCGAAGTGAACAACAAAGCGCAGTATCTTGCTTTTCTCCAGACACACCCGCGGAAGAGTTCGCGCGCTCCGGACGCGAATGTAATCACCCATGTGTACGGAAACGTCGCCGTGATGGTCGGACCCCAGATCAACAATGCGGACACGGACCATCCGACTGCGTTTACCTTGACTCTGGTCTGGCGCAAGATGGGCGGAACTTGGAAGCAGGTCGCGGCTCAGTACACGTCCCTGCCGGCGCCTAAGAAATAGACGCTGCCGGCCGCCCGGATTTTGGATTGCGCCCAAAAAGCCCTTCCGGTTGGCCCGGGTTTAAGCAGTAACGAATTTCGGGCGCCCCGCGTTCGACTTGTGACCGTTGGAATTTTCAGCGTTCCCGCTCACCGAGCGATCAAAATAAACGGAGAGTGCCGGCTTCATAAACTGAAAAAAAGAAAGGCACCTAGGAAGAGATTTCCGATGCCAGAACTGTAGGAAACGTTTGGAAAACACCTGACTTCCATTCGGAACCAATGACTCCGCAATGAGTTAGCCGTGCGCAAGAAGTGGCACTCCAGATGCTCAAGCATGCCTGTGGAGGCTTGATGCCATGGGCGAAAAAATATCAAGTCATTGTAGCCATTGCGATTCAACACTGCAAACGGAGAAGGAAAAATTGACGGGCATTTGCCAGGATTGTCGAAGCTACGGATTGCTCCACGGCTCCTGGCCCGACGTAAAATTGGCGGTTGCCACGCATGCAAATAGTCGCTAACAGTTTTCCCGCCCCCTGAGCAACTAGCCGCCGCTTCTCATTTCCGCGCGTGCAACGTCATTCGAATCCCATGCCGGGGACGAAGCGTGACGAGCGGCTCCATTTCCACCGGATGCCCGGGCACCAATCGAAAGCGAAAACGCTGCGCGAGCGTGCCGATCACAATCGCAGCTTCCAATTGCGCGAATCCCTGCCCGATGCAGCGCCGCGGCCCGGCGCCGAACGGATAATAGGCGCCCGCGGGCAGACGGCTCGCGAGGCCCTCAAGCCATCGCTCGGGACGAAACGTATCCGGATCGTCGAAGTAGCGCGGATCGCGATGCGCCACCCACTGCGAAAAAAGGATCGTCGTTCCCGGAAGAAATTCGTATCCGCCGATCTGGCAGGGCTCGATCACTTCGCGCGCCGTGATGTACGCCGGCGGGTAGAGCCGCAGAATTTCGCTCATCACGGCTTGCAGATACGGCAGCCGCCCAAAGTCCGCGGCTTCCGGCGGGCGCCCGCCCAGCACTCCGTCCAGTTCTTCCTGCAGCCGCGCTTCCGCCTGCGGATTCTGGCCCAGCGCGTACCACGTCCACGCCAGCATTTGCGCGGTTGTCTCGTGGCCTGCGATGAACAGCGTCATGGCCTCGTCGTGAAGCTGCTTCTGCGTCATCTGGCTGCCGTCTTCGTCCATCGCGCCCATCAGCAGGGAGAGCAAATCCTCGCGGCGATTGGAATTCTTCTCCGACCTCCGCTCCTCAATCATTCGATAGACGAGCGAATCCATGAACGCAAGGTCGCGACTCGCGCGCCGGTTTTTCGGCGTGGGCCAACTCTCCGGAATCCGGAACGGCGACCGCTGCCGGGAGAGCGAATAGCGCATCAGGAAAGTCATCGCCCGGCCCACCTGCTGCGCCTCGCCGGGAAGCGCGGTGCTGAACAGCGTGCGGACCGCGTTGTCGAGCGTAAGCGCCGTCATTTCCTGCGCGAGGTCGCGCACTTCGCCGTCGCGCCAGCCGCTGATGTGCGCTTGCGCGATTTCGCGCATCGTCGCGCCGTATTCATTGATGCGGCTGCGATGAAATGCCGGCTGCGCCAGGCGCCGCTGCCTCCTCCAGAAATCGCCCTCGCTGGTCAGCAATCCCTGTCCGAGCATGCGCTCGGTGATTCTCCGCGTGAGTTCGCTCTTGTGAAATTTGTCCTGCTGGATCACCAGTACTTGCTCGACGAAGTCGGGATGGTTCAGCAGGATGCGCTCCTGCATCAGAACGTGGAAGAGAACGATGTCGCCGTACTCCCGCGCGAAGGACCGCAACACGTTCAGCGGATCGCGCCGGATCTTCAGCGCCATGCCGACGATGGGCCATCCCTTTGGCCCGGGAGGTCTTCGGCTACCCTTGATTGACATGCTGATTGGCATCCTCGCGCGCCCTCCACTCCATTAAACTCCAAGTACCCGTCTTTACGTTCCAGTGCCTGTCTGAATCAGGAGGCAGATGTAAGAACATTGGAAAGCAAGAGAGACAGTGCAAATCATACAATCTATTTTCTTAATTCTCGAACCGACGCAGTCACAATTGGCGGGTGGCCTGGGCTCTGCGTCACTTTGAATTCTCGGGTTCCCGGTGGCACGGC
Source organism: uncultured Acidobacteriota bacterium (assembly GCA_963768275.1). Classification (GTDB taxonomy): domain Bacteria; phylum Acidobacteriota; class Terriglobia; order Acidiferrales; family UBA7541; genus Palsa-360. The sequence continues at coordinate 61,848 of CAVYHH010000030.1, forward strand.
CTTTGTAGTTGAAGTTTAGGCGCCCCGTCCTGCGATTTGAAGGGCGGGGCTTTTGACCTGATCCTCGTGGCTTGCACCAGCGCATGGGATTGATGTCCAGTGCCCCACCCGCATGTCAATTGACATTGAATTCCGCGCAATGGATACTTCCCCGTATCGGATCAAACCATTTGCAGGAACGCTCGACTCCTCGCAACGAGCGCTACGAGGGAAGCCATGAGGATCGCCTATCTTGCTGTAATGCTTGCCGCTATATCGGGACCCGCGGTTCTTCAAACCGCCGCAGGCCAGCCGGCTTCTCCGCAAGCGGCCACGCAGCAATCCACGACTTCCAACACGTCACAGCAATCGAGCGCGCCAAAAGCCGCGGCGCCTAAGGCGGCCGCGCAGACGGGAGCAAAGCCCGCTGCGCCGGTGATGACCAATCGCGACGTCATTCAACTGGTCAATGCCAAAATTTCCGATGATGTGATCATCGCAAAAATCAGGCAGTCCAAGACGCGGTTTGACACTTCGACCCAGGGACTCGTCGCACTGAAGCAAGCGGGCGTCAGCGATCAGCTCATCTCCGTAATGGTGAATGCAGGCGAGGCGGCGAAAACCACCGGAGCCGCTCCAGATTCGGCGACGAGCGCGGCAGCCGCTCCAAATGCAAAGGCTCGCCCGGTCTTGCGCCCCGGTGAAACTCCGGCAAACGCAAAGGGCGAATACGCGGCCACTGGCGCCGCCGCCACGCCGCGAACCGCGAGAGAGCCGGCGCCTGCAGCGATCACCCAGGCGCCGCCGAACTACGGCCTCTATATTGAATCGACCGGCCAGCTCAAACCGTTGGGCCGCATCGAGACAAAGGTTCAGGTCAGCAAGTTCCGCTCATTCCTGAGGACTAAGATTCCCTTCGTTCGGCAGAAAATCGACATCAATCTCCCTGGCGCACATTCGAGCAGCCGCTACGAAGTCCGCCGTCCAACTTTCTACGCCTACTTCCCGCCCAGCCGCGATGTCAGTAAATTCAAATTGTTGCAGTGCAAGATCACCGGCCAGAATCTCGATCAGCGGACGCTCGCCAATGCCTCCATTATGTTCAGCACCGAACAGAACCAGGATGAAGTCCCCATGGACATTGGGCCCACCAGCGTGCGAGACCTCTACCGCATCTCTCCGCGCGAGGATTTGCCGTCCGGCGAGTTCGGCTTCGTCGAGGGCAACACCGGCAATCAGTCTGCCTCGGACATCGAAATCCTCGATGTCTACGACTTCGGCATCGATCGCAAGGAAGAGAAGGTGCCGCTGGCCGAATATTTGGACACTCTGCCGCCGGTGAGCTTGCCGGACCAGGCGTTTCTATCCTGGTCCAAGGAGGACGCGCAGCAAATCGTCGACGATCGTGAAGGGAAGATCGGCATCGTCGGCAGCATGCTCGGATGGTTCAAACGACAGTATGCCTCGCTGGACGTCTACTGGGCCGACCCGCAGTTCGCGCGGGCCTTCGCCCGTCTGGAGATGCTGGATCGCAATCTCAGCGCCGCGCAGACGAACAAACTTTGCAGCCTGTTGCTCAGCCAGGCGGGCGACCAATACTTCATCCTGGTGTCCATCGGCGGCAAGGTTGGTTCCGGCCGCTTGATCGGCGCAAATGAAGGCGAACGGCTCATGCGGCCTTTCGACGCCAGTCTAGCCAACAACAGGTCCAAGGACATTGTCCCCGCCCACAAACTGGAGTTCGTCGGCGGATACGCGGACGTGTGGAAAGTGTCGTTCGACCGGCAAAGCATAAGGGGCCCGCTCCTCGACGGCGACGCGCAGGACCTGATCTTCGAGGCGCGGCTGAATCAAAATCTCGATTTCAAGGCCACGTTTCCGATGGCAAAGATTACTCCGACTCTCGCCGGCGGAGTTTCCGATCCCCCCAAGGCCCCCGGCGAAAAACGATAAACCCTGACAATGCCACGCACTTTGGAATTGTTACGACGGCTGAGCGCGTTCCCAAAAACGGGTTCGCGAATTTCCAGAACATCGTCTGATTTTTCCGGGCCGTCTTTCCTCGGGAAGCGCTGCGCATGTATTGCGTCCGAGCATTGGCGCGCCCGCGCACAATCCGGAACTTTTTAGCGGAACTAGCCTTCAGCGGTCCGAATCACCTGCGCTCATTCGGTCCGCGTGGCCGGTCCTGCCGGCAAGGTCAGAGCGGCCCTTCAGAAAAGGTCCCAGAACGACGAGCACATGTGAAACGAGTCGAAGTCGGAGCTGGACTCGACCGCAGGCGTCGGCGGCACGAAGGACTGGCGCTCGTCAATCACGGAATTGTACCGCTCCCAGTGCGGCTGCCCCGTCGAATTGGGATTTCCCTTCTTAGCGAAGTGCGTCCAGTAGCTGATCATGGCCTGCGAGAGCAGTTGCTGGTCCGGCGTGAACGGCGCCGGCACGCCGTTGCGGTTGAAGAGATACTGGACATCCGCGCTGTGGTAGGCGCCCATCGGAAAGTTGAGCGTTGCGTACTCCGGCGCGGGCACGGGCGCGTTCTCGTCGTTGAACTCATAGGCATAGACGTTCACGAATTGCGAGAGGCTCCGCTCGGCCCGCCGCGCGGTGCAGACGAAGATGCCATCCGTGCCGGCGGCGGACAGCTGCAATGGAGGCACGTCGGCGAGCGCGTCAGCCGGTACCGGATACTCGGATTGCACGTTCGAGGAGATGGTCGTCCCAAAGACCGTGGTCACGTCGGCCGGATAATTCGCGACGGTAACTGGACCGAAAGCGGGATTGAAGTAGAAGTCAGTGGCCACGAAATAACGGTATTCGTCGTGGTTGTTGCCGGTGATCACCGGCACACGGTTGAAATCCCCGCTGGAGAAGGCATCGCCCGGCGTCTCGGTCAGTACGGCTCCGTCAAGGAAAGGGAAAATCGTCCCCTGCGCGTTAATCAGCATCGTCGCATCCACAGCGCGCAAGCAATCGGCGGTCTCGCTAGTGCATCCCACATCGGTCGCTAGGGTATTACCCGGCACGACCGCAGGGCCGCCGCCCGTCGTCTCCGCGGTCAGCAGCGGAAGAATGTTCACGCGATAGTCCGGCGCGAAACCGGCATACGCGCCGCTCTGAGCGATGGCGCGTTGGAATAATCCCGCGGCCAGCGGCGAAGCGAGCTGGCTATAGATGCTGAGTCCGCCGGCGGACTCGCCGAAGATCGTCACGCGACTGGGATCGCCGCCAAAAGCCTCGATGTTCCTTTGCACCCACTCGAGCGCGAATTGCTGATCCAGGAAGCCGTAATCGCCGGCCAGATGGCCTTCGCTGTCCAGCGCCGATTGCGCAAGGAACCCGAGCACGCCGAGGCGATAGTTGATCGTGACCACGATCACGTCGCCTCCCTCGACGAGTGGCGTGGGATCGAATTGGCTGCCGGCGCCTTTGTTCAGACCGCCGCCGTGAATCCAGACCATCACCGCGCGCCCGCGAGGCTTCACACGAATCTTTCCGTGGGGCGTGTAGACGTTGAGGAACAGGCAATCTTCGTCTCCCACCACGGTCGTGCCAGCCGTGTCCAACTGCGGACATATGCTGCCGAACTGGGTGGCCTGGAAAATTCCCTCCCATCGTCCAAAGGCCTGCGGCGGCATCCAGCGCAGCGCTCCCACCGGAGGCGCCGCATAAGGTATCCCCAGGTACTCGACGATCTGCGCGCCGACGACTCCCTGAAGACGCCCGCTTTCCGTCCTGATCACAGGATCATCGGCAGATGCCCGGATCGAGCTGGCACAGGCCAGGCACGCGAACAGCGCCGCCAACCCGAAAATGAATCCGTCAGAAAATTTCGATATCCTTCCGCTGCATCGTCCGCTCACGCTCATAGTTGTTCTTCTCCGTGTCCCGAGGAATTGAAATAAAACCGGATCGGCGAAATGGCCGCCATAAATCGGCGGTATGCTACAACAGAAAGGCGGCCCTTGGATTGACAATCGTCGCCAACCCGGGACGGCCATTTAAAGTGGTGACGAACTTCAGTTCCGTCGTCATATCGGAATCTGGCCTACGATCGATGCGACAGACCGTTGGCACGTCCGCTCACATTGGGGTAGACTTTCCTTTCAGGGAGTTTGTCCGTATGTCCATACGCCCCGTAAAGCGCCTCATCCGATCCAAACCGACGCGCGATGGCGCAGGCGTGCATTTGCGCCGCGCATTCGGCTTCAGCAACACTTCCGATTTCGATCCGTTTCTGCTTCTGGACGATTTTCGCAATGACGTTCCCGAAGATTATGCCGCGGGTTTTCCGTGGCATCCGCATCGCGGCATCGAGACCATCACCTACGTCCTCGCCGGAACTGTCGAGCACGGCGACAGCATGGGCAACCGCGGCGCCATCGCCTCGGGCGACGTTCAGTGGATGACGGCGGGCAGCGGCATCATTCATCAGGAAATGCCGAAAGGCGATCACGCGGGGCGCATGCACGGTTTCCAGTTGTGGGCCAATCTTCCAGGGTCGCTGAAGATGACGGCACCGCGCTATCAGGGCGTGGAAGCCAAGGACATTCCCAACCTTACGGACGACGACGGCACGCACGTTCGCCTCGTCTGCGGAAAATTCTGGGGAAAGACCGGCCCGGTGGACGGCGTCGCCGCAGACCCCATTTACCTCGATGTGTCTGTGCCTCCCGGCCAAAGAAAAACTCTGCCCATCGAGACGACGCGTCACGCCTTCGCCTACGTGTTCGCGGGCTCGGCAAAATTCTGCAACGCCTCCGATCCTCTTTCGGTGCCGACCGAGCCGGTCGGATGGGCGGACACCGCGCCGCCTTCCGCCGCGGAAAACCGCTCGCTGGTGCTCTTCGATCAAGGCGACGAGGTCATGGTGCAGGCCGGCGAGGAAGGCGTCCGCTTCCTCCTCGTCTCCGGAAAGCCGCTGGAAGAGCCCGTGGCCTGGTACGGCCCCATCGTAATGAACACGCAGGCGCAACTCCAGAAAGCGTACCTGGAGCTGCAAGAAGGCACGTTCCTCAAGAAGTAGGACAGGCTTCAGCCTGTCGATTTGGCGCCGACCTTGAAAAAATCAAACCCGATCAGGCGCAAATCCTGTACTGCGACCCGGTTTTGATTTATGTAGCGCCCGCCTTCAGGCGGGCACGTGTTCGAATCTACTGTGCCCGCCTGAAGGCGGCCTCTACAAAATCGTTTGAAATCTAAAAGCCGAGAGCGCTGGGACTCGTTTGACTGGGCTGCGGCTCTATTTCTTTTCCTGGGCACCTCCGCCGTCGTCGTGTGGCAGAATTCCCGGCTCGCGGTTCTCTGGGACCTCAGCTATATTCTGGAAAACTCCTACCGGATTTCCCTCGGCGATTTTCCCTATCGCGATTTCCCTTTTCCATACGCTCCCGTAACTTTTCTGATTCAATCGCTGCTCATCCAGTTGACTGGCCGAGTCTTTTTTCACCACGTGTTGTACTGCGCGATCGTGGGCGGCCTGGGGACGGTTCTGACGTGGCGGATTCTGGTTCATATCTTGCGCGGCGTTATGCCGACGTTCCGTCTCGTGGCGTTCCTCCTGGCCGCGCCGCTTACGGTCTTGGGGATCTACTGCGTCTTTCCGCACCCTTTCTACGATCCTGACTGCACTTTCGTCATCCTGTGCTGCGTCCTTCTGCTCCTGCAATTGGAGCGCAAGGGTTTTCCACCACTGCGCGCATTTTTCACGGGAATCGTTTTGGTCGTACCGTTGTTCGTAAAACAGAATACCGGGCTCGCGTTTCTGGCAACCGCGGCGATGGCCGCCGCCATTCTGCTCGCGCGCGATGTCTGGAACGGGCAACGCATTTCCGCCTACGTTTGGCTCCTGGCAGGGATGGCCGCTGGCTTCGGTTCGGCGATGCTTCTTCTGCAGCTCACCGTCAGCCTGCAAAACTACTGGCACTGGACATTCCAATTCGCCGCATCACGCCGATTGCCTCATCTCTCGGAAATGTTTGCTCCCTATCAGAATCCATTGCTGCTCTTGTGGTTCGCGGCGTTTGCGGCCGGCGCGTTTTTGTTGCAGCGCAACCGTCGCGACAGCCGAATGCTTTCTGTAGCGTCCGTCTCCTTAATGGTGGCGCCGTTCGTGTGGGCGCTCCTGTACTTGCTCGTGAAGGAAGACCCCGGAGAACGAGCAGAGCGGCTGCTCGCCTTGTGGCCCGTCGTACTGGCTGTTTCCCTCGTCTTCGCTCTGTGGGAAGTCAGACGAGGCCCAAGCGTTACGCGGCTCCTGCCTTTCATTTTGATCGGGACCGTGCAAGGGGCCTTCCTGTCCCAGCAGCTCTGGGGCTCGAGCTACGCGATCTGGCCGTTGCTGACGATCTTGCTTGCGGGGGTTCTGGCGGAATTGTCCAGGCTCGCGGGAGAAAATTCGGCGCGCGAGATCGAACTGCTGGCCGGCGTAGCGGCGCTATCCATGCTCGTTTCCGGCGGATTTTACGTCGCGAGCCACGAGCGGTTGAATTATGCCGACGTCTCCACCGGAGAGATGGCCCGATCGACTTTGCCCGCGCTCGCGGCCCTTTCGATGCGTGGACCCTGGATCCCGCAATTCGAGGAACTCGTTCGTTTCACGGATCGCGAGATTCCGAGAGACCAGGGACTGCTCATGATTCCCGGAGAAGATCTCTTCTATTACACGACAGGCAGGCGGCCGCGCTTTCCAGTGTTGATGTTCGATCACACCGTCAATCCATACAGCCCGGAAGAAATTCTCGAAATCAGCCGCAGCCGAAATATCTGCTGGCTGATCGTTAAAAAGAATTTGCAACGCAGCGATGAATCTGTGGAGGACAAGGCCCGCCTGCTGGAACTATTGCGTCATGATTTTGCGCCCGTTCAGAGTCTCGCCAACTACGACATTTACAGGAGAAGCGCGGACGGCGGTTGCGCGAACGCCGCATCTTCGCAGCCAGGCGGAAGTTGAAAGCCGCGCAGGGATCGCGCCGGGAGGAGACGCGGTTACTGCGGACAATCGCAGTAGCGCAACGCCGCGAATCCCGGCTTGGAATCCTTCCCATCCCCAGCCAGTGTAAGAATGAAAAAACGATCGTATTCGGTATGCGCGATGGGAGTGATTTCCGGGGCCCCGAGGGCGCTCAGAATTTTTGGAAGCGTTGCGTCATGCCAGACAACCAGCACGCTTTTCGCTTTGCTCGACCGGATCGCGTCGACCAGGTCGTCCGGCTTGCCTATGGGGATTGCCACCGGCTTCAGATGCAGTTTTTCAGCCAGGGGAGCGGCGGTTCGCTGGGTGCGCTGCAAGTCCGAAGTGAAGATTTGTTGAATCTTGGCGTCCTCGAGAGTTTTCGCGAGGCATTTCGCGCGCGTCCGCCCCGCATCGCTGAGAGGAGAATCGGTCTCCTCGGAAACTTTGTCGGCGTGACGGACGAGATAGATGGTGCGCGACTGCTGTGCCTGCGCTCGCGACACGAACGTCATGGACACGAGAGCGCAAACGCTCGCGAATTTCCAGAATGTTCTCATAAATGATTCCCCTCGCAAGTTCTTCATTCCTTAGACGCCCTCTCCGATACAAACTTCTCAACGCGACCGCTATTGTATTGCATCTTCCACTGGAAGTTTCTGGCGCAATCCGCTCCTACAGAAAGTGACGGAAGTGCGCGGCAAAGCCCATTCCCGCAAAGGCTGGGCGAGCATAGATTCGCCTTTTCTTCGCCTTGAACTGGTGGTATGCTCTCGCCTGCCCCCGTACGTCAAACATTCAGGAGATGAAGATGCCAATCGCTCAAATGCTTTTACCGGAATTCGATCAGGAGATGGCCAACACTCGAAAAATGCTGGAACGCGTCCCGGACGGAAAGTTCGACTACAAGCCGCACGAGAAGTCGATGACTCTCGGACGGCTGGCTGCGCACACGGCCGAAATCCCGTCCTACGCGACCGCCACTCTCCGCGTCGAACGGATGGATTTCACGGGCGAAGAAAAGCCCTTCTCGCCCGCAACGCGCAAGGAACTGCTCGACGCCTTCGACAAGCACGTCGTGGAAGCCCGCGAAATGCTTTCCAAAGCGACGGACGAAGACCTCATGAAGACCTGGACGCTGACGTACAAGGGGAACCAGATATTTTCCATGCCGCGCGCTGCTGTCCTGCGCACCATGGTGATGAGTCACCTCATTCACCACCGCTCGCAGCTCGGCGTATATCTGCGCCTGAACAATGTCGAGATTCCAGGCATGTACGGGCCTTCCGCGGATGAAATGAAAATGTTCAACTCGCAGAGCGCGTAGCGCTTCTGGTGGCACAGACTTCAGTCTGTGAGTGTTTCTTGCGCGGACAGAAATTCAAAACCCACAGGCTGAAGCCTGTGCTACTGAACCGCAAATCCACGCAACGCCGGTCTCCAAAAAGGAAGCCCTTGCAAGCCAAGAGGGCGGGGTGTATACGTCCAGTTCAGGAGTCTCAGGACAGCAGACACCCGGCCGTCGGCGGCGAAATTTCAAGGAATTTTCACCGCCCATTTCCTACAAAAATTTCACCCAATAAGGAGGTTTCCATGCCACTTTTTCTAAGCCAGGTCGCCTACAACGAAGAAGGCTGGCAAGCGCTCGTTTCAAATCCCCAAAACCGTCTGGAAGCGATCCGGCCGGTGGTTGATAAACTCGGTGGACGAATCGTCAACGCCTATTTCGCATTTGGCGATTACGACTTCGTCCTCATTTCGGAATTCCCGAACAACGTGACCGCCGCAGCGCTGGCCATCGCCGCCGCCGCGGGCGGTGCGGTCAAGTCGATCAAGACCACGCCGTTGATGGATGCGACGGAGGGTCTTGAGGCAATCCGCAAGGCCGCCAGTTCCGGCTATCGCGCTCCGTCCGGCGCACGGCCCGCCAGCGCTTAGTTCAGGCCAACCGCACTTCAAATTCATAAGCGTGGCGAGGGCATCCTACAATCCCGCGGGATGCCCTGCCACCATTAGGACACGCTTCAGCCTGTCGGGTTT